>CAJOHE010000007.1:0-77077 GCA_905234495.1 uncultured Eubacterium sp. | reverse complement strand
GCGCAGGAATACTTTATGTCTTCCGAGCATTTTTAACGCAGTATTACGCAAAAAGATGTTTTTTGAGGCTGTCAAATCCCTATGTTCAACGCCCTAAAGGTAGCCTTTTTGTTTGGGCGAACACAGTTCGCCCCTACTTGTTCTTGTATACCATTTCAATACTTCGGTCGAGGATGCCGTTCATTTTGGCAATGACCGTGCCGTAGTTTGTAAACGGTACGCCCTGCGAAACAGCGGCGTTCATACGGCTTTTCATCTCGGCGTCGCCGAGCATACATCCGCCGCAGTGAATCACGAGGTCATAGCCCGAAAGGTCGTCGGGATAGCCGTGCCCCGAGGTGAACTCAAGGTCGAGGCTTTTGCCCGTATAGTCGGCGAGCCATTTCGGAAGCTTGACCGTGCCGATATCCTCGCACTGCCTGTGGTGGGTGCAGCCCTCGCTGATGAGGACTTTCGCGCCGTCCTCCAGGTTGTCAAGCGCAGCCGCGCCCTTTACGGCTTCGTCGAGAAAGCCCTTGTAGCGCGCCATAAGGATTGAAAACGAGGTCAGCGGAATACCGTCGGGCACGAGCTTCATTACCCTACCGAACGCCTGAGAGTCCGTCACAACGAGCGCGGGCTTTCTGGCAAGTCCGTCAAGCGTTGCCGTCAGCGTCTCTGGCTGAGTGACAACCGAAATTGCCCCCGCGTCGATGATATCCCTTATCGCCTGCTGCTGGGGCAGTATCATCCTGCCCTTCGGCGCGGACTCGTCAATCGGGGTGACGAGCACAACGAAATCGTTTTCTTTTATGAAATCCACCACGAAGCGGGTTTCTTTTTTTACGTTTCCGAGGGCTTTGGCAATCGCCTCCTTGAGCTCTTCAAAGCCCGTGTTTTCCTTTGCGCTGACAAAGATATCCCTGTCGGTGTTTGCCCTTTTGCCGGAGAGGTCGGCTTTGTTGCGGGCGATAACATAGGGAATTCTCTTTTCCTCAAAAACGGCGACGAGCTCGCTTTCGGCAGGGTTGAGAGAATCGGCGTTTTCGGTTACGAGCACGGCGATATCGCAGGCTGAAAGAATTTTTTTCGTGCTTTCAATTCTCTTTGCGCCGAGCTCTCCCTCGTCGTCAATACCCGCGGTGTCGATGATAACTACCGCGCCGAGCGGAAGAAGTTCCATCGGCTTTTTTACCGCGTCGGTCGTGGTGCCCTTAACCTCGCTGACAATCGACATTTCCTGATTCGTTATTCTGTTTACAACGCTGCTCTTTCCCGCGTTTCGCACACCGAAAAAGCCGATGTGGATACGCTCTGCGGAAGGGGTTTGATTAAGTGACATAGTTTCCCTCAATTCGTGATGCGACGTCAGAATCTGAAATCGCGGTCGCCCTGCTCGATTTTTACAAGGCGTTCGCGTACGATTTCCTTTACCTTTTCCTTGCCGATATTGTCGATTTCCTTTTCAATCATAGCCTCGCCGATTTTCCTCGTGTCCTCGCTTGCGTAGTCCATAAGAAATTCCTTCAGGGTCATAAGCGCGTTCGGGTGGCAGCAGTTCTGAATCTGTCCCGATTTGCAAAGGCTCATAAAGCGGTCGCCCGTTCTGCCCTCGCGGTAGCAGGCGGTGCAGAAGGACGGAATGTAGTCGCTTCTCATAAGCCAGTTTACAACCTCGTCGAGGGTGCGGTTGTCGGAAACATCGAACTGCTCGGTGTCGTGAGGCCTTTCCTCTTCGGCATATCCGCCGACGGAAGTTCTTGAAGCGCCGCTTATCTGGCTTACGCCGAGGCGGATTATCTTTTCCCTGACTTCCTTTGTTTCGCGGGTTGAGATAATCATACCCGTGTAAGGAACGGCAATTCTGATACACGCCGCAATCTTGCAGAACATCTCGTCCGAAAGCGAGTTGTCGAAATCGTTCGGGTCGATGTCGTCGGCGCGCTTAACCCTCGGCACGGAAATCGTGTGGGGGCCTACGCCGTGAACAGCCTCAAGGTGTTCGGCGTGCATAAGAAGGCCTGCAAACTCGTAGGCATAGTTGTCGAGCCCGAAGAGAACGCCGAGACCGACGTCGTCGATACCGCCCTCCATAGCCCTGTCCATAGCCTCGGTGTGGTAGTTATAGTCGTGCTTCGGTCCCGTCGGGTGAAGGTACTCATAGTTTTCCTTGTGATAGGTTTCCTGAAAGAGAATGTAGGTGCCTATGCCCGCGTCGCGAAGTTTTCTGTAGTTTTCAACCGTGGTTGCGGCGATGTTTACGTTAACGCGCCTGATTGCGCCGTTTTTGTGCTTGATTGAATAAATCGTCCTGATACAGTCGAGGATGTACTCAATCGGATTGTTTACGGGGTCCTCGCCCGCCTCGATTGCAAGGCGCTTGTGCCCCATATCCTGAAGGGCGATAACCTCTGCCTTGACCTCTTCCTGAGTGAGCTTTTTCCTCGGGATGTGCTTATTCTTGAGGTGGTAGGGACAGTAGAGGCAGCCGTTTACGCAGTAGTTTGAAAGATAGAGCGGGGCAAAAAGAACAATCCTGTTGCCGTAAAAATCCTTCTTAATCTGCTCGGCAAGGTCATAGATTCTGTTGACCGTCTCCTCGTCGTCGCACGCCAGAAGCACGCTTGCCTCGCGGTGGGAAAGCCCCTTGCGAAGCTCGGCTTTTTCAAGAATTTTATTGATGAGCTCAATATCGTTTTTGTGTTCCTCGGCATATTTTACCGTGTCGAGAATTTCCTCGTGGCTGATAAACTCATCGGCACACATTGATTTTACGTCATACTTCATTTTTATAATCTCCTCTACTCACGACGGTATTGTAGCCGATTTTTTTCATACGGCTTTTTAGACATTCAATACACTGCGCCGCCTCGTCGCCGGTGCAGATTTTATTGTCGTAGAGCATATATTTTTTCCTTACGTTCACGGGTGACAGGTTTGGCATAACAACGTTTGCGCCCGCGAGAATACCGAGTTCCCTGCCGTCGGCTTCAACGGTTCCGAGCGCCGTCGTTGCGGGTAGAAGCACTCGCGGCAGAGTCAGTCTGATTAGCGAAAGCATAAAGGTTGTCAGCTCAGCCGTTCCGTTTTCAAAGTCCCTGAACGGCGTATCCTTATGCGATATGAACGGACCTATTCCGACCATCTGCGGGTTGAGCTTTTTAAGATAGAGCATCTCGTCCGCAAGGTCTTCCGCCGTCTGATACGGCGAGCCGACCATAAAGCCGACGCCCACCTGATAGCCGAGCGCTTTGAGATTTTCAATACATTCCTGTCTGTTTTCAAAGCTCATACCGTCGGGGTGAAGCTTTTTATAGTGCTCGGGATTCGTGGTTTCGTGGCGCAGAAGATACCTGTCAGCCCCCGCGTCCCTCAGCGCCTTATAGCTTTCCAAAGACCTCTCGCCGAGGGAAAGCGTAACCGCACAGTCGGGGTGGCGTTTCTTTATCTCACTAATCACGCCGCAGAGGATTTCGTCGGTATAGTAGCCGTCCTCCCCGCCCTGAAGCACGAAGGTGCGAAAGCCGAGGGCATAGCCGCTGTTGGCGGCGTTGATAATCTCGTCGGGGGTTAGCCTGTATCTTTCGGCGCAGGTGTTCCCTGCCCTGATTCCGCAGTAAAAGCAGTTGTTTTTGCAGTGGTTTGATATCTCGATAAGCCCGCGGATATAGACGTCCCTGCCGTAATTCTGCTCTCTCACAGCCCTCGCCTTTTCGGCAAGGTATTCGCGGCAGGAATCGCGGTTTTCTATCAGCGCAAGGTATTCCTCGCGGCTTAAAACCGTTTCGCGCGCAAGCCTGTCAATCAGCGGTTTATACATTACTGTAAGCTGCCTTTGAGGACACGCCGTCGATATTGCCGAGCTTGCCGCTCAGGGTATTGATAACGTCCTGTGGCGCGTCAACAACAACCGTGATGCAGTTGATGTCCTTCTTGGGATACGGCAGTCCCATTCTGCCGATTACGTAATCCCTGTAGTTTGAAAGCAGAGCGTTTACCGCGCCCGCGCTCTCGTTTTTTTCAACGATAATTCCGATTACCGCTACTCTTGTATCCATAGTTAACTCCTTTTTCGGGCGATTCGTGAATCGCCTCTACGGTAAAATCAAAAACCGTGCCCCGAAAGAGCACGGTTTTATTGATTGTAAATTGCGCTCTTTCGGTCAGATTTTTCTTTCCGTCAGATTGTAATATTATTTCTTATTCAGCTGTAAACTTCTCTCTCTTCACATAGCTTGTGTGAAGGTCGTGATGAGCCTTGTGGCCGCCGAAGCCGTCGTACCACTCTTCATAGAGCGTCTTGATAACGGGCGACTCGTGGGACATACGAAGCTCCATACCCTTATCCTGGTCGTAGAGAGCCTTTGCACGGACTGCCTTGAGGTCAACCGTATCGCGGATGTACTGAGGCTGGATGGGCTGACCGCCGCCGTTTACGCAGCCGCCGGGACAGCACATAATCTCGATGAAGCCCCAACCGTCGGGGTTGCCTGCCTTGAGCTTATCCATAACGATTTTAGCATTTGCAGCGCCCGATGCAACGCAGATTTTGAGCGGTGTGCCCGCAAGGTCAACGGTTGCTTCCTTGATAGCGTCGGTACCTCTTACTGCCTCGAGCTCTACGGGCTCTGTTGCGCCGTTGAGCCAAGCGTTTGCGGTTCTTACCGCAGCTTCCATTACGCCGCCGGTTGCGCCGAAGATAACTGCAGCGCCGGTGTCGTCGCCGAGAGGATTATCGAATTCCTCGTCGGGAAGGCTTTCAAACTTAACGCCGAGACGGCTGAACATTCTTGCAGCCTCTCTTGTTGTAAGAGCAACGTCAACGTCGGGAACGCCCGCTGCCGACTGGTCTTCTCTGCCGATTTCAAACTTCTTTGCAGTACAGGGCATAATTGATACAACGAAGATGCTGTCGCAAGCGATGCCCATCTTGTCTGCATAGTAGGTCTTGATAACCGCGCCCGACATCTGCTGGGGCGACTTACAGGTTGAAAGGTGGGGAAGAAGGTCGGGATAATAGAACTCGCAGAACTTAACCCAACCGGGTGAACACGATGTAATCATCGGAAGAGTTCCGCCGTTCTTGATTCTTTCAACAAGCTCGTTTGCCTCTTCAACGATTGTGAGGTCGGCGCCGAAGTTTGTATCAAATACCTTATCAAAGCCGAGTCTTCTGAGACCTGCAACCATCTTGCCCTCAACGTTTGTGCCTATCGGCATACCGAAGCATTCGCCGATTGTTGCACGGATTGAAGGTGCGGTCTGAACTACTACGAACTTTTCGGGGTCCGCAAGAGCTTCCCAAACCTTGTCGGTATCGTCCTTCTCGGTGAGCGCGCCCGTGGGACAAACTGCAGTACACTGACCGCAGGAAATACAGGGCGTGTTGTTGAGAGGAAGGTCGAATGCCTGACCGATTGCGGTGTCAAAACCTCTCTGGTTGGGACCGATAACGCTTACGTACTGCTCAGCGCAGGCTGCAACGCAGCGGCGGCAGAGTATGCACTTGTTGTTATCTCTTACAAGGTGAGCGGCGCTGAGGTCCTTCTCGTAATGGGGCTTCGTGCCCTCAAAGCTTGTCTGGTCCACGCCGTATTCGTTACAGAGCTTCTGAAGCTCGCAGTTTGTTGAACGTACGCATGAGAGACAGCTCTTATCGTGAGTTGAAAGAATGAGCTCAAGAGTTGTCTTTCTTGACTTCTGAATCTTTTCGCTGTTGGTAAGAACCTCCATACCTTCCGATACGGGGTATACGCAAGCGGTTACAAGACGAAATCCTCTGCCCTCGTTGGCTTCAACAACGCAGATACGGCAGGCGCCGATTTCGTTCTTTTCTTTCATATAGCAAAGCGTAGGAATTTCAATTCCTGTCTGACGAGCAGCATCTAAAATACTTGAGCCCTTTGGAACTGACACAGCAATGCCATTAATCTTTAAATTTACCATTTCCATAATATTCGGCTCCTTTCTTAGCGCTTACTGATTGCTTTGAACTTACAGTTTGCCATACATGCACCGCAGTGGATACAAGCGTCGGGAATAATCTCGTATGACGGAAGCTTGTGACCCGGTGCAGTATAATCTGTCTTAACAACTGTGTTTGCAGGACAGTTTCTTGCACACATTCCGCAGCCGATACACTTATCCTGGTCGATGACAAAGGTAAGAAGTTCTTTACATACGCCTGCGGGACATTTCTTATCTCTTACGTGAGCCTCATACTCGTCACGGAAGAATTTGAGCGTTGCAAGAACGGGGTTGGGTGCTGTCTGACCGAGACCGCAGGCAGAGTTTGTCTTTACATAGTAGCAAAGCTCTTCAAGCTTATCAAGGTCTTCCATCGTGCCCTTGCCCGACGTAATCTTGTTGAGCATTTCGAGAATTCTCTTTGTACCTACACGGCAGGGTGTGCACTTACCGCAGGACTCGTCAACCGTGAATTCAAGGAAGAACTTTGCGATGTCAACCATACAGCTGTCTTCGTCCATTACAATAAGTCCGCCCGAACCCATCATACAGCCGATTGCAATGAGGTTGTCATAGTCAATCTTTGTGTCGATGAGGGAAGCGGGAATACATCCGCCCGAAGGTCCGCCGGTCTGGGCAGCCTTGAACTTCTTGCCGTTCGGGATACCGCCGCCGATATCGTAGATGATTTCACGAAGCGTTGTTCCCATGGGAATCTCAACAAGTCCCGTGTGCTTAATCTTACCGCCGAGAGCAAATACCTTTGTACCCTTTGACTTTTCGGTACCCATTGACGCAAACCAATCTGCGCCCTTGAGGATAATCTGGGGAACGTTTGCAAACGTCTCAACGTTGTTCTCAACTGTGGGTGAATCGTAAAGACCCTTAACAGCCGGGAACGGGGGTCTCGGACGGGGCTCGCCGCGGTTACCTTCGATTGATCTCATAAGCGCGGTTTCCTCACCGCAGACAAATGCGCCTGCGCCGAGACGGATTTCAAGGTCAAAGTCAAATCCCGAATTAAAGATGTTCTTGCCGAGAAGCTCATACTCACGAGCCTGATTGATAGCCATCTGAAGTCTGTAAACAGCGATGGGATACTCAGCACGAACGTAAACATAACCCTTTGTTGCGCCGATTGCGTAGCCGCAGATTGCCATAGCTTCAATGATACAGTGCGGGTCGCCCTCGAGAACGGAACGGTCCATAAATGCACCCGGGTCGCCCTCGTCGGCGTTACATACAACGTATTTCTGAGGAGCCTTGTTGGGCGCGCAGAGAGACCACTTGAAGCCTGTGGGGAATCCGCCGCCGCCTCTTCCGCGAAGTCCTGAATCTGAGATGCACTTGATAACGTCTTCGGGTGTCATCTCGGTGAGAACCTTTGCAAGAGCTGCATAGCCGTCAACAGCGATGTACTCTTCAATGTTTTCGGGGTCGATAACGCCGCAGTTACGAAGTGCTACACGGTGCTGTGATTTATAGAAATCGGTGTCGTTAAGAGAGATGCCTGCATTGAGCTCTTCGAGCTTCATATCCTTCTCGTTGTAAAGAAGGCGCTCAACAACTCTTCCCTTGAGAAGATGCTCTTCAACGATTTCTTTTACATCATCGGGCTGAACACTGCTGTAAAACGTTCCGTCAGGATAGATGATTACAATCGGTCCTAACGCGCAGAGACCGAAACAGCCTGTCTGAACAAGCTTGATTTCTTCCGAAAGGCCGTTTGCTTCAATTTCTTCAACAAACCTTTTCTGGATTTCTCTGCTTCCGGACGAGGTACAGCCTGTGCCGCCACAGATAAGTACTTGTGAACGAATCATAACTTTGCCTCCAATCAGATTTTATCATTCTTAATGGTGTACTCGGTAATAACCTGACCACCCTTAATATGCTTTTCAACAACCTCTTTTGCCTTTTCGGCAGTCATTCTGACATAGGTAACCTTTTCTCTGCCTGCCTCGAAAACCTCTACAACGGGTTCAAACTGGCAGATGCCGATACAGCCTGTCTGAGAAACTGTTACCTTGTTGCTGAGTCCCGCATTGTTTACCTCTTCAACGAAAGCGTTGAGAACGGGGCGCGCGCCTGCCGCAATTCCGCAGGTAGCCATACCTACAACGATACGGATGTCGTTTGTGCCTTCTCTGAGGACAACCTTATCCTTCATCTTGTCCTTAATTGCTTGCAATTCAGCTAATGATTTCATAAGCTCTTTCCTTCCTCTTTATTTGATTTATAAATTAAAACCTTCATATTGCTCTCGCAAATATTCTTCAGTCCATTTAATAACCTCGTAGCTGTTCAGAGGTACGTCGCCGAGAACCGCGCGAAGCTCGCGGGTATCAACCCCCGCCTCGCCGTTTTCCGTCGTGTGACGGAAGAGAAAATCGGTGTCGGGATGCCCCTGAATCAGGGTGGTGACTGTTGAGACAACGTCACCGAGCGGTGTAAAATCTATATGATTTTTATAAAATACGGCTTCAACCGTCGTGCCGTGGCTTTCGGGGCTTTCCTCCTGCGTCTTTGATTCAACGCTGAGGCTGCCGCCCGTCTGCTCGCACGCAAGTTTTAAAAGCGGAACACCGAGTCCGACCTTTCTTGTGGTCCTCGTGGTGTAAAACGGGTCAACCACCGCTTTCACGGTTTCCCCGTCCATACCGCAGCCGTCGTCCCTGATGATGAGTGTCAGGGTGTCCCCTTTTTCCTCAATCAGGATTTCGGTCAGCGTCGCGCCCGCCTTGACGGAATTTTCCGCGACGTCAAGTATATTAAGTGAAAGCTCTTTCATATTATTGCCTTAAAAGCTCAAACAGTTTTTTTCTGACGAGCGCCGCGCTGTACGGCTCGTCGTCAAGCTCGAACCAGTTTTCCTTATCGCGCAAATCGGTGAGATAATGCGCGTCGGAACTCACAATAACTCTCTTATCCTCAAGGTGATACTTGCTGACGTACTCGCCGACCTTTTCTTTTCTGTTGATTTCAACGTTTGAAAAATACGGGGTGTCGGGGAACGTTCCGAGAACGGAAATAATTCCGTTTGCCTGTCTGTCGATATGGGCGGGATAGCAAATCCCGTTAAACCTTTCGACAAACTTCGGCGCGTCCTCGACCGAGATGTCCGTCGCGTTTGAGAGGAAGTTTTCCTCAGTTGCGATAACGTTGTCCTCGCCGTCAAGAATAAGCTGGTCGCCGAAAATATCCGTCCTGTTTTTAATGAGCATTCTGTGCTTCTGAAGCTCCCCGTCAAACGCCATAGCGTCCTCAAGCTCTTCAAAAAGACAGATAACGTGAATATCCTCTGAGGTTGTCAGTTCCGCACCCGCCACGGGAATCAGACCGTAGCGCCTGCACGCCTCGAAAAACGCGGGACAGTTTTTGCAGCTGTTGTGGTCAGTCAGCGCCACAATGTTGAGCCCGCAAAGCGTAGCCATACCCGCTATGTTATTCGGCGTGTTGTCATTGTCCGCACAGGGTGAAAGACAGGAATGAACGTGTAAATCGTAGAAATATCTGTTCATCAGATTTTACCGATAAGCTTCTGCGCCGTTTCAAACGCAGGAAGCTGAGATGACAGAACGTTGATTTCCTTTTGCTCTGCGGTTTGCCTGATTTCGTCCTCAAGCTGTACGCCCTCGGCAAGGATTACGCAGGAAACGTCCGAAAGCGACGCAACCGCAATAACGTTTATATTTGACATAATCGTTATCCACGCGTTGTCCTCGCCCGCTCTGCCCATAACCCAGCTGAGCAGGTCGCCGATATAGGCGCCGCTGACTTCCCTTCCCCCGTCGGGAAGGCAAATCGCTTCAAAGCCGCATTCGCTGCAAAGCTCACTTACTGTCATAGTTTTCATCATCCTTATTCATAATAGGACAGCTATCCCTGATTGTTTTGTTTCTGATGATATCCTCTGCAAAGGCACGGCAGCTCGGCGCACCGCAGGCGCCGCAGTCGATACCCGGCAGGGTTTCTCTGAGCTTCTGGATTTCCGCCATCATACGCATTGATTCAATGATGCTGTCGCTGAGCCTCGTTATCGGGTGATACTCGGGAAGATTGTTAAAGAGATATTCACCGGGAATCATACCGTCGTCCTTTACAAAGTTCTGCGACACGGGAAGATAGTGTCTTAAAGACTGCAATCTCGCCCTTGCTACGAACGGATTTTCCATCGCCATAACGCCGCCGACGCATCCGCCGGGGCAGGCGTTGAGCTCTATGAACTCGAGCTGGGGAATGTTGCCGTTTTCTATCTGGTCAAGAACGCGGATAACGTTGTCTATTCCGTCAGCTGCGAGATAGTTTTCGTTGAATATGGCTGAGGCTTCGCCGCCTGAGCTTGCCCAGCCTACTCCGATAATGCCCGACTCGCACATGGTCTGAATGTTGTTGTCCTGCTTCATCTCGCCGATAAGGCGGAAGTAGATATCGCTCATTGAAACAACAACGTCAACCTGGCTTTCATATTCCGCAAAGCCGTTTCGCACATAGCTTACCTTGCCCGGGCAGGGCGAGATGAAGCAGGTGCCGATTTCTTCGCGCTTGAGCTCGGGATGAGCCTTGAGCGCTCTGTCTTTAGCAAGCCTTGCCGCAACCTCCATAGGGGGAAGCATATGAATTATGTTTTCATTTAGCGACGGGAAGCGAAGGCCGATGAGCCTTACAACTACGGGGCAGGCGGAACTGATTACCGGCTTTTTGATTCCCTGCATTTTGAGATACGTCCTCGTGTATGCGGAAACGAGCTCCGCAGCCTTTGAGACCTCAAACACATCGTCAAAGCCTATTCTCAGCAGACCGTCAAGAACGTAGTCAACGTCGTCGAGATTGTCAAACTGTCCGTAGAGCGTGGGGGCAGGCAAGGCGATTTTATACTTGAACCTGTCCATATTTTCAAGCTTGTCGCTGACGGCTTTCTTTGCCTGATGCGGACAAACTCTTATGCACTCTCCGCAGTCGATACATCTCTTTTCGTTTATGACCGCGTGTCCCGTGATGCGAATTGCTTCCGTCGGGCAATGCTTTAAGCAGGTTGTGCAGCCCGTGCACTTGCTGCTGTCAAGCAAAACGGAATGTTCATAATTATGCATAATATCACATCGTTTTTACTGAATGTTAACCCTCATGGTTACCGTTGTGCCCACGCCGACCTCTGAATCTATTTTCATAAAGTCGGTGTATCTTTTCATATTCGGCAATCCCATACCTGCACCGAAGCCGAGCGAACGGGTTGTGTCGGAAGCGGTTGAGTAGCCCTCCTGCATGGCGCGCTCGACATCCTCGATGCCGGGGCCCTTGTCGGCAAGAACCATCTCAACGTATTCCTCGCAGACCTTTACGTCCACGTCGCCGCCGTTGGCGTGGATTACCATATTGATTTCGCCCTCGTACATCGCGATTGAAACGCGGCGTATAATCTCTGAGGGCAAGCCTAATTGCCGTAATATTTTTTTGATTTGTACCGATGCCTGACCGGCTGACGTAAAGTCGTCGCCGTCAATGTCAAAGTGAAAAACTAATTCTTCGCTCAAGTCTTCACCCGTTTAGGAAAGTCCGTTTGAATAAAGCAGGCCGCAGGCTTCATAAAGCCTTTTGTCGCACTGCATTACAACGATACCGCTCTCTCTTGCGAGCTCTGTCATTTCATCGGTTGGCATCTTTGAACGGACAAACACGATACATTTCATATCCATCATTACGGCTGTACGGATAACCTGTGGGTTTACAAGTCCTGTGAGAAGCACCGCCTGGTCCTTAACGTATGCAAGCACGTCGCTCATCAAATCGCAACCGCAGGCGGAAAAAACTTCTTCTTCCAAATTTTCTTCGCAGCAAACCACTTCTGCATCAAGCAGTTTTTGCATCTGACTGATTTTCATAAAACTGATTCCTTTGCAAAATTATTGCATTTTATGCGTTGAACTTTTTGAGTATTCCCGGAATGTCTTTTGGTGTGAGCTTGCCGAAAACTTCATCGTTTACGGTAAGAACGGGACCGAGACCGCACGCGCCGAT
Source organism: uncultured Eubacterium sp. (assembly GCA_905234495.1). Classification (GTDB taxonomy): domain Bacteria; phylum Bacillota; class Clostridia; order Oscillospirales; family Acutalibacteraceae; genus Eubacterium_R. The sequence continues at coordinate 65,113 of CAJOHE010000007.1, read as the reverse complement.
ACATCTGCAGGCTTCAATAGAGAACTTGCCGTCGGCAGTACACTCGTCAACGCCGATACCGATTGTTTCTTCAAGAGCGTCCAAAAGAGTCTGTGAACCTTTTACATAACACGCTGTTCCCATACAAACAGAGATGTTGTACTCACCCTTGGGTGAAAGCGCAAACTGAGCGTAGAATGTTGCAACGCCGAAAACCTTTTCAAGCGGAACGTCCATACCGTCTGCAATCATCTGCTGAACCTCGATGGGAAGATAGCCGTACACATCCTGCGCCTTCTGCATAACTGCCATAAGAAGGCTCTTGTCGTGCTTATGCTCGTCGATAATCTGCATAAGCTGAGCCTCCTGCTCAGGTGTGCCGTTAAAAGGAATTGTGCTGACTTTTTTCTGCATAAGTTTACTCCCTTTCATAATAGTCTTCCGACATTGTCAAATAATTGACAATAATCCGTAATGATATATTATCATATCTCTTTAAGTTTTTAAAGACTTTTTTATATTTTTATATATTTTATATATTAATTAGCCAAAAATCAGATTTTTGTTGGATAATGTAACAAATACGATAAAAAAGGGACGGCGTCCGCCGTCCCGAAAAGTTAAATTTATCCTTTTTTCATAACGCCGTTTGAGGCGAAAACGTAAGCCTTGCCGCCTATGTTTCTGACGCCCGTGGTCATTTTTCCGTTCTGGTCAAAATAGTACCATCTTGAGCTGATTTTCTGCCAGCCCGTAACCATCGTGCCGTTTGAGTTGAAGTAGTACCAGCTGCCGAGAATTGAAACCCAGCCCGTCTGCATAATGCCCTTCGCGTCGAAGAAGTACCACTTGCCGCCCGACTTGAGCCATCCGGTTCTCATAACGCCGTTTGACGCGAAATAATACCATTTTGAGCCGACGCTTACCCAGCCCGTTTTCATTATGCCGTTCTGGTCGAAATAGTACCAGCCGCCGTCAAACTGCTTCCAGCCCGTAGTCATAGCGCCCGCGTCGTCAAAATGATACCACTTGCCCGCGAGGTTCATCCAGCCCGTCTGCATTACGCCCTTTGAGCTGAAATAGTACCACTTGCCCGAAATGCTGTGCCACGAGGTGTACATATTGAAATTGCTGTCGAAGTAATAGTAGTCGCCGTCGACCACCGTCCAGCCCGTTGCGGCTGAGCCGTCGTCCTTGAAATAGTACCACTTGTCGCCGAGCTTCGTCCAGCCCGTCTGCATCACGCCGTTTGAGCTGAAATAATACCACTTGCCCGAAATCTTAACCCAGCCAGTGTTCATTATTCCGTCGTTTCCGAGGTAGTACCAGCTGTCGTCAAGTCCGAGCCAGCCCGTCTTCATAACGCCGTTTGACCTGAAATAGTACCATTCGCCCTCAATAAACTGCCAGCCCGTCAGCATTCTGCCGTCGGTGTCGAGATAGTAGAAGCTCTCGTCGTCCTTGAGCCAGCCCGTGCGAAGCCGGTTGTCCTCAAAGTAGTAGTAATCCGACGAGGGGTTGTCGCCCCACTCGTTGTCCCACCTGCTCCAGCCGTCCGCGTAGGTCATATTGTTGATACAGTTTTCCGCGCTTTCAAAGGCTACGTCATCGCCCCTGCCCGTCAGGTTGCTGAACTCAAAATCGTCCTCGCCGAACTGAGCGACGAGCGCAAAATCGGACGAGCCGACCTCGTAGAAAACTGTTGAATAATTCGTTTTTGAATAGTAGAGCGCAAGCGAAAAAGAGCTGTTTGAGCTATCGCCGTTGAGGTTGTTTTCCTTCCTCGTCACAACGGCGTATCTCGGCTTGAAGCAGTCGAGCGTTTCCCTTGCATTTGAGCCCTTGCCGCCGTGGTGGGCAACCTTCACAAGGTCCATCGTTCCCTGCTGCGAGCTGATTTCACGCGCAAGGCGCTGCTCGGTTCTGTCGTCAACGTTGATGTCCGCAAGGCTTGCGACCCTGAGATTTCCGTCGGTTATTGTAACGACGATGGAATTGACGTTTTCGTCAACCGTCGTGTAGTGCGAGAAGAGATTGTATATTCTCATGCTGAGATTTCCGAAAGTGAAGGCGATATAGTCGTCGAGGAAATTGCCCGAGTCGCCCTGATAGTATGACGTGTCGGTGAGCCCGGCCGCTTCGAGAGCGGCGCATTCCTCACCGTAATCGAGGCGTGGCTGCGACGGGCTTTCGTCCGCCATAACGCCCTTTGAAACCTCAACAAGACCTGCGCCCTTTGACGCCATCGTTTTTTTCGCCTGATAGTAAAATGCCTGTGTGTGCCACGAGGTCGAGGTGTATTCCTCAAGGTCGTCGGTCAGATTGTTGATGTGGCGAAAATCCTTATAGATGTAAACCGTGTCTGAGTCAACGAGGTTTTTGCTTTCGCCGCCGTCCTCAAACGTGTACTGCGCAATTTCGGGAATACCGCCGATATGGTCGGAATGGGAATGGGTGCCGATTATGAAATCGAGATGCTTTATGCCGAGGGTTTCAATCATATACTCGGCGGCGTCTACGCCGTTTTTATACGCGACCTGACTTGAGAGGGACGCGGACATCGGCGCGAGAAGATGAACCCCTCTCTCGTCCTTAATCTCGGAAGAATATCTGTGGCCTGCGTCAATCAGTCCGTACCTTCCCTGAGATTCAACGATGATGAAATCACCGTTTGCGGCGCCGTTTCCCGCGGTGTTATAAAAATAAATACGGCTTTCGCCGTCACCGCTCTGCGCGGCAAATACGGGTAAAGAGGTAAAAAGAATCGCAACAGCAAGCAAAGCCGCTGTTATTTTTGCAAATTTCATTTTCCCACCTCCCGTAAGGTTTTTACCTATAATACTAATTTAGTATATGTTTGTCAACTTTTTTCGCAAATCTTAACAATTTTGTCTGCATAAAACCTGTAAAAATGTTCCAGAATAATAGCGGGGGGTGATTGGTATGACATCTAAAGAGCTATTATATGTGGAAGACGCCCTCGGTCACGAGCAGTATTTTCAGACCAGATTAAGCGAGATAATCACGGGCGTCAGCGATACGCAGCTCAAAAATTCCGTTCAGGATATGGCGGCAAAGCACCGCCAGATTTTCAACAGCTTTTACAGTCTTTTAAACTAAGGGGGAACTATGCAGAACAATCAGGACAAAAATCTGATGCAGGATATTCTTATGCTTGAAAAAGGGGTGTGCGACCTCTATATGCACGGCTCAATCGAGTCCTCAACCCAAAACATCAATCAGGCGTTCAAGGCGGCTCTCAACGAGTCGCTCTGTATGCAGGATGCAATCTATCAGCAGATGTCGGCAAAGGGCTGGTATCAGGCTGAGCAGGCGGAACAGAACAAGATTGACACGGTAAAGCAGAAGTTTTCAAATCAGACCACGGCATAAAAAAACGGGCAGGTTTTTACCTGCCCTGTTTTATTTACGGATTTGCACATTCGCCGCTCGGCTTGAATCTGTACTGCTTGCCGTTTATTGTGTGACGGCCCTTAGCCATTTCGCCCGAGGGGAAGAAATAGTACCATTTGCCCGACTGTTTCATCCAGCCCGTTTTCATCGTTCCGTCGGCGTTGAAATAGTACCAGAGGCTTGAAATCTGCGTCCAGCCGACTGCCATTTTGCCCGATTCGTCAAGGTAGTACCACTTGCCCGACTGCTTCATCCAGCCCGTTCTCATCGCGCCGTTGGTGCCGAGGTAGTACCATTTTTTGCCGACCTTTGTCCAGCCCGTCGCCATAGCGCCCGAGGTGCCGAGATAATACCAGTGTCCCGAGATGCTTTTCCAGCCCGTCTGCATTTCGCCGTGCCTGTCAAAATAGTACCATTTGCCCGAAATCTTTTGCCAGAGAGTGGAACAGTAACCGTTATTTACATAGTACCACTTGCCGTCGTATTTCGTCCACTTACTCGCCGCAACGACCGTTACGGGTATTTCAAGTTCCCTGCCGAGATAGGTTATGCGGATAACGTTTTTGCCGTTCGGTTTAAACGGTGACGCGGTCTGATTTGACTGGGCAAAAAGGTCGACCTCATTGCCGTTTTCATCGACGAAAACGTAGTATGAAATACTGCCGTCGTCGAAGGTCAGAGTCACCTTTTTGGCTTTGACAGAGCCCGTTGAGCCGTCGGAATAATTCACTTTCAGGCTGAGCCCCGCCTGCCCCAAAACGTCGTTTTCGATGTAGTTATAATAAGGGATATCCTTTTCGTTTTCAAAGTCGTAAATCCACGAGGGATAGCCGTTTGTATTTTCCTTTACAGAGACGCTTTTCTCAAGCTCGATTGATTTTACGGGACCCTCTTCAACCGTTACGGGAACGCTGCACGAAACCTCGTCAACAATGAGGGAAAAGCTATACGTTCCGCCGGGATACCAGTGCTCGTTGTCCTGGTCTGAATCCCACTGCCAGAGAAGGTGGTTATCGTTTGAATCGAGATAGTCCATAGCGGTCATATACTGCTCGGAATATTCCTCGTAATAGACGTATTCCCTGTATTCGTAAACCGTCTGCAGGGTACCCTTTTTTACGGTGATTTTGTTACCGAGGCTGTCGACCTTACCCTGCACGGAATACCAGAAAAACCTGTCGCCGTTTTCACCGTCAATCCAGAGGCCGTCGGTGTTTTCGGTGAGCACGATGGGCTCGGCGGGGGTAAAGATTACCTGAGTTACCCCGTTTGCGGCAAACGCCGTTATGTCGAGAGTCAGCACCGTAACAAGTGCGAGAACGATACTAATTATTCTTTTCATTACTGTTTTCACCCTTAATCTTATTAATTCTGTCAACTACCGTCTTTGACAGTAGTCCGATGAGAAAGCCCGTAACCAAGCCTGAAACAAGCAGGACGGGCAGGTAGTAGACAATTCTCACGGTACTCATAATAATCGCCGCGGCGATAATCTGACCGACGTTGTGGCTCACACCGCCGAGCATACTCACGCCCATTACGGAAAGCTTCGTTTTCTTTGCAAGATACATAAGCGCAAAGCTCAGAAGTCCGCCGCAAAGGCTGTACGCGAGGGAATTGAAATTGCCGAAGGTCAGCCCCGCGAGCACAATTCTTATAAGCGCAATCGCAAACGCCTGCCACGGCTTCATCGTGTAAAGCGCGGTGACAACGACGAGATTTGCAAGCCCGAGCTTTATTCCCGGAACGCCGAAGCTGATAGGAATCAGCGTTTCAAGAAAGCTGAGCGTAAACGCAAGCGCGGTCATCATACCGAAAAGCGCAACGTTTTTTACCTTTTCATTTCTCATAAATCAGCCTCCGCGTCATCGCCGCCGACGACTGTCACAATCACCTTGTGGGGCAGGCAGATTATCGATTCCCCCTTCTTACTAATCTTACGGTGCTTTACGCAGATAAGGTCGGGGCAGTCGGCGTCCGCCATATAGGCGCAGCCGTCCTCAATCACAAGGGTATTCGTGCCGTTTTCGGTACTGATTTCATATGTCGTGTTTTCGCCGAGAGGCAGGGTTTCAACAACCTTTCCGTCAACCTCAACCTCTGCGTACGCGCCGTTGTTGCCCGCAAAATACAGAATTACGCCGATGAGAAGCGCAACGCAGACAACAGCGCCGATTAGAATAAAATCTGCTTTTTTCAATTTATATACTCCTCAAAACCCGAGCTGAAGCTTTGATTGTAATCCTTGTCAACCCAGAGCGCTTCAACGCCCTCCCTGCTTTCAACAAGCGCCAAGCCCTCTTCATACGGCATATTGAAAAGGGTTGTGGAAAGCGCGTCGCCGAGGGCGGAATCCTCGCAGAGCACTGTGACCTCCGCAAAATATTCGCTCGGCATAAGCGTGTCGGGATTGATTATGTGGCAGTAGTTTTTACCGTCAACCGTGTAGTAGCGCTGATAGTCGCCGCTTGTGACGATGCACTTGCCGCTGACGGAAACGTTGAAAAGCGCCGTATCCGAGGCGGTGTCGGGGTTTTCAACGCCGATGCTCCACTCGGTTTTGCCGTCGCCCTTAAAGCCGTAGGTGCAGACGTTGCCGCCGAGGCTCAGGGCAAAATCCTGCCAGAGCGATTCCTTTGCCCTCTCGCAGACAACCTTTGCCGCATAGCCCTTTGCAATCGCGCCGACGTCGAGCTGAAGAGCGCTGTCGGCAAAGTAAACCGTACTGTTTTCGCGGTCGATGACAAGGGAATTTATATCCGTATGCTTTGCCGCCTCTTCAAGCTCAGCCATATCGGGAAGTGAGGCGGTATCGGGATTATTGAGCCCGTTTTCTCTGTAGCTGTGCCATATCCGAAGCACCGAGCCGAGGCAGATATTAGTCTTTCCGCCGCTGTCCCCGTAGGTTTTCACGCCGTATTCAAGCAGGTCGATTATGCTCTCGTCAACCTCAACGGGCGCCTGAGCCGCAAGCTTATTGACGGTGCAGAGATTGACAACGCCGTCGTACTCGTTATAGATGTCATAGAGCTTGTCGAGCTCGGCAAGCCAGCCGTAAAAGGTCTCGTACTTCGCGTCAAATTCCGTCTGACTTTCGTCGTAGGCAATCAGCGTTGAAGCCGTGTCGAAAAGGTCAATAAAGGTCTCGGAAAACCTTTTCGGTCCCGTGTCAAGACTGCACGAGCAGAGCGATATTAATATTGTTGCCGATAAAATTATTGCCGTGATTTTTTTCATACGTCTATTATAGCAAAAAAGGAAACCAAGTTCAACTTGATTTCCTTTGCTTTTATTTGTCAGCGGCTTTGATGATGTTGTCAACCATTTCGTTGATTTCTATAGTGCAGGTTGTAATCAAATCCGCGTCGGTTGTGACGTTGTCGCTGCCGACCGAGGCAAGAAGCTCGTCGGGGGTTTTGCCCGCCGCGAAGTATTCAAGCGCCTTCGCCTGCTCGTCCCACTCGGCGCCTATGGGCGATACGTCCTTCATACCGTACTGCGTGCCCATCTGCCTCTTGGTGTCGTAGATGCCCGGGAACTCGGCATACTCGCCGTCGATGATTCCGCACTTTGCCTCCGACTCGTCAACGATACAGGACGTGATAACGCCGTCCTTATCCATTGTGACGGTCGCGTATTCCATTCTGTACGCGAGGAAATCGCCCTCTTCCTCGGGCTCAAAGTTCTTTGCGGTAATGGCAAGCTTGAGCTCGTTTTTATCGTCGGCGCCGAGCGCTCTCGCGTCGTTTGCCGCCTGAGCTATCGCCTTGACCTCGCAGCCCACGTCGATATCGCATTTTGTGAGAAGCTCCTCGTCGTAGGTGATGCCTGAAAAATAGTCGAAGCTGTCGGAAAATTCCTTGGCGGTTTTGCCCTGTGCAAATTCCTCGACCGCCGCAAGCTGGTCGCACCACGGGCTCTGAAGCGCCGTCTCGCCGAGATAGTTATACTCGGCGCCCTGTTCCATTCTGGTTTTCGGGTTTTCAACAACGCCGCCGTTATTTTCGAGGTCGGCGTTTATTTCCATAACGTCAACCTTTGCCTTTACAATTCTGCCGTCGGTATCAACGATAACCGCCGCCACGGTTGAAACGAAGCTGCGCTTGTAAATTGAGCCGGGGTCCGCCTCGTCGGTTCGCACCTCGCTGATTACGGCAAAGCCCGTTTTAACCTCATTGGGGTCGTCCTCCGCATCGTCAAACGTGCCTGCGCCGTTACCGCCGTTTGAGCAGGCGGCAAGGGAAAGCGCCATAAGCGCGGCGATAAGGAACGCCGTCAGTCTTTTTATGTTCATTTTACTCATAAATCTTGATAATCTTTCTCGGGCACTTATCAACGCAGGTGCCGCACTTTGTGCACTTATCGTAGTCGATAACCGCAATATTGTTTTTGAAAACAATAGCCTCGCTCGGGCAGTTCTTTGCACAGAGACCGCAGCCGATACAGCCCGCAGTGCAGGCGTTCTTAACCTCAAGACCTCTTGCAAGAGACGCGCACTGAACGCGGTATTTACTGTCTGCGGGAACAAGCTCGATAAGATTGTGGGGGCATACCCTGAGACATTTGCCGCAGGCTACGCACAGATTCTCGTCAACGACCGCCTTGCGGTTGATGATTCTGATTGCCTGATGGTCGCAGACTCTTGCGCATGAGCCGAAGCCGAGGCAGCCGAACTTACACGCATAGGGGCTTGAACCGGGCACCATTGTAGCGTAGGTACAGCTGTCGATACCGAAGTAGTCGTACTCAACCTCGCGCTTGTCGCTCGTGCCGTCGCACTTTACGTATGCAACCATACGGGTGAGGTCGCCGACCTCAACGCCCATAATCTCGCCGATTTTTGCGGCAACCGTCGCGCCGCCTACGGGACAGGCGGAAACCTCCGCGTTGCCCTTTGCGATAGCCTCTGCGCATGCGTCGCAGCCCGCAAAGCCGCAGCCGCCGCAGTTGCTTCCGGGAAGGACGTCTCTGATAGCCTCTTCCCTCTCGTCAACCTCGACGTGGAAAACCTTTTCCGCGATTGAAAGGATGATGCCGACGATTACGGCAATAATCGCCACGGCGCCGACTGCGATAAACACTTCGTGATAATTAATACTCAATAACATAGCGGCACCTCCTTATGCAAACGCACCGAAACCGAAGAACGCCATTGACATAAGGCAGGCGGTGAGAAGCACCGCGGGCGTGCCCTTGAACGCCGCAGGGAAATCGTTCTTTTCGGTTCTCTCACGGATTGCAGCCATAATCACGATTGCGATTGTGAAGCCGATTGCCGTGCCGAGGCCTGAGATAACGCTTGTGAGGAAATTATATTCCTTCTGAACGTTTGTAAGCGCAACGCCGAGCACCGCGCAGTTTGTTGTGATAAGGGGAAGGTATACACCGAGCGCTCTGTAAAGCGAGGGCGACGCCTTCTTGAGGAAGGACTCAACAAGCTGAACAAGGAAAGCTATAACAAGGATGAACACGATTGTCTTTAAATAAACAAGGTCGAAGCGTTCAAGCACCTGAGTATAGATTACGCTTGTTACGGCGGATGCGAGAGTGATTACAAACACAACCGCGCCGCCCATACCTGCTGCAGTCTTTACGTTTTTAGATACGCCTAAGAAGGGGCATATTCCGAGGAACTGGCTCAGTACAACGTTGTTGATGAGAGCCGTTGTGATAAGAACTAAAAATAAGGTATTAGCCATCATTCTCTTCCTCCTTCATAGGACATTCGGCACAGTTGCCGTCGCAGCCGCCTTCGCCTTTCACATGGCGGTTTGCGCCCTTGAGCTTGAGCTTGTTCTGCACTGCGGTAAGCATTGCGAGAACGAGGAACGCACCCGGCGCCATTACGAACATTGAAACTGGCTGATAGGAAGCGGGCATAATCTGAATATCAAAGATTGTGCCGTTGCCGATAAGCTCTCTTACCATACCGATGATAACGAGACCGAAGGTAAAACCTATGCCGATGCCGATACCGTCAAATATCGAGAGAAGCGGATTATTCTTTGAAGCGTAGGATTCCGCTCTGCCGAGAATAATACAGTTTACTACGATGAGAGGAATATAGATTCCGAGGCTCTCGTAAAGCGAGAGCGCATATGCGTGCATAAGCATTTCAACTATCGTTACGAACGAAGCGATAATTACAATGTAAACGGGAACACGCACTCCCTGAGGAATGATTTTTCTGAGCAGGGATATGAGCAGGTTTGACATAACCAGAACCACCATTGTGGCAAGTCCCATACCAAAGCCGTTTTTGGCTGAGGTTGTAACCGCAAGCGTCGGACACATACCGAGCATAAGCACAAAGGTGGGATTTTCCTTGATAATGCCGTTATAAAGTCTTTCAAGAATTCCCTTCATTATCTCACTCCCCCTTCTCTGCAAGACAGTTGTTGTAAAACGCGTTTGCGGCGTTTACAGCGTCCTGAACCGCAGTTGATGTAATTGTGGCGCCGCTGATTGCGTCAAACTGAGTGCTGTCAGCCTCGCCCTCTTTGATGAAACTGAGTATGCCTGCGTCCTTGCCGGCAAACTGCGACTGGAACTCCTCCTCGGTACACCTTGCGCCGAAGCCCGGGGTTTCGCTGTTTTTAACAACCGAAAGACCGGTGAGCTTTCCGTCCTTAATACCTACGGCAATCTGTACCTCGCCGCCGTAGCCCTGCATACTGCTTGAGGAAATAACGTAACCGATTGTGTTTCCGCTTTCGTCAACAGCCGCCATGGCGTTGTTGATTACGCAGCCCGTGATTCCGTTTTCCTCAATTACAGCCTGTGAGCTTTCAATAAGCTGCGCCTCGTTTTCAAGCTCTTTGAAATCCGCGGCGTCTGCAAAAACTGTTTTGTACGATTCGTTTCTCGCGTTGATTTCCGCCTGGGCAATCGGGTCTCTCGTGACCTGATTTACCATTGCAAGGGCGAATACCGCAACAACCGCAACGAGGAAGAGTACAAGCGTGTTTACTAAAAGCTTTGATTTTTTCATTACTTGCTCTCTCCTTTCTTCGCGCGGAATTTTTCTTTGAACGACCTTTCGCTGCCAAAGGGCTTAGGAAGAGTCATTTTCTCAATCATCGGCACAAGAAGGTTCGAGATGATGATGGCGTACGAAACGCCCTCCGCCGACTTGCCGACAACTCTGAAGAGCGCGGTGAGAAGTCCGAGAACAACGCCGTAAACGTACTGGCCCTTAATTGTAATCGGGCTTGTTACATAGTCGGTTGCCATAAATACCGCGCCTGCAAGAAGACCGCCCGAGAGAACGTTGCCGAGAAGGTACTCGACCGTAAGCTCGTTGCCCTTTGCAAGATTGATGATTGCGATAAATACGATAGTTGAAAGAACGTATGTAACCGGAATTCGTGCCGAGATAACTTTTCTGATAAGAAGGTAGGCAAAGCCTACAAGGATTGCAGCCGCCGAAACCTCGCCGATACAGCCGCCGTGCTTACCGATGAAGAGCGTGAGAAGGTCTACGCTCTCGCCCGCCTTAATCATTGAAAGAGGCGTTGCGCCCGTGTAGAGGTCGGTTGTGAAATTGTTCATCGCCGTACCGAAGGAGATTACGAGGAAGCAACGTCCCGCAAGCGCGGGGTTCATAAAGTTCTGACCGAGTCCGCCGAAGAGCATCTTTGCAACGATGATAGCAAAGATACCGCCGAGAATCGGCATATACCACGCAACCGTGGGAGGAAGGTTGAGCGCTAAAATCATACCCGTGACAAGCGCGCTTCCGTCAAAAATCGTCAGGTCCTTTTTCATAATGAGCTCAAAGAGCGCCTCGCTTGCAACGCAGCTTGCGATGCTGAGAACGATTAAAAGAAGCGCCTTAAGCCCGAAGTTATATACGCCGAAGCCAAGGGTTGGGATAAGAGCGATGGCAACGTCGAACATCATTTTCTGAGTTGAGTTTTTCGCTCTTATGTGAGGTGAAACCGAAACATTATACATTATTTAGCCGCCTCCTTTTCCTTAGCTTTCTTGTCGCGAAGCTGTACCTTGCCGAGCTTGAACATCTGGGTGAGCGGAATCTTTGCCGGACAGCCGTATGCGCAGCAGCCGCACTCGATACATTCCATACCGCCGAGCTTTTCAAACTGGTCGATATCACCGTGTTTAACGGCTCTGCCCATCATCTGCGGGATGAGAAACTGCGGACACACCGCAACGCACTTTCCGCATCTGATACAGTTCGTTTCCTTTATGAGAGCAACCTCGTCCTTTGAATAGGCAAGAATTGAGGATGAGGTTTTAACGACGGGAACGTCAAGAGTACTCATAGCCATACCCATCATCGGACCGCCCGAAATGAATTTCTTAACGCTGTCCTTTGCACCGCCGCCGCATTCAAGCACGTAGCTGTGGCTTACGCCGAGCGGAACGTCGAGATTGCAGGGCGTGTTCACCGCCTCGCCCGTTATCGTCATAATCTTATGGATGAGGGGCATATTGAGATAAACCGCCTCGTAGATTGCAACCGTGCTCTGAACGTTTACAACGACAACGTTCATATCCGCGGGAAGCATTCTTGAGTTGATTCTTCTGCCCGTTACGGCGTAGATGAGCTGGCGCTCGCCGCCCTGCGGGTACTTCGTCTTGAGTTCCATTACCTCAATCTTTGCGTTTGAGGCTGTCTTTTCTTTCAGAAGCTTAATCGCGTCGGGCTTGTTATTTTCAATACCGATGACCGCCTTTGCGTTAGGAAGGGCTTTGAGGATAATCTCAATGCCGCAGACAAGGTCGTCGGTCCTCTCGAGCATAAGACGGTAGTCCGATGTGAGATAGGGCTCGCACTCAGCGCCGTTTATAATAAGAGTATCAATCTCGTCCGCGTTTTTGGGCGCAATCTTTACGCCCGTCGGGAAGCCCGCGCCGCCGAGACCAACAATGCCCGACTTCGTCACGATGTCAACAACGTCCTTGCCCGTGAGTGAGGAAAGCTCCCTCTCCTCGCCGAAGCCTTCAACGGCTTCGTCCTGTCCGTCGTTTTCAATGACAATGCAGTCGACAGTGCTTCCGTTTGTCACCTTTCTCTTTTCAAGCTTTTTGACCGTGCCCGAAACCGATGAGTAAACGGGTGAGGAAATAAAGCCGCCCGCCTCTGCAATAAGCTGTCCCTTCAGCACCCTGTCGCCTACTGCAACAACGGGCTTCGCCGGCGCGCCTATGTGCTGCGACAGCGGGAACACCATAATGTCCTGCGGGGCAATTTTCTTAATGGGAACTCCCTTTGCGTAGTCCTTACCGTCAAAGGGATGGATACCTCGCTTAAACGATTTTTTCGCCATTAAACTCCATCCTTTCAATGTGCATTTATACTTTTCTATTTTATCATAATAAAAGACAATATTCAATATAATTATTTATATTATGTATTTTATTGCCTCCCTTGTCAAAGGGAGGGGGACCGCTTGCGGTGGAGGGATTCCTGTTCCCTGACAATGGTCGCCGCAAGACAAATAATACCGATGAAAGAATCCCCTCGCCACTTCGTGGCCCTCTCCCCTTTAACAAGAGGCGCTGCGAGGCAGAAAAAAAGCGTTCCCAAAGGAACGCTTTTTAGTTTATTTTGTGTTTGCCTCAAAGAAAGCGATTTCATTTGCAATACACTGCTGACCTGCTTCCTCAAACGGCTCGATTACCGCAAAAACGTGGGGCTGTGCCTTGCCGTCGAGTTCCTTGCCGTAATCGTCGAGCTGATATGCAAAGCCCCTGCTTTCAAGGTCCTTTGCAGCTCTGTTTGTCTGACCGTGAGCCATAATGTCGCCGCTGCTTGTAACAAGGTAAATCGGCGGAACGTCCGCGGGGTCAACCTTGTCGAGAAGCTTGTCAAAATCCATATAGTCAGCCGTTGCCTTGGTCTTGTAGTCCTTGCCCCAGCAGGTAGCGGTATAAACCTTGAGCGGGCCGCATTCCCTCATATATGCAACGGGGGAAGTCATAAGAGCGGCGTTGATTTCAAGCTGCGGGTCAACAACGTCAAACGTTTCGCGAAGCTCGGCTGAATAGAGAAGACAGGTTGCAAAGCCGCAGAGCTGGCCGCCTGCAGAGTCGCCCGTCAGGAAAATATTGTTCTCGTCTGCCGGGAATTCGCCCAGATTCTTCTTTATCCAGTCAAGCGCATAGAATACGTCCTGAATCTGCTCGTTCACCGTTACGTCGGGAACAAGACGGTAGCTCATATTGAACACAACGTAGCCGTTTTTGGCGAGTTCCATACAGTAGTACTTGTTGATTTCCTTGTCGCCGTAGAGCCAGCCGCCGCCGTGAATATCGATAATCACGGGAAGTTTGTTGTCAGCCGTTGCCTCAGCGGGATAGTAAACGTCAAGCTTATGGTAAACGTTGCCGTCGTCAAGATAGTAGATATCGTTTTCCTCAACAATGCCCTCGGGCGGCGTCTGCCTTTCAACGCGCTTCATATCGCCGTCGCCGATAAAACGCCATACCATCTGCATTACCTTGATAACGAAATTCTTTTCAAGTCCCTTTGCGCTGTCCACCTGATAGTCGATGCTTTCGCTTGTTACCATACCGCCAACGGGACGGAAGTTATCCGCATTTTCGTCAACGGGTTTGGTGGTCACTTTGAGAAATACCGCAGTGAATACCGCAAGCACAACAAGGACAATCACAACTATGATGCAAGCCTTTTTGCCCTTGCCCTTTTTCTTGGTTTTTTCAGCCTTTTCCTTTGTCTTTGGCATATTATCTCCCCTTTTAAAAAGATTCAATTAATTATATACCATACTAATACTTTGTGTCAATAAAATAAATAATAATTGACAAACCTATAATATTGGGTTATTATAACTACGCCTTAACTCACATTAATTAAGGAAGGAAAAAACTATGCTTGAGATAAAAAATCTCTCGTTTCAGGTTGACGCCGAAAGCGGGGAAAAGGAAATAATCGACAACATAAGCCTCACGATACCCGATAAGAAAATCATCGTTATCACGGGTCCGAACGGCGGCGGAAAGTCAACGCTTGCAAAGCTCATTATGGGCATTGAAAAGGCGAGCAGCGGCGAGATTATTCTTGACGGCGAGGACATCACCGCCAAGTCAATCACCGAAAGAGCGCAGAGCGGAATCAGCTTTGCATTCCAGCAGCCCGTTAAATTCAAGGGCATAAACGTGCTCGACCTTATCAGGATTGCAGCGGGCAAAAACCTCTCAATCGCCGACGCGTGCGAGTATCTTTCGCAGGTTGGTCTTTGCGCTAAGGACTACATCAAGCGCGAGGTTGACGCAAGTCTTTCGGGCGGCGAGCTCAAGAGAATTGAGATTGCAACCGTTCTTGCAAGGGGCACAAAAATCGCGATATTTGACGAGCCCGAGGCGGGAATCGACCTTTGGTCCTTCAACAATCTCATCCGCGTTTTCGAGCACATCGGCAAGAAAATTCAGGGCTCAATCATCATTATCTCGCATCAGGAAAGAATACTTGAAATCGCCGATGAAATCATAGTTATCAAGGACGGCAAGGTCATTGAGCAGGGCAGCAGCGAAGAGATTATGCCAAAGCTCAAGACCACAAACTACACAACCGCAAACTGCAACAAGATGGTATAAGGTGACAATATGTTAGACGATATTCAGAAAAGATTACTCGAGGAAATCGCCGACCTGCACGAGGTGCCCGAGGGCGCGTACAACATCCGCGCAAACGGCGCCATGGCAGCGAGAAACACCACGGCGAACATTGATATTATTTCCAAGACCGACAAGAGCGGAATCGATATTAAAATCAAGGACGGCACGGTCAACGAGAGCGTGCACATCCCCGTCGTTCTCAGCGAGTCGGGACTGAAGGAAACCGTATACAACGACTTTTATATCGGCGAAAACTGCGACGTGACAATCGTTGCGGGCTGCGGTATCGACAACTGCGGCGTTCAGGACGCCGAGCACGACGGCGTTCACCGTTTCTTCGTAGGCAAAAACTCAAAGATTAAATACGTTGAAAAGCACTACGGTCAGGGCGACGGCACGGGCAAGAGAATTCTCAATCCCGTGACTGAGGTCTATCAGGAAGAAAACAGCTACGTCGAGATGGAAATGGTGCAGATTAAGGGCGTTGACTCAACCGAGAGGACAACCTTTGCACAGCTCGGCGACAACGCGACAATGATTGTTCACGAAAGGCTGATGACTCACGGCGAACAGAACGCGCTGAGCAAATACACGGTTGAGCTCAACGGCGACGGTTCAAGCGCTGACGTAATCTCCCGCTCGGTTGCAAAGGACAGCTCAGTCCAGACCTTCGAGGCTTCCCTCGTCGGCAACAACGCCTGCTCGGGTCACGCGGCGTGCGACGCGATTATTATGGACAGCGCGAGGGTTATCTCAATTCCGAGACTCGACGCAAACTGCGTAGACGCGGCGCTCATCCACGAGGCGGCAGTCGGCAAAATTGCAGGCGAGCAGCTCACAAAGCTTATGACTCTCGGTCTCACCGAAGAGGAAGCGGAAGAAAAAATCGTAAACGGATTTTTGAAATAACAGGTCACAATCCATACGATTTATTGTCCGAGCGAAGCGAGTAACCGACACGCAAACGAAGTTTGCATATCGCGGCGAAGCCATATCGCGTTGCGAAGCAACATATCGCATTTGCGAAGCAAATATATAGCTAAAAAAGCACTCTCAAACGAGAGTGCTTTTTTTAATATATTCCTTTTTCTCTTTTGCGGCGCTCGATGAATTCCTGCGTCATATTGTGCGGCTTCTGCTCCTGCGGGGGCATTGGCTGCTGAGGCATCGGGGGCTGCTGCATCGGCATCTGCTGAGGCTGGGGCGGCGCCTGAGTCTGCGGCATCTGCTGCGGCTGCGGGGGTGCCTGAGTCCGGGGCATCGGCTGGGGCTGTGCCCCATCAAGCGGCAAGCCGCAAACCATACAGAATCTGCCGCCCTCAAAGAGCTCGGCTCCGCATTTCGGACAAAGATTACTCATAATTATCTCCCTTTCTATTTATGGTATTTTGAATTGTTTGAAATTGAAAACGCGCGGTAGACCTGTTCAAGAAGAACGAGGCGCGCAAGCTGGTGGGGCAAGGTCATTTTGCCGAAGGACAGCTTTGTTTTTGCAAGCGACTTGACCTCGGGGGAAAGCCCGAACGAGCCGCCTATGATAAAGCAGATGTGCGAATTTGTCTGCGAAATCTTTTCGATGAGCTTTGAAAAAGAGGGGCTGTCGTATTCCGTTCCTTCGATGCACAGCGGAATGACCGCCGCGCCCTTCGGGATTTTTGAAATTATCCTCTCCCCTTCCTTTTCAAGGACGGTTTTTATCTCTGCGGGCGAAGGGTTGTCGCCGCACTTTTCCTCCGCAATCTCAATCACGTTCGTTTTTGAATATGCACTAAGGCGCTTTATGTATTCGGCACAGCCGTCGCGCAGATAACTTTCCTTTAGCTTACCGACCGCAATCATAGTTACGTTAATCATAGCACGATACCTCTCGATTCGTTCTGAGGCGGCGAGACGAAAAGACGGAAGTCGCTTCCCTCGTTCAGCCCGAGCTCGACAAGCGCGGCGAGCGCCGTCTGCCTTGCGATTTCGGGGGTGTTGTTTTCGCGGCTCAGGTGAGAGAGGACGAACCTCGTCGTTCCCGACTGCGAGAGCTCTTTTATAAATTCGGCGCAGGCGAAATTTGAAAGATGTCCGCGCGTACCGAGTATTCTTCTTTTGAGGTGATACGGGTACGGCCCGAGCTCGACCATAGCAATCTCGTGGTTCGATTCAAGGAAAATCATATCCGTTCCCGCAAGAACTTCCTTTGCGTTTTCGGTGACGTAGCCCGTGTCGGTGCAGACCGAAATGCTGCGCCCGTCGGAGAGGTTGAACCTGTAGCCCGCGCAGTCCTCGCTGTCGTGGCTCTGCTTGAAGGCGTTTACCTCGATTCCGCAGAGCTCAAGCGAATATTCAAGCTTTTCAAAGTGAACCGCGTCGGTGATAAGCCCGCTTTCGAGCATCGCCTCAAGGCAGAGCTCGGGCGCGAAGACGGGGGTTTTATGCCTCGTGCAAAACACGCGAAGCCCCGCGCTGTGGTCGCCGTGCTCGTGGGTTACAAAAACCGCGTCAATGCTGTCGGGCTCAACGCCGATTTCAAGAAGCGCCTGCTCGCACCTCTTTGCGGAAACGCCGATATCAACGAGGAAATTGTGCCCCTTTGACGAGATAAGTATTGAATTGCCGGTGCTTCCCGAAAAAAGCTGACAAGCTTTTGCCATATGTATCTCCTGCGAAAAACGGACTATCAAAGCGACAGTCCGTTTAGTTTTTTATCCTGCGTCTGAAATTGCGTTCTCGTCTTCCTTAACGGTTACGCGCTTGATGTCAGCGCCGAGAGAAGCAAATTTTTCAACAACGTCCTCATAGCCTCGGTCGATATACTGAATGTCCTCAACCGTGGTCTCTCCCCTTGCGGTAAGTCCCGCAATAATCATTGCGGCGCCCGCTCTGAGGTCGGTGGCCTTTACGTTTACGCCCGTGAGCTCGGAAACGCCCTCGATTACCGCCGTCTTGCCGTCAACCTGAATGTTTGCTCCCATTCTGAGAAGCTCGCCGACGTACTGGAAACGGCTGTCCCAGACGCTTTCGGAAAGAATGCTCGTGCCCTTTGCGATTGAAAGAAGAACGCACATCTGGGGCTGCATATCCGTCGGGAAACCGGGATGGGGCATCGTCTTTACGTTGCACTTTGTGAGCGGCTTGAAACGGGTTACACGAACGGCGTCGTCGTATTCAATAATCTCTGCGCCCGCCTCTTCAAGCTTTGCGCTGATTGACTCGAGATGCTTGGGGATTACGTTTTTCACAAGCACGTCGCCGCCGCAGGCAGCAGCCGCCGCCATATACGTTCCCGCCTCAATCTGGTCGGGAATGATTGCATAGGTGCAGCCGTGAAGCTTTTCAACGCCGCGGATTTTGATAACGTCGGTACCTGCGCCTCTTACGTCGGCGCCCATTGAGTTGAGGAAGTTTGCAAGGTCAACGATGTGGGGCTCCTTCGCAGCGTTTTCGATAACCGTAAGTCCTCTTGCGAGAACTGCGGCAAGCATAACGTTTATCGTTGCGCCGACGGAAACCTGGTCCATATAAACCGTTGTGCCGATGAGCTTTGAGGCTCTCGCCTGAACCATACCGTCAACGATATTCACGCTTGCGCCGAGCATATTGAAGCCCTTGATGTGAAGGTCAATCGGTCTTACGCCGAAATCGCATCCGCCGGGAAGGGCAACGTCCGCCGACTTGAATCTGCCGAGCATAATGCCGATGAGATAGTAGCTTGCCCTGAAATGGGAAGCGAGGTCGTAGGGTACGCTCTGGTACTTGACCGTCCTCGAATCTATCTCCATTGTGTTTTTATTTATCATTTTGATTCTTGCGCCCATACGGTCGAGAATCTGTATAATAAGACTTACGTCGCTGATATTCGGAATGTTCTCAATTCGAACGATATCGTCGGCAAGAATAGCCGCCGGAATTATTGCAACAGCCGCGTTTTTTGCGCCGCTGATATTAACCTCACCGAAGAGCTCGTGTCCGCCCTTAATGATGAAATTTTCCACAAAATTCACCTCTTTAACATTTAAACGTATATATGTAAATTCGTAAAACTCGGATTAAATCTTTTCTATTATATCAAATTGCTTTTATAAAATAAATGTTATCGTTTATATTTTATCCAAAATGTAACCACTTTAACTTGTGGCCATAATAGTAAAAAATGCTATTTTTCATACAACATATTGCGTTTAAGCAAAAATTGATGAAAAATAGTCAAAATATGGTATGTCAATTTGGTAACAAAAGAGTAACACAATCACGCCCGTTTGTCAAGATTTTAAGATAAAAAAAGAGGCAAATAGACACACATCTATTTGCCTTTGCTTATTATGAATTTATAACCGCAAAAAGTTCTCTGATTCTGTCGGTCTGCTCAGTGAGATAGAGGTAGCCGAAAAGCGCCTCAACGCCCGTTGCGCAGTGGTACTCGCCCTCGCTCGCGCTCTTTGGGGAATGCCCCGTTTTCGCGTTTCTGCCGCGCTTGAAAACCGCCGTTTCCTCTTCGGTGAGCATATCCTTTATCTTGTCGTAAGCCGCGGTCTGCGCCTTTGCCGAGACGAATTTCACGCTCTCGCGGTGAAGGTCGTTTACGGGGCGGTTTGCGTCGGCAACAAGGCTTTCGCGCACCAGTATTTCATAGATGCAGTCGCCGATGAACGCGAGGTTCAGCGGGCTGAGCTGCTTGGGGTTTATCTCTTTGTCAATGAATCTCATATTTACGGAACGTATTCAAACTCTATGTCGTAGAGTGAAACGATGTCACCTTCCTGTATTCCTCTTTCTCTGAGCGCGTCGAAAATGCCGCTCTTTTCAAGAACCCTCTGCATATACTGCAGCGCCTCGTAATCCTCGATGTCGATTCCCTTTAAAACCTTGGGGAACCAGCTTGCCTCAACAAGGAAGTAGCCCTCGTCCATCTCGGTGATTTTGAAGCCCTTATCGTCCTTGATAAACGCCTCAAGCGGGATTTCCTCGACCTCGTATTCTTTAATCGGCGGCAGCGTCTGAAGCTTGTTCCAGACGGCGTTCATAAGCTCTTTCGTACCCTCGAGAATCGGGGCGCAGATTGAATAGTATTCGTAGCCCTTGCCCTCGACGTAGCTTCTGAACTCTTCAATCTGCCCGGGCTCAGCCATATCGATTTTATTGCCCGCAACAATCTGAGGCCTCTCGGCAAGCTCGGGATTGAATTTGACGAGCTCCTCGTTGAGCTTTTCAAAGTCTTCGATGGGGTTTCTGCCCTCGTGGCCGCTCACGTCGACTATGTGGACAAGCAGTCTGCACCTTTCAACGTGGCGCAGGAATTCATGGCCGAGACCGACGCCCTCGCTCGCGCCCTCGATAAGTCCGGGGATATCGGCAATTACAAATGAGCTGCCCTCGCCCATTGAAACCACGCCGAGATTCGGCACGAGAGTTGTGAAATGATAGTCGCCGATTTTCGGCTTTGCCTCGCTGACAACCGAGATAAGGCTTGACTTGCCGACAGACGGATAGCCGATGAGACCGACGTCCGCGAGAAGCTTGAGCTCAAGCGAAATGTCCCATTCCTCGCCGGGCATACCGGGCTTTGCGAAACGTGGAACCTGACGGGTGGGCGTTGCAAAGTGCATATTGCCCCAGCCGCCCTTGCCGCCCTTTGCGGCGATGAAACGGTCGTTTTTGCTCATATCCGCCATAACCGCGCCCGTGGTGAGCTCACGGATAATCGTGCCGCGCGGAACTCTTATCTCAAGGTCGGGCGCCTTCTTGCCGTACTGGCGTGAGCCCCTGCCGTTTTCGCCGTTTTTAGCGGCGTATTTTCTTTTGTATCTGAAATCGGCGAGCGTTGCAAGATTGTCGTCAACGACGAATACAATATCGCCGCCCTTGCCGCCGTCGCCCCCGTCGGGGCCGCCTGCTGCGACGTACTTTTCGCGGTGAAACGCCACTGCGCCTGCGCCGCCGTCGCCCGCCTTTATGTGAATTTTCGCAATATCAACAAACATAATCTTAGTTCTCTTTGTCCGCTTCCGCAGCCTTTGCCGCGGTCAGTCTGCTGTGAAGCTCTTTTCTGAAAGAGCGCTCTTCAATCGGGTCAACAACCGAGAAATAGTAGTTGCCGTCGGTTGTCTTGATGTGATAAACGGTGTAATCGAGGTTTTCAAAGCCATAGTTTTCAAGCACTTCGTTGCCCTTGTCAAAGGCGAGTATTTCCTTAAAGCTTATGTGCTTTGACGAAACGGAAACAAAGCGGTCGCGGATGAAAACCTTGCCCTTTCTTTTGAGCATCGTTTCGGGGTCGTACTCAACGGTGTCGTAGACGTTTTCGAGCTTGACCTCCTTCTTTTCCTCCTTCGCACCGATGTCGCCGCCGAGCTCTTTGAGAATTTTCTGATTCGTTTCAATCAGCTCGCCGAGGCCGTGGAAAAGAAGCAGCGTCATATACGCCTTTGCGATATAGATGAACGAGCCCGCAAGGCAGCACACGCCCGCGATTACGAAGCCCTTTTCCTCGGGTTTCATTATGAACAGGATAATCGCCACAACAAACGCGGCGCATCCGACTGCTATCTGGAAAAAGAAATAGTCCTTTGCAAAGTTTTTTAAGTTCTGAGAAATATTTGAAATTATCCTTTTGCGCAAAACAATCCCGCCTTTATAATTAATTTACTTGATTATATCATTACAGGTATTTTTAGTCAATATGAATAAACGGGCGGGTGTGATAACCCGCCCTGAAATCTTATTAATATGTGCTTGTGGTCGTGTAGTTGCAAACGCCGTTTACATATCTTCTGAGAGTGAACGTGTTGCCGCTCTGGGTAACGTCGAGAGTAACCTTCGGGGGCTTAACGTATTCCGCGGTGTAGAAGGTACAGGTGATTGTGCCGTTTTCAACCGTCATATGAATTTTAATCGTCTTGCCCGAGGTGTTTCTGAAACGGAAGTTATTTACGTTCTGATACATAGCGGCGTCTCTGCCGAACGGAACGTAGTAAACTCTCTGCGTGTGCTGATGTCTTTCAACAATCTCGAAGTTTGCGTAAAGAGCCGCGTTGAAGATTGTTGAGGAAACCTGACAGATACCGCCGCCCACTTCGTCAGCGTGGGTTGTGGGACCCGTGAATACCGGTGCGGGAAGATATCCTCTTGCGGAAGTTCTCGGTCCTACGATTGCGTTGAAGTCGAAGATTTCGCCCGGCTGAAGAATTGTTCCGTCGATATAGCTTGAAGCAATTCTGAGGTTCTGGGTTCTGTTGTAGTTATTTACATAGTCGGAACCGTAGCTTGCATATTCGTTGTAGAAGCCCTTGCGCCATACGCCGTTATAATCGAAGTAATAGCTCTTGCCGCCGATGGTCTTCCAGCCCGTCTGCATTGAGCCGTTGGTGTTGAGATAATACCACTTGCCGCCCAGCTTGAGCCAACCCGTCTGCATCTTGCCGTTTTTGCCGAGGTAATACCATTTGCCGCTTACCTTCGTCCAGCCCGTCTGCATTCTGCCGTTGGCGTTCATATAGTACCAAGCGCCGTCAATCTTCTGCCAGCCGGTTCTCATTGCGTACTTGTTGAAATAGAACCACGCCTTGCCTATCTTCTTCCAGCCCGAAACAGCCGCGCCGTTATTATCGAGATAGTACCACTTGCCGTCAACCTTAACCCAGCTTGTCTGCATAACGCCGCTGTTGTTGAAATAGTAGCTCTTGCCGCCGATTGAGCGCCAGCCCGTAACCATTGCGCCGCCCGGCTTTAAGTAGTACCAGTTGTCGTCAAGCTGAAGCCAGCCCTTCTGCATTACGCCGCTGCCGTCGAAATAATACCAAGAGCCGTCAATTTTTACCCAGTCGGTAACCATTGCGCCGCTTGACTTGAAATAGTACCAGTTGCCGTCAATTTCCTGCCAGCCCGTGAGCATAATTCCGCTGCCGTCAAAGAAGTACCACACGCCGTCAATCTCCTGCCAGTTGTAAACTACGCAGCCGTCCTTGTAGTACATCCAGTTGCCGTCTTCAAGATGAACCCAGCCGTTTTCGATGAGCATCGGAATAATCGTGCCGTATTCAATTATCGTATCGCAGTCGGGGCAGTAGAGGTCGCCCGTGTAGCCGTCCGAGGTGTAAGTCGGGTCAGCCTCGTCAACACGGTAAGCGTTTTCGTGAGTGCACAAAGCGGAAGCTGAGAAGTTGAGTCCCGCCGCAACGCTTGTCGCCATAAGAACTGCAAGAAGTAAACTTAAAGCTCTTTTCATAATCCTGTCTCCTCGTATGTAATCTTAGAAAAGTACAAGGTATATTATATTTTTAATTCTTATATATGTCAATAACAATTATTCTACAAAAAAGTTAAAATTCTGTAATTATTTTTGGGGCTCTTTACCAAAAGATATATGAGGTAAAGCCGCACGTTATTCCGATGAATCCTCGTCACTTTTCGGCGGGTTCTGGGTTGCGAAGAAATAGATGATGCAGATTAATCCCATAAGCGCCGCCGCAAGGGGATGAATGATGCCCGAAAGTGCGCAGACAAGACAGGATATGAGCCCGTATTTCGGGCGCTTTTTCACGATGGCAATTATTATCGGAATGAGCCCGCCGATAAGCGCGCCGAGAAGAATTTTGCCGACGTATGCGCCGATGGTATAAAGCATATTCCCGCCCCCTTTTGTTTTTCTAACCGCATTATATCACAGGGGCGGGCGTTTTTCAATCGTGATTATTTGACAGTTTTTTACAAAAACAAAAAGGGCTGCGCGTGACAGCCCTTGATTATTATTTACTGCGCATTCATCTGCGCGTCGATGTTGCTGATGCCCACAACGAGGTATTCGATGCCGTCGTTGATAAGCTTTGTAGCCTTGAGGGAAACGTATTCGTCGCTCTCTTCAAAGGTGAGCCTGAACTGAATTGTGAACGCCTTGTGTTCCTCAATCGTTTTGAGCACGTTTTCCTTTGTGAACTGATGAGTAACCCTCTCGGTGTCAACCGGGTTTACGCCGCGAAGGAAGCTCTTGAGACCGAAGGTGAAGAAGTTGTCGCCGCTCTTTTCAAGCTGAAGGGGTTCATACTCGGGAACGCAGGTGTATTCAATAAACCTGTTGCTCGCAAGATGAACGTAGTAGATGCACATATAATCCTGTGCAAGCGCCTGAGCGATTGAGGCGTAATTTCTCGCGTCGTTTCGGAAGGCGTAGAGCGTTTCCATACCGATGATTTCTTCCTCGGTGCTGATGATGCCTATAATAATCTGCGGGTTTTCATCAGGAACGAGCATCGCCTTGAGGCGGTAATGCTTCGGCTCGCCGCCGATTGAAAGGCGGTAATCCATCGCGAAGCCCTGATTTGAACGAAGCGTTGTGATAAGAGTGTCCTTATCAAATGCGTTCATCATATACTCGCAGTCCTCGGGATAAACGACCTTTTTTGCGTTTTCCCTGAAATCCTCAAAGAAATTCTCGCCCTTGGTGGGAAGGTTGAGAGAGATGATGTTTTCGTCCTCGGAAATTGATTCGTAGGAATCGTTTACCGCGTCGATAAGATATACCGTCTGATATTCCGAGAAAAGAGCGTTTATGTATGAATCAAGCTCAAAGCCCGTCGACTTCTGGGTTGAGTTGAGGGCGTTTTCTATCTTTGCAAGAACGGCAGTACGAATCGGGAAGGGCTTTTTGATAAAGTCAACCGCGCCGAGATTGAGGCAGGCAGCCTCGTTGTCTTCGGAAGTGGTGAGCGCAATTACGGGAATGTTCTTGAGCTCGGGGTCCTTTTTTGCCTCGATAAGAAATTCCGTACCGCTCATATAGGGCATAATCATATCAAGAAGGACGAGGTCTATATCCTTATCCCTTCTGACAATGTCGAGAGCCTTCTGACCGTCGGTGGCGAATTTGAGATTGTAAACGTCGCCGACCATAACCGAAATCATTTCAAGATTAATCGTGCTGTCGTCAGCCATAAGTATGGTCTTTTTGTCGGAATCATAATTGTTCATATTATTACCTTCCTTGCAGGGCGGCGGGAATGCCCGAATATGCCCTGTGCGCAATATTTTCCGATAGTTAGAATATATCATTTTAATTATATACTCTTTAAAACAAAAAAGCAACAGAATTTTAAAATTAATATTTTTTAGAAAGCTATCCAAAAAATGTGCAGGGGCGACCGTTGTCACCCCTGCAATATGATTTATTAAGCCGTGTGTTTACGCTTTCCAGAGCGAGTGAAGATTGCAGTATGCGTAAACCGCTTCAACCTCGTCGCCGTCGCATAATGAGAAACAGGTTTTCGGCGCGTCACCGGGCTTTAAAGCCTTGCGCTGATTGCCGAGCTTCGTCTTGAGCGAAACCCATTCGATATAGTGCTCGGGAAGCATCGGATGCTCTACCTCGCCCACCGTTACGAATACCTTGTTGCCCTCAACCGTATAAACGGGAATGTGCTTTTCGGTTGCCGCTTCGGTGGTGCCGGGAATGATTTCCTGCATCTTTTCTCCGCAGCACATAATCGGCACGCCCGTGCCCTTAACGATTGCAACTATCTGTCCGCAGTGCGCACAGCGATAAAACTTCATTTCCATAATTCTTCCTCCTTATGAATCATTAAGATAATTCTGTGCTTTCCTCTACCGATTCCGTAACAGCTTCTCCTGTTGTAATTTCCTGAGTAGCTGCTTCTTTTATCCGCTGCATACCTTCGTCAAGAGATTTGTCAACTAAAAAGAGCGAACCGGCAGTCATAATAATCGTGGAAACAACTATAATAAGAGCCGCTACAACGCCTATTATTACAATTGCCACAATCTTTTTGTTTTTCTTTTCCATATTAAACCATCTAAAAAAGCACTATACCGAAACGGCACAGTGCTTTTTGTAAATCAACCGAAATACCTCTTGAGAAGTCCTTCAAATGCCTGACCGTGACGGGCTTCGTCGCGTGCCATCTCGTGAACTGAATCGTGGATAGCGTCGAGGCCCTGAGCCTTTGCCTTCTTTGCAAGCTCTGTCTTGCCGAGTGTTGCGCCGTTTTCCGCTGCAACGCGCATCTCGAGATTCTTCTTTGTGCTGTCGGTTACAACCTCGCCGAGCATCTCCGCAAATCTTGCAGCGTGGTCAGCCTCTTCGTAAGCAGCCTTTTCCCAGTAGAGACCGATTTCGGGATAGCCCTCTCTGAAAGCTACTCTTGACATAGCAAGATACATACCTACCTCTGAGCATTCGCCTGTGAAGTTCTCGCGAAGGCCCTGAACGATTTCCTCGTCAACGCCGTCGATGATTCCAACCTTGTGCTCGCTTGCCCAGGTAAGACCGTCTGTTGCTTCTCTTTCAGCCATCTTTGCGCCGCAAATCGGGCAAACGTCGATGGGTTCGTCGCTCTCGTAGCCGCATACGGGGCAATAATACTTTTTAGCCATAGTTTTTTCTCCTTAATAACAATTTATTTTGTAATTCAATTATAACATAACGGGAAACGCCGGTCAAGAAATATAATCTTTACCAGAATTTTTTGTTTTCCTCGCTGTACTCAAACCCCGCCGCGCGAAGCTTTTCGCAGAGCTCTTCCCTGCTTATATTCATATCGTCGCAGAGCTCGTCGAGGCTTTTGTAGCGGTCGCGAAGTTTCATATTGACAACGCTCATAAGCATAAACGGGTCGTTCGGTAATTCCATATCGCACCTCCATATATTGTATTTTACTATTAAATTTCAAAGGTTTCAAGAAAAATATAGTATTTAATATTGATTATTTTACTGAGTTGTGCGATAATATAACATAAAAATTTTTGAGGTTAAAACTATGAGCGATTTTGAAAAGCTTGCTGAGCTTTTATTTCCAACCATACTGAAAACACCCGAGGACTACGAAAACCTCTACCCCGAGAGAGGACTTAAAGAGGGCGCGAGGGTTTCGCGTTTCTCGCCGAGCCCGACGGGTTATCTTCATTTCGGCGGCCTCTATGCGGCAACGGCTTCGATGCTCAACGCGAGAGTGACCGACGGCGTTTTCTATCTCAGGATTGAGGACACCGACAAGAAGAGAGAGGTTGAGGGCGGCGTTGACGCGATTGTTGACGGACTCAACTATTTCGGTCTGACCGTTGACGAGGGCGTTACCGGAAGCGACAGCGAAAAGGGCGACTACGGTCCGTACACCCAGAGCAAGAGGGCTGAAATCTATCAGACCTTTGCAAAGGATTTGGTGAAAAAAGGACTTGCCTACCCCTGCTTCTGCTCGGCTGAGGAACTCGAGGAAATCCGCGAGGCTCAGGCTGACGAGGACATCAAGGGCTACTGGGGCAAATATGCAAAATGCCGCGACCTCTCATACGACGAAATCAAGGCAAACATTGACGCGGGCAAGCTGTGGACGCTTCGTCTCAAATCAATGGGCGACCCCGAGAACAGGATAAAGTTTGACGACCTCATCAGAGGAAAGATTGAGATGCAGGAAAACGTTATCGACGTTGTTCTTCTCAAAACCGACGGCATCCCTACCTATCATTTCGCCCACGCGGTTGACGACCATCTGATGCGCACGACCCACGTTGTGAGGGGCGACGAGTGGATTGCATCCGTTCCGCTTCACATTCAGCTTTTCAAAACTCTCGGTTTCAGACCTGTAAAGTACGCGCACATCGCTCCGATTATGAAGGAAGAGGACGGCGGCAAGCGCAAGCTTTCAAAGAGGAAGGACCCCGAGGCGGCGGTTTCCTACTACGTTGAGGAAGGCTTCCCGCAGGAAAGCGTGAGCGAATACATTCTCACAATTCTCAACAGCAATTTCGAGGACTGGAGAAGAGCAAACAGGGACGCGGAGCTTTCGGCGTTTCCGTTCAATCTCAAGAAGATGTCCGTTTCGGGCGCGCTCTTTGATATGATGAAGCTTATCGACGTGTCAAAAAACGTCATCAGCACTATGACCGCGGACAGGGTTTTCGCCCTTTCATACGAGTGGGCAAAGCAGTTTAACCCCGACCTTGCGGCGCTTTACGAAAAGGACACGGACTACGCAAAGGCCGTTCTCAACATCGACCGCGGAAACAAGAAGCCGAGGAAGGATATCGCTAAGTGGTCGGACATCCCCGACTACATCAGCTATATGTACGACGAGAGCTTTATCCCCTGCTTTGAGCTTACCGGCAACGCAACGCCGGCGCTTGCGGTTGAGGTGCTCGAAAAGTACAGGGACATCGTTGACCTTGACGACGACAAGGATGCATGGTTTGAAAAAATCAAGAGCATATGTGAGCCCTGCGGCTGCACGCCGAACGTCAAGGAATTCAAGCAGAACCCCGAGGCGTTCAGAGGCCACGTCGGCGACGTTTCAACGGTTATCCGCGTTGCTCTCACGGGCAGGACAAACACCCCCGACCTCTATTCAATCACCGCGCTTCTCGGAAAAGAGCGCGTGTTAAACAGAATAGACGGCGCAATTAAGTTTTACGGAGAGGAAGCATAATGGCAGAAGATATTAAAAGAGATAACGAGATTAAAGAAGCCCCCTCAAACTTCATTCACGATTTTATCGACGAAGACCTTGCCGAGGGCAAATACAGCAGAATCCAGACGCGTTTTCCGCCCGAGCCGAACGGCTATCTTCACATCGGTCACGCCAAGGCTATCTGCATCAATTTCGGCGTGAAGGAAAAGTACAGCGGAATATGCAACCTGCGTCTTGACGACACGAATCCCGTCAAAGAGGATACCGAATACGTTGAGGCAATCGAAGAGGACATCAAGTGGCTCGGCTTTGACTACGACAACGTCTACTACGCGTCCGACTATTTTGATTTTCTCTATGAGTGCGCAATCAAGCTCATCAAAAAGGGCAAGGCGTTCGTGTGCGAGCTCACCCCCGAAGAGATGAGGGAATACCGCGGAACGCTCACCGAGCCCGGCAAGAATTCCCCCTACCGCGACAGAAGCGTTGAGGAAAACCTCGACCTCTTTGAGCGTATGACGAAGGGCGAATTCCCCGAGGGCAAAATGGTGCTTCGCGCAAAAATAGATATGGCGTCGCCCAACCTCAATATGCGCGACCCGATTATCTACCGCATTATGTACGCCCACCATCACCGCACGGGCGACAAGTGGTGCGTATACCCGATGTACGACTTCGCGCATCCCCTTTCCGACGCTTACGAGAGAGTTACCCATTCCCTCTGCTCGCTTGAATTTGAAAATCACAGACCGCTTTACGACTGGTTTGTAAACGAGCTCATCGAATGGGAACGCCCGAGGCAGATTGAGTTTGCAAGGCTCAACCTCAACTACACTCTCACCTCAAAGCGCAAGTGCTTGAAGCTTGTTCAGGACAATATTGTTGACGGCTGGGACGACCCGAGAATGGCGACAATCAGCGGTATGAGAAGGCGCGGCTATCCGCCCGAGGCAATCCGCGATTTCTGCGACAGGATCGGCGTTTCAAAGGCGTACAGCGTTGTTGATTTCGCGCTTCTTGAGGCGTGCGTGCGCGACCATCTCGGCGCGTCGTCACCCCGCGCGATGGCAATCGTTGACCCCGTTAAGCTCGTCATTGACAACTATCCCGAGGACAAGGTTGAGAGCATCAGCTGCGAATACCACCCCGACCACCCCGAATACGGTTCGAGGGAAATGCCGTTTTCAAAAGAGCTCTGGATTGAATCAAACGACTTTATGATTGAGCCGATTAAGAAATACCGCAGACTTTTCGTCGGCAACGAGGTAAGGCTTTACAAGGCATACTATGTGACCTGTACGGGCTACGACCTTGATGAGGACGGAAACGTTTCCTGCGTTCACTGCACCTACGACCCCGAGACCTTCGGCGGCGACGCGCCCGACGGAAGAAAGGTCAAGGGCACGATTCACTGGGTATCCGCGAAGGACAACGTGCCTGCCGAAATCAGGCTCTACGACAGGCTTTTCGAGGTTGAAAACCCGAGCGACGAGGAAGGCGTTTCCTCGTTTGAGGACAACCTCAATCCCGAATCCCTCGTTGTTAAGCAGGGCTATGTTGAAAAGGCTCTCGGCGACTGCGGGGTCGGCGCAAAATATCAGTTTATGAGAAACGGATACTTCTGCAAGGACAAGGATTCAACCGACGGCGCGCCCGTATTCAACAGGACGGTTGCGCTTCGCGACAGCTTTAAGATTACAAAGTAACCGAGGAACAGATTTTGAGTACAAGAAACGACATAAAAAATATTGCGATTATTGCCCATGTTGACCACGGCAAAACGACTCTCGTTGACGAGATGCTGCATCAGAGCGGTATCTTCCGCGAAAACGAAGAGGTTGCCGAAAGGGTTATGGACTCAAACGACCTTGAGCGCGAAAGAGGAATCACGATTCTTTCAAAGAACACCTCAATCCGCTATAACGGTACTAAAATAAATATTGTAGACACCCCCGGTCACGCCGATTTCGGCGGCGAGGTTGAGCGTATTCTGACGATGGTTGACGGCGTTTTGCTGCTCGTTGACGCATTTGAGGGCTGTATGCCGCAGACGAGATTCGTTCTGAAAAAAGCGCTCGGACTTCACAAGAAGCCCCTCGTTGTCGTAAACAAGATTGACCGCGACGGCGCAAGACCCGAGGAGGTAATCGACGAGGTGCTCGACCTCTTCATCGAGCTCGGCGCCGACGACGACCAGATTGATTTTCCCGTTGTTTACGCCTCTGCGCGCGACGGCTATTCAAGCCTTGACCCCGAGGCGAGAAGCGGCGATATGAGACCGCTTCTTGACGCGATTATCGAGCATATCCCCTCGCCCGAGGGCGACGCGGAAGGCCCCGCGCAGATTCTTTTCTCGTCGCTTGAATACGACGACTACGTTGGCAGGCTCGGCATAGGCAGGGTTGAGCGCGGCACAATCAGGGTGAACACGCCCTACGTTCTCTGCAAGCAGGACGGCAGCGAGGAAAACATAAAGTTTTCAAAGCTCTACCAGTTTGAGGGACTGAAAAGGGTTGACTGCGCCGAGGCGAGCTTCGGCGACCTTGTGTGCGTTTCGGGCGTTGCCGATTTGAACATCGGCGAGACCGCCTGCGACCCCGAGCACATCGAGCCCCTTCCCTTCGTCAAGATTGACGAGCCGACAATTTCAATGAACTTCCTTGTAAACGATTCGCCGTTTGCAGGCAGGGAGGGCAAATACGTCACCTCGCGAAATCTGAGGGACAGGCTCTTCAAGGAGGTTGAGACGAACGTTTCGATGCGCGTTGAGGAAACCGACACGATGGACAAGTTCAAGGTTTCGGGACGCGGCGAGCTTCACCTCTCGATTCTCATTGAGACGATGAGAAGGGAAAACTACGAATTTGCGGTATCCCGCCCCGAGGTTATCCTCAAGAAGGGTGAAAACGGCGAGACGCTTGAGCCGATTGAGCTTGCGATAGTTGAGGTGCCCGAGGACTACGTCGGCGTTGTTATGGAAAAGCTCTGCTCGCGCAAGGGCGAGATTGAGAATATGGACACCCGCACCACGGGTATGACTCACCTTGAGATAAAAATTCCGTCGAGGGGGCTCATCGGCTACCGCTCGGAATTTCTGACAGACACCAACGGCAACGGAATTATGAACCAGCTTTTCGCGGGATACGAGCCCTACAAGGGCGACATTGAAACCCGCAACCGCGGCTCAATCGTTGTTCACGAGACGGGCACCACGACGGGCTACGGTCTGTGGAACACTCAGGACAGGGGCAAGCTTTTCCTCGGTCCGGGCGTTGAGGTCTACGAGGGAATGATTGCCGGCGAGTGCGCAAAGGACGAGGACATCGTCTGCAACGTCTGCAAGAAAAAGCACGTAACCAATACGAGAGCAAGCGGCTCTGACGAGGCGTTAAAGCTCGTTCCGCCGACAACTCTTTCGCTTGAACAGAGTATGGAATTTCTCGCGGACGACGAGCTTCTCGAGGTTACGCCGAAATCGATAAGACTGAGAAAAATGATTCTCGACAAGAGCCTGAGGCTCAAAGCCGAGAGCAGGAAAAAGTAAACGAAGGGATGTGAAATTATGGGAAACGGACTGTATTTTCACATCCCTTTCTGCCGCTCAAAATGCCCGTACTGCGACTTTTACAGCGTTAAATACGAGCAGGGCGCGGCGGAAAAATACGTCGGCCTTCTCTGCGACGAAATGAAAAAATACGAGGGCGCGTTTGACACGGTTTACTTCGGCGGCGGCACGCCGTCAATCCTCGAGCCCGGGCTCATAGAACGGATAATCGCCGCGGCGAGGGAACGGTTTGAGATTGACAAAAATGCCGAGATTACGGTTGAGTGCAACCCCTCAAAGGAGCTTTCGCGCGATTTTGAGATATACGCCAAAGCGGGCGTAAACAGGCTCAGCATCGGTATGCAGAGCGCGCGAAACGAAGAACGCTTTGCGCTCGGAAGGCGCGCGGGCAAGGCTGAGGTTGCGCGCACGGTGAACGCCGCGCTCTCTGCGGGAATTACAAATATCAGCCTTGACGTTATGCTCGGCACGCCGAAGCAGACGCTCGAAAGCCTTGACGAGACCTTTGAGTTTATCGGCAAAATGAACGTCGCCCACGTCAGCGCCTACCTTCTCAAAATTGAGGAAGGGACGAAGTTCTTTGAGCTAAAGGACAGGCTTGCCCTGCCCGACGAGGACACGGTCTGCGAGATGTATCTCAAAA
Organism: uncultured Eubacterium sp.; assembly: GCA_905234495.1. Classification (GTDB taxonomy): domain Bacteria; phylum Bacillota; class Clostridia; order Oscillospirales; family Acutalibacteraceae; genus Eubacterium_R. Next base: position 32,514 of record CAJOHE010000007.1, on the reverse strand, counting down.
CCGTGAAGGCGCTTCGCGGGCTCGGTTTTTCGCAGTATGAGATAAGCAATTTTACAAAGCCCTCGTTTGAGAGCAGGCACAATCTCAAATACTGGGAGCTTGAGGAATATCTGGGCATAGGAAAAACCGCCCACTCGCTTTGGCACGGCAGGCGGTTTTACTACGACGAGACTATGAGCATTGTCGACGACGGCGAGGGCGGCGGCGAGGAAGAGCGGATTATGCTCGGGCTGAGGCTCAGCAAGGGCGTTGACAAAAGGCTGATTAAAAAGGATTACAGGGCGTTCATCAGCGCGGGGCTTATGGGCGAAAACGAAAGAAACGTTTTTCTCACGGAAAAAGGAATGCTCGTTTCAAATGAAATAATTTCACGGTTGATATAAATGCATTACGGGACGCCAAGGTTGTCGTCCCCTACTTTTTGTTTCGTTTTTCCTGTAGGGGCTGACGACCCGGCAGCCCGAATAATAATTTCACGGTTAATGTAAACACTAATGGTGCGGGAAACCGCACCATTTTTTTGAGGTGATTTTATGAAAAAGAAAAGATACAGAATTGAAGCGACGAACAGATTTGCCGAATCAATCACGAACCCGACCGTCCAGCCCGACGGAATCACGGATATGGGCGTTCCGATTCCCTCCGACGAAAACGTTGAGCAGTCCAAGGAATATGGAGAGGAACACGAGGTTTAATTCGGAATGCGGAATGCGGAATGCGGAATTATTTATTTATGTTACACTTGTTACGGATGAAATCAAAGATTTATAAATAAAAAAATAAATTATAAAAATTACCGTTATCAACCGTAACAACTGTAACACGGCAAAAAAAAGAGAGGCTTGCGCCTCTCTCTTTTTTTACGGATTCAGGCATACGCCCGAAGAATTGAATTTGTAAACTTTGCCTTTGTAGGTAAGGTCTGCGGGGCGCCGAGTCGTCGCCCCCTACGGTGTGTTGCCGTGGCTCATTTATTGTTTGAGCGCAGCGAGTGACCTTTAATTCTGAATTCCGAATTGAAAAAGCGTTCCTAAGGAACGCTTTTTCTTATCCTTTATCTTCAATCGTTTTACATTCGATGTCGAAGGTGGTGATTGAGTTGTTTTCAATTCTTGCTATTGTGAGCTTGACCGTGTCGCCGGGGGTCAGTTCCGAGAGCGCCGAGGTCATAACGTCGATTGAGGTGAGGGTTTCGTCGTTCACCGCAATAATCATATCGTTTTGCTTGATGTCGGCGTTGTTGAGGTCCGACTCGGCGTCGATTTCCTGGATAACCATTGTGCCCTCTGCACCCTTGAAGCCCTTCTTTTCGAGCTCTGCAAGGATTGCAGTCGCATTTGAGTAGCTTGTGAGCTGATTATAGGAAATGCCGATTTTTGCTCTGCCCGAAACGTAGCCGTTCGCGATGAGGCTGTTAGCCGTCTGAATAGCCGTTGAGGACGGAACCGCAAAGCCCATACCCTCGTATTCGGTTGAAGCGATTTTTGAGGAGTTGATGCCGACTACCTGTCCCTGCATATTGAACAGACCGCCGCCGCTGTTGCCGGGGTTGATTGCGGTATCTGTCTGGATACATTCGTTATCGTAGCCGATTGATGAGGAAATCGGTCTTGAAAGGGCTGAAACGTAGCCGCTTGCAACCGAGTTCATAAACTCAAGTCCGCCGGGGCAGCCGATTGCTACAACCTGCTCGCCCACAACGAGGTTTTCGCTGTTTGCAAACTCTGCAATCTGAAGCCCTGTTTCCTCAACGTAGAGCACGCCGATATCGGTCTGTGAATCGTAGGCAACCATATAGGCGTCAAGCTCGGTCTGGTCGTTGAGAATTACCTTGAAGCTGTCGCCGCCGCTGATAACGTGGGCGCAGGTGATGATGTAGGTTTTTCCGCCCGCCTCTTTCATAATGATGCCCGAGCCTTCGCCCGCAAGCGTGGGCTCGTTGGTGAGCTCGTTGTTGCCGTAGTAGCCGTAAAAGCCGAAATTATCGACCGACTGATTTGTGTAAACCTCGATGCCTACGCACGAATCCATACATTTTTCCGCAACGCCCGCAACCGTGTAGTTGCCGTTTTTATCGAGAGTTGCAACCTCTTCGCTGTCGTGAAGCTCAACGTCCTCGCCTGTGTCGGCGTCGTCCTGACTGTCGGAATCGTCCTGTGAGAAAGGAAGCGTATTGTCGTCGGCGTCATTGTTCGTATTTCCTCTTAAGCCTGCGATGATTGCAACACCTGCGATAATCATACAAAGCGCAAGCACTATGCAGATGATGAGGGGCGCCTTGCTCTTCTTCGGCTTTTGCGGCGGCGCCTCATAGAACATACCGCCGTACTGCGGGGGATTGAGGGGTGCCTGAGGCGGTACCGGCGGCGCAAACGCAGGTGCGCCGAGGTCGTCGGTCGGGGTGTCCGCCGCAAAGTCGTCATATACTGTCGGGGGGATAATCGGTTCGGGCTCTGCCACGGTGGGCTCAGCCTCTGGAAGCGGAAGCTCCTGAGCAGGTGCCGGCTCCTGCGACGGGGTTTCCTCCGCCTCGGGAATATAGCTCATTCCGATATCGTCCATATTTGTAAAATCTTTTTCGTCCATTGTTACTTCGTCTCCTTTTTTATGATGGGGGTGTAATTTTTGGGAAGTCTGAAAATGAATTCCGCGGTGTTTTCATCCTCACTCTGTGCCCAAATCTTACCGCTGTGCATTTCCACCATCATTTTAACTATATAGAGTCCGATTCCCGCGCCCTTGGCGTCGAGACCTCGTGACTTGTCAACTTTATAGAATCTCTGGAAGACCTTGCCAAGCTCTTCCTCGTTGATGCCGATACCGCTGTTTTTGATGTGAACCTCGATTTCCCCGTCAAGGTCGAGCATCTTAACCTCGATGTAGCCGCCCTCGTTTGTAAACTTAACGGCGTTGTCGAATATGTTATAGATTACCTGATAAATCATATCTATGTCCGCAACGATGTATGTGGGCTCAAGCTCTTCAAGCCCGCGGATTTCGATTTGCTTATCGTCAATCTTCTGCTCAAACGTGAGAAGAATGTGGATAATCTGGTCGCTGATATCGTAGTTTCTCGGGTTCATCTCAAAGCTGCCCGATTCAATCTTGCTCATATTGAGCATCGTCACAACAAGGCGCGTAAGGCGCTTAACCTCGCTGCTGACAATTTCGAGATAGTAGTCGTATTTTTCCTTCGGGATTGTTCCGTCAAGCATACCGTCGATGAAGCCGCCGATGGAAGTCATCGGGGTTCTCAGCTCGTGCGATACGTTTGAAACGAAATTACGCCTTGAGGATTCAAGCGCGTCAAGCGAGTCCGCCATATCGTTGAACGCCCTGCCGAGCTCTGCAAGCTCGTCGTCGCCCTTTACCTTAACCCTGTAGGTGAAGTCGCCGATTGCGAAGCGCTTTGTGGCGGCGCTCATCTGCTGCAGCGGTCTTACAAAGCTTTTGGTGAGCCTGAATATGCAGACCGAGCCGATTGCAAGACATACAAGCGCGCTGATTACAAATATTCTCATAACGGCGAAAACGATGCCGTCAACACGGGTGTGGGACGTTGCGAAAACCGAGCCTATAATCTCGCCGCCGCTGTATATCGGGCAGCCCGCAACGTAGCAGCTCTCGCCGCCTACCTCAGCCGTTCCCGAAAAGCCGCCCTCATAGACCCTCTGAAGAAGGTTGTCGCTGATTGAAAACTCGCTGTGATACTTACAGTCGGGCATAAGTCCGAAAATCGGATAGCCGTTTGCCCTTTCCCTGCACATAATGATGTTTCCCTCAACGTCAACAACAAAAACGTCCGCGCTGATTGCGTTTGAGGTGAGCTCGAGCGAGTTACAGATGAGCTGCTTTTCAATCGAATACTTGTTATTCATATCCTGCCCGATGAGATTGTACTCTATACTTTCGGCAAGGTGCATCGCGTTGTCCCTGAGAAGCTTTGTGTTTTCGTTTCTCAGATAAGCGTTTACGAGAATAGTAAGTGCTGAGCCAAGAATGGTCAGCACTATGAGAAGTATTGCTGCAAACAGGGTAAAATATTTTATAAAGATGCTATTGTGATAATAGCGGTTATTTGTTCCTTTAATTGCAGATTTTGTCATCCGTTATTAGTCCTTAGTTTCAAATTTATAGCCTACGCCCCAAACGGTTTTGAGCGACCATTTGTCCGAAACGCCCTCAAGCTTTTCGCGAAGGCGCTTAACGTGAACGTCTACCGTACGGGAATCGCCGTAGTAATCAAAGCCCCATACCTCGTCAAGAAGCTGGTCGCGGGTGTAAACCCTGTTGGGATTTGACGCGAAGTGATAGATGAGCTCGAGCTCTTTGGGGGGTGTGTCGATAACCTCGCCCTTAACCTTGAGCTCATAGTTTACGATGTTTATTTCAAGATTGTCGTAAACAACGAGCTTCTTGCTCTCGTCGGCAACCGCCGTGCTGTCGTTTGTTCTTCTGAGAACGGCCTTTACTCTTGCCATAACCTCTTTTGCGTCAAACGGCTTTGTTACGTAATCGTCTGCGCCGAGCTCAAGACCGAGCACCTTGTCGAAGGTCTCGCCCTTTGCGGTGAGCATAATAATCGGTACGTTTGACGATTTTCTGATTTCACGGCATACCTGCCAGCCGTCCATCTTCGGAAGCATTATATCAAGAAGCACAAGCTCGGGGGACTTGCTCTGGAAGCTCTTTACAGCGTCCTGTCCGTCGTGTGCGACATATACTGTATAACCCTCGTTTTCGAGATAAAGCTTTAACAGTTCGCAGATGTTGTGGTCGTCGTCAACGACTAAAATTTTTGAAGCCATATTGTAATCCGCCTTTCCTTTGATGATGCTATTTTAGCATCACATATCAAACATTTTTTGTTTTTTTGGTTAATAATTTCTAAATTGTTTAAACAATTTTTGAACTTGAAATTACGGGTATTTTACCAATCAATCTCCTGCTTTATGCAGCCCTCAACGTAATCGACAAACTGCTTTGCGGTTCGCGGCGAACGTCCTCCGCGAAGCTGAGCCCAGCGCTCGGCAGATGCAAAAAGTCTGTCCTCGTCGATATATCCGAGCTGCCTGTCGCGACAGATTTTCATAACAATATCGAGGTAATCCTCTCTGTCGGGATTGATGAACGTAATCGTAAGACCGAATCTGTCGGCAAGGCTGAGCTGCTCCTGAACGATGTCGCTCTGGTGCATATCGTCCTCTCTGTCGGAGAAGTTCTCCCTGATGAGATGACGGCGGTTTGAGGTTGCGTAAATGAGCATATTGTCCTGCTTAACCGAAAGCGAACCCTCGAGAGCCGCCTTGAGCTCGCTGAAGCTGTCGTCGTTTGAATCGAAGCTGAGGTCGTCGATAAAGATGATGAACTTCATCGGCGAACCGAGAATCCTTTCCCTGATTACGGGAAGGTCTGCAACGTGGCTCTTGGGCACCTCAATCATACGCAGTCCCCTGCCCGAGTATTCGTTTAAAAGCGCGTGAACCGTCGCGCTCTTGCCGGTACCCCTGTCGCCGTAAAGAAGAACGTTGTTTGCGGGGTGGCCGTTTATGAAGCTCTCGGTGTTTTCAATTATCTTCTGCCTCTCGTCCTCATAGTTTTTGAGGTCGCTGAGGCGAACGGGGTCGGTTGAGGTGATGGGCATAACCTCGCCGTCACGCCACGAGAACGCAACGTTCTTTGAGAAAATACCGTAGCCGTTTTCGCTGTAGTAGTTTGCAAGCTCGTCAATACAGTCTTCCCATTTTCCGATGAGGGGAGCAACGGATTCGCCAACCTCCCACGCGGGAATCGTTTTGAGAACTCGTCTGATGTCGCTGTCTACGCTGTATGCAATAACGTCCTCAACGCAGAAGCTCGAAATTGCCTCAAGCTTTTTTAAATCCGCCTTAACCCCCTTGATGATTGCGGGCGAAAGTAAATCCTCGTCACCCGTGCAGGCTGCCTTTGCGAAAATATTGTCGTCGGTGAGAATACATTCGCTTATGTATTTTTTAAGGGAGCCGTGCTTTGTGACAAGCTTGAAAAACTGGCTCTGAGCCGCGAGAACGTCCTCGGTATCTACGCTTGTGATAAGGCGATAGATTGAGGAAATAACCTCGTCGTCCTTTAAATCGTAAATACAAAGTGAGTCAATATAGTATTTATATTCTTTTATTTTATCCATATAATTCACTCCTTATTTCTAATTTTACTCTATTTGTTCACAATTTACAAGAGAAATATACTTGACTATTGTAAAATAAAAGAATATAATATCATCTAATGGTACTAAAGTATCAACAAATTTCACAAATTATCGGAGGAATTTTAAATGGCAGACGCAAGAATTTTTTACGAAGCAGACTGTAATCTTGACTATCTCTCAGGCAAAACAGTAGCTATCATCGGCTTTGGTTCACAGGGCCACGCTCACGCGCTCAATCTTCACGAGAGCGGCGTAAACGTTGTAGTTGGTCTTTACGAAGGCTCACGTTCATGGCAGAAGGTTGAGTCTCTCGGCCTCAAGGTTATGAAGACAGCCGACGCAGTTAAGGCTGCAGACGTTATTATGATTCTCACACCCGACGAGAAGCAGGCTTCCATCTACAAGAACGACGTTGAGCCCAACCTCACAGAGGGCAAGGCTCTTGCATTCGCACACGGCTTCAACATTCACTTCAAGCAGATTGTGCCTCCGTCAAACGTTGACGTATTTATGATTGCACCCAAGGCTCCCGGCCACACCGTGCGTTCAGAGTACAAAGAGGGCAAGGGTACACCCTGTCTTGTTGCTGTTTATCAGGACGCTTCAGGTCACTGCCTTGACATCGCTCTTGCATACGGCGCAGGCATCGGCGGCGCCCGTGCAGCAATCCTTGAGACAACCTTCAAGTGCGAAACAGAAACCGACCTCTTCGGCGAGCAGGCTGTTCTTTGCGGCGGCGTTACAGCTCTTATGAAGGCTGGTTTCGAGACTCTCGTTGAAGCAGGTTACGACCCGAGAAACGCTTACTTTGAGTGTATCCACGAGATGAAGCTCATCGTTGACCTCATCTATTCGGGCGGCTTCTCAAAGATGAGATATTCAATTTCAAACACTGCTGAATTCGGCGATTACGAAACAGGCAAGAGACTCATTACAGATGAGACAAAGAAGGAAATGAGAAAGGTTCTCGACGAGATTCAGGACGGTACGTTTGCTTCCAAGTTCATCACAGAGGCTAACAACGGCTGGGCACACTTCAAGGCTAAGAGAGCTCTTGAGGCAGAGCATCAGCTTGAGGAAGTCGGCGAAGGCATCCGTGCTATGTACAGCTGGAACGGTGAGGACAAGTACGCAGAGAAATAATCCTTCGACCGTAATTACCCAACATATTATAAAAGCCAAGGGCATTGAACACAGGGATTTAATAGATTTTGAAATGCTCTTTTCCGTGATAACGGTTTCAAAAAAGGGATTAAGGCGTCAGCCTTAATCCCTTTTTATTCATTGTTCTAACGAAAAAATTCTATTTCAAAATTGCTTTGCACCTCAAAAATTCGGATTTTTGTGTAAGACAAGGCAAAAGCGCAGGAATACTTTATGTCTTCCGAGCATTTTTAACGCAGTATTACGCAAAAAGATGTTTTTTGAGGCTGTCAAATCCCTATGTTCAACGCCCTAACCCTTGGCTTTTTTGTTTTATAATTCCGCTATGAGTTCAACCTCACAGAGGACGCCTTTCGGAAGGTCCTTTACCGCAACGCAGGAACGCGCGGGCTTTGAGGTGAAGTAAGTTCCGTAAATCTCGTTGAACTTTGCAAAGTCGCTGATGTCGGCGAGGAAGCACACGGTCTTTACAACCTTATCCATTGAAGTGCCGGCAGCCTCAACAACTGCCTTGAGATTTTCGCAGACCTGAGTTGTCTGCTCCTCTATCGTCTTTGCCTCGACCTCGTTTGTGGCGGGGTTGATTGCAATCTGTCCCGACGTGAAAAGAAGTCCGTTTGCCTTTACCGCCTGTGAGTAAGGTCCGATTGCGTTCGGCGCATTATTTGTTGCTACATATTCCATATCTGTATCTCCTTATTCGCAGACCTCAAAGCCTGCTTCCTTGAGTGACTGCTTAATCTGTACGATGTGCTGATAGTCCCTTGTTTCAACGCCGATGTTGAGGTAACAGTCGGTGATGTTCATATCAAGGTCGCTGCTGTCGTAATTGACGGATACAACGTTTGCGCGAAGGTCGGCAATAATCTTGCTGACGTCGCGAAGCTGACCGGGCTTATCGCTGAGCGCGATTTTGATGCTCGCGGTTCTGCCGCCCATTTTAAGACCTCTTTCGATTACTCGCGAAAGGATTGTCACGTCGATATTACCGCCCGAAACGAGGCAGCAAACCTTTTTGCCGTCGATGTCGGGAATCTTGCCGTTCATAACAGCCGCCACGGGAACCGCACCCGCGCCCTCTGCGACGAGCTTTTCCTGTTCCATAAGGGTGAGGATTGCAAGCGCAATCTCGTCGTCCGATACGGTGAAGATGCCGTCAACGTACTGCTTTGTGATGTCGTAGGTGAGGTCGCCGGGGGTTTTTACCGCGATACCGTCGGCAATCGTGTTCACCTTGTCAAGCGTTTCAATCTCACCCTCGAAAATGGACTTTTCCATTGACGGTGCGCCTGCCGCCTGAACGCCGTAAACCTTGCACTTGGGGTTAATCTGCTTAATCGTGTAGGCAACGCCCGAGATGAGTCCGCCGCCGCCCACGGGTACTACCACGATGTCAACGTCGGGAAGCTGCTCGAGAATTTCAAGACCGATTGTGCCCTGACCTGCGATAACGTCGGGATCGTTGAACGGGTGAATGAAGGTGTAGCCCTTCTCGTCGCGAAGCTCGATTGCCTTGTTGTAGGCGTCGTCGTAAACGCCCTTGCACAGAAGCACCTCGGCGCCGTATCTCTTTGTTGCCTCAACCTTGCTGATGGGTGCGCCGTCGGGCAGGCAGATGAGCGACTTGATGCCGTTCTTGGTTGCCGCAAGCGCAACGCCCTGAGCGTGGTTTCCTGCCGAGCAGGCAATAACGCCCCTCGCCTTTTCCTCGTCGGAAAGCTGGCTTATCTTATAGTACGAGCCCCTTACCTTGAACGAACCCGTAACCTGAAGGTTTTCCGTTTTGAGATAGACATCCGCATTTGATGAGAGGCTTTTGGTGAGAATCATATCGGTCTTTCTCACTACTTCCGAAAGCACTCTTTTTGCGCTGTATACCTTGTCAAGTGTCAACATAGTTACACCCCTTTAAATAAATGTTTACTTATTGTACTATTATATATGCGATTTGTCAATTACCATGTGAACGAGCAGTCGATGTAGCTTATAACCGCGTCGCTGTCGACATAAATTATAAGCGTCTGATTCTGGGAATTTGTATAGTACGCCTCGTATCTCACGCTGTCGATACCGTTGTCGCCCTCGCCTATCTGGGTTGCGACGAAATCCTCGGATGTGATTTCATAGGGATAGAAATCGGCTATGCTCTCGATGAACGCGTCGGCGTTGTCCTTTGCCTGCTGCTCATACTCGCTGTCGCGCTCATAGGCGTACATCGCGGCGGGCTCGCGGTTGTTTTCATAGACAAAGCTGCCCGTGGCTTCAACCGTACTGTTGCCGCTTTCAAAATATGCGTTCATCGCGTCGAGAAGCTCCCCGCTCCTTGCCTCGTCGGTATTGAGCGCGGTCGTTGAGGTAATCCTCTCGCTCGGCGTTTCCTGCTGAGTGGAAAAGGTCGCCGTTGCCGTTTCGCCGCCGTCGCTGTTTGTCTTTGCGGCGCAGGCGCAGAGCACTGCGATAATTATTACGGTTATTATTATACATATTGCTTTTTTCATAATATCACCCCGATATATATAATAAATATATTATTAAAATGCACCTCTGTCAAGCGGTAATTGTATTTTCTATTGACTTTGACGGGACAATATTATAAAATTAATGTATACATTTCCCAAGGAGGGGCAACAAATGAAAACGATGAAAAAGGTATTTGCGCTTCTGCTCTGTATGGTTATGGTGGCTCTTGTTTTCGCAGGCTGCTCAAAGAGCGAAACCGCCGAAGAAATCACAAGCGAAACGCTTCTCGTTGCATATAAGGAATCAAATGCAAACAACGCGCCTTTCATCTATACCGATGAAAACGGCGAGCTTGCAGGCTTTGACGTTGAGCTTATTGAAACGATTTTCAAGGATATCAAAAACGATTTCAAAAACTATCAGTTCATCGAGGTTCCCGACAGCTACCGCGTGGGCGAGGACGCCGCTTATATTGACGAGGACGGCAATCAGTACATCGCTTACATAGAGGTTGGCGGAATCGCTATGGACGAGGGCACGGTCAACGAGGACTATTCAATGACCGAGAGCATTATCGACAACAGAGTTATCGCAGTAACCGCCGACAGCACGATTGCAAATTACACGGACCTTGCAGGCAAGAAGGCGGCAATCGTTTCCGACACGGCGGCAAACGCGCTCGAGAAGTTCTCGGCGCTCAGGGACGGCTTTGCATCGGCTGACGTTTACGACGACGCTGCAAGCGCTATCGCAGACCTCACCGCAGGCAAGGTTGACGTTATCATCATCGACGAGTTCAACTACTGCGTTGCAGAGGGCACGGACAATCTCAACGTGCTTGAAAGCGAGCTTGACACGGTTCACTACGTTTACGGCTTCAAGAAATACGACTGGTACAAGGATTCGGTAAACACCGCGATTATGGAGCTTCACGACCCCGAATACAACGGCTCGGACGACCTGACGCCCCTTGTTGAAAAGTATTTCGGCTACGACGCAACAAACTTTACATACGATATGAAATAAAAAAGAGGGGTTAATCCCCTCTTTATTTTTGCATTAAAAAAGGACGTCCGAACGGACGTCCTTTTTTGTTGGTATGATAAGCCGTAATTATTTGAGCTCGATTGTTGCGCCAGCCTCTTCAAGCTTAGCCTTGAGTTCCTCAGCCTCAGCTGCCGGTACTGCTTCCTTAACAGGAGCGGGAGCACCGTCAACAACTGCCTTAGCCTCTTTAAGACCAAGACCTGTAGCCTCACGAACTGCCTTGATAACCTGAATCTTGTTTGCGCCTACAGAAGCAAGAATTACGTCGAATTCTGACTTCTCTTCAGCTGCTGCTGCGCCGCCTTCTGCGGGAGCTGCTACTGCTACTGCTGCAGCTGCGCTTACGCCAAACTCTTCTTCTACTGCTGATACGAGCTCTGAAAGCTCAAGAACTGTGAGCTCTTTGAGAGCGTCAACAATTGCGGTAACTTTTTCTGATGCCATTTTATTTTCCTCCGTTAAAAATTAGTAAAATGCAAAAATTTGTGTTTGATTATTCAGCTGTTTCCTCAGCCGGTGCTTCCTCTGCGGGAGCTTCTTCTGCTGCTTCTTCAGCAGGTGCTTCCTCAGCGGGTGCCTCTTCTGCTGCTTCTTCAGCGGGTGCTTCCTCTGCAGGAGCCTCTTCCTTTGCCTCTTCAGCAGGAGCTTCCTCTGCGGGAGCCTCTTCCTTTGCCTCTTCAGCGGGAGCTGCTTCCTCTGCGGGAGCCTCTTCCTTTACCTCTTCAGCAGGTGCTGCTGCTTCCTCTGCGGGAGCCTCAGCCTCTTCTGCCTTCTCAGCAGGCTCGCAAGCCTCAACGCCGCCCTTGTCAACAATAGCCTGTACGCCGCGCGCAAACGCTGCGATAGGAGCGTTGAATACGCTGCAGACTGTTGCAAGAAGAACATCTCTTGAAGGAAGCTTTGCAAGAGCAATAAGCTTTTCCATTGAGATGAGCTCGCCGTCGAGATAACCGCCCTTTAATGAGAAGTTTTTGTGAGTGTCGGCAAATTTCTGAAGAATACGAGCAGATGCTACGTAGTCATCGTCAGATGTTGCGATTGCTGTTGTGCCCTCAAGAACGCCGAGACCTTCAAGGCCTGCATCCTGTGCGGCTCTTTCGAGAATTGAGTTCTTAATAACAGTGTACTCAACGCCTGCCTCACGAAGCTCACGGCGGAGCTTTGTATCGTCGGCAACGTTAATTCCCTTGTAATCAACGATTACGCCTGCGCAAGAATTCTTAATTCTGTCCGAAAGGTCAGCAACCATTTGCTTTTTCTTTTCAAGAACTGCTACACTTGGCATTACCATACCTCCATAATTTATTACTGTTTAACAAAAGAAAAATGCATTCCCAAAGATATGGAAATGCATAACATTACATAATAACATAATGCCCATTCCTCGGCAGGCGCTGCGCTTACGACTTTCGTCACCTGCTGTCTTTGGTTGAACAGCGAAAACTATTATATATTATGTTTTTATTTTTGTCAAGAGTTTTTTAATATTGCGCCCCGTCATAAGGCTGCTGTCGGTCCAAAGCCTCAAACTCATCAGGCTCGACCGTGGGTCGGTAAAACAGGATTTTGCTCAGCGGTTTGAAAATAATCGCAACAAAGAGCGCTACAAAAGCAAGCTTTATAAAGGTTATAGGAACGTTATAAACAAGCACGCCCTGTGCAAGCGAGGATATCTTTGTAATAATACCGCTGAAAGGCACGGGAAGATAACCGTTCAGCGACCCGAGAGCGTTGTTGTACATCGTTATGTAAAACTCCTCCGTATAACCCATAATTGTGTACTTGCGCAACACAAGGGGGAAAACGATATAAAGCGTTGTAACAAATGCTATCGGAGCGGTGACAACGGCTCCTACCAAGCCGCATTTGGTTATCATACGCCTTTGCATACCCATTAATTTTTCGGGGTTTGTGTCCTGAATTAACATCTGCTTTTTTATGGCGTTACGCGACCACATACCGCGTGCATAAAGAAGGCTTGACACGCTTACAAAAACCGAATCGAGTATTACGTTTGAAATAGCCGACGAAACAACCGACCCGCCCATAATATGAATCATAAGCACATACAGAATATTTTTAACAATAATGATAATAATTCCTGCAAGGGGACCGAAGCCGACAGCTGCGATAAGCTCAGGTATTGCCGACATATCAAGTCTCATCATCACCGGCATAAGCGGCAGTCTAAAATTCAGCGCTTCCATAATAAGCGCAATTACGCCGAGAACGACGCAGGTAATAACATTTCGTATTTTAATCCTTTTGAAAAGGCTTTCTTCAATTCCCATATCGCCGCTTGTGGCAACGGGAGCAGAGCCGGCAGCAAGCGAAGCATAGGACTTTTTATTTTCCGCCTGCGCATCGTTTTCTTCCTCTTCTGAAAACTGCTCAAGCTCCTCTGCTTCGGTTTCGGGTTCGATAACGGGCTCTTGCTCGGGCGCAGTACCCTTTTCAAGCCTTTCAAACGCCGCTTTTTTCGCCTGCTCGCGCTCAAGCATTTCAAGATAGCGCGAGCTGCCGCTAATCGGCTTTCTTTCCTGCGAGTCCGAATCAGCGCCTTTGTCGTCCTTTGCCCTGTAATATGAATTACCTTTTGTGTACTTTTGATTATCTTTTCCCATATTTCTGTCCTGTTTATAAAACCGAGGGCTACTTTTGCAAGTAGCCCCATTTTATGTTTGTTTTTTAGATGATAACAATCAGTCCTTCAAACTGACCGGGGGTGTAATCCTTCGGCGTTTCGCCCGTACTCCGTTAAATTATTCAGTAAAAAAGCCCCGCTCGGGGCTTTTTTTACTGTGCGGCGCTGCCGCACTTATTCGGGTTAACTTTAACTCCGGGTCCCATTGTTGAAGCAACTGAAACTGACTTGAGGTAGGTACCCTTTGCTGCTTCGGGCTTTGCCTTGATAACGGCGTCAAGAAGTGCGTTGAAGTTTTCGAGAAGCTTGTCGGCACCGAATGAAGCCTTACCGATGGGGCAGTGAATAATGTTTGTCTTGTCAAGACGGTACTCAATCTTACCTGCCTTGGCTTCCTGAACAGCCTTGGCAACGTCCATTGTTACTGTACCTGCCTTGGGTGACGGCATAAGTCCGCGGGGGCCGAGAACCTTACCGAGACGGCCAACGAAGCCCATCATATCGGGTGATGCGATTGCAACGTCGAATTCCATCCAGCCGCCCTGAATCTTTGTTACGAGGTCAGCGTCGCCAACTACGTCTGCGCCTGCCTCTTCAGCAGCCTTTGCAAGGTCGCCCTTTGCGAATACTGCAACTCTTACGTCCTTACCTGTTCCGTTCGGAAGAACTACTGCGCCACGAACCTGCTGGTCTGCATGACGTGAGTCAACGCCGAGACGGATGTGAGTTTCGATTGTCTCATCAAACTTAGCTGTTGCTGTTTTGATGGAAAGCTCAAGAGCTTCCTTCGGGTCATATAAATTAGTACGGTCAATAAGCTTTGCACCGTCTGTATATTTCTTTCCGTGTTTCATAATAAATTACCTCCAGTGGTTAATCGGATATTCCTCCCACAAGGGAATTAGTCTTCTACTACAATACCCATGCTGCGTGCGGTTCCGGCTATCATAGACATAGCGGTTTCAAGTGATGCTGCGTTGAGATCGGGCATCTTCATTTCAGCAATCTTCTGAATGTCTGCTTTAGAGATTGTTGCAACCTTGTCCTTGTTGGGAACGCCCGACGCCTTTTCAATGCCGCAAGCCTTCTTGATAAGAACTGCTGCAGGGGGTGTCTTTGTGATGAATGTAAATGAACGATCCTCATACACTGTGATAACTACAGGAATGATGAGACCTGCGTCATTCTTGGTTCTTTCGTTGAACTCCTTTGTGAATGACATAATGTTTACGCCGTGCTGACCGAGTGCAGGACCAACAGGCGGTGCCGGAGTAGCTTTGCCGGCAGGAATCTGAAGTTTAATTAAACCTACTACCTTCTGTGCCATAATTTTTTCCTCCTAATAATGTGGTGAATGGCGAGATATTATCTCTCCCACCATCACGGCAAAACAGGCAAATTTCACCGCGATGATAATAAGCAGATATACTGCGAATTACTGAAATTATTCTTCGACCTTTTCAAGCTGGTCAAGCTCAAATTCAACCCTGTTCTCACGACCGAACATTGAAACGGTAACCTCAACGCTGTTGTTTTCCGCGTCGATGCTGTTAACCGTGCCCGAAAAGCCTTCGAGCGGTCCGTCGATAACGTTAACAAGGTCGCCGACCGCATAAGCCACCTCAACGCTGACTCTTTCGAGGCTGTTCTTTCTAACCTCTTCGTCAGTAAGGGGCATCGGGTCGCCCTCGGGACCTACGAAGCCTGTGCAGCCTCTGATGTCCTTAACGATATGCCAGCTGTCGTCCGTCATAACCATTTTAACGAAAACGTAGCCGGGCATAAGCTTTCTCTGATATTCCTTCTTAGTGCCGTCGTCCTTAACCTCTACGACTGTTTCGGTGGGAATTTTAACTTCCTGAATCAAGTCGTGAAGGTTGCGGTTGTCAACAACTATCTGGATATCGCTTGCAACCTTATTTTCATAACCTGAAAAGGTGTGAGCAACATACCATCTTGCTTCTTCCATAACTGCCTCCTGATTAATAATCTAACCGATAAAATTATTCGGCAGCTTCTGTATTCTCTGCTGTGTCCTCTGCGCCGTCGTCTGCAGCTGCGTCGGTTTCTTCCTCGCCTTCAGCGTCTGCGTCTGCCTCTGCGCCGTCAAGAAGGTCTGAGCCTGTGTCGGCGTCGTCAACAACAGCTTCGGTCGTTGTCTCTTCTTTTGCAGCGAGCTCCTTAATACCGCTCATACCCTTGGTAAGAACCGAGTCAACCGCAAAAATTGCAAGACCTACGATGAATACAACGATGAGAACGATGATTGTATTTTTCAAAACATCCTTCGGCTTTGCCCATACAACCTTTTTGCCCTCAGCCTTTACGCTCTTGAAAAACGCAACAACGGATTTGAAAGGATTCTTCCTGTTCTTCTTTGCAGGCTTTTTAGCGGATGCTTTCTTGGCGTCCTTCTTTTCGGGTGCCTTCTTAACTTCTTTTTCTTCAGCCTTTTCAGAAGTCTTCTTTTCTTCAGCCATCTTTTTCCCTCCTGTTACTTCGTTTCTCTGTGGAGAGTGTGCTTCTTGCAGAATGGGCAATACTTGTTCATCTCAAGTCTGTCCGGTGTGTTCTTCTTGTTTTTCATTGTGTTGTAGTTTCTTTGTTTGCATTCTGTGCAAGCTAAAGTAATCTTAACTCTCATAAAAATGCACCTCCATTTGATTTTCGATAAATAATCTCCCTCGTGCTGCACCGTGCCACACAATAAGCAAAGTGCAAAAAAATAAAGCCCACAGGCTTACGAGGTATCAATAATATAGCACAGTGTCAGGCCGCCGTCAAGCCTTTTTATAAAAAAATTTGCATTTATTTACTTTTTATATTATTATATATAATATCATTACTATAGGTTGTGTAGGTGACGCGCTATGACCACAATTATTATAGGCGCGGGGGCAAGCGGACTTGCCTGCGCGATAAGGCTCAAACAGAATAATCCCGACGCTGACGTAGTGATTCTCGAACGGCTTTCTCAGGCGGGAAAGAAGATACTCGCAACGGGAAACGGCAGGTGCAATCTCTCAAATTCCGCCGCGTCCCATTCGGACGAGGTTCTCGCGTTTTTCTCGTCAATCGGTCTTGCAACGAGGGCTGACGGCGAGGGCAGAATCTACCCCTACTCAAATCAGGCGGCGACGGTTGTTGAGCTTCTTCTTGCCGAATGTGAAAGGCTCGGCGTTGAAATTGTCACGGACTGCCGGGTTGAAAGCGTCAGCGACGACCTCTGCGTGACGACCGACAGGGGCATATATTTCGGCGACAGTATCGTTATCGCCGCGGGTGGTCGGGCGCAGAGCGCGCTCGGTTCCGACGGCAGTGGCTACAGCCTTTTAAAGCAGCTCGGCCACGGCATAACGCCCCTCTACCCCGCCCTTGTTCAGCTCACCTCACCGAGCAAGCACCCGAGGGCTCTCAGCGGTCAGCGGGCAAAGTGCAATATGGCAATTCTTCTCGACGGAAATAAGGTCTGCGAGGAATACGGCGAGGTGCTTTTCACCGACTACGGACTCAGCGGAATCGTGACCATGAACCTCTCAAACGAGGTGAGCAGAAACTTCATCTCGGAAGAGCCGAAAAAGTGTATCGCAGAGCTTGACCTCGTTCCCGATATGACGCAGGACGAGCTTGAAAAACACGTTAAAAAATTTGGCTCGCTCAGGGGCATACTCGGCTCGCAGATGAACGCGGTTATAGACAAGCAGACCGAGGGCGACGCCTCGAAATACGCACAGTTTGCAAAGCACTGGCGCCTCATCATAAACGGCACGAGGGGCTATGACTTTGCCCAGATTACGGGCGGCGGCGCGCGCCTTGACGATTTTGACGGCTTTCGTTCAAAGAAAAACGGCGGCGTTTACGCCTGCGGCGAGGTGCTTGACGTGCAGTTCCCCTGCGGTGGCTTCAACCTGAATTTCGCGTGGTACAGCGGCATAAAAGCTGCGGATAGTATTTCAATGAAAGAATGACAAAATTCGGGATTATACGATGGGCTTTACCCACACCCGATTATAATAAACACAGGAAAAACAATGATAAGAATTAATGAAATACGCCTCGGCCTTGACGAGGAAGAAGAGCTTCTGAAAGACAAGGCGGCTAAGGTTTTAAAAGTTAATCCGAAGTATATCAAAAGCTGGTCGATTTACAGAAAGAGCGTTGACGCAAGGAAGAAGGACGACGTTCACTTCACCTATTCGCTCGACGTGGAAATCACTCTCGACGAAAACCAGATTGTTGCAAAATGCAAGTCGGGCAAGGCGCAGCTTGTGAAGCCCTACGTCTACGAAATGCCCGCAAACAACAGGGTGAGCAGCTTCCGCCCGATAGTTGTCGGATTCGGTCCCGCGGGAATGTTTGCGGGGCTGATTCTCGCGCAGGCGGGACTTCGTCCGATTATCCTTGAAAGGGGTAAGGACGTCGACAGCAGAACCGCTGACGTCAACCGCTTCTGGAAGACGAGGGTGCTTGACGAGGAATCAAACGTGCAGTTCGGCGAGGGCGGCGCGGGAACCTTTTCCGACGGCAAGCTCACGACGGGAATCAAAAGCCCGTACATCCGCAAGATACTCGACGAGCTCTACAAAGCGGGCGCGCCCGAGGAAATTCTCTATTCCTCAAAGCCCCACATCGGCACGGACAGGCTCGTGATTGTGGTTAAAAATATACGCAAAGAGATTGAGCGCCTCGGCGGCGAGGTGTGGCTTGAATGCAGGCTTGAAAAGCTGATTTGCGCCAACGGCTTCGTTCACGGCGTAACGTATTCAAAACACGGCGAGCCCTTTGACCTCGAGACCGACAGCGTGATTATGGCAATAGGTCACAGCGCGAGGGATACGGTTGAAATGCTCTACAAGCTCGGCGTTGACATTATGCAGAAGCCGTTTTCCGTGGGCGCGAGAATCGAGCACCCGCAGAGGCTCATAAACGAGGCGCAGTACGGCGCTTTCGCAAATCATCCCAAGCTCGGCGCGGCTGACTACAAGCTCGCCTGCCACGGACTCCACGAGAGGGGCGCCTACACGTTTTGTATGTGCCCGGGCGGTACGGTCGTTGCCGCGGCAAGTGAAAAAGAAGGCGTTATCGTAAACGGTATGAGCTCTCTTGCGCGCGACGGCAAAAACGCAAATTCGGCGCTTCTCGTCGGCATTGAGCCGAAGGATTTCCCGAGCGAGCACCCGCTTGCGGGAATATACTATCAGCGCGAAATTGAGCATAAGGCATTCCTTCTCGGCGGCGGCGATTACCGCGCGCCGGCACAGCTTGTCGGCGATTTCCTGAAGGGCGTTGAAAGCAAGGCTCTCGGCGAGGTTGAGCCCACCTGCCCGACGGGCGTAACGCTCACAAATCTTGACGGGGTGCTGCCTCAGAAGGTCGGCGCCACGATGAAATCCGCAATCGTTGAAATGGACAAAAAGCTTCACGGCTTCAATCTTTACGACGCGGTTCTTACCGCGCCCGAAACGCGCTCGTCAAGCTCTGTCAGGATACTTCGCGACGACCTGATGCAGTGCAATATCAGAGGCGTTTATCCCTGCGGCGAGGGCGCGGGATACGCGGGCGGAATCATTTCCGCCGCTGTTGACGGGGTGAAATGCGCGCACGCGGTTCTGGGGGACGAACACTAATTCAATTCGGAATTCGGAAAGCGGAATTCGGAATTATCGGAGAATAATATGAGAATGCACAGAAAGAAAAATCTTGACGAGAGGATTGCCGCCTCGTCGGATTATCTTATAATAATGAAAAACGACTCGCTCAATTACAGCGACGCCGTCAACGAAAAACACTATATCGACCTTGAGGACTTTTTCGGCAACGCAAACCCCGTGCACCTTGAAATAGGAAGCGGCAAGGGGCAGTTCGGATGTGAATTCGCGCGGCTCAATCCTGACAAAAACATCCTCTGTATCGAGCGAAACAGGAACGTCCTCATCCTTGCGATTGACCGCGCAAGGGAAATGGAACTTGAAAATATCCGCTTTGTCTGCGGCACGGCTGAATACCTGCCGTCCTACCTGCAAAAGGGCAGCGTTGAGGAAATTTATCTCAACTTTTCCTGCCCGTTTCCAAAGCATCGGCACAGGGCGCACAGGCTGACAAACCCGAGATTTCTCGGGATTTACAAGGGCATAATGAAGCCCGACGGCGTAATCTGCCAGAAGACCGACAATATGCACTTTTTCGAGTATTCGATTGAGCAGTTTTCACAGTGCGGATTTAAGCTTTCAAACATCTCGCTCGACCTTCACAACAGCGATTTCGAGGGTAATATCGAAACCGAGTATGAGAAAAAATTCTCATCGCAGGGATTACCGATTTACAGGCTTGAGGCGAGATTAAACTAATGAAATATTGCGTTGCAATATGAAATAAGAACCTGACTTGCTCGTGCAAGTCAGAACCTTGTTGGCAACAGCCCTTGAAGCCAATAAAAAGGCAGCACTGCTTTCGCAGTACTGCCTTAAATTTATGTATTACATTAACCCTGTGCAGGTGCGCCAACGGGGCAAGCGCCTTCACAAGCACCGCATTCGATGCAAGCATCAGCGTCGATTTCGAACTTTGCGTCGCCCTCAGTAATTGCGCCTACAGGACATTCAGCAGCACAAGCACCGCATGAAATGCAATCATCTGAAATTACATATGCCATAATGTTACCTCCTATTTTTTTCTTTCATTACAATTCTAATATAACACTTAATTCAGAAAAATCAAGTGTTTTATTTGTTTTTTACAATAACCGCCTCTTCGCGATTTACAACGACGGGCAGACCTTCGGGGTTGGAATCAAGCTGAACCTTGAGCATTCCCGTGAGAAGCGAAACGTCCACAACGACGCCCCTGCCCTCGCGGCAGTCGACAACGCTGCCCTTTTTCGGCGTAATCTTGCTCAGGTGCTCGTATGAAGCCTGCTCATACTGAAGGCAGCACATAAGTCTGCCGCAGGTGCCGCTGATTTTGCCGGGCGCGAGAGAGAGCCCCTGGTCCTTAGCCATTTTGATTGTGACGGAATGGAAATCGTGAAGGAAGGTCGAACAGCAGAAAGGTCTGCCGCAGATGCCGAGACCGCCAATCATTCTGCTCTCGTCGCGAACGCCTATCTGGCGAAGCTCAATCCTCGTTCTGTAATGATTTGCAAGGTCCTTTACAAGCTCCCTGAAATCAACCCTGCCGTCAGCCGTGAAAAAGAACACAATCTTTGAGCCGTCAAGCGAATACTCGGCGTCAACAAGGTTCATATCAAGCCCGTGCTTTTCAACCTTCTGAGCGCAGATTTTAACCGCTTCCCTCTCGAGCTCCCTGTTCTTTTCAAGGGTTTTCAAGTCGTCCTCAGTCGCTATTCTTTTAACGGGGCGAAGCGGCATTACAACCTCGTCCTCGTCAACGTATTTGGGTTCAAACTGGGCTGTGCCCGCCTCGATGCCGTTTGCCGTTTCTACAACGAGCATCATACCCTTTTTGATATCAAGATTTTTAGGATCAAAGAAATAGGTTTTTCCCGTGTCCTTGAACCTGACCCCGACAACCTTAATCATATTATTCCTCCAAAGCGGTCTTCCGCTTATTTATCTTCCTATTGCCTCTCTCATAGAGTAGCACATATTTGTTATCAGAAGCGCATTGTTGCAGTTTGACTGTGCCATACGCTTGTATTCGTCGCAGAGCCCGACAAGGTTTAAAAGCCTTTTGCGCGTGAGCTTTTTGCGAAGAAGCTCCACAAGGTCGTCCCTGCCCGAAAGCAGGTCGCCGCCGTTTGAAACAAGGGCGTCCCTGAAAATGTTTTTTAGAAAATCCGACGCGTCGGCAATTCCCTGCCTGTCGTTTTTGAAAGCGGCGCACGCCGTCAGAAGCTCGTACTCGTTGTCGCTTACGAGCGCCCTGCAAAGGTTCGAGCAAAGCTCGGCAAGCGCGTTTTCGTTTTCCTGCTGCAGCGATTCAACAGCCTTGCCGATGTTTCCCGCGAAAACGCTGAGCGCCTCAGCCGCGTCGTCCCTGTCGATATTGTCAAAATGAGTGGCGATATATCTTGCGCCCTCGTCAACGTCTGCGCCCTCAAGCGAAAACACCACGCTTCTTGAAAGCACCGTCTGAAGCATCATACTCTTTGCCTGAACGGTCAGAATAAATATTGCGTACTCGGGCGGTTCTTCAAGAATTTTCAGAAGCGCGTTCTGAGCCGAAGGGCTCATCCCGTGGGCGTTTCCGAGTATGTAGACCTTGCAGTCAGCCTCGTTCGGGCGCATAAATGCGTCGTTAATTATCTCTCTTACCGTGGCAACCTTAAACGAATCCCTGCCGCCCGACGCGGTGTGCTCAATTATATCGGGATGAACGCCTGTCGCCGCCTTATGGCACTGCGGACAGCTCATACACGGTCTGTTCTCGCTTCTGCACACAAGCGCCGCGGCGAGAAGTCGCGCGAGAGTTTTTTTGCCAAGGCCGTCGTCCCCCTCAAGAATGAGCGCGTGGGGAAAGCGGTTTGAATCAAGCATCACGCCAAGCTGTTCAACGGTCTTTTTATTTGATACAAAATCCAGTTTATTCATTACAGTTTACGAAAATCCTCAACGTCGACTACAAACGCAACTGCGCCGTATTCCTCAACATCAACGGGCTTTTTGAGAAGCGAGCCCTCAATGGTGCTCTCAACGCCCTTATGTCTGAGAACTCTTTTTGTTATGTTTGCCTCAATGATTCCGAACAGCTCCTCAAGCCTGTCCTCGTTCACGCCGAAAAGAACGGTCGTCTGGCCGTTTTGCAGAAACTGTCCCGAGGTTGCGATTTTAGTTGATGAAAAGCCCTCGGCACTTGCAGCGCCGAGCACCGTTGTAAGGTCGCTGTTTGAGAGTATTGCTATTACTAGTTTCATATAACATCAGTCCTTATGTTTAGTCCGGGCTTCGGGTTGCCCTTTGTCTTAATAAAGTATATTTGATTTAGCGCCCCGCTTCAACAAATGAGGGGCAATATTCACCGATTTTTTACAAATCGGCTCACGTCAGAACCGTCGCAAGCGCAACGATTACCGGCATGGTTATTATCGAAATGAGCGACGACTGCGCCGCAAGCTCTGAGCCGAGGGACGCGTCGTTGTCATACTTTGCGGCATACATAGCCGTGTTTGTCGCGGTGGGTGCGGATGAGGAAATAGTCATCGCCGTAAGAAGCGGTCCCCTCACGCCGCAGAGGTAGAAAATTCCGAGCATACAAAGCGGAATCGCGACAAGTCTGAGGAAGGAAACGAAGTAGATTTCCTTTTTTGCAAAGAGATTTTTCAAATCCGAATTTGCAAGGAAGGTGCCGAAAACTATCATAGCAAGGGGCGAGTTGCAGTTTCCGACGAGCTCGACCGGCTTCATAATGAAGTCGGGGATATTGAGCTGCAGAAGATAGAGCGGAAGCCCTATAATCACCGACATTGAGCCGGGATTGAGTATGAGCTTTTTGAAATTGATTTTTGCCTTTTTGCCCGATATCTCGTGTATTCCGAGGGTGAAGGCAAAGACGTTGAAAACGGCAACATATGCCGAGCAGTAGAATATTCCCTCGTCGCCGATAACGCTTTTTGCAAGGGGCAGAGCGAGGAACGCCGCATTTGAGAAGATGATAGCGTAGGTGTAGACGCCGCGCTGCATAACATCTCTTTTCCTGAAGCAGCACTTTGCCACGACAGCGCCGAAAACGTGGGTTCCGACAGCGCAGGCAAAGGCGATAAAGAGCCCTTTGATATGCTCTTTTGAATATTCCATTGTGATGAAGGTATGTATAATCGCAATCGGCAGAATGACGTTAAAAAGCAGGTCGATGAGCTTTTTGGCGTCGTGCCTTCTGAACACACCCGTCTTGTCGGTTACGAAGCCTATACCCGCAATCAGGTAAAGAATGAGCACCTGAATTGCGATGGTTTTCAGATTTTCTAAAAATAACAAAGCTATTCTCCGATAAAGCCGTTTCTCTCACATCTTCTGTTTTCCCTGAGAACGAAAACTATGAAAAGCCCTAAAACGAAATAGGTCGGCGAGGAAACGGTTGTATTTTCAAGATTGCCCATAAGCCCGATTGCCGCCGCGAGCATTCTCGGAACAGCCACCGTGAAACACATAGCCGCTGCAAAAACCGAGGACGCGATGAAACCCTTAGAGGCGGCGCCCGCCTTTTTCTCGGATGCAAGCGCAAAGAGCATAAAATAGGCAATCAGCGCCACGAGCAGGATGAAATTGCAGATATCCTGCGAGCCCTTTGAAACGTCAAATATTCCCGTGATGAGCGTGAATATCTTGAAAAACGCCCACAGAAGCGGCGCAAAGTGAAACGCCGTGAAATTGCGATAGTCAACGCCCGTCTGCTTCACCGTGAGAAATACCGCGATGAAATACCCCGCGCTCAGAAGCGCAAAGAAGCCCGATATCGCAATCGGAATTATGTAGTTTTTTTCCACATAGCCCACATTTTCAAAATAGTCGTAGCAGTTGTAGCACTGGTGGACAAAGTCGTAGAGCATACCGACACAGCAGAGAGCGCAGGCTGCGGGAAGTCCCCGTCCGCACCCTTCAAAGCAGAGCGCCTTCGCCGTCCTCGGACACCTTGCGGAATAGAGGAAGGAAAGAAGCGCCGTCAGAGCAATCAGCGCGTATACGGCATATGCCGCCGCCCGACTGAACGCCCTGTCGGAATTGTGTGTGAGTATTACTGCAAAGCTCAGAACGCCCGTTGCGATAACCGCTATCCAAGTTATTAATATGAGCAGTCTTGCTTTTGATTTTGGCAATTTTTATTCCTTTCGCCTATCTGTCAGCGATTCTGATAAATTCGGTCGGCTTGCTTACGCTCTTGTAGGCGGGGCGCATAATCTTGCCTGCGGAGGTGAGTTCCTCGAGCCTGTGAGCGCACCAGCCCGCAATTCTGGCGGTTGCAAAGAGCGGAGTGTATAAATCCTCGGGAATTCCGAGAACCTTGTAAACAAGACCTGAATAAAGGTCAACGTTTGCGCACATCGCCTTTTCAATTCCCCTCACCTCGGCGAATACCTCGGGGGTGAGAAGCTCGATGTTTTCAAGCGTTTTGAATTCCTTTTCAAAGCCCTTCTCGTATGCGAACTTTCTCGCGTTTTCCTTGAGGATGAGAGCTCTCGGGTCGGACTTGGTGTAGACCGCGTGTCCCATACCGTAGACAAGTCCCGTGCCGTCGCCCGCCTCTTTTTTCATAACCTTGACAAGGTAATCCCTGAACTGAGCGGCGTCCGTCGGGTCGGAAACGTTTTCCATAATTTCCCTCATCTGTCTTGCAACGCGAAGATTTGCGCCGCCGTGCTTGGGTCCCTTGAGAGAACCTAAGCCCGCAGTGATTGCAGAATATGTATCAGTTCCGCTTGAGGTGAGAACTCTTGTTGAGAAGGTCGAGTTGTTACCGCCGCCGTGGTCTGCGTGAAGCATTAAGCAGATGTCGAGAAGCTTTGCCTCTTCGCGGGTGAACTTCTTGTCGGCGCGAAGCTGGTTGAGAATGTACTCAGCCGTGGTCTGTTCTTTTTTAATCGGGTGAAGGAACATCGTCTTGTCGTCAAACGCCCTGCGCTTAACCTGATACGCGCTGTTCATAATCGTCGGCATCTGTGCGATAAGCTGAAGCGACTGGCGCAAAACGTTCGGAATCGAGGTGTCGTCCGGGTTTTCGTCGTAGGAATAAAGCGCCATAATGCAGCGCGACATCTTGTTCATAATGTCCTTTGACGCCTGCTTCATTATGATGTCCTCAACAAACTCGTCGGGCAGGGCTCTGCACTCGGCAAGAACCTCGTGAAGACTTTCGAGCTGATTTGCAGTCGGAAGCGTGCCGAAGAGAAGAATCCATACAACCTCTTCAAAGCCGAAACGGTCGTCCTCAATAGTGCTGTTGACTATGTCGTTGATATCGTATCCCCTGTAGGAAAGCTTACCTTCCTTCGGAACCCTCTCGCCGTCGAGGATGAAATAGCCCTCAACAGAGCATATGCGGGTAAGACCTGCCATAACGCCGGTGTTATCCTCGTTTCGCAGACCTCTTTTAACGTGGTATTTTTTATAGTCGCTTACCTGTATCTGGTTGTTTTCGTCAAGCTGATTGCAAAGGCTTGAAAGCGCGTCCATAGAAATGGGTGAAATATAACTTGAAGGCATATTTTCAATCTCCTTTCCGCTGTTATATAATAATATTTCTAAAAAATCAATAGTATAATATTTTTGAGATAGTCATATTATTATACATTTATTTTTATTTAAAGTCAAGGAGGAAAGAATTTGAAGAAGCTTGCAGTCATTTATGCGGTTATGATTACGCTGACAATCGCCGTCCCCGCCGCAGTGTGTTTTCTCGGCAAAAGCGAGGAAGCCTCGTCTGTTGTGAATATATTTCACTCAGCGTCGGCGTTTATTGATACGCTCATATTTCTGAAATAGTCGTTCCACTCGCCCCTCGCCGTTTCGTATTCAGCGGAAGAAACGAGCGCGAGCATCCTGCCTGCACCGAGACAGTCGCAGCCCGCCTGCTGACACGCCCTGAACATACGCAGACACTCGCTTTCGGCGTACTCTTCAATCCGCCTTTTTATAACCTCGGTTTCCTCGCTGCTCATCGCTGCGGGGGCGACGTTTTCCGCAGACAGAATATCTGCCTTAAAGCTGATATCAAGCGAGTATTCGGCGCCCGAATCGGTCAGCTTTACGGTCGGTTCCGCCCGAAACGACGTCAGCTCGGCGCTGACCTTTCCCGCCTCTTCGGTGTAAAGCTGAAGCGTGAACTTTTTCACTCTGCCGAGCATCATAAGAAGCCCGTCGGCGTCCTGAGCCCTGACAATTTTCCTTAGCCTGCCGCCGTCGAAAAGGGCGATGCCGTAGCAGTATACCACCCTGTCATCCTCGCTGTAACCGAGGACGGGCAGAAGCAAATCGGACGTTTCGTCGCAGAATAAATCGAGCGCCTGCGCGGCGGTCACATAAACGCAGCCGCCGTCCTTTTCGTTATTTTTAATCAGCCTCACGATGTTTTCGCACGGCACCCGCGAATTGTTTTCGGGACTTTTGAGAATATCGGAGGCGCTGCACTGCGAGATGCAGATTGCGATATCCGCGCGGGAATTCACGCTTTCAATGAGAAACGGAAGGTTTTCCGCAAGTGCGCTTTCCGCCGCTTCCCTGCTGATGATGAGAAGCTTGTTGTGACCGAAGTACATATCCTTTGAAAGAAGGGTTTGCAGCTGCGAAAGACAGGCGGCGACGTCGTTTCCCGTCTGTTCGAGAATCACGGTCGAATTGTCCTGCGAAGTGCTCTTTGACGCATCGACGGAATTGGTGTTCAGAAGCTGAACGCCTATGTTTAACGCGCCGTCGGAAACGTCGATTCCCACACCCTCGATTATCACCAGGTCCCTGAGGTGGACGGGCGAGAAATACGACGAGAGCACCGCGCAGAGAAGGGCTATTACCGTAAGCGTTTTAAAGGGTTTCAATTAACTCGTCACCTGCGTTTCTCTTTTTAAAAATCAGCCAAAGAAGGGGCAGCAAAACCGCGAACACCGCGAAGGTTGCTGTGTGAAAAATATTGACATAATCCTGTTTTGCGTTTGTAATAATAAGGATAAAATAAGCAAAAAGCGAGAGCGCGCCGCAGAAAAACGCGGAAGTTTTTCCCTTTTCCGTGCGAAAAGAGCTGACCGCGCAGTAGCCGAAAAGGGCGCACCTGAGAAAACCCGCGAGAATGAAAACGGATGAAAAAATCGCGTCAAGCCTTTCAAACCCGCCGATTGTCGCGGTCTGAGAAAGAGTGAAAACGGGGTAGGCAAAGCTCTGCGCGGCGGCGCCGAGAACGGCGAAAACCGTAACGCCGATTAAGAGAATTACCCCACCCGAAAGAAGCTCGAAAAGAACGACGGGCTTTGCGCTTTTGCCGTTCACCCTGCGGCTCACCGAGAGATATGCGGCAAGCTCGCTCATCGACGTACTGATGAAAACCGTGCGGTTTACCGCGCTTGTTTTATCAAGGCTTATCGGCATAATTCTTATGACCTCGCCCTCGCTGAAATTGAGAGCGAGAAGGACGGTTATCCCGCCCGCAAAGAGCAGAAACGCGAAACCCGAAAAGCGTGAGACGCCCTCTATACCGAGGCTTGCGCAGTAGCAGACCGCCGCAATTATCATCACCGCAAGGATGACGTTTTTCGAGTACGCGCCGAGCGCGTACCTGCAAAAGAGCGTGAGCTCATACACGGCTACACCCGTATACGCCGAAAAGAGAACGCCGTATATTCCCGAAACGCATCCGCTCTCAAGCGGATTTTTTCTTTTTGAAACGCAAAGGATTGCGGGAACAGAGAGGACAAGCCCTGCGGGGATTGACAGAATTACGCTCACAAGCAGTCCGCTGTCGGGTTCCGCACCCTGAAAGCTTAATAGTATAAACGCCGCAACTCTTGATATGAATAGCAGGTAAAACACGCTTTGCGGCGCGATTTTATTCCGTTTTGCCCAGGTCAATGGAAACACCTCTCAGCTCGTCAATTCGCACCCTTCTCTTTGAGAGGACGCGCCAGTCGGCACGGCGGAACATATCGTCAGCCGCGCCCCTGTCGTAGGGGGAAAGCGGCGCGCTCAGCGGAACGCCGTAGGGGCTCAGGGTGCTGATATTCACAAAGAGAACGCCCGCCGCGATGATTATTCCGTAGAGCCCCGCTATGCCGCCTACTATGATGAAGATGAAACGAAGCACAGCCACGCTCTCGTAAAGCGGATAGACCACATAGGAAGCAATCGCGGTCATCGCCACAACGACGAGCATCGGCGCGCCGATTAGCCCTGCCTCAACGCTCGTTTCGCCTATGATGATTCCGCCTATGATTGAAACGGCGTGGCCGATTGTGCGCGGAAGCCTCAGCCCCGCTTCCCTCATAATCTCGTAAAAGACGAGAAGAAGCAGCGCCTCGGTCATCAGCGAAAAGGGCGTCGTTATCTCTTCGGCGGCGATTGTGTAGAGCAGATTTGTCGGCATCAGCTCCTGATGAAAGGTGCCGACCCCGACGTAGATTGACGGCAGAAAGACCGCCAGAACAAAGCTGAACGCCTTGATAATTCTTATGAAGCCCGCGTAAAAAGGCGGGTTGTTGTAGTCGTCGAGTGACTGAAAATTGTCGCTGAAAAGATAGGGCAAATAGATTGCAAAGGGTGTGCCGTCGACAAGAAGCACCACCCTGCCTTCGAGTAGCTTTGACACGGCAACGTCGGGCCTTTCGGTGTTGCCGACGCAGGAAAAGAATGATTTTATGTCCGTGTCGAGAAAGGTGACAAGCTCGCCGTAATCAATTAGCGTATTGAGGTTTGCGCTTCGTATTCTGTGCTCGGTTTCGTTTACGAGGTCGCTCTGCGCCCTGTCGTCGAGAAACGCGATAACCACGCTTGTTTTCGCGCTGTTGCCAAGCTCAATCTGCCTGAGTTTCAGGTGGGGCGTTTTGAGCCTTTTCCTCAGAAGCGCCTTGTTGTCGTTGAGACATTCGATAAAACATTCCTTTGCGCCCTTGACGTTCGCCTCGTTTGAAGGGTCGTCAACTCCCCTCTTTACCCAGCCCTGAATTCCCATCGCGAGCGCCCTGTCGCACCCGTCGATAACGAGGACTGCAAAGCCGCTCATCAGAAAATAATATGCCTTTTCCCTGCTTTCAGCCTCGCTCATCTCAACGCTCTGAAGCACGTTTTCCTTCACCTCGTCAAAGAGGTCGCCGCCCCTGCCCCTGTAGCTGAGAAGCGGCGCCATCACAAGCTCGGACAGAGCAAGCGAATTTACGAGCCCGTCCATTATACAGACAAACGCCCTCGTTCCGTCGAGGCTGAATTCCTTTATGTTAAAATCCGAACAGTCCTTGAAATCGCTTTTGAAGGCTTCGAGATTTTTGCCGCAGCTTCTGTCAATCAGTTCCAAAATACCACCCCTTTTACTTTTTGCAACGAAAAATAATCTATTCATTTCTGCACAAAATAATTGCGGGGTGTTCGTATGACGATAATATTTATCAGGGCGGTTATCATCTATGTTTTCGTGATTGCTTCCCTTCGCATTATGGGGAAAAGGCAGGTCGGCGAGCTCAAGCCTCACGAGCTTGTCATCACAATTCTGATAAGCGCGATAGCGGCGGTTCCGCTTGAGGACAGCTCGATGCCCCTTGCAAACAGCATTGTTCCGATTCTGCTTTTCGTGTCGCTTGAAATAACCGTGTCGGCGGTGTCGATGAAAAGTTACCGCATACGCGACCTCATTCAGGGAAAGCCCGTTTTTATTATCCGCAGAGGAAAGCTAAATCAGCGCCTGCTTCGCGAAATGCGCTTCACGCTCGACGACCTTGTGGACGCGCTGAGGCAGAGGGGCTTTTTCAATATTGATGAGATTGAGGACGCGGTTGTGGAAACAAACGGCTCGATATCCGTCCTTCCGAAGGCGGAACACAGACCGCTCACGCCGAAGGATATGAACCTTACAGTAAAGGAAAACGGGATGCCCGTCACGGTTGTTATGGACGGAAAAACCGTATCGAGGTATTTCGGAAACGAGGTGCTCAGCACTTCTCAAATTGAGCTTCTTCTCTCGGGCGAGAGCGCCACCGCGGAAGACGTTTTTCTTATGACGGTGGACGACGGCGGCAACGCATATATAATCGAAAAGGATGATAAAAATTGAAAAGGCTTTATATCGCGGCGGCGTTTTTATTGATGATTATTGCCGCCTGCACTTTTGAGCAGATGAACCTGAACGGCTTTTACGACACCGTCACCGACTGCCTTGACGGTATGGAAGAATGCGTCGGGAAGGGCGACTACGACGTGGCTTACGGCATATGCTGCGAGCTTGACGAATACTACCAGCGGGAATACAAATCGCTTTCTATGACGCTTTACAACAACAGGCTTGACGAGTTTAACGTGACGATTCACGAGCTTAAATCCCTTGCGAAAAATCACGACGAAACGCTGAAGAGCAAGCTTCTTTCGGCAAGGATACAGTCCGAGCAAATCAAGACCGACCAGACGGTGTCGCCCAAAAATATTTTGTAATATTCAGTTGATAAAATGCCTTTCTTATGATATTATAAGTTATATCTTAGGAGGTAATGATATGGTAAAAATTACTGATGACATCAAATATATCGGCGTGAGCGACAGAACGCTCGACCTTTTTGAAAGCCAGTACATCGTGCCAAACGGTATGGCATACAACTCATACATCATCTTTGACGAGAAAATCGCGATTATGGATACCGCGGACAAAAGAGTCGGCGATAAGTGGCTTGAAAATCTCAAGGATGAACTCGGCGGCAAAACGCCCGACTATCTTGTTTTGCACCACATTGAGCCCGACCACTCGGGAAGTATTGCGGCTGTGACAGAGCTTTATCCCGACATCACAATCGTGTGCTCTGCAAAGGCAAAGCAGATGCTTCCGCAGTTTTGCGACGTGGACATGGACAAAGTTGTCGCGGTAGCTGAGGGCGAGAAGCTTGAGCTCGGCGCTCACACGCTCACCTTTATTATGGCGCCCATGGTTCACTGGCCCGAGGTTATGATGAGCTACGATGAGAAGGACAGGGTTTTCTTCTCGGCTGACGCTTTCGGCAAGTTCGGCGCAATCGACGCCGACGAGGGATGGTCGTGCGAGGCGAGAAGGTACTACTTTAACATAGTCGGCAAATACGGCGCTCAGGTTCAGGCAGTTCTCAAAAAGGCTACGGCTTTTGACATTGACGTTATCTGCCCGCTTCACGGCCCGATTCTTACCGACACGATTCCCGAGGTGCTCGACCTCTACAACACATGGTCGGCATACGAGCCCGAAAACGAGGGCGTTTTCATCGCATACGCTTCAATCCACGGCAACACCGCGGGCGCGGCTGAAAAGATGAAGGAAATCCTTGAGGCAAAGGGCTGCCCGAGAGTTGCGATTGCAGACCTTTCGCGCGACGATATTGCCGAGTGCGTTGAGGACGCTTTCCGCCACAGCACGCTTCTCTGTATGGCTTCAAGCTACGACGCGGGCGTGTTTGCCCCGATGAGCGATTTCATTCATCATTTAAAGAGCAAGGCGTTCCAGAACAGAAGGGTTGCCCTTGTTGAAAACGGCTCGTGGGCACCGTCTGCAATCAGGACAATGAAGGCTGAATTTGAGCAGATGAAAAATATCACGTTTGCGGAAAAGACCGTTACGATTAAAACGACGGTTAAGGACGCGGACATCGCCGCTCTTGAGGAATTAGCCGACGAGATTAAATAATTATTGACAAATTACCCGCTTTGTATTATTATCTTTTTACACTTAACGAGTGAGGTTTTAATATGATTACTGTATATAAGGGCGCGGATTTTCTGTCGTTCAACGACCGAATGGACGTTTATTCCGTTCTCGTTGTAAACGGCAAAAAGATTGAATACATCGGCTTCAACACCCCTATCTGCTACGACGACCCGAAGGTAAAGATTGTTGAGCTTGACGGCTACACCGTCATTCCGCTTGTAAACGACAAGCTTGTACTCGATGCAAAAAAGGCAAGCTGCAGGGTTCTCAGAGAGGGCGAAAGCGCAGATTTTGCCGTGCTTGACAAGAACATACTTAAGGAAAGCGACGCGAAAATTGTCGCAACCTACATCGCAGGAAAAAAGAGTATATAAGAAAAGACAGCCTTTCGGCTGTCTTTTTTTGAAAAAAACCACTAACCGCAGTTAGTGGTTCTTTGTAATGTCGGCATCGACCTATTTTCCCGGGAAGCTGCCCGCGTCCAAACATATTCCGTGATTGAGGCAAAAAGGATTTTGCTGAAAATCACTTCATATGTTTCTCCTTTCAACGACGGTACAAGTATCCGTCGTTGGGATTTGTGTCTAAAGGTAATACTTGGAGGGCAGCACCCTGAAAGATTGGTGTAAATATTACAAAAAAACCACTAACCGAAGTTAGTGGTTCTTTGTAATGTCGGCATCGACCTATTTTCCCGGGAAGCTGCCCT
>CAJOHE010000006.1 GCA_905234495.1 uncultured Eubacterium sp. | reverse complement strand
GCAATAGCAATCATCATCCCCGTAGCAATCAAGAAGCGCAAGGCTCTCGCACTCGAAGAGGCTGCTCTTGACGACGATGAGGATGAAGAAGAATAATCACAATCCATAAAAAAAGAGGACGGTTAACCCGTCCTCTTTATTTTATACTATTATATATATAAGCCTTCCCCGAGAGGAAGGCTTGTTGTTTTTATATTTCCATAGCGGTGTGGAATGCGGACTGCGTTGCGTTGCCGATTGTTCCGCCGTGTGCGGCGTCGCCTACGAGCGCTGTCTTTATTCCTTTTTCCTCAAGCGCTGCGGCAAGCTCGTTGCAGGGCTTAACGCCCATGGCGAGAACGACGTAATCGGCATAGAGACGTTTCTGCGTTTCGCCCTCGGAAACGATGACCTCGTCGTTTTCAACTCTTTCAAGCTTCGTGCCGAGCATAAACTTCGTGCCGTAGGGCTCGATGCGCGAGAGCGAGTCGTCCACAAACTGGAACCACGCCGCGCCTGCGATAGCGTCCGCCATTTCAACGACTGTCACGGTGTTGCCGAGCTCGTTGAGCTTTTCGGTCGTCTCAAGTCCCGTCAGGCCGCTTCCGATAACAACAACCCTGCTGTCCTTCGGAACAACCTCGCCGAGAAGCACCTGCGGCGCCGTGATTACGTTTTCATTGTTGATGCCCTCGATTGACTGAGGTCTGATGGGCGTGCCGCCCGTCGCGAGGATGACCGCGTACGGTTCAAGCTCTTCAATCATCTCAGCCGTCGCCTCGACGCCCGTTTTTACCTCAACGCCCATATCGCCGAGTGCGGTGAGCATATCCTCAATCGCCCAGTGAAGCTTATCCTTCTGCGGACCCGCGGCGGCAATATTTACCTGACCGCCGGCTTCCGCGCCCTTTTCAAGCACGGTGACCGCAAAGCCCCTCTTTGCAAGCGTGATAGCCGCCATAAGTCCCGCGGGGCCCGCGCCGACAACAACCGCCGTCCTGCCCTCGCCGTCGGGCTCAAGCTCGTTCCATTCCTTCTCAATGCCAACCGTCGGGTTGAGCGCACATTCGCCCACGCCGCCGACGGAAGCGTTTGCAATAAACGACTTGATGCAGTGCAGACAGCCTATGCAGCGCCTGATTTTTTCGGGATGTCCGTCCTTCGCCTTCTTAGCCCAGTACGGGTCGCAGATGAAGTTTCTCGCGGAACCGATAAAGTCCTGATATCCCTCTTCAAGCTGGCGTTCAGCCTGCTCGGGGGAGCGGATGAAGTTTGCCGCGATAACGGGGATATTCACAACGCTCTTGATTTCCTTTGCAAGGTAGGAGCGCCATCCCGGCTCAAACGACGTCGGCTCAAGCCAGTAGTTGTAGGTGTCGTAGCAGGCGGAAGAAACGTTGATTGCGTCAACGCCGAGCTTCTCGAGTTCAACTGCAATCCTCTTGCCTTCCTCAAGGCCGTAGCCCTTGCCGGGCTGACCGATTCTGTCGTACATCTCGTCAGCCGTGAGGCGAACGATGAGGGGATAGTCCGCGCCGCACTGCTCCTTGATACCGAGAATAATCTCGCGGATAAATCTCATTCTGTTATTGAGCGAGCCGCCGTATTCATCGGTTCGTTTGTTCGTGTTGGGGCTGAGGAACTGGTGAAGAATGTAGCCGTGGGTTGAGTGAAGCTCAACCGCGTCAACGCCCGCCTTCTGACATCTTACTGCCGCCTGAATGAAGTCGCTGATAAGATTTTTGATTTCCTTCCTGCTCATCGCGTGGATGCGCGTTGCGCCGTGTGCGCTCAGCTCACATTTCGACGGCGCCTGAAGCGACATACAGATTTTTTTCTGCTCCAAACCGAGAAGCAGGGGGGTCGCCTTGAAGAGCATATCGGGAAATTTCGGAAATCTGTCCGCAATCGGGATAATCAGCGGAAGCGTGTTGATTGAGCTCGCGTAGCCCTGACGGCCTGGGTGGTGAAGCTGAATACAGAGCTTTGCGCCGTTTTCGTGAATCGCGTTAACCATCTTGCGCATCGGCTCAATATTCTCGTCGCGCGCCATTGAAAGCTGCGTAAAGCTTGACGCGGCGCCCATATCGTTTACCCTGCAGATGCCGGGGATAATCAGACCGACCTCGCCCTTCGCTCTTTCAACGAAATAGTTAATCATCTTCTCTGTCGGCTGACCGTTGGTCTGACCTAAGCTGAATTCCGCCGCGGTCATAACAACGCGGTTTTTAACCTCCATCGTGCCTATGTTCATAGGCGAAAACATCATATCAAAACTCATTTGTTCCTCTCCTTAAATCTCTTGAGCTTTGCCCCCTCAAGCTTCCAGTAAACCGTCCTGACGGGCGGACATATGCCCATAAGCACCTTTGAAAGACCGAAGAGCGCGCTGGGCGAAACCGACTTCTTGCCGCTCTCAATTCCCTTGACCATCTTGCGCGCAACAACCTCGGGCTTCTGCACGGGGAAGGGCTTTTCAAATTTCTTCTCGTTTGCAACGTTGAAAAAGTTTGTTTCCGTCGCAACGGGATAGAGGCAGGTCAGCTGAAGATTATCGGGCTTTTCAAGCCTGATTGCCTGCTGAAAGCCGTGAAGCGCAAATTTTGTCGAGCTGTAAATCGCATAGCCGGGCATAGCCATCTGACCGATTGCGCTGACCGTGTAGGCGAGAATGCCCTTTCTGTCGTTAAGGTGCTGCAGGTATTTGTTGTAGGTGTAAATAGGGGAAAGGGTGTTCGTGTTGAACATAACTGCAACCCTGTCCCAGTCAACGTAGTTGAACTCCTCGTAGTACGGGAAGCCTGCGTTGGCGTAGAAAATGTCAATTTTCTTTCCGCCGAAAACCTCGTCAGCCTTCTCAAAAATCGAGTCAACGCCCTCGGCAGAGCCTACGTCAGCGTCAAAAACGATAACGTTTTCGGGCTCGTCGGTGAGCTTCTCAGACGCTTTTCTCGACACCGCGAGAATCCTGTTGCCCTCGCCCTTTTTAAGTATTTTGAGCACCTCGAGCCCGATACCGCTCGACGCACCCGTTAAAACGATATTGCTGTTAGTTATCATAATTTCACCCCGTTTATTTTTATAATTCAATTATACAACTTATTATAATAAAGTCAAATAACTTGTTGACGGCGCACGCCTGATTTGATAATATTTTTATAAGATATATCAAACAGTCGGGGGCTGATATTATGAAAAGCTCATTTGAATTGATTTATGACGTTGTAAAAAGAATACCCTACGGCAAGGTTGCAACCTACGGTCAGGTTGCAATGCTTGCGGGTAATCCTAACTGGAGCAGGGTTGTGGGATATGCGCTTCACGTAAACCCCGACCCCGACACGATTCCGTGTTTCAGGGTTGTCAACCGCTTCGGCGAGCCGTCAAAGGCGTTTGCTTTCGGCGGTGAAAACGCGCAGATTGCCATGCTCAAAGCCGAAGGCGTGAAATTTATTGACGGCAGGGTTGATATGAAAAACTATCTTTGGAACGGTGAAATTGAATAAAGGTTGCCGTTTTTATTGACGGTATGGCAGGATTTTGATATAATTGTTTTAATAAATTTTCAGGAGGTATAATTATGGACAGCAATAAAAGACCGGAAACAATGGAGAGAATCACAACACCCGAGCTTGCAAATGCGTTTATCGACGAGCAGGTTGAGGCGCTTCGTGCTCAGATAGGCGATAAGAAGGTGCTTCTCGCGCTTTCGGGCGGCGTTGACTCATCGGTAGTGGCAGCGCTTCTCATCAAGGCGGTGGGAAAGCAGCTCGTGTGCGTTCACGTTAATCACGGCCTTCTTCGTAAGGGCGAGCCCGAGCAGGTTGTTGACGTGTTCAGAAATCAGATGGACGCAAACCTCATCTACGTTGACGCGGTTGACCGCTTCCTCGACAAGCTCGCAGGCGTTGCAGAGCCCGAGAAAAAGAGAAAGATTATCGGCGCGGAATTTATCCGCGTGTTTGAAGAAGAGGCAAGAAAGCTCGACGATATCAAATTCCTTGCCCAGGGCACGATTTATCCCGACATCCTTGAAAGCGACGGAGTTAAGGCTCACCACAACGTAGGCGGACTTCCCGAGGATTTACAGTTTGAACTCGTTGAGCCCGTTAAGCTCCTCTACAAGGACGAGGTAAGAGTTGTCGGCAAGGCTCTCGGACTTCCCGACGGTATGGTTTACCGTCAGCCGTTCCCGGGCCCCGGCCTCGGCGTTCGCTGCATCGGAGCTATTACGCGCGACAGACTTGAAGCGCTCAGAGAAGCCGACGCTATCGTAAGAGAAGAAATCGGCGCGCTTGAGCCCGCACCGTGGCAGTACTTCTGCGCTATCCCCGATTTCCAGTCGACCGGTATCAAGGACGGAAAGAGATATATGGGCTGGGCAGTTGCGATTCGTACCGTCAATACGGTGGATGCCGTAACGGCAACCGTGCCCGAGATTCCGTTCTCTGTGCTTTGCCGCATCAGGGACAGAATTATCGCCACCGTCCCCGGCGTAAACCGTGTTCTCTGGGACATTTCCGAAAAGCCTGTAAGTACCATAGAGTGGGAATAATATCCGAAATTCCAAAAAATGGCTTGAACAGGCGGTTTGCGAGGATAAAATCAATTCCGTGACGCTAAAATGACGCTATTTTTCGAAAAAGACAATACCCAATCATTTAACGAAAGTTAGATGATTGGGGATTTTTTATTCGCTTGGTGTATTAATACTTGAATCTTTAATTTTATTTCCGTCACCAATTGTAACACGGTTGTCGTTATACACCAGTACAGTAATCTTATTAGCTATTTCTTCAATTTCTAAGGTGCTTTTACCAGATGTATCAATATCAAGTCCATCAAGATTTCCGAATTCCTTTTCTAACAACAGAAGCGAATCAAGTAACCTGTTTTCGATAATTGAAATAACATTCGAAAGATTATGAGTGCTTACCTCTACACGAGCCGAAGTAACTATCATAAAAGGGTCATTGTTATATTTATTAAAAAGCGGAAAACAATCTGCTGGAATTTGTTTTCCTAAACGATTATCTGGATTCTCGTTAAACTGTATTAAATGCTCTAATGCATCAACACCTTCAAACAAATAAACACTCAACAACGCATCTTTTGCCTCTTCGGGCATTTTACCAAGCGGGATCGAAACATTAGTCCATTTTAAATGGTTTGCCATTGAACCTTTCATATATGAACCAATAAGGGTACCTCTTAATACTCTATAATCCGGAAGAGAAGCGTTATCGGGATAACCGCTTATTTCACAATTAACCCATTTTAACAATTCTTCATTACCTAATTCTGAAAACAACACTTTTGCTCGTTTTAAGGCAGTACCGACATCAATAGTACTGTTTGCTAAGTCTTTAATAATTTGACTTTTTGCCATTAGACCAACCCCTCAATCCAGTCAACTATTTTTTGCCAAAACGAAAACATTAAAACTAATCCAGTTATTAATCCAATGATGGTGCTTATCAAGATAGGATGCTTGTCAGAAAATCTCTTTTTGTTTTGTTTTGAAGACTCGTTGCTTTCGTTTACAGCTGAAATATTTGAATTTTTTATTGTGTTACCGTTACCAATAGTAACACTATTATCAACAATTTGAACTTTAGATTGGAAAGCACGACTGTCTTCGTATTCCTTAAGTATTTCATCGTATGTTCTTGCTGAGTTGTTAACAACAACATGATAAGGAAGATTGTCCGCCCAAAGTGTAACCGTTATATAGCCGTGCTCGCTTAATTCTCTAATAACTCCTCGCAAAATATCATCTTCTTGAGGAGATGCAGATTCTAACTTTTTACAAAGCAAATCGGTTGGGTTACTGGAATTAACAATTTCATCAAGCAGTGCCTTTGAATTACTGGGTAGTTTATAAAACTCCATATTATGCCTCGTTATTCGTTATCAGTTTTTCTTTTCTCACGAAGCCTTTTGAGTTCTTCGTGTGTTTCCTCTGCTGCGGAGATGGGGAAGCGGAGCTTCCATTCCATATATTCATCAAAGGTGATATCGCCATTCTTGAGTTGAATTGCTTTCCTTTTCCATTCCTTCAGGTCGTCAGCAATCGGATTGTTGATGCTGTTATCCTCAAAGGTAAAGGTAATGTTCTCTGAATCGGGATTCATATAAATGCCGAAAGTGTCTTCAAGCATAAACATCGTATGCATGAAAACATCGTTCGTTAAAATATCCGGCACCTTCAAATCTGACTCGTCAACATTAAGTGCCTGTGCAAGGTTCTCAACTACCTTGTCCTTTGGTCCATAAGTATTCGTTTCGTATTGCGCTACTCTTACATCGGCAGTTTTATCGGAATAGCCAATGGCTTTTCCTAATTCCTTTTGCGTCATACCTCTGTGCAGGCGCAGAAAACGAATTCGTCTTCCTATCAACATGTATAAGTCACTCCATATTACTTTTTTATCATTATATCACAGGGGAAAACGGAAATCAAGAAAAATTACACAAAAAACTTTAGTGAAATTAAATAAACTTTATAAAAACACTTGACAAACAGAAATTATTGCTCTATAATACATTACAGTAAATACTTTAAGCCGCTGTAATGCGCTACGGTTATATTTACATAAAAATTGAATGACCGGCTGAATTGATGACTACGCCACGACCTGTTACCTACAGCGAGCGAGAAAACACCGTTTCAGAAGGGTGGGGTTAATTCAGACAGAACGGCGAAAACAAGAATCCAAAAGAAAGGAGGTATTTTATGACAGGTAGTGCATTTATTACAGCTAAGGAAATTGCCGATGAGCTTGGAATGTCAATGGCATATGCGTATAAGGTAGTTCGCACCTTAAATGCAGAGTTGAAGCAACAGGGATACAGTGTTATCAGAGGCAAGGTTAGCCGAAAGTATTTTGAAAAGAAATATTATTACAGCGATGGAGGTGATGAATGATGGCTGTGGTAAAGGATAAAGAGCGTGGTACTTGGCGAGTGTCCACTTACTATAAGGACTGGACCGGAAAGCAGTGCAAGAAAACAAAGCGTGGCTTTAAGACCAAGCACGAGGCTCAAGATTGGGAAAAGGAGTTTCTGCTCAACAAAGCCGGAGACATGAATATGCTCTTTGGCGACTTTGTGGAAATCTACCGTTCCGATCTTAAGAATAAAGTCAGAGAGCATACTTGGATGGCGAAGAATAACATCATCGATAAAAAGATACTCCCGTATTTTGCAAACCTCAAAATGAATGAAATAAAACCGTCAGATATTCTCCAGTGGCAAAACGAACTGCTGAAGCATACGGACAGTAACGGCAAAACCTATTCGCTGACATATCTGAAAACAATTCACAATCAGCTTAGCGCTATCTTTAATCACGCAGTTAATATGTATGACTTAAAGAGTAACCCTGCGCGAAAGGCTGGTGTAATCGGAAAGAAGGAAAGCGAAAAGGAAATGCTGTTTTGGACAAAGGAAGAGTACCTGAAGTTTTCCGAAACGATGATGGAAAAGCCGCTATCGTTTTATGCGTTTGAGATTCTTTATTGGTGTGGACTCAGAGTCGGCGAGTTGCTTGCCTTAACGCCCGATGACTTTGACTTTGAAAGAAAGTCTATAAGGATAAACAAATCATACCAAAGGTTGAAGCGTGAGGATGTGATTACTGCACCGAAAACGGATAAGAGTGTTCGGCAGGTGGATATGCCTGATTTTCTCTGTGAAGAAATACAGGATTATATTCATTCAATCTATGGCGTTGAAAACGATCAGAGAATCTTCCCGGTAACAAAAAGTTATTTGCATCACGAGATGGACAGAGGTTGCGCCGAAACCGGAGTGAAAAGAATTCGCATCCATGACCTGCGTCACTCTCATGTATCTTTACTCATCAATATGGGTTTTGATGCGGTAACAATTGGCAACAGAGTTGGTCACGAAAGTATCGACATTACCTTCCGTTACGCTCACATGTTTCCTTCAACACAAAAGGACATCGTGAAACGCCTGAATGCAGAAAGGAGAGAACAGGATGTCAGCTAAGAGTTTAGACAGACACAACCGATGGCGGAGCATTACAGTAGGCTTTAGAGTATCACCCGAAGAAGCAAAGCAGCTTGACATAGCGGTTGCGTTATCGGGACTTACTAAACAGGATTATATCCTGAAAAGGTTGATGAACAGAGAGGTTGTTGTGCAAGGTAATCCGAGGGTATATATCGCCCTGAAACGACAGCTTGAAGAAGTGCTGCAAGAGTTGAAAGCATTGCAGGGCGAAACTCCCTCCGAAGAATTGCTTGACATTATCTGTTTAATTAACCGAACCCTTTACGGAATGAAAGGCGAAAATAAAAATGACTGTCCTTGATGTATCTGTTGGCGCAGATACGGACAGCCATACTATGTAAATAGCAATCATAGTATAAACAATCTTTTCGCCGATGTCAAATCAATAATATGGTTGTCTTTGAAGGTTCGGGCTGTCTTTGCCTCGCAGAGCGCAATGCACTTTTGATGCGTAAGTGTCAAAAGTGCCATTGCGTTACTCTTGGCAAGAGTAACAGAACCGAGGAAACCTGAATTTTACGAAGACAAATTAAAACTATGAAAGACAGGTGAAAAATATGTATTTATCAAGCATCAGCATTGAACTCGGCAAGGGCGTTTTGAAGCATAACAACCGAAATTTCATTGCCGAAAATGTTGATAAAGACAGGACAAAAAACAATGTGGAATACAAAAATATTCCTCTCGAAGAAGCCTATCATATCCTCTTTGATGAAGCATTAGAGAGATACAATAATAAGCAAAAACGAGCTGATAGGAAGATTAATAATTACCTTGAACACATCCAAAAAGGTAAACAGGAAAAGCCCTTTTATGAGATAATCGTGCAGGTCGGTAACCGTGATGATATGGGTATAGGTACCCCAAACGAAGCCGTTGCAAAACGAATTCTGGAGGACTATGTACGACGGTTTGAGGAACGAAATCCAAACCTGTTCGTCTTTAATGCAGTACTTCATATGGACGAAGCAACACCCCATTTGCACATTGATTTTATCCCGTACACTACCCGAAGCACCCGTGGTTTAGATACCCGTGTATCTATGAAAAAGGCGCTGGAAGAGCAAGGCTTTGTCGGCTCCGGCAGAAGCGATACGGAAACAATGGCATGGCTACAATCCGAAAAAGAAGCGCTAAGTTATGCTATGCAATGGCAGGGCGTTGAGTGGGAGAATCAGGGTAATGACCGTCAGCATCTATCCGTGTTAGAATACAAAAAGGAACAGCGTACCAAGGAATTAGCCGAGCTCGAAGGCAAGGTTGAGGAACTAAAAGAGACGGCTGACAACCTTGAAAAAACGATTGAAACGGTAACGGTATTGTCAACCGACGAAGAATTCGAGAAGGAATACACACTTCCCGAACCGCAGAAATTGGAGTCGGCAAAGAGTTACAAAAATCGTATTGAGGGATTGTTTGAAAAGTTGAAAGCGTTTGTGAAAAAGGCGTTCGTGGCGCTTTTGGAAACTCGAAACGAGAACCATAGGTTAATAACAAAGGTTAACAATCTGCAAATTGATAATGCCGACCTGAGGGAATCAAATCAGCGTTATCAACTGAAAAACGATGACCTCAAAAAGCAATTAAGAGACTACAAAATTGTTCGCAAGGTACTCGGCAAGGAGGTTGTTGACCGAGTGATTGAACAAGCAAAAACAAAACCCAAACTTGAAAGGATAAGGAACTATGAACAAGATTTTTTCAGATAAGAATAACGGTATTGATTACACACTGGTTGGGGAGGTTTATCTCCCCAACCTCATCTCCACCGAAACGAATTATGAAATCGGAATGTGGGGGCAGCGACACCTTCGTTATATCAAACAGCACCATAAGGTGTTCTACACATCTCTGCTTACCAGTTGCAAACTCAACTCATATCTGCACGATGTGGATATCAGAGCAACCGAGATGTATGACCGCCTTGTCAAGCAACTCAAAGAGCAGCAAGGCATCACCGAGCAGCTCAAAGCATACAACATGATTGCTTGGGTACAAGCAATGAACAACATCTCAAATCAGGCAAGGGAAACAATATATTTGAGAATAATCTATGTAGTTGATTGAATCAAATTGTATAATAATCTAAGGGCGGCAATTTAATTGCTACCCTTAGATAGTAGAAAGATGTTTAACAATATGTTATAGCGCTTTTTATTTAATTATTAATGCTGTTTTTCATATTAATTAAATCTTGGACATAAGAAACACTTTTCTTTTCAAGACCATCTTGATTAATAGTAAAATAGTTTATAGTTTCTTGAACAGCATTTCTATAATTAAACTGATCTTTTTTTACATAGTCAAACGAGTTATATTCAGACAACATTGCTTCAAATAACGTTCTAATACATTCGTTATTCAAATCAGCATTTTTATATTCTTCTGTTTTGCACATATGACAAAGTACAACAGCAAGTGTATATTTTGCATGAGCTATAGATATTTTTAATTTGTTATTTAAATTGTTTTTATATCTAGTTTCAAATATTTCTAGTGCTTCAACAATATTCTGTTTCGCTTCATACAAAAAATTAATTCTTTCTTCATAAGATATTGCTGTTTTTGAAGATTGAATATAACACTTTGCATATTGATGTTTAAAATTTGGATCAGCTGAAAGTAGAGGATTTAACGATTCATATATTTTCCTTATTAGTCTATTTGCACCATTCTGCTTCTTAGAAAAAATTTTGTTGATGTTGTCAAATAGTACATAATCTTTATATGAGGAATTATCGCTATATTCAATACTTGGTTTTTCGTTTATAGCAAGTAAAACTGTTACAATATATTTGAATGACTCTGCAATCAGTTGTTCATTAGATTCGTCTTGAGCAAAATCTTTTAGTTTCCATCTTAACCAATATTCTGCATCAACAACATATTTCTTTGGCGAATTATCTTTTGGACTTTTTTCAAAATTCCAAACGACTTCTTTAGAAATTAAGGGTGCCGCACATTTTACTTGTAACTCGAATTCTTTTTCAAGATCAAATTGCACTGCTCTTTGAGAATATATTTTATTTTCAATTGCTAACATTATTAAGGAAGCAACATATTCGATACTGTCAGTTTTAATGCTGTAATTTTCAAATTTGTTCCTTTCTCTACGTGTGTTTCCAATATTTATAATGTTGTCAACTATCGTTTTGCTTTTATCCATTATGCCCAGATTTATGGTAGCAAGAAGCGGATTAATTGTTGAACACTCTTCTTTTGAAAATTTATTTGATAATTTTATTGTTGGGATTTCACCTGAACTTATTTGGTGCTGAATTTGCTTTAGTATGAGCAATCTGTTTAAGTCTTGATCTGTATTATCTGCAGCAATAATCACATGTGTGTTTTTCTTCACAAGTTCATAACGAGAATCAATTATTTGTTCCATTTGATTTCTGTCAAGTGATTTACTATCAAAGATTAGGAGGCAATTTTGTTTCGCAATTAGTTTTTCAAAAGCAATTACGCTTAATCGGTTTTTACTTTCAAACAAATATACATTTTTATCTTTAACTTTACTTGCAATTTCTGATAAGACATATGTCTTTCCGCTACATCCCTTACCAATAATAATTTGGATTGGATGATCATTATATCTCTTTATTATTGTGTTTGATATATTTCTTTCAACAAAATAATATGGGAATTTTAACTCATTTCCAGATTTTAAGCTTTTTCCAAATAATAAGTATTCTTTATTCTCTTTATAATCGGGATTCAACTTGCAAGACGATTTGATTTTATATAATTCCAAATCATCTTTACTAAGTTTTGTGGATTCTTGCCAAGCATTATAAATACATTTATAGATTGATTCATAAGAATCAAATATAACAAAATGGGTTATTCCAAAGTTCTTTAGTTTTATTTTGTCCAAGTTTGATGGTTCTTTTATACCAAAATAATATCTGGCCGTTATAGTATTAGCATAAGTATCATCAATTATCGACTTAATATCAATTTCGTCATCAAGACTACATCCAATATATGCAATGTTTAGGAAACTACTGTCATGTCTTAATCTATCTAATATAAATTTATTTTTCTTTATGCTGTTAACATATTGCTTTTGTGTAAGGACGCAATTGTCTTCTTTATAGGTTGTTAAGTATTTTACATCACCATGTATTTTAATAATACATTTTTCTTCATCAATAATATCCTCGTACATTTCCTTGTCAGGGAGAATTACATAATCGTAATTAGAATTGTTTTCAATAGCATCATCGAGGTTCAAGGTATAAATATATGGCCATTCTATTGTTAAAAAAACTTTTTTATAATGCTCCAATACAACTC
The DNA here is from genome assembly GCA_905234495.1 of uncultured Eubacterium sp. Lineage (GTDB taxonomy): Bacteria > Bacillota > Clostridia > Oscillospirales > Acutalibacteraceae > Eubacterium_R. The sequence goes on along the minus strand of CAJOHE010000006.1, from coordinate 103,620 downwards.
TACTGAAATTGTCTTTCAAATAATTAATACGCGTTTGCAGATCAACCAATTCATTATATATATCAGCAACTTGTGAAAAGGTCATTTTTGAAACCGATTCTTTTTCATCGTCACTTATATTGCATGATTTGTTAATCTCATCTATCATATATTTTCTATATTCAGACCCTGAAGGCACATTGCCTTTTTTGCTTTTACAACCACAACTGAAACCAGAACCTATTATAGGAACAAAAGTTTGGTTTTTAAAATGACTAATAATATTATCTTTAATATCGTTAAAATGTACAACTTCCATTTTTTCTCCTTTTTTAACCTAATCATTTTATAAATGTTTATTCTATTTCTTGTTCAATATCGTTGAACAAATCGTCGTCAAAGAAATCTCGTATTGTAATTTCAAGCCCGTCGCAGATTTTTTGAAGGGATACAACGCCGGGGTTTTGGCTTTTTGTATTAAGCATACTGTAAATCGTTGACGGATTAACGCCGCTTAAATTGCCGAGTGCATTAACGGCAATACCTCTTTCTTTACAGAGAATTGTTATTCTTTGCGCAACAGCCTCTTTTATTTTCATTACTATCACCTGTATTAGTTTGATAGTAAAATTGTAAAACATTTTGCGATATATCGAGTGGGATATATCCCAAATCATTATTGACACTTATGCAATTATCTTGTAAAATAGATTTATACTTTTATGGAGGCGATATAATGAAAAGCAAGAAAAAGCTAATTATTAGAATTGCAACAATTACGCTTGCTGTTGTTTTGTTGTGCGTTGGTTCATTTGGCGGTTATTTGTTGTATCGCTTTAATTGCGATAAATCCTTTGATTATCGTTTTGTATCTAATGATTACAGCAACATTTATGAACAGCAAACACCGACCTATGATGTCGGTGAGGACGGCAAGTTCACGGTTTTAAAAATTAACGATACACATTTTTACAACGGTACTTGCGAAGATGACAAGCATACGCTTTCTTATCTTAAAAACGTTCTTGATACCGCCTCTTATGATTTCATTATTGTAAACGGCGATTTGGTTGAGGGCTTTAATCTTAAATTGAATTATGATAAATACAAGGCAATAGATTTGTTTGCAAATATGCTTGAGGAATATAACACTCCTTGGACGTTTGCACCGGGCAATAATGACGGTGAAATTGACGGTGATAACGACGCAATTATAGCCTTTATGATGGAATATCCTCATTTTGTTTATGGCAACACCGAGGGCGTTTACGGCGATATGCAGTTCTTTGTTGACTTGACATATAACGGAAAATTGGCTCACTCGCTTGCAATTCTTGACTCGGGAATGAGAAAACCGAAGGCAATCGGCAAATATGAATATATTCAGGAAAGCCAGATTAATTGGCTCCTTGACGGTATTAATGAGAGAAAAGTGCCGACAAGCGTATTCTTCCATATGCCTGTGCCTTCTTTTGAATCAGCCTTTGACAGCGTAGAAGCATATGAAGGCTTTACGATGTACAAAACCTATCCATATACAGATATTCCGAAGAATGTGTTATTTGATGACATGACGAAAGATAATGAATATATCTCGCTCATTTCCTGTGCGCATCAGCACAGCAATAATATGTGCTCGTTCTATGAGGGAAGATGGTATCAGTTAAGCTCTGTCAGCGGATACAGCGCAGGCAGAGATGATTTCATTATCCCTTCTGTCACACTGACAAAGATTGATGTTACCGCAGATAATGCAAAGGATATGTATACCTTTGAACAAATAACAGCTTGATACAAATAACACAAATTATGAAAGGAGGAACCGATGAAAGACAATTTCAGATATATGCTTTCTAACTGGCTGAAATGGGACAAGAAGAGCTTAAAATTCTTTTTCCTTTGGGTTCCGGCGTTAGTGCTGCAGCCGCTGGTTACGGCATACATACCGAAAGCAATGATCGACGCTATCAACAAGGGTGTTACCGTGCAGAATATGACGGTAATCGTTGCGCTTTTGAGCCTTCTTTTAACGCTGACAATTTGGCTTGACCCGTTTATGAAAGAGCTTGTCAGAGGCGGTGCTAGAATTGTTAGAATGCGTTATGCTGTTATGGCTTTCAGAAAAACCTTGACAACTGATTATGTGAACATTGAAAGCCTTGAGGGCAGAGAGAAGCAGAAACGGGCAGAGGGCTTTTATAACGCAAGGTTTTCTACGGGCGCTATGTTCGTTGAACAGTGCGCCAATCTTCTTGTTTGTATTATCGGCGTAATTGCTTCGTCCGTACTGCTTTATAAAATCAATGCTTTTATGATTTTGTTAGTGCTGGGAACCTGCATCTGTGAATTTTTTCTTCTTAAGTTTCTTAACACAAAACAAAAGGAAACAACGGATAATTATTTAAAGCTTTCGGGCAAATTTGAATACTTTTACAATCTTTCAAAGAACGCTGAGGCTTCAAAGGATATTAAAATCTACGGCTTTTCGGATTATCTGATGAAAGCCGCAGCGGAGTTTATTTATAAGATTGAAAGGCTTAATTCAATATACACAAAGCAGAGTGCGGCTATCAGCGGAGTGAGAGCACTGCTTAACCTTATCCGCGAGCTTGTCGCCTATGCTTATTTAGTTTATCTTGTGTTCAACAATCGTCTTTCCGTTTCAGATTTTATTTTCTGCTTCGGCATTATTACCGGCTTTACAAATTGGGTAATGAATTTTGTTTACGGCTATATGTGGATGAAGCTTTGTTGTAATGAATGTGCGCAGTACAGAAGCTTTATTGAAGAAGAAAACGAAAGCGTTGGTAAGCCCGATATTGATTTCAGCGAGGTAGATTCGATTGAATTCAAAGACGTATCCTTTACTTATCCGGCAAGCGATACCGAAACGATAAGGAATATGTCCTTTAAGGTAAACAAAGGCGAGAATATTGCTATCGTAGGCGAAAATGGTGCAGGTAAAACAACGGCTATTAAGCTGCTTTGCGGACTATATTATCCTAGCAAGGGCGATATTCTGATTAACGGCAAAAACAGCCGTGAGTTTTCCTCCGAAAGCTATTTCAATCTGTTCTCCGCTGTTTTTCAGGATTACTGCTTTATGCCGATGACGGTAGCGGAAAACATTACCGCCGAACAAGAATTTGATAAAGACCGACTGTTTGCCGCTTTTGATAAGGCGGGTATTACCGATAAAATAAATACCCTTCCCGAAAAAGAAAACACCTTAATGGTGAAAGAGGTATATAAAAATGCCGCAGATTTTTCCGGCGGTGAAAAGCAAAAGCTATTACTTGCAAAAGCTATTTACAAGAATGCGCCTGTTCTTATCCTTGATGAGCCGACAGCGGCGCTTGACCCGATAAGCGAAAATGAACTGTATCTCAAATATAATGAACTGACGCAGGACAAAATCTCCTTCTTTATTTCGCACCGTCTTTCATCAACTCGTTTCTGTGACAGAATTCTTTTCATCAAAGACGGTGCGATTGCGGAAAGCGGTACGCACGAGGAGTTGATGGCGAAGAAGGGCTCATATTACAGAATGTACCAAACCCAAAGTATGTATTATAAGGAAATGGGGGTGGCAGTATATGAGTAACGCAAAACTTATTGCAAAAATGTATAAAGAGATCCACTCCCTTGACCGCAGCATTTTACCTGCCTCCCTTGTGCAGGCGGTTGTTGACAGCATTAAGCCCTTTATTAACATTTGGTTTTCGGCAAGATTGATTATGCTTCTTACTGAAAAGGCAGATGTAAAAACACTGATAATAACCATAGCTGCGGCGCTCAGCATAAATGTTATACTTTTTTTCCTTAATTCATTTTTGGATCACTATAACAATATCCGACGTATGACTCTGCTTGACCTTGAGAATAAAAAGGTCGAGGAAAAGCTGTATAATGCGGACTATGCACTGCTGAATGACAGCGAATTTAAAGAGCTTTTGCATCGTCACGAGGAAGCGGGCAAGAGTCGCTGGGCAAGGCTACCGTACTTTATGTGGACAACGCTGCAATTTGCAAGAGGCGTGCTGACCACGATTATTTCGTTTATTATTATCATTCCGCTTCTCAAAATAGGTTTTGTCAGAACGGGCAATACCTTCTTTGAAAGACCGCTGTTTATCGTTACCATTGTTGCGGCGATTGCTGTTATGGCGGCGGTAATACTGATTGTTGCGTCAAAGATAAACAAGTCCTATCTTGAAGCGAATGAAAAGTACGCAGAGCTTGACCGCATTTTCTATTCCTTTATCGACATTTTAGGTGACTACAAAACGGGTAAGGAAATAAGGCTGTATAAAGAGCAGAACCTAATTGACAATATTGCAACGCAAAAGATACTGACTGACGGTGAGATAACGCTCCGCAAAATATCAATGAGAACGGCAAAATCAAGCTCGTTTATTGCCATTCTCGGTGCGTTAGTCGGCTTCGGCGTGTACCTGTTCATCGGCGTTAAGGGCTTGTTCGGACTGTTCGGTATCGGCTCACTTGTATTGTACTGCGGTTCGTTCATGCAGATTATCAGCGGTATTATGATGTTTGCTAATACGCTTGGTAAGTTGAAAGAGATATTACCGCTTGCAAGGGATTACTTCAAAATTTTGGAAGCCGAAAGCACTATGGCTTACGGAAATCGTGAGCTTGACTTATCAAACGGTTTTGAGATTGAGTTCAACAATGTTTCGTTCAAATATCCGAAGAACGATAATTATGCACTGAAACATATTAACCTTAAAATCATGGGCGGCGAAAAGCTGGCAGTTGTCGGCAGAAACGGTAGCGGTAAAACAACTTTTATCAAGTTGCTTTGTCGCCTCTATGATGTTGACGAGGGTGAAATACTCATTAACGGTATCAACATAAAGGAATATACTCGGGATAGTCTGAACAAGCTTTATTCCATTGTATTCCAAGATTACAAAATATTGTCGTTGACTGTTGCTGATAATATTTCAGCAAGCGGTAATTGTGACGAACCCACGCTCTATTCAGCACTTGACAAAGCCAATATTAAGGACAGAATTGAAGCAATGCCGCAAAAAGAAAAGACTTATCTATACAAAGATTTAGATAAGTCAGGCGTTGAAATATCTGGCGGCGAAGCACAAAAACTGGCGCTTGCAAGAGCATTATATAAGGATTCGCCGATTGTAATTCTTGACGAGCCTACGGCAGCACTTGACCCAATTGCAGAAAACGAGATATACAGCCGATTCAATTCCTTTGTGGAAAACAAAACGGCAATCTATATTTCGCATCGGCTTTCAAGCTGTGCCTTCTGCGATAGAATCGCTGTGTTTGATAATGCTGAACTTGTTGAAACAGGCACGCATAGCGATCTTGTATCCGCTAACGGCAAATATGCAGAACTCTGGAATGCTCAGGCAAGCTATTATTTAGAATAAGCATTTAGAACCCATTTTTTGAGGGTAGCAATGATATATCATTGCTACCCTCATTTTGACATTTTGAAACGCAGTATTCATGCGGGTTCCAGAGCCCTTAAATGCTGACTTTTTATACAGATTGAAAAATAGAGAAAAATATGTTAAAATATTTTGTAAGTAAAAATAAGGGGAAATGTTATGTTGGTTAATAACAATGAATACCTTGAAACAATTGAATCCGTAAAGCAAGAAATCGCTAAAGCGAGATATAAAGCAACTGCTAGCGTTAATAAAGAGTTGATAATTCTTTATTATAACATCGGCAAGATTATTAACGCCCATAAAGCTTGGGGTAATAAGTTTATTGACAGTCTGGCAACGGATATTGCGATAGAATTTCCAAATGCTAAGGGATATTCGGTTAGAAATCTTAAATATATGGCTAAATTCGCAGAGATATATCCTGATGAACAATTTGTGCAACAGGTTGTTGCACAAATTCCGTGGGGACACAATATTGTCCTTATGGATAAATTTGATGACGCTGATATAAGGGCTTGGTATATCAAGAAATCAATTGAAAACGGTTGGTCACGAAATGTGCTCGTTCATCAGATTGAAAGCGGATTATATGAGCGTCAGGTAATAGCAGATAAGATTTCAAATTTTGAGAGCCGTTTGCCTTCACCGCAAAGCGAATTAGCTGTTCAAACGATGAAGGATCCGTACATTTTTGATTTTATCCCATTCAAAGAGGATATGATTGAAAAGGATATTGAAAACGCACTTGTTCAAGATGTGACTAATCTTCTGCTTGAACTCGGCACAGGCTTTGCCTTTGTAGGTAATCAATATCATCTGAATGTAGCAGGAGACGACTTTTATATTGATTTGCTTTTCTATAATATTAATTTACACTGTTATGTTGTTATTGAACTGAAAACCGGAGAATTCAAACCGGAATATGCAGGGAAGTTGAACTTCTATTTGTCGGCAGTTGATGATATCGTGAAAACCGAGCAGGACAGTCCTTCCATTGGCTTACTGCTTTGCAAGAGCAAAAATGATATTGTTGCTGAGTATTCGCTCCGTGATATGTCAAAGCCAATAGGAGTTAGCGAGTACAAGATTACAAGCCAGCTTCCTGAAACACTAGAGAAGCAATTGCCTTCAGTTGAGGATATTCAAAACAGAATCAAATAGGAGGCAGAATATGCTGTCTTAATTCGTATACATGTGAGTTAATGTGTATATAACAACTAAAAAAGAAAGAAGCTGTTAGAATGCTATCTAACGAAGATATTAAAAAAAGATTAATTAATAACGATTCATTATTTAACTTTGTCCATGTTATACAACAAAATTTTGATATCGTTCCTAATGATAAGCCTCATATTGGAGCGAATATAGCATATCAAGACATTAAGGAATTAAGAAATGAATTTATCAATGGGCTGTATGATACCATCGTTGAATGGGTGTATAGTTCTGAAAAGTATTCAGAATTGTTAGAACATGAGAAATCACTTGGAAAAAGTCAAGCTGTAGCTAGTTCAAGCATTATTAGAAAAGCTAGAGAAAAATTTAGAAAAAGCGACGATCCAGAAAAACTACTGATCCAAGGACAATTGGGCGAGCTTTTATTATTTCACTTTATTCAACGCTATATGGGGGCTATTCCTCTTTTAAGGAAGATGAAAATAGCAACGGACAATAAACATGAAAGATTCGGTGCAGATGCTATTCATTATAAGATTGATGGTATTAATAATGTTATTGTACTTGGTGAAGCAAAGACATATACAAGTAAATATAAGTTTAACGATGCTTTTTCTGATGCTATTAATAGCATCCTTACTACATATGCCAATCTTCACAAAGAACTGGGACTATATTCGCATGAGGATTTTTTGGACAAAGACTTGGATGAAATTGCAGAATGTTTTTTAAACAATACATTAGAAAACCCTTATGTAGAATTGGTTAGTATTGTTATTTATAATGAAAACAAAAGTATCAGCGTTACTAATCAAGATGATATTCATAAACAGATAGAAGATATCATAAAAAGTCGATTCAAAGATTTCGATAATGCAAAAATCGATGTAGACAAAAATCCAATACTAAAAAGAATTACATATATTGTTTTTCCAGTTTGGGCATTAGATGAACTTGCAAAAGAATTTCAAACAATGATTTAAGAGTGTTGCGTTTTATGGATGAATTAAAACAAATTATTCTAAATGAATGGTTACATATTGATTTTTATCATATTTCCAAGAAACTTAAGTTTATAGATAAAGATTATCAAGTTACTGAAAAATTGATAGTAGATACCATAAGGTGTTTGGATTATGTTACAACATTTGAAAAAACTAATGCGAATTATGTTGTAACAATTATAGCTTTAATGTGGACACATATTGATAAAACACAATATGACATTAAAAATATCGTTATTAAATTTTTATCTCGAATTGGCTATCCCACTTCATCAATAATTGCAGATAGCGGATATGATAGATTAACTAACACATTTTCAGAAATGAATAGTCCTATAGATAAACTAACAATTGCGCTAAACCAAAGCAACAATGAAATTGATATAAACGGTCACTCTTTCTTGCTTACAGTTTTTCAAAAGCAAATATGGGATAGTATGGATTCTAACAAGGTTATAGGTATCTCTGCTCCAACATCTGCAGGAAAGTCTTTTGTGATTCTTTTAAAATTAGCTGAACAACTTCTTTACAACAAACTCGATATAATATATATTATTCCAACATTAAGCCTTTTAACGCAAGTAACAGAAGACTTTAATAAGATGCTTAAACTGTTAAATGTTCCAAACTATCTTATTTCGAATACATACGTAGAGAATGACGAACAAGAAAAATCACACATATATGTGATGACACAAGAAAAAGCAATTACTGCATTATCTTCAGATGAAAATGCATTTTGTAACAATCTTATATTAGTTGCTGATGAAATTCAAAACATTGAGAGAATTGAAAATCACGAAGATGAACGAGCAAAAATACTATTTGATGTGCTAACCGAATTTCGTTACAAGAAAAATGTTAAGCAAATCATTATTTCTGGTCCGAGAATCCAAAAACTTGAAGAGGTTGGGAAAAGTATTTTTGGCCTTGAAACGGATGAAATTATTACAGATGTTAGTCCGGTTCTCAATTTAACCTATAGCATAAAAGAACAAGAAGGTTGTTTCTGTTTTAAACAATATTGCGCATTAACGGATACGGCTATAACTGAAATAATTGAAGATAGCAGTACAGTTGTAGGATATGGAAACAATACGTACGATGAAGCATATTATGGTTTTTTGAAAAACATGATTGATTGCTTTAATAAAGATGATCAAAACATTGTTTTTGCACCAACACCTTCAGTTGCAAGAAGAGTTGCTTGCAATATTAATTCAGATAATTCCGTTGCAGAAACTAAAGAATTGATTGATTATTATAGTAATACCGTCAGAAATAATTACTCTTTGTGTAAAAGTCTAGAGTATGGAATTGCTTATCATCATGGAAAACTCCCTATGCATGTTAGAAGTACTTTAGAAAAGGCAATATCTAAAAAGCTGATCCATACAGTTGTTTGTACAACTACACTTATGCAGGGAGTAAACATGCCTGCGCAAAACATTATTATTAGAAATCCACATCTTTACTTAAGAAGGACTTCAACTACAGCTGAACTATCGAATTATGAAATGGCAAATTTGAGAGGACGAGCTGGCCGATTGTTAAAAGATTTTATCGGAAGAACTTTTGTTTTGGACGAATCGGCATTTGAAGAGATAGATGGCTATGACCAAATCAATCTGTTTGATGATGTAGATAAAGAGTTACCATCTAATTATGGGGAAAAATTCCAAGAAAACAAATCCGATATTTTGGATGCAATAAACAGCGGTAAAATTGTGGATGAAACAATGTCAAAATATGGATATTTGGTTTCATATATTCGTCAATCGGTATTAAAGTATGGTGAGGAATCGATTGATAAAATGAACAATGTTGGTATTGATTTATCAAAAGAGCAAGTGGCAGCAATTATATATAAAATGGATCAACTAACTGTTCCAAAAGACATATGTTATAAAAACAGGTATTGGGATCCTTTAGTTCTTGAAGATATTTATTGTAATTATTCGGAAAACGTTCCTACGCATCCAAAAGAGTATGGAGCAAGAGCAAAACTTGATAGGATGCTAAAGTTTTTAAGGGATAATGATGCTACTTCAAATATGTATAATAAACATATTCCTGCTCTATTAAGAAAAAACTCAGGAAGAGGAAAATTAATTGACCTTTGTATGAAATGGTCAAAAGAAACATCTTTGTTCCAAATTTTAAGTGAGGACATATATGAAGATCCGGATAAGATTGAAGATACAATTGAAGTATTACAAAATACGGTTTCGTTCCATGTTCCTTTGCTACTTAAGCCAATATTTGACATTAAAAATCCGGAGAATTGTTTTTTAACATGTATGCAATGTGGAGCATATAGTATTACAACTAGAAAACTAATTGAATTGGGCATATCGCGAGAGACGGCTATTTACTTAAATCAAAACCTTTTTAAAGATTTTGACGAAAGCAAAGAATATAGCAGCCTAGAAATAGATGCAATCATTCGCGCAACACTAAAAAGAAATATTGAGTCCTTGCCATATTGGATTAAAACTCAGTTTGAATATCTAATATGATATACTGTTTTAGTGACGCTATTTTGACGCTAAAAAGTTTGAAAAAGAGATAAAGCGTGTAAAATGGGTATAAAAAATTACAGTAAAAACTTTATACTTAAAGAATTTACTGTAAGAATTGAGCGGATTTCTATGAGTGGGAATGATATGAAAAAAGTTCGTATTACGGTTATGAGGATGGCGAGGTATGACGACCTCATAAGTGAGTATGAAAATCCGATAGAGCATGCGTGCGATATGAAGCTCGGGAAGGTGTTTGTCGCAGTAGGCGGCGAGCGGCCCGACGGATTTTGCGAGAGCGCGTGGCAGAGCGTTTCACCATTTGTGATGACTCTTGCCTGCGGCGGCGAAAACTTCTACGACGGTTGGATGAAAAATCCGAAGTCGGCGATGATTTCCTGCAACGACGGCTTCCGCCCCGTGAGCTTCCTTCTCGAAACGATGGATAAATAACAACGCAAATATAAACCGTTTGTTTTTACAATCGGTTTATATTTTTGCCAAATGGTTATACCGTCGGTAATACGCTCACTTGAAAAACAACAATTTGTATAATATAGTTGCGTTTTTACCGCTTGTGGTATATGATATTTATAATGCATTATTTAACTATTTTCGAGGGGTTTTATGCAAAAGCAAGATTATAATCTTAATAACACCAATCAAATTATAGCTGAAAAGATTAAAGGAAAAAATCTGGATTATTGTCACGTTTTGGTTCAGTCTTTTGAAAAGAATCTTTCAGTTGTCGGAGAGTATAAACCATTATTCAGCTTTATTGACGGAAACAATGAATATGTAAAGTTAGTTGATGGCGACAAAGCACAAACAGTTGAAGATGGCGGCGATTTCTTTTATGGGGTATCACCTGCTTTTGACAGCAAAATTGCCATTGAAAATGTTTCAAGCCTTGCTATTAAAACGGAAGCAGATTTAAATAAACTGTTTGAAGACAAGAAAACAACCGATTGTTTTATGCTGCACGTAGGGCAGGAAAAATATTTACCTGCTTTGTCAAGACTTATTGCGCTTGCAGTTTTTAGCCATTTTGGCATTTGCATAAAAATGAGTAAGCAGCAATATGACGACTTGTGTTCTTACTTCCTTAATGAAAAGGCGATTTATAATGAAGCACAACTTAATACACTTTGTCACTTTGACCATAAAAAAGGATGCTTAGTGTTAACCGGTTGTCCTACACAGGAATTGCTTGATTATCTCAATAACACTAAACCGATTGTTTTATGCAAAGAAAAGGACAAGCATGAAGAATACGCAGATATTTACGAAGCATTTAAACGTGGCGTTACCATTGTAAAGGGAAGAGTTTTTTATTCAGGAGCGCTTCTTAAACCAACATTAATAAAAAGCTTAGACTCTAACAACCAAAATGACAATATTTGCTCAATATGTATATGTTTCGAGCGTTCCTCTTATAGTGCTGTATGCGCGTTTGACAATCCCACATTAGTCAATCATCCCTTATTGAGTGAGAATTACCGTAATGCACTTATCGAAATGTTTGAGTATGATGATTCTCAAAAAGCAAAGTTAATCGAAAATCTTAATAATGCACAAACACAGGAAGAAAAAATGAAATGTGTTAGTGATTATGTATCATCGTGTTTAAATGTAAATCAAATTGGCGTTTCCGCCAACATTGTGACAAAAGACGGCTATCTTTTGTTTGGAAAAAGAAATAATAATTCGATTGACGAAGGCACTTTATATCCCGGAGTGAACGGTAATGCGGAAGTCTCCGATTCTCGAGTTTCGTTTTACAGAAATTCTGTATATGAAGATTATCCGACAATCAGCATAAACGATTCAAGAATAGATTTCTTTGGTGAAATACAAAGAGAAACGTATGGAGAACTGAGGCAGGTTCCTTCAATTCAGGAATGGACATGCTATGGCGTGTGCATATCGGGCAACACTCCGCCGAAAGAATCACACATCGATAAACCGAGGCGTTTACATTTCAATTTGATATTTGAAAACTATTGCGATAAAAACCTGATTGATATCCAAAAAGAAAGCCAAAAAGCAACAGAGGCTTTTGAAACAATAGATTATCTTGGACTTTATGTATTATGTTATAAAAACAAGTTTACATTATTTATCAAAGGACTATATCGTATTATAATGAACGTTGTTAATCACAAAGACTTTGTTGAAGCTGTCTTAGCTATTGCTTTTGCGGTTTCGTTTATCGGAAAATCTTGCTCAATAAGAGAACTAATTCCGTTAATCTTGGCTGCTTTGATAATATTTGTTGAACTTTGTCGGCTTGTTGCTTGGTGTATAAGAATAGTGAAAACATTACGATCAACTAAACCAGTCTATGTTTATTCAAAGACGAAGGTAGATGACTTTGGCAAAAAAGACAAGGTGGTTTTCAAAGAGAAACGTAAAAAAGGCAACAACAAAGAAGATGGAAAACCTGTCTGCGATTATCATCCTGTAGCTTTTGCAGCGTTGATATTATATATTTGCAACAAATCATATGATACTTTTTTCAATATCGATCGCAGAGAAGAGTATGAAAAACAATCATAATTGTATTTCTGTTGAATAATTAACATTTATATGATAAAATAAATTTATCAATTCTGAACGAAACGGGGTGGAAATATGGCTAAAATGTCGAGGGACGGGCACAGGCAGAGGCTGAAAAAGCAGTTTGATTTCGGCGAAGGCGCAAATCTTCCCGACCATCAGCTTCTCGAGCTTTTGCTGTTTTATTCCATCCCGAGAATCGACACAAAGCCGATTGCCTACAACCTCATCAACCGTTTCGGAACGCTTGAAAACGTCTTTAAAGCCGACAAGGACGCCCTGCTCGACGTTGAGGGCGTTGGCGAAAACACGGTGGCGCTCATCAAGCTTTTCAATTCGATAAAAATCCGCAACAACGAAAACAGAAACATCAAGGCAAAGAAGATTTCGGACGCCGGCATGGCATGCAAATATGCCAAAAACGTGCTGAGCGAATACGCCGCCGAGCGCGTTATCATCATAACGATGAGAAGCAATAACGAGATTATCGGCTGTCACACGGTGTCAAAAGGCTGCGCGAGCTTTTCGCCCGTGGACACGACTGAGCTTGTGAAGCAGACGTTAAACGACAACGCCTCAAAAGTAATCATTGCGCACAATCATCCGACCGGAAATACCGAGCCGTCGGGCAACGACATCGAATTTACCCTGTCAGTTATCAGCCTCCTCAGAAAGTTTAACGTGACCGTGCTTGACCACATAATCGTCGGCAAGGACGAAGCACTGAGCATGGCGAACGTGAAAGAGTACAAAAGATATTTTAAATAATTAAACAACCGCCGCGGTATTTCCGCGGCGTCTTTTTCAGGGCTTTACATTTTTCCCGGAAACAGTATAATTAAGATAAGAAAAGAAAAAGAGAGAGCATAAATGATAAGAAAAATTCAGAAACTTTTAAAAGAGAAGGAAGGCGAGCTTTTTGCAGTCAACTGCAGCAGCCTGAAAGAAGCTGAGGAACTTTTGAAGGACCTCGGCAAAATGGGCTACTGCTGGTATGACGATTCCGTTCCCGTGACCGACGAAAACGGCGAGCTTTCGCGCACGGAATTTGACGCGGAAAAGGGCTCGACCGCCTATTATTTCTGCAATTCTTTTCCCGTTCTGCTTCACAGCAGAAAGCAGTTTTTCAAGAAAAACTGCGTTGAGGTGATTGAGTTTTCATCGATAAAAAACAACGCTGCGCTCGAGTATAAATGCGACCTCAACAAAGTCACCTACGTTGAAATATTCGACAAAAACGCGATTAAAAACATCTGCTCGGCACTTGCTCAGGCGCCGAAAAAAATCATTCTCGTGGGCACAAATGCAGACGAGATGAAAAAAGCGTGCAAAACGTATCTCAGGATTCTCGGGGGCGGTGAAATTCAGATTGAATGTAAAGCCTACAAAAACCGAATTCCCGACATTGTGAACGCACTTTCCGATATTGTTGAAACCGAGGAAGAATGCTGCTTTGACATCACGGGCGGCAGCGACACCTTCCTCGTCGCGCTCGGTACGGTCTTTGAAAAATACAGAAACAGAAACGTTCAGATTCACCGCTTCAACATCGAGGAACAGACGATTACCGACTGCGACGACGACGGCGTAACCCCGTTTCGCAAATTCCCCGCGCTCAGCGTTGAGGACAATATCTGCATCTACGGCGGCAAGGTCGTTTCGGAATCTATAACGGGCGCGGAAGAAATCAACACAGAGGAACTGGACAAGCTCTGGGCGATATTCAGAAAACACACCCCGACCGAGTGGAACAGTGCAATTATGATACTGATGAACGTCACCTCAAGATGTATTGTGAGGAACGGCGATTCCCACTACTACAGAATAGATTCAACCGACGAGAAGTTTTCCGCGTTTATGAAAAACGGCATCCTGCACGAGTTTATAGCGAAAAAAATCTTTAAAAGATACGTTGTGACCTCGTATTACATCATCTTTGAATTCTGCGACGCGTTTGTTGAAAAGTGCCTTGCAACGAGCGGAAACCTGCTTGAAACAAAGATATTCAGCCTTGCCGTTTCGGCAAAGGAAAGCGACGGCGCAACACCGTTTTTCCACGACGTCAAGTCGGGCGTCAAGATGGAATGGGAATATGAGCACAAAAACAATACGCCGACCGTCGACAACGAGATTGACGTTATGGCGATGGACGGCGTCGTTCCCGTTTTCATTTCCTGCAAAAACGGGAAATTCAATCAGGAAGAGCTCTACAAGCTCAGCACCGTTGCAAACAATTTCGGCGGCGAATACGCGAAAAAGGTGATTGTTACAAATGACGCGCTGAGTGAAAGAGGCAATATTAATCTGAAAGAGCGCGCGCTTGAAATGGGCATCAAGACCATTGTAAACGTAAATAAAAAATCAGATGCGCAAATAGTCAGCGAACTGAAAAAATATGATATAATACAGTAAAAAGGAACGGACCTCTCTTATGAGAAGTCCGTTTTTCTTTTCGTTAAATCTGGTCTGCGATTGAGTAGATGAGGTCCTTCGTCTTTTCCCAGCCGAGGCAGGGGTCGGTGATTGACTTGCCGTAAACGCCTTCCTCAACCTTCTGGCATCCGTCCTCGATGTAGGATTCAACCATAAAGCCCTTAACCATACTGCGAACGTCGTCGCTGTGCTTAACCGAATGAAGCACCTCGTTGATGATTCTCGGCTGTTCAAACGGGTTTTTGCCGCTGTTTGAATGGTTGGTGTCGATGATGACCGCGGGGTTTTTGTAGTAGCCCGTGCAGTACATATCGTAAAGCGTTTTCAAATCCTCGTAGTGGTAGTTTGAGTGGTTGATGCCGTGCTTGTTTACGCTGCCGCGAAGGATTGCGTGGGCGAGGGGATTGCCCATTGACTCAACTTCCCAGCCTCTGTAGAGAAACATATGGTCGCCCTGTGCGGCACGGATTGCGTTGAGCATAATCCTGAAGTCGCCGCTCGTCGGATTTTTCATACCTACGGGAATATCGAGTCCCGATGAAACAAGGCGGTGTTCCTGATTTTCAACCGACCTTGCGCCCACAGCAACGTAGGAAAGCAGGTCGCTGAGATATCTGTAATTCTGGGGATAGAGCATCTCGTCCGCGCAGGTAAGCCCCGTCTGCTCGATTGCCTGCTGATGAAGGTCGCGGATTGCCTTTATGCCCTCGAGCATATCCGGTTCCTTGTCGGGGTCGGGCTGGTGAAGCATACCCTTGTATCCCGCGCCGTTTGTTCTCGGCTTGCCCGTATAGATTCTCGGGATGATGACAATCTTGTCCTTAACCTCGTCCTGAATCGGAACGAGTCTGCCGATGTAGTCGAGCACGCTGTCGGCTCTGTCGGCGGAACAGGGGCCTATGATGAGCGCGAGCTTGCTGCTTTCGCCCGTGAATATCTTTCTTATTTCCTCGTCCCTCTCAGCCTTGATAGCCGCGGATTTTTCCGAAAGGGGCATCTCGGCCTTGATGTCGATGGGCATCGGAAGCTTTCTTTTGAATACGGTATTTGACATATTATCCATATGATTCACCTCGGATATACTGCTTTATCGCTTTGCACCGAAAAAATGTTAAGTGAATTATAGCAGATGACACCGCCAAAGTCAACTCAATGAAATATTTTGCAGTAGATTTTTATTGCGATTTATGGTAAGATACTGTCAAATAAGTTAAAAAAAGGAAAAGTTATGCCGAAAACTGCAAAAAAAGCAAAGAGCAAAACTAAATCCGGCAGCAAAAAATCAAAGTTTGTTGAGAAAAAAGTCGGCTCAAAAACGCTTGTTATTTCGGTTTCGTTCATCCTCGTCGCGGCGCTGATAATTTCTGCAGTCATCGTGTTCGGCGGCAGAAGCAGGTCGCCCGTGCTCAACTACGAGTTTGAAGAAACGGTCTCAAGCGGCGTCGACATTTCGGAACACAACGGCTCGGTCGACTGGCAGGTGGTCAAGGACAACATCGACTTCGCGTTCATCCGCGTGGGCTACCGCGGATACGAGAGCGGGGAAATCCTTGCAGACGAGTGCTACGAGGAAAACCTCTCGGGCTGCCAGAAGGCGGGAATTCCCTACGGCGTGTATTTTTACTCTCAGGCGACAACCGAGGCGGAAGCCGAGGAAGAGGCTGAGTTTCTCATCAAGGCGGTTAAGAATTACCGCCCGACTCTTCCCCTTGTCATCGACTTTGAATACGCCTCAAACAGGTGGGGAATGCACACGGGCAGGCTCTACAACGCAAAGATGAATTCAAATGAAAAAGCCGCCGTAATCAACGCATTCTGCAAGAAGGTTGAAAAGGCGGGATACGCTTCGGGGCTCTACGCTTCGGCGAGCGTGCTTGCAAATGAAATCAACACAAACAAGCTCGGCAAAAACACGCTTATCTGGCTTGCCGAGTATAACAGCGAAGTCACATATGACGTTGAGTACACCGTGTGGCAGTACACTGAAAAGGGCACTCTTGAAGGGGTGTCGAGCGAATTCGTTGACCTCAACTACTGGTTCAAATAGAAAAAAGGGCGATGCCAAGGCACCGCTCTTTTCTTATTCTGTCGCATAATTTATCTGAGCAAATACGCCGTAATGGTCGGACACAAAGCCGTTTGAAACGTCGTCAAGAAGCCGATAGTCAACGGGCGTCGCGCTCGTGAAAATGAAGTCTATCGGCGTTCCCTCGTCAACCTCGCCCCAGTTCTGATAGGTCACGCCCGGGGGCTCGGCGGCAACGCTCTGGCAGTTTGTGAGCTTCTCGGAAAGTATCGTGCAGGGCTTGCCGTCCTCAAAATCGTTAAGGTCGCCCGTGACAACAAAGGTTGAATCGGGGAAGCTGTTTTTGAGCATATCAATTCTCAGCGTGATAAGCCTTGCGCCGTATTCCCTTGCGGCGCCGCTGACGTTGTCGAGGTGGGTGTTGAGGTGAATTATCGACTCGCCTGTTTCATTGTTGAGCAAAACGACGTACGAGCAGATTCTGTTGCAGCCCGCGCCCATATATTTCGTGTTTTCCGTCGTGCTCTCGCTGAGCCAGAAGGTGCTGCTGTCGGCGCAGGTGTACTTGTCCTTTAGCCAGAAAATGCTGTTCATCTCGCTTTTTTTCTCGTTGTCGTCGCCCCCGCGGGGAACACCGTAGCAGTCGTAGTCCGGCATAAGCTCAGCGAGCTTTTCCTGCCAGTCGCTGTTCATTTCCTGAGTGCCGATGATGTCGGGCTTCACCGCGTTCATATATGCCGCAAAGCGCACAACGCGGGCAGAGGACTTGGTGTTGTTTTTCGAGCTGCCCCACGGCGCCGCACAGTTAAACGACACAACGCTGAAATCCCCGGTCTTTTCAATCGGGCTGTACTCGGGAGTTTCCTTTTCCTTTGAACACGCTGAAAAAACGGAAATAATCACCGCCGCGCATATGAGCAGACACAGTATTTTTTTCATATATATCCACCTCGCTTTTTTCTTAATTATACCAAATTGAAATATACCTTGTCAAAAATAAAAAATAATGCTTGCAAAAACGTTTATAATGTGCAATAATATAGTGCACGAAAAATAAATAACGAGGTGTGGCTCAGTTTGGTAGAGCACTACGTTCGGGACGTAGGGGCCGCAGGTTCAAATCCTGTCACCTCGACCATTAACAGAGGGGATACCATACGGTATCCCCTCTGTTAATTATTAGTATGAAACAGGATTTGAACCTCGGGGAGGTCTGAGCGTTAAGAAAACAGTCCGGTGGACTGTTTTTAGCGAGGAGCGTGAGGCGGGCACCGTTGCCTGTCAACGGTCGCCGAGCGGAGTAGTATGCAAGGCGAAGCCGCAGCAGACGCCAAATCCTGTCACAAAAACGCCGAGAGCTCGATGCTCTCGGCGTTTTTCTTTTTCACTTATCCCATTTGCAATAAATAGATAATAGTAGTATAATATTTCTGTAATACAATCGGTGGATTATACGCAAAAAATCACGAAAGGGTGTAATATTTATGGCAAAAAAGATTATTGTTGCGGGAGGCGGACACGGCGGAATTGCCTGCGCTATGCTTCTCAGCAAGGAAGGATTTGACGTAACGGTCTACGAAAAGAACAGCCGCGGGAATATGGGCTACGACTGGACGGACATATTCAACAGCAAGGCGTTTGGCGACATAGGGCTTCCGATGCCGCCCGAGGACAAGGTGCTCAGCTTTGAAAATATGAGCTTTGTTCCGCCTTCAGAGAGAATAATTCTCAGAAACGACGACGATAATTCGGGAAACACCGACATCAAAATGGAACGCAGCGAAATATACAACTACATCATTTCCGCTGCTGAGGATGCCGGGGTGAAATTTGTGTATGAAACCGAGATTCTTGCACCCGTTATGGCGGGCGACAGGGTTATCGGCATAAAGACCGACAAGGGCGACTTTCTCGGCGACCTTGTTATTGACGCCTGCGGCTGCAATTCCCCCGTGCGCGCTAATCTTCCCGAGTGCTGCGGCGTTCAGGCAGAGATGGGCGAAATGGAAAAATTCTACGTTTACAGAGCGTTTTATAACCGCGAGGACGCAGGCGAGGTATTCGACAAATACAAGGTTTACCTTATGCCCAAGGACGTTTTCGGCATCGTCTGGGTTGCGGACGATGAGGATTACAGCGATATTCTTATCGGCGAGTTCAGCCCGCTGACAAAGGACGGGGCGCTCGAAAAGGCTGAGCGTTTCAGAAAAGAAAATCCCGTGCTCGGCAGAGAGCTCCTTCGCGGCGGAGATATGGTGACGATTCCCGTAAGGCAGACCCTTGCCGTAATGGTGGCAGACGGCTACGCAGCAATAGGCGACAGCGCGTTTATGACCGTTCCGATTATCGGCTCGGGAATTGCCAATGCGTTTCGTGCGGCAAAAATTCTTGCCGACACGGTTATTGCCGACGAAACCGAGACCTATTCCGCCGAAACCCTCTGGGACTACGAGTATAACTATCAGACGAAAATCGGCTTCGGCCTTTCCTCGCTTGCTCTCATCAAGCTTCTTCTTGCAAAGCTCACAACCGAGCAGCTTGACTATCTGTTTGAAAGCGGTATTATCACGATAAAAGAGCTTCAGGTTTCCGACGAACCCGGCGGCGCGCTTATTGACGTCAACCCCGAGCTTCTCGGAAAAGCCTCGGCGCTGATTAAAAACAAAAAGCTCGTTTCGCTCGTGCTCGGCCTCGGCAAAGATATTGCGCTTCTTACGGGCGTAAACAAAACCCTGCCGAGATACTACAGCCGCCGCGCTGTTCAGGCATGGGCAAAGCGCTACAACAGCGTATTTAAAATCAAGTGATAGCCGACATATTCAAGAGAAGGATTCCGATATTTAATGGTAAACTTTCGCATTGACTAAAAATATGTATTAAGTTATAATAAAATAAAAAAGGAGGAATATTATGAAAAAAGCTATTTCGGTTTTACTTGCTGCGCTTATGGTAATCACCGTTATGCCTATGACGGTTTTTGCTGATGAACGCGAAGTGGACTCAATTCAGTTTGAACCCGCAAATGCGGACAAGGTGATTTATGAGTACGCTGACGGATACATAGTTGATGATTACACCTACGGCGAATGGTGGTGCTACAATGTTCCGTCATTTGAAGAGGGTGACGAGCTCACACTCAATTTTGCCGAGGGACAACCCGAGGTATATTATTACGATACAACCGAGGCTCACGGCTACGGTGCGTTTGTAAACACCGACACGGGCTATGAACTTGATTCGTCTTACGATGCCCGTACGGTTTACAAGTATGAACAGAGCTATGACCACCAGCTTACCTACGGTCAGTACACCTACGCTGTGGCTATCGGCGCAAGCGAAAGCTATCGTGAAGCAGAACAGACCTTCACATTTGCTCCGAACCCCGTAACCTCTATCGAACTTGATTTTGCTCCAATTACCATTACGGAGGGCGGCGACACTTACAGGCGTTACGACTATGATGCGGGTGAGTATTATGATTGCTACCGCTTCGATTATATGAATGTCGGCAACAGGATTATACTCCACACTGCCGATGATGACATTGTTTTCACCTGTCAGTATGTTAAAAACAACTACGGCTACGATGTGCCTGAATTTGTGGACGAGGATGGCAATATCGTTGACCAGACAAAGTTCTCATATGACGATCACCAGAGCTATACTAACAAGTGGGAAGGCGGAAACACATATAAGGTTGACTTCACCTATCTCAAGCATTATACTGCAACCTTTGATGTAACCGTTGCCGAAAAGCCAAACGGCATTGAGGTTTTGGGATATGCAGGAAACGGCAGCGCAATGCAAAACACGGGCGGTTATATGAGCAGCGGCCATTACCGCTATATTGTTCCGTCGCTTGCATCCGAAGGTGTAACTCTTACTGTTCAGTACGAAAAAGCGGAAGACGTTGTTTATACCGCTCAGCTAAAGCATAACGATTTATACGATTATGACTACTGGGCATTTGTTGACGGCGAGGGCACGGAGCTTCCCGAGTATATTCTCACCGTTGACGGTCAGGACGAAACTCCGTGGGGCATAGGCGAACACACCTATCACTTTGAGGTTTACGGTATAGCTACTCCCGATTACACCTTTACGGTAACCGAGGCGCCGAATGATTTTGAAATCACGGGCTACGATTCGGGCAGTGCAATGGAAAACACAAACGGTTACTGGAAAACCGACGACAATAACGAGCAGTATTTTTACTACTGGACTCCGAGTCTTTTTGAGGACGGCGTTGCTATTACACTCAAGTATGCAAACAGCCCCGACGCTACATATTACGCACAGGGAACTTATCATCCCAATGGCGATTATACCGAGTGGAAATGGGTTGACTCTCAGGGTAATGAGTTAAACGCAAATGTACGCGTTATGGACGGCCAGGACAGCAACCACTGGACAGTCGGCAACAACACCTACTATATTGAGGTCGGCAACCTTTCAAAGGCGTACACCTTTACCGTTCTTGAAGGACCTTACGATGTTCAGATAACAGGCTTCAACGGCAACGGCTTTGCCATTGAAAACACAAACGGCCAATGGGAAGTTGACGACGATGAACAGGATTACTATGCGTATTGGGTTCCGAGCATTTACGAAGAAGGCGTAACTGTAACCTTCAAATACCATAATCAGGATGACGTTGTTTATCATATGGCAGATGTTGATGACGATGGTTCCTTTGATGAGTTTGTTGACGCGAACGGCAATCCTGCAAATGTTAGCATCTATATGGAATCGAACCAGAGAGAGGACCACTGGAAAGTTGGCAACAACACCTACTATGTTGTTGCGGGCAGCTTCAGAATTCCTTACAACTTCTTTATTCATCCCGCACCGACAAGTGCAACCTTTGAGTTTGCAGAGGGAACAAGCACAACCTTTACTGAAAATCAGGGCGGTTATTATGAAGGCGAAACCTACGTTTACGACCTTCCTAATATCTATGAGCCCGGAAACAAATTCACACTCAATTTCCCCGAGGGATACGAATCTCAGGTGTTCACCTGCGAGCGCTACGAGGACCCGAATTATCCCGGACAGCCGTCAACTGATTTCTTTGCAAAGGACGGAACCAGGTTTGAAGACTGGATTAGATATCCGAATGACTTTGACCAGGAGGAAACTCCGTTTACAATCGGCGAAAATACCGTCCCGATTGAGATAGGCGACGCTGCAACCGCAAACGTTACCTTTACGGTTCTCAGCGGACCTGAAAGTATTGATTTCACTCTTGCGCAGCCGTATTCGGTTACTCAGAACACCCACGGCAGCTACCGTGTTGACGCGAATGAAAACGAATACTATCACTACAACTATGAGAACGAGCTTCTTAGCCAGGTCGGCAATACTCTTGTAGCTCACTATGACGACGCGCGCGGCGACGTTACCTATGTTGCAACAGAGATTGACCACGGCGACGGTTTTGTTGATATTCAGTTTGTAAATCAGAACGACGCTTCCGACAGCTTCCTTCCGTGGACGCTTGAATGCACGGACACCCAGTATGCTAACCACTGGGGCGTGGGCAGTCATCAGATTAACGTTCTTTACGGCGGACGCTCTGCTACCGCTACCGTTACCGTAACGGGCAACGATGTAACAGGATTACTCTTCCAGTACAAGAACGGCAACCCCACCTTCTTTGAAGGCGAGAATATGATTGAAAGATATGCCGACCCGTCGGCACCGCCTGTTCAGGTTTACGACCTCAATTACGCGGTTCTGCAGATTGGCAACAAGCTTACCGTTATCTATAACGGCGGCACCGCACAGGAGAGAAGAGAGGTTTACACCTGCGACTTCGACCCGAATGAGGAGAGCTCACTCTGGTTCTTCACTGCGGACGGCAAGGCTCTTAACAGAAACGATTTCACCATCATTGACGACCAGGATATGGCTCCTTGGGGCGTTGGCGCTCACAGCTTCTCGGTTGGCTATATGGGCGCGTTTGCAGAGGCTCAGATTATCCTCGCAACCCGCAACGGCTGGAAGCAGGACGGAGACGATTGGTACTATTTCGTAAACGGCGAGCCCGTAACGGGTATGCAGGATATAAAGGGCAAGAGATACTGCTTCGATGAAGACGGCGTTATGTACTGCGGTCTCTTCAAGATTACCTATGACGACGGTTATTATAACTGGTACTTCACCGACAGGAACGGCGCCCTTCAGGAAAACTTCCAGACAATCGACGGCAAGCTCTACTTCTTCTATCCGGGCGAATACTTTATGGTATTCAATACCTTTGCAGACATAAACGGCAAGACCTATTACCTTCAGGAATCGGGCGCAGCCAAGGGCTGGAAGCAGATTGAGGGCAACTGGTATTTCTTCAACAGCGACTGCTCAATGCGCAAGGGCTGGCTCAAGTCCGGCGGCAAGTGGTATTACTTCGATTCCACGGGCAAGATGCTCAAGAGCTGGCAGAAGATTTCAAACAAGTGGTACTATCTCGGAACCGACGGCGCAATGGTTACAAGCTGGCAGAAGATTTCAAATAAGTGGTACTATTTCGGCACGGACGGAATTATGGTTACCGGCTGGCAGAAAATCAGCAACAAGTGGTACCTGTTCAATTCCGGCGGCGCAATGCTCACAGGCTGGCAGAAGTCAGGCAGCGCGTGGTATTATTTCAATGCCTCGGGCGTAATGCAGACGGGCTGGCTCAAGTCGGGCGGCAAGTGGTATTACTTTGAATCATCGGGCAAGATGCTTGCAAACACATCAAAGAAAATAGGCTCAAAAACCTATAAGTTCAACGCAAGCGGCGTTTGCCTCAATCCGTAATAATACACTATGTTGGGGGACGGAAAACCGTCCCCCTTTTTCTATTGTATAATTGTAAATAATCCCCCCGTAAAGTTGACTTAGCTCGTATTTTGTAGTAAAATATTATGCAGTAAATTTATAAGGAGTGCATTTTGTTATGAAAAAGCTATGCAGCCTTTTCCTTGCCGTATTAATGCTTTTAAGCGTCACGGCAGGAATGGAAATGAGTGCATCAGCAGCAAATGTAACAGGTGATCAGATAGTCGCTGAGGCGAGAAAGCACATAGGCAAAAGGTATGTTTCGGGCGCAGCAGGCCCCGACGAGTTCGACTGTTCGGGACTCACGATGTACGTCTTTGCAAAATTCGGCATCTCGCTTCCTCATTCAACCTACGACATTTACGGCAACCCTACAAAATACGGAACCGTTATTGCAACAAACAGCTACACGAAAGCCGTTCCCGGCGACCTTATCTGCTGGTACGGTCACATCGGTATCTACACGGGAATATTCAACTATAACGGCACAATGCGGGGCTTCCTCGTAGACGCTGCAAACCCGAGCAAGGGCGTTGTTGAACAGCCCATATGGCCGTCAAACGGCGACTACAAGGTTATCCGCGTAAACGGCGTGTCAAGCACCCCGGCTCTCGAGGGCGTTATGACCGTGCCGAAAATCAAGCTCGACAAGGATTCCTACGAGGTCGGAAGCAAAGTGACTATTTCGTGGGATCAGACCTCGAGCGAAACCGATTTCAGAAACTATCATCTCACGATTACAAACTCCCTTACAAACGAGGTTTACGCCGACGTAACGACCGCCGACAGGGACGTTACCAAGAGCACCTACACCTACAAAATAGGCGTTCCCGGAACGTATAATATCACGGTTTACGCCGTGCCCTATAACGAGGTTGCAACAAGGCAGCGCAGCGCGAGCAAGTCGCTGAGCGTTGGCAAGCAGGTTGATTCGATTGACCAGCTTCGCGCAACCGTTCTGATTGAAACGGTCGGCGAGGGCGACGGCGATATCCCCGTTGAGGAATACAAGGAAGTCATTCTTCTCGACGGCTGGGCTTACGATAAGGACGGCAAAGTTTACCTCGGCCTCAACAACGAATACCTTGCCAAGGGCTGGGTTCGCTATTCGGCTAAGTGGTACTACTTCGGCAGCGACAACGTTATGAAGAAGGGCTGGCTCAAGCAGAAAAATCAGTGGTACTACCTTTCAACGGGTCCGATGGCTACGGGCTGGACGAAGGTCAATAACAAGTGGTACTATATGAATTCGAGCGGCGT
This sequence comes from uncultured Eubacterium sp., assembly GCA_905234495.1. Classification (GTDB taxonomy): domain Bacteria; phylum Bacillota; class Clostridia; order Oscillospirales; family Acutalibacteraceae; genus Eubacterium_R. The sequence goes on along the minus strand of CAJOHE010000006.1, from coordinate 78,398 downwards.
TATGCAGACCGGCTGGCAGAAAATCAAGGACGTCTGGTACTATCTCAATACCGACGGCTCAATGCAGACGGGCTGGAAAAAGCTCGGCAACTACTGGTACTATATGGACGGTCAGGGCGCAATGGTTACAGGCTGGCGCAAGATAGGCGGAAGCTGGTACTATATGCTCTCATCGGGCAGAATGAAGACGGGCTGGCTCAAGGACGACGACAAGTGGTATTACCTCGAGGAAGAGGGACAGATGAGATACGACAGCCTTGATTACAAGGGCAAGACCTACCACTTCAACAAGTCGGGCGTTTGTACTAATCCGTAAAACAAATAATAAAAGCGTTCACCATTTGGTGAACGCTTTTTGTTATGCCTTGTTATTCCGTAAATAACGGGGTGGAATAGTATCTGTCGCCGCTGTCGGGAAGAAGAGCAACGATTGTTTTGCCCGCGTATTCGTCCTTCTTTGCAAGCTCGATAGCCGTATTGAGAGCCGCGCCCGAAGAAATACCTACGCTGATGCCTTCCTTCTTTGCAAGAAGCTTTGAAGCCTCAAACGCCGCCTCGTTTGACGATGTGATAACCTCGTCGTAAACGTCCGTGTTGAGCACGTCGGGAACGAAGCCCGCGCCGATTCCCTGAATCTTGTGAGCGCCGGGGGTACCCTTTGAAAGAACGGGTGAGGTTTCGGGTTCAACCGCGATAACCTTAACCGCAGGCTTCTGTGATTTGAGATATTCGCCCGTGCCGGTTACCGTTCCGCCCGTGCCTACGCCTGCGATGAAAACGTCAACCGCGCCGTCGGTGTCCTTCCAGATTTCGGGGCCCGTCGTAGCTCTGTGGATTGCGGGGTTTGCGGGGTTTACGAACTGACCGGGGATGAAGCTGCCTTCGATTTCGGCGGCGAGCTCGTCAGCCTTTGCGATTGCGCCCTTCATACCCTTTGCGCCCTCGGTGAGAACGATTTCAGCACCGTAAGCCTTGAGGATGTTTCTTCTCTCAACGCTCATCGTTTCGGGCATTGTGAGAATGATTCTGTAGCCCTTTGCAGCTGCGATAGCCGCAAGGCCGATACCCGTGTTGCCCGAGGTCGGCTCAATGATAACCGAGCCCTCTTTGAGAAGTCCCTTTGCCTCGGCGTCCTCAATCATTGCCTTTGCAATTCTGTCCTTAACGCTTCCTGCGGGATTGAAATATTCGAGTTTAACAAGAACCGTAGCCTTCAGGCCGAGTTCCTTTTCAATGTTGGTTACTTCAACAAGCGGTGTGTTTCCTATGAGTTCAGCCGCGCCTTTATAGATGTTAGCCATTATTTTGCCTCCTTAAATGCGTTGTCCAAATCTTCAATAATGTCGTCAATATGCTCTGTGCCTATTGAAAGACGGATTGTGTTTTCAAATATGCCCTGTTCCGAGAGCTCTTCAGTTGAGAGCTGTGAATGTGTGGTTGAAGCAGGGTGGATTACAAGGCTCTTCACGTCTGCAACGTTTGCAAGAAGCGAGAAGATTTTGAGATTGTCGATGAAAGCCCAGGCTTCCTTCTGACCGCCCTTGATGTTAAAGGTAAAGATTGACGCGCCGCCGTTTGGGAAATACTTCTCGTAAAGGGCGTGGTCGGGATGGTCGGGAAGGGAAGGGTGGCTCACGCTTTCAACCTGGGGGTGAGAGCTGAGATATTCAACAACCTTCTTTGTGTTTTCCGCGTGTCTTTCAAGCCTTAACGAAAGGGTTTCGATGCCCTGTAAGAGCAGGAAAGCGTTGAACGGCGAGATAGCCGCGCCCGTGTCGCGAAGCAGGATTGCCCTGATGTATGTAACGAACGCTGCGGGGCCCACTGCGTCGTAGAACGAAACGCCGTGATAGCTTGGGTTTGCGTCTGCAATATTCGGATACTTTCCGCTTGCCTTCCAGTCAAATTTGCCCGACTCAACGATGATTCCGCCGAGGGTAGTGCCGTGACCGCCGAGGAACTTTGTCGCCGAATGAACAACGATGTCGGCGCCGTACTCGATAGGTCTGATGAGGTAGGGGGTGCCGAAGGTGTTGTCAACAACAACGGGAAGTCCGTAGCTGTGGGCAAGCTTGGCGATAGCCTCGATGTCGGGAATATCGCTTCCGGGATTGCCGAGAGTTTCAAGATAAATCGCGCGGGTGTTGTCTTTGATTGCGCCTTCAATCTCATCTATATTATGCGCGTCTACAAAGGTTGTGTCAATACCGTATTGAGGAAGAGTGTGGGAAAGCAGGTTGTAGCTTCCGCCGTAGATTGTCTTCTGAGCCACGATATGACCGCCGTTTGCGGCAAGAGCCTCGATAGTGTAACTGATTGCAGCTGCGCCCGAAGCCACCGCAAGCGCCGCGCTTCCGCCCTCAAGCGCCGCAACTCTCTTTTCGAGAACGTCCTGCGTTGAGTTTGTAAGTCTGCCGTAGATATTTCCCGCGTCGGCAAGGCCGAAACGGTCTGCGGCGTGCTGTGAATTGTGAAATACGTAGGATGTTGTCTGATAAATCGGAACCGCTCTTGCGTCGGTTGCGGGGTCAGCCTGTTCCTGACCGGTGTGTATCTGTAATGTTTCAAATTTATAACTCATTTTATTTTTCCTTTCTGCTGTTATAATTGTCCAGCGCCTTCTGTATTGCTTCTTCTGCGAGCACCGAACAGTGAATTTTGTGCTGCGGCAGTCCGTCAAGCGCCTCTGCAACGGCTTTGTTTGTGAGTTCCATCGCTTCGCTTACGGGCTTGCCCTTTATAAGTTCAGTTGCCATTGAGCTTGAGGCAATCGCGCTTGCACAGCCGAAGGTTTCAAACTTGACGTCGGTTATTATATCGTTATCTATTTTAAGATACATTTTCATTATATCACCGCATTTTGCGTTGCCGACTTCGCCGACGCCGTCCGCGTCCTCAATTATGCCGACGTTGCGGGGATGTAAAAAGTGTTCCATAACCTTCTCGCTGTAGAGTGCCATTCGTTTTCTCCTTCTACTTTAAAATGTAAGTGCGTTTTCCTTCCTGAAGGTCGCGCCATACGGGCGAGAAGCCTCTCAGGTGCTCAACGATTTCTTTAACGTTTTCAATTATATAATCGGCTTCCTCATAGGTTGCGTCGTCGCAGAGGCTGAGCCTGAGCGAGCCGTGCGCCACGTCGTGAATCCTGCCGATTGCAAGAAGCACGTGGCTCGGGTCGAGTGAGCCCGAGGTACAGGCGCTGCCCGAGGATGCGCTGATTCCCTTCTGGTCGAGAAGAATCAGGATTGATTCGCCCTCGATTCCCTCAAAGCTGAAGTTAACGTTTGAGTACATTCGTTCCTTCATATCGCCGTTGAGCGCGCTGTGGGGAATTTCGGAAAGTCCGTTGATTATATAATCTCTTATCGGTAATAAATGCTCCTTAACGGAGTTCATACATCGTTTCGATTCCTCAAGGGCAATCACCATTGCCATGATGCCGGCGAGGTTTTCCGTGCCTGCACGTTTGCCCCGCTCCTGAGCACCTCCTTCAATGAGATTGGAAATCGGTAATCCCTTCCTTACATAAAGGAAACCGACGCCCTTCGGTCCGTGAAACTTGTGCGCCGAAGCCGAAAGCATATCAATGTTCTGCGCTTTGACGTCAATCGGAAGATGTCCGACCGCCTGCACCGCGTCCGTGTGAAACGTTACGCCGTGCCTCTTGCAGATTTCACCTATTTTTTCAATCGGCTGAATTGTGCCGATTTCGTTGTTGACTGTCATTATCGTGACTAAACACGTGTCCTCGCGGATTGCGTCTTCAACCTCACCCGGTACAACAATTCCGTTTTCGTGAACGGGAAGAAGGGTGACCTCAAATCCGTTTTTCTCAAGCTTTCTGAGAGTGTGCAGTATTGCGTGGTGCTCAAAGGCAGAGGATATAATATGTTTCTTTCCTTTTTTTAGCCCTGCCTCTGCAGCCGAAAGAAGCGCCTGATTGTCGGCTTCGCTTCCGCCCGAGGTGAAAATGATTTCGCGGGGCTCTGCGTTTATTATCGCTGCAACGCGGCTTCGCGCCTCTTCAAGCTTTTCCTTTGCAACCTGACCGGTCTGATAAAGGCTTGACGGGTTTCCGAAGTATTCGTTTGCATACTCGACGTAGGTCTCAATAGCCGCCTTGCTCATCTTTGTCGTTGCGGCGTTGTCTGCGTAAACCTTCATAGCGTTTTCCTTTCGTGTTTTTATTGTGCTCATTATAACCCTATTCACCTACTATGTCAATAGGCAAATAAAAATTTGTGTTGATTTACCCATTTACCCTATGGTATAATAGGTAATAATTGTGAAAGGAGCACAAAAATGATTTCTACAAAGGGAAGATACGCCCTCAGAGTGATGATTGACCTTGCTCAGCAGCACTCGGAAAGCTATATCCCGCTCAAGGAAATAGCTGAGCGGCAGGGCATATCCAAAAAATATCTCGAAATAATTGTAAAGGAACTCGTCGGCGCAAAGCTTCTAACGGGCGTCAGCGGCAAGGGCGGGGGATATAAGCTCTCAAAAAAGCCAGAGGATTATTCCGTCGGCGAAATACTCGAGGTGACCGAGGGTTCCCTCGCGGTTGTCGCCTGCCTTGCAAAGGGCGCGGAAAAGTGTCCGCGCGCAGCAGGTTGCGAAACGCTTCCGATGTGGACGGAATATAACAAAATGGTGTACGACTTTTTCTATTCAAAGAAACTGTCCGATTTGATTTAAGGAGGGTTTATGGCAACTTTAACCAAAACAGGCTCTGAAAGCCTTACAAAAACCGAGCGTAACGTCGGCTTTGACGTTCTGAAAACACTTGCAACCCTCGGCGTTGTCATTCTTCATTCGGCTTCAATCGAGTGGAAGGAGATAAGCTACGCCACCTACGAGTGGAATATACTCAATATATACGACAGCGCAGTGAGGTGGGTTGTGCCCGTTTTCGTAATGATAAGCGGCGCGATATTCCTCAACGCGGACTTTACAATAGAAAGAATATATAAGAAATACATATCAAGAATTGTGACGGCGTTCATATTCTGGTCGGCGCTCTACGCCTGCTATGAGTATTTTGACGAGTACGAGCACAGCCTCAAGGTGACGGTGCTGAGCTTTTTCAAGGGGCATTTTCACCTGTGGTACCTATATATGATAGTCGGGCTTTATATGATAGTTCCGCTTGTCAAAAAGATAATCGCGGACGAAAAGCTCATCCGCTATTTCCTCGTAATCTCGTTCATCTTTTCGTTTCTGATTCCCGAGCTCGTCTACGTTATGACAAATATCCCGCTGACGGCCATGGTCGGCAAGTACGCAAAGATAATGATAAGAAATATGTATCTCGATTTTGTCGGCGGCTACACGTTTTATTTCATAATCGGCTACTATTTCACCAAGATAAAACTAAACGCAAAGCAATACGTTATGATGGGGGCGTTCTGCTTTTTCGGAATACTTTCAACTGCGGTTCTCACCTATAAATTTTCCCATATTCTCGAGAAAAACTGCAGCGAGTTTTATTCCTTCACCTCGGTAAACGTCCTCTTTCAGGCGCTCTTTGTCTTTTCACTCTATCAGCTGATAAACAAAATTCCTTTCAGCCCCGGTGCAAAAAGCGTAATTCTCAAGCTCTCGAAATACAGCTTCGGCGTGTACCTCGTTCACGACTTTTTCATCCTCATTTCCGACAAGTTTTTCCATTTCAACTCAATCACAATCAACCCGATACTCGGCGTTCCCGCGGTTGCGGCGATAACCTTTGTCGGCGCGTACATAGTCTCGGCGATACTGAACCATATCCCAATTCTCAAAAAGTATATTGTATAGGGGTGACATAATGAAAATAGATAAAATAAGCTACTGCACAAGCTCGTATATGACCACGAACCCGCCGAGGGAAGAAAACCACAGCCTTGACCTCATAGCAAGCGGGGGCTTCGGCGCGCCGATGACGGCGTTTCTTATGAAGCGCGACAGCGTAAACGGCAGCGAAACGTCTGAAAATATCAGCGTTCCCTACGAAAAGTTTCTTGAGCTTGTCTCGCTCATTGAAAGCGGAAATATCCTCAACTCAATGTTTGAGGAAATGTTCAGGGAAATGCCGCCTCAGATGCCCCTTGTCGGCGGAACGACGAAGGCGGTCTTCTCGGTTATGGCAAACGGCGTTGAGCTTTCAACCGATAAAATCAGCGACGGCATATACGCCGTTATCACAAAACTTCAGGCGCTCGCGGTAAGCGGCGGCGGAACTTCGTTTAATTATTAATATTTTATTATTGAATTAAAAATCATATGGGTATATAATTACTGTGACTAAACTATGTGAGGTCTTACTATGAAGAATTTTATGGACAGGGACTTTCTCCTTGACACCGATACCGCGAAAAAGCTTTTCTTCGACTATGCCGAAAAAATGCCGATTTGCGACTATCACTGTCATCTGAGCCCCAAAGAAATTTATGAGAACAAACCGTATGAAAACATAAGCGAAATCTGGCTTTCGGGCGACCATTACAAGTGGCGTGCGATGCGTTCGTGCGGTATTGACGAAAGATACTGCACGGGCGACGCCACCCCGAGAGAGAAGTTTGAAAAGTTTGCCTACGCTCTTCAGTACTGCATCGGCAACCCGCTCTATCACTGGGCTCACATCGAGCTTCAGCGCTATTTCGGAATCGACACGCCGCTGAGCGCAAAGACTGCCGACGATATTTTCGACAGGGCTAATAAGGCTATGGCGGAGGGTGATTTCAGACCTCAGAGCCTTATTGCAAACAGCAACGTAAAAATCGTCTGCACAACGGACGACCCGATTGACAGCCTTGAATACCACAAGCTTCTTTCGCAGCAGGATTTGCCGTTTCGGGTGCTTCCGAGCTTCCGTCCCGACAAGGCGCTCAACATAAATCTCGACGGCTTTGAGGATTATATCAGAGCCCTCGGCGACGCTGCGGGAATTGAGATTAAGCACTATGGCGACGTTGTGAAAGCGCTCTGCGCCCGCGCGGACTATTTCAACGAGGTCGGCTGCAAGGTTTCCGACCAGGCGTTTGAATACGTGCCCTACAGAGAGGCTGATGAGGATGAGCTCAATAAGATTTTCAGGAAGGCGATGAAGGGCGAGCGTCCGAAGCAGAAGGACGCCGACAAATATCGCACCGCCGTTATGCTTGAGCTTGGCAAAAAGTATCAGGAACTCGGCTGGGCTATGGAAATTCACATCGGCGCTCTCAGAAACAATAACACCGCGATGTTCAACAAGCTCGGCGCGGATGTCGGCTTTGACAGCGTGGGCGACTGCGAGATTGCAAAGCCCCTCTCGGCTTTTCTCAACGCACTCAACGTAAACGGCAATCTGCCTAAAACCATTCTTTTCAACCTCAACGACAAGGACAACACGGTGCTCGCGACAATGCTCGGCAATTTCCAGAGTAGCGAAACCCAGAGCAAGATTCAGTTTGGTCCCGCGTGGTGGTTCCTTGACACTATGGACGGTATGACCGCCCAGATGAAATCGCTCGGAAACCTCGGCGTTCTCGGCAAATTCGTCGGAATGGAAACCGATTCCCGCTCGTTTACTTCATACGGCAGACATGAGTATTTCAGGCGTATTCTCTGCGCCCTCATCGGCTCGTGGGTTGAAGAGGGAAAGTATGCAAACGATGAGGAAATCCTCGGGGAAATCATCGAGGGGATATGCTACAACAACGCAATAAACTATTTTGAATTTTAAGGCGAGGATTACTTATGGAACTCAAATTAAGACCGAAAGAAGAATGTACGTTTGACGAGATTTCGCTCGGTGAAATTATGCTCAGGCTCGACCCGGGCGAGGGCAGAATAAAGACCGCGCGCACCTTCCGCGCTTGGGAAGGCGGCGGCGAGTACAACGTTGCCCGCGGACTTCGCCGCTGCTTTGGCTTAAAGACGGCGGTCGTTACCGCGTTTGCCGAAAACGAAATCGGCTACCTTATGGAGGATTTAATCCTTCAGGGCGGCGTCGACACCTCGCTTATCAAGTGGGTGCCCTACGACGGCATCGGCAGAACAGTCAGAAACGGAATCAACTTTACCGAACGCGGCTTCGGTATCCGCGGCGCAGTCGGCGCTTCCGACAGGGGCAACACCGCGGCTTCACAGCTTAAACCCGGCGATGTCGACTGGGACTATATCTTCGGTACCCTCGGCGTTCGCTGGCTTCACACGGGCGGAATCTACGCGGCTCTTTCCGAAACGTCAGCGCAGACCGTTATCGAGGCTGTTAAAAAGGCAAAGCAGTACGGCACAATCGTTTCCTACGACCTCAACTACCGCCCCTCTCTCTGGAAGGATATCGGCGGTCAGGCAAAGGCGCAGGAAGTCAACCGTGAGATTGCAAAATACGTCGACGTTATGATAGGAAACGAGGAAGACTTTACGGCTTCCCTCGGCTTCGAGGTCGAGGGCAACGACGCCGACCTTAAAGAGCTCAACATCGACGGCTACTACAAGATGATTGAAACCGTAACAAAGGCATATCCGAATTTCAAGATTATCGCAACAACCCTTCGCACGGTTAAAACCGCAACGGTAAACGACTGGAAGGCAATATGCTGGGCGGACGGAAAAATCTACAACTCGCTTGAATATCCCGCCCTTGAAATACTCGACCGCGTAGGCGGCGGCGATTCCTTCGCCTCAGGTCTTATCTACGGTCTTATGACTTATCAGGACGCGCAGAAGGCGGTAAACTACGGCGTTGTTCACGGCGCCCTCGCGATGACCACCCCCGGCGACACCTCAATGGCTTCATTAAAGGAAGTCGAAGCAAAAGTCAACGGCGCCGGTTCAAGAGTACAGAGATAGAATCGCGTCTTTTTCCGTTATGCTGCGTTGTGCTGAAAATCCGGCTCGGTCACATATAGCACACGGTATCACTTATTTGTAGGGGGCGACGACCCCGGCGCCCCATCTAAACATAAAAGGAGAAAAACTATGAGTAATAAAATCGAAACACTTGCAAAAATTCAGGAAGTCGGCATCGTGGCAGTTGTCCGCGCGACCTCTGTTGAGCAGGCTGAAAAAATCACCGACGCCTGTATCGCAGGCGGAGTTGCGGCTATTGAGCTCACCTTCACCGTGCCCCACGCAGACAAGCTCATCGAGGCGATGAGAAAAAAATACAGCTCGGGCGAAATCATCATCGGCGCGGGTACCGTTATGGACGCGGCAACCGCAAGAATCGCGATTCTGGCAGGCGCGGAATACATCGTTTCGCCCTACTTTGACCCCGAAACCGTAAGGTGCTGCAACCGCTACGGCGTTCCCTCAATGCCCGGTATCTACACGCCCACCGAGGCTGTTCAGGCTATGGAATGCGGCGCGGACGTGCTCAAAGTATTCCCCGGCGACCTCGCGGGTCCCCGCTTCATTAAGGATATCCACGGGCCCATTCCCCACGCGGTAATGATGCCCTCGGGCGGCGTTGACATCGACAACGTCAAGGACTGGATTAAGGCGGGCGCAATCGCAGTCGGCGCAGGCTCAAGCCTCACCGCAGGCGCAAAGACGGGCGACTTCGGCAAGATTACCGAAACGGGTAAGATTTTCGTTGAACGCATTAAGGAAGCAAGAGCGGAAATGAAATAACTGAAAGGCTACCACAGGGTAGCCTTTTATTATTGACAACATTTCCTATCTAATATAAAATATAAGTGTAAAGAAAACAGGGGGTGTTTTTATGAAAAAAACCTTATCAGTAATACTTGCGGCTATCATGGCGCTCAGCGTATTTGCCGGAATGGGTGTAAACGCTTTTGCACTTTACACCTTCGACAATCCCGGTCAGCTCGGCGACAACGTAACCTGCTATTATGAAAAGGGCACGCTGACAATCAGCGGCACGGGCGATATGTGGGATTACGGCAACGGCAATACCTCGCCGTTTTATGACTGCCTCAACATTAAGAAGGTTATCATTGAAGAGGGCGTTACAAACATCGGCGCAAGCCTGTTCACACGCTGCTCGGCCATTGTAAGCGTTGAGATTCCTTCAACGGTAAAGTCAATAGGCACGTCGGCGTTCCACGCAAGCTACGACCTTGAATCCGTTGCAATTCCCGACGGCGTTGAGACAATCGGCGACAGCGCGTTCACGCTTTGCACGTCGCTCAAAACCGTTGACCTCGGCAACACGGTTAAAACAATCGGCTACCGCGCGTTCAACCTCTGCACAAAGCTTGAGGCCGTAACGATTCCCGAAAGCGTTGTGTCAATCGGCGACGAAGCGTTTGCTCAGTGTACTCTGATTGAAAGCGTAAACATCCCGAAAAACGTTGCAACAATCACGGGCAACCCGTTCTGGTCCTGCTCTTCGCTCACGGCGATGACCGTAGACAAGGCAAACACCGCATACCGCGGCGAAGGCAACTGCATTATCGAAAACGCTACGAATACCCTTATCAGCGGCTGTAAGACGTCGGTTATCCCCGCAACGGTAACCGCTATTGCCGAGCGCGCTTTCAAGCAGTGCAAGATTGAAAAGATTGAAGTTCCCGACAGCGTTGAATCAATCGGCGACAATGCGTTTTACTTCTGCACGGCAGCGGAAAGCATCACTCTCGGAAGCAGCGTAAAGACAATCGGCGAACATGCTTTTTCATACTGTAAAGCGGCTGCAACCGTAACCGTTCCGCGCTCGCTTGAGTCAATAGCCTACTGCGGTTTTTACAACTGCGACGGCATCACAACCGTTTACTACAGCGGCAGTCCGAGCGACTGGAACGCAATAGAAAAGGGCCTCGGCAACGACGAGCTTGAAAAGGCAAACATCGTTTATGCGATTCACGAAAACGGCTTTGTTGAAAGGGACGGCAAGACTTATTATTACGTTGACGACGTAATGCAGAAGGGACTCATTGAAATTGAATCAAACTGGTACTATTTCGATGATAAGGGCGTTATGCAGACAGGTCTTGTTACCGCGAACGGCGAAACCCGCTACTTTGACGCGGACGGCATTATGCAGACAGGCTGGCAGGATGTAGAAGGCAACCGCTACTATTTTAACGAAGACGGCGTAATGCAGAAGGGCTTTCAGGATATCGAAGACGCGCGTTACTATTTCGACAAGAACGGCGTGATGAAGACCGGCTGGCAGAAGGTTGACGGCGTCTGGTACTACTTCGACGAAGAGGGCGTTATGCAGACAGGCTTTCAGGATATAGACGGCTACCGCTACTATTTCAACGAAAGCGGCGCAATGCTCACCGACTGGCAGAAAATCGACGGCGTATGGTATTATTTCAACAATATCGGCGTGATGAGAACCGGCTGGCAGAACATTTCAAACAAGTGGTATTATTTCAATGCCGACGGCGCTATGCAGACGGGCTGGCAGAAAATCAGCGGCAAATGGTATCTCTTCAACTCGGGCGGCGCTATGCAGACAGGCTGGGTTAAGTCGGGCGGCAAGTGGTACTATCTCAACAGCTCGGGCGCTATGACAACGGGCTGGCAGAAAGTAAGCGGCTCGTGGTATTATATGAACTCAAGCGGCGTTATGCAGACCGGCTGGCAAAAGATTTCGGGCAAGTGGTACTACTTTGAATCAAGCGGCAAAATGCTTGCAAACACTTCAAAGAAAATCGGAAGCAAAACATATAATTTCAACGCCTCGGGCGTTTGCACAAATCCGTAAAAACATTCTGAGAGGGCTTTGAGCCCTCTCTTTTTTATTAATTTTTCATTTGTCGCCCGCATATAATTTACGGGTGATTAAATGAAAAAGACAAGCGATAATTATGATTTTCTGTTCGGCACGCCGCGGCTTGAGATGAGCGGCGGGGAATGCCTTGTCGACGGGCTGCAGACGATTCTCGAATACTGCGGCGACAAGATTGTGGTAAGCCTCGGCAGTCAGGTGATAACCTTTCGCGGAAGCGACCTGAAGATTAATTCCTTCACGCGCGAGGGTGCGGTAGTTGAGGGAAATATTGTATCAATGGAGTTTTCGTCTTGATTTTTCTTTTCAGATTCATTATCGGCTACGTCAGGTTCAACTTCACGGGCGGCTTTACCGAGCAGTTTCTGAGCTCTTGCTTTGAAAAGGGGATTGAGATTCGCGAGGTTTGCAAAACCGCGTCGGGCGTGTCCGCTTCCTGCTCGCCGAAAACGTATAAAAGACTTCACGCCGTCGCAAGGGAAAGCGGCGGCAAAACCAAAATATATAAGAAGGTCGGACTGCCGTTTATTCTGCCTTCGCTCAGATACAGGCTCGGCTTTTTCGTCGGGCTGTTTTCATTTGTTCTGATTATCGCATTTCTCAATTCCTTTGTCTGGTCGGTTGAGGTTGTCGGAAACACCGGGACCTCGACCGCCTCAATTCTCTTTTATCTCGAGGATAACGGCGTTAAGTCGGGGGTGCCGTGGAGCAGCTTTGACCGTCAGCGCCTCGCGTGGAAAATGCTCGCCGATTTCGATTCCCTCGCGTGGGCTCACATAAACCGCGACGGCGCAAAGGCGGTAGTTGAGGTCAGCGAGGCGACCCCGCCCGATATGGATTACAGCCGCGACCGCCTTGAGGGAAACACGGTTGTGAGCCGTCAGCTTGAGGCGACGGCGTACCGCGACCAGAACAGGGTGAGCGTTGCAAAAACAGACGAGCACTACGCCCTGAATTTCTTCGGGCTGAGCCTGCCGCTCTATTTCGGAAACGACGGGAGCGACGTCGTTTCAAAAACAGAAAAACCCCTTACGGTGAAAGGGGAAGAGCTTCCCGTGTCGCTCTCGGTTTTCAGCCGCACCACCTACCAAGCCGAGCCCTATTCACTCACCGACGACGCCCTCACCGCGCTTGCCGAAAGGAAGCTTGACATACTGAAAGAGCAGGAACTCGGCAACTTTGAAATAATAAACGAGAGCGTCAGCGTTGAGCTCTCTGAGGACAGGGCGGTCGCGACGGGGAACTACGTCGTGAGAATAAAAGAATGATATTGCAACGCCGCTTTTTATATGCTAAAATAAACTGAAGATAAAAAACTCAAGGAAGGATAAAGCTATGACACATGAAAATTTAAAGGGCAGAGTTGCCGTTGTTACAGGCGGCGGCGGAGTTCTCTGCGGAGCGTTTGCGAAAACTCTTGCAAAGCAGGGCGTAAAGGTTGCTGTTCTCGACCTCAACGAGGAAGCGGCTCAGAAATGCGCCGATGAAATCGTTGCCGGCGGCGGCGAGGCAATCGCTGTGGGCTGCAACGTGCTTGAGCTTGAGTCGATGCAGAAGGCTCGCGAAATCATAAACGAAAAGCTCGGCACCTGCGACATTCTCTTAAACGGCGCAGGCGGCAACAACCCGAAGGGCACGACCACGAAGGACACTCTTGAAAAGATTGACCTTATTCAGAAGGACGAAAACGTCAAGACCTTCTTTGACCTCGACCCGAGCGGCATCAGTTTCGTTTTCAATCTTAATTTCCTCGGCACGCTTATTCCCACCCAAGTATTCGCGCGCGATATGGTTGAGAAGGAAAACACCTGTATCGTTATGGTCACCTCGATGAATGCGTTCCGTCCGCTCACCCGTATCCCCGCATACTCTGCGGCAAAGGCTGCGGTTAAGAATTTCACCGAGTGGATGGCTGTTCACTTTGCTCCGATGGGCATCCGCGTAAATGCAATCGCCCCCGGCTTTTTCTCAACAAAGCAGAACGCCTCGCTTCTCTGGAACGAGGACGGCTCGCCGACCGAGAGAACGGGAAAGATTCTCGCCGCAACACCGATGGAACGCTTCGGCAAGCCCGAGGAACTCGACGGAACGTTGCTCTTCCTCTGCGATGAAGCCTACTCAGGTTTTATCACAGGCGTAAACATTCCGGTTGACGGCGGCTTCAATGCATACTCCGGTGTGTAATAAGTGTAAAAAGCGTTCACTGCGGTGAACGCTTTTTTTGATAATAGATAGTCGGTTACTCGCTTCGCTCGTACAATAAGGGCGGGTCGCCGAGGTCGTCGACCCCTATAAAGGCATACCTGTAACACACCGTAGGGACGACCATTGGTCGTCCGCCTTATTGCCCGAGGCGCAGCCGAGTAACATCAATTCCGAATTCTTGTTTATTGTCCTGCCGCTGTTTTTGTGGTATAATAAATCCGAGGTGAGAATATGAACAACGGCAAACGAAGAACTGCAATAAAAACGGCGATAACGGTGCTGACCGTTTTGGTTGTTGCGCTCATTTTCTTTTCGCCCAAACTTGTTACTTTGAGTCAGACCAAGGTAAGCTATACTGATTTTATACAGCAGGTGCAAAGCGGTGAAATTGATGAGGTTCGAATTGACGAGAGCGCCGACAAAATCACATATAAAACTGAAGGAAAAACCTGCTACACAAATTATCCCGATTACGAAACGTTCAGACAGCAGCTTCTTATGTCAGGCGTTGATATAGAAATTGATGAATCAGGTGCGTTTGCCGATATGCTTCCGTACCTTTCGCTTGTCATATATGCTCTTTTGATTATTGTTTTGTTTAAGATGATTAACCCCGGCGGTATGTACCGCATTGAAAGCAGCAGAACTATCGAGACAAGATTTTCCGATGTTGCGGGAATGGATGAAATAAAGAGCGATTTGCGGCTTCTTGCGGATATGATGCAATCGCCGAAATACAGGGAAAGCGGGGCAAGGTTGCCCAAGGGAATACTTCTTGAGGGACCTCCGGGCAACGGCAAAACTCTTATTGCCCGCGCCTTTGCAGGCGAGACGGGCGTCAATTTTATAGCTGTAAATGCAAGCGAATTCAGCAGCTCCCTTGTGGGTGCCGGCTCATCAAAGGTGCGTAAGCTTTTCAAAAGCGCAAAGGCAAATAAGCCCTGTGTAATTTTTATCGACGAGATTGACGGCGTAGGCTCCTCACGAAGCAGCGACAATTCCGCCGCAGGTAGGGAAATGAACACAATAATAACCGCCCTTTTAAACGAAATTGACGGCTTCAAGAGTTCTGACGGTATTATGGTTATCGCAGCAACGAACAGAGCACAAGCTCTTGACGAGGCACTTGTCAGACCGGGTAGATTTGACCGCAGACTTGTTATATCCTATCCCGACAAGGAAACGAGGATAGCGCTGGTTAAGCTGTATACCAACGGCAGAAGGGTTGACGCTTCGGTAAGCTTTGACCTGCTTGCAAACCGCACCTACGGCTGCTCATCAAGCGAGATTGAGTGCATTATCAACGAGGCGCTTATCACCGCGGTTAAAAACGGACATACAGTGCTTACTGCTCAGGATTTTGAACAGGCAATTATTCAGATGACGGTTAAGGGCAGCATTAAAGAGCATTCAAATCAGAATGAACGCGACAGAAGATTAACAGCCTACCATGAAGCAGGTCATGCGGTTGCGGGGCATTTTCTTACAAATGACGAGGTTACGTCTGTAACAATCAGACCGACAACCTCCGGCGCCGGCGGCTTTACGCTTACCGAAACAAATGATGAAGTCAATTATGTATCCGTTGAGGACATCCTCGGCAAAATTAAAATGCAGTACGGCGGCAGAGCAAGCGAATATCTGCTCGGCGAAAAGAGTCTTTTGAAGGTCAGCAGTTCAGCGCAGGCTGACATAAAAGAGGCAACGAAACTTGCCGTTTCCTGCGTTTCAATTGAGCAGGGTGTAGATTATTCGTTATTCTCGCAAAAGGGTGAGGACGAAATAATGAAAGCGGCAAAGGATATTCTCGACAGCTGCTGGAATGATGTGGTTGCCCTGCTTGAGGAAAAGTGGGATTACGTTGAAAAAACCGCCGACCTTCTTATTGAAAAGGAAACTCTCACGAAGGAAGACCTCGCTTTTTTAGATAATAGATAATAGATAATAGATAGTCGGTTACTCGGCTGCGCCTCGGACAATAAGTTATTTAGCCTCCCTTTACACAAGGGAGGCTTTGTAGGGGTCGACGACCTCGGCGACCCGCACTTATTGCCCGAGAGAAGCGAGATACCGTTAATTCCGAATTCAGATTCTGAATTTAAAAAGGTGTTCACCGAAGTGAACACCTTTTGTTTGTTTATGCGCCTTTATCAAAAGCTTTAGTTTAGCCAAGCTCTGCGAAGTACTTGATTGTTCTAACCATCTGTGATGTGTAAGAGTTTTCGTTGTCATACCATGAAACAACCTGAACCTCATACTTATCGTCGCCGATAGGAAGAACCATTGTCTGAGTAGCGTCGAAGAGTGAGCCGTATCTCATACCAACGATATCCATTGATACGATCTGGTCTGTGTTGTAACCGAAGGACTCGTTTGATGCAGCCTTCATAGCAGCGTTGATTCCGTCAACGGAAACGTCCTTGCCCTCTACAACAGCTGTAAGGATTGTTGTTGAGCCTGTAGGAGTAGGAACTCTCTGAGCAGCGCCGATAAGCTTGCCGTTGAGCTCGGGAATTACAAGACCGATAGCCTTAGCTGCGCCTGTTGAGTTAGGAACGATGTTTGCAGCGCCTGCGCGCGCTCTTCTGAGGTCGCCCTTTCTGTGAGGACCGTCAAGAATCATCTGATCGCCTGTGTAAGCGTGAATTGTGCACATAATACCGCTCTGAATCTTTGCATAATCGTTAAGAGCCTTAGCCATAGGTGCGAGGCAGTTAGTTGTGCAGGATGCAGCAGAGATGATTTTGTCATCAGCAGTAAGTGTTTCGTGGTTTACATTGTAAACGATTGTGGGAAGGTCGTTGCCTGCAGGTGCAGAAATAACTACCTTCTTAGCGCCGGCGTCGATATGAGCCTGTGCCTTATCCTTTGAGCAATAGAAGCCTGTGCACTCGAGTACAACGTCAACGTCAAGCTCGCCCCAGGGAAGCTCTGCAGCGTTTGGCTTTGCGTAAATTGTGATTTCCTTGCCGTCTACGATGATAGAGTTCTCAGTAGCCTCAACAGTGTGCTTACCTTCGCCGATAACACCTGCATAGCCTCTCTGAGCTGTATCATACTTAAGAAGATGAGCGAGCATCTTGGGGTCTGTAAGGTCGTTGATAGCAACTACCTCATAACCGTCTGCTTCAAACATCTGACGGAATGCGAGACGACCGATACGGCCGAAACCGTTAATAGCAACTTTAACCATGGGAATCTACCTCCAAATAATTTATTAATCATTGCTTTTAAGCAGTTTTATTATATAAAGAAAAAAGGAAATAATCAATACTTATGTTTATTTTTTTACAGTTTCGTAAAATCTTACCAAAAAAATATAAACAGTGATAAAATTAAATAGTTAATTTTTTGTCAATCTGCATATTATCTCTGCGTTCCGTAGAAGAAAAGAGCCACAACGCCGGGGCCTGTATGTCCGCCGATAACGGGGCCGACGTAGTTTATCACTACCTCTTTGAAGCCGATTTCCTTTTTAATACGCTTTGCAAATTCCTTTACCTCGTCCTCGCAGTCGCCATGGCTTATGTAAATCGTTTGTTCCTTCGGGTCGGTTGCGGTCTGCCTCATATGTTCCATAAGCGCGTCAAGCGACGCCTTTCTGCCCCTTGCCTTGCCTACGTTTATAAGTCTGCCCTCGTCGTCGGTGTGCATAACGGGCTTAACGTTAAGCGCGGTGCCCGCAATAGCGGTGGTGGCGCTGATTCTGCCGCCTCTTTTAAGATGCATCAAATCCTGAACGGTGAACCAGTGGCAGATGTGAAGCTTGGTGTCCTCGGCGTACTGAGCGACTTCCTCAATGCTTTTGCCCTTCTGCTTTTCGTCAAAAACGTATTTGATAAGAAGTCCCTGTCCCATCGAAGCCGCAAGCGAATCCACAACGATAATCTTTGCGTCGGGATATTTTTCGCCGAGCTCATCCGCGGTCAGTCTCGCGTTCTGGGTGGTAGCCGAAAGGGCGGATGAAAAGCCGATATAGAGGATATCCCTTCCGCTTTCAAGCACCTCTTCAAACGCCTTGTGAAATGCGTCAAGGCTCGGGCACGAGGTCTTGATGTCCGCCTTAGCCCTTGAGCAGTCGTAAAATTCCTTGAAGCCGATTTCTCTGCCGTCAAGATAATTCGTATAGGTTTTGCCGTCGATTGTAACCGTCAGCGGCACAACGGTTAATTCAAATTTTTCAACGAGCTCCTGCGGTAAATCGCACGAGGAATCGGTTGCCAAAACAAAGTCTCTCATATAATTTACAATACCTTTCATCAAATTTTAGTCCATTATAGTGCGTTCTTCCGTTCAAAACAAGGAAATCGGAATTATTTAATAAAGATTTTATAAATTAAATATAAAATCGCTTTACATTTTAAATTATTGCGCTATAATTCACTTGTATCCGAAACAGAAGGGGCGTAATAATATGAAGACGGCAATTCTCTTATTAATCGGCTCGGTGATTTCATATCTCATAGGAAGCCTTAACAGCTCAATAATTATGAGCCGCGTTATGAAAAAAGACGACATCAGAAACTCGGGAAGCGGCAACGCGGGCGCAACGAATATGGTGCGCACCTACGGCAAGGCGTACGGCGTGCTCGCCTTCGTTCTTGACTTTCTCAAGGTCGTGCTTGCGTATCTTATCATATGGCTGATTTTCAGCAGGGTGGACAGCGCGGTGTTTGAAAAGTACGAATATTTCTTTAAAGTCACGTCGGGCTTTTTCTGCTTTATAGGCCATATCTATCCCTGCTTTTTCGGCTTTAAGGGCGGCAAGGGAATAACGGTCTGCGCTGCGATGATTTGCATACTCGACTGGCGTCTGTTCATTATAGGCGCGATACTGTTTTTTGCCCTCGTTTTCGTGACGAAATACATATCCGTTTCCTCAATCGCCTTTGCGCTCGTCTATCCGGTCTGTACCTTCTTCCTGTTTGATAAGGAATTCAGTATTTTAAAGCATTACATAACGGCGAAAAACACCTTCGGCGGGGA
Source organism: uncultured Eubacterium sp. (assembly GCA_905234495.1). GTDB lineage: Bacteria > Bacillota > Clostridia > Oscillospirales > Acutalibacteraceae > Eubacterium_R. Next base: position 59,536 of record CAJOHE010000006.1, on the reverse strand, counting down.
CGAAATGCTGTTCAGAATTGTTGCGGTTGCCATTGCAACAGTCTTTTCGGCATTCGTTCTCATCAAGCACAGGGAAAACATAAAAAGACTTATCAAAGGCGAGGAAAACAAAATCGGCTCGCATAAGAAAGAAAAATAAAAAAGGAAAATAAAAAAAGAAACCCAAAATCCAAAAGGATTTCAGGTTTCTTTGGTGGGAACAACAGGGCTCTCGTCAAAACACATTCCGCAGTCGGAGCAAAATGCAGTAGCTTTTGCTAATGACTGCTACATATGTTTCTCCTCTCAACAGCGGTACAAGTATCCGCTGTTGTCTTGTCGGTTCGAACCCTTAATCAAAAAAAGAAACCCAAAATCCAAAAGGATTTCAGGTTTCTTTGGTGGGAACAACAGGGCTCGAACCTGTGACCCTCTGCTTGTAAGGCAGATGCTCTCCCAGCTGAGCTATGCTCCCGTCAGCGATATTAATTATATCATATCATTATCATTTGTCAAGATTTTTTTGTGAAATATAATTCCGAATTCCGAATTAAAAAGGCGTTCCGTTCGGAACGCCTTTTTTATATTGCCGTTATACCTGCGGAAGGTGCTTTCTGTACTCTGCAAGTTCCTCATCAGTCGGGATGTAGTCGTTCATCTGACCGTCGTGGAACTTCTCGTAAGCAACCATATCGAAGTAGCCCGTGCCTGTGAGACCGAATACGATTGTCTTTTCTTCGCCTGTCTCCTTGCACTTGAGAGCCTCGTCGATAGCAACGCGGATAGCATGTGAGCTTTCGGGTGCGGGAAGGATACCCTCAACCCTTGCAAACTGCTCTGCAGCCTCGAATACCTTTGTCTGCTCAACGGATACAGCTTCCATAAGGCCGTCATCGTAAAGCTGTGAAAGAACGGGGCTCATACCGTGATATCTCAGACCGCCTGCGTGGTTGGCTGACGGAATGAAGTCGCTGCCGAGAGTATACATCTTTGAAAGAGGGCAAACCATACCGGTGTCGCAGAAGTCGTATGCGTATACGCCTCTTGTGAAGCTCGGGCATGAAGCGGGCTCAACAGCGATGATTCTGTAGTCAGCCTCGCCGCGAAGCTTTTCGCCCATGAAAGGTGCGATAAGACCGCCGAGGTTTGAACCGCCGCCTGCGCAGCCGATGATAACGTCGGGCTTGATGTTGTACTTGTCAAGAGCAGCCTTGGTCTCAAGACCGATAACTGACTGATGAAGAAGTACCTGATTGAGAACTGAGCCGAGAACGTAGCGGTAACCCGGGTTCTTGACTGCAACCTCAACAGCCTCTGAAATAGCGCAGCCGAGGCTTCCGGTTGTGCCGGGATGAGCTGCAAGGATTGCCTTACCAACGTCCGTTGTCTCTGACGGTGAAGGTGTTACGTCTGCGCCGTAAACCCTCATAACCTCGCGTCTGAAAGGCTTCTGCTCGTATGAAACTTTAACCATAAATACCTTACAGTCAAGGTCAAAGTATGAACAAGCCATTGAAAGAGCCGTGCCCCACTGGCCTGCACCTGTCTCGGTTGTAACGCCCTTTAAGCCCTGCTTCTTAGCGTAGTAAGCCTGAGCAATAGCGGAATTGAGCTTGTGGCTTCCGCTTGTGTTGTTACCCTCAAACTTGTAGTAAATCTTCGCGGGGGTGCCGAGCTTTTCCTCAAGGCAGTAAGCGCGAACGAGGGGTGACGGACGGTACATCTTGTAGAAGTCCCTGATTTCCTGAGGGATATCGATATACGGGTTTTCGTTGTCAAGTTCCTGTGCAACGAGTTCCTGACAAAAAACGCCTTCAAGCTCTGCGGCTGTCATAGGCTCGTGTGTTCCGGGATTGAGAAGCGGTGCCGGCTTATTCTTCATATCGGCACGGACATTATACCATTTCTGCGGCATCTCCGACTCTTCAAGGTAAATTTTGTACGGGATTTTCTTTTCTTCTGACATAACTTTTTTCTCCTTTCGATTTTATTTTTCGTATGTCATTCGGGACATAGGCAATAAAAAAAGCCCCGTCCCACGCTAATGCTGGGACAAGACTGTAAAAATCCTGCGTTGCCACCCGGCTTGATGTGCTGTTACACACACCCACTCTGTACATACTGACATATGCTAACTCTTGATAACGGAGTGTTTTCTCCGACTCGCATACTCGGTTGCCCTTTCCGCTCGCCCTCTGAAGTCCATTCAAATTACTGCCTTATGCCGCATTCCCACCGTCAGCGGCTCTCTGAAAAAAGGTGAAGCAACTTTACTTACTCTTCATCTTCGGTTTGAAGCCATTATAAACCCGACAAAAAAATTTGTCAACACTTTTTTTGAAAATGAAAAAATCCGCTTTAAATTGTCTATCGACTTGACAATGAGCCGGATTAATTATATATTAAAAGAAATATAAGCATTTACCTGCGAGGAGAATTTGCTTAATGTCTATGAATGTAAAAGACTATATAAAAACCGACGTCGTCATAGTCGGCAGCGGTGTGGCGGGACTTTTTGCCGCTCTCTGCATTTCGCCCGACAAGGACGTTCTGGTGATTACAAAGGAAAATTTAAAGGACTGCGATTCCTATCTTGCCCAGGGCGGCGTCTGCGTTCTCAAAAGCGTTGACGATTTCAACTGCTACTTTGAGGACACGATGAAGGCAGGGCATTACGAAAACGACCCCGAGTCCGTCAAGGTTATGATTGAGTCGTCGACCGAGGTTATCTCAGCCCTCGTCGACCTCGGCGTTAAGTTTGATACCGACGGCGGCGGTCAGTTTGACTACACGAGGGAAGGCGCGCACCGCCGCAACAGAATCCTTCACCACAAGGACGAGACGGGCAAGGAAATTACCGACGCTCTTCTTTCAATCGCTATGCAGAGGGAAAACATCACCCTCGTAACCCAGACCACGATGATTGACCTCGTTGAAAAGGACAACGTCTGTCAGGGCATCGTCTGCGAGGACGAATACGGCGAAATGGGCGCAATCCTTGCAAAGGATATCGTTCTTGCAACAGGCGGCATCGGCGGTCTGTTCCTCAACTCAACAAACTATCCCCATATCACGGGCGACGCGTTTGCCCTTTCCCTCATCCACGGCATCGAGCTCAAGGATATGAACTATATTCAGATTCACCCCACAACCCTTTACAGCAAAAAGAAGGGCAGGCGTTTTCTCATCAGCGAGAGCGTCAGGGGCGAGGGCGCGATTCTTCTCAACGAAAACGGCGAGAGGTTTACCGACGAGCTTCAGCCGAGGGACGTTGTGACAAACGCAATCGTTGAGGAAATGAACAAGTTCGGTACCGACCACGTCTATCTCACGCTTCCCACAATGACAAGCGAAGAGGCTGCCGAGAGATTTCCGAACATATTTGAGGAATGTATGGCGGAGGGATACGATATCACAAAGGACAGAGTTCCCGTAACCCCTGCGCAGCATTATATGATGGGCGGCGTCAAGACCGACATCAACGGGCAGACCTCGATGAAACACCTTTTCGCAGTCGGCGAGACCGCCTGCACGGGCGTTCACGGTAAAAACAGACTTGCCTCAAATTCGCTTCTCGAAAGCCTTGTGTTTGCAAAGAGGGCGGCGGGTGTGATTTCGGCGGACAATGAGGAAAAGGTTGTTGACCTTCCCGAAATCGACCTTGCCTCATACCCCTCAAGCGAGGAAATCAAAAAGAAATTCAAGCACATTATTATGGAAGATATCAAAGGAAAGGACCCTGAGTTTTATGATAAATGGTGTAACGATGAAGGTTAATGTTGACCGATATATATGGAATACTCTTCGGGAAGACATAACGTCGGAAGACGTTTCGGCAAACGCCGTTATGCCCGAGGACAGGCAGGGTTCGGCTCAGCTCATCTGCAAGCAGGACGGCATTGTCTGCGGTCTTGACATATTCAGGCGCACCTTCGAGCTTCTCGACGAAACGAGCCGCTTTGAGGCAAATTTCAAGGACGGCGACAGCGTTAAGAAGGGCGACCTTCTCGGCGTGATTTACGGCGACATCAAGTGCATACTTTCGGGCGAGAGAACCGCGCTCAACTATCTGCAGAGAATGAGCGGTATCGCAACGATTACCAAGGAGTTCAGCGACGAGCTCAAGGGCTATAAAACAAAGCTTCTCGACACGAGAAAGACCACCCCGAATATGAGACCGTTTGAAAAATATGCAGTAACCGTGGGCGGCGCTACCAACCACAGATACAATCTTTCCGACGGCGTTCTTCTCAAGGACAACCACATCGGCGCGGCGGGTTCAATTACAAAGGCGATTGAGCTTGCGAAGGATTACGCCCCGTTTGTCAGAAAAATTGAGATTGAAACCGAAACGCTTGAACAGGTTAAGGAAGCCGTTGAAGCGGGCGCGGACATCATTATGCTCGACAATATGGACAACGAAACGATGAGAAAAGCCGTTGAGCTGATTGACGGCAGGGCGGAAACCGAGTGCTCGGGTAACGTCACAAAGGCAAGGCTCAAAGAGATTGCCGAAATCGGCGTTGACTACGTTTCCTGCGGCGCGCTCACTCATTCCGCCCCGATAATGGACGTCAGCCTGAAAAACTTAAAACCTATTGACTAACAAAAAAGAGTTGCCTCGTCAGAGACAACTCTTAATTTTTATAACAGTATAATGTTGTGCTTTTTGCATTCCTCGCGCATTTCGTCCGACCATACGGAACACTGCACCTCGCCGATGTGCGCCTTCTGCAAAAGCAGCATACACAGTCTCGACTGGCCGATTCCGCCGCCTATTGTGAGGGGAAGGGTGCCGTCGAGTATTTTTTTGTGAAAGTCAAACTGCTCTCTTTCAAGTACGCCTTCCTCTGCAAGCTGACGGTGAAGACTCTCGGCGTCAACGCGGATGCCCATTGAGCTGAGCTCATACGCGCAGCCGAGCAAATCGTTCCACACGAAGATGTCGCCGTTCAGCGCCCAGTCGTCGTAGTCGGGGGCTCTGCCGTCGTGCTTTTCGCCGCTTCTGAGCTTGCCGCCTATCTGCATAAGAAAGACCGTCTTGTGCTCTTTTGTGATTTCGTTTTCCCTTTCTTTCGGCGTGAGGTCGGGATACATATCCTCGAGTTCCTGCGTCGTGATGAAGAAAACGTCCTTGCACATCTCGTAGCTCAGCACGGGGTATTTTGCCTTTACAGCCTCGTTTGTCTCGTAAATCGCAGCAACGATTTTTTCAACGATGCTCTTGAGAAATTCAACGTTTCTCTCTTCCTTCGTAATCACGCGGCACCAGTCCCACTGGTCAACGAACATAGAGTGAAGGTTGTCGGTTTCGTCGTCGCGTCTTACCGCGTTCATATCGGTGTAGATGCCCTCGTCGGCGCCGTAGCCGTAGCGGTAGAGCGCAAGCCTCTTCCACTTTGCGAGGCTCTGCACGATTTCAGCCTCGCCGTCAACGTTCATCATCGTGAAATGTACCTTGCGTTCAACGCCGTTGAGGTCGTCGTTAATGCCGCTTGCCTTCGTAACCATAAGGGGCGCGGTCACACGGTCAAGGTTGAGCGCCTTTGAAAGCGCAACCTGAAACGTGTCCTTTACAACCTTGATAGCCTTCTGAGTGTCGCGCTGGGATAATGACGTGCTGTAGCCTTCAGGATAAATCATACAAAAACCCCCTTATCTGATACTGCCGACGGTTCTCGGATAGAGGATGACGTCACGGATGTTTGCCATACCCGTGCAGTACATGATAATTCTCTCGAAGCCGAGGCCGAATCCCGCATGGGGAACGGAACCGTATTTTCTGAGGTCAAGGTATGCGCTGTAATCGTCGAGCTTCATACCCCTGTCCTTCATAGCCCCAACGAGCTTGTCGTAGTCCGCCTCTCTCTCGCTTCCGCCGATGATTTCGCCCACGCCGGGAACAAGAAGGTCGGTAGCGGCAACGGTCTTGCCGTCGTCGTTCTGCTTCATATAGAAGGACTTGATGCCTTTCGGGTAGTTGATGAGGAATACGGGCTTTTTGTAAACCTGTTCGGTGATGTATCTCTCGTGCTCCGACTGTAAGTCGCAGCCCCACTCAACGGGGAATTCAAACTTGACGTCAGCCTTTTTGAGCTCCTCGATAGCGTCGGTGTAGTCAACAACCGCGAAGTCGTTGTTTACAACCGAGAGAAGCTTTTCGGTGAGCCCCTTTTCAAAGCGCTGCTCGAAGAATTTGAGCTCTTCGGGGCACTTTTCCATATAGTCGCGCACGATGTATTTAATCATATCCTCAGCGATTTCGATGAGGTCGGGAAGCTCGCAGAAAGCAATCTCGGGCTCAACGTGCCAGAACTCGGCAACGTGGCGCTGAGTGTTGGAATTCTCGGCTCTGAACGACGGACCGAAGGTGTAGATTTTGCCGAGTCCCATAGCGGCGATTTCGCCCTCGAGCTGGCCTGAAACCGAAAGCCCCGTCTTCTGACCGAAGAAGTCGTTTGCATAGTATTCCTCTTCGCTGTCGTAGTCCTTGCTGTAGCCGATTGTGGTAACCTGGAACATCTCGCCCGCGCCCTCGCAGTCGGAACCCGTGATGAGCGGCGTGTTGATATAAACGTATCCTCTCTCCTGGAAGAACCTGTGAATTGCCGCAGCCATAACCGAGCGAACGCGGAACACGGCGTTGAAGGTGTTCGTTCTCACTCTGATGTGTGGCATTTCGCGCAGCGTTTCAAGCTTCTGGAATTTCTTCTGAAGGGGATAGTCGCCGGGGCAGATGCCTAAAACGGTGATTTCTTCCGCGTCAATCTCGTTTGTGTCGTTGCGGTCGTTGTGAACAACCTTGCCGCTTACCTTGAGCGAAGCGCCGAGCTTTGTAGCCTCAACGTCAACGTCGGTGAGCCTTGCCTTGTCGATAACTATCTGAAGATGGTTGAGGCAGCTGCCGTCGTTGAGCTCAAGAAACGCAACGTTCTTGCTGTCGCGCGCAGTCCTTACCCAGCCGCAAACGGTCACCGTTTTGCCGAGATAATCGGACTTTTCAATGATTTCCTTGATGTCAGTGTGTTTCATTTTATACACTCCTTTTTGAAAATTAGGACGAAAAAAACAGTCATTCGTCCCTTGCTATAGGACGAGTGACTGTGTAACCCGTGGTGCCACCTATATTGCTCAAATGAGCCACTTACGGCTTCGTTAAAAGCCTGCCACAGTAACGCTTGGCATGCGGCGCACTTACTCGGCTTCGCCTTTCGGATTGCAGCTCGGAAGTGTTCTTCGTGCGACTGTTGCCATGCGGCTTCCACCGTCCCGCACTCGCTGAGGTACATTTTCGCAGTACTTTTCTCCGTCTTCGCTTTTGTTGCAACTATTATATAACCGAATATATTTATTGTCAAGTGTTTTGTGGGCGGTTGACTTTTGAGGGGTTGAATATTATAATTTTTACAGATATTGATTTAAGGGGATATTCACTTGAAACACGATAAGCCGGCTTATTACTACCTTTCAAAATACAGGTCTGAGCTTATGGGGCTTGCGATACTCTGGGTGGTCTTTTTCCATTCGCAGATACCGACCGACCTGCTTCCGCTCAGCAAAATAAATACCGCCGTTTCGTTTGTAAAGGGCATAGGCTACGGCGGCGTTGACATTTTTATGCTCGTCAGCGGAATGGGGCTTTATAACTCGCTGATGAAAAACAACCCCGCCGATTTCATCAAGCACAGAATAAAGAGAATCGCGCCGACATGGTGGCTCTATCTTATTATATGTATCGTCCTCGGTGCCCTGTTCTTTGAAATTCACTACACTTTTTCCGAGGCTCTCGGCTTTGCAACCTTCACGGGCTACTGGCTCGATATGAAAAATCAGGGTAACTGGTACATCTATGCCATAATGTTTTTCTATCTCATTTCGCCCGTGCTCTACTCGCTTCTGAAAGAGAGCAAAAACAGGACGAAAACCCTCGTTATCCTTATGCTTATCACGCTCGTGATTTCGTTTGTATTCTTTGAAAACAAGAAGCTTATGGCGTTTTCGCGCCTGCCGATTTTCATTATGGGAATGTACCTTTCGGCAAACTGCAAGGAGCTTGAAAACGACGGCAAAAGGTGGGCGCTCTCAGCCCTCGCCCTCGTCGTCGGAACGACCGCGCTCGGCATCGTCTACTTCAGATATCACTCGCTTCTCACGCCCTACGGCCTGTGGTGGTATCCGTATATTCTCATAGCCCCGTCGCTCTCGCTTTTCACCTGCAAGGCGATGGACGTGCTGCAGAAATACATAAAGCCCCTGACGTGGGCGCTCGCGTGGACGGGCAAGGCCTCGCTCGAGATACTTCTCGTGTCCGACTATATGTTTTCCCGCTTCAAGAAAGCCGACTGGGTTATCATATCAAAGGGCTTCACGCCCTTCGCCGTGGTGATAATTTCAATCCTCGGCGGAATACTTTTCAGAATAATCCTCGATTTCTTTATAAACAAATTTGAAAAGAAAAAAGTCCGGAACTAAAGGGCATTGAACACAGGGATTTAATAGATTTTGAAATGCTCTTTTTCGCTATAACTGCTTCAAAAAAGGGATTAAGGCGTCAGCCTTAATCCCTTTTTATTCATTGTTCTAACGAAAATTTCTATTTCAAAATTGCTTTGCACCTCAAAAATGCAGAATTTTGTGTAAGACAAGGCAAAATGCGCTTTAAAAGCACATTTTGCAGTTAATAGTTAATAACTTTAAACTCTTAACTATTTAAATCTGTATCCTCTTCCCCAGACGGTTTTGATGAATTCGCTGTCGCCGTCAGCCGCCTTGAGCTTCTCGCGAAGGCGGTTTATGTGAACGGTGAGGGTGGAGGTGTCGCCGAGGGAATCGTAGCCCCACACCTTTTCAAAAAGCTCGTTTTTTGAAAAGACGGTCGTCGGGTTTGATGCGAGAAGGAAGAGCAGGTCAAATTCCTTTTTCGTGAGCACAATCGGCGTGTCGCCGAGCGTCACGTCGCCCGAAAGCTTATTGAGCGTGAGACCGTCGGTTTCAATCTTGTTTTCGCCCGACGGAACGGAATTTGTGAGCCTCTGATACCTGCTGATGTGCGCCTTCACTCTCGCGATGAGCTCGCTCGGTGAAAACGGCTTTACAATGTAGTCGTCGGCGCCGAAGCCGAGACCGTTTATCTTTGCCGCCTCTTCCTTGCGCGCGCTTACGAGCAGAATCGGCACGTCCTTTTTTTCGCGGATTTTCCTGCACACCTCAAAGCCGTCGAGCCCCGGCAGCATAAGGTCGAGCAGAATGAGGTCGTAGTCGTTTTTAAGCGCGAGCTCAAGCCCCTGCGCCCCGTCAGCCGCCGTCTCGGTTCTGTAATTATTTGCCTCAAGGTAGTCCATCTCAAGCTGCAATATGTTTTTATCGTCTTCAATAATCAGAATTTTACTCATTTTTCTCTTCCTTTGGCATTGAAATGTAGATTGATAAGCCCTTGTTCTTTTCGCCCGTCGCCCAGATTGAGCCGCCGTGAAGCTCAACAATCTGGCGGCATATCGAAAGCCCGAGTCCCGAGCCTTCCGAAACGCCCGACCTTGCGGGGTCGGCGCGGTACATAGTGTCAAAAATCCTGCCGAGATTTTCCCTGTCCACGCCGGTTCCGTTGTCGGTCAGCTCAATGATGACAGTCCTCTGATACTCGCTGATGCGAAGGCTGAATTCGCCCTTCACATCGGGCTTTCGGTACTTTATGCTGTTTGAAACAATGTTCTGAATAACCCTTGTAAACCTGTCGGAATCGAGCAGAAGAGTTGCCGAATCGGAACAGTTTGTCATAAAGCTGAAATCAAAATCCTCAGCCTCAAGTTCCGCCCTGATTTCCTCGGCGCCGTCGAGGAAAAATTCGTTCACGTTCACGCTTTCGAGATTCAGCTCAAACGAGTCAAGCTCAAGCTTTGAATAGGCGAGAAGGTCGTCGAGAATCTTCTCGGTGCTGTCAATCGACGAGCAGATTGTGTTAACGTAGCGGCTCTGCTTTTCGGGGGTGCCGGCAATACCGTCGCGAAGCCCCTCGGCATAGCCCTTGACCGAGGTGAGCGGGGTTCTGAGGTCGTGCGCGATTCCCGCCACTAGCTCCTTCCTTCTGCGCTCGGAATCCGACTGAGTGCGAAGCGACTGCATAAGCCTCAGCCTCATATGGTCAAAGCTTTCAGCCATCTGACCGAGCTCGTTTGTTGAGTGGTAGTCTATCTGATAGTCAAGGTTTCCCTTGGCGATTTCCTCAGCGCCGACCGAGATTTTTTTGAGCGGCTTTACAATCGTCTGCGCCGTGACGAACGAGGTGACGATAATCGCTATGATGAACAGAAGAATGATTGCCAGAATGATGAGTCCCGTCCTGCCGAAAATCAGGTTTTTGAACTCTTCAAACGAGAGCCTCTGCGACGCGTCGTTTACCGTGTAATTGCTGTTTACAATAAGGATAAAGTATTCGTCGGTCGCGTTTTGGGTGTTGTTTACAAGAAGCAGGCCGTTGCTGCCGAAATGGTTCACGTTGTCGCTTCTCTCAAACGGTGAAATTTTCTGAGCGTCCTCGGGAATGTTGTCCGCGCCCTCGGTTTTATAGAACACCTCGCCGTTTTTTTCGATGTAAATCCTTGTGTCAAACGACTCGAGATTTGCCGCGATATTCCTTATTGCGGCGTAGCTCTGCTCTTCGGACATACCGCTTGTAAGGTCGTTTGAAATCGCCGACATCGTCTGCGACCACTGCGCCTGATTTATCGTTGAATACGAGTTTGTCGTGACCGAGGACATATTGAAAATCGTGTTGAACATATTCACAAACACAGGCGAAAACGCAACGATAATCACAATCGGAATAAGGATTGCGAGCGCCGAGGTGATTATGATTCTCGTGTTGATTTTCAGGTTTTTCGAGCTTAGCTTGTTTTCGTTTCTTTTCATCTTTTTCTCTTTCTGTTTACGATGTCGATAATCGTGCCGAGATGGATGAGAGTAAAGGTTTTGCTCTCTTCGTTGAGGTTTGCAGCGTCGTTATATACGTAGTATTTCACAACGCCCGTCATACCCGAAACGATGTATTCCATAGTGCAGCCGTCGATGCCCTCAACCTCTGCCTTGAGCGTTTCGAAAATCGAATAGATTATGTTGTGAAGCTTGGCGGTCATAATGTCGCTCGCGCTTCCGCGAAGAAGAATGCTGTACGCCTCTCTGTCGTCGATAACGGCAACGATACCCGTCCTGATTACCGCGGCAACGCTGTCAACCGTGAATTCGCTTTTCTTTGCCTCGCTGAGGGTTGCGGCAACCTTTGAATAAAGCGTTTCAAGCAGACGGTCACACACGCTGTCAAGAAGCTCGTATTTGTCCGCATAGTGAAGGTAGAAGGTGTTTCTGCTTATCATCGCAAGGTCGGTGATATCCTTGACGGAAATCTTTTCAAAATCCTTTTCCTTCAGAAGGGCAAAAAACGAGCTGCGAATAGCCCTTCTCGTCCTCTTAACCCTGAGGTCGAGAGCCTCTGCGTTTTTAGCCGTATCAGATGTTTTGTTATCCTGCATAATTATAAACCTCATTTACAAATGTAAAATAATTTACTCGTGTTAATTATTATACCATTTACGCCTTAAAAATGCAAATAAAAACGAATTATGAATATTCTTGCGCAAAACGTATTTTTATTCACAGCATTTATGCACAATGTTTACATTTTTTAACTCTTTTTCGCTTGACTACTTCCGCCGCCTAATATATAATAATTAATACGTAAAGAGCAAAGATTTCCGCCACGGAACTTTTTTGCTGAATATTTATAACAAGCGAAAGGGGGAGCGGTATGGCTATTGCTACCTTTAAAAGGTATGAAAAAAAGTATCTTATTACCAAAGAAAAGCTTGATGAAATACTGCCCGTCCTTCTTGAATATATGGAGCTTGACCCGTTTTGTATCGGCGGCAACGAATACAGGATATACAGTATTTACTATGATACCGATAATCACGACGTCATCAGGCAGAATTCCTCGAAGCCCGTATATAAGGAAAAAATGAGGCTTCGTTCCTATTACGACAAAAAGGACCCCGAGGACAAAATCTTTATGGAAATAAAGAAAAAGAGCGAGGGTCAGGGCAACAAAAGGCGAATCAAGCTGAAAATCAAAGAGATTGAGCCGTTTGTAAACGAGGGCATCCTTCCCGAAACGAACGATTATCTTTCGCAGCAGGTTGCAAAGGAGCTTGCCTACTATTTCAAAATCAACAAGGTGCATCCCGCGCTCTACGTTCAGTACGACAGGCTGGCGCTTTTCGGCAAGGAAGACAAAAACTTCCGTATGACCTTTGACCGCAACGTCAGGGTGAGAAGGAAAAACTTTGTTTTCGGCGAGAGCGAGGACGACGAGCTGCTGCTTCCCGGCGGCGAGTACATAATGGAAATAAAAATACTCGGCGCTATGCCGCTTTGGCTCACGACGCTTCTGAGCGAGAACGAGCTTTTCAGCCGCGGCTTTTCAAAATACGGTACAAAATACAAGCAGGATTCAAAAAATCACGCGCTTGAATACAAATTGGAAGATGAAGACGGAAACGAAGTGGACTTTGACTACTTTGAAAACGTCTGACAAAAAGGAGAACAGTTATGAATTTTGACGAATTAATCAGCGAAGCTGTCACAGGCGCATCGGCTGAAAGCTTAACGCTCGTAAGCGTTATCAAGATTTTGGTGCCCGCGATTGTAATCGGCTTTGTAATCAGCCTTGTGTATCTTTTAACCCACAAGAAGGCGGGCTACAGCCAGGCGTTCTGCGTATCGCTCATCCTGCTTGCACCGATAGTTGCAATCGTAATCCTCTTAATCGGAAACAACGTTGCAAGAGCTTTCTCACTTGCAGGTGCGTTTGCGCTCATCCGTTTCCGTTCGGCGCCCGGCGACCCGAAGGATATCGCGTTTGTATTTATGAGCGTTGTTATGGGCCTTGCCTGCGGTATGGGCTACTGGCTCTATGCAGCGGTTGCAACCCTGATAATCCTTGCGGTTATCATCCTTCTTCACGTTACGAATTATGCGGGCAAGAAGGGCGACACCTACACTCTTAAAATCACGGTTCCCGAAACGCTCAACTATGTGGGCGCTTTCGACGAAACGCTTGAAAAGTACACAAACAGCTACAAGCTTATGAGAGTTAAGTCGGTTGACTTCGGCGCTCTCTTCGAGCTCAGCTACAACGTTCAGCTCAAGGACGACAAACAGATTCGCGAAATGCTCGACGACCTCAGAGCTATGAACGGCAACCTCAAGATTATGCTTTCAACAGAGCAGGAAGCGGTTAGGAGCTTCCATTTCCAGTAAAAAGAACAGAACCGAGAAGGTGGACATTTTGAAAAAAACACCGTTTAAAATACTGTGCATACTGCTTGCGCTGGCGCTGATTGCGTCGGCGTTCTCGGGCTGCTCGGGCAAGGTTGGAAACCTTGACGAAAACGTTGAGGTCGTCGAAGATTCGGACGACGTTATCAGCGTAAATATGCTTATGGAAGATGAATCCGACACCTTTGAACTTACCGACAACAACGGCAACGTGCTCACGCTCGTACCGATTTACGGCTGCGACGGCACGACTATGATTGCCGCATACATAATGAGCGTGAAGGATGCCGCAGGCAACGAGCTTGACCAGACGGCGTACCCGAACTTAAAGGCGGTAATCCTTGTTGACCTCACCGACGAAGTATATTCCCTCGTCTATGAAAACGACGAGCTTGTAACGGTTAAGTCCCTTGCAGACGACGACGGCTACATCATCGCTATGCAGGACACAATGGACTATGATGAGGACGGCGACAAGGAGGAATACTTCAAGGTTTCGACAAAGCTTGACTCAACAAGCCACCTCTTCATAAAGCTTGATTCCGAGGACAACGCCACGCCCATCAACGTAACCGTTGAGGAAAATGCCGACGGCACCAAGACGGTCACCGACGAAAAGGGCAACAAGACCACCGCTAAGGACACAAAGGACGCGAAGGGTCTTAACGAGGTCGTTGAAGAAGACAAGAAGCAGCAGGAAGAGGACAAGAAGCAGCAGGAACAGGACGAAACCACCACGAAGCCTGCTGACGAGCCAACAACTCAGGCGCCCGACGACAGCGGCGATGAGGATGATCCGACCGCAGGATATACCTGTATCGTTCTCAGCAAAAACGGTCAGGTCAAGACCGACGCGACAAACGTCAGCGTTGAGGGCAGCGTTGCAAGCGGCGGCACCGAGATTCATATCGACGGCGCGGGCGACAACAGCAAGTACTATATCACGAGCGAAACCGATTCCTTCCTCGGTCAGATAGTTCTTGAGCTTCACGTTGAGGACGACGTTGAGGTTAAATTCAACAACGTTACAATCAATACCCAGAAAAAGACGGCTGTAAAGCTTGTAAACGCGGACGCTGTCAAGGACAAGGAATCCGACAGCGAGGAAAGCGGTTCGGGACTCGGCACGACGGGCTCGTCGCTCAACACAGCCGCACCCAAGGTTGAACTCTCGTTCACGGGCACAAACAGCTTTACCGCAAACGGCAGCGGTAAAAATGGTACGATTTACAGCGAGTGCAAGCTCGGCATAAAGGGACACGGCACGGCATATATCGACGGCGGTGCAAACCTCAGCGGCATCTGCTCAACTGAGTCTATTACAATCAAGAATTCAACGCTTTACATAACGAGTAAGGCTAAGCAGGGCATATCCTGCGATAAGAAGGTGCTCATCAATTCGGGCGCAAGCATCAATATTGAATCTCTCGGCGACGGTATTCACTGCAATAAATTCGAGCTTGACGGCGTTGACGCGGACGGTGTTTCCGCCGATTCAACCGTGACAATCAGTTCGATTTATTCAACAAACTGCGCCGACGGAATTGACGCCGACAACCAGATTATCATAGACGGCGGAACGCTTACGGTAACCGCAACCTCAACTGGCAAATATGCCCTCAAGGTAAGAAAGGTTATCAACGGCGCTTCAAACGGCTACTTTGAAATCAACGGCGGCGTTGTGACCGCTTCGGGAAGTCTTAATTCAACACCGACGTCCTGCGGTCAGTACACGGTTGTTGCAACCTCAAGGGCTGCGACAACAATCAGCGCAGGCGACTATTCCTCGTCTTCCGACACAACCGCGTTCATCTGTTCCCCCTGCGGGGCAACAAGCGCGTCGACCTCGTCCGCTTCGGGCAAGGTTACCTGGAAGGGCAACATAGGAACAGCGTCGCTTTAACAGAATTTTCAGGGAAGGCAGAAATGCCTTCCCGAAAGTGCTATATTAAGCCCTGCTTTTTGCAGGGTGAGGGGGAATGAAAATGAGTAAAAGAATGAAGAAGGCATTGTCGTTATTACTTGCAGTAGTGCTGGTAATGACAACCTTTGTTGCGCTTCCGATTACCTCGGAGGCAGCGGAGAGCCCGCTTAAGGTTGAGGGCAAATACGCCCCCGTCTGGGCGGACCCCGACAATGTTCTTGACCAGACGAAGGTTGACGCCTTTAACAACGGAACAAACAAGACGGGTATTCTCGGCGGTATTGCACCGTTTGTAAGAAGCACCAGCTCGGATAACTACTACTGGTTCTTCCCGTCAAATGCCGACCTTTCCGCGCTGACCGTCTGGGCGCCCACGGGACAGACGCTCAGCATCAACGGCTACGTTATTCAGAGCGGTGACACGACCGATGCTTTCGCCTCAATCAACGAGGGCGGAACGACTATTGACGTTCCCGTTGTAGTCGGCAATACAAGCTACACCGTTACCGCTATCAAGAGCGGCGACGTAGGTTCCGTATTTATCGACACAAACTCGGGCTCAATCAAAACAATCACAAACAGTTCCGACCACTCGACTTCCGAGGCGGGAACTATTATGGTTGTACGTCCCGACGGTACGGTTGACTATATGGGCGAGATGACGAAAATGTCAGGCCGCGGCAACGGTACGTGGGGCACGGGTAACGTTAAAAACCCCTATAACGTAAAGCTTGCAACCTCGACCTCGCTTCTCGGTATGGGAAGCGCAAAGAAGTGGTGCCTGCTTGCAAACTCGGGCGACGACACCCTTATCAAGAATCAGCTTTCATACGACTTTGCAAAATATATCGGCGTAAAGTATCAGCCTTCCTGTAAGCCTGTTGACCTCTATGTAAATCAGCAGTATTACGGCTCATATCAGCTTGCGGAAAAGGTTGAAATCAAATCAAACAGAATCAATATAAACGACGCCTACGAAAATCTTGAAATTGCAAACGGCACAGCCGACCCGACAACGGGCGCAATCACCCCCGCAGATTTGACAGGCACCTCCGTTTATACAGAGAATAAAACCACGAGCGGTTCAGGCTTTCTTCAGAGAGATTTCACCGGTCACACCGTAGGTGCAAAGCACTATTCAACCTCGCTTCAGGACCCCGACGACCTTACGGGCGGTTATCTCTACGAGCTTGAAATCTCAAAGCGCTGGTATGAGGAAAACGCAGGCTTCTGCGCCTACAACCGTCAGGGCTGGGTTATGAAGAGCACCGACTATGCCTCAAGGAATATGGCGTACTATTCATACAACCTTCTCTACGCTCTCGGCGGGGCAATTTATAACGGCGGCGTTGTTCCGTCAGAGTCTACAACAACGTCCTGCAGCTCGCTTTCAAGCGCTCAGTTATACGGCGCAACATCGTGCACAAACCCCGCGCCCGCAGCAGAGTATCAGGGCAAGACATGGGATGAACTTCTCGATTCGGATTCCGCAGTAATCTATTACTGGACGCAGGAATATTTTAAGAATATGGACTCGTCAACGTCGTCCACATATTTCTATAAGGATTCGGACAGCGTTGATTCAAAGCTCTATGCAGGTCCCGTATGGGATATGGATAACTCGATGGGTTACAACGACAGCGGTTCAAGATGGGGCTATTCATGGACTTCATCCGACGGCTGGTACACAAAGTTTGTAAGAATTTACCGCTGGCGAACCGACGACAGCTCGACGACCTACTCAACGGACGCGCAGTCCCCGTATTCCTTCTATGCGGCTCTTGCAAACAACTGCACCGACTTCTGGACGTCGGCAGAGGCTCGCTGGTACAACACCATCAGACCCGCAACGCTCATTCTTACCGGCGCCGAAGTTGACAGCACGGGCACTCTCAAATCAACGGCGGAATACACCGCAACGGTTGAAAAGAGCGGAAAGATGAATTCTCTGCGTCACGACTTAAGCGATTACAACGCAGCAAGCATCGCTTCGGGACTGAACACGTGGTTCACCGCAAGAACCGAATGGATAGACAATCAGATTCCTAAGAGAAGCCTCAACTCGGCGGTTGTACGCTCGCTTTCAAATCAGCTCTACACGGGCGCACCGATTATTCCGAGCTACATCGTTTCATACAGCGGCGTTGACCTTACCGAAGGCGTTGATTACACCGCAAGATATACGAACAATACAAATGCAAGCTCATCCGCCCGCGTAACACTTACGGGCGCAGGCTACTACACGGGATCAAAGCAGTCGACGTTCAGAATTCTTCCAAACACTCTGAGCACCGCAACCGTTTCAATTCCCGACAGCTCATACATTGATACCGAGCTCAAAGCAACCGTTACCGACGCATATGGCAACGAGCTTGTGGGCGGCGTAACATATCAGTGGATGAGGGACGGCGTGGCAATAAGCGGCGCTACTTCCGATACATATATGACAACGTCGGCTGACGCGGGCTGCGACATCACCCTTTCCGTAACGGGCGACGGCTCAAACGTTACCGACAGCGCGGTTTCAAACACCTGCGAGGTTGCAACGGGCGGTAAGCCCCAGGGTTATCAGAGAACGATTGCCGCGTGGGACTACAGCTACTCAACCGACCCGACGGCTCTTGTCGACTCAGGCAACTACACCTATATGGCTACCTCGGGCGAGAATATGGCAACCTCAAGCCTCGGCGCTTCGGTTACCGCTAGCTCAAGGTCCGAAATCAAGTGGTCAAGCTCGAGCGATATCTATAAGACCGACGGCGTCGGCGACCAGGTTCCGATTATTGGAACCTCGAAGACAAACGGTATCGCGTGGGGCGCATATCCCTACTTTGAAACCTCAGTTTCAACTCTCGGCTACGAGGATATCAAATTCTCGGGAAGAGTGGGCGCGACCAACAAGGGACCGAGGGACTGGAAGCTTCAGTACAGCCTCGACGGCGTAAACTTCACCGACATTGCGAACACCACATATACGCTTTTTGCAAACAAGACGATGTATCCTGCCTTTGACGAGGTTTCGCTTCCCGCGGAGTGCGCAAACCAGAGCAGGGTATACATCCGTATGACGGTTGCAAGCGATATCGCAATAAGCGGAATTGCAATAGTGAACTCGCTGAGCGGTGACGCGGCGGTTAATAACGTTGCCGTAACGGGCGTTTCGACGGCGGTTGTAACCGAGCTCAACGCGCCCTCGTTCTCAACGAACACCTCGCTTTACAATACGGACACCGCAACGATTACCGACAACAACGGCGGCGCGGACGTTTACTATTCAACCGACGGAACGAATTACTCGCTCTACACGGGCGCGTTCAATCCGTTTGATTCGGCTACGGCTGCATACGGCGATACGGTTACCGTAAGCGCATATTCATACTTCAACGAGATTCAGTCCGACACAGCAACTCAGACCTACACATTCAGAGGCGTTGACATCAATGATTTCATCTATGAGGATTATTCAACGGACGTAATCTCCGGCGCAGTTCCTTCAACGGGCGGCGTATACGGCGAGAGCGGAAAGATGACCGCGTATGCCGACGGCACAACCCAGTACGTTCCTTACTGGAAGGCAAGCAACGCTTCCTTCGTTGTATCGCCCGATGACGGCGTATACTGGAGCGAGGATTCCGGCTTCACCTATCAGGTTTCAACCGCTGGTTACAGCAATATCCGCTTCTCGTGCCAGGGCTACACAACCGCTCAGGGACCGAAGAGCGTAACTCTTCAGTACAGCACCGACGGCGTCACCTTCTATAACGTTCGCTCAAACGTTGTGCTTCCTGCAAACAGGATGCTTGAGGACGTCATTGTTGACGCGCAGCTTCCCTCGGCCTGCGAAAATCTGCAGAAGGTTTACATCCGTCTTGCAACGACCGAGAACCTTACAAACGAGGGCAATACGCTTCACAACAATCAGGCGAAGGGCAATCTCTACATCAACAACGTTATCGTCAGCGGCGATGACGACGGCACCTACAAGATGCCTTATACAAACAAGTCCACAAACTACTTCGGCGCTTCGGGCGTAATCAATTACATAAGCCCCGACGGTATGCCGATGAAATACGTTGTTCTCGACAGCACGGGCTCAATCGTTCAGAACGGCATCGTTCCCGAAACAGGAATTCAGCTTTCAACGGTAAGAGGCTTTGACGAAACCCGTCAGGACGCCTACACCGTTATGGTTGAGGTTGAGGAAGACGAAAACGAAAGCGTTGTAAACACCGCGACCTACTACTACAAGGGCGACACGGTTGTCAAGTTCAACTACAACAGCACCACGAAGCTCTTTGAGGACTATATCAGCAGCGACGGCTACACGCTTTCAAGCACGAGCGGCGCAAACGAGGGTGCGCTTTCAATGTACCCGAACGGAAGCTATCCGGCGCCTCTCAGCTACACGGGCACCTACGGCGTAAAGGTTGCTTACGACGCGGAAAATCCGTTCTCGGGCAACAAGAACCACAGGGATAACCCGAACGCTTCCGACATCGGTTACTGGTCGATTGAAACGAGCACGGCAGGCTTCAAGAACCTCACTCTCAGCCTTGAGCAGCTCAGCTCAAACAACGGACCGCGCGACTGGGGTATTGCTTACAGCACAGACGGTTCAAACTACACCTACGTTGCAAACTCCAACTCGAGGTCAATCTCAAACGACGCTTCATCGGATACGGTTGAAACGTATTCAAATCTTCCGCTTCCGAGCGCCTGCGACAATCAGCAGTATCTCTACCTGATGATATTCATCAACGGCGGCGAAGCAGTAAACGGCGACGAGCTTGAACTTATCACAAAGGGCAACATCGGTATCAACAAGATTGAACTGAGCGGTACCCCCGCATATAAGAACGTCGCCTTCAGCGCAACCGTTCTTGAGACGAAGACAGCCCAGTCGGGCTCAATCGGCGTAGGCGGCGCAGACGTTTATGTAAACGGAAGACTTTCGGGCACCACAAACAACAACGGCGTTGCTCAGATAAGCGTTCCGATGAACTATGACTGCACGGTATCCGTAAAGGGCAGCGGAATCCTCGACAGAGATTATTCGCTTTCCGGTACTTACAATTCATCCTCGCTCAATGTTCCCGTACTCATCTTTGACGTAAACGAGGACGGAATCATCAACGCGAAGGACTATGCGGTTATGAATAAGGACAGCAAGTACAATGCTTCAAAGCAATACTTTGCAAACTTCATCAATACGGATACGTCAACATTTACATATCCCGAATAAGGCTCCCGAAAAGGGCATAACCGTGACAAAAATAATAACAACCGTGGACAATGAGTCCACGGTTGTTTTTTCTGTTTATTTATTTTATTTTAATTTTAATAATCCTATTATAATACTGCGTCTTCACGTCGATGACTATGCCGACGTTTCTGAGGTATGCGCCGCTCTTTTCATAGCGTATGCCGTCATATTCAAACGTGTAAATCTTTCCGTCGTCAAGCCCTTCAAAATGCAGGGGCTGGGGCGGTTTCATACAGCTTGTGTTGACCGCTGCCACAAAGAGCACGCCCTCGGTTTTGTCGGCGCTCATATAGAGGTCTGCGCTGACCTCGTCGCGCTCAAGGTCAAGAAGCCTGTAAAGGTCGCCAAACTGAACGAGCCCCCTGATTTCCTTGTAAAGCTCAACATATTTCCTGCACTCGGCAATATCCTCATCGCTGTAGTTGTTGAGGTTGCCGCCGAGCGAAAGCGCGCCGCGCATCGAAACGTTGAAGCGGAAGTCGAGCGGGGTTTTTCTGTTGTACCAGTTTACGTCGGTAACCCACGCGCGCATCGTCTTTACGGGGCGGGTGAGGGCGTAATATTTCTGCATCTTCAGCCTGTCGATTGCGTCGGTGTTGTCGCTCGTCCAGACCATATCGTAGTGCGCAAGCGCACCCCAGTCAGACCTTCCGCCGCCCGAGGAACAGCTTTCAAACTGCACCGTCGGGTGCTTTTCTTTTAGCCTGTCAACAATGTCGTAGACCGCCTTCGTGTGAAGGTACCAGAGCATTTTCGGATATTCAAGATTTTCCGCGCCCGTCTCGGAAAGAGAACGGTTCATATCCCATTTGATATAGGCGATGTTGTGTTTTGAAAGAAGCTCGTCAATGCAGCCGAAAATGTATTCCTGCACGTCCGCTCTCGTCATATTGAGCACGAGCTGATTTCTGATTTCGTGCGCCTTTCGGGTGGGGTAGTGGTACGCCCACTCGGGGTGCGTTCTGTAAAGGTCGCTGTCGGGGTTCACCATCTCGGGCTCAACCCAGAGACCGAAGTCCATACCGAGCGCGTTTACGTTTTCAATCAGCTCGTCAAGACCGTTCGGGAATTTATCCTCATTGACGTACCAGTCGCCGAGACCTGCGTGGTCGTCCTTTCTCTGACCGAACCAGCCGTCGTCCATAACGAATAGCTCGCAGCCCGCGGCAGCAGCTTTTTTCGCAAGCTCGGACTGCGATTTCGCGCTGACGTCAAATTCCGTAGCTTCCCACGAATTGTAGAGAACGGGAAGCTCCTTTTCTGCAAAGTCCTTCGGCAGATGATGCTTTACGCCGAAGCGGTTGAGCTGGCGGCTCATTTCACCGAAGCCGACGCTTCTTCCGAAAATAACCTTCGGGGCTTCAAAGCTCTCGCCGCCCTTGAGCGCATACTCAAAGTCAAAGTCGTTCATACCTAGAAGCGCCCTTGTAACGCCCTTGACGTCGCGGTAAAGCTCGGTCACAAACGAGCCCGACCACGCGAGATTTGCAAAGTAAACCTCGCCGCTTTTTTCGTCGGCGTTTTTGTATGCGACGAAATTCGGCGAATTGTTGTGGCCGCTCGTGCCGCGCCTGCTCTCAAAAATCAGCCTTCCGCCATCAAGCTTCGTCCTGACGGGGTAGTACTCTCTGCCCCACTCGCCGTTTGAATTAAGAACGGTGTAGGGCTCGGTGTCGGGCAGGCAGAGCTCGGCGCTGAGAAGCTTTTCAAAGCAAATATCATTCTCGCCGAGGTTTTTCACCCTGACGCTTTTTTCGATTATATCAAGCCCCTCGAAAACCGCGTATAAAAGCGAAACCTCAAGAGGGTAGACCTTATCCCTGAATTTCAGGCAAAGCGTGTTTTCGCCGCTCTCATATCCCGTAAAGGCGAGGTCAAGCTCTCTGCACCCGTCGGAAAATTCCGCCTTCATCGCGCATTCCTTGTAGACCGTGCCGCCGAAGACCGTGTATTCCTCGCGGAAGACGTCGCGGCTTCTGTGGTTGCTGTCCTCATCGCCCGAGAAGGGGATTTCATAGTCTTCCGTCGGGCATTTTTCGCCCCAGTGAAGATTGTGGGCGCAGCCGTATTCATCCACGCCTATAACGTAGTGGGTGTTTTTTGTGTCAAGCACAAAGATGTTTTTATCCTTAATAATAACTGACATAGTTCTCTCCGAATACAAGGGACGGATATCGCGGTGATATCCGTCCCTCTTTAGTTTGTTTTTACGGATAATTGTAGTCCGGTCCGTCGCCGAGGTCAGGGTCTGTCGAAGCTGTCAGAACTTCGCTCGGGTCATACTCAAGAACCTCTGCAAGCGGCTTATCATATTCTTCTTTTTTAGTCATATCAGCCCTCCTTAGAAGTTGTTATCGCCTGAGCATACAGGTGAATAGATTGTGTGAGTTCCCGTCTGGTCGGTATAAGTTACGTATGCAACGTATCTAAAGGATACCGACGTGCTCGGATTCTTAACGTTTACAACGAACTGGTTGCCGCAGGTGAGCATTGTTGACTTCATTCTTGCAACGCCGTTCTTGCCAACCTTGTCGAGAGTGAGGTCCGCTGCGGTTGTCGATGTGTTCGTTGTGAACAGATAACCGTACTCGGTTGCCGTTACGCCGCCCTTTGCCGCAAAGGAAGCGACGAGCGTGAACTTTTCAACGCCGCCCTGAGTGTTGTAAACGGGGGCAACTCCGTCGCGTGCATTGAGCACTATGTTCTGATTTGTAGCGATTTCTTCCTCATAGTCAAGCTCTGTAAGAGCAACGAGGTTGAGATTGTCGTATGCGTAGAAGGCGTAGCTGTCGCCGAAAGCAATCGGTGTGAGCGTGTAGCCCTCGCCGTCTGCATAAGCGTCGAGGTCGTCTACCATTGCATATGCGTAAACGTCGTTGCCGATGAGCGATGCAACCGAATCCGAGAATTCGCTGTCGATGAAGTAAACCTTTTCGTTATAGTTGAAATCAATCTTGAGCTTTGAAGCAAGCGATGAAGACGGTGCGCCGAAAACGTCCTCATACGTGTCGTAATCGTTGAGCGGAAGAAGCTCGTTTCCGTCAAGGAACCATACGACGATTTCATATGAATTGTCAGCCGCGTGGGTTGAGTCAACCTCGTAGTTGTAGGTTACTGCAACCTCGCCCGTAGCGTACCATACGCCGCCCTGCTCATAGAAGTCCGCGCCTGCGGTCTTTGCCTTAACCGTGTAATTTCCCGTGTAGGTGTAGCCTGCATAGTTCGGGATTGCGGGCATATCTGCAATCTCGCCCGTCGTAGCGTCGGCATATGCAACCGCGAAGGTCTTGAACTTAGCGCCGTTGATGTTTGCGATAAACGTTACGGGAACGCTGTTTTCTGTACTCGTTGTTGAAACTGCTTCAACATAGGTGTCGCCGTGAACGTAGAAGCTGTAGCTTGGTGCCGTTGCGTAATACTTTGAAGCCGTCCTTGCGTTGTTTGTTGAAGGTGCGGAATAGCAGTAGTACCATGCGTAGTTGTCGCCCTCGCTCGTAACCGTGATGTCGTTTACGGTTTCAGCCGTGCCGTCGCCGTTAATTCTTACCGCGGTGCCGTAGGGAACGTCTGCCATTACAACGCTTTCGTTAAGATATACGTCGTATGTGTTTACGCTGCCGAGCACGCTTGCGATGTATGCCTGAAGGTCTGCGTCGCTGCCGTAGATAAGTCCTTCATAGTCGGTGCCGTTAACGTTTACCGTCTGGGTGTATGTAAACGTCTTTGAATACATATCCCTGTCGTAAGCCGCAAGCTGTTCAACGTAATCTGCAAGGTCTGCGGTTTCCTGTGCGTAGTCAACGGGCGTGAGAGCTGCTGCCGCTGCCGAGATAGCTGCCGCAGCAGTCGCAACGTCGTTTGCATAGTAAGCTCTTACGTTTGCCTGCTGAGCCGGTGTGTAGTTGTAGTAGGTATCGTTTGCGATGAGGTCGTCGATGTCCTCAAGGTCGTCAACCGAATAGAGGTCGTCTGCAAGCTTGGCCTCAAGAGCCGCCTTTGCAGCATTGTAATCCGTCCAGTCAATAGTGTCGTAAACTCTCTGGCTCTCGTCAACGTATCCGCAAACCGAGCAAACCTTGTCGGTGTAGCCGTCTGCCTGAGGCGTTGAAGGAACGTGGGTGCCGTCTACGAACGTGCAGTTTTCAGCGGTTGCAACCTCGTTGTAATCGGTGTTGTCGCGAACTACTGTCTGAGCCGTCGTATCCCAGCTGTAAACGTTGTGAGTTGCTGTGTTTGCAACGTGGGCTGTAGCCGTGTTTGCAGGAAGCGTTCCGAGAGCGTCGCCCGCGGTGATTGTTCTTGTGTCAACGGTTGTGCCCGCGTCGTTGATGAAGTTAACCGTGAAGGTCTTCTTTACAAGGTTGATAGCGTCAAACTCAGCCTTAGCCGCCTTGATGTCGTTTGCACAGCTGATTACTGCTGCTTCTGTGTTTGCGCTGTAGGTGTAGTTGTTCGGGTCACAGGTGAGAACCTTGTACATAGCGAGGAAGTACTGGTTGAGCGATTCATCCGTGTACATCCACTCATTTCCCTTAACTACGCTGTTGTAGTAATTGTATGCCGTATAAGCCGTGTTCGGAATCTTTGTCGTTCCTTTGAGAATCTTATAAATCGGCTGATAGTTGATTACATAGTTGTTTGTAAGCGATGTGAACGTGCCGTACTTGTTCTGACGTGATGTCGTCTTATAGCTCGTGCGGGCGTAGAACGAGATGTTTCTGTCAACCTCGTAATAGTTGTTTGTGTCGCCCGTGCCGTTGTAGTAGAGGATATTCCACCAGAAACGCGAGTTTGCATCACGCTGTGAGTCGCTTGATTCGTTTGAGCTTGAGTCGAGGTAAGCAAAATCGTCGGTTGCGTCAACGTACTTGCCTGCCCAGTACTGCCATCTATTGCCGTCGGTTGCAGCCGAGCTGTAACCCTGCCAGTCCTGACGAAGCTCAAGGCAGGTGCTCTGGTCAACCCTTGCATAGTGGATGATATGTGAGGTGTTGCCGGTGTTGTTACACTTTGATTCAAGTTGAATCGGGAACATAACGTCGTGTTCGCCGTCATAAACTGCTACGCTGTTCATAGGCATTGCAACCTTGAAGTCGATTCTGCCTACTGACGTAGCCGTGTCGCCGATGCCGTTGCCCGACCAGCTTGTCGTGTTCTGAGGCGAATAAACGATGTTTGAATAAACGCCGTCGGAAACGGGGTCGTTTACGTGGTAAGGTCTTACGGTGAATGTGGGAGTAGTGTTGAGGTCAACGTAGTTTGCCTCAACGTAATCCCTTGCAATCGCCATATCCCTTGCGTCCTTAGCCTCGCAGTAAAGAGTAGCGGGGTCAAGCGCCTGAGCGTAGAACCTTACGTCCTTAACGTATGACGTGTCGTTGTCGGTATGGAACCAGCCGGGTGTTCCCATATTACCGAGGAACATAACGTTTGTCGGCAGCTGCATAAAGCCGAGCATACCGTAAGCGTAGTCGTCGCCCGGAGTGTCTGCGCCGCTGAGTTTCGTTGTCAGGCTGATGTCGTTTGAATAAGTCTGAACGCCGTCAACCCAAACGCAGATTTTAACCTGTACGTCGCTGATAGGAACGATGTTAACCTGAAGATAGGACCAGGTGCTCGGGCTGAGTGAGAAGGTGTTGCCGATGTCAATATAGTGCTCACTCCAGTCGCCGCCGCCGTTTGAACCGCTGCAGTAGTTGAAGCGAATCTGTCCGTCTTCGGTAAGGGCAAAGTATCTGCCGTAGGGGGCGGGTGTCCATCTGTTGTCGCCGAGACCCATAATTACGTTGTAATTTACGGTGTCGCCGGGGTTAACCCATCCTGCAAGAGTGTAGGATGAAGCCGCGTGGCCGATAACGGGCTCAACGAGGTTGCTGTTGTTTGCGTTTGAAACCTCAAGAGCGCCGGGCATATCGTTTACCGTGTCGTTGCCGCCCGCCTTTGTGTAGATGAGGTTCTTGTCAAACTCGGCTTTGAGCGTTGCTGCCGAAACGGCCGCATCCCTGAATCTGATGTGGGAATATGTGCCGTAGCCGTAGCCTGCGGAGCTATGGCCGTCGGTGAAACCGAATGCCGCGTATCTTGTTCCGCTGTCGGGGAAGTCAACTGTTGCGGCAATGCTGCCCACAACTTCGCCGTCGCGGTAGAAGGTGATGTTGGTGCCGTCCGAAACGATATCGTAATGATACGTTACGCCGAGCGTAAGAGCTGCGGTTGCAACGTAGGTGTCGGTGCTTTCGCCCGACTTTCTTACATACATATCGCCGTTGCCGAAAATCATAACGTAGTCCGTGTTGACTTCCGGTGCGCCTGCGCCCGTTGCGAGTGCAAAGATAGGCGCGCTGAGATTTGTCGTGCTCTCAAGCGAATAGTCGAACGAAACGGTGTAAACGTCGTCGGGAAGCATTGCGCGAACGTCGGCGTCGTTTACAAAAAACGTAGCGTTTCTGAGCGTTGCAAAGCCCGAATCGTGAGCGATTTTAGCGCTGCTGTCGTTCTCTTTGAACATGATGTCGATGTCGTGAAGACTTGAATCGTTGTAGGTAGCGTAAGCCCAGCCCGTTGTCGTGTTGCTGTACGCCGTTGTGAAGTTATACATAACGTCGTCGCTTGTAACGCCGCCGTATTCCTCACAGAGGTCGGCATACTGTGACGCAGAGATATGCATAACCGCGCCGTGACGTGCAGTCAGGTTTGTGAAGCCCGTTGTCTCATTGACGGTGGAAATAGGATTGCCGTCGGTTACGCTGATTGTTGAGCCCTTGGCTGCAACGGCGGCAAGGTTGCTTCCCATATTGTAGATGGCAAAGTTGCCTGCAGCGCCGTAGCGGTCCGCAACAAGATAGTAGTTGCCGCCCACAGTGTAAACCTCGCAGCCCTCGATAGCGCCCGTCGTTGACGATGTGGCAAACTGACCGACATAGCTGTAAGGTCCGGTAAGCGCAGTTGCGGTTGCAAGACAAACGGTGTTTCTTCCGGTTGTTTCGTCCTTATAGAACATATAGTAAACGCCGTTCTGCTTGATGATGTCCGCGTCGATTGAGTCAGCGCCCGGATTGTAGAGCTGCTGCGGAGCTGAATAGTGCGTCCAGTCCATAAGGTCGTCCGTGGTCATATAGTACATAGTCGTTGCATTGTAGTCGCCGCCTGCGAGTGCAAAGTAAACCATATATGTACCGTTTTCGTAGAATACCTCGGGAGCCCATGTTCTCTGGAAATCGCTGTTGTTATATGACGTGCCGCGCTTGGCGTTACAAATCTGAGCAACGTTGATGTAGTATGCGTCAGACCAGTTGATTAAGTCTGCCGAGCGCCACAGTACCATTTGTGACTGATTGCCCCAGAAACCGTAAGCCGTAGCGTCAAGGTCGGTTGCGATACAGTAATAGTATCCGTCTCCGCCCTCAAAGATGTACGGGTCGCGTACGCCGTCGGTATTCTGATAAGAGTTGTCGGAATACGTGTCCGTACTCTTTTCCTGAAGGATTGCTTTGCCTCCGTTCAGCGGCTTGAAATTAACGCCGTCCGTAGACACAGCAAAGCGTATCTGCTGTTCGGTCTGAAGATTTCCCGTGAAGTATGCCATCAGGAAATACTCGTTGTCGGCACTTGCGGTTACTGCGCCTATCGGCAGTACCGAAAGAACCATGAGCAACGACAGAACAAGCGATAACACTTTTTTGGTTGTCGTTTTCATTATATTACCCCTTTCATTTGTTCATAATTTATTCATATATGCACTTTAATAATAGCACAATTATATTATAGTGTAAATATTTATTTTTAATATTGAATAATCTTAGTTATTTTGCTACAATTAAAGTACAAAAATTTAGTAATATATAATAAAAAGGAGACGGCTTATGAACAGGCAGGAATACCTTGAACAGATTGAAAGCGTTATCGCAAACGGAAAGTACAAGGATAACTGGCAATCCCTTTCAAACCATAAAACGCCCGAATGGTACTACCGCGACAAGCTGGGAATATTCATTCACTGGGGAATTTACAGCGTTCCGGGCTACGGCAGCGAGTGGTATTCGCGTTCAATGTACGATAAAAACGTGAGGGAATTTGAGTACCACATCAAGACCTACGGTCCGCAGAACAAGTTCGGCTACAAGGATTTCATTCCGATGTTCAAGGCTGAAAAATTCGACCCTGCAAAATGGATTGAGCTTTTCAAAAACGCGGGCGCAAGATACGTTATGCCCGTGTGCGAGCACCACGACGGCTTTGCAATGTATGAAACCGAATTCAACCGCTGGAACGCCGTTGATATGGGACCTCACAGAAACGTTGCGGGCGAGCTCAAGGCCGAGTGCGAAAAGCAGGGACTGACCTTCTGCGCGTCAACTCACAGAGCCGAGCACTATTTCTTTATGAATCCCGGCAGAACCTTTGACAGCGACGTAAACGACGACGATTACCGCGATTTCTACGGCCCCGCCGTTGCCTTCCCCGAGTTCCTCGGCAAAGAGATGACTCCCACCACTGAAAACATTTACGCAACGGGCGCGAGCGAGGAATGGCTTGAGGACTGGACGGTGCGCACCTGCGAGCTCATCGACAAATATCAGCCGTCAATTCTCTATTTTGACTGGTGGATTCAGAACCACAGCTTCAAGCCCTATCTCAAAAAAATCTGCGCCTACTATTACAACAGGGCAGAAGAGTGGGGCAAAGAGGTTACTATTAACTACAAGCACGAGGCGTTCCCGCCGACAGTCGCAACCTTCGACGTTGAGCGCGGCGCGCTTACGGATATTTCGCCGATTCCGTGGCAGACCGACACCGCAATCGGCAAGCAGTCGTGGGGCTACAGAGCCGACAACGAGTACAAGACCTCGCGCCAGATTATCTGCGACCTCATCGACATCGTCAGCAAAAACGGTATGCTTCTTCTAAACGTAGGCCCCAAGCCCGACGGAACGATTACCGACGAGGAAACCAAGGTGCTCACCGACCTCGGCGACTGGCTCAGGCTCAACGGCGAGGGCATTTACGGCACCACCTTCTGGAAAAAGTTCGGCGAGGGTAAGGTCAACGCTGACGGCGGCTTCTTCAAGGACGGCGACGAAAAGAAATTTACGGCGCACGATTTCCGCTTTACGTATAAGGACGGCTGCCTCTACGCCTTCCAGATGAGACCTAACGGTAAGGATATCAAAATCAAAACGCTCAGAAAGCGCGATATTCACGATTTCCTCGTAAACTCGGCAACGCTTCTCTCAACCGGCGAAAGCCTTGAATTTGAGCGCAACGCAGACGAAATGGTAATCAAAGCAGTAAAAGGCTTTAAGTCCGATACCCCCGTCTGCATAAAATTTGAAATAGACTAAATATAATAAAAAAATAAGGCTGTCTCGTTTGAGACAGCCTGTCTTTTTATTACAGATGGAATATGATGTCGTCGCTCTTTTTGTTGAAGAACCAGATTCCGAAAAGAAGCGTGATTCCCGAAACCAGAGCTGCGTAGCCAACCATTCGCCAGCTCATAATCTGATTGTAGAGCACGCATTGTCTGAACAGCTCTATCATTGAATAAAGGGGATTAATCTTGATGATATATCTTATCCAGTCGGTGTGGATACGGTTGAGATGGTAGATAATCGGAACCATATAGAAAAGAAGCTGACACATAACTTCCCAGATATATTCAATATCCCTGAAATATACGCTTACTACCGAAAGAATGAGTCCCACGCCCGTGCTGAACACAAGCAGGATAATCATCGGCACCCAGCAGAGCAGGGCGTAGCCGTTGATACGAAGTCCGTCGCCCCCTGCGATGCCCGTCGTCCTGAAGAATATCCATACAAAGATAAGGCAAATCAGCGATATTGCAAAGTTGATAAAGTTGCTGAATATCGACGAAAGGGGATACATATACTTTGGTACGTATACTTTTTTGATGATAGCCTGATTCCGTCTGAAGGTGGTCATCGCCTGTTTTGTTGAGGTCGTGAAAAAGCTGAAAAGCAGTCGGCCTGTAAACAGGTAAACGGGGAAGCAGACGATGTCCGCTTTGTTTGTGCCGAAGATACCGCCGAATACAACGGATAAAACTACCATATATAAAAGTGGCTGAATAAAGCTCCAGAGGATGCCGAGCCACGAATTTCTGTATTTGAGCTTAACGTTTTTCCTTGTGAGTTCTCCAAGCAGATTTTTATACTTTTTGAACATATCATAAGTGTACTTAATCTCGCCGTCTGTACCGCTCATAAAACACCTCGTTCAAAGAAAATGTGGGTTTGTGAAATAGCATTATAACACATATGAAATAATTTTTCAACTATCTGAACATTGAAGCTATGTCCATAGCGGCCTTCATCGCCGACAAATTGCCGTCGACAACGATGTCTGCGGCTGCGAGATATTTTTCGTGGCGCTCGTCAAAAAGTGCCTTTGCCTTTTCAATATCCTCGAAAAGAGGACGGCTTTTCGTGTCGCCGATTCTCTCGCAGATTGTTTCAAAATCCGCGTCGAGAAAGACGATTTTTCCGCCTTTTTTAAGCGTCTCAACGTTTCTCTCAAAGGTGAGCGCACCGCCGCCCGTTGAGATGACGCAATTTTTAAGCTCGCTGATTTTCTCGCAGCATTCATATTCAAGGTCGCGGAAATAATCCTCGCCGTGAGTTGCAAAAATCGCCTTGATTGCAACGCCCTGTTCCTTTTCAATAAGGGTGTCGGTGTCGATAAATCTTCTGCCCATTATCCTTGCAAGCTCTTTGCCGACGGTGCTTTTTCCGCTGCCCATAAAGCCGCACAAAACTATGTTGTTCATTTTGATAATACCTCTTGAGTTTTGCAAATG
Organism: uncultured Eubacterium sp.; assembly: GCA_905234495.1. GTDB lineage: Bacteria > Bacillota > Clostridia > Oscillospirales > Acutalibacteraceae > Eubacterium_R. The sequence goes on along the minus strand of CAJOHE010000006.1, from coordinate 28,225 downwards.
ATGTCCTTAATATCCGAATCCGAAAAGCTTGTGCCGAGCCAGATTTCCTGAGCCGCGGCAGCCTGCAAAACAAGCATGGGAAGCCCGTTTGAGTACTTTTTGCCAAGCGATTTCGCAGTCCTGATAAGCTCTGTTTCAAGCGGGTTGTAAACCGCGTCGAACACCGCTTTTGACGACGCCACAGCCTCGCCGCTTACGGGGCAGGCGTCGGCGTTCGGCGACATACCGACGGGCGTTCCGTTGATGATAAGGTCCCATCCGCCGCCGACGTTTTCAAGCGGAATCACGCCGCAGTCAGAGCCGAGCTTTTCCTTGATTTCATCCCTGATTTTATTTGCCGTTTCGCCGTTTCTCGAAGCGATTGTAACGTCCGCACCGGCAAGCGCCGCCTCGAATGCAAACATACGCGAAACGCCGCCGCTTCCGAGCACGAGAACCCTGCCCTCAAGCGGGATTTCCGCAATCTCAAGCGCGCGGATAAAGCCGATGCAGTCGGTGTTGTATCCCTTCAGCGCGCCGTCATTTTTAACGGTGTTGACCGCGCCGAAAAGCTCAGCCTTATCCGAGAGGGAAGTCGTGAAAGAAATGATATCCGTCTTGTGCGGAATGGTCACGTTGAAGCCGTCAAGCTTCCCGAGCGTTTCTGTGTAATTCCCGATTTCGCCCGCGGGTATTTCGAGAAGCTCATAGGTGCCGTCAATATTATTAAGTTTAAACAATTCCGTGTGAATAAAGGGCGACACGGAATGGACTAGAGGGTAGCCGATAAGTGCGAATTTTTTCATATAAAGGCACATCCTGTAATTTTTTGTTGACAAAGCGGGTTGAATTTTATAATATGATAATAACATAAGAAACGGGTATTAACAACTATTTTTATTTCCGAGGTGAATTAAATGGAATTTGACAGACTTAAAAAGATTCTGGCGCAGGAGCTTGACGTAGACGAGTCAATCATCTCTGCAGACAGTATGCTTGTTGAGGATCTCGGCGCAAGCAGCCTTGATATTATCGACATAGTTATGTCCGTTGAGGATGAATTCAGCATTGAGGTGCCGGACAGAATTATTAAAAAAATGGAAACCGTTAAGGATATTCTCACCTTTATCGAGAACAACATATAAACACTTTCAAAAAAGTGTATTATACAATGTTATTTTATTGACAATAACATAAAAATAAAGTAAAATAGAAACGGACAATTATGTCTGTTTCTTTCTTTTTTGTGAAGGGAAGAAACGGTTCAAATCAGGAAAGGGGTAAATGAAAATGACAGAAAAATATATTATGGCGCTCGACCAGGGAACAACCTCGTCCCGTGCTATTATATTTGATAAGAAAGGTAACATTATTGCCAAGGCGCAGAATGAATTTCCTCAGTACTATCCTCAGAGCGGATGGGTTGAGCACGACCCGATGGAAATTCTTTTCTCTCAGGTCAGCGCAATGATTGCCTGCCTTCGTCTTGACAAGGTTAATCCAAAGGACATCGCAGGTATCGGCATCACAAACCAGAGAGAAACCACTATTGTCTGGGATAAGCATACGGGCAAGCCTGTCTGCAACGCAATCGTATGGCAGTGCAGAAGAACTGCCGATTACTGCGAAGAGTTAAAGGCGGAAGGCCTCAGCGATTATGTTAAAGAGACCACGGGCCTTCTTATCGACGCATATTTCTCGGGCACAAAAATCAAGTGGATTCTCGACCACGTTGAGGGCGCAAGGGAAAAGGCTGAAAACGGCGACCTTCTCTTCGGCACAATCGACACGTGGCTTATCTGGAATCTGACAGGCGGCGAGGTTCACGTAACCGACTATTCAAACGCCTGCCGCACGATGCTTTTCGATATCGAAAAGCTCTGCTGGGACGAATTCCTCTGCGAGAAGCTCGGAATTCCGATGAGTATGCTTCCCGAGGTTAAGCCTTCAAGCTGCATCTACGGCAAGCTTGCAAAGTTCACGGGTACCGAAGATATTGCAGGCGTTCCCATCGCGGGCGCTATCGGCGACCAGCCCGGCGCGCTCTTCGGTCAGGGCTGTTTCAACGAGGGACAGGCGAAGAACACTTACGGCACCGGTTGCTTCCTTCTTATGAACACGGGCGACAAGAGAGTAAGGTCAAACTCAAATCTTCTTTCGGGCATCGCCTGGGGACTTGACGGAAAGATTACCTATTCTCTTGAGGGTTCCGCTTTCAACGCAGGTTCCGTTATCAAGTGGCTTCGCGACGAGCTTGAGCTCATCCATTCGGCACCCGAGTGCGACGAGCTTGCGGCTGAGGTTCCCGATTCAAACGGCCTCTACTTCGTTCCCGCATTCACGGGCCTCGGCGCACCGTACTGGGATATGTACGCAAGGGGCACGATGATAGGTCTTACAAGGGGCGTAAACAGAAAGCATTTCTGCCGCGCCGTGCTTGAGAGCATCACCTACCAGATGACCGACCTTCTCGAGGCTATGATGTCAGATTCCGACATTATGCTCAAGGACCTTCGTGTTGACGGCGGCGCTTCCGTTTCGGATATTATGATGCAGATTCAGGCGGATATGACGGGCGTAAACGTAAACAGACCGAAGAACGTTGAAACAACGGCACTCGGCGCTGCGTACTGCGCAGGTCTTGCCACGGGCGTATGGAAGGATACCGACGAGATTGAGGCAAACCGCGAGGTTGACAAAATCTTCGTTCCCTCAATGCCCGCCGATGAGAGAAACAAGAAGTATACAAACTGGAAGAGAGCGGTTGAACGCTCACGCAACTGGGAAAGATAAATATGTAAAACTATCGGCAGCGCCGATTTAAGAAAGGAAATGTAATTATGGGTAAAGTAGTATGTCCTTGGAATTTAATCACGGACTTTGTAACAGACGCTTTTGTAGGTTACGGTATTCCGAGAGATGAGGCTGAAATGTGCACAGACGTACTTCTCGAGTCAGATAAGAGAGGTATTGAAAGTCACGGCTGTAACAGATTCAAGCCAATCTATCTTGACAGAATCAAGGCGGGTATCCAGTCGCCTACAACGAATTTTGAAATCCTCAAAGAGACCGAGACGACAGCAGTTGTTGACGGTCACAACGGTATGGGTCAGGTTATCGGCACAAAGGCTATGCAGATGGCTATTGACAAGGCTAAGAAATACGGTATGGGTATGGTTGTTGTCCGCAATTCCTGCCACTACGGTATCGCAGGCTATTACACCTCAATGGCAACCGAGCAGGGCTGCATCGGTATGACTGGTACAAACGCAAGACCTTCCGTTGCCCCCACCTTCGGCACAGAGGGTATGTTCGGCACGAACCCGTTCACTCTCGGCGTTCCGTCGGACGAGGCTTTCGACTTTAACTTTGACTGCGCAACCTCAATCACCCAGAACGGTAAGATTGAGTACTACGCAAGAATCGACGAGCCTGTTCACGCAGGTACAATCATCAACATCGACGGCACACCCGTAGAGGGCGACGCAGGCGAGGCGCTCAAGAAAATCCGTAACGGCACAGCGGCTCTCACCACTCTCGGCGGAATCGGCGAGGCTCTCGGCGGCTATAAGGGCTACGGATTTGCGATGTTCGTAGAATTTCTCTCATCCGTTCTTCAGGACGGCGAGTACGGCAAGGCTCTTGACGGCAAGGACGAGGAAGGCAACATCAGACCTTACCACCTCGGTCATTTCTTCATCGCTATCGACACAAACCACTTCCTCGGCGAGGAAATCTGCAGAAAGAAGACGGGCGACATCATCCGTACAGTCCGCGCTTCAAGAAAGCAGCCCGGCGCAGAGAGAATCTACATCGCAGGCGAGAAGGAATACGAAATCTGGAAGGAAAGAGAAGCACACGGCGTTCCGATTAACGAGTCCGTACAGGGCGAAATCAACGCAGTAAGAGACGAGCTCGGCCTCGACTACACCTTCCCGTGGGAAGAGGGCTATACCCCGTACCCCGAGACAAAAAAAATCACATCCCATATTGAAAGATAATCAGTTCAGAGGTATATTATGGATTACAGAAAAGAATCATTAAGACTTCACGGCGAGTGGCAGGGCAAGGTTGAGGTTATCGCCCGCGCAAAGGTTGACAACAAGGACGCTCTTTCACTTGCATACACCCCCGGCGTTGCAGAGCCCTGTCTTGCAATTCAGGACGATTACAAAAAGAGCTGGGAACTCACAAGACGCTGGAATATGGTTGCCGTTGTAACCGACGGTACGGCTGTTCTCGGCCTCGGCGATATCGGCCCCGAAGCAGGTATGCCCGTTATGGAGGGCAAGTGCGTGCTCTTCAAGGAATTCGGCGACGTTGACGCTTTCCCGCTCTGCGTTCGCACAAAGGACGTTGACGAAATCGTTGACGTTATCTACAAAATCAGCGGTTCCTTCGGCGGCGTAAACCTCGAGGACATCGCGGCGCCGCGCTGCTTCGAGATTGAAAAGAAGCTCAAGGCTATCTGCGACATTCCGATTTTCCACGACGACCAGCATGGTACGGCTGTAGTAGTTTCCGCAGCGCTCATCAACGCTATGAAGCTCACCGGCAAAACGCTCGGTGAGTGCAAGGCTGTTATCAACGGCTCGGGCGCAGCAGGCGTTGCAATCGCAAAGCTTCTTATGACCCTCGGTCTCAAGGACGTTATCCTCTGCGACAGAACGGGCGCAATCTATGAGGGCAGAGAAAACCTCAATCCTTCCAAGGAAGAGATTGCAAAGGTTACCAACAGAGCTATGACAAAGGGCGGCCTCAAAGAGGCTATGGTAGGCACCGATATCTTCATCGGCGTATCCGCACCCGGCATCGTTACTCAGGATATGGTAAGGTCAATGAACCCGAACCCCATCGTTCTTCCGATGGCTAACCCGACGCCCGAGATTATGCCCGACCTCGCAAAAGAGGCAGGCGCGGCAATCGTAGGTACGGGACGTTCGGACTTCCCGAATCAGATTAACAACGTTCTCGCGTTCCCCGGAATCTTCCGCGGCACGCTCGACGTTCGCGCAAGCGACATCACCGAGAATATGAAGATAGCGGCGGCTTATGCAATCGCATCGCTTGTTGACGAGAAGGAGCTCAATCCCGACTACATCCTTCCTCACGCATTTGACCCGAGGATTAAGGACACAGTTGCAGCAGCAGTTGCAGATGCAGCCCGCAAAGACGGCGTCGCAAGAATCTAACATCATTAATAAAACAAAAAAGTGTTCACCGAAAGGTGAACACTTTTTTTATCTCTTAGCTCTGCCGAAGGCAGAAATTAGCTTAACCGCAGGCTAAAATTAGCTGCCGCAAAGCGGCAATTCAGCTTATTTAAGCAGTGAGCGGTACATCTTGATGTACTCGTTTGCGCTCTTGCCCCAGCTCATATCGCATTCGAGAGCTCTCTTTACGAGAACGTCCCAGCTGCCGCCGCGGTATGCGTCGTCGGCTCTGTAGATTGCGCCGAGCATATCGTATGCGTCGTATGTCTGGAAGGTGAAGCCGTTGCCCTCGCCGTCGCCGCTGTCGGTGATGGAGTCTTTCAGACCGCCTGTTTCACGGACAATCGGAATTGTTCCGTAGCGAAGCGCAACCATCTGCGAAAGTCCGCAGGGCTCTGATTTACTCGGCATCAGGAACATATCCGCGCCTGCGTAAATCTTTCTTGCAAGGTCGGGAACGAAGCCGATAGTAACGCCGACCTTGTCGGGATACTTGTCGTGCAGATAGCGGAAGAAGTTTTCATACTGCCATTCGCCGCTGCCGAGCACAACGTACTGCAAATCCCTCTCGCAGAGGCTCTTTTCAAGCACCTCTTTCATAAGGTCAACGCCCTTGTGGCCGACAAGCCTCGTTACTATTCCGATTACGGGAACGTCGGACCTTACGGCGAGTCCCATCTGCTTCTGAAGCTCTTCCTTGTTCTTTGCCTTGTTTGAGAAATCTTCGGCATTGTAATTTGCCCATATGTCCTTGTCGGTTTCGGGGTCGTAGCCGACCGTGTCGATACCGTTGAGGATACCGCAGAGCTTCCAGCTTCTCTGATTGAGAATCGGGTCAAGGCCGTGCGAGAACCACGGGTCAAGGATTTCCTTGGCGTAAGTGGGGGATACGGTCGTAACCATATTCGCGCACTCAATACCCGCCTTCATAAAGTTTACAAGGCCGTCGTAGAGGATGAGGTTATTGTGTTCGGGCGCAATACCGAGAACGTCGTTGAGAAGCTCGTCGCCGTATTTGCCCTGATACTGGATGTTGTGAATCGTGAAAACGGTTTTGATGTTTTCATAGCCCATTCTGTTTGCATAGTAACAGCTGTAATAGAGGGGCGTGAGCGCGCTCTGCCAGTCGTTACAGTGAATGATGTCGGGCTTCCAGTCGATTGCGGGGATAATCTCAAGCACCGCTCTTGCGAAGAAGGCAAATCTTTCCGCGTCGTCGTAGTGGCCGTAGATTCCCTCGCGCTTGAAATAATACTGATTGTCAAGGAAATAGTAGATTACGCCGTTTGCCTTAGCCTCGAAGATGCCGCAGTACTGCCTGCGCCATGAAACCGGAACGGAAATTGAAGTGATAAACTTCATCTTGTCCTTGTATTCCTGCTTGATGCTGTCATAAAGCGGCATAACAACGCGGCAGCCGATTAATCTTTTTCTCAGCGCAACGGGAAGCGAGCCCGCAACGTCGCCGAGTCCGCCCGAAGCCATAAACGGAAGGGCTTCGGATGCTACATATAAAACTTTCATACTTCAGTCTCCTATATTCTCGTGTCCTTTGCAAGACAGATGGGGAAGGAGCGTGCGCCCGAAAGCTCAACGTTGTCCTTGATGTTTACGTCCTTGTCGGCGATTACGCAGTTAACCCTTGCGTTTTTGCCGATAATCGTATCCTGCATAAGAATTGAATCCTTAACAACAGTGCCTTCGCCGATTTTTACGCCCTTGAAAATGATGCAGTTTTCAACCGTACCCTCGATGATACAGCCGTCTGCAACGAGCGAGTTTGTAAGCTTTGACTCAGCGCCGTAAATCGTGGGCATATCGTCTCTTTCCTTGGTTGAAATGAGCGATGCAAAGAGCTTGTTTCTGTTCTCTTTTTCAAGAAGCGACATCGAAATGTCATAGTAGCTCTGAACCGAATCAATCGTTCCCACAAAGCTGTCGGTTGCGTCAAACGCATTGATTCTGAGCCTGTCGGCGTTTGCCATAATGATGTTTCTCTGGTAAGAGATTTCGTTCTTTGAATGAGCTGCCGTAACAAGAGTTTCAAGAAGATACTTCTTCATAATCATAATGTTACAGGAATAGAAAACCTCGTCGTCGGTGTTCTTGTCGAGCGAGAACTCGGTAATTCTTCCGTCAGCCTCAACCTTGTCAAAGCAAAGTACCGAGTGAATATTTTTCGGCAGCTTGCCCTTTACACCGAGGATTGTGATGTCCGCGCCGCTTGCCTCGTGAGCCTCGTAAAGCCTTGAGTAATCAAAGTTGAGAACGTGGTTGCAGTCCGACATAAGAACGTAGGTCTGCTTTGACTGATTGAGGAAATTCATATTTCCGTAAAGCGCGTCGATTCTGTTGCCCCAGATTGACGCCGACGCCGATGAAAACGGCGGAAGAAGGTAGAGACCGTCGTTCTTTCTGCTGAGGTCCCAGGGCTTACCTGTGCCCACGTGGTCCATAAGAGAGCGGAAGTTTGCGTTTGTAACAACGCCGATTTTTGTGATTCCGCTTTCAACCATATTTGAAAGAGGGAAGTCAATTAAACGGTAACGTGAGGAAAACGGAACGGAACCGATTGTTCTCATTGACGTGAGAGTGTCAAGAGCCTCTTCGTGAATGTTGGCAAAAACAATGCCTAATACTTTATTTGCGTTCATCGTTTAAACCTCCTCTCCCGATTTAATCATCACACCCGGGTCAACTGATTTGCCCTTTGTGATTGTTGCGCCTGCGCCGATTACCGGAATGCCCCAGTTCTCGGGGTTTTCGAGCTTCTCGGGAATCTCGCCGATTTTTGCGTCCTCTTCAATAACTGCGTCCTCTGCAACGATTGCGTAGTAAACCTTTGCGCCCTTCTTGATTTTAGCGCCCGGCATAATTACGCTGTAGAGCACCTCGGCGCCCTCTTCGATTGTAACGTTTGAGGAAACCACGCTGTAGTCAACGGTGCCCTCAATTTCGCAGCCCTCGCTGATTGAGGAATTCTCAACCTTGGCGTTCTTGCCGATATAGTGGGGCGGCGCCATAGGATTCCTCGAGTAGATTCGCCAGCTCGTGTCGGAAAGGTCGAGGTCAACGTTGGGATTGATGATATCAAGATTTGCTTCCCAGAGGGAATCGATTGTTCCTACGTCCTTCCAGTAGCCCCTGAACGGGAATGCAAACATTCTCTCGCCTGCGTCAAGCATAGTCGGGATGATGTTTTTACCGAAGTCGTTTGCCGAGCCCTCGGTGTTTTCGTCCTGAATGAGATATTTCCTGAGCTTATCCCAGCTGAAAACGTAAACGCCCATTGAAGCCTTGTTGCTCTTGGGCTCTGCGGGCTTCTCTGCAAATTCGTAGATGCGGTCGTCATCCTTTGTGGCAAGGATACCGAAACGCGAAGCCTCTTCCCACGGAACCTCGAGAACCGCAATCGTGCAGTCCGCGTTGTTCTTCTTGTGGAAGTCAATCATCTTTGCGTAATTCATCTTGTAGATATGGTCGCCCGAAAGGATTACAACGTATTCGGGGTCATATTTTTCGATGAAATTGATGTTCTGATAAATTGCGTTAGCCGTTCCCTTGTACCACTCTGCGCCGCCGATTGCCTCGTAGGGTGAGAGGACGTGAACGCCGCCGTTCTGTCTGTCGAGGTCCCAAGGCTGACCGTTGCCCAGATAATCGTTGAGCTCAAGCGGCTGATACTGCGTAAGCACGCCTACGGTGTAGATACCGCTGTTTACGCAGTTTGAAAGGGGAAAGTCGATAATCCTGTAGTTTCCGCCGTAGGGAACAGCAGGCTTTGCAATATTCTTTGTAAGCACGCCGAGACGACTGCCCTGACCGCCTGCAAGAAGCATTGCAACAACATTACTTTTTCTTGCCATTTTTTATCTCCTTATTTGTTTTTGATTTATCTGTTTTCTTCGGCGGGGCTTTCTTTTCCGCCTTTTTTGTTTTTTTCGGTTCAGCCTTTGCCGCGCTCTTTTCAGCCTTCTTCGGCGCGGTTTTCTTTGCCGGCTTCTCAGCTTTCTTAGACTCTGCCTTTTTTGCGGGCTTCTCAGTCTTCTTCGGCTCAGTCTTCTTCGCGGGTTTTTCTGCCTTCTTTGGCTCAGCCTTTGCAGCAGGCTTCTTTGCCTTCTTCGGCTGCCTTACAAGATAGACTGCGGAAAGTCCGTTAAGGTTTACGCCGATACTCTGGTCAAAGCCGTGAAGCGGCTTTTTCGTATCGGGCTTGTAGGTTCCCGAAAGTCTTGGCTTGATTCCGCCGTATTTCTCAAGCGAGGAATCAAACACAACCTTGTAGGTGTCGTCGGACGGAACGCCTATGCGGTACTCGTCAAAGCCGTTCGGCGTGAAGTTGAACACCGCGATAATGTCGCCCGTGTTTTTGTCGATTCTTCTGAATGCGATAATCGAGTTTGCGTTGTCGTCGCTCGAAATCCACTGGAAGCCTTCCCAGCTGTAGTCAACTTCCCAGAGGGCGGGCGTGTTTTTGTAAAGGTTGTTGAGCTCTCTCGTGTAGCCCTGAAGCTGTCTGTGCTTGTCGTAACCGAGAAGAAGCCAGTCAAGTCCCTGCTTGTAGTTCCATTCGATGAACTGACCGAATTCGCTTCCCATAAACAGAAGCTTCTTTCCGGGATGAGCCATCATATACGCAAGGAAGAGCCTGATGCCGTCAAACTTCATATCGTAGTCGCCGGGCATCTTATTGATAAGACTGCACTTGCCGTGAACAACCTCGTCGTGGCTTATCGGCAGAATAAAGTTTTCGCTGAAAGCGTAGAAGAAGCTGAAGGTTATGCAGTTGTGGTTTCCTTTTCTGAAAAGCGGGTCCATGGACGTGTAACGAAGCATATCGTTCATCCAGCCCATATTCCACTTGAAGTTGAAACCGAGACCGCCGATGTCGGGCGGCATTGTAATCATTGGCCACGCCGTTGATTCCTCGGCAATCATCATTACCTCGGGATGCTCTCTGAAGAGGGAAGAGTTGAGCTTCTTGAAGAATTCAACAGCCTCAAGGTTTTCCCTGCCGCCGTGGATATTGCGAACCCACTGTCCGTTTTCCCTCGCATAGTCGAGGTAGAGCATCGACGCAACGGCGTCAACGCGAAGTCCGTCAAAGTGGTATTTGTCTATCCAGTACATAGCCGACGAAATCAGGAAGGACTGCACCTCGGGCTTTGCGTAGTCAAATACGCGCGTGCCCCATTCCTTGTGCTCGCCCTTTCTCATATCGGAATACTCATAGGTGCAAAGACCGTCAAATTCGTAAAGACCGTGAGCGTCCTTCGGGAAATGCGCGGGAACCCAGTCGAGGATGATTCCGATGTCTGCCCTGTGGCAGGCGTTTACGAAATACATAAGGTCGTCGGGCGTTCCGTAACGCGAGGTCGGGGCAAAGTAGCCCGTAACCTGATAACCCCACGAGCCGTCAAACGGGAATTCCATAATCGGAAGAAGCTCGATGTGAGTGTAGCCCATATCCTTAACGTAGGGAACGAGCTCGTCTGCCATCTGGCGGTAGGAAAGGAAGTTTCCGTCCTCGTGCTGCTTCCACGAGCCGAAATGAACCTCGTAAATATTTACGGGACTTTCGAGGACATTCTGATTTCTTACCTTCTTATACCACGCGCTGTCGCTCCACTTGTAGTCCTTCAGGTCGTAAACCTTTGAAGCGGTGCCCGGGCGGGTTTCGGAATGAAACGCATACGGGTCGGCTTTCATCTTTACGTCGCCGCTCGGTGAAACTATTGCATACTTGTAGCAGTCGTAAACGTGAACGTTGTCAATTTCAACTTCCCATATGCCGTCCTTAATGCAGTTCATATATGAGGCGTTGCTGTCCCAGCCGTTGAAGTCGCCCACAACGCTTATCGCCTTTGCGTGGGGCGCCCATACTCTGAAAACGTAGCGGTCGCCCTCAACCTTGTGGCAACCGAAGAATTCGTATGCCTTGTAGTTGTCGCCGCTGTGGAACAGGTAAAGAGGAAATTCATATTCCTTTTTTAAGTCAGCCATCACATCATCTCCTTTATTTATATTCTCGTTGATTTAAAAATATAATTTTACACATACATAATAACACTATTATGTTGAATAATCAAGTAGTTTTTGTTTAGTTTGTTACAAAAAGTCAAAATAAAAATTGCAAAAACTGTGTATTTTGTCAATAAAGTTACCAAATTATTGTGTATATTGAATAAGCGGGCACAAAATGTTCTGTTAAAGCACACACAAAAATATTTTTAAATATTCAATATATTTAGTAATATTTAATATTGAAGATATATATTTTTCTATGATATAATAACTTTTAGTTAATGGAAAGAAATTGTAAAGCAGGTCTGAAATGAAGTTTACAAAAATGCACGGCTGTGGCAACGACTACGTTTACGTCAACGGCTTTGAGGAAAAAATTGAAGACGAGACGGCAGCGGCAATCAAAGTGTCGGACAGGCATTTCGGCATCGGCTCGGACGGTATGATTATTATCAATCCTTCCGAGATTGCAGACTTTGAAATGAAGATGTACAACGCCGACGGAACGAGGGCTGAGATGTGCGGCAACGGTATCCGCTGCGTTGCGAAATACGTCTACGACAAGGGGCTGACCGACAAAACTTCCCTCACCATCGAGTCGATGGGAAAGATTAAATACATCGACCTCACAATCGGCGACGACGGTCTTGTTTCAAGAGTCAAGGTCGATATGGGCGCGCCGATACTTGAGGCGAAGGACGTTCCCGTTATCTCGGAAATGGCTGAGGCCGTGGACGACGTAATCGAGGTCGACGGCAGGGAATACAGAATGACCTGCGTTTCCATGGGCAATCCCCACGCGGTTGTTTTTATTGATAGCGACGTAAGGGATTTCCCGCTTGAAGAGGTTGGCAAAAAGTTTGAAATTCACGAGCGTTTTCCAAACAGAACGAACACCGAATTTGCAAAAATCATCGACAGGCACAACATTGATATGCGCGTCTGGGAACGCGGTACGGGCGAAACCCTTGCCTGCGGAACGGGCTGCTGTGCAACCGCGGTTGCGGCGATACTCGGCGGCAGAACCGACTGCGACGTAACGATTCACGTGCTTGGCGGCGATATTGATATTTACTGGTCGGGCAGAAGAGAGGATTCCGTTTATATGAGCGGCCCCGCCTCAACTGTTTTCGACGGTGAAATAAAACTGTAATTCACGGAGGTATGAGTTATGATCAGAATCGGACTTATGGGCTATGGCAATCTTTCAAGAGGCGTTGAAGCTGCAATAAAGAATTGCGACGACCTTGAGCTTGTTGCCGTTTTCACAAGAAGAAATCCGGATAGCGTAAAGATTAAGACGGAAAACGTTCCCGTTCTCAGCGAGAGCGAGATTGAGGCGTGGAAGGATAAGATTGACGTTCTCGTTCTCGGCGGCGGCAGCGCTACCGACCTTCCCGAGCAGACGCCTAAATATGCAAAGCTCTTCAACGTTGTCGACAGCTTTGACACCCACGCAAGAATTCCCGAGCACTATGCAAACGTAGAGGCTGCCGCAAAGTCAGCGGGCAAGCTCGGCGTAATCTCAATCGGCTGGGACCCAGGTCTGTTCTCACTTCTTCGTATGATTTCAACAGCAATCCTTCCCGAGGGTAACAACTACACCTTCTGGGGCAGGGGCGTTAGTCAGGGACATTCCGACGCCGTAAGAAGAATCGAGGGCGTTGTTGACGCAAGGCAGTACACAATTCCCGTTGACAGCTCTGTTGACGCCGTAAGAAGCGGCTCAAACCCGACTCTCACAACAAGACAGAAGCACACAAGAGAGTGCTTCGTTGTTGCAGAAGACGGCGCGGACCTTGCAAGAATCGAAAGAGAAATCAAGGAAATGCCCAACTACTTCGACGAGTACGACACCACCGTAAACTTCATTTCCGCCGAGGAAATGGAACGCGACCACAAGGGACTTCCCCACGGCGGTTTCGTTATCAGAAGCGGTCAGACGAGCGAGGGCACGAACCACATCGTTGAGTTCAACCTCAAGCTCGACTCAAACCCCGAGTTCACGGGCGCAGTTATCGCCGCATACGCAAGAGCCGCATACAGGCTCAACAGCGAGGGCGCAACGGGCTGCAAGTCAATCTTTGATATTCCCGCAGCATACCTCAGCCCGCTTTCAGGCGAGGAATTAAGAAAGTCATTATTATAAACCGCACGGTAAAGGAGAATACGCTATGACAAAAACAGTTCAGCTCTATGAGGGCAAGGCAAAAAAAGTCTGGGCAACAGACGACCCCGACATCGTAATCGTTGACTACAAGGACGATGCAACCGCGTTCAACGGACTCAAGAAGGGCACAATCGTAGGTAAGGGCGTCGTAAACAACAAGATGTCAAACTACCTTATGCAGATTCTTGAAAAGAGCGGCGTTCCTACTCATTTTGTTGAGGAACTTTCCGACAGGGAAACCGCAGTTAAAAAGGTTACAATCGTACCTCTTGAGGTAATCATCCGCAACCGTGCCGCAGGCTCAATCTGCAAGAGATTAGGTCTTGAAGAGGGTATGGATTTCGTTTGCCCCTCAATCGAGTTTTCATATAAGGACGACGACCTCGGCGACCCGCTCATCAACGGCTACCACGCTGTTTCCTGCGGCTTCGCAACACGCGAGGAAGTTGAACTCATCAAAGAGATGGCGTTCAAGGTAAACGACGTTCTCAAAGAGTATTTCGCTTCAATCGGCGTAGAGCTTATCGACTTCAAGCTCGAGTTCGGCAAGACCTCTGACGGTCAGATTGTTCTCGCCGACGAAATCAGCCCCGACACCTGCCGCTTCTGGGATATCAAAACCCACGAGAAGCTCGACAAGGACCGCTTCCGCAGGGATCTCGGCGGCGTTGAGGACGCATATGCAGAAATGATGAAGAGAGTAGGTCTTGACTGATGCCTAATAACACATATAATTCACCGTTTAACGCCCGTTACGCCTCGAAAGAGATGCAGTACATCTATTCCCCCGACTTCAAGTTCAAGACGTGGCGGAAGCTCTGGATTGCTCTCGCCGAGGCTGAACACGAGCTTGGACTCAATGTAACGCAGGAGCAGATTGACGAGCTCAAAGCAAACGCCGACAACATCAATTACGAGGTTGCCGAGGAATACGAAAAGAAATTCCGCCACGACGTTATGAGCCATGTTCACGCATACGGCGAACAGTGCCCGACGGCGAGACCGATAATCCATCTCGGCGCAACAAGCTGCTACGTCGGCGACAACACAGACGTTATCACAATGCGCGAGGCGCTTCTTCTCATCAGGAAAAAGCTCGTAAACGCAATCGCGTCCGTTGCAAAATTTGCGGACGAGTACAAGGATATGCCCTGCCTCGGCTTTACGCATTTCCAGCCCGCCCAGCCCACAACCGTCGGCAAGAGAGCAACTCTCTGGCTTATGGATTTAGTGCTCGACTACGAGGAAATCTGCCACGTAATCGACACCCTTATGCTTCTCGGCTCAAAGGGTACGACGGGCACGCAGGCATCGTTCCTCGAGCTCTTTGAGGGCGACCACGAAAAGTGCAAGGAGCTTGACAGAAAGATTGCCGAGAAGATGGGCTTCAGGGCGTGCTTCCCCGTAAGCGGTCAGACCTATGCGAGAAAGCTCGACACAATCGTGTGCAACTGCCTCGGCCTTATCGCGCAGTCCTGCTGTAAGTTTTCAAACGACCTCAGACTTCTCCAGAACCTCAAGGAGATTGAGGAACCGTTTGAGAAAAATCAGATAGGCTCGTCGGCAATGGCGTACAAGCGCAACCCGATGAGAAGTGAGAGAATCGCCTCGCTTTCAAGATACGTTATGATTGACGCGCTCAACCCCGCGTGGACGGCGTCCGCGCAGTGGTTTGAGAGAACGCTCGACGATTCGGCAAACAAGAGAGTTTCCGTTGCGGAGGCGTTTCTCGCAACCGACGGAATACTTGACCTCTATATCAACGTCACCTCGGGACTTGTGGTTTACCCCAAGGTTATCGAGGCAAGGCTTATGAGCGAGCTTCCGTTTATGGCGACCGAAAACATTATGATGGACGCCGTAAAGAAGGGCGGCGACCGTCAGGAACTGCACGAAAAAATCCGTCAGCACTCAATGGCTGCCGGTGCGGTTGTCAAGGTTGAGGGCGGCAAAAACGACCTCGTCGACAGAATTGCCGCAGACCCCGCGTTTATGACGACGAAGGATGAAATCCTCGCGGTGCTCAAGCCTGAGAATTTCGTCGGCAGAGCACCCCAGCAGACAGCCGATTTCCTTAACGAGGTTATTAAACCGATTTTAGACAAAGAAAAAGACCTCCTCGGAGTGGAAGTCGAAATCAATGTATAACAATTAAAAGCCCCGGGATAACACCGTATTTTTCCGGGCCCGTAATGCCGTTTATACATCATTTTACTTCCAAAAGGAGTTAAGAATGGAAAGCTTTATTGAATATGTAAACAGCGCTTTGCCCGAAAAGGACAAAAGAAATAACGGAATTCTTTTCAAATTTAAAAAGAAGACTCTAGACGAGATGACTCAGCGGGCAATCGAGGTTTCTGCCCGCGGTCTTAACGACAGAAAAGTTGTTGAAGACCTTATTATCAGCGAGCACAGCGACCTTGCCGCCGAGTATGAGGAATACTACAAAAAGGCGACGGCTTCACAGAGAGCGAAAAGAGCTGTTATTATGAACGTTGTCGGCTCACTGATTTATCTTTTGACTCTTGTTGTTGTTTATCTCGGTTTGAGCTTTGCAACCCAGGCATGGAATATGACGTGGGCAATTATAGTTGACGGAATTCTTCTGTGGGTTGTATATCTTCTTTCACTCGGAATTAAAAAGTTTACCGCCATGAAAAGAATTTTTCATATTTTTGCAAGAATTCTTCTCGGCGGAGCGATTATCATTACTACGGTTGCGGTTTATCTTCTTCTTCTCGCAGTTACGGACAACACGGTTGAAAACCGCTGGCTCGTGCTTATTTTCGGTTTAATCGGTATGATTGTTTGCGACGGCGCATACGCAAGTCTCGCGCATCACCGCCTTGCAATCCTTAACTGGCTTCTTTACGTACCCGTAATAGCAACGTTTGTGTTTATAGTAATCGGTGCCTCTGCGCTTATGCCGTGGAATGTGGCGTGGCTGATTATACCGCTTTCACTGTTAGTGGATTTTGTAATATGCTTCACTGCTATCAGCAGAAACAAGCATGACAAGATGGAGGTGGCTGATACATGGAACGAAAACTAAATGCTGAATTATGGGATAAGATGCACTATCTTTTCCGCGATTTCAACGACCGTATGGTCCATGTTGAGCTGCACTACGATTTTGAAATAAACATCGAGGCGCTTAAAACAGTTTTAATCTGCTTTTTTGAAAAGGCGCCGGTGCTTCATTCCTCCTTCACCGACAACAGAATTCATCCGTACTGGACGGTTAAGGACTACCATATCAATCAGGTTCTTACCGTTAAAGAGGTCAGCGACGAAGAGCTTGCCGATGAAATAGACAAGTTTTTAACTCAGTACATTCCTCCCGAGGCTGATATTCAGATGAAGGTTGCCGTTTTTAATCACGGCGGCAAGTCCGTTCTTTGTCTTGTTGAAAACCATATGTGTATGGATGGCGGCGACCTTAAGTACTTTATGACCACTCTTTGCAAGGACTACAACGAGTACTTAGAGCAGGGAGTCAGCCCCGTTGATTTGAGAACGGGAACAAGGTCATACGAAGCCGTGTACGAGGATTTCTCGCTTGCAGAGAGAAGGATGGCGAAGGGTCTTTACAAGAACATCAACACAAAGGACGACCACGGCTTTCCGCTGACTCCGGACAATATAAGGGACTCCTCCTTTATCGCCCGCAGAAAGGTTTCTGCCGAAAAATTTGACGCAATCAGAGCGGCGGGTAAAAAGAGGGAAGCCACAATTAACGATATGCTTCTGACGGCGTATTTCTACTCGCTTTATGAGCTTGCAATGTACAATCCCGATGACAGCGTATCAATTTCCTGCGCGATCGACCTTCGCCGACATATCAAGGACAGCGAGGGACAGGGAATTACAAACCAGACCGCCTGGATGCAGTGCAGGGTTCCGAGGAGGGGCAACGATATTTTCGAAACGCTCGATTATGTTGTCAAATCCTCAAACGAGTTCAAGCAGGACAGATTTATCGGACTTCACGGTCTGCCGCTTCTCTCACTCGGCTATAAGATTATGCCGCTCGCCGCAAGCGAGGAGATTATCAAGGTAGGCTATGCAAACCCGCTTCTTGCAATGAGCAATATCGGCATACTCGACGTTCAAAAGCTCTCGCTTGAGGGACATGAGCCCACCGACGGATTTATGAGCGGCGCGGTTAAGTATAAGCCCTATGTGCTTCTCTCGGTAACCTCAATGAGGAAGGAGCTTACCTTCTCAATGTGTGTTCGCGGAAATGATGAGGACAAGCGAATTGTTGAACACTTCTTCGACCTGATTGAGAAAAATCTTGATTTGCTGATATCGTAAAAAATAAGAACATAATTAAAGCGACACGATTTCAAACCGTGTCGCTTTTGTTTTTATTTAAATTTGTCAAAGAAGCCCTTTTTACCTGCGTTTTTCGGGGGAACGTAGTCCTTTTCAAACTGCTTTAAAAGCTGCTTTTGCTCCTCGGTTACGTGAGTCGGAATGTCAACGACGATTTTAACGTGTTCGTCGCCGCGGCTCACGCCGTTAAGCCTCTGAATGCCCCTGTTGCCCTTGAGGGTGATAACCTCGCCGGGCTGGGTGCCTGCGGGAATGTTCAGCTCAACGTCGCCGTCAAGCGTGGGAACGGTAACGGTTGCGCCGAGGGTTGCCTGCACGATTGAAATGTGCTGATTAAACCATACGTCGTAGCCGTCGCGGGTGAAATACTTGTGCTTCTTGATTGAAACCACAACCTTGAGGTCGCCCGACGGACCGCCGTTTGTGCCCGTGTTGCCGTAGCCCCTTACGTTTACAACCTGACCGTCGTCAATGCCTGCGGGAATGTTGATTTCAACCTTCTTCTTTGTGCGCACCTTGCCCTTGCCGCTGCACTTGGGGCAGGGGTTGGTTATAATCTTACCCTTACCGCCGCAGCGCTGACAGGTTTTCTGGGTGCTCATAACGCCGAAGGGCGTTCTTGTCTGAGCGTTCACAACGCCCCTGCCGCCGCAGTCGGGGCAGGTTGTCGGGCTCGTTCCGGGTGCCGCGCCGGTGCCGCCGCAGTCGCTGCAGTCCATAACGCGCATAACCTCGATGGTCTTCTTGCAGCCCTTTGCCGCTTCCTCAAAGGTGAGGGAAACCGAGCTCTGTAAATCGCGTCCTCTCGTGGGTGCGTTCGGATTTCTGCCGCCGAAGCCGCCGCCACCGAAACCGCCGCCGAAGAAGGACGAGAAGATATCGCCGAGGTCAATGTCTCCGTCAAAGCCGAAACCGCTTCCGCCGAAGCCGCTGCCGCCGCCCCCGTAGCTCGGGTCAACGCCCGCAAAGCCGAACTGGTCGTAGCGCGCTTTCTTTTGAGGGTCGGAAAGCACCTCGTACGCCTCGTTACATTCCTTGAACTTTGCCTCGGCTTCCTTGTCGTCGGGGTTGAGGTCGGGGTGATACTTCTTTGCGGTTTTTCTGTATGCTTTTTTAATTTCGTCGTCCGAAGCGCCCTTGCTTACGCCGAGCACCTCGTAGTAATCTCTCTTGTTCTCAGGCATTTTAGCCCTCCGTTAATATATGTAGGTTTGCCACACCGCACAAAAAGTACGGTGTGGCTTTGATATATTCTTTAAGGATTAGTTGTCGTCAACCTCTGTGTAGTCGGCGTCCGTCTCGCCTGCGGGGTTTGCGCCGCCTGCGGCTGCGTTCGGGTCAACGCCTGCAGCCTGAGCTGCTTCGTAGAGCTTCTGCGAAACCTCGTAGAACTTGTTCTGAAGGTCCTCCTGAGCCGACTTGATAGCGTCGGTGTTGTCGCTCTTGAGCGCTTCCTTGAGAGCGTTTACCTTTGTTTCGAGAGCCGACTTGTCGTCTGCCGAGAACTTGTCGCCGTCCTCGGAAAGAAGCTTCTCGGTCTGGTAAACCATCTGGTCAGCCTCGTTCTTGAGGTCGATTGCCTCTCTCTTTTTCTTGTCTTCCTCAGCAAACTGCTCTGCTTCCTTGACAGCCTTTTCAATATCGTCCTTGCTCATATTTGAGGAAGCGGTGATAGAAATGTGCTGTTCCTTGTTTGTGCCGAGGTCCTTTGCGGAAACGTGAACGATACCGTTTGCGTCGATGTCGAAGGTTACCTCAATCTGCGGAACGCCTCTTCTTGCCGGAAGAATACCGTCGAGGTGGAACATACCGAGGGTCTTGTTGTCCTTCGCAAATTCTCTCTCGCCCTGAAGAACGTGAACCTCAACAGAGGTCTGATTGTCAGCAGCCGTTGAGAAAATCTGGCTCTTCTTTGTCGGGATAGTTGTGTTTCTCTCGATGATAACGGTGTTTACGCCGCCGAGAGTCTCGATGCCGAGTGAAAGGGGAGTAACGTCGAGAAGGAGAAGTCCCTTAACGTCGCCGCCGAGTACGCCGCCCTGGAGAGCCGCGCCCATTGCAACGCATTCATCGGGGTTGATGCCCTTGAAGGGCTCTTTGCCGCTGAACTTCTTGATTGCTTCCTGAACTGCGGGAATTCTTGTTGAACCGCCTACAAGAAGAATCTTGTCAATCTCGTTCATTGAAAGGCCCGAGTCGCTCATAGCCTGACGAACGGGACCCATTGTCTTTTCAACAAGGTCAGCCGTCATCTCGTTGAACTTAGCTCTTGTGAGAGTGAGCTCAAGGTGCTTCGGACCTGTTGCGTCAGCGGTGAGGAAGGGAAGGGAAATCTGAGCCGTGGTCATACCCGAAAGGTCAATCTTTGCCTTTTCTGCGGCTTCCTTGATTCTCTGCATAGCCATCTTGTCTGTTGAGATGTCGATGCCGGTGTCGTTTTTGAACTCGGTTACAATCCAGTCCATAACCTTCTTGTCGAAGTCGTCGCCGCCGAGACGGTTGTTACCTGCCGTTGCAAGAACTTCCTGAACGCCGTCGCCCATCTCGATGATTGAAACGTCGAAGGTGCCGCCGCCGAGGTCGTAAACCATAACCTTCTGGTCGTCTTCCTTGTCGATGCCGAATGCAAGCGCTGCAGCCGTGGGCTCGTTGATGATTCTCTTAACCTCAAGACCTGCGATTTTGCCTGCGTCCTTTGTTGCCTGACGCTGCGAGTCAGTGAAATATGCGGGAACGGTGATAACCGCGTCCGTTACTGTCTCGCCGAGATAAGCCTCAGCATCGCTCTTGAGCTTCTGAAGTATGATTGCGGAGATTTCCTGCGGCGTGTAGTTTTTGCCGTCGATGGTTACCTTGTAATCAGAGCCCATATGTCTCTTGATTGAGGAAATGGTCTTTTCGGGGTTGGTGATAGCCTGACGCTTTGCAACGTTGCCGACCATTCTCTCGCCGTCCTTTGTAAACGCTACAACCGACGGTGTTGTTCTTGAGCCTTCTGCGTTTGCGATAACAACGGGCTCGCCGCCTTCGATAACGCTTACGCAGCTGTTTGTTGTACCTAAATCAATACCTATAATCTTTGACATAATATTTATCTCCTTTGTTTGTAATTATGTTTATTCATCAGCGTTTCGCTGTTGTTTTCAGTTTGCTGTCTTGACCATTGCAGGTCTTACAACCTTGTCTTTTACCTTGTATCCCTTCTGGAATACGTCCGTGATAACGTTTGCTTCAAGCTCATCGTCCTCAACGTGCATTACGGCGTTGTGAAGATTAGGGTCAAACTGTTCGCCCGCCTCGCCAAAAGCCGAAACGCCGAGCTTTTCAAAGCTTGCAAGCAGCCCGTCGTAGGTGAGCTGAACGCCCTTTTTGAGCCCCTCGTAATCGCCGTTTTCGTCTGCGATTGCCCTTTCAATATTATCTATTACGGGAAGAATCTCGCCGATTACGTTTGCCGCTGCAAAATTATACGTTTCGCTTTTTTCCTTTTCAGAGCGCTTTCTGTAATTTGCATATTCAGCCGTAACCCTGAGAAGCTGCTCTTTGGTGTCCTCGAGCTCTTTTTCAAGAGGGCTTTTTTCCTCAGCCTTTTCTTCCTCGGGGGTTTCCCCGGCGGTCACCTTGGGCTCCTCCTCGGTTTCGGGCTTTTTCTTTTCCTTAGCCATTTTGCACCTCCAGTATGCTGTCCACAACGTCTATGATGTATTTAACGTACGGAATAACCTCTTTGTAGTCAATCCTCGTCGAGCCTATCATACCGAGCACGGCGCGCTGATTGTTTCCGTAGGTGAATTTTGAAAGAATTGTGGAAGTGTTTTTAATATCGTAAAGAGGGTTTTCGTCACCGATGAGCATCACGCTCTTTGAATCGGATGAGGAAAAGTCCTTGATTAACGAGATGATTTTCTTCTTGTCGGCAAGCACCGAAAGCAGCCTGTAAACCTCGCTTCCGAGTTCCTCGTGTGAGAGAAGATTCGTCTCGCCCTCGATGTTCAGCGTGCTCTGCGAAGCCTCGCTGCAGAGGGAACACAGGGAAGTGAGCACCGGCAGAAGGTCAAACGTTCGCTCTCTTGCGATGAGAAGCGAGCTCTGCACGAGCGAGGTGTTTACCTCGGAAAGCGGCTTACCGATGAATAGCCTGTTCATCACCTCATAGAAGATGTAGCGGTACTCGTCGTCGAGCTTGCAGGGGAGATTAATCAGGGATGATTTAATCTTGTTGCCGACCGTCAGCATTACGAGCATTGCCTTTTTGCCGCCCGCGGAAATCAGGTCTACGCCCTTTATGCAGTCGAGCGAATCCTCAAGCATACAGCAGAAGCCCGCGCAGTTTGTGTACTGCGAAATGAGCTTTGCGGCGTCGCTCAGAAGCCTCTCATAGTCGCCCGAATTTACCGAAAGAATCTCGTAAATTCTGTCCTTGTTGTACTCGCTTATCTCACTTTCCTGCATCAGATTGTCAACGTAGTATCTGTATGCAAGCTTGGTGGGAACCCTGCCGCCGCTCGTGTGCCTCTGTTCAAGGTAGCCGAGCTCGGTCAGGTAAGCCATCTCATTTCTTATCGTGGCGCTTGACACGGAATAGGGAAGAAGAAGGCACAGCGTCTTCGAGCCTATCGGTTCGCCGGTTTTAATATAATGCTCAACGATGAGATTGAGTATCGCCGTGCGTCTTTCGCTAATCACTTGTCACACCTCTTTTTGATTTGCTATTTTGCATTTAGCACTCTAACCGCCTGAGTGCTAACTTGACTATATATTATATCCATTTCCGCCTTTTGTCAATACTTTTTCCGAAAAATTTCTAAAAATTCACAAATGGTTAAAAAAGCGGACGGCTCTCAGACCGTCCGTTTAATATATGATATAATATATAAAGAAAAAGTACAGTCGTCTGACTGTACTTTAATCTTAGCTGAACAAAGCGTTTGTTGTCGGATTCATAATTGAGTTGTTGTTGTTTGCAAATTCAAGAGCTGTGAAGCAGTCGTTTTCCTGCGGATAGTAGTATGAATCGTCCATTGAGAAGGTAATCGGTGCCTCCTCTGTCTCATTAGCGGTGAGTTCCTTGGGCTGATATGCGTAAATGTAGCCGTAGAAAGCCTGTCCCCAGTGAGAGCTCATATTGTCAAATGTCTTTGTGTCGAAATAAGTTCCGCCCCAGTGGGACTCTGAAATAAGTACGCTGCCGTCGTCGTTGATTCCCTCAACCACTGCAACGTGACCTGACCAGCAGGCGATTGCGCCGAGCTGAGGTTCCTGACCGTAGTCGTAGTAACCGTTATTGATATTGATTGACCACCACTCGCCGGCGTTTCCTCTGTCGATAAGAGGCGCCTCGCCGTTTAACTCGTAAATTCTGCCGTAAGCGTAAGCTACGCAATTGGGCATTCCGTAGCCCGTCTGTGAGTAAACATTGAGTTCGCTTGTGTAATAAGGCTCACCGTTAGGTGCTTCAAGTCTTGGTTCATATTCTTTTGCAAATACTGCTGTTGGAAAAATTGATAAAATAATAAACGTCGATAAAATTGCTATAATGCTTTGTTTTATAAGCTTTCCCATAATAAGTACCTCCTTTTTCAACAACATAGCGGCAGGGGGCTTCCCCCATCGCACGGTTAAGCATTTTAGCATAAAGGCACTTTCGTAATCTATGGCAAATTCTCACAAGCATTTTTGTAACCTTTTTGTAACCATTGTAATTATTCAACAAAATTACCCGATTTCCCTTGACAAAATAGCAGGACTTAATAGATTTGTGTCTATTTATGGACTTTTATCGCGGCAAAAAAGAGGGGATATTTGGCATTTATACCAAATATCCCATATTCTCGTTGTATATTATGACTAAAACCCGCCTTATTTTTATCCCTTTTTCTTTTTCTTCGGCTCCGGCAAATCGTTTGCAATCGCGGGGATAAGCTCGGTGAGAAGCGCCCTGTCGTCAACGTCGGGCAGAAGCATTTCCTTTGCGCCCTCATAGGGCAGCTCCTTCGGCGCGTTAGGCACTATCCTGTTTGCCGACGGCGTATCCTTCACGAGAAATCTGTCGTCGTAGATTCCGCCGACCACCTTGCCCTCATAATATATAATGTATTCGCCCATCATCGCCCTGTGGCTCACGCCCTCAAGGTCGGAAAGCTGTTCAAGTACAAATTCAAGATATTCCTTATCCGATGCCATTCTCATCATCCTTTCCCAGAAATTCCTTAACGCCCTCAATGCTTTCAATGCCCTGCCTGTAGCCGAGGTCGTAGATGTTCTGAAGCTTTTCGGCGTTTCTCTCAAGGGTGGGGCAGTTGAGGGGTTCGCTCGGGCAAATCACAAATGCGTTGCCCGCCTTTTCCTGCCTGAAAACAAAATTGCGCTGGTTGTTATACACGTTGTGTCTGTTGCGTATCTCTTCCGCAATCAGGGGATATTTCCTCATCAGCCTCTGCACCATATCGTAGTGACCTACGGGATGCTTGATGAAATCCCTGTCCTGCGTGAGAATCACGACCGCCTTTTCGCAGCCGTCGTCAAACGCCCTCTCAAGAGGAATCGAGTCCGTCAGCCCGCTGTCGTAGTACATCTGACCGCCGATTTCAACCGGTCTTGTCACAAGGGGGATGGCGCAGCTCGCCCTGATTTCGGGGCAGCCGTTTCGGAAGTCCTTTGTGTAAAAGTATTCGGGCTTGCCCGTGTATGCGTTTGTCGCAACCGTGCAGAAAACCGTTTTCGAGTTTTCAAATATATCGTAGTTTATCGGGAACATATCGTAGGTGAGCTCGCCGTAAACCCAGTCTGAGTTGAGATACTCGCCGTTTTTAAATACGGACTTCACGCCCATATATCTCTCGTCGCAGGCGTAGCCTATCGACATATCGCGCATACGGTAGAGGTTCTTTCCAATGAACGACGCGCCGTTGCAGGTTCCCATCGACACGCCGATGACGTAGGGGAAATCTATTCCGTTTTCCATAAAGGCGTCGAGCACGCCGCTTGTGTAGACCGCGCGAAGTCCGCCGCCCTCAAGCACTAATCCGCAACTGTACATATTTCCCTCCAAAAAGAAAACGGCTTGATTTCAAGCCGTTTAATCATTTCTTATTCAGCCTTCTTTGCTGCCTTTTTCTTGGGCGCTGCCTTCGGTGCCTCTTCCTCAGCGGGCGCTTCCTCTTCAGCGGGCGCTTCCTCTGCAGGTGCTTCCTCAGCTGCGGGCGCAGCCTCAACAATCTCTATCTCGTTGTCGCACTCAAAGAAATCGTTGTCGTCAAAATACTCCGGCTCTTTCTTGTCCGTGAGCTTTTTGATTGCTACGTATACAGCAGCTGCAAGCGCGCAAAGAGCAGCGATACAAGCTATAATCTTAAATATTGTCTTAAACTTTTTCATGGTTTTTACCCCTTTCAGATTCTTGTGCTTACAATCATATTATAAAGACATATTTTCATAAAGTCAATAGAGAAATGATTACAAAACAAAAACCGGGGCATCATATACCCCGGTCGCTGATTTTGTCTTTTATCCGTTTAACTTCTTTGCAAGATTGCTCTTCTTTCTTGCTGCGGTATTCTTGTGAATAAGGTTCTTAGATGCAGCCTTGTCGATTGCCTTTACAGCGTTCTTTACTGCAACGTCCTTATCCTCAGCGTCAGCCTCAATAGCTGCGTTAGCCTTCTTGATAGCTGTCTTAAGAGCGGAATTAGCCGACTTGTTGTTGGCAGCTTTCTTAGCGTTTACCTTAACTCTTTTCTTTGCTGACTTGATATTTGCCATTTCTTTCACTCCCTTATGAGTTGATATTTATATGAGGTTGAACATTTAATTTAATGCTTATGTATCTTAGCATATATGTTTTGAAATTGCAAGTATTTTTTTATTTTCGGGTATACTTTTATTGAAAAACCATTAAAAACGGGGAATGAGATTGCAAAACAGAACGGATCTGGCGCTTGAAAGCTACGAGAGCGCGGACAGAACAAAGCTCGACGGCGTGATTGTGAAAGAGGGCGAAAAGGTCACCACCGTCGAGGTCATAAACGAAAAGGGTGCAGAGGCTCTCGGCAAGCCGGTGGGGAAGTATATAACTTATAACGTCCCGTCCTTTGTGAACGATACTGATATATTCGACGGCAGACTCAACGAAACCGCCGACCTGCTTCGCACCCTTCTTCCCGAGGGGATTACATCAGTCCTCGTCGCGGGCATCGGCAATCAGAGCATAACCGCGGACGCCCTCGGTCCGAGGTGCAGCGGCTACGTCCTTGCCACAAGGCACATCATCGGCGACGAAACCCTCAGCGCGCTCGGCACTTTCTTTAACGTATCCTCAATCACTACGGGCGTCCTCGGCGACACGGGGATTGAAACCGTCGAGCTCATCAGGGGCGCGGTCTCTCAGACTGAGCCTTCCTGCGTGATAGTCGTCGACGCACTTGCCGCATCCTCGGTCGACAGGCTCGGCAACACCCTTCAGCTTTCCGACTCGGGAATATCCCCGGGCTCGGGCGTCGGCAACCACAGACACGAGATATCCGAAAGCACAATCGGCGTGCCCGTCGTTTCAATCGGCATACCCACCGTAATATCCGCCGGCACAACCGACAAAAACGGCGCGCCCTTTTTCGTCACCCCGAGGGAAATCGACAAGGTGATACTTCACGGCGCAAAGCTCATCGGTATGACCGTAAACGTTTGCCTGCAGAAAAGCTTTACCGCCGAGGAATTGTTTTCCCTCGTGGGATAAACGCGCCCGCGCACGCATACTATATGATTGGTGATTTTATGAACAAGAGCGTGCTTGCGGTAATTTCAAATGCAATTATCGCCTTCTGCATAGGCGCAGTCGCGATAAACGCAATACCCCATGCGGCAAAGGGCGTTGAGGTTTTTGAGGAAAAGGCGACTCAGGTGTTCAGCCGCAGGGATTCATCCCCGCTGTCGGATTTTTCCATGGATAACGGCAGCGAAACCGAGGATACTACTAATACCGCATCGGGCGGCAGTCGGGGGAATGAAGAAGTGATAGCAGCGAAGGACGGCGACCTGTATTCGGAAATATCTGAAACCCCCGAGGATATAGCAAAGCTTATGAACGAGCAGAAGAAAAAGATTAAAGGCGAAGAGGAAAAAGGTAAAACAAGTGAGGAAGATTATTTCGGCGGCGGAACCCTCGTGTCCTACAAAAACATTGAGGTGCAGAATAAGATTCCGGATTCGTTTTACGAACTTGATATCAAAGAGCTGCTTGAGCAAGGCGCAGACCTTTCGATAAAAGATGCCTCAAAGCCCACGGTGCTGGTGTACCACAGTCACACGACGGAAAGCTATACGCTGCTCGATGTGGGATACTATACGGATTCAACCGACCTTCGTTCCGACGACGGTGCGGAAAACGTTGTGCGCGTGGGCGACGAGCTTTGCAAATATCTTGAAATGCAGGGCATCGGCGTTATCCACGACACGGAAATCCACGATACAAATTACAGCGGGGCGTACGCCTCGTCCCGCGAGAGCGTTGAAAAATATCTCGAGGAATATCCGAGCATTGAGATTACGATAGACCTTCACCGCGACGACATTACATATGAAAACGCTACAAAGGTCAAGCCCACCGCCGTGATTGACGGCAAGAAGGCGGCGCGTATGATGATTATCGCGGGCTGCGAATACGGAAGCGTTGAAAACTTCCCCGACTGGGAATACAATCTTCGCTTCGACCTTGCGGTTCAGAAGGCTGTTCAGGACGACTATGAGGGGCTGATGCGCCCGATACTTTTTTCCGAGCGCAGATACAATATGTTTGAAACTCGCAATTCCTTCCTGCTCGAGATAGGAACCGACGGCAACACCCTCGACGAGGCGTGCTACTCGGCAAGGCTCTTTGCGGTTTCCTTCGGCAAACTTTTACTTGAAAACTACTGCGGATGATGATATGAAAAACAGAACGAAGATTTCACTCATATTTGCGCTTAGTGCTGTCCTCATTGTTGCAGGCGTCTGCACCGCGTATTACAACACAAAAACCTTCGGCTTTGACGCGGACGCAAAGCTTATATC
This sequence comes from uncultured Eubacterium sp., assembly GCA_905234495.1. Lineage (GTDB taxonomy): Bacteria > Bacillota > Clostridia > Oscillospirales > Acutalibacteraceae > Eubacterium_R. Next base: position 457 of record CAJOHE010000006.1, on the reverse strand, counting down.
AAAAAACGGAACGTCCCTGACCGTTCTCGATTTTGAAATGGAATTTGCCGACGCGGATTATTATCTTGAAAAAATCGAAAAAATTTTTCCCGACGAGCCTATAAGCGTTTCAGCCCGAAAGCCGAGTGAAATGAAACACATATATATAATGTAAATAATATATATAGATACTTATATACATTGATATAACAAGATAATGTGTAGGGGGACGTCCGTCCCTCTTTCTGTCTATATATAGATAAGAAAATGGAACGCCCCGCGGGGTGTATAAAAAGTGAAAAAATACGCGAAAAAAGTGTTGACAGGCGTTAATTAATATGGTAATATTGCAAAGCACTCTTGCGAAAGGGTGCAATTTAAGAACCTTGACAATTAAACAACGACGAAAAAGGAACCCGATAAAATTTTGAGAGTTTTATCTGTACTCGTGTATGGAAATACACAAACAGTAATTGCG
>CAJOHE010000005.1 GCA_905234495.1 uncultured Eubacterium sp. | reverse complement strand
GCTTACGTCACTGTTGAGGTTATACTCAAACTCTACAGTATAATCTTCAGGATAGTCAAGATAGATGTTAGTTGTAACACCGTCGTCAAGAGTGAAGTTTACACCGTTGTTCGGCCCTGCAGGAGCAGGATAAATCTTTATCCATTTAGGGTTGGCATTCCAATATGCACTACTGTTGTAGTCAATGAAAGACGGTTCAACCTCAACTGCGCTTGCCTCATCGCTGCCGAGTAATACCTTAAGATCGGAAGAGATAGAAACAGAACTTTGGATAGCCGGGTTGTTATCCCTGAGGCTTTCTGCAATAAAGGTTCCGCCTGTAAAGTTAGCGTTGCTCATAACAGCAACACTACCCGCTGCATAAACTTCACCGCCGCTGACATTAAGATTACCACCTTTAAAGCCCGTTGCCCAAGCCTTGTCTTTGTTAACATTAACTACGCCGCCGGTGATGTTAATGGTGCCGTTACCGCTATAGCCAATACCGTAGGTATATTCGCCGGGATTAATATTTACAGTTCCGCCATGAATGGCAATAGTACCGTCGCCGCTTGAACCCCAACCGGCGTCTCCAATACAGTACATATTGGAAGAGCCGCTTGCAGAAGCATTAACCGTACCGCCGTTAATGGTAACATTACCGCATGAGTTGCTGTCACTGGCACCGATACCTGCGCCGCCGTCATCACCGCCGGTTGCATTTACAGTTCCGCCGTTAATAGTTATAGGACCGCTTTTGCCGTAAATTCCGCCGATACCTGCTGCGTCATCACCGCCGGTAGCAGTCAGCGTACCCGTGCCGTTTTCCTGACCGAAAATCGTCAGACTGCTCGGGTCTGTAACTGCAACGCCCTGAGTTACCGTCAGCGTATATCCGTCGGCAAGAATAAGGTTTGCAGCGCCGTTTACGGTAATGCTTCCGTTAACGGTTACATTCGAATTAACAACGTACCACTTGCCGTCCTCAAAGGTTGTAGTGTCTGCGGCAACAACATTGTAATCATCGCAGGTTGCGTCGGTATAGGTTACCGTGTTGGTGGCAGAGTCATACGCCGCGTCCTTATAGGATACGGGTTCAAGAGCAGCAAATGCAGTGAAAGCAGTGAACGGCATCATAGAGATTGCCATTAACGCTGCAAGGACTGCAGCAAGAATTTTCTTTGAAAATTTCATTTTTATCAAATCCTTTCATTAATTATTTGCATTTTAAAGGAAAAGGAGCCGAGCAGCTGACCGTATACGAGCAAAAATTAACAGGTATCTGACGGAGATGCCCTTACCGTATAATAAATACAAGTCCATAATATATATTACGGTATTACGTCATATTATGTCAATAGAAGTCAACAGAACGTGTACTTTTTTTTATGCCATTTTTTTGGTTGTTTTAAACAATAATAGCCGGTTATTCTAATATTTGTGTGAGCTAAAATAAAAAAACGGGCATTAGGGCGTTGAACTTAGGGATTTGACAGCCTCAAAAAACATCTTTTTGCGTAATACTGCGTTAAAAATGCTCGGAAGACACAAAGTATTCCTGCGCTTTTTGCCTTGTCTTACACAAAAATCCGAGTTTTTGAGGTGCAAGGCAATTTTGAAATAGAAATTTTTCGATAGAACAATGAACAAAAAGGGATTAAGGCTGACGCCTTAATCCCTTTTTTGAAGCCGTTATAGCGGAAAAGAGCATTTCAAAATCTATTAAATCCCTATGTTCAACGCCCTTTGGGGCGCCCGCCCGTTACCATCAGGTGTGGGCAGCGCCCACCCGACAATTACGCATTCCGAATTCATAATTCCGCATTAAAAAGGACGACCGACGGTCGTCCTTGTATTATTTCTCATCCGGCAGCTGGTCAACTCCGTTAACCGCTTCCTTTAAGCCGAGGTCTTTTTTAATCATCGACGTTGAAACGCCCGGTGTTCTGTCGAGGAAGACAAGCTCGCAGTAATCTTTGAGATAATCAAACTTGTCGCTGCCTGCCCAGTCGCCGCCCATAACGACGGTGTCGATATGGTATTCCTTGACGTCGTCAATCTTCTGCTCCCAGCAATTCTCCGGAATTACAAGGTCAACGTATCTAATTGCCTCGAGCATCTTCTTTCTTGTCTCATATGTGTGGTAAGCCTTCTTGCCCTTGCCCGCGTTGAACTCGTCGGTTGAGAGCGCAACAACAAGATAGTCCCCCATCGCCTTGGCTCTTTTGAGCAGACGGATGTGGCCGTAATGAAGAAGGTCAAACGTGCCGTAAGTTAAAATCCTTTTCATAAATTTCACCTCGGTTATATTATAATCCTATTATAATATGATGTCAAATCGCGTTTTTAATCGCGTCAAGAAGCTCGTCGTAGCTTTCAAACGCGGGGAACTGCGGATAATCCTTCTTAATCTGCTCGGTCGTGCGGAAGAGGAAGCCCGCCTTGCTCGCCTCAATCATCGCAAGGTCGTTGAAGCTGTCGCCGCTCGCAATCGTTTCAAAACCGATTGACTGAAGTGCGCGTACCGTCGTGAGCTTGCTCTTTTCGCATCTCATCTTAAAGCCCGTAACCTCGCCGTCCTCGGCAACAACAAGCTCGTTGCAGAAAATCGTGGGATAGCCGAGCTTTGCCATAAGGGGCGCCGCAAACTGGGTGAAGGTGTCGCTGATAATGAGCACCTGACCGAGCTTTCTCAGCTCGTCGAGAAATTCCCTTGCGCCCTCCATCGGCTCAATCTTTGCGATGGTCGCCTGAATTTCCTTCAGACCGAGGCCGTGTTCCTTGAGAATTTTAAGCCTGTAGTTCATAAGCTTGTCGTAGTCGGGCTCGTCCCTTGTGGTGAGCCTGAGCTCGGGGATTCCGCTTTCCTTTGAAAACGCAATCCAGATTTCGGGAACGAGTACGCCCTCCAAATCAAGACAGACAATGTGCATAATTCTTCCTCCTATACCGTTTCGCCCGAAACGATGTTGAAGCCGTATTCGGCGCTCTCGCCGTCAAGCTCGTATTTAATCAAAACGTTTTTCTTTTCGTCAGCCTCAACGCTGAGAATTTTCGCCTTCGGGCGCGAAATTGTGTCAATAAATATTTTCATCTGCTTTTCTGTGTACGTCGAAACGTCGTCCGACACGAAAAGAAGATTGCCGAAAAGGCTGTTTATCCTTGCGATGATTTCCCTCTTTTCAAGCGGCATCTTTATGTTTGCGTCGCGAAGCAGGAAAACGTCGGGGTCGTTGAGCCACGCCCTGCCGTCGAGGTGGCGGCGGTACATCGTGTTTGTCAGCGTGTGCTGGGTGGAAACGTCCTCGCGGGCGTACGCCTTATTTTCCCAGCAGAGTCCGACGTCGGCGCCCACTCTGCAATACTCAAACTTGCCGAATGCGGGGTGAAGCGGAGTTCCGCAGCCGAGAATGATATGGTCGCCGCAGCACTCGCGAAGGAAGTCGATGGCGTCGCACATAATCTCGCCCCTGCTCTTGCCGTGAATCGAAATCAGGCAGCAGGCGTAGAGGAAATCGAGCTTGACCATATCGTAGCCCCACTCGTTGAACACCGTGTCAAAGACCTGACGCAGGTAGCTTCTGACCTCCTCGTTGTAGATGTCAAGCGTGTAGAAGCCGCCCCAGTTGTGGGAGGTGATTCGCCTTCTGCCCCTGTCGTCGCAGACAATCCAGTCCTTGTGCTCCTTGTAAATATAGGACTTCGGCGTAACCGCGAACGGCGCAAGCCATATTCCCGCCTTCATACCGTGCTGATGAATCAGCTCAACGGGCTTTTTCATACCGTTCGGGAATTTCTTTTTGTCATATACGAGCCAGTCGCCGACAGCTCTCTCGTAGCCGTCGTCAATCTGGAAAATGTCGAGCCTGTGCTCAAGCTTTGAAATCGCCTCAAGGTCGCGGTAGACGATGTCCTCGGTCACCTTGGTGTAGTAGTTGTACCACGTGGTGTAGCCGCAGGCGCGCTTTGCCGTCGGCTTTGCGATGTTCATAAGCTCAAAGTATCTGTCAAACGCAGCGTCGTATCCGTCCTCGATAACCGCGAGGGAAAGAAGCTCCTTTTCCTCGGTGAAGGTCACGCCCTCCAAATCCTTTTCAATCGAGATTATGCTCTGATTTGAGTCGAAGGTGATAATCGTGTAGCCGACCCTTTCGGAAAGCGAGCCGTAAAGACGGATATTGCCGCCGTTTCTTATGTAGGCGTAGGAATAGCCGTAGAAAACGCCGTGCTCCTCGGGGTATCTGTGGAAGAGCAAATCGCCCGAGCCGAATATGCCGATTACGTTGAAATTCTTTTTCTGCATACCGAGGATGCGGGGATTGAACTCGTCCATCATACCGTCGGGCGAGTATTCCTTTGTGACCGTCCAGCTCTGATAACCGTTTGTGAAAAGCTTTTCGGTCGGGCTGAATTTATTGTCGAAATACATCTGAAACGTTGAAAACGATACGGGGCGCTTGGGATTAAGCGTAAGGGTGATTATCCCGCCGTCCTCTTTGAGGTCAACGGAAAAATCCTCGTTGTCAAGCTCAGAGGTGTACTTATGGGTATTGTCTGCATAATACTGAATGTTAAACCTGTAATTCATAACAGTACCTTCCGGAAATTCGTTTCAGTCGTTATAATAGCATATGTGTTTTTCATTTTCAATAGATAAATTATTAATAATATAAATAAAAGGACTGCCCCTTTCGGAACAGTCCCCTGCTTTTATTCCTCGTTCAAATCGGAATAGTCGTCCGTGTTGAGTTTCGGCTTCGGCGGGATTACCAACGCGCACACGATGTATGCGATAACTCCCGAGCCGCCGAGAAGGATTACGAACACCCAGATAAGTCTGATGACCGTCGCGTCCATCTCAAAATATTCCGCAAGTCCCGCGCACACGCCCGCAAGCATGGCGTTTTCGGTGTTGCGGTACAGCTTTTTATCGTTCATAATAACTCCTTTATTTATCCTTTACGGCTTCGATTACACCCTCTGCAAGGCCTGCAACGCCCTGAATCTCCGAAGGAATGATAATCTTTGTAGCCTGACCGTCGGCAGCCTTTGCAAAGGCGTCAAGTGACTTGAGTCTGAGAACTGCGTCGTTTGCGTTTGCCTCGTTGAGAAGCTTGATTGCGTCAGCCTCTGCCTGCTGAACGGTTGCGATTGCCTGAGCCTCACCCTCAGCCTCGCGGATTTTGGCTTCCTTAACAGCCTCGGCGTGAAGAATTGCCGACTGCTTTTCAGCCTCTGCCTCGAGGATTTTGGACTCCTTATGTCCCTCTGCAACAAGGATTCTCGACTGCTTTTCACCCTCTGCGCGAAGGATTGCCTCTCTTCTCTCACGCTCTGCCTTCATCTGCTTTTCCATCGCGTCCTGAATCTCTCTGGGCGGGATGATGTTTTTGAGCTCAACGCGGTTTACCTTGATGCCCCACGGGTCGGTTGCCTCGTCAAGGATAACCCTGATTTTGGCGTTGATTGTGTCACGCGAGGTAAGGGTTGAGTCAAGCTCAAGCTCGCCGATGATGTTACGAAGCGTTGTTGCCGAAAGATTTTCGATAGCCGAAAGCGGGCTTTCAACGCCGTAGGTGTAGAGCTTCGGGTCTGTAATCTGATAGAATACTACCGTGTCAATCTGCATTGTTACGTTATCCTTTGTGATAACGGGCTGCGGCGGAAAGTCAACAACCTGCTCCTTTAAGGAAACGATTTTTGCAATCCTGTCAACAAACGGTAATTTGAGATTGAGACCGGTTTCCCAGGTCTTGTAGTAGGTTCCGAGTCTTTCGATAACGAATGCCTTTGACTGCGGAACGATTCTGATGTTGGCAAAAACAAGTGCCAGAACAGCGATAATAATTAATACAATGATGATATAGCCTACCATAATAATTCTCCTTTATACTTTAAGCCGTTAAGCTTTTTTAACTATGATTTTTGCGCCCTCGATTCTGAGAACCTCAACGCCTGTCTCGGGCGGAAGGATTTCGCCGTCCTCTGCCCTCGCGCTCCAGAACTGTCCTTCAACCTTGACAAGTCCCGTGCCGTTTTCGTTGTTGATTTCCTCGAAGACCGTGCCGTGTTTACCGATAACCCTGTCGGCGTTCGTGGGAACGACGTTGGGCTTCAGGCGCTTTCTGACAAGGGGGCGTGTGACAAGCAGCGCAATAACGCTGACTGCTATGAACGCGATAACCTGTACATACACGGGTGCTCCGAGCAGCGCGGCAACAAGTCCCGCAACCGAGCCGAAGACAAACCATATTGATACAAGCTGAACGGTTACAGCCTCGAGCACAGCAAAAACAATTATCGCTGCAGCCCACAGAATAACGACCGTGTTGATTGAACCGAATGTAATGCCTGCCATACTTACACCTCCCCGGCATTATCGTTTTCAGATGGGATTATATATGAGAATACGGCAGAAATCACTGCCGTTTTTTTGCTTCTCATTTTGTCCTCATCTTGGCTATATTATACCACATATTGTGCCTTTTTTCAATAAAAACCGCATATAGGCGGGTGAGATTTACAATCTGTTCACAATCACCACAACCTGTAGGGGATTGACTTTTTTGATGTTATTCCCCTTGTATATAAAAAACGGGCGACCGCAGCCGCCCGATAATTGCGCATTACGAATTACGAATTACGCTTTGAATTATTTCCTTCGCCTTTTCTGTGTCGGCTTTTCCGCGCGTGGCTTTCATAACGAAACCGAGAAGCGCGTTCATAGCCTTTTCCTTGCCGTATCTGTAATCGTTCACGGCTTTCGGATTTGATATAACGGCGGTTTTGCACACCGCCTCAAGGTCCTCGTCCGAAAGCTCTCTGAGCTCGTCCTCGCTGAGAAGCTCGTCCGCGCTCTTGCCGCATTCAAGCATTTTTGAAAGAACCGCCTTGCCCTTTGCGGCGTTGATTTTTTTCTCATCAATGAGCGCCGCGAGCTTTACAAACTGCCCGGTCGTGATGCGAAGCTCAAAGCTTTCCCTGTCGTCCTCGGTTTTAAGCGCTGCAAAGACCGTCGAGATAATCAGATTGAGCGCGGTTTCGGCTTTTGCGCCGAGGCTTATTGCCTCTTCAAAAAACGCCGTCACGTTTCTGTACTTATATATGAGCGCCGCTTTTTTGGGATTGAGCCCCATCGCGATATACCTCTCAAGCCTCTTGTCGGGAAGCTCGGGAAGCTCTGCCCTGATACGCTCAATTTCCTCGTCGGATACGTAAAAGCGCGGAACGTCGGGCTCGGGGAAGTAGCGGTAGTCGTCGGCATTTTCCTTGATGCGAAGGACGTGAACGCGGTCGCCCTTCTCGTCGTAGCGCATTGTGGACTGAACGACCTTTCCGCCCGAACTCAGGATTTCCTCCTGCCTTTTCATCTCAAGCTCAACCGCCCTGACGATGTTTGAAAGCGAGCCGAGGTTTTTGATTTCCGTTCTCGTGCCGAAGGGCTCGCCCTCCCTGTGAAGTGAAACGTTTACGTCGCAGCGCATCGAGCCCTCCTGCATCTTGCAGTCGGACACGCCGATATTCAGCATAATGAGCCTGAGCTTTTCGGCGTATTCCCTCGCCTCCTCAGGCGTTTCAATTTCGGGCGCCGAGACAATCTCAATCAGCGGAACGCCGCTTCGGTTGTAGTCGACATAGGTGTTTTCCGCGTCGTGAAAAAGCTTGCCCGCGTCCTCCTCGATGTGGATTCGCTCAATGCCGATTCTCTTTCCCGACGAAAGCTCAACGAAGCCGTTTTCGCAGAGGGGCTCGTCAAACTGGGAAATCTGGTAAGCCTTCGGCAAATCGGGATAGAAATAGTTTTTCCTGTCGGTGTGGGAATAATTATTTATTTTGCAGCCAACCGCAAGCCCCGCTCTCACGGCGTATTCAACCGCCTTTTTGTTGAGGACGGGAAGCGCACCCGGCTGACCGGTGCAGATGGGGCAGCACTGCGTGTTGGGCTTGCCGCCGAAGGCAGTCGTGCAGGAGCAGAAAATCTTTGTTTTCGTCGCAAGCTCGACGTGGGTTTCAATTCCGCAGACAAGTTTATAACTCATAGAATCACACCCCCGTCATAGTCCTCAACGGGCGTATCGCCGTTTTTCTCATAGAAGTACGCCGCGCTTAAAATATCCTCCTCGCCGAATTTCCTGCCGATGAGCTGAACGCCGACGGGAAGCCCGTTTTTATCGAGCCCCGCAGGGATGCTCAAAGCGGGAAGCCCCGCGATGCTTGCGGGAACCGTCGCAATATCCGAGAGGTACATATCAACGGGTGATTCAAGCTTTTCGCCGAGGGGAAACGCCCCCGTCGGCGCGGTCGGTGCGAGAAGAATATCGCAGCGCTCAAACACCCTGTCAAACTCGGCGCAGAGCCTTCTTCTGAGCACGCACGCCTTTTTGTAGTATGCGTCGTAGTAGCCCGACGAGAGCACGTAGGTGCCGAGCATAATCCGCCTTTTGACCTCGTCGCCGAAGCCCTCGGTGCGGGTGTCAATCATCGTCCCTTCATAGCCCCGGAGGAAGGAACGGTAGCCGTAGCGAACGCCGTCGTAGCGTCCGAGGTTTGAGGAAGCCTCGGCGCAGGCGATGATGTAGTAAACGGAAAGCGCGTTTTCAAGCGCGGGGAAGGAAAACTCAATAATATCCGCCCCGTTGTCCTCATAAAATTTTGCGGTGTTCATAACCGCGCTGACGACCTCGGGCTCGGCGCCGTTTAAGAATTCCCTCGCAATACCGATTTTAAGCCCCTTCATATCCTTTTCAAGCCTGTCTGAAATGCCGCTGTAATCAAAGTCGGCTGTGGTCATATCGTGCTCGTCCTTACCCGCAATCGCCTCAAAGACAATCGCCGTATCCTTTACCGAATTTGCAAGAACGCCTATCTGGTCAAGCGACGAGGCATGGGCAATAAGTCCGTAGCGCGACACGGCGCCGTAGGTGGGCTTGAGCCCGACGATACCGCAGAACGCCGCGGGCTGACGGACAGAACCGCCCGTGTCCGAGCCGAGGGCATACGCCGCAAGATTTGCGCAGACCGCCGCAGCCGCTCCGCCGGAGGAACCGCCCGCAACGTATTTCGGATTTCTCGGATTTTTCGGCGCGCCGTTACAGCACGTCTCGCTCGTTGAGCCCATGGCAAACTCGTCCATATTCGTCTTGCCGAGCAGAACCGCGCCCTGCGCCTTAAGCCTCGCCCACGCCGTAGCGTCGTAGAAGGGGCGGTAGTCGGCAAGCATCACTGAGCCGCAGGTTGTGGGGTAGCCGTCGGAGCAGATATTGTCCTTGAGCGCCATCGGGATGCCCGTGAGAAGGGTTCCCTCGCCCCTTGCGATAGCCTTGTCCGCCTCTATCGCCATATCGCTCGCCTTGTCCAAATCCTTTTCGGCGTAGGTGTTGAAGGCGTCGTCCCGGAGAGCGTCCATATACTTAAACGTAATCAGGTCGTCCGCCGATATTTCCCTTTTTCTCAGAAGCTCCGCCATGGGGGCGATAACCTCTCTCATATGCTGACCTCCATGCAGAACAGACCGTGCGCGGTACTTCCGTTTTCAAAAAGCCTTTCCCTGTCCGTGGAAGGCTCAACGTTGTCCTCGCGAAGGTCGTTCATATTTACGGCGCTTTCGTCAAAAGGCATAATCGGGTCGTCGCCCACCTCGCGGTTAATCCTGTCCGCGAAGGCGATGATTTCGTCCATATCCTTCATCAGCTTTTCAAGCTCGTTCTCCCTGACCTTAAGATGCGCGAGCGCCGCAAGCCTTAAAACCTCTTCTTTTGTAATCATATTATTCATCCTTTAATTTTCTGTCGCAGAGTATGTGCAAAACTATTTCGGCAAGGTATATCGCGAGGGTGACGTACCAGCCCGCGCCCATACCGCCGATGACAATTCCGAGCGAAACGAACACCGCGGTGTTGATAATGCTCAGAAGCATATTCCTGAGAAGCCCGTGCTTCGTACACGAGAAGAGCGACGAGATAATCACCGCAAGCGAAAGCACCACAACGAGAGCCATACTGATGAGCGGCATAAGCACGTCGCCTATCGCGACCTCGCTTTTCACAAGCCCCGTAATGAGCGAGATGAGGCTCACGTCGCCGTACATCGGCAGACACATCGAGGCAAGGGGCGTAAAGAAGAGCACGAGGCGGACAATAAGAAGCGGGGATGAGATTGACGATTTTTTAACCGTATCAACAAAGCGCTTAACCGCCTCAACCTCCCTCTGCACCTTTTCGGCGTCCTCTTCAAGGCGGACGTCCATATTGTAGTAAACGTCGTCCTCGTCGTCGCTTGAAGCCTGCTTTGCAAGCTCCTCGCGGCGGGTAATCATCTCTTCCCTGATAGTTTCAAGGCGCTTGCCCGTGAGGTTGTAGAAGAGATACGGAATGATTGAAATCAGCCCGAGCGCCCACGGTACAATCGTGAAGAGCGCCCAGATTGCAAGGTCGGTGTGTTCGCCCTTGTTGGCGGTCTGGGTGCCGTCGGGATGCTGGGTAAAGCTCAGCCCGATTATCGGCAGAAGCGCCGTTGCAAGCGAGGTTGAAACCGAGCCCGTGAGCTTGCCGACAAAGGTGAGAACAGAGAAGCTGACGCCCTCGTTTCTCTCGCCCGTTTTCCATTCCATATAGTCAACAGTATCGCCTATCATTTCGGTAGGTATTACCATATTAATCGTGTTGAAGAAGCTGAAGATGAAATTCTGAATCATCAGAAGAATTGAGATGACGAGAATATTCGTGCGGTAGAAATTAAGTCCCGCAAGGAACACGCAGCTGCCGACGATGAAGCGGCAGACAATGTTTAAAAGAACAATCTGCCTGTTGTCGAGCTTCTTCTTGAGCTTCGGGATAAGCAGATACGTCAGGAAGCCGAAAATCGTTCCCGGAAGCGATATCCAAAGCACCGCCGAGTTGAGATTTAAAACCTCGGAATAATAGTAGGTCTGAAACACGCCCGCGATTCCCGTGAGCGAGCCGAGCACGTTTCCGAGGATAATCATCAGAAGCGGTCTGTTTTTCACCATAACTTTGAAGCCCTCTAAAACGGAAGGCTCCCTTACCGACTGAACGACTCTTTCCCTCGTCTTCCTGCCCGCGAGTGAGAAAAGACCGACGAGCATTATCGCCGCGATTACCGCGAGAATCAGGAAATCCTGCGAGAGTCTGAGCCCCCACACGCCCCTGTTTGACAAATCCATCATTATCGCAAGGAAGGTGAGGGACAGTCCGCCGATGAGGCTTGAGAGGAAGCGCGCGGTTGAGATTGCCCTCGTCCTGTCGGAGGTTGAGGGCGAAATCGCGGTGCTCATTCCCCAGAACGGCACGTCGCCTATCGTGTAGAGGAATTCCCATATGAAATACGAGACATACATATAGATAATCTTTACCGTCGTCGTCTTTACGTCGCTGAGAATTTCGGGGCCCGCGAAAAGCATTATCGTCGCAATCGCAAGGGGCAGCGGAACAAAGAGAAGGTACGGACGAAGCTTGCCGTATTTTGTCCTCGTCCTGTCGATAACGCCGCCCATAATCGGGTCGTTGACCGTGTCCCATATGCCGAGGACGAGAATCATCGTTGCAACCGCCTGCTCGGGTATGCCGAAAACCTTGATAAAAAAGAGCGAGAGATATCCTCCGGCAACAAGGTTGTAGCCGAACACCTGCCCCGCGTTTGCAAAGCCGTACGCAAGATTCTCCTTCACGCCCACATAACGTTTTTCTTCTGCCATATTTTACTCCGTTTCATCAAAAAAGACCGACACGCTTGTGCCGGCCCTTATACTATTCCGTCGTTTCCGCCTCGGTTGAAGCTACGGTTTCGCCCTTGGAAATGTAGTCCTCATAGCGGTTTTCCATCTCGTTGAATTCGCCCGTCTTCATATCCTTCATAAGGACTTTTGAGGCATCGTATGAAACAAGGTACTCGCCGACAACGGCAGTTGTGTACGTTGCCTCGCCTTCGGGTGTGGTAACGTCGGCGTTTCTCTCAAAGGTCATCGCCTTGATGAGAATGAACTTTTCACCCTGATACTCGTATGCCGATTCGTTGTAGGCAAAATCAATGTTGTCCTTTTTCTTTATGCCGAGCTCCTTATAGGTGTACTGGGTTTTAATGAAATCCCTCGCCTTCTCGCCGTTGAGCACCGCTTCTTCGATGCTGTCGGGAATCGGAACGGGGGCTTCAACGTTATCGCCCGGCGTGCTCTTTGAGCAGGCTGCAAAAACGCATCCGAGGATTAAGCCTGCCAGAAGGACAGCCCAAAACTTTTTCATAAAGCTCTTCCTTTCAGCGAATGCGGGGTTATTCCTCATCCTCACATTCGTCACATTCACATTCCTCAATTTCAAATTCAAGGACCTCGCCGCAGTTGGGGCACTCGGTCGAACCGTCGAGAACGGTTTCCTCGTCCACCGTGAACGGCGTTTTGCAGTAGGGGCACTCAACCTCGAAGGTTGCGCACTCTTCGTCGCAGCAGCAGTCGTAGTCCTCGAAATCCTCGTCTGCGAGGTATTCCTCAACGTCCGCAAGGTCTTCGTCAACCGCGTCGAGCTGCTCTGCAAGAAGCTCCATACCCTCATACATATCGTCGATATCCTCAACGATGTTTGAAAGCACGTCAACTATCGCGTTAATAGCCTTGCCCTCTTTGGTTTCGCCGTCAAGGTCAAGTCCTTCAATAAGTCCTTTAAGATAACCTAAAGCTTCTCTTGTTTCCATATTATGCCCTTTCCATATATTCACAGGTTCTTGTGTCTATTCTAATCATATCGCCCTCGTTGATGAAGAGAGGAACTCTGATTTCCGCGCCTGTTTCAACAGTTGCGGGCTTGAGTGTGTTTGTGGCGGTGTTGCCCTTGAGACCGGGCTCCGTAGCGGTAATCTGAAGCGTTACGAAGGTCGGGGGCTCAACGCCGAATACCTTGCCCTTGTAGGAAAGGATTTTGCACTCCTCGTTTTCCTTGACGAACTTGAAGCTCTCGGGAAGGTCTGCCTCTGCAACGGGAACCATCTCAAAGGTCTCGCCGTCCATAAAGTAGTAGATGCCGTCGTCCGCATAGGAATACTGCATATTTCTTCTTTCAATATATGCCGTCGGGAATTTAGCCGAAGGGTTGTAGCTCTTTTCGGTAACGGCGCCCGTAATAACGTTCTTCGTCTTTGTTCTTACGAAGGCTGCGCCCTTACCCGGCTTAACGTGCTGGAATTCAACAACCTGCAATACGTTGCCGTCCTCTTCAAAAGTTACACCGTTTCTGAAATCACCTGCTGAAATCATATATATACCTCCAAATTATATAAATATATTACTTATATATTTTATATTATTTTAAGCAATAAATCAATACCCATTTTATAACTGTCCTTGCCGTGGCCGCATATCTGCTTTACACACACGTCGGTGATGACCGAAACGCTGCGGAAGGGCTCGCGGGAGTGGATGTCGGACATATGCACCTCGACGAAGGGAAGGAAGTCCGCCACCGCCTCAATGGCGTCGCGGATTGCGTAGGAATAGTGGGTGTACGCGCCCGCGTTTATCACAACGCCGTCGTATTTCTCACGGCTTGCGTGAATGGCGTCGATGATAGCGCCCTCGTGGTTTGACTGGAAAAAGTCCGCCTCCGCTCCGAGGGACTTTGCATACTCCGAAAGCCCGGCGTTTATGTCGTCAAGCGTTTCGGCGCCGTACACGTCCTTCTTGCGTATCCCCGTCATATTGAGATTCGGTCCGTTTATTATGAGTAGTTTTTTCATATTATCACCAAGAATATAATAAAGGAAAAAGATTAATAAGTCAATTAAATAATTCGGAATGCGGAATGCGGAATTCGGAATTAAAGGTCACTCGCTTCGCTCGGCAATAAGTGAGCCACGGCGACTCACCGTAGGGGGCGACGACTCGGCGCCCCGCAGGTAAAAGATAATGCGGAATTCCGCATTAAAAAAGAAGGGCAAAGCCCTTCTTTTTTATGTTGCCGTATAGTACGAACCGTCGTCGTTGAACACATACTGTGTTGAGTCAATCCAAGCCGTACGGCTTACATACATTTCGCCCGTTTGCGGGTCGAAGTAACGCTTTTTGTTCTGAACGTTCTTAAAGCCTGTCAGACATTCGCCGTTAAGGTCTGTGTAGTAGGTCTTGCCTTGGCTGTCGGTTACCCAGCCCGCAGTGGACCTGAGTCTGCCGTCCGACTCATTGAAGAACATCGGACATCCGTCGATGTTTACAGAGCCCGTGCGCATATAGCCCTCGTCGGGGTCAAGATAATAAATTCCGTCGTCGAGGTCAAGCTCACCCGTATAGAGCGAGCCGTCGCTGAGTACATAGTACCAGTTGCCGTCGTAGCTGGTTACCCAGCCTGTCTTTTCAACGAGTGCAAACGTGTCCTCGTCAAGGAAGTAGAGGTTGTTGCCGTCATAGATAACGCCGACCATTGACTGACCTTTTGCGTTGAAGTAATACCACTTGTTACTGATTTTCGTCCAGCCCGCTGAAAGAGCGCCGCCCGACTTGATGTAGCAGAAGCCGCCCTGAGGATGCTCGTACCAGCCTGCCTTGGTGGTAACCTTACCGTTGGCGTCTGCAAGGTAGTACCTGTGGCTTACATAAAACAGTCCCGACTGCATTACGCCCTTTTCGTTGAAATAGTACCACACGTTTGAAAGCTGCTGCCAGCCCGTCTTAACCGTGCCGTTTGCGTTTGTGTAGTACCAGCTGCCCTTGTTGTCCTTAACCCAGCCGGCTTTCTCTCTGAGGTCGCCGCCTTTGTTTGCAAAGTAATACTTCTTGCCGTCCGAGAAGCAGTAGGTTCTCAAAACGCCGTTGGTGCCGAGATAGTACCACTTGCCCGAAACCTCCTGCCAGCCCGTGTGCATAAAGCCGGTTGAGGTGCCGAAGTAATACCACTTGCCGTCAACCTGCTGCCAGCCGAGCCTCATAGCGCCGTCCGTGCCGAGGTAATACCATTTGCCGCTCTGCTTGAGCCAGCCTGTCTGAAGCTGTGCATACTCGTTGAAATAGTACCACTTGCCGCCGATTTTCTCCCATGCCTTTGCTACGAGAGCGCCGTTGCTTTTTGCATAGTGCCACGCCGTGCTCTGACACCAGCCGTTTGTCTTCATAGCGCCGCCTGAGGTCATAAAGTAGAACTTACCGTTCTGAATTGCAATTTCGTTCTGGTACATTTCGCCTGCCGAATAGTGCCAGCCGCTGTCGCCGTCCTCGGAAAAATAATACCATTTTCCGTCGATTTTCTGCCAGCCGATAACCTTTTTTCCGTTTTTAACGTAGCACCAGTAATCATATTCGAAGCCGTCTTCCGAGCTTCCGTCGTTACCGTGACCGGTGCATTTGTTCCATCCCTCTTTCAGAGCTGCGCCTGCCGTAAACGACATACCCGCAAAGGCTGAAAGAAACATCATAACCGCAAGAATTACGCTGATAGTTTTTTTCATATATCTCTCTCCTTTTGTTTTTTCTTGCAAGACTATTATATATTTTTTTGCACATTATTGTCAAGCCTTGCAAAAAACCTCAAATCAATTCGGAATTCGGAATGCGGAATTCGGAATTAATGGTCACTCGCTTCGCTCGGACAATAATCGTAGGGGGCGACGACTCGGCGCCCCGCAGGGCTTTTGTGTTCTTATCGGGCTGCCGAGGTCGTCAGCCCCTACATCGCGTTTCTGCAACGCTACATAATTCCGCATTCCGAATTCCGCATTAAAAAAATGCACTGCAAAAGCAGTGCATATTTTTTATTTATACTTTCTTTTACGAGCAGCCTCGCTCTTCTTTTTACGAGCTACTGAGGGCTTTTCGTAATGCTCTCTCTTTCTTACCTCCTGGATGATGCCATCGCGGGATGTCTGGCGCTTAAATCTTCTGAGAGCGCTGTCGAGAGATTCATTCTCTTTAACTTTTACCTGACTCACTGATTTCCCTCCCTCCGACCTCTTCGGGGGTATTTGATACTTCTTTTAAATATCTGCAGAGATTATATACAAAAAGCAACTAAAAGTCAAGTGTTTTGGCAATAAATATCGTAAATCAAACGAAATTTTTTGATTTCGCCTTATTGCGACGGGAACCGTCACGCCTGCTTTGCGGCCTTGCTCTTCTGCACCTTGGTTTTAATAAGGTAGTAAAGCCTAACCGTATAGTGCACCGCGACGCCCGAAGCAAGGCAGAGCGCCGTTGTGAAAAGCACCATCTTGTACTTTCTCACGTCGCCCACGTCGACATAGTCGAGCACAATTTTTCTCACGATATTCTGAACGAGATAAACGGGAAGGGCAAGCTCGCCGAGGAGGTAAATCAGCTTATTGTTGTAGAGCTTCATATCCTCCCTGCTGAACGTGATTGCCACCGCGCACGCGCAGAACATCGCCGCGATTGCGTTGTACTTTGTCGAGAAATTTGAACAGATGTAGTAAATGAAAATAATATAACAGAGGTTTTCAAGCGCTATCATTGAAACCTTATGATTTTCAAGCAGCTTCCTGCTCTTTATCAGGCGCGACGCCTCAAACGCGCACACGCCGAGAAGCATTACTCCGATTGCGCGAAGGTTGCTGCTGTAGGTAAGACCGTTGATTCTGGTCGAATTGGGCAGGCAGGCGTAGGTCTGAATCAGGTATCCCATAATGAGAAGCGAGCCTATCGGCGCGACCGCCCTTGCGGTGACGTCGTAGTTTGCGCGAAGAAGCGGATAGATTATCGCCATGGCTATGAGCATTGACGAAATGTACCACTCAACGCCGATAAACGAGCCGAGCCCGACTCCCGTGTTCTGCAAAAAGAGAACGCTTGCAAGCCTTGAAACGAGCGCCAAAACGGGGTTTCTGTAAAACATAATTATGTACGCCGCCGTAAGGAGCACGACGATGATATGAGGCGGGAAAAGCCTCTTTATCTTGCCCCATAAAAAGAGCACGGTCGACTTGCCGACGGGCACGCCGTCGCCCCTTCTTTTAAACGCGCTTTTCGCCATAAGAAAGCCCGAAACGATAAAGAAAAACTCAACGCCGTTTCTGCCGTTGCCGAAAAATGAGAACCATCTTCCGAACATCTTTTCAGGCAGATCGTACTCTATATTGAGGTGATAGAGCAGCACCGATATGCACATTACAAAGCGCATAAGCTCTATTTTGCCGTTTTTCAAATTACCACATCCTTGATTATAAAAAACCGGGAAGAATGAATCCTCCCGATTTATTATATATTATATTATCAAATTATACAAGCTCTATGATGCACATCTCTGCTGCGTCACCACGACGAGGGCCTGTTTTGATAATACGGCAGTAACCACCGTTTCTGTCTGCATACTTAGGAGCTACTTCATCAAAAAGCTTCTTAACAACGTCTTCCTTAGTTACATAAGCAAGAACCTGTCTTCTTGAATGAAGGGTATCATTCTTGCCGAGAGTAATCATCTTCTCGGTCATAGCGCGAACTTCCTTAGCTCTTGTAACGGTTGTCTCTATCTTGCCGTATTCTAAAAGATAAGTAACCATACCTCTGAGCATTGCCCTTCTCTGGTCGGACGGGCGGCCCAGCTTTCTGCTACCTGGCATAGAAATTTCCTCCTTTAGTCCTCTTCCTGACTAAGCTTGAAACCAAGTGAGTCGAGCTTTGCAACGACTTCGTCAAGCGACTTTCTGCCAAGGTTTCTAACTTTCATCATATCTTCTTCTGTTTTGCCGATTAAGTCTTCGACTGTATTAATGCCTGCTCTCTTGAGACAGTTGAAGGAACGAACGGAAAGGTCGAGCTCTTCGATGGTCATCTCGAGCGCCTTTTCTTTGCCGTCGTCATCCTTTTCAACCATAATGTCCTGATTACCGATTTCCTCGGATAAGTCAACAAAGAGCATCAAATGGTCATTGAGTATTTTTGCAGCGAGAGATGCTGCCTCGTCAGCCGGAATTGTTCCGTCTGTCTCAACGTCGAGAATGAGCTTGTCAAGGTCCGTCTGCTGGCCTACACGCGTGTTTTCAACCGTGTAATTAACCTTAACAACGGGGGTGTAGATGGAATCAATAGCGATTGTACCGATAGGTAATTTCATAAGCTGCTTGTTCCTGTCGCAGGTTACGTAGCCTCTGCCGTTGTCGGCGGTGAGCTCCATAACAACGTGCGCACCCTCATCAAGGTATGCAATGTGAAGGTCGGGGTTGAGGATTTCAACGTCTGCGTCGTGCTTGATGTCGCCCGCAGTGATTTCGCCCTCGCCCGAAACGTCAACATAGAGAGTCTTGGGGTTCTCATCGTGAATCTTGAGAATGACGTTCTTAAGATTGAGAACTATCTCCGTAACGTCCTCCTTAACGTGAGGAATGGTTGAAAATTCGTGTAAAACACCATCAATCTTTACAGAAGTAATAGCATAGCCGGGAAGCGAGGAAAGAAGAACTCTTCTCATTCCGTTGCCGAGCGTTGTGCCGAAGCCTCTCTCGAGGGGCTCAACGATAAATCTGCCGGTGCTGCGACTTCCGATAGTAGACACATCTACAATCTCGATTTTAGGCTTATCAATTTCTATCATCTAAAAGCCTCCTAAAAAATATCTGTATTTTGTTTTCGCTCATTAATAGGCAAATAAAACTATTAACGAGAGTAGAACTCAACGATTAAATGCTCTTCTACAGGTGTTGCAATCTCTTCTCTGTCAGGAAGTTTAACAACCTTTGCTTCCATAGCATCCTTATTTGAATCAAGCCACTGCGGAACGGGACGGCCTGCGTTTGCCTCAACGAGGGTCTTGAACTCGTCGGTCGTTCTGTCGCTTTCCTTAACGGCAACAACGTCGCCTGCCTTAAGGAGATAGGAAGGAATGTTTACCTTCTTGCCGTTAACAGTGAAATGAGAATGGTTTACAAGCTGACGAGCCTGAGCTCTTGAGCTTGCAAAGCCCGCTGTGTAAACAACGTTATCCAAACGGCTTTCGCAAAGCTGAAGCAGGTTTGTACCTGTTACGCCATCCTTGCGCTCTGCCATAAGAAAATACTTGTGGAACTGACCCTCAGACATACCGTAGTAACGGCGTGCGGACTGCTTAGCGCGAAGCTGAAGTCCGTACTCTGTGGTCTTCTTTCTGTTCTGGCCATGCTGGCCGGGTGCGTATGAGCGGCGCTCAAGCGCACATTTGCTTGTGTAGCATCTGTCACCCTTTAAAAAGAGCTTCTTGCCCTCGCGGCGGCAGAGCTTACAAGCAGGTCCTGTATATCTTGCCATATCAAGTAACCTCCAAGTTTAATACTATACGCGGCGTCTTTTAGGTGGACGACAGCCATTGTGCGGAATAGGAGTAACATCTTTAATAAGACTTACATCCAGACCTGCCGTCTGAAGAGCTCTGATAGCTGATTCACGACCTGAGCCAGGTCCCTTAACATAAACTTCAACAGTCTTCATACCGTAGTCAACTGCGGTCTTTGCAGCCGTTTCGGCAGCTGTTGCAGCAGCAAACGGGGTTGACTTTCTTGAACCTCTGAAGCCCATTTCGCCCGCAGATGCCCATGAAACAGCGTTGCCGTTTGTATCGGTAATTGTTACGATTGTGTTGTTGAAGGTTGATTGAATATGGACAGCACCACGCTCAATATTTTTCTTCTCACGACGCTTGCGTGAGCCTGTGGTCTTTTTAGTAGCCATACTGTTTGTTTCCTCCTACTTATTTCTTCTTATTTGCTATAGTCTTCTTCGGACCCTTACGCGTACGGGCATTGTTCTTTGAGGTCTGTCCTCTTACAGGAAGGCCCTTTCTGTGCCTTACGCCGCGATAGCAACCGATTTCGATAAGTCTCTTGATATCAAAAGCTGTGTCTCTGCGAAGGTCACCCTCAACTGTGAGGTTGTTGGTGATGTAGTCGCTGATTTTTTTGACATCGTCTTCTGTTAAGTCTCTGCAACGGGTATCGGGGTTAACGCCCGTAGTTGCGAGAACCTGCTTTGAGGTAGTAAGACCGATACCGTAAATATAGGTAAGGCCGATTTCTACTCTCTTGTCATTAGGTAAGTCAACACCTGAAATACGTGCCATATTTTAATTTACCTCCGAATCTTAATTCAGGATTAGCCCTGACGCTGTTTATGCTTTGGATTTTCACAGATAACCATTACTTTTCCATTGCGCTTGATTACTTTGCACTTTTCGCAAATTTTCTTTACAGAAGGTCTAACTTTCATTTTGAATATCCTCCTAATTTATTACTTTGAACGCCATATGATACGACCCTTTGTAAGGTCATACGGTGACATTTCAATAGTTACCTTATCACCGGGAAGAATGCGAATGTTGTTCATTCTGAGCTTTCCGCTGATGTGGGCAATTACAATGTGGTCGTTCTGAAGTGAAACCTTGAATGTTGTGTTAGGTAAAACCTCAACCACTGTACCCTCAACTTCAATCATATCTGACTTTGACATCTTATACCTCGCTTTATGTCAATTACGATTTGTGTGATATATTTTGATGTTTTAAGCAGAGCAAGATGAATGCCATTCGCCTAAAACGCTGTTTTTAAGCGATATTCGGCACTTTCGCTCTTGCTTTGCGTCAGCAAAGCTGCAATCTCAAATACCGAATCTCATCTCAACTCCATGCGTTTTAGGTGCAAAGCAGTTTAAAATGAGATGATTCGGTTTAGATTGCGGCAAAATGCGCAGGAATACTTTGTGTATTCCGAGTAATTTTAACAATAAGCTAAGACGAATCAGCCATTTTAAACCGTATTTGTATTCGTCTTACTCTGCTTAGTTAACCGAAATCACATTACGGCTCATGCTGCTGCAATTACACACCAAGGGCTTTCGCCCCGCAGCAACACTTTGTCGCCTGCAATTGATTTCAAACTCTGGTCAGTATTACGGGACCGTTTGACGTTATCGCCACCGTATGCTCGAAGTGAGCCGAGAGGCTGCCGTCCGCGGTCTTCACCGTCCAACCGTCCGAAAGTTGCTTAACCTTGTAGGTTCCCAGATTTATCATCGGTTCAATTGCCAATGTCATTCCGGGTAACAGTCTGATACCGCGACCTGCGTGACCGAAGTTTGGTACGCTTGGTTCTTCGTGAAGCTTGGTGCCTACGCCGTGACCTACATATTCACGCACTACACCGTATCCGCGCTCCTCGCAATAGCTCTGAACTGCGAAGCCTATATCGCCGACTCTGTTGCCCGGGACCGCCTGCTCGATGCCTTTATACAAAGCCTCGCGCGTCGTATCCATCAGCCGCTTTGCCTCGGGAGAGCAAGTCCCTGCGGCAAATGTTGCAGCATTGTCGCCGTTATAGCCGTTTTTCGCAGCACCCAAGTCAATGCTCACGATATCGCCCTCGCGGATGATACGGTCATGACTCGGGATGCCGTGGATAACTTCATCATTTACGGAAATACATGCAGTAGCAGGAAATCCACCGTAGTTAAGAAAGTTCGGCGTTGCGCCGTGCTTTTTGATGAATTTGTAGGCAATCTCGTCAATTTCCTTTGTCGAGACGCCCGGCTTTACAGCCTCCCCTGCTACCATTAATGCTTCAGCCGAAATCTGGCAAGCCTCTTTCATAAGCTCTAACTCACGGCTGCTTTTAAGCACTATCATGTTAATCCTCCAATGCAGCGAAAACGAGTGCCGTCGTGTCCTTAACCTCTTCCTGACCGTGAACGATTACGAGCTTGCCGAGCTTCTCGTAGAAATCCTTGAGGGGCTCCGTCATCTCGTGATATTCAGCAAGTCTTGCCTGAACGGTCTCGGGGGCATCGTCCTTACGCTGTACTAATTCGCCGCCGCAGGCATCGCAAATGCCGTCAACCTGCGGTTTCTTATACTCAAGGTGATATGAGTTTGCACACTTTGAGCATACGCGGCGACCGCTCATTCTCCTTGTGATTGCCTCGTCGGCAACCTCAATGTCGACTACCTTATCAATCTGAACGCCCATATCCTCAAGAGCCTGAGCCTGAGGAATCGTTCTCGGAAAGCCGTCGAGAATGAAACCGTTTTTACAATCGTCTTCCTTAAGTCTGTCCTTAATAATTCCGATTACAACCTCATCGGGAACGAGCTGGCCTGCCTCCATATAGGATTTGGCCTTGAGTCCCATCTCCGTACCGTTCTTTAGAGCGGCGCGGATGATGTTGCCCGTTGAAATTGCGGGGATGCCATACTTTTCCACTATCTTTTCCGCCTGAGTGCCTTTGCCGGCACCCGGTGCGCCTAAAAGAATCAAGTTCATAATATGTCTCCTTATTAATTAGTCAAGGAAGCCCTTATAATGGCGCATCATCATCTGAGACTCAAGCTGCTTAACAGTTTCAAGAGCAACACCGCACATAATGATGAGCGACGTACCGCCGAGTGAAATTGTCATACCGCCGATATCCTCGAGAGCCTGATTGCAGATAAGCGAGTAAACGATTGGGAACAATGCGATTACCGAAAGCATCAGAGCACCGATGAGGGTGAGTCTTGACAATACTTTGAGAATATAATCAGAAGTAGGTCTGCCGGGACGGATACCCGGGATTGCGCCGTTATTCTTACGAAGATTGTTTGCCATTTCTATCGGGTTGTACTGGATAGTACTGTAGAAATATGCGAAGAAGATGATAAGAAGGAAGTACATTCCCGCGTACCACCATGAATCTCCCTGGAACGCGTCGAAGAACTTGCCCCAGAAGGTGTCCTCTGCGGGCTGGTTCTTGATGAACATCTGAACCGTGCCGGGAAGTGAGAGAATTGACGAAGCGAAGATTACGGGAAGAACGCCGCTCATATTAACCTTGATAGGCATATGGGTGTTCTGGCCGCCCATCTGCTTTCTTCCTACAACGCGCTTTGCGTATGTGATGGGAAGTCTTCTCTCGGAATTGTCCATAAATACGATGTATGCAATCATAAGAAGGAAGCATACAATAACAACCGGAACAAGGATTTTGTAAATCATATGTCCTGTGTTGATGTACTGGAACAGCTGTCTGATGAGGGTCGGGAAACGGGAAACGATACCTGCGAAAAGGATAATCGAAATACCGTTGCCGATACCGCTGAGGGTAATCTGCTCGCCGAGCCACATAATTACAGCAGTACCTGCTGTGAGAACTGCGATGATAACAACTGCCTGGAATACAGCGTCAAAGCCCGTGAAGGCAGCGCCGTCTGCGTCCATGAGAAGGTAGTTGTTTGCACGAAGATAGAAGTAGTATGCAAGGGACTGAAGAAGTCCGAGAACTACTGTTACGAAACGGGTGATTGAAGCAATCTTCTTTCTTCCCTCTTCGCCTTCCTTCTGCATTCTCTCAAGTGCAGGGATTGCAACTGCAAGCAGCTGCATAATAATTGATGCGTTGATGTAAGGTGTGATTGACATAGCGAAAACCGTTCCGTAGTTGAATGCACTACCTGTCATCATGCTCAAATAAGTTAATATTGAATTTGCCTTATCGCCGCTGACGATGTCATCGGTGATGTTGAGAAAAGGTACCGGAATGACTGAACCGATTCTGAAAACAAGAATGATAAACGCCGTGAAAAGAAGCTTCTTACGAATGTCTGCAATTTTCCAGGCATTTACGAGGGTTTTTATCATTTAGAGCACCTCCACCTTGCCACCGGCAGCTTCAATCTTAGCCTTGGCTGACTCGCTTACAGCCGTTACCTTAACGGTAAGCGCCTTTGTGAGTTCGCCTCTGCCGAGAACCTTAACGCCGTCGAGTGTCTTCTTGATAAGACCTGCGTCGATAAGCGCCTGTGCGTCAACTGTTGCACCGCTCTCAAATCTCTCTTCAAGCTGAGAAAGATTTACGATTGCATACTCAGTAGCAAAGATGTTGTTAAAGCCTCTCTTGGGTAATCTTCTCTGAAGCGGCATCTGACCGCCTTCAAAGCCTGCCTGTCTGCTGTAGCCCGAACGTGACTTAGCGCCCTTCTGGCCCTTGCCGGCTGTCTTACCCTGTCCTGAAGCCGTACCTCTGCCGACTCTCTTTACGCTCTTCTTAGAGCCTGCTGCAGGAGAAAGTTCATGTAATTTCATAATCTACTGCACCTCCCCTTATTCTTCTGTCACAGTTACAAGGTGAACGATTTTCTTAATCTTACCCTGTGTCTGCGGGTTGTTCGGCTGAACTGTTTCGTTGCCGATTTTACGAAGGCCGAGAGAGTGTGCTGTGGCAATCTGGTCTTTCTTGCAACCGATTAAGCTCTTTGTGAGCCTGATTTTAATATCTGCCATTGAAGCGCCCTCCTTAACCTAAGATTTCTTTAGCTGACTTACCGCGGATTGCAGCAACCTCGTCGGCTGTGCGAAGCTTTGATAAGCCGTTGATTGTTGCTCTTACAACGTTGCAGGGATTGTTTGAACGGATAGCCTTTGTTCTGATATCCTGAATACCCACTGTCTCAACAACCGCACGAACGGGGCCGCCTGCGATAACGCCGGTACCCTTGGGAGCAGGCATAAGGAGAACTTCTCCTGCGCCGTACTTGCCCTTGATTTCGTGAGGAATAGTTGTTCCTCTGAGAGCAACCTTGATTACGTTCTTCTTTGCGTCTTCGATACCCTTGCGGATTGCGTCCGGAACTTCGCCCGACTTGCCGATACCGAAGCCTACGAGACCTTTACCGTCGCCGACTACCACGAGAGCCGAGAATTTGAAAATTCTACCGCCCTTTACAGTCTTTGATACACGGTTGATCGCTACTACTCTTTCTTCAAGTTCCATTGAAGATACATCAATTTTTGCCATTAAAAATTACCTCCTTCGTTAGAACTTAAGTCCGCCTTCACGGGCACCGTCTGCAAGTGCTGCAACACGTCCGTGATATACGTAACCGCCTCGGTCAAATACGCATTCTTCAACGCCCTTTGCCTTAGCTCTTTCCGCTAATGTCTTGCCGACAGCCTTAGCTGCCTCTACGTTTCCGCCGTACTCCTTGAAGTCCTTCTCAGTTGTCGAAGCCGAAGCGATTGTAACGCCTGCAACGTCGTCAATGAGCTGAGCATATATATTGCTGAGAGAGCGATATACATTAAGTCTTGGACATTCAGCAGTACCGCTGACTCTGCCACGAACTCTTGTGTGGCGCTTCTGTCTTGCCTTATTGGCATCCTGTCTTGAAACCATTTGTATTCACTCCTTCCCTTATTTCTTACCTGCTTTGCCTTCTTTGCGGCGGATGTGCTCTTCTGCATACTTGATGCCCTTGCCCTTATAGGGTTCCGGCGGTCTCTTCTCGCGAATCTGAGCTGCGAACTGACCAACCTTCTGCTTGTCTGCGCCGCTTACTACGATAGCGTTTGCAGACGGACATTCAATAGTGATGCCTTCCGGAGCTTCCATAACTACCTGGTGTGAGAAACCGAGGTTCATAACGAGCTGCTTGCCCTGAAGCTGAACTCTGTAACCTACACCGTTTACCTCAAGATTCTTCTTAAAGCCGTCCGTTACGCCTGTTACCATATTGGCAATAAGTGTACGGGTGAGGCCGTGAAGACTTCTGTTTTCCTTTTCATCGTTAGGTCTTTCAACGATGATTTCGCTGCCTTCAACGCTGACTTTCATATTGGGATGAGCATTCATAGAGAGAGTACCCTTGGGTCCCTTTACGGTAACAGCTGTTCCGTCAATGTTAACATCAACGCCGGCAGGAATTGTAATAGGCTTAAAACCAATTCTTGACATCCTGACTGTTCCTCCTTACCAAATGAATGCTAAAACCTCGCCGCCAACGTTCTGCTTGCGAGCTTCTCTGTCTGTCATAATGCCCTTTGAAGTTGAAACGATTGCAACACCGAGTCCCTTCATAACCTTGGGCATATCCTCAACATTTGAATAGATGCGAAGACCGGGCTTGGATACTCTGCGAAGTCCTGTGATAACCTGGCTTTTGCCCTCGCCATACTTGAGCGTTACGCGAATAACGCCCTGCTTGCCGTCTTCGATAATCTTATAATTTTTGATATAACCTTCATCAACAAGAATCTGAGCGATTGCCTTCTTCATGTTTGACGCAGGAATATCTACTGTATCGTGCTTTGCTGAATTTGCATTACGAATTCTTGTAAGCATATCAGCGATTGGATCTGTAATATGCATTGATAATTCCTCCTATTAGATTAGCAATTCTCAGTTCTTACCAAGATGATTTTCTTACTCCGGGGATTTCGCCCTTGTGAGCGAGCTCTCTGAAGCATATTCTGCATACACCATACTTACGAAGATAAGCGTGAGGTCTACCGCAGATTTTGCATCTGTTATACTGTCTTGTTGAATACTTAGCAGGCTTTGCTGCCTTAACTTTCATAGATGTTTTAGCCACGATAATCCCTCCTTACTCTGAAAATGGTGCGCCCATAAGGCTGAGAAGCTCACGAGCTTCCTCATCCGTATTGGCTGTTGTTACCATAATGATGTCCATACCGCGAACGGCGTCAATCTTGTCGTACTCGATTTCAGGGAAAATCAACTGCTCCTTAACGCCCATGGCATAGTTGCCGCGTCCGTCGAATGAGTTGGGGTTGATGCCTCTGAAGTCACGAACTCTTGGAAGTGCGAGATTGAAGAATCTCTCAAGGAATTCATACATTCTGTCGCCGCGAAGTGTAACCTTTACGCCTACGGGCATACCTTCACGAAGTTTGAAGTTAGCTACGGACTTCTTTGCGTGGCAGACGATTGGCTTCTGACCTGTGATGATTGCAAGGTCCTTGAGAATAGCGTCAACAACCTTTGAGTTTTCACGGGCCTCGCCGCAACCGACATTGATTACTACCTTATCAAGCTTCGGGATTTGCATAACAGACTTATATCCGAATTTCTTCATCAATGCAGGTGCAACATCATTTTTATACGTTTCTTTCAATGTTGACATTGTTATGTTCCTCCCTTACTTAAAATTCTGCGCCGCACTTTTTGCAAACGCGCTTGCCGTCCTTGCGACCTACACGAGTTGCCTCGTTGCACTTGGGACATACTAACTGAACCTTTGAAGCATAGAGAGCCGACTCTACGTCGATAAGTCCGCCGGGCTCGCCCATCTTACGAGGCTTAACGTGCTTTGTAACAACGTTTACCTTCTTGACGATGACCTTGTTCTCCTTGGGACTAACTGCGAGAACCTCGCCTCTTACGCCCTTTGACTTTCCGCTGAGTACCTGAACGGTATCACCGGTCTTTACAAACATTTTACTCATAGTCCTGTACCTCCATTAAAGCACTTCCGGAGCAAGAGAAAGAATCTTCATATAGTCCTTCTCACGAAGCTCACGGGCAACGGGTCCAAAAATACGAGTACCACGAGGAGTTTTATCCTCTCTTATAATTACGGCTGCATTCTCATCAAATCTGATGTGCTGACCGTCGTCACGACGTACACCTTTAGTTGTACGAACGATGACTGCTTTGACAACTTCGCCTTTTTTAACAACGCCACCGGGTGCTGCCTTCTTTACTGTTGCAACGATTACGTCGCCGATATTTGCATATCTTCTGCCCGAACCGCCGAGAACTCTGATGCAAAGAATCTCTTTAGCGCCGGTGTTGTCTGCTACCTTAAGACGGCTTTCCTGTTGTATCACAGCAATTTCCTCCTTCGTACTGCAAAATAACACTTTGCTAAGTTGCAGTTATTATTTTCTGTATGACTAAATTTCGTAGGGGACGACGTACCACGGCGTCCCGCAACGTTAGTACTGAATTATTGCATATATTATATACATTATATATGCGCCTTGCGGTGAAGCCCTCCACCGCAAGCGTCCCTCCCTTTAAAGGGGAGGCGCCTAAAAGCCTACAATCGCAACGATTATTTAGCCTTTTCGATGATTTCAACAACGCGGAATCTCTTGTCCTTGCTGTAGGGACGGCACTCCATAATGAGAACCTTGTCGCCTACGCCGCAGGAATTATCCTCGTCGTGTGCCTTGTACTTTACAGTACGGTTAACAATCTTGTTGTAAAGCGGATGACGAACTCTGTCCTTGATTGTAACAACAACGGTCTTATCCATCTTATCGCTTGTAACAACGCCGACCTTAGTCTTTCTGAGGTTTCTTTCCATATTCAGTTACCTCCTTACTTAAGAATTAGCCTTGTCAAGTTCGATTTCTCTCTCAACAGTCTTGATGCGAGCGATATCCTTCTTGACAGCTTTAATTCTCATGGGGTTGTCGAGCTGATTGATAGCCTGCTGGAAATGAAGGTTGAAAAGCTCTTCCTTGAGCTCTGCAAGTTTCTTAGCTCTCTGGTCTGCCGAAAGAGCTCTGATTTCTGTTGCTTTCATTACTGCTCGCCTCCCTCTTCTTCTTTCTTAACAAACTTACACTTTACAGGAAGCTTGTTTGCAGCGAGACGGAATGCCTCACGGGCAACTGCCTCTTCTACACCGCCGAGCTCAAACATAACCTTGCCCGGCTTAACTACTGCTACCCAGTAGTCAACGTTACCTTTACCTTTACCCATACGGGTGTCGGCAGGTCTTGCTGTAATCGGCTTGTCAGGGAAAATCTTGATCCAAACCTTACCGCCACGCTTGGTGTATCTTGTCATAGCGATACGGGCAGCCTCAATCTGTGCTGCTGTAATCCAAGCAGGCTCTGTTGTTGCCAGACCGAACTCGCCGTAAGTAACCTTGTTACCTCTTGAAGCCGCGCCGGTCATTCTGCCTCTGTGCTGCTTTCTGTGCTTAACACGCTTAGGTAAGAGCATTATCTTTTTCCCCCTTCCTTACGATTTCTTCTGTTTCTGTTTCTGTTCCTTGACTCGTGAAGAACCTCGCCCTGGTAAATCCATGTCTTAACACCGATTCTGCCGTATGTTGTCTTTGCCTCTGCAAAGCCGTAGTCGATGTCTGCACGGAGCGTCTGAAGCGGAATTGTGCCTTCCTTGTATGTCTCGGAACGGGCAATCTCGGCACCGCCGATTCTGCCTGAAACCATAATCTTGATACCGCGAGCGCCGAGTCTCATGGTATTTCTGATAGCGCCCTTAACCGCTCTTCTGAAAGATACACGTCTTTCAAGCTGCTGAGCGATGTTCTGCGCAACGAGAGTCGCATTGAGGTCGGGCTGCTTGATTTCGATGATGTTGATGAAAACTTCACTTGGGTCCTTGCCGAGCTTCTTTGCGCAAATTGCCTTGAGCTTTTCGATTTCAGCACCCTGCTTACCGATAACCATACCGGGCTTTGCGCAGTGGATGTTGATTCTTACTCTCTTGGCGCTTCTCTCAATTTCTACTTTCGGAACACCTGCGCCGTAAAGTGATGTCATAAGATACTCACGAAGCTTGTGGTCGTCGATAAGAGTATCTGCGAAGTCACCCTTCTTAGCATACCAGCGAGAGTCCCAGTTTTTGATAACGCCGATTCTTAAACCGGTTGGATTACATTTCTGTCCCATTAACTTTTCCTCCCTCTGTTAGTCTTCCATTTCCGTTAAGGTAATGGTGATGTGTGATGTTCTCTTGTTAATTCTGTTTGCTCTGCCCTGTGCTCTCGGCTGGATTCTCTTGAGAGTCGGTCCTGCCGTTGCGTTGCAGTAGCTTACTACCAATCTTGTAGTGTCCATATTGTAATTGTTCTCAGCGTTTGCCATTGCTGACTTGAGAACCTTCATAACAGGCTCGCACGCAGCTTTGGGTGTGTACTGAAGAATAGCCATTGCCTTGTCGGCGGGCTGATTTCTGATAAGGTCAAGAACAATCTGCACCTTTCGAGGAGAGATACGGACATACGTTGCTTTTGCTGTTGCTTCCATAATTTCTACTCCTTTCAATTACTTAGATGACTTTGAGCCTGCGTGGCCCCTGAATGTTCTTGTCGGTGCAAACTCACCGAGCTTGTGTCCAACCATATCCTCTGTAACGTATACCGGAACATGCTTTCTTCCGTCGTGAACTGCAAATGTGTGTCCTACGAATTCAGGGAAGATTGTTGAACTTCTTGACCAGGTCTGGATAACCTGCTTGTCGCCCTTTTCATTGAGAGCTTCAACCTTTTTGAAGAGACTTGCTTCTACATAAGGTCCTTTTTTAGTACTTCTGCTCATATTAACCTTCTCCTTTCTTCTTATTTGCTGTTACGACGGCGAACAATCATCTTGTTGGACGCCTTCTTCTTAGCGCGTGTCTTATAGCCGAGTGCGGGCTTGCCCCAAGGTGTGCAAGGACCGGGACGGCCGATAGGTGACTTACCCTCACCACCGCCGTGCGGATGGTCGTTCGGGTTCATAACGGAACCGCGGACTGTCGGGCGCCAACCCATATTGCGCTTACGGCCTGCTTTACCGATTTTAACGTTTGCGTGGTCGGAGTTACCTACAACGCCGACTGTTGCC
The DNA here is from genome assembly GCA_905234495.1 of uncultured Eubacterium sp. GTDB lineage: Bacteria > Bacillota > Clostridia > Oscillospirales > Acutalibacteraceae > Eubacterium_R. Next base: position 88,154 of record CAJOHE010000005.1, on the reverse strand, counting down.
ATACAATCCTTCGGCACGTTTCTCAGTTCGCCTGAGGGAAGTCTGAGAAGTGCGTAGGGACCTTCGAGAGCCATGAGCTGCGCGCTGTTGCCTGCCGAACGTGCGAGCTGAGCGCCGTTGCCCGGATAGAGCTCTACGTTGTGAACGATTGTACCTACGGGCATATCCTTAAGAGCAAGCGCGTTGCCCGATACGATATCTGCGTTGGGACCGTTCATAATTGTGTCGCCGACTTTGAGACCTTCGGGAGCGATGATGTACTTCTTCTCGCCGTCCTCGTACTGAACGAGAGCGATATGAGCGCTTCTGTTCGGGTCATATTCGATTGTGAGAACAGTTGCGGGTACATCGAGCTTGTTTCTCTTGAAGTCGATGATACGGTACTTTCTTCTGTTTCCGCCACCGCGGTGACGAACTGTAATTCTTCCGTAAGAGTTACGACCTGACTTTTTGTTGAGTGGCTCAAGCAAAGACTTTTCAGGAGCAACCTTTGAGAGAGAAGAATAATCTGTTACCGACATATTTCTTCTTGAAGGTGTTGTCGGCTTGTAATTCTTAATTGCCATTGTTTTTCTCCTTTCCGGATAACTTTGCGAAAGGATGGCACCTTTCATACCTCATCATCCGAAATCATTATGTTGCTTTAACTTATAATAGGTATTTACATCATATCGTTGAAGAATTCGATGTCCTTCGAATCCTCAGCGAGAGTTACGATTGCCTTCTTCCATGACGGGGTGTAGCCTTCGTTCATACCCTGACGACGCTTGTGGCCGCGAACATTGATTGTGTTTACCTTGGCAACCTTTGTGCCCGGGAAAACCTCCTCAACAGCCTTTGCAATCTCAATCTTGTTTGCATTCTTAGCAACCTTGAAGGTATACTTTTTCATCATAATGCCCATCATTGATTCCTCAGTGATGATTGGCTTAAGGATAATGTCCCTTGCATCAGCTTTCATTATGCATATACCTCCTCAATTTTCTTTACCGCATCCTTGAGAACTACGAACGTGTCGCAGTTGAGGATGTCGTAAACACAGAGAGTGTTTACCGTTACAACCTTAACGCCCTCGATGTTGCGCGCTGACTTGTAGATTTTCTCGTCAACCTCGCTTGTAACGATAAGCGTCTTCTTTGCTGCTTCGAGATTCTTAAGGATTTCAACCATGGACTTTGTCTTGATTTCATCAAGCTCAACCTTGTTGAGAACCATCATCTCTTTGTCGGCAACCTTAGTTGAAAGTGCGGACTTCATAGCGAGTCTCTTCACCTTCTTGTTAAGGCCAACCTTGTACTTTCTTGGCTTCGGGCCAAGAGCGATACCGCCGTGTGTCCACTGAGGGCTTCTTGTTGAACCCTGACGGGCACGGCCTGTACCCTTCTGTCTCCAGGGCTTTGCACCGCCACCGCTTACTTCTGAACGAGTGAGGGTTGACTGTGTGCCCTGACGCTGATTAGCAAGATAGCTAACAACTGCAAGATGCATTGCGGATTCATTTGGCTCGATTGCAAAAATCTCGTCCATAACGTCGAGCTTGCTTGTCTTCTTGCCTTCCTGGTTATAAACCTGAACCTGTGCCATTTAACCTCTCTCCTTTCGTTAAGCTTTAACTGCGTCTGCGATAACAACAATTCCGCCCTTGGGACCGGGGATTGCTCCCTTGATAGCGATGAGGTTGTTTTCTGCGTCAACCTTTGCTACCGTAAGGTTCTGAACTGTTACTGTTTCGTGACCGTAATGACCTGCCATCTTTCTGCCCTTGAAAACTCTTGACGGGCTTGAGCAAGCGCCGAGTGAACCCTGGTGACGGTGGTTAGGACCTGTACCGTGGGTCATTCTGAGTCTTGAGAAGTTCCAGCGCTTGATTGCGCCTGCCGTTCCGTGACCCTTGCTTGTTCCCTTTACATCAACGATGTCGCCAACCTCGAACGTGTCAGCCTTGAGGATTTGACCTACCTCGTAACCGTCGATGCTCTCAAATCTGAATTCCTTGAGAGTCTTCTTCGGTGCAACGTCAGCCTTGTCGAAGTGGCCCTTCATCGGCTTGTTTACTCTCGACGCTTTCATATCGCCGAAACCAACCTGAACTGCCTCGTAGCCGTCGTTGTCCATTGTCTTAATCTGAGTTACTGCGCACGGACCTGCCTCAACAACTGTCACGGGGATAACTTTTCCCGCTTCGTCAAAGAGCTGGGTCATGCCGATTTTCTTACCGATAAGACCTTTTTTCATTTTCTATTTCCTCCTTTGGGTTATTGGTTGGGTTTCCCCAACATGACCTCGGCTTTGCTTAGAGCTTGATTTCAATCTCTACGCCTGCCGGGAGCTCAAGACTTGTCAATGCCTCAACGGTCTTGTTTGAAGGCTTGATAATGTCGATGAGTCTTTTGTGTGTTCTCTGCTCAAACTGCTCACGGCTGTCCTTATACTTGTGAACTGCGCGAAGGATTGTGATTTTCTCAACTTCCGTCGGAAGCGGAATAGGACCGCTGATGTTTGCGCCCGTTCTCTTTGCTGTTTCCACAATCTTTTCCGCTGCCTGGTCTACAAGGCTGTGGTCGTAGCCCTTGAGTCTGATTCTGAGCTTTACGTTACTACTTGCTGCCATTTAGTTTTCCTCCTGAAAATTTATGGTGCGAGTTCCGATATTCGCTACCCACCCGTGTGTTTCGTCCTTCTCTTTAAATAAAACCGACGGGGAAAGCTTCCCCTTCGGGCATAAGGATTTCCGCACGCAACGTCAGCATTCGCAAGTTACTGACTGCCGTAGCATCCTATCGGTAATTTTCGCCCGGTTTGAAATCGGACATACTCCGCGTGAATTACCGCCTTGGGTTAGAGACGCAACCTCACGCATCATCGCATATCTTGGTGGCTCCTATATATAATATATATTTTATATGCAGTGCCACACGTGACTGCTATTATATATTATAAAAACACACTTGTCAAGCATATTTTTGGCATTTTTTGAAAAAATTTTTATTGTGCAAATTTCACGAAAAAAATTTTTAAATTTTGTAAGAATTTACAAACACAAAAACTGCTAATATTTCCCGTGAATTCCCGCTCACGCCACAAGATATAGGGGCGGATAAAATTCCGCCCCCATTTTTAATAAAAAATAATTTTTTTGACTATTTTAATTTTTCGGACTCGGCAACCATTTTTTCGGCAAAAACGCCGTAGCCCTTCCCGGGATTATCCACGACGACGTGCGTAAGCGCGCCGACGAGCTTGCCGTTCTGGATGATGGGCGAGCCGCTCATTCCCTGAATGATTCCGCCCGTTTTTTCGGTGAGATTTTTGTCCGTCACCCTGATGACGAGATTCTTGCCCGATGCGCTGTTGTAGGAAATGCGGGTGATTTCCACGTCGTAAAAGGCGGGTCCGTCGCCGTCGACCGTGCATAAAATCTGCGCCGCGCCCCTCTCGACCTCCTGCGGCGAGGCGACAATATAAAGCCTCGACTCGTCGCAGCCGCCCGCGTACTTTCCGTATATCCCCCACTCGCTGTTCTCGGTCAGCGTACCTATCACGTCGTTTGTGAACTCGCAGCAGATTGAGCCCGCGTCGCCCTCCTCGCTCTGATAGAGCTTCGTGACCGTCGCCCTGACCGCCTCGCCGTTCAAAAGGGGCATAATCTCATTCGTGTCGACGTCCGTAATCGGATGTCCGAGCGCCGCAAGCGTTCCGTTTTCGGGATTGTAGAAGGTCATCGTGCCGATGCCCGCGGTTGAATCGCGCACCCACACGCCCACCTTGTACCTGCCCTCGGACGGGGAATAAACGGGGGTGAGCGGGATAGTTTTATAGTTGCCGTTCCGCCTGATTTTCACCTCGTATTCCTCGCCGTTGTTGCTGTTGAACGCCTCCTCAACCTCAGCCGCGGAATACATATTCACGCCGTTTATACTGATAATTATATCGCCCTTTTCGATGCCCGCGGCGTTTGCGGGGTTCACCCTGCCCTGCGGGGTGTCGACGTCGCGCGTGCCGACTACTATAATCCCATCGGTGTAGAGCTTGATGCCGAAGCACTCGCCGCTCACCGCAACCTTTTTCTCGCTGAGCTGCTCAACGTCTGCCGACTTGACGGGAACCGCGCCGAAGAGCTTTATCTCGCCCGCAACGCCCGAGACGGGCACGTCGCTTCTGAAATCGACCTGACTGCTTTCCCCCGTCGCCACGCCGTAGATTTTGCCGAAGGAAATATCGCCGTCGGAATAGCTGACAATCTCGGGCGGCAGCAGCGCGTCGCCCACGCAGACGAGCGCCATCACCGCAGAAACCGCCGCGGCAATTATAACGGTAAAAACTCTGATAACCTTTTTCATAAAACCACCGAATATAGTATTGTCAAAATATTTATTATTATTTATAAGACAATCCGCGCATAAAAAAAGGACTGACAAACCGTCAGTCCTTTTTGATTTATCCGTCAGTTAGATAGACACTTCGTGTGCAATATTGTAGAGGTCCATATCGATGCTCTTCTTCATATTGAGCGCCTCGAAAATGTCGTAGTCGAGAACCTCTTCCTTCTGGGCTGCAACAACGCGGTTGCCGATGTCCTTCATAAGAAGCTTTACGGCGTAGTTGCCCATACGGGAAGCCATAACCCTGTCCTTTGCGGTGGGATAGCCGCCGCGCTGGGTGTGGCCGAGGATTGTCGCTCTCGACTCAACGCCCGTCTTCTGCTCGATTTCCTCGGAAAGCTTCTTGACGTCGATGCCGACGCCCTCTGCAACAACGATGATGAAGTGCTTCTTGTTTGCTCTCTGAGTCTTCTTCATTCTCTCGATAACGTGCTTTTCGATGTCGAAATCAACCTCGGGAATGAGAATAGCAGTTGCGCCGCAGGCAATACCCGAATTGAGTGCAAGATAGCCTGCACGTCTGCCCATAACCTCGATAACCGAGCAGCGGTCGTGGGACTCTGCGGTGTCGCGGATACGGTCAACCATTTCCATAATGGTGTTGAGACAGGTGTCGTAGCCGATTGTATAGTCGCAGCAGGCGATATCGTTGTCGATTGTGCCGGGGATGCCGACGCAGGGAATTCCTCTCTCGGAAAGGTCTCTCGCGCCTCTGAAGGAACCGTCGCCGCCGATTACAACAACGCCCTCGATGCCCCATTCCTGGCAGGTGCGGATTGCCTTTCTCATACCCTCTTCGGTTGCAAATTCAACCGAACGCGCCGAGTAGAGAATAGTTCCGCCGCGGTTGATTATATCGGAAACGGAACGCAAATCCATCTCGATGAAGTCGCCGTTGATAAGACCGTTGTAGCCTCTGAGAACGCCGTAAACCTTCATACCGTTTTCACACGCCGTACGAACAACTGCGCGAACCGCCGCGTTCATGCCCGGTGCGTCGCCGCCGCTTGTTAAAACTGCTATCGTCTTCATATGCTTTTCCTCCTCAGAAAAGAGTGATGTTAATTTTTGCGTATTAGTATTTTAATAGCGAATACGTAAAATGTCAAGTTTTGTTTTTTATTTATGCCTGATACACGACGTTTCCGTCGCCGAGTATCCTGCGAAGCTCTTTAAGCTCGGTATCGTTCACGCTGACAAAGCGTTCCCTCGGCTGAAGCTCATACTTCCCGCTGTCAATATAGTAATAATAGAGCGGAACCGTTCCGTCAAATATATCGGTAACGCGCTTTGCAAGGGCGATATTTTCATCGTTTTCATTCTGAAATCTCAGAAAGAGCCCCGCCCTCTTTTTCTTTCTGGGCTTGTCCTGCCGAGCGGGAACGGAATCCTCCGTCGGCGGGGACGAAATCGTGTCGGCAAGGAGCTTTGCGTCCTTTTCCTCTTCGAGCGAAAGCCTGCCCGAAACCGAGATAACGCTGCCGTCGTAGATGTAGTCCTGACAGCTTTCAAGCACCTTCGGGAACACTACAATCTCAATCGAGCCGTACAAATCCTCAACCGTGACGAAAGCCATAGTCGCGTTATTCGCCCTCGTCTGCTTGAGGACTATTCTCGTGATAATCGCGCAGAGCTTCACCCTCTCGCCGTCGCGCCTTTCGGGGATTTCCTCGTCGGCGCTTTCAAGAAGGTCGATGGTGTTTGAATAGCCGAGCCTCCGGCAGATATCCGAGTACCTGTCCATCGGGTGTCCCGAGAGATAGAGCCCCGTCATTTCCTTTTCCATTTTGAGAAGCTCAGCCTTCGGAAACTCGCTCACTGCGGGCATTTCGGGCTCAAACATATCCTGCTCGCCCGTGCCGAGGTCGAAGAAGCCGACCTGACCGTACTTGGTGTTCTGACGGTACTGCTCAAGATTGCCGACAAGGACGGGAAGCACCTGAAGCATCTGCCTTCTGTTTGCGGCAAAGCCGTCCATGGCGCCGCATCTGATGAGGCTTTCGACTGCGCGGCGGTTGAAATGCCCGTCCTGCATACGCTTGCAGAAATCGGTCAAATCTCTGAAATCGCCGTTTTTCCTCTCTTCAACAATCTCGTCGATGAACTCGGAACCGATATTTTTTATGCCCAAAAGCCCGTAGCTAATCACTTTTCCGTTTGCCGTAAAGCCCTTCATCGAGGCGTTTATATCGGGCGGTCCGAGGCGCAGACCGAGCCTCTTGCACTCGGCGGTGTACCTCGCGATTTTGTTTGACTGGTCGAGCACCGAGGTCATCAGCGCCGCCATAAATTCCGCGGGATAATAGGTTTTCAGATACGCCGTGCGGTACGCCACGAGCGCGTAGCAGGCGGCGTGTGATTTGTTGAACGCATACTTTGCAAAGTCGGTAATCTTATCAAAAATCGCCTCGGCGGTGTCCTTTGAAACGCCGTTTTTCACGCAGCCCTCAAGGAAGGTTTCGCGCTCCTTCTGCATAACGTCGAGCTTCTTTTTGCTCATCGCGCGGCGCACGATATCCGCCTTGCCGTAGGAATATCCCGCAAGGGAACGCAGTATCTGCATAACCTGCTCCTGATAGACGATACAGCCGTAGGTGTTCTCTAAAATCGGCTTTAAAAGCGGGGTTGCGTACTCAATCTTTTCGGGGTGGCGCGAGCTTTCAACGAAGGTGTCAATCTGCTTCGCGGGGCCCGGACGGTAGAGCGAAACTGCCGCGATTAAATCCTCGAGCTTAGTCGGTCTGAGGTTTTGCAGCATCTGCTTCATACCCGAGGATTCAAACTGGAATATGCCCTCGGTCTGCCCTCTTGCAAAGAGCTTGTAGACCTTTTCGTCGGTGATTGAAACGCCCTCTATATCCACGCCCGCAGCCTTTGCCGCGTCGTCGATAACGGTCAGCGTGCGCAGTCCGAGGAAGTCCATTTTAAGCAGTCCGAGCTCCTCGAGGGTGGTCATTATATACTGCGTCACGGGCACGCCGTCGTTGGTCGCAAGGGGCACGTAGGTTGCCACGGGGTCGTGCGTGATAACAACACCCGCCGCGTGGGTTGAGGTGTTTCTCGGCATACCCTCGACCTTGCGCGCGGTTTCGATAAGCTCGTTTACCTGCGCGTTTTCCTCCATAAGCGCGGCGAGCTCCTTCGACTTTTTCACCGCGTCGTCAATCGTGATTTTCCAGTCGTTGGGGACAAGCTTTGCAACCGCGTCAACCGAGGCGTAGGACATACCCATAGCCCTGCCGACGTCGCGGATTGCGGCTCTCGTCTGAAGCGTTCCGAACGTGACAATCTGCGCCACGCGGTCGGCGCCGTATTTATTCGTTACATAGTCGATAACCTCGCCCCTGCGCTCGTAGCAGAAGTCGATATCAAAGTCGGGCATCGACACTCTTTCGGGATTGAGAAACCTCTCGAAAAGAAGGCCGTATTTCATCGGGTCGAGGTCAGTGATTCCCATACAGTATGCGGCAATCGAGCCCGCGCCCGAGCCCCTTCCGGGACCCACGGGAATATCCCTGCTCTTTGCAAAGGATACGAAATCGGCGACTATCAGATAGTAGTCGGTGTAGCCCATTTTCTCAACGGTTTCAAGCTCATAACCGAGCCTGTCGTAGTATTCCTTCGGCGGATTTTCGCCGTATCTCTTTTTCATTCCCTCCATACACAGCATTCTGAAATAGTCGAAATGCGGCATATTGTCGGGCGTTTCGTAGTAGGGCAGCTTGGTGTTGCCGAATTCAAAATCAAAGCTGCAGCTCTCTGCGATGAGCTGGGTGTTCGATATAGCCTCGGGCGTGTCGGGGAAGAGGGACTTCATCTCGTCCTCGCTCTTGAGATAGAACTCCTGCGCGCGGAATTCAAGCCCCGTGTCCTCGCCTATAATATGGTTTGTCGCGATGCAGATTAACACCTGCTGAATTTTCGCGTCCGTCTGTTCAATATAGTGAACGTCGTTCGTCGCAACGAGGGGTATGCCCGTCTCGCGTGAGATGCGCTTGATTCCCTCGTTTACCCCCTGCTGCTCGGGAAGGGTGTGGTTTTGCAGCTCAAGGTAGTAGTTGCCCTCGCCGAAAACATCCCTGTACCAGAGCGCCGCGTTCTTTGCCTTTTCATAGTCGCGCTCAAGAAGCGCACGGGGAACCTCGCCCGCGAGGCAGGCGGAAAGGCAGATGAGCCCGCCGCTGTATTTTTCAAGCAAATCGCGGTCGATTCGCGGATTGAAATAGAAGCCCTCGGTGTAGCCCTTTGACACCATATTGATGAGATTTTTGTAGCCCTCGGCGTTTTTGCAGAGAAGGATGAGGTGGTTATATTCCTTGTCGAGCACCTTGTCGCGGTCAAACCTCGTCCTCGGCGCAACGTAGACCTCGCAGCCGATAATCGGCTTTATTCCGTGCTTTTTGCACGCCTTATAAAAATCAACAGCCCCGTACATATTACCGTGATCCGTAATAGCAAGGGACTGCATTCCGAGCTCCTTTGCACGCATCACAAGCTGTTCAATTCTGCAGGCGCCGTCAAGCAGCGAAAATTCAGTATGTGTGTGCAAATGAGTAAACATATTATCTTTATCCTTTAAAGTTCCTTTGAAATCTGTAAAATTCTGTTCAGTCTGTGGTTCACTCCCGAGCGGGAAAGACCGCTGAGCTTTGCAAGCTCCGAGAGCGACGCGTCGGGATTTTCGAGCCTGAGCTGAGCCATCAGCCTCAAATCCTCCTTGAGGAAGTCGAGCCCCTTTTCATCCCTGATTTTTTCGATTGCGGCGATATGGGCATAGCTTGCGTTGACGGTTCTGCCTATGTTTGCCGTCTCGCAGTTTGCCGTACGGTTTGCCTTGTTTCTGAAATCCTTCACGATTTCAATGTTCATCATTTCAAACATAGCGTCGGACGCGCCCATCTTGTAAAGGCACGCCTCGATAGCCTCGCTGTCCTTGAAATAGATAATGTTGTAGCCCTTCCTGCTCGTCGTTTTCGGGGTTAAATCCTCCTCGCGAAACAGAGTGACAAGGCTTTTTGAAAGGTTTAAATACGCAACCGAAAATTCCATATGATAGTCCTTTTCGGGCGACGACACCGTTCCGCACGCGAGGAATACCCCCGCAAGAAACGCCTTTGCGCACTCGTCGCAGGTGAAATTTGCGAAATTGATTTTCAGACTGCCGCCGTCCTCGTGAGAGAAAACGCGCATAATCCTTGTGCAGTCCGCAGGGTTGTTTATCTTAATTGAGTAGCTTCTGCCGTTTGGCGAAGCGTCCACCTTGCAGGCGACGTTGCACTGCTTTCTGAGCAGCTTCCGTGAAAGCTCGATGATTTCCTTCGTCTCGCTCTGCAGGGTTATCTGTGTTGACGAAAACCTTTTGGCAAAGAGGCAGATGCCGTAAAGAAAAGCTCTTTCACAGCAGCTGTTTTCATATTCATTTTTAATCAGTTCCTGCTTTACCTTCTGTGAAAACGTCATTATCTTCTTTCAATATCCCTGTGATTTACCGTTACGTTATCCCATTTCTTTGAGAAATGCTCCTTGAGCGCCTCGGCGATTGCCACGCTTCTGTGGTTTCCGCCCGTACAGCCGACCGCGAAAACAATCTGGCTCTTGCCCTCTTTTATATAAAGGGGGTTGAGGAAATCGAGAAGGTCGGTCATTTTCTCAAGAAGCTTGTGGGCGTCGTCAAAAGCGAAAACGTAGTCCCTGACCTCCTTGTCAAGACCGGTCTTGTTTCTGAGCTCTTCCACCCAGTAGGGGTTTGGCAGGCAGCGAACGTCGATAACAAAGTCAGCCTCGGACGGAATACCGTGCTTGAAGCCGAAGGACATACAGTGAATGTTCATAACGTTGCTCGTGCCGCCGAGAAGTATTTCCGCAAGCCTCGTGCGAAGCTGAGAGGTCGTGAAATCCGAGGTGTCGATAACGTGGTCAGCCTCGGCTCTCAGGCTTGTGAGAAGCTCCTTTTCATAGGCGATTGCATCTTTGATATTGCCGCTGAACTTGTCGGCAAAGGGGTGCTTTCTTCTTGTGAGCTTGTACCTTTTGAGAGCTTCCTTGTCGTTAATATCAAGGTAGATTATGCGGATGTCGTAGCCGAATTCCTCAGCCTCGGAAACGCTCGACATAAGGCTTTTGAAGCTGCTTGCCGAACGGACGTCGATAACTATCGCAACCTTTGAATAGTTCTCGTTTTTCGAGAGGATTGAGATAAAGGTTGTCATAAGCTCGGGGGGCATATTATCTATGCAGTAAAAGCCCACGTCCTCAAGAAACGCCATCGCGCTCGATTTACCCGCGCCGCTGACGCCCGTCAATACTACTAATTCCTTCTGTTCCATAGCCGCACCTCTCTATTTCGTTACTCTGATTTCCATTTCAAGCTCAACGCCCTTTTCCTTATACACCGTCTCGCTGCATATTCTGCAAAGCTCGAGCACGTCGTTGCAGGTTGCGCCGCCCGTGTTGATAACGAAGCCCGCGTGCTTCTCGCTCACCTGAGCCCCGCCGACGCTTCTGCCCTTGAGCCCGCACTCCTCGATAAGCGCGCCCGCAAAGTAGCCCGTGGGTCTCTTGAAGGTTGAGCCCGCGGACGGATATTCAAGCGGCTGCTTATCCCTTCTGCGCGAGATAAGGTCTTCCATTTTTGCCTTTATATCGGCTTTGTCAGCCTTTTCAAGTTTGATGAAAACGCCCGTAATCACGCAGCCGTTTTCGTAGTACGCCGAGTGGCGGTAGCCAAGCTCAAGCTCATCGCCGACAAGCTCTCCCCTGTTGCCCTCGCGGTCGATATGGCTGCACTTCAAAAGCACGTCCTTCATCTCGCCGCCGTAGGCGCCCGCGTCCATAAACGCCGCGCCGCCGCAGGTTCCGGGTATGCCGTAGGCAAACTCGAGCCCCGACAGACCGTGCTCAAGCGCAAAGCGGCAGACCTTGATGAGCATCGCGCCCGCCTCGGCGAAAATCGTTTCGTCGTCAAGCAGTTTAATCTGTGAAAAATGCTCGTCAAGTATCATCACGCAGGCGTCGATTCCCCCGTCGTCAACGAGAAGATTCGAGCCGTTTCCGACCGTGATGAGCCTTATTCCGAGCTCATTCGTCTTTTTCACGATTGCAGAAATCTGCTCCTCGCTTTCGGGGTAGACCACGAGCCTTGCGTCGCCGCCGATTTTAAACGTCGTGTGCTCGCGCATCGGCTCGTTTTCCGCGTATTCACATTTCAATTCTTCGAGAAAGCTGATTAGTTCTTTCAATTAATTCACCGGTTATTCCTTAACTGTATGAAGTATTGCGGCGCCGATTACGCCCGCGTTGTTGCCGAGCTGCGCCTTTACGATTTTTGACTGAATCTTGCTGTGGATTGAGTATCTCTCAGCCTCAACGTATCTGCGAAGCGGCTTGAGAAGGGTTTCGCCCTCGTTGCAGATGCCGCCGCCGATGCAGATAACCTCGGGCTGGAAGGTGTTTACGAGATTGATTACGCCGCAGGCAACGTACTTTATGTAGCTTTCTACAACCTTGATGCCCGCGATGTCGCCCTTGCGCATAGCGTCGAAGGCGGTTCTGCCCGAAACCTGACCCTCTTCCTTTGCAAGCTTGTGCATAATTGAATCGGGATAATCCTCCATCGCCTTCTTGGTCTGACGGATTAAAGCGGTTGCCGAAGCGTACGCTTCCCAGCAGCCCTTACGTCCGCACGAGCACTGCTCGCCGTCTACAACGATTACCATATGACCGCATTCGCCGCCGGCGTTGTTGACGCCGCTGACGATGTTTCCGTTTACGATAACGCCCGAGCCCACGCCCGTGCCGAGGGTTACGGCAACGAAGTCCTTCGCGCCGTTGCCAACGCCCGCGTAAGCCTCGCCGAGAGCCGCGCAGTTTGCGTCGTTTTCAATGAAAACCTTCTTCACGCCGAGCCTTTCCTCAAGCATCTTTACGGCGGGAACATGGTTGAAGCCGAGGTTGTTTGCAAACTCGATTTCGCCCTCGCCGTTAACCGTTCCGGGCGTACCCATACCTACGGAATAGATGTCGTCCATAGTGAGCCCTGCCTCGCGTACCGCCTTCTGTGCAATCATGGCGATATCGTCGAAAATCTCCTCTGCGGGACGGGGGCTGTTTGTGGGCACCTTTGCCGTCGCGATAATCTCGTAGCTGTCGCTTACAACTGACGCAACAATGTTTGTTCCGCCAAGGTCAATACCGATGTTATACATAATTTCTCTCCTTTTTTATCCGTTGTCGGTTTCGGTAAAGATTTCAACCTCTTTGTCCTGAGGCTCAACGTCGTCCATACCGAGACTGAGCATTAAATCCATAGCCGCATTGAAGCCCATCTTTTTCTGACGGTTGTTCATAGCCGCGGTCTCAACGATTACCGCAAGGTTTCGTCCGGGGGTAATCGGAACCCTGATTGCGGGCACCTTTACGCCGAGAATCTTTGCATACTCGTTGTCAAGTCCGAGCCTGTCGTACGCCTTGGTGTGGTCCCACTCTTCAAGCTGAATGACCATATCAATCTTTTCGGTGAGCTTAACGGCGCCCATACCGAAGATACGCCTTGCGTCGATAATTCCGATGCCGCGAAGCTCAACAAAATGGCGGATGTTGCTCGGCGAATTGCCCTGAAGGGTGTTGTTGCTTATCTTTCTGATTTCTACCGCGTCGTCCGCAATAAGTCTGTGGCCGCGCTTGATGAGCTCGATTGCAGCCTCGCTCTTACCTGCACCGCTGTCGCCCGTAATCAGAACGCCCTCGCCGTAAACCTCAACAAGCACGCCGTGCCTTGTAACTCTCGGCGCGAGCTCCTTGTTGAGAAATTCGATAAGCGCCGCGAGAAACGGTGAAGTTTCCTCGTCGGTTTTAAGAAGGGGCACCTCGTATTTTTCGCAGGCGGAAACGAGGTAATCGGGAATATCGAGCCCCCTCGTGATAACCGCCGCCGCGGGGTGAAGTCCGAGCCAGTAGCCAAAGGCGCCGTCCCTCTCTTCATCGTTCATTTTTTGCAAAAAGCCAAGCTCCGTCCAGCCGAGAATCTGAATTCTGCGCGAGTCAAAAAAGTCTGTGTAGCCCGTGAGAACGATACCCGGACGGTTAATCTCGTTGGTCGTAACATGAATATCCTCTGCGTTTTTGGGAAGATAGACAACCTCGAGATTATGTACGTCGATGATTTTTGCAAGGGATACCGAATATTTTTGCGACATAGTTTTCCCTCCGATTAAATAATATACACATCCATTATAGTTTATCCATACTGTATAATCAAGTGAAATTTAAAAAGAAGGCGGACCGAATTTATTCAGTCCGCTCGTTTTCACCGTTATTTTTGTTGTTATCCGACCTGCTTTTCGCCTTTTTCCGTCTCTGAGTCAGGGAATAAACCACTAAAATTATTCCCGAGAGTATAAACGCTGCGCCGACCGCCAAGAGCGCTTTTGACACAGGCCGCTTCCCGGAAGCGCCTTCCTTTTCGGGATGAATGACGATATCCCCCGTACCGTTTTCAGAATCGTCGCCTTTGTATCTGAACTTCGTGGTCTTTTCGCTGTCGACGGAAAACTGCGTCGTTTTGCCGCCGTCGTTTCCGTCGGCTTCTCCGCCGTCCTTCGGAGATGAGCTTTTTGCCGTCGTGCCGTTCTGCGCTTTCGTCGTTTTCTCAGTATCCGCCGTGGTTTCGGGCGTGAAGTCCGCCTTTAAGTCTTTGAAGATATAATGCGATTTTTCGCCGCAGAAGTACTCGCATTTTACGCTGTTTTCACTGCTCGCCGCCCTGTCCTTCAGCTCGATTCCCACAAGCACGAACCCCGCGCCGTCCTTAGAAACGGCGGATTCAAAGTTTGATTTCACGTCGGCAAAGGCGCCCGCGTCTGTGTTACCCGTGCCGAAATATCCGCCGTCCGTTACGTGGATGGCGTAGCTTTCGCCGTTATAATCAAAGGTAAAAACAAGCTGAACGTCGCCCGTATCAGCGCTCTTGATATTACTGTCCGTATAACTGACATAGAAGTACAGACAGGCGTTTTCGGGGTCGGTGACATTTTTTACCATACAGGAAAAGTTCTTTTCCTCGACCGTGCTTATCACCTCGCCCCTGTCGTTCCAGTAGGTTCTGTCGGCAACGTATCTTTCGTCGAGAGAAAAGGCGGTCAGGGGCGCGCACAAAACAAAAACGAACGCGGCAAGAAGTATCAATACCTTTGCTGTGTTCGTCCTTTTCATAATATCAACCCCGCTTCGACCGATTATGTACTTATTTTATCATAACCGCCGATTGTTTTCAAGACTTAACACTTACGGCGGTGCGGCATACAATGAAGCAGGGGGAATGAAACAATGTTTAACTATATCAAAAAGCTACAGTATCCTGTTAATATAAAGCATCCCGACCCGAAGGCGGCTGCGATTATCATCAGCCAGTACGGCGGTCCCGACGGCGAGCTCGGCGCTTCGCTTCGCTACCTTTCCCAGAGGTATTCAATGCCGTACGCAGAGCTCAAGGGGCTTCTCACAGACATCGGCGTCGAGGAGCTCGGACACCTTGAAATGATAGGCGCGATGGTGCATCAGCTGACGAAGAATCTCACGGAAAAGGAAATCGAGGAATCGGGCTTTGCGCCCTATTTCGTCGACCACACGGCTGGGGTTTATCCCACGTCCGCGAGCGGCTCTCCGTGGAGCGCGGCGGGTATGCAGGTAAAGGGCGACCCGATTGCCGACATCAGCGAGGACCTTGCCGCGGAGCAGAAGGCAAGGGTGACCTACGACAACATTCTTCGCCTTGTCGACGACCCGGATATCATCGAGCCGATAAGGTTTCTCAGGGAACGCGAAATAGTCCACTATCAGCGCTTCGGCGAGGGCTTGCGCCTCATCACCGACCGCCTCGACAGCAAAAACTATTATATCTCAAACCCTGCGATTGACGACTGAAAAGGGGGCGTATGTTCATAATCATACGCCCTTAATATTTATATTTACATTGATAAATAAATGTGGTATTATTATGAAAACATTTATTGACGAGGTATAATTTTGGACAGGTTACTTAAAATCGGAATCGGCTCGGACGCGTTTCCGCCGACTACGGACGGAGTGTGCAAGGTCATTCTCAACTATGCCGAGCAGCTCAACAACGGGCTTGCGGACGCTACGGTCATAGTTCCGAAAAACCCGAATCAGCTCGATTATAAATACGATTTCAAAATATTCAGATACAAGAGCTGGTGGTTCCCGTCAAACGAGGGCTACACCATCGGCTGGCCTTTTGACGAGAAGCTGCATCGTGAACTCATCAATATGAATTTCGACCTGCTTCACTCTCACTGCCCGCTCGCAACGAGCTATTATTTCAGGCTTGTCAACGAGAAAAAGCGGATTCCGACGGTGCTCACCTACCACACGAAGCTTGAGTACGACATTGAAAAGAGAATCCCCGTGCAGAGGGCGAAGGACTTTTCGTATCATTTTCTTTTAAACAACATCAACGCCGCGGACGAGGTCTGGGTTACGAGCGAGGGCACGGTTGAATCCCTTCGCAAGGTCGGCTACGAGGGCGATTACATAGTGATGCCAAACGGCTGCGACTTCCCGATTACAAACGTTCCAGACGAGGATATTGCCGTTATCAAGAGAAAGCACAACATCCCCGAGGACGTCCCCGTTTTCATCTACTGCGGACGTATGATTTGGTACAAAAACATCAGGCTCATTCTCGACGCCTGCGCAAAGCTCAAGGCGGACGGCAAAAAGTTCAAGCTCATTATGCTCGGCTTCGGCGCCGACGAGCACTCGATTAAGAGATACGCCAGAAAGCTCAGGCTCGGCGACAGCATCATCTGGACGGGCAAACTTCTTGACAAGGGCGAAATCCTCGGCTACTACGGCATTTCCGACCTGCTTCTCTTCCCGTCGGTATTCGACACAAACGGACTTGTCGTGCGTGAGGCGGCTGCCTGCGCAACCCCGAGCCTGCTTGTAAGAGGAAGCTGCGCCGCCGAGGGTATCGACGACTGCGAGACGGGATTCCTCTGTATGGAATCGGCGCACTCGATTGCAGCGACGATTGAAAAGATTCTCGACAACAAGGATTTGATGAAAAAGGTCGGCAAAAAAGCCCAGACGGATATATATATCAGCTGGGAGGATTCGGTCAAAAAAGCATTTGACAGGTATCAAGTTGTTATTGATAATTTCAAAAGTAAACAATAAAAAAACAGGGTTGGCAAATTGCTAACCCTGTTTGTATTTTTCGGCTTGGAGATTGAACATATATGAGTATGTTCCGTTTTGTTTCATAAGTTCGCTGTGCGAGCCGCTTTCGATGATTCTGCCGTTTTCCATAACGTAGATTCTGTCGGCGTTTATCGTGGTCGACAGCCTGTGCGAGATGAAGATAACGGTCTTGTCGTGCGCCGCCTCGAGCATCGCCTGATTGAGATTGTACTCGGCGACAGGGTCGAGATTTGCCGAGGGCTCGTCGAGGATTACATATGGGCAGTCCTTGTAAAACGCCCTTGCAATCGCAACCTTCTGCGCCTCGCCGCCCGAGGTCATAATGCCCTCGTCGGAGAATTCGCGTAGCATCTCAGTGTCGATTCCCTTTGGAAGCTCCTTTGAAAAGCCGCTGCTGCCGAGCGCCTTCATAACCCTCTCTTCGTCGGGGTCAAGGTCGAGAGCGACGTTTTCGCCGACCGAGCACGAGAAGAGCTGAAAGT
The DNA here is from genome assembly GCA_905234495.1 of uncultured Eubacterium sp. Classification (GTDB taxonomy): domain Bacteria; phylum Bacillota; class Clostridia; order Oscillospirales; family Acutalibacteraceae; genus Eubacterium_R. The sequence continues at coordinate 71,068 of CAJOHE010000005.1, read as the reverse complement.
CCTGGAACACCGCTGCAAAGCGGTCGCGGTGGGAGCCTATCGTGACGTCGCGTATATCCTCGCCGCCTATGCTGATTGAGCCTTCCGTCGCGTCGTAGAGGCGCAGCAGCAGATTCGTCAGCGTGGTTTTTCCCGCGCCGTTGTAGCCGACGAGCGCGATTTTTTCATAGGGCTTTATCGTGAGGTTTATGTCCGTCAGCGTCTGATGGTCGTTGTTCGGATAGGTGAACGAAAGGTTTTCGATTTTTATTTCCTTCGGCTCGCCCTTTTCGGCAACGGTTCCGCCGTCGTGGATATTGTTGCCGCATTTGAGGAATTCGCGGTATTTTTCAATCATCTTGCCGTGCTCCTCAAATCTTGCGAGCGCCCACACGGTCAGGAAATTGACCGAGGTGGCAACCGAATACGCGCCGTTGAAGGTGGCGACGAAATCGCCCGCCGAAAGCGTCTTTTTCACAAGCACGCAGTAGCCGAGGTAGAGCGGCAGAACGAACATAAAGCCGAGAATCTGAATGCCGAATTCCTGAATGAAATAGAGAAGCGAAATCTTTACCCAGTAGATTCTCTGATTTTCAACAACGTCGTTTGCCGCGTCGTTGTACCTTTCCATAAGAATCGGCGAGATGTTGTTCATCCTGACCTCTTTTGCGTAGTCCTGAAGGTAGAACACGCGCTGGAAATAGTCGGAACGGCGGTGGAATCTCGTGTTGTCGATTCGCCTGTCCATCTGAAGCCTGCCGATTTTTTTGCTCAGCGGCAGGAACGACAGCACGAACACGAGAATTATCACAAGGCAGACGGGGTCGATAACGAAGAGAATCGAGCCGATTGTGATGAGTGAAATCACGTTTCCTATATACATTCTGACAAGCCCGAGCATATTCTGTATGCTGTCCGACGAGGACTCGATTGTCAGGATGAAATTGTTGTAAAATTCGGGATTGTCGTAGCTTTCAAGGTCGAGGGAAATCGTCTTTTCATAGAGCTTCCGGTTGAGGCGCTGATACACCTTTTCCCTCTCCACGTTCCAGATGAACTCGCGGAAAAGCCACGCTATGAGCTTGCTGACAATGAGGAACGCCGCAACCGCCGCGACAACGTAATATAATCTGTAAAGCCTCTCGCCGCTTTCAACGATGTCGAGCATCATCTTGATGCCGAGAACGCTGATGAGCTTATTCGGCAGGGTGAGGATGATTCCCCAGATGCACTCGCCGATTACGAGAAGGGGCGAAACCGAAAACAGAAGCTTCATAAAATAGAGCATATTCGCAACCATTGAATGCTCTGTTTTTTCTTTTTTACGCATCGTCTTCACCCTCCTCTCTGTAGCTTGAGGACTGAAGGGTAAACATCCTGCAATATTCGCCGCCCGCCGCCATAAGCTCAGCGTGGCTGCCGCTTTCGATAACCGTTCCGCGGTCGAGAACGAAGATATTGTCCGAAAGAACGGCGCTTGAAAGGCGGTGTGAAATATACATTACGGTCTTATCCGCGGTTGCCGCAATAAGATTTTCATACATTTTATATTCGGCAATCGGGTCGAGCGCAGAGGACGGCTCGTCGAGCACGGCGATGTCAAACTCGCTTGCAAAGAGCCTTGCGGTCGACACCTTCTGGTTTTCGCCGCCCGAAAGCCCCGCGCCGTTTTCGTCAAATTCGCGGGTCAGAACCGTGTCGCCGCCGTCGGCAAAGGTGCTGATTTTATCCCACACGCCGCTCTGAATGAGCGCCTGACGCGCGATGACCTTTTCCTCGTCGGTGCAGTTTTTGCAGATGACGTTTTCAAACACCGATATTGCAAAATTCCTGTAATCCTGAAAGACAGTCGCAAACTTATCGCGAAGCTGCGAAACGCTGTATTCCCTTATGTCGACGCCGTTGTAGAGGATTACGCCCTCGGTCGGGTCGTAGAATCTGAGAAGAAGCTTCACGAGGGTGGACTTGCCCGCGCCGTTTATTCCGACAACCGCAACGGTCTGCCCCTTAGTGATTTTCATATTTACGTTGTTGAGGGAATTGACCTTGGCAGACGAATAGCGGAAGGACACATTTTTAAACTCAAGGCTCTCGAAATAGGGAACGTCGAGCGGACCCGAAACGACCTTGGGCTCGTAGTCGAAAAAATCGCGCAGATTCTGAAAATAGAGCGCCATCTCGTTGATGCTTTCAAAGCCGTCGGCAATTTCAAGCGTTGCGCTTCGCACCGAATTTATCGACGACAGCACGACCGAGAAGCCCGAAATCGTCATATCGCTGCCGTTGATAAATCTGTAGCCCGCATAGGCGTAGGTACCGATAATCGGGATGAACTCGCTGAAGGTCGAGCTTATCATACTGTATAAAAACAGCTTCACGCCGTACCGCCTGAGAATGGATATGTTTGAGCGGATTGCAAGGTCGAAGCGCCTCATCAGCACGTAGAATATATTTGAGGTGCGCATATCCTTTGAAAAGTCCTTCAGAAAGACGGTTCGCTGAATGTACGCCTTCACCCTGTTATTCTTCGTCATTTCAAGGTCGCGCTTGTAGACGAGCTTGCTTTTTGCAATCTCGATTGCAAAGACAAATAATACAGGCAGTAGAAAAATGAGATACGCGGGGTCGATAACCGTGACCGTCGTGATAACGCAGATAAACGAGATTGCCGAGCCGAGCATACCGCAGAGGCTTGATATCAGAACGTCAAAATATCCGTACTGCAAAACGAGGGTTGCCCTCTGGTATTTATCGTAGAAATCGGGGTCTTCGTAGCAGCTGACGTCAAGCGACGCCGCCTTGCCGAAAACCTTATTGTTGAGGTTTTTGAGCACTCTTTTGGCTGCGTATTTCTGGGTGTACTCGCCGTACCACTGGCACGCCTTAGTGAGCCCCGAGCAGACCGCGAATGCGACGAGATATTTTACATACTGTATAAAACCCCTGCTGCCGTCGATTACGCTGAGAAGCACCTTGAGGAAGAGAATATTCTGAATAAAGAGCCCGAAAACCTTGCCCGCAATCGCGCTCATCAGATAGCCGAGCATCAGCTTTTTATCCGCCTGCCAGATGAGCTTTACGGCGTATATCATATTTTTCACAACGGGAACCTTGACCTGCTCGTGAAGTCTTATGTATCTCGGCATATTCTCCCCTCCTTTCATAATATAAATGTATTATATCATATTACATAAATATTTGTTCGCTTTTTTGTGCAAAAAAGCGATAATGTCCGTTAAGGGTGCAGCGGTGTCCATTATCTTTGTTTAATTTTACAGAAAATGTTATTTTTTTACAAGTCTTGTCATTATAAGCGACAAGTGGTATAATATATGTATGAAAAACTACCACACACATACAACGAGATGCGGCCACGCCACGGGCACGGACGCCGCATATGTTAAAGCAGCATTAAAAGCGGGATATACCGAGCTCGGCTTTTCCGACCACTCGCCCATGATATTCCCGAATCCCGATGAATATTACTCAAATTTCAGGATGAAGGTTGAGGACGCCGCGGACTATGCAAGGTCCGTCCGCGCCCTTCAGGAAGAATATAAGGACGAGATTAAAATTTTCCTCGGCTTCGAGCTTGAATACTATCCCGAATTATTTGAGGAAACCGAACAATTCCTTTCGCAGTTTGACTACGACTTCCTGATTCTCGGCCAGCACTTCATCGGAAACGAATACGAGGAGGGCGCGTCGTATAACGGAAGCGCGTCGGATAATCCCCTTCTGTTTGACAGATATATTTCGCAGACGCTCGACGGACTTGCGACGGGAAAATTCCTCTATCTCGCCCACCCCGACCTGTTTAACTGGACGGGCGACGAGAAGACCTACATAAACAAAATGACCTATTTCTGCAGGGAAATAAAGAAGCTCGGCATTCCGATTGAATTCAATATGCTCGGCTTTTACGACAACAGAAACTATCCCGACAAGAGGTTCTGGAAGATTGCGGCAGAGGTCGGAAACGACGTTGTCATCGGCATTGACGCCCATACCCCGACCGCATTCCGCAGAAAGCTGCTTCTGAAAATCGCGCAGAAATATTTAAGCGACCTCGGAATAACGCCCCTCGACGGGCTCAAGATAAAAAGAAAGAAGGACTGAAAGCAGTCCTTCTTTTTTGCGTTTATATTAATTTATGCGTTTGTTGCCGAAAACGTGTAGGTGTCGGTGATTTCCGCGTTTCCCTGAAGGTCGGCGTAAACGTACACGATTGCGTACTCCGTCGTAGCGTCCGGAACCGTTGCCTTCATCTCGCAGAAAATCTGGTAATTCATTCCGGCAACAACCTGCGATGCAAGAAGCTTGACCGGTGAATACTCGGCGCCCGTGAGGGTTTCGCTCGCCTTTGCGAGAGCCTCCTTCGCCTCGTCGGGTGTGTCGACCTCCTCGTGAACTACCCAGCCGCCTGCAAGACCTTCCGCGGCATAAGCCTCGGCGTCGCTTCCGAGAACCTCGGTGAGCTCAACGTTTCCCTCAAGGTCTTCGTAGAGGGTTACAACCGCATAGGTTGACTTTGCGTCGGGAACCGCGGGCGTTACTGCGCAGAGAACGCGGTGATTTGTTCCCGCAACAACCTGACTGCCGAGATATGCAATCGGGGTATAGGTTGCGCCGTCGATTTCAAGCTTGTCGAAAAGAGCTCTTACCTCGTCGGTAATCTCGGTTGCGTCGGCGCTTGACCAGCCGCCGTCAATCGGTGTTTCGCCGCCGTCGTCCTTTTTGCTGCACGCCGAAAGCACCGCAACGCTTGCCAAAACAAGCACAACGCTTAACAATACTGCAATAATCTTTTTCATAGCTGCCTCCTTATAAAGCCTTGCTTTCAACCTCTTCGGTAATTCTTGCAAGGAATTCATCGAGAGTTGAAGCGCCCTCGTCGCCGTTCTTTCTTGAACGGACTGAAATTGTGTTTGCCTCTATATCCTTATCGCCCGCAAGAATCATATACGGCACCTTTTCAAGCTGAGCCGCACGAATCTTGAAGCCGATTTTTTCGCTTCTGTCGTCGATTTCACAGCGGATTCCCTTTGCCTCGAGAGCCGCCTTTACCTCGTAGAGATAGTCGAGATGACGGTCTGCAATCGGAAGAAGCTTGACCTGAACGGGTGCCATCCACGTCGGGAACGCGCCCGCGTACTTTTCAATCAGAAGGGCGAGAGTTCTCTCGTAGCAGCCGATTGAGGTACGGTGAATGATGTACGGATTCTTCTTCTGTCCGTCGCTGTCAACGTATTCCATACCGAATTTTTCGGCAAGCATCTGGTCAATCTGAATTGTGATGAGCGTGTCCTCTTTGCCAAATACGTTTTTAATCTGAATGTCGAGCTTCGGTCCGTAGAACGCAGCCTCGCCGACACCGATTTTATAGTCAAGACCGAGGTCGTCGAGAATCGTCTTCATCACGCCCTGAGCCTCGTCCCACTGCTCCTGTGTGCCGATGTACTTTTCCCTGTCGTTCGGGTCCCACTGAGAGAAACGGAAAGAAACGTCCTCGTAAAGTCCGAGGGTCTTGAGCATATATTCGCAGAGCTCAAGGCAGCGTCTGAACTCGTCCTCAAGCTGGTCGGGACGGCACATAAGGTGACCTTCCGAAATTGTGAACTGACGGACGCGGATAAGGCCGTGCATCTCGCCCGAAGCCTCGTTTCTGAAAAGAGTCGAGGTCTCGTCGTACCTGAGAGGAAGGTCGCGGTATGAACGGGGCTTGTTGAGATATGCCTGATACTGGAACGGGCACGTCATCGGACGAAGGGCGAAAACCTCCTTGTCCTTCTCGGGGTCGCCGAGAACGAACATACCGTCGCGGTAATGGTCCCAGTGACCGCTGATTTTGTAGAGGTCGCTCTTTGCCATAAACGGCGTTTTGGTAATCTGCCAGCCGCGCTTTGCTTCCTCGTCCTCAACCCAGCGCTGAAGAATCTGGATAATCTTTGCGCCCTTGGGAAGCATAATCGGAAGTCCCTGACCGATGTAGTCAACGGTCGTGAAGAGCTCAAGCTCTCTGCCGAGCTTGTTGTGGTCGCGCCTTCTCGCCTCTTCAAGAGCCTCAAGGTGTTCCTCAAGCATCGAAGCCTTCGGGAACGCGGTGCCGTAAACGCGGCAGAGCATCTTGTTTTTCTCGTCGCCGCGCCAGTATGCGCCCGTGCACTGCGTAAGCTTGAAAGCCTTTACAACCTTCATATCCATAAGGTGGGGGCCTGCGCAGAGCTCCGTAAACTCGCCCTGCTTATAAAAGCTGATAGCCTCGCCCTTGTCGGCGTGCTCTTTGATGAGCTCAACCTTGTAGGGTTCGTCCTTCTCTTCCATAAGCCTGATTGCCTCGTCAACGGGAAGCTCGAAACGCTCGATTTCAAGCCCTTCCTTGACAATCTTTTTCATCTCGCCCTCAATCTTTTCAAGGTCCTCGGGTGAGAAGGATTTCTCAACGTCGAAGTCATAGTAAAAGCCGTCCGTAATCGCGGGGCCGATTGTGAGCTTTGCCGAGGGATAGAGCCTCTTTACAGCCTGCGCCATAATGTGGGAAGCCGTATGGTTAAACGCCTTTCTGCCGTCCTCGTCGTCAAAGGTCAGCACCTCGAAATCGCAGTCGCCGTCAACGACCGCGCGAAGGTCCTTCACCTCGCCGTTCACCTTGCAGGCGCAGGCGTTACGGTAAAGTCCCATCGAAATATCCTTCGTGATGTCGGCGGCGCTGAGAGGTGCGGAATATTCCTTAACAGAGCCGTCTTTTAATGTGATTTTCATAGTCATTCCTCCAAAATAAAAAGCACCCCGAAAAAATCAGGGTGCAAAAAATTACACGGTTCCACCTGAATTGCAATTAAAAATTGCCGCTCAAATTCATTAACGCTGAAAAACGGCCCGCCATTTCCTGCGGACGGCTGTAAAGGCGGTAACCTTTGCGCCTGCTTTATGCTTTCACCAACCGCATAATCTCTTTGAACAGGTGGGCAAACGTCGTGTCCTTTGTTATAGCCTTTACCGTATTTTATCACCTATTTGTATAATTGTCAACACACTACATTAATACATTCTGTAACTAAAATGCTTGACATATACAAGATATTGTTGTATAGTATTAGAGAAGTTTTACATTGGGTTAATATAATCATTTGTAAATCTTTGTAATTTGCATTTAAACTGTACCTTTTCTGATGGTAGATTTTGAAAATTCATGAAGAAGGAGGTGCTGTTGATGGGTAATGTTTTATACGTAGTTATCGGCATAGTTTGTGCCGTTGTATTCGGAATAATTGGATTTGTTGCCGGCGGTGCGCACCGCAAAAAGACGAGCGAGAGAGAAATCGGCTCGGCAACTCAGGAAGCAACAAAGATAATTAACAACGCTCTGCAGGAAGCAGAGGCTACAAAAAAGGCAAGAATAATCGAAGCCAAGGAAGAAATACAAAAACTCCGTACCGAAGCCGACAAGGAAATTCGCGCAAACGAAAAAGATATTCGTGAAAGAAGAAGCGAAGTCCAGAAGCTCGAAAACCGCTTGAATCAGAGAGAAGAACATCTCGACAAGCGCGCGGAAACTATCGAGAAAAAATCCGACGCATTAAGCGAAAAGCAGAAAGTTCTCGACGAAAAATTACTCGAAATCGACGGCATCAAGAAAAGCCAGTTTGATATGCTGGAGCGTATATCAGGACTTACAAAAGAAGAGGCGAAGGAACAGCTTCTCGCCTCGCTCAGCGAAGAGCTTGATACCGAAAAGAGCAAGAAAATCCTCGAGTACGAACAGATGATTCGCGACCAGAGCGACATTCTTGCACGCGAGATTATCGGCACCGCTATCCAGCGCTGCGCAGCCGACCACACGGCGGAAACGACCGTTTCGGTTGTCGCGCTTCCCAACGATGAAATGAAGGGAAGAATCATCGGCAGAGAGGGTAGAAATATCCGCTCTATCGAACAAATCACAGGCGTTGAGCTCATCATTGACGACACGCCCGAAGCCATCACAATCAGCTCGTTTGACCCTGTCAGAAGAGAGATTGCAAGGCTCACTCTTGAAAGACTTATTCAGGACGGAAGAATTCATCCGACAAAGATTGAAGAATTCTTTGAAAAGAGCACCAAAGAGGTCAATGCGACCATTAAGCAGGAGGGTGAAAAGGCAGTCCTTTCCGCCAACTGCGGCCAGATTCATCCCGAGCTTGTCAAGCTTCTCGGCAAGCTTAAATACCGTACGTCGTACGGTCAGAGCGTACTTAAACACAGCCTCGAGGTTTCCTATATTGCAGGACTTATGGCAGCCGAGCTCGGCGCAGACGAAAAGCAGGCAAGGCGCGCAGGTCTTCTTCACGATATAGGCAAGGCTCTCGACCACGAGATGGAAGGCTCGCACATCGCTCTCGGCGTTGAGTATGCGAGAAAGTACAAGGAAAACGAGGGCGTTATCCACGCTATTGCCGCTCACCACGGTGAGATTGAATGTAAAACGGTTGTCGCCTGTCTTGTTCAGGCTGCCGACGCGGTTTCAGCCGCAAGGCCCGGCGCAAGACGCGAAAACATCGAAAACTATATCAAGAGACTTCAGCAGCTTGAAGAGATTTCAACAAGCTTCGACGGTGTTGAAAGAGCTTACGCTATTCAGGCGGGCCGCGAGGTCAGAGTTATGGTTAAGCCGAACGTTATCGACGACAGCAGAATGCCTTATATTGCGCATGAAATCGCAAAGAAGATTGAGGATGAGATGGAATATCCCGGTCAGATTAAGGTAAACATTATCCGCGAATCCCGCGCTAGCGACGTAGCAAAATAATACTTATGCCGATGCCTTCCGGCGTCGGCATTTTTATGAAGGCGGTTATTATGATTAAGCATATTGTATGCTTCAGGCTGAAGGACAACAGCGAGGCGGAATGCCTCAAGGCAAGGGACGTGCTTCTTTCAATGAAGGGAAACGTTCCCCTTCTTCGCGACATCGAGGTCGGCGTTGATTTTCTTCACTCGCCCCGTTCGTACGACGTGATTCTTCAGGTCGTGCTCGACGACGAAAAGGCGCTTGACGACTATCAGAACGACGAATATCACTGCTCGGTTGTGAAAAAGTATATGCACGCGGTTGCCGAAAGCTCGGTTGCAATCGACTATTATTTATAAGCTCAAAAACCAACGGCTGTTACCCTTTCGGGTAATGGCCGTTTTTCCATTATTCCATATATTATTAAAATTAAATAAATATTTACATTGACTTTATTTTTATTTATGTTATTATAAATAAGGCAAATTATATTGTTTTGGAGGATAATATGGAAGAAAACAGAGAGATAAATATTGACTTAAGAAAAATATTTGCGATGCTCAAAAGAAAGCTCGTGTATATTGTGCTGATAACGGTTATCGGCGCAATCCTTGCGGGCGCGTACACAAACTTCTTTATCACCCCGATGTATACCGCAACGGTTCAGCTTCACGTTTACAGCAGCGCTGACAACAGGCTCGGAACCGACAGCAGCATCACGAAGGGTGAGCTCGACGCTTCCCAGCAGCTCATCAACACCTACATCGTTGTTGTAAAGAGCAACACCTTCCTCGAGAAGGTTGCGGACAAGCTCGGCAACGACAGGTTTACGGCGGGCTCGATTAAATCGATGCTCAGCTGCTCGGCTATTGAAAACACGGTTGCGTTTTCAATCAGCATAACAAACCCCGACCCCGAGACCGCTATGGAAATTGCAAACACCATCGCCGATACCTGCCCCGACGAAATCGTCCGCGTGCTCAAGGTTGGCGGCGTTGAGATTATCGACTATGCAAAGCTTCCGACCTCGCCTTCCTCGCCGAACCTGAGGAAAAACGTTCTCTTCGGCGCGGCGATTGCGTTCGGACTTTCGTTTGCATTCTTCTTTGTAAAAGAGCTCTTTGACACGAGCATCAAGGACGAGAGCGACCTCACGAGGGAATTTGACATCCCGATTCTCGGAACTATACCGAGGCTCATACCGTCCGACAAGCCGGGGTACGGCGCAACCACCCAGGCGGAACTGACGCAGAAAGAAAAGGAGGGAAAGTAAATGCCGTTTTTAACTAAGAAAAAGCCGGATTCGGATAAAACATCAAGCTTCACAAGAAACGACCAGAAAAAAATACTCTCGCCCGATTCCTCCTTTGTTATAAAAGAAGCGTACAATCTTATCAGAACAAATCTGCTTTTCACACAGCAGGGCGAGAAGTGCCCGATTTTCGTTGTGTCAAGCCCGACGGCGAACAACGGTAAATCAATCAACTCAATCAATATGGCAATCTCATTCGCGCAGATGGGCAAGAGAACCCTCCTTATCGACGCCGATATGAGAAACCCCACAATCCACAGAATGTTTTCCATTCCCGTGAAAAACGGCCTTTCGGAAATTCTCGCAGGTCTTACCGACAGCATCACGGTTACGAGAACCGACATCGAAAATCTCTCGGTTCTGACCGCGGGCAAGAACCCCCCGAACCCCGCAGAGCTTCTTTCCTCGGCGAGAATGGATAAGCTTCTCGAATTTGTCAGGGCGCACTATGACTGCGTTTTCATCGATACGCCCCCCGTCAACCTCGTAACCGACTCGGCGTCCTTTGCGCCCAAGGCTACGGGCTACATCATCATCGTAAAGTACGACACAACCGATATTTCCGACGTCAAGACTACGGTGAACACCCTCAAAAACATTGACGCAAACATTCTCGGCTTCGTGCTCAACGACGTAAACGCAACGGGCAAGCGCTACTCCTCCTACTACAAGAGGGGCTACCGCTACAGGTACAAATACAACTACTATAATTACAATAATTATAACTACAAAAAATAATCCGCACAGAGGTGTAACTGCTTGAATAATCAGGTAAGAGTTAAAAAGGTCGTTGAATTTTCGGTCAGCGCAATCGCCATTATCCTTGCAAACTTATTATCGTATCTGTTTCTTAACTGGGCGGGCAAGATTATGCCCTACAGCATTGACACATGGCGCCAGTATGCACTGATTCTTGCAATATCCTACATTTTTATTTTCGTTCTGTTTTCACGGCCTCTCAATCTTAAAACAAGGGACAGAATGCTTGAGTTCACAGGCGCGGTCAGAAACTGTCTTCTGACCTACGCTCTGTTCTCCGTTCTGCTCATCTTCACAAAAAATGAAATAATTGAATCGCGATACCTGTTCCTGTCAAGCGCAATTTTATTCATTGTGCTTTCGCTTGCCGGAAGATACGTTGCAAAGCGCCTGCTGCTCAACGCGGCGCAGGGAACACGTTTTGCAACCGTTACGGGAATCATCACAGTTTCAGCCCTTGCGGACGACTTTGTCACCTCAATTAAAAAGGACTGGTCAAAGAACGTGACGGCCGTGGCTCTGCTTGACGCGGAAGAAGAGGACTGCGTTTTCAGATGCCCCGTAGCCGAAGAGGAAAACGGCGGTACATACGTTGCGGCGAAAACCGCTATGCGAAAAATCACAAACGTTCAGGGCGTTCCCGTTGTCGCAAATTGGGAAAACCTCATCGGCTGGGTGCTTACCACCACTCTCGACGAGGTATATATCCATGTGCCCGACGGCTACGAGCCCGAAAACATAAGTATGCTCATCGAAGAGCTTGAGGATATGGGAATCACGGTAAACTTCTCCCTGCCCTCACTGCGTGAAATTGTCAGCGAAAGCAAGTTTGACAATCTCGACTGCGAGGTCAAGGACGGCTATCCCGTTGCCGTATTTTCCCCCACCGTCTACAACGGAAACCTTCTTCTTGTGAAGCAGGCGTTTGACTTTGTCGGCGGACTCATCGGCTCGCTTGCGGCGCTTGTTCTTATTGCGCTTGTTGCAATTCCGCTCAAAAAGGAATCCCCCGGTCCGCTTATCTTCAAGCAGCCCCGCGTGGGAAAGAACGGCAGAATTTTCAACATCTACAAAATCCGCTCGATGTACGTCGACGCCGAGGAACGCAAGGCTGAGCTTCTTGAAAACAACTCGATGGACGGACATATGTTTAAAATGGAAGACGACCCGAGAATCACAAAGGTCGGCAGGTTCATCCGAAAGTACAGCATTGACGAGTTTCCGCAGTTCTGGAACGTGCTCAAGGGCGATATGAGCGTTATCGGCACAAGACCGCCCACTCTCGACGAGTTTGAGCAGTACGAAAAGCACCACAAGAGAAGGCTTTCGCTCAAGCCCGGCATTACGGGAATATGGCAGGTTTCGGGCAGGTCGGACATTCAGGATTTTGAAGAGGTCGTAAAGCTCGACTGCGAGTACATCGACAACTGGTCAATCTGGCTTGACATAAAGATTTTGTTTAAAACCGTAGGGGTTGTGCTGACGCACAAGGGTGCAAAATAAATGAAAATTGCGATGATAGGTCACAAGAGAATACCTTCGCGCGAGGGCGGAATTGAGATAGTCGTTGAACGGCTGTCTTCCCTTCTTGCCTCATACGGCAACGAGGTTGTGGCATATAATCGCAAGGGACACCACGTTTCCGGCAAGGAATACGGCGAAGGCGGGGGCGTTGTCCTCGGCGTAAAGCTTCGCGAGGTGTTCACCTTTCAGAACAGCAAACTAAACGCAATCGTATATTCTTTTCTCGCAACGCTTCGCGCGGTTTTCGGCAGGTTTGACGTTATTCACTACCACGCCGAGGGTCCCGCGGCGATGTGCTTTCTGCCAAAGCTTCTCTGCCCGAGGACGAAGGTCGTAGTGACAATTCACGGGCTTGACTGGCAGAGGGCAAAATGGGGCGGCTTTGCAACGAAATTCCTTCTTTTCGGCGAGAAGACCGCGGCGAAATATGCCGACAGGATTATCGTTCTTTCAAGCAACGTCCAGCAGTATTTTCTCGACACCTACGGCAGAGCGACCGTGTATATCCCGAACGGCATCGACCGTCCCGAGGCGGCGCCCGCCGAAATCATAAAGGAAAAGTATCAGCTTGAAAAGGACGACTATCTTCTCTACCTCGGCAGGATTGTCCCCGAAAAGAGGGTTGACCTGCTTGTTGAGGCGTACAAAAAGATTGAAACCGACACAAGGCTTGTCATCGCGGGCGGCTCAAGCCACACCGACGAGTATTTTGAAAAGGTAAAAGAGCTTGCAAAGGACGACGGAAGGATTATCTTCACGGGCTTTGTTGAGGGTAAGGAGCTTGAAGAACTCTACTCAAACGCCTATATCTACGTTCTTCCGAGCGAGCTTGAGGGTATGCCCCTAAGCCTTCTCGAGGCGATGAGCTATTCTGACTGCTGCCTGACCTCGGCTATTCCCGAATGTACCGAGGTGTGCGAGGACAGGGCGGAATACTTTGAAAGATTTGACGCCGACTGCCTTGCCGACAAGCTGATTGATATGATAAACAACGAAAATCTCGTTTCAAGGCGCAAGAGCGAGGCGGCGGACTTTATCTGTGACAAATACAACTGGGACGATATAGCACAAAAAACACTGAAGCTTTACCAAGGAAAACGCTGATGAAAATTTTAATGGTCAACAAGTTTCTCTACCCAAACGGCGGTTCGGAAACATATATGATGAAGCTCGGGCAGTACCTCAGCGAGCACGGAAACGAGGTTGAATACTTCGGTATGAACCACGAGGGCAACTGCTTTTTCAACAGCGCCCAAAGCTACACGAGCGATATGGACTTCCACACAGCCTCGGCTATAAGCAAGGTGAAGATGTCGTTTAAGACTGTCTACTCAAAAGAGGCGAGGGAAAAAATCAGAGCGGTGCTTGAAAGCTTTGAGCCCGACGTTGTTCATCTCAACAATTTCAACTTTCAGCTCACCCCGTCGATTATACTTGAAATACGCGAGTGGGAAAAGCAGAACGGCAAAAGGGTTAAGATTGTCTACACGGCTCACGACTATCAGCTCATCTGCCCGAACCATATGCTTTTAAATCCCAACACAAACGCAATCTGCGAGGACTGCATCGGCGGCAAATTTACCGCCTGCACAAAAAATAAGTGCATCCATTCCTCAACGCTGAAATCCGTTTTCGGAAGTCTTGAGGCGATGTACTGGAACAAAAACGGCGTGTATGAAAATATCGACGCGGTAATCTGCTGCAGCCGTTTTATGAAATCAAAGCTCGACACAAATCCCCTCTTTGCAAAAAAGACGGTGGCTATGCACAACTTCGTGGGCGATTTGCCCGTTCCCGAAAGCACCGTTGCCAAAAAGCCCTACGTGCTCTATTTCGGCAGGTTTGCACAGGAAAAGGGCGTTAACACCCTTATCGAGGCGTGCAAGGCTCTGCCCGATATAAACTTTATTTTTGCGGGCTCGGGTCCTCTTGAGGAAAAGCTCGACTATGCCGACAACATAAAAAACGTCGGCTTCAAATCGGGCAACGAGCTCTATTCCCTCATAGCCGGCGCGCGCTTCAGCGTCTATCCGAGCGAGTGGTATGAAAACTGCCCCTACTCGGTTATGGAAAGCATTTCCCTCGGCACGCCCGTTGTCGGCGCAGACATCGGCGGAATTCCCGAGCTTATAGACGACACGAAGACGGGACTTCTTTTTGAGGTGGGAAACGCCCTGCAACTCACGGACATTATCCGCTCTCTTTATTCCGACGGCGAACGCCTTGAAAGAATGAGCGAGTGCTGTCTTATGAAAAAATATGTAACGGTTGAGGAATACGCCGGAAAGCTTACCGAAATTTACAGGAACTGAAATGGATCAGAAAAAGAAAGCATATTTTGACGAACTGAATATTTTCAGAGCGCTTCTGATTTTCTGGGTTGTCGTCGGACATTCAACCGAGGAAGGGCTTGGCGTCGGCGGTCTTTTCCACACCTACGCCTATTCCTTCCATATGTACGGCTTCTTCGTTCTCAGCGGCATCCTCTTCGCCTCGAAGCTCAAGAGGATTGAAGGCGTAAAGGATATGGGCGCGGCGGTTTTTGAACGCTTCAAAAGGCTCATCATCCCCTATCTCTTTTTCTCGCTGGTATCGTACGCGCTCAAATTCGTATTTGAAAAATATGCGCTCAATTCCATTTCAAAAAATATTTTTCTCGACCTTCTCACTGGAACAGACAACCCGAACGGCGGCATATGGTTTTTGCACGCGCTTTTCGTCATCTCGGTGCTTGCGATACTGCTCTGCAAGCTTCCCGACTGGCTGAACCTCACCGTCTTCACGGGGCTCTACTTTGCCTCGCCGTTTCTGGCGGTCGACGGCATTTCGGTTTTAAACAGAACGCTTCGCTACGGAATGTTTTTCTTTTTCGGAATTTTCATCGCGAAATACTACGGCAGAATTTCCGAGGCGGTCTGCGGCTTCTTTAAAAAAAGGCTCAATCTTTCAGCCGCGCTCACCGTGGTCTATTTCGGCTTTTCGCTTATGATTGTCTTCGCGGTTTTCGCAAAGGATATAAAGGCGACGAGCTACCAAAACTTCCTTTTCCTGACGTTGGTTATTCTTTTCAACGTTCTCGTTCACTATCTTTTAGCGCACACGGCAAACGCGATTGCGCCGCTCAAAAAGCCGCTGACGGTTATCGGCGACTACGGAATGGATATCTATCTCATCGGCTACTACGTTCAGATTGCAATCAGGGTTGTGCTCGGACAGATGCTCGGCGCGCCCGACGTGCTCTGCTCGGTGCTTATGCTCGTCTTCGGACTTCTTGCGCCGATACCGATTTCAAAATACATTATCAGAAAATTCAGGCTCACAAGCGCGGTTATGCTTGGCGCCTTCCCAAAGAAGGATAAATAAATTATGGCAAAAAAACTAAACGGAACAGTCATTGTAACCTACCGCTGCAACGCGCGGTGCAATATGTGCAACAGGTACAAAAAGCCCTCGAAGCCCGAGGAGGAAATCTCGCTTGAAACGATTAAGAAGCTTCCGCCGATGTATTTCACAAACATCACGGGCGGCGAGCCCTTTATCCGCGAGGATTTGAAGGACATCGTGAGAGAGCTCTACAAAAAGAGCGACCGTATTGTAATTTCAACAAACGGCTTTTTCACCGACAGGATTATCGACCTGTGCAGGGAATTCCCGACGGTCGGCATCCGCATCTCAATCGAAGGGCTTGAGGAAACGAACAATAAAATCAGAGGTCTTGAGGACGGCTTCAACAAGGGCTATGAAACACTCAAAAAGCTTGTTGAGATGAATCATCCCGACGTCGGCTTCGGTATGACCGTGCAGGACGCAAACGCCCCCGACCTCGTTCCTCTCTACAAGCTCAGCGACGAGATGAATATGGAGTTTGCGACGGCGTCGCTTCACAACTCGTTCTATTTCGTTGAGGCGAAAAATATTATCAAGGACAGACCGATGGTTGCCGAAAACTTTGAGGCGCTCATCAACGAGCTTCTGAGCTCAAACTCGCCGAAGAAATGGTTTCGCGCGTATTTCAACCACGGGCTCATCAATTATATCTACGGCCAGAAAAGGCTTCTTCCCTGCGATATGGCGTTTGACACGTTCTTTATCGACCCCTACGGCGACGTGATGCCCTGCAACGGCACCAAGGAAAAAGAGGTTATGGGAAACCTTGCCGAAGAGGACTGGGACACCCTCTGGAACAGCGAGCAGGCGGAAAAGGTAAGAGCAAAGGTAAGACACTGCGACAGGCAGTGCTGGATGATAGGCTCTGTTTCCCCCGCTATGAAAAAGTACATATGGGTTCCCGCGGCGTGGGTTGTGAAGCATAAGTTCCTCAGATACTTCAAGGACAAAAAATACTCGATGTACGAAAACAAAATCTGCTGCGATTTGCGCGACGGCAGGGTTACTAAGGAAGAGCTTGACGCTCTTTCAACCTGCGATATGAACGCGGTCGCAAGCGACGGTTTAAAATAATTTACGGAGTGAAAAGTGAAGGTTTTAATTGTCAATCCGATTCTTTACACCTCTGAAACGCACGAGGTAAAAAAAGTTAATAGCATTAAGGATACGATGATTTACGACCTTTGCCTTGCATTCAAAGAAAAAGGTATCGGCGTAACCCTTGCCGCCGCAGAGGACTTCAGACCCCTTGACGGCGAGGAATATCCGTTTGAAATAAAGTGGCTTGAAACGCGCTTCAGAAAGCTTCTTTTCCCTAACGTCATCCCCTGCTGCCCGGGCCTCGGAAGGCTCATCAAGGAAAACGCCTACGACCTGATTATCACGAGCGAGGTCTTTTCTCTGAACTCTCTAATACTTGCGCGAAGGACCGCGAAAAATCTCATCGTGTGGCACGAGCTTGCAAAGCACAACAGCATTTTGCGCCAAATCCCCTCAAAGCTCTGGTACGGCGTTGTTGCGAGGCTTTTCTTCAAAAAGGCGCTCGTTGTCGCAAGAAGCGTTGAGGCAAAAGAATTCATATCGAAATACTGCAAAAACGTGAGCGATGAGATTGTCGACCACGGCGTAAACCTCGAAAAATTCACGCCCTGCACAGAGAAGGAAAACCGCTTTGCGGTCTGCTCGCAGCTTATTGAGAGAAAGCAGATAGACAGAATTATCGCGGCTTTCGGCAGGTATCTTGAAAAGTACGACGGCTCGGCAAGGCTCGTCATTATGGGCGAGGGCGATATGAAAATCCCGCTCACGGAACAGGCGGAAAGCCTCGGTATAACGGACAGCGTTACCTTTACGGGAAAGCTTTCCCACAGCGAGCTCATCAAAAACCTTCAGACCTCTAAGGCGATGCTTGTATATACGAGAAAGGACAACAATATGGTTTCGATTGTCGAGTCAATCGCGGTCGGCACGCCAATTGTGACGACTTCCGTTCCGTATAACGCAAGCTACATAAGGGCAAATTCGCTCGGTATCGTCGGTGACAGCTGGGGCGAGGACGAGCTTAAAAAAATATGCGACGAAAACGCGGACTACATCGCCGCCTGCCTTGATTACAGGCAGGAGCTTTCGACCGCGCGCCGCGTTGACAAATTCATCGAAATAGCAAGGGGGAACGGTATTTTATGAACATACTTCTCTCCTCCTACAGCGTAAACCCCTACCACGGCTCCGAGGACGGCATCGGCTGGAACTGGGCTGTGCTTCTCTCAAAGGGGTTCCCCGACGGCAAAATCTACCTTGTGACAAAGACCTGCAACGAGGCTGACACAAGGCGCGGAATTGAGGAATACGGGCTTGAAAACGTTGAGCTCGTGATAGTCGACCCGCCCTACTGGCTCAACTGGTACAGGGAGCACAATTCCGCCTTTCACCATATGTACTACATCCTCTGGCAGGCGCTTGCCTACCGCTGGGCTAAGACCTCGGGCATCGACTTTGACATAGTTCACCACGTCACGATGGGCGACTTTCGCATCACGGGACGGATGTATAAAATGAAAAACGCCTACACGGTTTTCGGCCCCGTCGGCGGCGGACAGAGCACCCCGAAGGCGCTGAAGGATTATGAGCGCTCAAAGCTCATCGAGGGCGTCCGCGAGTTCATCAACAGGTCAAGGGCGTATTCGCCGCTTTACAAAAGCCACATCAGGCGCTTTGACAAGGTCTACGCCATAAACCGCGAAACGGCGGAAATCATCTCAAAGGCGCTCGGCAGAAACTGCGACAGGCTTTTCGAGCTTGCGCTTGCGGACGAATTCAGAAATCTTGAAATAAAAAAGGAAAAAACCGACGGCGGGGTAAGGCTCGTTTTCGTCGGAAGACTTATAAACAAAAAAGGTCTCGCGCTTCTCATCGACGTTATAAACAGGCTCGACCGCAGCCTTCCCTTCCGCCTTGAAATCTACGGCGGCGGTCCGATGAAGAATGAGCTTGAGGAAAAAATCAGGCTCTACGGTCTTGAGGACAGGGTTTCCCTTTTCGGCGAGGTTGAGCACACGCAGATAAGCGAGGCGTACAAAAACGGCGACGTGTTCATTATGCCCTCGCTTCGCGAGACGAGCGGCAACGTCCTCATTGAGGCTATGGCGCACGCGCTTCCGGTCTGCGCGCTTGATATGAGCATCTGCGCCGACTTAAAGGAAAAGGACTGCGGGATTTTTGTAAACACCGCAGCGGATAAAGAGACCATATTAAACGACTTTGCAAAGGCTCTCGAGACGCTTATAACCGACGAAGAGCTTCGCGTAAGGCTCGGCGAAAACGGCTATCGCTACGTCAACGAAGAGCTTTCGTGGCAGAGAAAATTTGAAACGGTATACAGGGATTTTTTAAATGAGTAATTCGGTTTTGAAAAAACTGCATATAACGCTTCGTGATTTTTCCGACAGCAACAAGGCATTCAACTCGCTCTATCTGTTTTACAGGCGGGTTCAGTTCGCGTTTATCGGCGCGGACGTAAATTTCAGGCGTTCCCTTCGCGCAAAGGGTATCGGCGGGGGCAAGTATAAAAAGCTTCTCGACTACAAGAATATCCACGACGGAAAGCGCTGCTTTATTATCGCGACGGGTCCTTCCCTCACTATGGAAGACATTGAAAGCCTCAGGGACGAATACACGATTTCGATGAATTCAATATGCAGGCTCTACGGCGACACCGAATGGCGCCCGACATATTACGCTATTCAGGACCACCACGTGTTCAACAATATGCAGGGCATACTCAGAGAGCATCCCGAGGTTCCCGTTTTCATCAGCGACAACGTTAAGAGAAAGTACAGGAGAGAGCCCGACTGGATTGAATTTCCGACCGACACTATGTACCACGCCTACGATATGAAGATAGGCAAGTACTACGCAAAGTTTTCCGACGACGCCTACGACATCGTCTACGACGGCTATTCAATCGCCTATTCCTGCATCGAGCTTGCGGTATATATGGGCTTTAAGGAAATCTACCTGCTCGGCACGGACTGCACCTATCTCGGCGAGAAGGAGCATTTCATCGACGCGGGGGTTGAGGACAGGTCGCGCGCATACGCAACGCCCAAGCTCATCGTAGGCTACGAGTGTGCAAAGGAATACGCCGATTCTCACGGCGTGAAAATATACAATTCAACAAGGGGCGGCGTTCTCGAGGTGTTTGAATGCAGACCGCTTGAGGAGGTTCTTGCAGAATGAAAACAGTTGCAATAGTGCCGATGAAGCTCAACAATTCACGGCTTCCGCAAAAGAATATAAAACCGTTTACAAACGGCGACCCGCTCTGCGCGTACATACTCAGAACGCTTCTGAAAATCGACAGGATTGACGAGGTCTGCGTTTACTGCAGCAACGAGAGGATAAAGGACTACCTTCCCGAGGGCGTAAGATACGTCAAGAGAAGCGAAAGCCTCGACACGGACGCCACAAAGATGAACGAAGTTCTGACCGCGTTTGCAAAGGACGTTCCCGCCGACATCTACGTTATGACCCACACGACGGCGCCCTTCATCTCGAAGGAAAGCATCGAAAAGGGACTTGAAGCCGTTGCAAGCGGAATGAACGACTCGGCGTTTGCGGCAAAGAAGCTGCAGGACTTTCTGTGGATGGACGGCAAGCCGTTCAACTACTCGCTTGAGCAAATCCCGAGAACTCAGGATTTGCCCCCTCTCTACGAGGAAACAAGCGGCTTTTATATCTACGACAGCTCGGTTATCAACGACCTCGGCAGAAGAATCGGCCAGACGCCCTTCATCGTTGAGGTAAACGAAATCGAAGCGGTTGACATTGACGAAAAGGAAGATTTTGAAATTGCCGACGCGATTTACAATCATCTTCTCAGAGATAAGCTTAACGAGGAATAATTATGAAGGACACATTAAAGGATTTCAGAAAAAAGATTGCCGACGGACAGTGCGTCTACGGCGTATTTATGAAGACGAGCGACCCGATGTTTGTTGAGGCGGCGGGTCTCGGCGGCTTTGACTTTGTCATTCTCGACACGGAACACGGCCCCGTTACAATCGAGGGGCAGCAGAACAATATCCGCGCAGCCGAGGCAAGGGGCACTGTGCCGATTATCAGGCTCAAGGACTGCAACGAAAACACGGTTTCAAAGGCGCTCGACATCGGCGCTTACGGCATTCAGGTGCCGCAGATTAACACCGCCGAGGAAGCGCGTCAGGTTGTAAGAAACGCGAAGTTCTACCCCTACGGTATGAGGGGCGTCTGCCGCTTTGTAAGAGCTGCGGACTATTCAAATATGGAACGAAACGAATACTTTGAGAGCTCGAAGGACCTCATCGTAATTCTTCAGCTCGAGGGCGTGAAGGCGCTTGAAAACCTCGACGAAATCCTTGAGGTTGAGGGCGTGGACATCCTCTTTATCGGACCCTACGACCTCTCGCAGTCCCTCGGTATTCCCGGTCAGGTCAACAACCCCGTAGTTGTTGACGCGATGAAGAAAATCGTTGAAAAGGCGCAGAAGAAAAACAAGGTCATCGGCACCTTTATCGACACAATCGACGACCTCAAGATGTGGCGCGAGCTCGGTCTGCAGTACCTGAGCTATTCCGTAGACGTGGGGCTTTTCCTTGACGCGTGCAGGGACATCAACGAAAAATTTGAAAAGTAATCAGAGAGAAAGTTTATGAAGAGCAGATTCAAGATTTCGCCGAGATTGCTGTTCTTTGCAATCGTGGCATTTTCTCTGCCGTTTTCACTTTACGCAGAGATGAATTTGGATATTCCCGGAATAGGCTACACCGATGAGGTTGTCGGTGTTGGCTGTTTTCTGCTGTTTATTTTCTATCTCCTGAAGGGTAAGCTTCACCCGACGGACATCGCGATATTCGTGTTCACCACGCTTGTTGCGATTATGGGCTTAATCGGCAACTACACCTATCGAATCATCGGCGACTGGTTCCCCGTTGCGGTAGACACGGTCTGCCTCTACAAAATCTTTATGCCGTTTGTAGTGTTCAAGGCGGTTGCCGAGTCCGACAAGGAAGCTCTGATGATGAAATACCTTATGCCCATATCAAAGCTCTTCCTTATTGCGGCTTCAATCTTCGGCATACTCAGCCAGTTTATCGACCTCGGAATGACCGAGAACAACACGAGGTACGGCATCTACGCCTACACCTTCGTTTTCAATAACTGCGGACGCTACGGCTACATCGTCGCCTGCGCGTTCATCACAATTCTGTTCTCGGAATTTGACATATCAAAGCTTCGCTTCTACGAGGCGCTGACAGTATTCAATATGATTCTCACAACGAAGGGCGTTGTTTACATCGTGCTCGTTGCCTACGTTATTCTTGTAATAATGTGGCGGAAAAAGCAGAAGCTCAGCCTTCAGAGTATGGCTTTTATCGCGCTCGGCAGCATTGCGGCGTCAACCCTGCAGATTAACTCGTATATCAAGGACAGAAACTCCCCGCGAATGACGCTTGTAAAATACGGCAACATCACCGCAAAGGAACACTTTCCCTTCGGCTCGGGCTTTGCGACCTTCGGCTCGGATATGGCGGCGAAAAATTATTCGCTTCTCTACATCCGCTACGGCTTCAACCAGCGCTTCGGTCTGAGTCAGGAATTCCCGTTTGCGCTAAACGACTGCTATCTCGGAATGGTGCTCGGTCAGTTTGGCTACATCGGAACCTTCTTCTACGTAATCGTCCTCGTATTCATTTTCATCCCGATAAAGAATCTCGTTATCGAAAGACGAATCAAGGCTATGACAATCGCAATGTTCATCGGCGTTATCGTCAGCACGATAGGAACCGCAATCATCAAGTCGAGTATCGGCGTTTACATCTTTATTTTCCTCGGTATGGTATGCGGCTATTCGGGCGTTGAAACCGAGAGGGAAAAATATCTGCGCACGGCTGAAAATCCCGACGCAAACAAGCTAAAAATCAAATTCAAGTTCAAATAGGAAAAGCTATGATTCCAAGAAAAATTCACTACTGCTGGTTCGGTAAAAATCCGAAGAGCAGGCTGATTGAAAAGTGTATAAAAAGCTGGAAGGAACAGTGTCCCGACTACGAGATTATCGAGTGGAACGAAGAAAGCTTTGACATAAATATCTGCCCGTACGTCAAAGAGGCTTACGGTCAGGGAAAGTGGGCATACGTCTCGGACTACGCCCGTTTTCACATATTAAACGAGCACGGCGGAATTTATCTCGACACCGACGTCGAGCTTTTAAAACCGCTTGACCCCCTTCTCGGAAACGATTCCTTTGCGGGCTTTGCAAGCGACGACATCGTTGCGACGGGGCTGATTTTCGCCTGCGACAGGGAAAACTGGCTTTGCAAAGAGGTGCTTGCCTCATACGAGGGCGAGAGCTTTGAATGGGATAACCCCGACAAGATTCTCGCAATCGGCAGAAGAGTCACCCGCATACTCGTTGCCCACGGGCTTAAAACCGACGGCACGATGCAGAGTGTCAACGGCACCGTTATTTACCCGAAGGAGTACTTTAACCCCACGGACGGCGATATGCGTGCAAAGGTAAGCGATAAGGCATATTCCATCCATCACTATGCCGCAACGTGGTTCCCGAAGAAAAAACGCATTTTAAACACGTTAAGGCGTTTTATCGGGACAAAGAATATGGAGAAATACTATTCACTAAAAGATAGAATTAAGGGAAGATAAGTTGGAAGAAAAGAAAAGCGTTAACAGATTCGGTGTGTTATCAAATTTAATATGGCGTTTTGCGGAGCGTACGGGCGCACAGCTCGTAAGCTTTGTCGTTTCCATGGTTATCGCCCGTATTCTTGAGCCCGAGGCGTTCGGAATCGTATCGCTCATCACGGTGTTCATCAACATCCTTCAGGTGTTCATCGACAACGGACTCGGCACGGCTCTCGTTCAGAAAAAGGACGCGGACGACCTTGATTTTTCAACCGCGTTTTTCTCAAACATCGTGCTCTGCTCGGGGCTCTATGCCATTCTGTTTTTCGCGGCGCCCCTCATTGAGCATTTCTACGACTACGACAATCTTGTGTCCTACATAAGGGTGCTCAGCATAGTCATCCTCATCTCGGGAATCAAGAACATTCAGCAGGCGTACGTTTCGCGAAATCTCATTTTCAAGCGCTTCTTCTTTGCAACTCTCGGCGGAACAATCGGCGCGGGCGTGCTCGGAATAGTTATGGCTATGAAGGGCTTCGGCGTTTGGGCGCTCATCGCTCAGCACCTTTTCAACACGACGGTCGACACGCTGATTCTCTGGATAACGGTTAAATGGCGGCCGAAAAAGATGTTCTCCTTCAAGAGGCTCAAAGGACTTTTCAGCTTCGGCTGGAAGCTCGTGGTGTCGTCGCTGATTGAATCTGTTTACAGCAACCTTCGCCAGATGGTAATCGGCAAAATCTATTCGCCCTCGGACCTTGCGTACTACAACAGGGGCAAGCAGTTCCCCGACACGGTCTGCTCGAATATCAACTCAAGCATCGACAGCGTGCTTTTCCCGTCGATGTCAAAGAAGCAGGACGACCCCGTCAAGCTCAAGCAGATGACGAGAACCTCAATCAAGACGAGCACATACATTATGGCGCCGCTTATGATGGGGCTTGCGTTCACAGCAAACAACGTTGTAAATCTTATCCTCACCGACAAGTGGCTTCCCTGCGTGCCGTTTCTCAGGATATTCTGCATCACGCTGATGTTTTACCCGATTCACACGGCAAACCTCAATGCAATCAAGGCGCTCGGCAGAAGCGACGTTTTTCTGAAGCTTGAGATAATCAAAAAGGTTGTGGGAATAATCCTGCTCGTTTCGACAATGTGGATAAGCGTTCTTGCGATGGCGTACAGTATGCTTGTGAGCACGGTTTTGAGTATGGTAATAAACACTTACCCGAACTGGAAAATGCTAAAATACACCCTGCTTGAACAGCTAAAGGACATTATGCCCGGCATACTTCTTGCAGTGTTTATGGGCGCGTGCACGCTCCCGCTCAACCTCCTCCCCCTCCCGACAATCGTAATACTGATATTACAGATTGCGCTCGGCGGAATCGTCTACATAGGTCTTTCGGCTCTGCTTAAAATGGAATCGTTTGAGTTCCTTCTCGGAACACTCAAATCCGTACTCAAAAAAATATCCCCTAAAAAGGCATAGGAAATACATATGAAAATATCAAAAACGGCGAGCCTCATCTCTCAGTCCCTCACAAGGGAACTTTTTGACAGGGCTAAGCAATACGACAACGTGATAGATTTCACTCTCGGGGACCCCGATTTCCCCACCCCCGAAAGAATCCGCGCCGCGGCGTGCGAAGCGATTGACAGGGGCAGGGTAAACTATTCCGAAAACGCGGGACTTCGTGAGCTCAGAGAGGTCATCGCGGAAAAAATCATACGCGACTGCGGCGTTTCATACAGCCCCGCAGACGAGATAATCGCAACAGTTGGCGCAATGCAGGGGCTTTTTCTCACCCTTGAGTGCATAATTGACCCGGGCGACGAGGTGATTATCCCCTCGCCCTACTGGATTAACTACAGGCAGATGAGCGAGATGTGCTCGGGCGTGCCGGTTATGGTTGACGCATATGAGGAAGACGGCTTCGTCGTAAAGCCGTCCGCGGTGAGAAACGCCGTGACGGAAAAGACCGTCGCAATCATAATCAATTCGCCGAATAACCCGACGGGCGCGGTCTACGACAGAAGCACTCTCGACGAAATACTGAAAATCGCCGAGGAAAACGACCTCTGTGTAATCTTTGACGAGTGCTACAAAAGCCTCGTTTACGACGAGGACTTCACTCCGATTATCACCGACGGCAGATACAAGAACAGGGTTGTGCTTGTAAACAGCTGCTCAAAGGAATATGCGATGACGGGCTGGAGGCTCGGCTACGTTGCAGCTGACAGCAGGCTGATATCCGCTATGACAAGGCTTCAGGAAAATATGGTTGCCTGCGCGTCCCTCATCTCGCAGTATGCGGCGATGGAAGCTCTCAGGTGCGACGAAAGCATCATCGAGGATATGAGGCGCTGCTTCAGGGCAAGGCGCGACGTTTTTGTTGAGGGCATAAACGCGGTTGAAGGGCTCAGCTGCCGCCTTCCGAAGGGCGCGTTTTACGCCATGGTAAACATTAAGAAAACAGGGCTTTCAAGCGTTGATTTTGCGTATAAGCTGCTTGAGAAAAAGCAGGTCGCGGTCGTTCCGGGAATCACCTACGGACAGGCATGCGAGGGCTACGTTAGAGTTGCCTACACAATCAGCGAGGACAGAATCAGAGAAGGAATTGAAAGAATAAGGGAATTTGTTGAGGAGCTTTAAATGAGAAAGGTTTTGATGCTCGGCGGTTCAACGTCCCAGATATGCGCGATAAAAAAGGCTCAGGAAATGGGGCTTTACGTCGTAATCTGCGACTACCTGCCGGACAATCCGGGGCAGTTCGTCGCCGACGAGTTTCATCTTGTCAGCACGACGGACAAAGAGGCGGTGCTTGCGCTTGCGAAAGAGACGGGCGTTGACGCCGTAATCTGCTATGCCTCAGACCCCGCCGCGCCTTCGGCGGCATATGCCTGCGAAAAGCTCGGCTTCCCCACAAATCCGTACGATTCGGTTATGGTGCTTTCAAACAAGGACACCTTCCGCACCTTCTTGAAGGAGCACGGCTTCAACACGCCGCTGACCTTTAACTACTCCGATTACGAAAGCTATATAAACGACGCCGAAAGATTCCCCTATCCCGTTATGGTGAAGCCCGTGGACAGCTCGGGCAGCAAGGGAATCAACAAGGTTTACGGCAGAAACGAGCTCGAATTTGCCTATAACGACGCGATGAAATATTCCCGCTGCAAGAGGATTGTTGTCGAGCAGTTCATTGAAAAGAAGGGCTATCAGGTTTCGGGCGACGGCTTCAGCGTTGACGGAGAGCTTAAATTCAGATTTTTCGGCAACGAGTTTTACGCTGGCGGAAACATAAAGGAATACGTTCCCCTCGGCGAAACCTTCCCGAGCGTGCTTGACGAGGGCACCCAGCAGCGTATTCACGACGAGCTTCAGCGCCTGCTGACCGAGCTCAATATGAAAACGGGCGCCTACAACATTGAGGTTATACTCGACAGGGACGACAATATCTACATCCTTGAGCTCGGCGCAAGAAACGGCGGAAGCCTCATTCCGCAGATTACTCAGTACGCCACGGGCGTCGATATGGTCGAGTACACGATAAAGGCGGCGCTCGGCGAGGACTGCTCGGATATCGCTATGAACCCGTCAAGCGGCTTCTGGTCAAACTATATGGTCCACAGCACGAAGTCGGGCAGGCTCAGAGAGGTCGTTATCGACGACTCGCTCAAAGAAAATTTTGTTGAATATCAGACCGATTACAGTCAGGGCGACGAGGTGACCGCGTTTGAAAACTCAGGTCACGCGCTCGGCACAATGGTCTTTAAATACTCTTCTTTTGAAGAAATGTTTGAAAAAACGCAAAGGCTCACCGAGCTTGTAAGGGTTGAGCTGATGTAAGGAGAAAAAATGGCAAACCAGAAAAACCTTTCAGGTTATTTGCAAAACTGCAAAAAGTATAAAAAATTCAATTACAAAGAGCTTGCAAAGGACGAGCTTGACTATCTTCACGGCACGGATTTAAAGATTCTTGCCGAAGTGCAGAAGGTGTTTAAAAAGCATTCAATCCGCTACTGCGCAGTAGGCGGCACCCTTCTCGGCGCCTTTACAACTCAGCACTTCATCCCGTGGGACGAGGATATCGACATAGCCGTTTTTGAAGAGGACTATGACAGAATGATTGACGCGCTGATTGACGAGGTTCCCGAATGGATTGAGATTCAGTGCAGAAAGACAGACGAAAACTATTATCACGAATGGATAAAGGCGTGCGATAAAAACTCGGCTGTATACCCGAATAACGGCGTGTATAAGTATCAGGGCTGCTGGGTTGACATTTATAAGCTTCGCAAGATGGAAAGGCGCGAGGTTGAGCTGAATATTGCGCTTGACCACAGGGCGTATCTTTTAAGAAGGCTTGAAATCGGCAATATCGACCAAGAGGAATTTGACCGCAGAATGGCCGAAAGCCGCGTTGAGGAAAGAATAGACGAGGGCAGGAAAACCGCAGAGCTTTCACAAGACTTTGACGAGGTCTATCTCATAGGCACGGCTTCAAAGCCGTTTGTTGAGGCAAAGTACGTTTTCCC
The DNA here is from genome assembly GCA_905234495.1 of uncultured Eubacterium sp. Lineage (GTDB taxonomy): Bacteria > Bacillota > Clostridia > Oscillospirales > Acutalibacteraceae > Eubacterium_R. The sequence continues at coordinate 43,112 of CAJOHE010000005.1, read as the reverse complement.
GCTAAAGGAATACCCGTTTGAAAACACTTCACTCACCTCTTTCGGCGACGCCGAGGCTTATCTCACAAACCATTACGGCGGCAATTTCAGAGAGCTTCCCCCCGAGGAAGACAGGTGTATTGCAATAAACAAAGTCGTTATAAACAAGGAATAATATGGAAATCGTTTCACTCTCAGACCACAATGAAATATTAAAGGCGTTCGGCGAAATAAAAGCCGCGTTCCCCGATTTTGAAAAGGAAGTAAACCTTTCCGATTATCTCAAAAAGCTCAGCGACTTTGCGCGCGTATACGCCGCTGTTGACAATATGGAAACGGTCGGCTTCTGCGCGGCATATATGAATGACGAAATAAAAAGAGAGGCATATATCACCCTTTTCGGCGTGAAAAACGAGAGGAAGAGAAGCGGCGTCGGCACGCAACTTTTTGAAAAGGTTTGCGACGAGGCGAAAAAAGCCGGAATGACCTCTCTGCGCCTCGAGGTTAAAAAGAGCAACCAAGCGGCAAGAGCCTTTTACGAAAAGCAGAATATGACGCACGACGGCGAAAACGAAACGAGTTATTTTTTAGTTAAACAGTTATGAAAGCATATGTGATTCTCTGCGCGATTGCAGGGTATATATCGGGTGCGCCGATATATTACAGGAATAAAATTAAATACCTGAAAGAGCGCGGATACGAGGTCTTTGTGTTCCCAGTTCGGGGCGGTGAAATTTTCATCGACGACCTCAGGGAATACGCGGGCAGGGCATACCCCTTCCTTGAGGACTACCCGCCCGAATACTCGGAAAAAGACAGAAACGCGCTTGTTGAATCAATGGCGCGGGAAATCCCCGAATGCGATGAAATAACCGTTGAAACGGGCTCGGACTACACGGGCTACTGGGGCGAGCTTCTTGCAAAGAGGCTCGGCGCAAGGCATTTTCAGTTTCTTCTCGACGAGAAAAATCCGAGAATTTCCGGTGCGGTAATGCCGTATTTTGAGTTCAAATACAAACGCCGTGAGCTTGCCTGCATTACGGGCGACACGCTTCAGAATTATTTTGAAAACAGCTTTGAGATTCAGAACGCGGATTCATATGCGCTCAAAGCCGTATGCACAAATTCAACCGAGGATTACGATTCCCCGATTACCGACGAAATCCCGAAAAACGCATATATGCTCGGATATATCGGCAGACCGTCAAAAAGCTTTTTTGAGCCTGTTCTCGATGGCGTTATCGCCTTTGCAGAAGACGTTTCGCCCGAGCGCGTGACCTTCACCGTTTTCGGCGGCGACGGCGAAGAGGTTTTAAGCAAAATAAGAGAGCGCTGCACCGCCGTTTCAAATCTTGATTTATTCATCACGGGATATATGTTCCCCTTCCCAGAAAAGGCGATAAAGCTTCACGGAATGTTTATCTCGGGCGCGGGCAGCCGCTTTGTTTCGGCAAGGCTCGGCGTGCCTACTCTTTCAATGGACGTCTACCGCAACCGCCCGTTCGGAATGGTAACGGATAATTCGCAGGCGTTCACAAGAGACGACTACGACGGCAGAAGCGTTTTTGACTACATCCGTCAGATACTCATTGATAAAAATATCCCCGAAACAAGCGGGCTTGAGCCCATCACGTGGGACTACGTCACCGACGCATTTGACAGGCACGCGGAGTTTCTTTCAAGGGCGGAAAAAAGCCTTGAATATTACCCGACGGAAGCTCTGCCGCTCAATAAAAAACAGAAGGCCTTTAAGACCGCGAGGACAGTCCTCGGCAACAAGGGCTTTGAAAAACTGAGAAAAACAAAACAGAGGTTTTGATTATGAAAATAGTTGTTACAGGCGGGGCGGGCTTTATCGGCTCAAACTTCGTCTATTACGAACTCAATAACAGCGCCGACGAGATAATCTGCTTTGACGCGCTGACCTATGCGGGAAATCTCGAAACTCTTGAGGACGCGCAGAAAAACGAGCGCTTCAGATTCATCAGGGGCGACATTTCAAGCAAGGCCGACGTTGAAGCCCTTTTTGAAAACGAGCGCCCCGACATAGTTGTTAACTTTGCGGCAGAAAGCCACGTTGACCGCTCAATCGAAGCGCCCGACCTCTTTCTCAAAACGAACATTCTCGGCACGCAGACTCTTCTTGACGCTTGCAGAAAATACGGCATAACGCGCTTTCATCAGGTTTCGACCGACGAGGTTTACGGCGATTTGCCGCTCGACCGTCCCGACCTGTTTTTCACCGAGGACACCCCGATTAAAACAAGCTCTCCCTACAGCGCATCGAAGGCGGGGGCGGATTTGCTTGTTCAGGCGTACCACAGAACCTACGCCCTTCCGGTGACAATCACGCGCTGTTCAAACAACTACGGCCCCTACCACTTCCCCGAAAAGCTCATTCCTCTCATCATTTCAAGAGCCCTCGGCGACAACACGATTCCCGTCTACGGCAAGGGCGAAAACGTGCGCGACTGGCTCTACGTTGAGGACCACTGCAAGGCGATTGACCTTGTTATGAGGAAGGGCACCGTCGGCGAGGTCTACAACATCGGCGGCCACAATGAAAAGACGAATCTCGAGGTTGTGAAAACCGTGCTTGCAAAGCTCGGCAAAAGCGAGGATTTAATCACGTTTGTAACCGACCGGCCGGGGCACGATTTGCGATATGCAATCAACCCCGAAAAGATTCAGAAGGAGCTCGGCTGGGCGCCCGAAACCGATTTTGACACGGGCATAGAAAAAACCGTTAAATGGTATCTCGACAACAAAAAATGGTGGGAAAATATCATCAACGGTTCCTACAGGGATTACTATGAAAAGATGTATTCAAAGAGGTAAATATGAGCGATAAAATCTTTGTAACAAAGCCCTCAATCCCCACGATTGAGGAATACGTAAACGAAATAAGCGACATCTGGGACAGCAGAATTCTCACAAATTCGGGCGAAAAGCACAAGGAATTTTCCAAAAGGCTTGCCGAATATATCGGCGCTTATAACGTTGAGCTTTTCACAAACGGACATATGGCGCTTGAAATATCGCTTCAGGCGCTCGGTATAAAGGGCGAGGTCATCACCACCCCGTTCACCTTTGCTTCAACCACCCACGCGATTGTAAGGCAGGGGCTCACACCCGTTTTCTGCGACATCAGGGAGGACGACTACACCATCGACGCCGACAAAATTGAGGCGCTTATCACCGAAAACACGGGGGCGATTATGCCCGTTCACGTTTACGGCAATCTCTGCGATTTTGAAAAGATACAGAAAATTGCCGACAAATATAATCTCAAGGTGATTTACGACGCCGCTCACGCCTTCGGCGAAAGGATTGACGGCGAGGGCGTCTGCAATTTCGGCGACGTTTCCTGCTTTTCCTTCCACGCGACCAAGGTGTTTAACTCAATCGAGGGCGGCGCGGTCTGCTTTAAGGACGAAGCGCTCAGGGAAAAATTTGCCTCAATCAAAAACTTCGGTCTTGCCGACCAGGTCAACGTTGTTGAAATCGGCACCAACGCCAAGATGAACGAATTCTGCGCCGCGATGGGACTTTGCAATCTTCGCCACGCGGACGAGAATATTGAAAAGCGCTTTGTTGCGGAAACGAGATACCGCGAGCTGCTTGACGGAATCAAGGGCATAAAGCTCAGACCTCTTGACGAAAGAGTTACCCAGAACCACTCATACTTCCCGATTATCGTTGAGCGCAAGGAATACGGTATGAGCCGCGACGAGCTTATGCTGAAGCTTGCGGACAAAAACATCTTTGCAAGAAAGTATTTCTTCCCGCTCACCTCTCAGTTTGACTGCTACAAGAGCCGCTTCAACAGCGCCGAAACGCCGATTGCAAAGCATATCAGCGAGAGCGTTTTGTGTCTGCCGATGTATGCGGAACTGAGCACAAAAGAGGTTGACAGAATCTGCGAGGTCATCAGAAATAATGGATAACAGTACAAAAGCAATACGAAGCAGCAATATTGAGCTTTTAAGAATATTCGCGATATTCGGCGTTATCTCAATTCATTATTACAATTATTATGCAATAAACACGCTCGGCGCAGGAGATATCAATAACTATATCCTGAACTTTTTCCAGTGCTTCAGCGCCTGCTCGGTAAACATCTTTATCCTCATCAGCGGATACTTTATGAGCAAAAAGAGCTCGGTGAAAAGTGAAAAGGTGTTTGAGCTTCTCCTGCAGACAATCATTTTCAGGGAGCTTTTTTATCTTTACCGCGCATTTTTCGGCAGCCTGACGTTCACGGTCAGGGATTTCATTATTTACCTCCTGCCGCTTAATTATTACGTGGTTCTTTACTGCTGTGTTTATATCCTTTCGCCGTATATCAACAAGCTCACCAAATCGCTTCCGATTAAGAGTTTCAGGCAGCTTGTAATCATCATTTTCGTGCTGTTTTCGGTACTGCCCACCGCTATTGACATAGCGCAGCATCTCTTTTCTGTAGAGCTTCACGGGCTTTCGCCGATAGGGCATTACGGCAGCGGCTATGGCTATACGGTAATCAATTTCATAATGATGTACATTATCGGCGCATATCTTGCAAAAGCCGAATTCGGAACAAAAAGAATTCCGCTTTGCCTCGGCGTCTCAGTCTGCGTGCTGTTTCTTCTTACCGTTGTCGGCATCAGGGGCGGGTACGGATATAACTTCTCGTTATCCTACTGCAACCCGTTTTTAATCACCGCATCGGTAATGATTTTCCTGATATTCAAGAGCATCAGCATAAAGCCGAACAAGGTTATCAACAGCGCGGCAAAGGCTACGTTCACGGCGTTTCTTATTAACACAATGTTCCTTGAAAGAGCGAAGATTGATATTTTTGTACAGAAAAATCCGCTTATAATGACTCTTCATCTCTTTGCCTGCTGCATAATAATTTATGCCGCCTCTTATGCGGTTTATCTTATTTACAGTTCGGTAATGGGATTGATGCTCAAACTGTTTTACAAAAAAGTAAAATTCCCGATAATAAAATGCGAATAAAAAAGCAGCTCTTCGGGCACTGAACATATAGATTTGACAGAATCTGCGAGGTTATTACAGGAAATGGAAAGTAACGCAAAAAAGATGCGAAGCAGCAATATAGAGCTGCTTCGGATAATTACAATGCTTCTGATTGTAATGCACCACTATGTCGTAAACTCGGGAATTGCAGGGCAGTTTGACTACAACGCGATAACGCCGAATATGCTTTTTCTGCAGTTTTTCGGAATGTGGGGAAAAATCGGCATCAACGTTTTCATTTTAATCAGCGGCTATTTTATGTGCAAATCAAGGCTGACGGTGCGGCGCTATATGAAGGTCTACGCGGAATACAAATTCTACGTTATTCTCTTCTTCATAATCTTTGCCGCGGCGGGGCTTACGGCGCTTACCCTCAAAGGCGTTTTCGCAGCCGTGTTCAGCACGGCGTATAACGCGGGCAAGGGCTTCAGCGCCTCGTTTATGATTTTCTATCTCTTCATTCCGTTTTATAACTATCTGATAAACGCGATGAACGAAAAGGCTCACAGGTATCTTTTAATTATTCTTTTTATCGTCTTCCCCGTTTTTACGACGGTGTTCTTTAACGTAAATATATACAATGAAATAATATGGTATGCGGCGATATATTTCTTTGCGGCGTACATAAGACTTTATCCGAATAAGTATTTTGACAAAAACAAATACTGCGTTCCGGCTCTGATTGTCCTCGTGCTCGGTGCATTTGCAGGCATTGTTGTCATAGACCTGCTGTGCAAAAGGCTCGGCGCGACGGGCGCGTATTACTACTATTTTACCGACACGCCCGCAAAGCTTCTCGCGTTTTTAATCGGTATTTTTATGTTCCTTGTTTTTAAGAATATCCGAATCAAAAACTCAAAGCTTATAAATATTATCGCTTCAACGACGTTCGGCGTGCTTTTAATCCACGCGGGCGGCGACGCCATGCGTGACCTCATCTGGGTTAAGCTTCTGCACGTCAGCGAAATGTATACGGCGCCGCTTTACAGGCTCATACTTCACGCGTTTATAAGCTGCATCTGTGTTTTTGCAGTCTGCTCGCTTATCGACCTTGCGAGAATCTATGCGCTTGAAAAACCGATATTCAAATATTTTGATAAAAGAAAAAAAGACCAAGCCTGACTTGGTCTTTTTGTTTTAATACGTTTCAATTCTCTCAAATTCCTGAGATTTCAGAACTTCCAGCAAATCCGCGTTGGAAGTTATTTTTCTGTCCGTGATTATGCCGCCCCTTGCAAGGTGTTCCTCGGTGTGAAAATCCGAGCCCGAGCTCATCAGCTTTCCGTGCTTCTTTGCCCATTCAAGCGCCTTCTGATTTCTTTTGAAATCGGTCTTGCCGTTGTAGACCTCGATTCCGTCGAGATAATCGGGGTTGCATCTCACTATGAACGGGCGAAACGGATGCGCCTGAAACACGAGGTAGCCCTGTTCCTTGCATCGCCTGAACATATCCTTTTCAAGAAGCGTCATCAGGTTGCCGCCGTTTATGATAAAATCTTCCTCAACGCCGTAGATGAGGTAGTCGTTTGCGGTGGCGTAGTGCCTCAGTTCCATTCCGAGAAGGACCGTAAACCTGTCGCCCGCATACTCTTTCATCCTTCTGTATCCGCTCAGATAGAAGCCCGAATACTTTTCGGGGGTGAACAGATTTTTCTTGTAGAAGGTAAGCGGGCTGTAGTGGTCGGTCACAACGATTCCGTCATAGCCCTTTTCCATATATAGCTTTGCTATTTTTTCAGGCTGCACCCTGCCGCAGTCGGAAACGCCCCTCGTGTGGCAGTGCAGCTCATACTTGTATGTCATACTGTGTTACCTTACGGATTTAAACATACTCCGCTCTTGTTGAATTTGTAAACCTTGCCCTTGTACGTCAGGTTTGCTGTACGCATTGAGCCGTTTGTGTTTAGGTAGTACCACTTGCCCGAAAGCTTAATCCAGCCCGTCTGCATAGCGCCCGACTTGTTCATATAGTACCAGTAGTTGCCCACCTTCTGCCAGCCGGTCGTCATCGCGCCCGACTTTGCGAGATAGTACCATTTTCCGCCGGACTTAATCCAGCCGGTCTTCATAACGCCCGAGCTGTCGAGGAAATACCACTTTCCGCCGTCCTTAAGCCAGCCCTTTTGCATAACGCCGTTTTCATCGTAGAAATACCACTTGCCGTCAACCTTGACCCAGCCCGTCTGTATCGGCTCGGGTTCAATAAGCTCGTAGTTGATGGAATTGTTCTTTGCAAAGGTCAGAGCGCTCGTTGAGGGATAAACCTTAAAGAGCATATTCTCGTTGTTCGGGACAACGCTTGTCTGCTGCGTTGCGGAATCATAGTAGTTATAGGTGAACGCAGAGTAGTTGATAACAAGCTTCTGGCTTCTGCCGAAGGTAATCTCGGTGAGGTTTTTGCAAAGCGAAAACGCGTCCTCGTTGATGAGCTCAACCGACTCGGGAATCGTCACCTTCTTCAAATTCAGGCAAACGAGAAATGCAGCCTTGCCGATATGCTCAACGCCGTCGGGGACAACGTATTCGCCGTCGGTTCCCCCGAATGCGCAGGGCGCCTGAATAAGGGTTTTCATATCCTTGCTGAAAAGCACGCCGTCAACCGAGCAGTAGGTCTCGTTGTTCTCGTCAACGTTGATTGCAAGGTTTTTCAGATTCTTTATTTTTTTGTTCTGGTCAGCCATTGTGCCTAAAGCGTAATTGCCTATGGACGTAACCGAAGCGGGAATATTGAATTCGGCAATTCTTGTTGTGTTAAAAGCGAATTCGCCGATTGCGGTTACCGTGTCGGCAATTTCAAGCTCGGTAAAAGCCGTCGTCATCTCGAAAAGATGAGCGCCTATTGAGGTAATGCCGCTTGAAATAACAATCTTGTTGTTGAAATTATTATCAAAGCAATCGATAAACGGCGATTCCTCCTGGTCGGCGATTGCACCCTTGCCCGAAAGGGTGAGAACCTTATTCGTGCTGTCGTATGTTACGGTTATATTGCTTCCGATTTTTGAGGGAATATCTGTCGCGTACGCGCTGAAATCAAGCCCCGCAAATGCGGAAAGCAGCATAATTAAGGCAAGAATTAAACTGATTGATTTTTTCATAAAATCACCTCTCCTTATATTATACCAAAAAAAAGCGGCTATGTAAATAACATAGCCGCTGTTAAATTTATACTGATTATTCCTTATCTCTCTTTTCTGCAAGAGCGGCGGAAATCTTCGCCTTCTTGTCGCCGACGATGTCATACCTGAACATCGGGATTATCGAGATAAGCGCAAGGAAGCCGGGAACTGCAGTATATGCGAAGAAGATAATATCCTTCGTCTTCAGCTCAAAGCCCGTAGCCGTTCCTGCCTCAATAGCCTTAACCGTATCGGAATAGCCCGAAACGCCAACGAAAACAAGGCCGAGAGCAACGCCGAGCGCAAGGCAAACCTTAATCGTAAGGGTGAGGATTGAATAAGCCGCGCCTTCCATTCTCTTGCCCGTTTCGTACTCGTAGTAGTCAACGCAGTCAGCGGTCATAATCATCGGCATAAGCGTTACCGCACCGAACTGAAGACCGATGAGGAAGAGCGACGCATAGAAGAGAACCGTCAAAACGATATTGTCGGGCGACTTGAACCAGAAGTGTCCCACAGCAAACGAGAGAATCGACGCCGCAAAGCCGTAAACCGAAAGAAGAATGTACGCTCTTTTTTCGTTGAGCTTTTTGATGAGCATCGGACAGAGAGCCATACTAATCATTGAGCCGATAGCGGTTACGATACCGAGAACGGCAACGAGGTTCTGAGAGCCTAAAAGAACGTTTGCAGCCTGAACCTGAATGCCCATAGCCATCTGTCTGCCGAAGCCGAGGAAATAGGAAACGATGACAAGCATAAGGGGCTTGTTGCCCTTGAGGGCGTTTACCATATCCTTGGCAGTAATCTTTTCGTTTGCCTCGGTGATTACTCTTTCCTTATTGATAAGAGGAATAAGGGCAAAGAGCGCGCAGCCTAAAACAGCCGTGAGAAGCGCAACGAAGAAATACTCGGTTGCAATCATCGGGGTGTCGGTTTCGCCCTTCTTGACGAACACCTTTGAGCCCTCGGGGATGATAAGACAAACTATCGGAACGATTACAACGCAGGCGGAAAAGCCTATCTGCTTGAAGGTGTTTGAAATCGAAACAACGTTTGTTCTCTCGGTCGGGTTCGGTGTGAGAGCCGCCGCGATGCCCTGTGAGGGAACGTCGCCCATTGTCATGGCGATACTCCAGATAAGGTATGTAACGAAAATCCAGATGTACGTTACGATGCCGTTGTTTTTGAACGGAACGTCAATGAAGATTACCGCGCTCATAATAAGCAGAGGGGCGATTGAGTAAACTATCATTGACTTGAATTTGCCGAGCTTGCTGTTTGAGCGGTCAACGAGATTGCCCACAACGGGGTCTGCAACCGCGGAAACAATCTTTGCGATGAGAATGAGTATTCCGACAACCGCAATATCCGCGCCTAAAATCGACGCGTCAAACTCTGCCTGATACGAATTGAGAAGACCTACTATCGCCTGAAAGCCGAAAAGACCGAGCGAATAGGCGGCAATCTCTTTAAAGCTTAAATACTTTTTTGTGGTTTTGTCTTCCATAGCATCCTCCCGGGATTAATCCCTGAAAACGTCGTTGAACAAATCTATATCCGCAACCTTCATTACAAGCGAGAAAAGCTCAGAGCCCATAACGGGAAGCATTCTGTTGAAAATTGACATAGCGTGAGCGTCAAGTCCGTGAACCATCATAGGTCTCTTGTGCTCGATGCCGAACATAATCATCTTAACCATAAGGTCGCAGTCGGTTGAAATCATATCCATAACCTTCTGTCCCTTGCCGCCCTCGTTGCTCTGGTCGCGGAAGATATCGGTCTTCGTAAAGCCGGGGCATACAAGACCGACGTAGCACTTGCCCTTGAACTCAATTCTGAGCGCCTCTGTGAAGCCCTTGAGCGCCGCCTTTGACGCGCTGTACATCGAAGTGCCCGCAAGAGTCATAAGCGCCGCCGAGGAATCAACGTTGATGATTCCGGGGTCGTCCTGAGTAAGAAGCACGGGAAGGAAGGTCTTTACGCCGTAGAGGCAGGAATAGAAGTTGATGTTCATCGCCTTCTCAATCTCGTCGTAGGAATATCTGTCAAAGCGCTTGAATTTGGGAAGAATACCCGCGTTGTTCACAAGAACTGACGGAACGATTCCCTCCTCTTCAAGCTCCTTTGCAAAGTTTTCCCAGTTCTCTTTTTTAGACACGTCAAAGAGCTTGTAGGAAAACTGCTCGGCATATGTGGGGCCGAGTTCCTCGATAAAGTTGAGCATCTTCGGCTCGCTTCTTGCAACGCCGACAACGCGGCAGCCGTGCTTTTTGATAAGCGTTGCTGCGATGCCTGCGCCCATACCGCCCGAAGCGCCGGTTACGATAACGGTTTTGCCGTTGAGCCAGTCGCCGTTTTCGCAAAATCTGCAATCATTCATGCTAAAACCCCCAATAATATAAGATTTACTTTAATATTATACAATACAAGCCCTGATATTACAACAATTTTATAAAAAAATTGACTGAGTCCATTAATTGGGAATATTCAGATAATAGACTAATATTTATTAATTATTTATTATACTAATTTTGTGAGCAACTTTTTGCACAAACGAGCAATCGCTCATTTAGTAAATGTGCCGAATTATCGCTTTTTGTTTGCATTTTATAATGCCGTGTGATAGAATTAGCTAAACTAATTCGCGTATATTTATTCAAATGTATTTTTTACTATTTAATAGTGTACAATCTGCCCACGAAATGTCTATTATTTAAGCGAGGTGCGCTATGGACAGAAGAATCAAACGTACAAGGCAAGCCGTATTCAACGCCGTGCTTGAACTGCTGGTTGAAAAGGACACGGACAAGATAACGGTGCTTGAGCTTTGTTCCCGCGCTGACATCAACAAGAGCACTTTCTATCTTCATTATAAGAATATTGAGGATTGTCTTGAAAGTTGCTTCAAAACGATTATGGACGGCGTTATCAACATCTCAAAAAGAATTGACTACGAACAGATGAAAACCGAGCCGAAGCCGGTTATTGACAGCCTTCTCGACGAGGTTGAAAAGAACACCGATTACCTCGTTAAGTTCAAGTCAAGCGATATCTGCGGTCCCGCAATCAAGGTTCTCAAGGAAAATCTTGTTTCAAGCATCTGCGAAAACAACAACATCACTCTTGAGAATAACTACTATGATTACTGTGTAATCACCTTCCTTGTCGGCGGATGTATCGACGCAGTTATCGGCCCGCTTCCGATATTTGACAAGGAAGCAATCTCGAATTCAATCTGCACAATGATTAAAACAAAAACCTAAGATAGTGAAGCAAAGCCGCAGGACGTAACGTCCTGTGGCTTTCATTTTATACTGTTTTATACTGTTATTTGTGTATTTTTATACTGCTCTCTTGAATCTGATTATCAGCTGAATAAACGCGCACCAGAGCGCCTGGAAGAGCACCACGTTAATCGCGTTGAGCTGGCTGAGTCCGTGCATAAAGCTGAGAAACGCCACAAGGAGGAAGCCGAGCGCGCAGCCAAAGGAAATCAGCACGCTGAGCACCTTTCGCGCTTCCTGAAGTCCCTCTGCGCCCGACATCGCCGAAACGAAGCCGAGGGCTGAGCCGTCGTGAATGATATATGCGGGTGATTTTTCCACGCACATATTCGAGTACTTCTCAAAGCTTCTGCCGTTTGCCGAGCTCATCACGCGGACGAAGCCCTGCGGAAGCTGGAAAAGCTCTGCAATACTGTCCTCGTTGATGAACGGGTCGGCGCTCTTTACAAGAATGGTGATGCCGCTTTTTTCAAGCTTGCGAAGCGCTCTCTTGAGCCTCGGCTCAGCGTTGTAGGAAACGACGAACATCGCCATAAGCGTTCCCGCCACGGCAAGATAGAGAATCTTCCTGTTCTTTCTCATATACTTTTTCTCAAATTCCTCTTTGGGAACCTGAACGCCGTGATGAATGAGAAGTTCCCTTGTGCCCACAAGGACCTTCTTTCTGTAAATCCACGCCGAGGTGCCGAGTCTGTCCTCATAGATAACGCCGTCAACCTCGGGCAGAATCGTCTGCTTTCCTATGATAACGTCGTCAAAGACCGAGGAAAGCGGGCTTTTTGTATTCATAATAACCGCCGCGGTCTGAAGAATGATATCGTCAGCCTTTGCGCTGTTGAAGGTTTTGATGCCGTGAATCTCGCAGCTTCTAGCGCCGAAAAGGTCCTGCGCCTCGATAACGATTGCGTTGGCGTCGTTGACCATATTCGCGCCCTCAAAGCCGTTAATCATCGCACCGTTTTCCTCAAGCGCAGACGACATACTGAAAAGCTCGCTGTTTGTGCAGAAAAGAGAGATGCACGGAACTGAAATCGAAAGCGCGCAGATTGCGGCGTTAAAGCCGATGTGCCAGCTGTGGTTGATGATTGAGGTCACGATGAAGAGCAGCGCGGAAAGACCGAGCATAACCGAGCCCGTAAGCTTTGCGATTGCGTCGGCAGGCTCGTCGCCCGAGCTGATGTCGAGGAATTTCGTCGTGAAGTCCGTCTTGATACTCGTCTTGAGGTTTGCCTCGCCCGTGAGTATTCCGCGGCTGATAATCGTTGCGTCAATCGTGTTTGCAATCGTTTCAACCGTGTGAAGCTCGTCAAGCGACTGCGTAAACTCAAAGTTTTTGATGATTCGCGCAAGCATCTTTCTCTTGCCGAGCCTGCTCATAAAGAGGCTGAATATTCCGGCAAAGGCAAAGAGCGCGCCGTTGTCGATATACATATCCACGTCAACCGTAAGCAGTATCGTGTGAACAAACGCGATTATGTTGAAAACCGCAATCGGGAAATCGCTGTTGATGCCCTTCCTGAATTTGAGCCCGTGGGTGAGCACCGTCACGTTGAGCACGAGCGTTATGAAATAGAGCACCGAAACAACGGTGAAGAAAACCGTGTCGTCAAGCAGGAAGGACGGCAGGTAGGCGCTGTTCTGGAAGCGCGTCATAAGCGCCACGACTATGCCTATGCCAAGCGTTGCAAGAAGCGAAAACGTGGTGGACGATTTGGTCGCGAAAAGCTTTTCAAGAAAGAGCGTCTTGTCGTCGCGGTTGGTGTATTCGTCGTGAGCGACGGGGCTTTCCTTCTTTTCCTCGTCCTCGATTTCATCGGGATTGAAAAGCCTGAACTTGTTCACCTTTTCCTTGCGCCTTTCGGCAAGCTGCTTTTCGGCGAGCTTTTCGTCAATCTTTTCAACGCTTCCGCCGTTTGCGTCCTCAAAGCCCTCAAGGACAATCTGGTCGCTCTCGTCGCTGTCGTACTTGCTCGGCTCGGGCGCCTGCCTCTTTTCGGCTTCAAAGACTATCCTCGTGTGCTCAAGCTCGTCAACCGCAACGATTGTGGGAAGCTCTTCGAGGTCGCTGTTGCTGTCAATCCTCGTCTTGCTCTTGATTGTCGCGGGCTTTTCAATCATTTCGGACGGCTGCTTTTTGTAAAGAGGCTCGTCGTCGCTTGAACGGAAATAGCTCTTTTTCACCTTTTTGAGGTCGCCCACAACGCCGGTTTTCTGGCTGTTGAGGTCAACCGTTCTCGTCTTCTGGTCAACAACTATCGTCTTCTGCTCGACAACCTTAGTCTTTTCTTCCTCGGTTGGCGGCGGCGCCTGTTCCTTTTCAGGCGCAATCTTCATATCGCTGTCGTCCTTTTCCTCGTCAAGAATTCTGACGGGGGCGATTTTTTCGGGCTTGGGTTCGGGTTCAACCGTTTTCGGGCGCGGCGTTTCCGAGGCAGCTCCGCCGGGGATTGCCTCTTTTGTTGACTGCGCCTGCTTTATCGCCTTCTGGCGTACTTCTTCAGCCCGCTTGATTATTTCGTCAATAGATAAATTCTCGCTCATATCACACACTCATTTTATTTTTCAAGTCGCTGTCTTGTTATTTCATACATAATAATTCCCGCCGCAACGGAAGCGTTGAGGGAATTGACCTCGCCGAGCATCGGCAGGGATACCGTCACGTCGCATTTTTCCTTGACAAGCCTGCCTACCCCCCTGCCCTCGCTGCCGATGACAAGAGCGCAGCCGCCGGAAAAATCGGTCTTGCACCAGGGCTGACCGTCCATATCGGCGCAGTAAACCCAGATGTTTTTCTTTTTGAGGTCGTCAATCGTCGACGCAATATTTGAAACCCTTGCCACGCGCATATATTCAAGCGCGCCGCAGGACGTTTTTGCAACGATGAAATTCAGACCGACGTTTCGCCTTTTGGGAATAATTATTCCGTGGGCGCCGCACGCCTCTGCGGTACGGATAATCGCGCCGAGGTTGTGGCTGTCCTCAATCTCGTCGCATATAATGAGAAACGGCGCCTCGCCCTTTTCATCGGCGTATTCAAGGATTTCGTCAATGCTTGAATAGCTGTGGGCGGGAACGTTTGCCGCAACGCCCTGATGGTTTGCGCCGCCGCACATAAAGTCGAGCTTCTTGCGGTCAACCGTCTTTACGACGATTTTCCTCTCTTTGCACATGGCGATAATACGGTTCACCGAGCCCTCGCGCTCGCCCTTTGCAACAAGCACGTTTTCAACCTCGCGACCGCTTTTGAGAAGCTCAATAACCGCGTTTCGTCCGATTATCAGATTGTCGTTTCTGTATTCCTCGTTCGACATTTTTCCACCTCGGAAAGTTACTTAAAATTATTATATCATTTAGGCTCTTTATATTCAATATAATTTTTTACATAAAATAGCATATTTTGTGGTAGCGTTCTTTAATTTTACTGTTTTTTGTGGTATAATGCCCGTGGGTGATAGATTATGGATAAAGTAAAAAACGCCGTTCTTTCTAAGAAAGGAACGGTCGCGGTCACGGTCAGCGGCGCGCTCACAGCCGCCGTTTCGCTTGTGATGAACCTCGTTCTCATACCGAAAATTGAGGCAACCACAAACGGAATTAGATGCTTTGATATGAACTTTGCGTACAGCTTTGAAACGGCGAAGGAATTTCTCTCGCTTCTCAGCGACGCGGGCAGAAGCCTCTATCTCACCGTTCAGCTTCCGCTCGATTTCGTCTACCCCGTCGCGTACACGCTCTTCTTCTGTATGCTCATAATCAGGCTCACGAAAAAGGCAAACGCGCTTCTCGTTCTCCCCGCGCTGCTTGCAGTCTTTGATTACTGCGAGAACGTCTGCACGATTATTATGCTCAAATCAGCCGAGCTCTCAAAGCCCCTCGCAACCGCGGGCAGTATTTTCACCTCGGTTAAAACGGTTCTTATGTATCTCGTCTTTGCGGTGATAATCGTCTGCATCGTGCGATGGTGCATAAATAAAAAGCGTTCAGCAAAATAGGCTGAACGCTTTTTTTACATCCTTACGGGTATGTTGTTTTCATTGAGGTATTTTTTCAGCTCGGGCACGGGAAGCTCGTTGAAATGGAAGAGGCTTGCGGCTAAAACCGCGTCCGCCTTGCCCGCCGTAAAGGCGTCGAGGAAGTGCTCTGCCTTGCCCGCGCCACCCGAGGCGATAACGGGGATTCCGACGTTTTCGCTGACGGTTCTCGTGAGTTCAATATCGTAGCCCGTTTTCTGACCGTCTTGGTCCATCGAGGTGAGAAGGATTTCGCCCGCGCCCCTCTTTTCGGCTTCAACAGCCCATTTCACGGCGTCGATGCCCGTCGGGATTCTGCCGCCGTTGAGGTAGACTTCCCAGCCGTCGCCGTTTCGCTTCGCGTCAATCGCGCAGACAACGCACTGCGCGCCGAATTTATAGGAAGCCTCGTTGATTAAATCGGGGTTTCTCACCGCTGCGGAATTGACCGAAATCTTGTCCGCCCCCGCGCGAAGAAGCTCCTTGAAATCGTCAACCGTTCTGATACCGCCGCCGACCGTGAACGGAATGAACACCGTCTCGGCAACGCGCGTAACTATGTCAATCATCGTGCTTCTGCCCTCGTGGGTTGCCGTTATGTCGAGAAGCACAAGCTCGTCCGCGCCCTGCTTATCGTAAGCCGCTGCGCACTCAACGGGGTCGCCCGCGTCGCGAAGGTCGACAAACGAAACGCCCTTTACAACTCTACCGTTTTTCACGTCAAGGCAGGGAATAATTCTTTTTGCGTACATACTTATACCCCCATCTCAATAAAGTTGCGAAGAAGCTTCAGACCGACAGCGCCGCTTTTTTCGGGGTGAAACTGCGTTGCGCAGAGGTTTCCTCTCTGAACCGCGCACTCAATGTTTACGCCGTATTCGGTCGTTCCCGCAACGGCGTCGGAGTCCGCGCCGTCAAGATAGAACGAGTGAACAAAGTAGAAATAGCTTCCGTCGTCAATGCCGCTGAAAATGCCGTCCTGCTGCTTAACCGAAACGGAATTCCAGCCCATATGCGGAACCTTAAGCCCGTCAACTCTCGGGATTGCCTTAATCCTTCCGCCGAGAAGCCCTAAGCCCTTTACGCCCTCGCTTTCCTCGCTCTCTTCAAAGAGAAGCTGAAGCCCGAGGCATATGCCGAGAAACGGCTTTTCGCACGCCGCCTGCTTCACGGTTTCAACAAGTCCCCTGCGCTGCATGGATTCCATAGCGTCACCGAAGGAACCCACGCCCGGAAGAATCACGTGGGACGCGGAAAGAATCCTGTCCCTGTCCTTTGTTATTTCATTTTCGGCGCCGAGATAATCAAGCGCTTTTTTCACGCTCGAAAGGTTTCCCGCGCCGTAATCGATAATTGCAATCATAGCTTTCACCCACTTTTAATATTGTAATTCTAACATAAATTTTTTTCAATTACAATATCATTGACAAAAGAGAATTAAAATGCTAAAATACTTAGCACATACGGAGACGTATCGAAGTGGTCATAACGGGGCTGACTCGAAATCAGTTAGGGAGCGATCCCCCGCGAGTTCGAATCTCGCCGTCTCCGCCAAAAACGGAAAAGCACCTTTGCGGTGCTTTTTTGTTTTTCAGTATAATAACGAGATTCGAACAGGAAAATTTGCGCAGCAAATAACAACAGTCCGGTGGACTGTTGTGTTTTCCGCGTGCGTGCCGTGCCGAGATTTATCTCGGCTCGGGCGAATCTCTCCGTCTCCGCCAAAAACGGAAAAGCACCTTTAGGGTGCTTTTTTTGTTTTTCAGTATAATCACGAGATTCGAACAGGGCAATCACGAAGTGATAGCAAACGTCCGGTAGACGTTTGCGCCGAGCAAATCTCGCAGAAACCCCCTGTATTCTACATTTTTACAAGTCGTATAAATTTACATATTGACAACTACAGCGACATATTGTATAATTATAGCAAGTTAATTCATACGAATCCGACTGAAAAAATAATCAGTATAGAAAAGGAAATTTTCATATGATAGATTCGGAAGAGCAGATGAATTCAAAAGAGCGTTTAATCAAAAAGCTCACCTATGATTTGCCCGTGCTCAGAGCGCGTCTGGGCATATCGCAGGAAGAGCTCGCCGAAAAAATCGGCGTGTCAAGGCAGACGTATAACGCTATCGAAACCGGCAAAAAGGATATGAGCAGACTTGTTTTTCTCTCGCTTGTTGCCGTATTTCAGAACAACAAGGAAACAAATCTGATGCTTAACCGTATTGACGGTTTTGAGGAGGATTTGCAGTACACGCTCGACACGGAAAAAATTCAGGACGAAGGACGCAAGCTAATTTAATAGTATATACTCTTTGAGATAAAAGAGGCGCACTGCATGGATCAGTGCGCTTTTTCGACCCTCTGAACAAGGTAATATGGAGGATTTATGATATATATTACAGGCGATACACACGGGGATATTCTGCGCTTTCGCACAGAAGAAATCGACAGGCTTACGGCGGACGACGTGCTCATAGTCTGCGGGGATTTCGGAATGCTTTTCTATCCGAAATCCGACCGCACGGGGCAGAACGCCGATAAAATGAAGCTTGACGAGCTGGCGCAAAAGCCCTTTGACCTGCTGTTCATAGACGGCAATCACGAAAATTTTGACGAGATTTATTCCTATCCTGAAACCGAAAAGTACGGCAACACGGTGCATAAAATCAGGGATAACATCTTCCATCTTGAACGAGGCAGGATTTACAATATTCAGCAACAAACCTTTTTCACCTTCGGCGGCGCTTATTCCATGGACAAATACAGACGTCAGGAAGGATATTCGTGGTGGTGCGAGGAGCTTCCCTGCGATGAGGAATACAAGCGCGGCGCCGCGGCGCTGAAAGAGGTTGGTTTTAAGGTCGACTACATAATAACTCATACAGCTCCTCAACAGATTATCCGTCAGCTGGGATACACTCCCGTTTCAAAAGACGCAGAGCTCACGGGTTACCTTGAGTGGATTATGTACGAGACCGATTTTAAAAAGTGGTTCTTCGGTCATTTTCACGAGGACCGCGATATGCCGTTGAGCGAGAAGTGCAATTTCAGAGCGCTTTTCTGCGATATGGCTGTCATCAATGACGGGGAGGGATAGAAACGGACATCGAAACGCTGAAAATGAACGTGCAGAAAATTTTTAAAGAAAACTCAACCGAAACCAAATACCTTCTCTGGTTTTCGGAAATCGACGTGGAGGCTGAAAACGGCGATTACAATAAAATCACCGTCACCTCGACCTCGCCGATGAGGGCAAACGTTATGAAGAAAGCTCTTGACGGCGAGATGAAAAACGCCTTTGCGCTCGTTCTGGGCTTTGAGCCCGAAATCGACTATCGCTACCGCGATGAAAACGGAGAGAAAATCGCCGTTTAACGTATAAACAAGAGGAGAAAACGATGAAGTATCCGATGCTCAGCAACCGCATCACAACAGAATACAACGAAGCTGACGACACCTATATTATCAACGATTATCTTTTGGATGAAAGATATACGCTTGACTGGTTTCTTGCGGAATTTGCGCTGCAGCTTGACGGTAAAACCCACCCTTACGACGTCGACAGGACGATTCCGACGGATACCGTTGACGAAATGCTCGACAAACTCAGAAGCTATGACCTGCTTCGGGAGCGCCGTTTTGAGTATCTCGGGCTCGGAAGAATCCTTTTTTCGCTTATCATTTTCAGAAAGCATAAAAGCAACGTAAGGCCCGCGAGGATTATCTGTTTTTTCCTTAACTGGCTTCTTCTCATATCCTTTCTGCCGATGCTCGCATTTGGCGCGTATTCGTTTCACGACAGATTTGTAACGGGAGATTTCCTCATAACGGGGCTCATTGTCGGCACCATGATAGGTCTTGTGCTTCACGAGTGCTGCCACGCGATAAGCTGCTGCGGCTACGGCGGTACGGTGCACGAGGCAGGAGTGATGGTTTCATACTTTATTATCCCCGGCGCTTATGTAATGATTAACACCTCGGATATCAAAAACAGACTTCGCCGTGCGCAGGTAAATGCGGCGGGAGTTGAGATGAATCTGCTTATTGCTGGTCTGTCGCTTTATCTGGCGTCAGTGTATTATGATATCGGCGGCTTTATGCTCGGTTGCGCAATAGCAAACGGTTTCACCGCCTTTATCAATCTGAGCTGCACCTTTGGTCTTGACGGAGAGCACATCCTCGGAAACCTTATCGGCGACGATAACTTTCTGTCAAATTCGTTTACAACCGTAACGGGCAAGTATTACAGAAGAATTCTGAGTCGCAAGGGAATATCGGGCAGGGCTCTCATCCTCGCCTCTTATATAATGGTAAGCACTCAGTTTTCGCTGATAATACTACTTATAACAAGTCTTGTAGGATTAATAATATGGATAAAATTCGGAATAGAAAACTTTATATAGGCGCTGTATTCATTCCGGCGCTTTTCACGGCAATTTCATTTTTCAGCTCGCCGTACTGGATTATCGGCACGGCGGTATCGTTATTTGTTTTGGTGGGAACTCTGCCATTCTGCCGTCACAGAGAAAACCTGTGGATGTTTGTTTTCGTCGCTTTTTTCAGCATACCGACAAACATCGCTGTTTCCATAAAAACGGAGCAGTTTTTGTTCGGCGAGGAAACCTTCTTCCTGACGCTTGTCTATACGCTTATGATTTTCTTTGCGTATTTCAGCGTTACGGAAATAGTCTTTGCCGCAGTAACCCGTATGATATGGAAGAGGCAGTTCAGACTTTTTCCCCGTGAATTTGATGATTAGAAACAGGGGTTGACAATATGTTGATTAATTACGGTTTTACGTTTAAAACCACGGAATTTGAAACAGATTCCGAAAAAGCAAAAAGAATAATAGAGAAAAACAAGGGCGTATTTTCCCGCGCTGAATATAAGGACGATGGCTTCGTGTTTTACAAAGAGCATTATGAGTGTCCTCTCTGCCACAGGCAGTACCGCGCAAATGAGCTTTCCGCTGCAATTCCGATTAAGCATTCTGAGGAGGAAATTAACGCCTTCCTTTCGCATCAGTCGGAATCGGAGAATTCGTCATTTAAACTCACCGAGATAACTCTCGGCGGCAAAAACAACGTGCGCTGCCCGCACTGTATGATGGGCTTCCCCCTAACCGACGACAAAAGAGAAATCAGGATGTCGGTTGAAAACGGCGAGGCAGTTGTGAAAGTTCAGTTAAAAAGCTTTATGGAGCTCATCGACTGCCTTATGAGGGTGTCGAACGATGCTTCTGTCAGCGTTTTCGGAGAGTTTCTCGCCTCAACGTGGGAGGTATTTTCTCTCAGGGGCGACAGGGCTTTTCTCGGCTATGAAAACGAGACCGACGGCATATCGTTTGAAAAGGATATCACCGAGTGCACGATGCAGGACAGAAACGGCATCTGCCTTTCCGTTCTGTCGCAAAACGACGGCATCAGACAGTTTCTTGCAGACTATCTCGCTCCCTTCTGGCGCGACGGTTTCCCCTATGAACCCTCGGAGCTTGACCTCAACAGCGTCATCACGCTTAACCGCTACAAGGGCTTTGGCAAGTCCTTTTATGCGGGCGTTCCGTACAAGCTTCGCACGAAAATAATCGAGGGCTCGTTTTCGTCGTTCAGAAACAGCGACGAGGCAATAGAGGCTTTTGAAAAAAGCACCCTGCCGAAATCCAAAACGGTTAAGAAGTGCATTATTGCAAATCAGAGCCTCTTCTTCTACCTGCCCGAGCTCGAATCTCTGTACAGCGCGCTCGACAATCCTTCGATTTTCAACGAGCTTCTCAAATGGAACGGGATATACATCGTTTTGCACTATCTGCACACATACCCTCAGATAAGCTGCTTTTTCTCCGATTTCTGCAAGTCGGGAAGAACGAGAAAGCTTGCGGATTATCTTACGCTCTCACCTGCTTCAATCTGTGAGATTGCAAAGGAATACATATGCCTCGGAGAGCACTATAAAAAGTTTGAGAGGGAAAACGGCTTTAAGGGTTTCTTCTCAAGCGCAAGGGATAGAGATTATGCTTTCGAGCGCTATTCCCCGTCAAGATATATGCAGTATTCAACGCCCATGACGATACCGGAAAACGACCTTGAGGATACCGTTCTCAACTACGATTTCAAATTCCTTCGCAACACAAACGACGCCCGTTATGCGGGTGACGCGCTCGACAACTGCCTCACGGAATGGACGTGTATGAACGGACTCGTAATGGTTATGAGAAAGGGCGCGGATATTGTTGCGGCAATTGAGCTTACAAGTTCTCTTACCTGCGTTGACGACGCAAGACTTGCAAACAACGTAGATATTGATATGGACGAAGACGTCTGCAAGGCGTTTGAAGTCTGGTGCCGCAAGCACAGGCTCGCGTATTATATGCGCGATGAATTCAGGCGCGCAGTTGCCGACGCATTCGCTCTTGACGAAGCGGTTGCTTAAAATAATACTGACAGTAATAAAGGAGGAACAATATGTCAACCTTTGAAAGCGTGGATAAGAAATGCGCCGTGTGCGGCAACGTGTTTGACACAACAGTTATTATGAGCACTAACGCCTTCGGCTATCCCGACCTTGATTTCCGTCCGCCCGAAATGCAGCGCAGCACGATGTGGCACTGGGTGCACCGCTGCCCGAAATGCGGCTACACCGCCTTCGACATTGAAACGCCGACCGATATCACGGAGGAATGGCTTTGCGAATATATGATTCCGCAGTTTGAGAGTATGAATTTCAAAAGCGAGCTTGCCGGATTATTCTTCCGCGCACACCTTATTGCGGACAGGAAAAACGACAAGTCCGAAATGTTCGACTCCGCTCTGTATGCGGCGTGGGCGTGCGACGACGCGGGCGACGAGGAAAACGCAGTTTTCTGCAGAAAGCTTGCAATTCACGCGCTCGGCAAAATTGACGACGCCTCGGTAATCACGATAAACAGAAAGGCGCTGATTATGGCGGACCTGCTTCGCCGTTGCAGTTGCTTCGGAGCCGTTGTTCAGCTTTTGCAGACAACAAAATTCCGCGATGAAAACGAAGAAAAAATCAGACTTTTCCAGATAAAAAAAGCGGAAGAAAAGGATTCTTCCTGCTACAGAACTTTTGACGCATTGAACTGACTCGAAGGGAAATAAAATGAAAAAAGCTTTAAGCATAACGGCGGTTGCGGTTGTGATTATAATTGCATTGACGGCGCTTTGCATACATTATCACAACGCCGCAAAAAATATACCCGCAGTAATAACCGGCAGCGCCGTTGAGATTCCCGACGGGTATAATTACTACACGAAAGAGCACATTTTTCTCGAGGATTGCCTCAGCAACCGCACATCAAAAAAGCGCGTTCTGCAAAGCTTTGATGACGGGAATCCCGACGAGGAAACGGCTATGATAATCGTTCCGAAGGGCGCGGACTTTGACGCGGCGGACTTTTACATAAAAGCCGTCGTCAGCACCCACTACTACGGTGCGGACTATATAAGCCTGACCTACGACGAGTTTGACGATGAAATCGCCTCGCTTGCAGGCGGAAAGTTCAGCTTTACCGACCACCGTGTGGCTGAAACCGAAAGGACGCGCTACGTCATTTTCTCACCGACGGACGAGCCCTGCACCACGGTTATGGCTTCGGTAATCGGCGGCAGGTTGGTGTATTTTACGGCATATTCAGACGGCGACGCCGTGAGTGAAGATGAATACGGCGTTTTGTACGATATTGCCATGAGCATATGAAAAAGCACTTCCTCGCGGAAGTGCTTTCCTTTTATTTATTGAGCGCTATTGACATAACCACGGGGTTGTGGTCGGTGTTTTTAAAGCCCTTGTCAAGCGTTTCGAGGCTGTTGATTGTGACGTTACCGCTTACGACAAAACCGTCAATCATATAGTACTGAAAATCTGTTTTGTCCGCGTCGGAATAAGGCTTGCAGAGCGACCTACAGGTCGGGGTTGCATCGTCCATAACAAACGAAAAATCGGGATAGCTTTCCGCGTCAATCACAGGGCAGTCCCAGATTCCGAGGTCGGGATATTTCGCATAATCCGCCGTCGAGAACGTCTGGTTGAAGTCGCCGCCCGCGATAACGTAATTGCCCTTGTCGTACTCTTCCTGCAAAATGTCCATCAGCATCGCAAGCTGCTTCGCCTTGCCATCACCGTCATCATACGCCTCAAGATGAAGGTTTATGAGCACGAGCTCTTTGTCACTGTTTTCAATCGGAATCCTGTTGATTAACAGGCATCTCTTGAGGTTGAACAGATTCATCGGATACGAGAACGGAATAGGAAGCTGAATTCGTTCAGCGTCGCTCACGCTGTATTTTGAGAAGGTCGAAATGCCTGCCTCAACCCTGCCCGTCGGGCTCGTTATCGGAAGCGGAACGCAGCCCGCCTTGAAATTAGGGGCAAAGGTGCTGTTGTATGCGCTGCCGAAATCATCCCTGAACGAGCCGAGCTCGTCTATGTAGTACGACCTCTTTGAATTGACGTCGAGTTCCTGCACAAAAAGAACGTCGGGATTCGTGCTCCTGATTTCCGCTTTTATTGCGTCGATGTTTTCCTGCACGACCTCGGCGGATTCGCCGTAAACGCCGACGCCGCCGTCCCAGTAGCAGTCTTCCCTCTCGTCAAGGGCGCCGTAGCCGACGTTCCACGTCATCAGAGTGACGGGCTCGTCAATGCTCACGGCAGCGGAAACGTCGCCGCTGATTTCAACCGGCGCTCTGTCCTGAACCTTCAGCGTTGTGGCGGAGCCGAAAATCAGAAAGCCCGCAACAAACAGAATCACAGCTGCCAGAAGCCCGCCGATTATTCCCAAAAAAATCTTAAGTCCTTTACGCTTTTTCATATGTATTACCTCGCTTTATTTATGTAAAAATTATAGCACAGATATGGCCTTTTGTGCAACACTTGATATTGAACTCTGCGGGGCGGTGCGGTATAATATAACCGAGGTGATTTTATGTTAGGCGCAATTATCGGCGATATTGTCGGCTCGAGGTTTGAGTGGAACAATATCAAGTCGAAAAACTTTGCTTTTTATACCGAGAAATGCGAGCCGACCGACGACAGCATTATGTCGCTTGCGGTGTGCAAAGCGCTTCTCGATTTCAACGGCGACTATGACAAGCTCAGCGCAGACGCGGTTAAATATATGCGCGAGGTCGGACAGAATTATCCCAACTGCGGCTACGGCTGCAGCTTCTATTTCTGGATTTATTCCCCCGAGACCCCGAAGCCCTACAACAGCTTTGGCAACGGCTCTGCTATGCGTGTGAGCGGCTGCGGTTTTGCGGCTGATTCTCTTGAAGAGGCGAAGCGGCTTTCCGCTGCGGTTACGCGGGTTTCGCACAATCATCCCGAGGGTATGAAGGGCGCGGAAGCGGTTGCGGTTGCGATTTATCTCGCGAGGACGGGCGCAACGATTCCCGAGATAAGGGACTACATCAACGAGCATTATTACAGCCTTGATTTCACGCTCGACGAAATACGCGACGACTACGGTTTTTATGAAATTTGCCAGAAGTCAACCCCACAGGCAATCGAGGCGTTTCTTGAATCGGAAAGCTTTGAGGACGCAATCCGAAACGCAATTTCAATCGGCGGCGACAGCGACACCATCGCGGCTATGACCGGCGGCATCGCCGAGGCATATTACGGCATCCCCCTGTGGATGAGGGATAAGGCGATGACCTACCTCGACGAAAGGCTGCTGAACATCCTTCTCGACTTCGAAGAAAAATACCCGCCGAAGAAAATCACATAGTCCAAAAATACACCCTGTGCATTTTGCCGCCTGTCGGTCTGCAATACAATAATTGACAATTACTTGTTAAAAAGTATAATAAACATAGAGGTATACCTTTATGGGAAAATATGATGAAATTAAAAAATCAATGCTGCAATCCGCAGATGATTTGGAGACTGCAAATAAGAATATTGAAGTTGTAGCAAACGATTTTGGCAGAGTAGCAGAAATTTACCGCACGCCGAACATCGTTATTTCCGATATTGACCGTCAGTTTGAAGACGCCACAGGTCTTAAAGGAAAGGACTATTTGTTCCTTTTAACTGCAATTGCATTACAGGTAGCAAGGCAATACCTGCTTACAAACTTTAAAACAAAAGATATGCGCCCAGACGATAAAGAGGCGGCTGATAAGGTTAAGAAAAAACACAATGAGCATTCAAACCGAATGCACACTTATTACAATCCTTCTCTGGAACAGATTATTACAAACCCTGTTCCGTTTGACGCGATACAGGGCAGTAAAGCTATGAAGGCAAACATAGGCGGCGGTTTTTACCACAGAGCGCGCACTCTGGGGCACGATCCGGTGCTCGGTTGGATATTCGGCACAGCAAATATCGCAACCTCAACTGTAACAACCAACACGCTACAGTCTTACCATATCAAAACGGTTGGCAAAAAAGATAGTATCAAAAAGCATGCAGATACAGCTTTAATTTTTGAACACACATCTAATAAACTGCTTCACGAAGAAAATAAAGGCAAACTGAAAATAGGCGCCTCTCTCTTTAAAGAAGCTCAGCATCTTGCATCCGATGTAAGTTCAAAAGAGAGTTTACCTATTCCCGTCATAACGCTTTATGACGAAAAGCTTGCAAAAACACTTGCCGACCACGGCCTTGATTGCGCGAATATCGTTACTGTAGGCAAACAAATCGCATATAGCGAATTAATAAACGCAATCATCGCTATGGTGCATACGTTGTTATATGACGAAAGCGTTGATCCTGAGCCATTATTATATGAAGCAAGAACCAGAAAAATTCTTATGTATTCCAATATTATTGCATCTGCAAGCAACGTAATAGCCGTTGCTGCTACATCCGTTGCGGGCGTTGTTTCAGAGAATCCGGAACTTGTAAAAAAAGGCTTGAGCTATGCAGATATCGGCGGAATTATAGTTACTGCACACCGCATAGTAAACGATGTAAAATTTATTAATCGCATAAAAGCTGAGTTTCTCGAAAAGGGATGGTATGATGCGGTTATCGGTGAAGATTATCGGTTTTAAAGGAGAAGAGAAATGAGTGCAAATAATAATCACGGAGTTAACGCAGGTCGAAAGATAAAAGGCGTAAAAGCGTCTAAACCGACCGCGCCAAAAACTGTTCACAGCAAAAGAGATGTCAAAAATGTTGAGTTTGGTGTTTCAATAGCCTCAAAAGCAAATGTGGAATTCCTGCAAAAGGCAGCTGACGGGCTTCATAAAATCAATGAAACTCTCGAAAGCAAGATAGAGCCTATTAAAGAGGGCATTTCTGTCATAGCTGACGATTTAAACGACAGAGAGGCAGCTGAAAAGTATCATCTTTCACTTTCAAAAACCTTTGCCGATTTAAAAGAAGGACGAAATGAGAGCATTTTCCTTTGCACGGTTTTATGTTGGTTATTGCAAGTATGCACAAAAAATGGAATTGCAAATGACCTTCAGCGCAATTATTATGTAAATCTCTGCCGCTATTTGTCAGTCAGTGATAAAACCGCAAGCGATTCTGCGGAGGATTTCGACATCAATACCCTCAGAACTATTGACAGTAATTCGGATAAAAAGCTAATTGCACTTGCGTCTTTTACCCTTTTATTTTTGGCGTACAAATCATTTGACTTTAAAGATGACTTTAAAGAATTTATAACCGAATTGCATTTGCGCAAAGATGAGGATGAGGACATATGCAGATATATTTCCGATTGTTACGAACGCCTCGGCGCAGAAAATCTTATTTCACTTCTACCGACGGATGAAGAAGATTCAGAAGATTTTGCCGATAACAATGAAGAATCCTGCGATGGCAACACTGCCGAGCCCATAGATTACGACGGAATATCTGCGTTGGTAAAGAGCTATACTGATACCGGGAAATTAGGAAAGCCTATACTTAAGGGATTGTCTTCGCCTCTCAAAACAGCTACAGATAAAGCGTATGAGGTCATTAATAAAAGCACTATGTTCGCTTCGGATTTATATCTGAAAAAGAAAATGGGCGAAGGCTTGGGAAATACAGACGAAGCAATAGAAAGAAATTCAACAATTGCCGGTGTTGTTATCGATTACGATCTTGATGTTCTTGGTAACCGAGTAATTGAAATCACCAAATTACACAAAGGCTATCTTGTATTCACCTTCAGCAGTATTTACTATCTCAACGACTTTGAAGATGATATCAAATTAAAAGAAATTTGGTTGCCGAATCTACGCTTGGACAGCATTCGTTCTGACAGAGAGCACGTGGTTGTTGATATGGAGGAATACGAGGTCGAAATCCGCGATAAAAAAGTGAATAGCGGTGAACTGTCAAATCTTCTGAGTGAATTGTGCGGTATCGGTAATTTTGAGCAATATAATAACATTCGTTATCTTTCCGATATGAGCGATGCGGAAAAAATCAAATTCATAAATCTGACGGCAACGCTATGTAAAGAATGCGGTTGTGATGATATGACCTCTTTGATTACATACGCCGCAGATTTAGATGTTTTGGATATAATGGAATGTTTTTCTCTTGTAGATATTGAAGATTATAATCTTCGTTTCACAGATATAGACGATAAGTTATTAATGTTCTTTGCTTTGATTGCCGCAATCATAAATATTCAAAACGACCGCAAAAGCAACATCCTAACAGAAAAAGAAAAAAGCATTTTGTCTTCAGCTCTTAAAGGAACGTTTTTCGAGGCAACGGATGAAAATCTTGAAACCATTATTGATTTTGCACAATTAGAACATAATATTATTGACGGTAACATAACCACCGAATCGGAGATTTGCAGAATATCTCGTGCTTTTCACAATATGGTAAATAGAGTATCTTTTAACATGGAAAAGTATATTAGTTTCCTCCCGTTGTTGGTTTTGACATATTATACCGCCAGAATGGAAATCAATTATTTCAAGAAAGCGGTTGTTGTTAATCCTTATTTGACAATGGGATCAATTGCCGCAATGAAAAACAATCACGAGTGTATGAAAATGCTGCCGATTAAATTAATTGAAGCAGAACGGAAAATGATTGAATACGCATCTTCAACTATCGAAAAAATAGAAGAAGCGGATGAAAAACAGTCACATGCGGATGATAATACATAATTTCAAAGTCCATCATTCGCAGCTATTAGTCAAAGGAGAAATGGAATGGAATTGATACAGAGCTTTTCGGTGGATCATACAAGAATTGTTCCCGGAATATTTACAAGCAGGGTTGACGTTGTCGGTGACGGCGTTGTAACCACATATGACGTGAGGCTCAAGAGGCCGAACGTTGAACCCGCGGTTGATGTTGCGGCGATGCATTCGCTCGAGCACATCATCGCCACCTACCTTCGCAACAATCCCGAGTGGAAGGACGAGGTCGTTTACTGGGGCCCGATGGGCTGCCTGACGGGTTTTTATCTCATTCTCAAGGGCGACCGCGCGCCGCAGGAACTCTACGCTCTGATGCTCGGCGCATTCAAATCCGTTGAGGAAAACGACGAGGTGCCGGGCGCAGCGCCCGTGAACTGCGGCAACTACCTGATGCACAATCTTGAAATGGCAAAATGGTACGCGGCGGAATTTGCTTCCTATCTCGAGGCAAACGAGGGCAACGGCGCCATCTTTGAATACCCGAAGACCGAGCGCCTTGTGACCGACGACGGTCAGCATTTTTACGATTCATAACGCATACGAAAAAGCACTTGAGTTTATTCTCAAGTGCTTTTCTTTTATCTCAGCATATCTTTGAAATACTCGTTTAGTATCAGTATCGGCGCGGTTGCCCACGGGTGAAAGAGCGAGGTGTTCCGCTTTGCGTCCCTTCCCCACGCCTCAAAGGTCGCGGTCGCGCCCTCTTTAATCATATTCATCCAGCTGTTTTCGCCTTCCGACGCGATTAACTCAAGCGCCTCGTTTTCAAGCCCCGAAAGGCAGAGCGCCCGAAGGTAGAAATACGCCGTATAGACCGAGCATTTCATCCCCTTTTCAAGAAGGAAATTTATTACTGTTTCGGCGGTGCAGAAGCCGAAGGCGACGGGCAGCATATTCGAGTGAAGCGAGGAATGAGAGCCGTCTTTACAGTCGGTGTAAAGCCCCGTTTCACGGTTGAAAAACGCTCCGTTGAACGCCTCAATCAGCCCCGCCGCTTTGTCGGCGCAGTCCTTATTAAGCACGGCGTGAATCCTCTGCACGCTCACCGTTGCAAAAATATAGTAAGCGTTGAGCACGCAGTGAAGACCGAGTTCCCCCTCCCCGTCGGGATTGTACTCATAGCCGTCGCGCATATTCCCGGGCCAGTCGACAAGATTCCACGCGGCGTCGACATTTTCAAGAAGCCCGCTTTCATTCTCGTATCGGGCATATTCGTCAAGTATCGCGTCGCAGACGGGCGCAAGCTCTGCAAGCGTTTCGCCGTCCCCCGTCAGCGTGTAGTATTTGAGCAGAAAATCGGGATAGAGAAGCTCGTAATCCGCAATCCTCTGCTCATATGAACAGGGCGCAACGGACAGGAATTTTCCGCTGAATCTCACGGAATCGGCAAAGTCGTAAAGCGCCTTTTTAAGCAGACGGCTGTCCCCCGTCAGATAGAAATGAGCAAAGCCCGAAATGTACGCGTCGCCAAGGTACTGTGCCTTTTCGCGCGTCGGGCAGTCGATGAGGGATTCCTGAATTCCGTAGTGAAGAGTATCGCTGCAAAGCTTAAAAACTGCTTTGAGATTTTCGTTTTCGGTGATTATTTCTTGCGCATTTTTAGGGAACGGAAAATGCCGGACCGCGACCGCCGCATCGCAGACGGTAACGCCGCTTCCGGCGATTATTTCCATATACCTGAAGCCCTTGTAATCGTACTGCCTGATGAGGTTTTCGCCCTTTCTGAGCCTGCACTTTTCCTCGTATCGGCAGCCGCATCTCATATCAAAACGCGGATTTCCGTTTTCGTCGGTTTCCTCGGCGTAATGCAGAACAACCTCGCCGCCGTCGGTTTCGGAATATGCCTTAACAATCGGCGTTCCGACGTATTCGCGCCCGAAATCGTAGAGATATACGTTGCCGTTCATGCTCGGCTCGACCGATATATTTTCCACGCTGACTGACGGAAACGCCTCGCTGTCAAAGGCGTAGTCGGGCTCGGTCGCTTTAACCTTTTTCTCCCTGTCGGGATGCACGGTGAAGTCCCTGTTTTCCGTGTAAGCGGTGTCGTAGCCGAGCTTTTCGCCGCCGACAAAGGTATTGTCAACTGCGTATTCCCAGCTGCCGTCGGTGCCGAGGCGGTATTTTCCGTCGACAAAAATATCCGCAATCATTCCCGCCTTTCCGTCGCCGCTCACCCACACGCGGTTTTTAAGCCCCTGATAATACACCTGCACCTCGACGGTGTTGGCGCCTTCCTTAAGGTAATCGCCTATGTAGTACTCATTGAAGCGGTAACGAAAGGGATACGACGGCGCGGGGCCCTCGCCGACGTAGGCGCCGTTGACGTAAAGCTTGTAAAAATCGTCGGCGGTAATACGAATCAAAGCGGTTTCAAAATCCGTTACGGAAAACCGCTTTTTAAACGTTATGTGCATATTGCCGCGAAGGTCATTCGGGGCAATCCATTCTGATGAAAACATATATTCACCGCCTTTGCTGTTATTATAACTTTATTTATTGAATTAGGCAAGTGGCGATGCTATAATGAAAAGGGTGATTTTATGCTGTTTACTCAGATGAATGAAAGCAGATTAGTGATAAAGCTCGACGGAATCTGGAACTTTGTTCTGGGCGGCGCGGAACTCGACGAAAGCCTTTGCGAAAAGGCTTTTGAGCAGTGTGAAAAAATATACGTTCCCGCCTCGTACAACGACCAGAAGGCCGATATAAAACTGAGGGACCACTACGGCTGGGTGTACTATCAGACGTCGTTCCCCCTTCCACCCATTCCGTGCGAACGCCTTGTGCTTCGCTTCGGCGCGGTGACACACCGCTGCAGGGTTTATCTCAACGGCAATGAAATTGCAGAGCACGTCGGGGGCTTTCTGCCCTTTGAGGCTGAGCTTGATATGAGCGCGCTCAGCGCTAACAATCTTCTTACCGTGGCGGTCGACAACCGCATTGATTTTTCAACCCTTCCCGTCGGAAACGAGGACAGCCGCGCGATGTTCGGAAGCGGGCTTCCCGACTACGAAAGCGTGAGAAAGACAACGCTCAAGCCACGCAATAACCCCAACTTTGACTTTTTCAACTACAGCGGAATTCACCGCTCGGTAAGCCTTTACACCACGCCGAAGGAATACATAAAGGACGTTGAGGTTGTGACCGAAATCAACGGCGCGGACGCGCTTGTCCGCATAAGTGCAGAGCTCAGCGGCGACGGCGGCGCGGAGGTTTCAATCCTTGACGCCGAGGGAAAAACGGTCGCCAACGGAAGCTGCGAAAGCCCGATTACTATCACAAACGTCAGGCTCTGGCAGCCCGGCAAGGCATATCTTTACACGGCGAAAATCGTCTATAAAAACGACGTGTATTATCAAAAA
This sequence comes from uncultured Eubacterium sp., assembly GCA_905234495.1. GTDB lineage: Bacteria > Bacillota > Clostridia > Oscillospirales > Acutalibacteraceae > Eubacterium_R. The sequence goes on along the minus strand of CAJOHE010000005.1, from coordinate 11,188 downwards.
TTCGGCGTGCGAAGCGTTGAGATTAAGGGCAGCCGCTTCCTGATAAACGGCAGGGACTTCTATTTCAAGGGCTTCGGCAAGCACGAGGACAGCATCACGCTCGGCAGAGGCATCAACGAGGCGCAAAACGTCAAGGATATCTCTCTTATGCGCCTTCTCGGTGCTAATTCCTTCCGCACCTCGCACTATCCTTACAGCGAGGAAATGCTCAATCTCTGCGACGAGGAAGGCATCGTCGTTATCGCAGAAACCCCCGCGGTGGGGCTCGGCACGAAGAGCTACGGCAAGACCGCCGACACGCACAGAGCGGTTATCCGCGATATGATTTCGCGCGACAAAAACCACCCCTGCATCGTTATGTGGTCGCTTGCAAACGAGCCCGACACGGAATGTGAGCAGGCGTACGAATACTTTATGCCGCTTTACTCCCTCGCCCACGAAGCCGACCCGCAGAGCCGACCCGTCACCGTCGTTGTCTGCAACAACAATTATACAAAGGACAAAGTCGCCCCCGCGATGGACGTGATTTGCGCCAACCGCTATTACGGCTGGTACATTTTCGGCGGCGACCTCGACGCGGCAAAGCAGGCTATGACCGCCGAGCTCGACTACTTTGAGCAGTTTGGCAAGCCGTTTATGATAACGGAATACGGCGCGGACGCGGTCAGCGGAATTCACCAGGCTGTCCCCGCGATGTTCAGCGAGGAATATCAAGCGGAATATTACAAGTGCATCAATTCGGTGCTTGATAAATACGCATACGTTGTCGGCGAGCACGCGTGGAATTTTGCTGATTTCCAGACCGTTCAGGGAACGATGCGCGTCGACGGCAACAAGAAGGGACTTTTCACCCGCGACAGGCGCCCCAAGCTTGCCGCCCACTACTTCCGCGAACGCTGGACCGACATCCCCGATTTCGGCTATAAAAAGTAGTTACTGTCCCAAAATCGGAACTATGAATAAATAAGAATTGTATTCTTCGTTTTACGGTGCTATGATTACATTGAAATCGGCTTATAGCTATACAAAAGCCGATAATGGAGATGTAATTATGATTTGTAATCATTGCGGCGAAAGCATTCCGCAAGACTCGGTTTTCTGCAAGAAATGCGGTCAGCCCGTCGGAGGCGGAAACGAGAATTTCTGCACAAGATGTAATATCACATATGTCGGCGATGAATGTCCGAACTGTAAAACGCCCGCTTTTCTTCCGAACAGGGTCGGCAGAATAATGTCAAGCGACGGCAGCGTTATCGCATTTCAGGAAACCGCCTACCCGAATACATTGAGGTTCTGGCAGTTGCGCCATGCCGAAATGTATAACTTAACCGAATGTCCGCATTGCGGCAAATATCTGGGCGACGTTGATATTTCAAACTGCCCGCTTTGCGGCGAGCCGATACCGAAACTGTTCAGAACGGTTGAGGCATATACAAATAAATCCCGAAGGAAAGTCATTAAGCAGCAGTTCAGAAACGACAGGTCAAGCATCTGCCCGAGCTGCGGCAGTCATTCCGTTTCAGTTCGCAGACGCGGATATAACTGGAACGAGGCTTTCTGGGGTGAAATGTTTAATATAAAGGGTTCACGTTACACCGCCGGTATGGGCGCAAACGATAAGATTTGCACCTGCAACCATTGCGGCAGACGGTGGGTTCTATAGGCGAATAATAAAAAAGGATGTCCTTACGGACATCCTTTTTACTGTAAAAATATATACGTTTTACACTTGTACTGCTAATAATCTTATGGCTAGTCTTCAAGTGTAACGCCATAAATGTTTATCGTTTGCTCTGAGCTTTTATCTGCTATAGTTTTTCCCATGGCTGTCTCAATCGCTTTCATAAGTGATTTTGCTCTGCTAATAAAATAATTGTCAAAATCATCAGTTGAAAAATATTCATAATTAATAAGATGGGATTCAACTCGCGATTGCAGTTCGTTTTCGTCAATCTCCGCTTTGCGCATAATGCGTTTAATATAGACACTCGGGGCTTCACCTCCAACCAGCCTATTTGACTCAGGCAGTAGAGGGGTTTTGTTAATAATTGAGTTCCACTTCTCTCTTTTGTAATTCATTTTTATACAATAGGACTCAGGGAATATATGATGTATGTCTGGAGCTTCATCCATACTTTTCACGATATCAATAGTGGTTCCCTTCACGAAATCATGGCATCTTTCTCTATAAACCAATGCCATTATTCCCTTATATGCCGCACTATTGCGAGTTTGCAAAGATACGAGACGGGTAGCTGAAAAGTATGCAGCATTGACAGTTCGGTTAAGGCTATCTTTCCCTTTTATAGCCGCAACAACATCTTCGATATCATTTGCAAAACGAGTTTCGTTTGCACCCCCATACATTTCGCCCATTATTCCGCACCAAAACCACTTGCTCAATATGTTTTGTGTTTGTGGCTTATTAAATACGGATTTACCAATCTCTGCACAAATAGCAGCAAGCGGAATCAACTGAGTCGTATAAGGTAAATCGCGCATTCTAAAAACATACTGGCTAAAAAGAAATTTTCGCGCTAATTTATAACCTTCAAGAAGTGTGCTTTTATTTTTTTGATAATCGTCAAACCTTAGCGAAAGAACATCTTTCTTTTTACAAGTCGTCATTGTATCAGCATGATATGTAGTGAATAACGTAACTGCTGTTAAGAATGCCGTTTCGTCAACACCGTGCATAACATCTGTGTTGAGTGTTTCATTTTTGCCCCGAATGATGTCTCTACAGGCTTCCCAATCTTTGCGAAGGTCAAATTCATAAGTAGCAAATGTAGCGGTCACTAGTTCAAATACAGTTAGAGGAACTCCTCCAGTATTAACATTTTCAAACACCTTGCAAACAGCTTCCCTAGGAGTATCTTTGTCTAGTGTAATTACCGGTAGTTTATATCCTGTTATAACATCAAGTACATCAGCTCTAAACTGTTTATACTTTTCCATATAATCTTTGCTATATCCATGGTATTCCTTATACCCATCTGCCCAATCCTCTCGTGTGCTACTATCAAACACTATATTTAAAGGAAACATTTCGTGTTCATATTCGAGTTCTTTGGTAGACAAATCAAGGATAATTTCCCTATCAAAATTTGTTTTTATTTTACGATCATCTGGAACAGAAAAAACTGCATCTTCTCTGTCTTCGCTTTCATCAAGGCATTTGTTTATATCAAGATAATAATAACGTTTGATGTTTTTGCCTTTTTCAGTTGTGGTGTTCACAGGCTCTTTGCTACAAGCAGCACGATACATAGATGTTAGTCGCTGTTGACCATCCAGTACAAGATAATCAGGAACCACCCCTAATACCGAAACACCTTCAAAAGTTCTATATTTGAATTTAACATTTTCGTTTCCATATGCAAGACGCATTATAGCGCCCATAGGATACCCTTGTGACAAGCTAGCAAGAATGCCAATAATCCTATTGTCATCCCATGTCCAACTACGTTGAAATTCAGGAAGCTGTGCTTTGCCAGTTGCTACATCGCGCATAAGCTCGCTCAATTCGGTATCCAATGACTTTGGCGCAATATTAATTGCCATTTAGTTCATCTCCTAATAAAATCTTTGTTTGTATTAATTAATAAAGTGGAAAAATGTTTGCATTTAATCCTGATTCTATTATATCACAACACAAAGTATTATCAAACACTTTTATAGTTTCTTTAACAATCAGTCTTAAATCGTTATAGAATTCGTAAACAATAAGGATAATTGACAAGTTTTATAAATAACAACATCGGGATTCGCCAAAGGGCGAATCCCGATGCTTTTGTTTTATTCCGCTGTTGTGTAGAATTCCGTCTGAGTTGTGTTTGCCTGAATCAGGATTGAGCTCTGATTGAACTCTTCAATCATGATGTCCGCCACGCTGTGCACCGCGTCAATATCCGTGGCGCTGAGATAGATTACCAGCGTGTACTCGTTATACTGAGTGCCGTCGTCACCGAGCCAGCCGCCGTTTGCTTCCTGAATTGTGAAGCCGCCCATTTTGTCGCAGAGAATAGCCTCAACCTTTTCCTTTGCCTCGGCGGGCGTACAGACGGGTTCGTTTGTGTCCTTATCGTTTGTGCCGAGATACATTACGTACTGAATGTCGCCTTTTTCCTCTTCGGCGGGGCTGAGCGTAAAATAGAGGCTTACCGAAGAAATGCAGATAGCGATAACGGAAATTATAATAACCGCAATATTAACCTTTTTTGACATAATAAATCCTCCTATGATTTAACATTAAAAGGCACGGTATTCCGTGCCTTTTGTATTTATTCAGCTTCTGCCTCAACCTCAACCGCAGCGGCGGGCTCGGCAACATTTTTTCTTTCAGAAACGAGCTTTTCAACTTCCTTTGCATTCTTCTTGAGAACAATCATATAAAGGATGTTTACAGCCGAATAAGCTATCAGAACGATGCCAACGGAAGCTGTAAGCGAAATGGCTGATACAACCGGCGCCGCCGCAAAGAACACGGGGCAATCCGTTGCCTTTGCCTTTGCGTTGTGGTATAATTAAACAGACATATTATGAAAGCAAAGGCAAAATTATGGTACTTTATATTAACGCCTGCGTCCGTAAGGAATCACGGACGGATAAAATCGCAAGAGCGGTTTTGGAAAAGCTCGGAAATGAATATACGGAAATATACCTGCCCGGCGAAAACCTGCAGCCGCTGAGTGAAGGAAAGCTTGAAAAGCGGACAAAGCTCGTTGAACTCGGCGATTATTCGGACAGTATGTTTGACCTTGCAAAGCAATTTGCCGCGGCGGATAAAATCGTCATTTCCGCGCCGTACTGGGATTCGTCTTTCCCGTCGGTGCTGAAACTCTACATTGAAAATATCTATGTCACGGGCATTATTTCGGAATACGCGCCCGACGGCTCGCCCCACGGGCTCTGCAAAGCGGACGAGATAATTTATGTTACAACCGCGGGCGGACCTTATGTTTCCGATTACAGCTTCGGCTATATAACGGAACTCGCAAAGGTGTATATGGGCATTCCCGAAACTACGCTGATAAAAGCCGAAATGCTTGACGTTGAAGGCTTCAACGCCGACGAAATCGTTGAAAAAGTAATTGCTCAGTTGTAAAGGACAAGTCCCGACTGACGGAGGAAATGTTATGGATAATAATAAATTAGCTCAGTTTATCGGAAAACAAAAAGTCGCTTTTATATGCTCCGTTGACGAGGAGGGGTTCCCCAACGTAAAAGCTATGCTGAGCCCGAGAAAGACCGACGGAATTAAGGAGTTTTACTTTTCGACAAACACCTCTTCAATGAGGGTTAAGCAGTATCTGAACAATCCGAACGCCTGTATTTATTTCTGTCACAAAGGTTTGATAAAATACACCGGCGTTATGCTGAAGGGCAAAATGGAAGTTCTTACCGACCAAAAAACCAAGAATATGATTTGGAAAAAGGGCGACACAATGTTTTATAAGCAGGGTGTAACCGACCCGGACTACTGTGTTTTAAAATTCACGGCAACCGGCGGCAGATACTACTGCGATTTAAAAACCGAAAGCTTTACGGTTGAATAATACATACTGTAATTTAACGGGGTAATAATATGACGAATTTGAAACTGTATTTTCCGCCCATTATTAACTGGGGCAAATACCGCGAGGAAAACGGCAGGCTGATGATGCCGCTTACGGTCCGCCTCAACCACGCGATTGCCGACGGTTATCTCGTTGCAAATGTATACCGCCTGCTGGAGCAGGAAATAGCGGCTTTTTGTAAGGAACAATAATATGAAAAAACACATAGCAAATATCCTGACCGGCAGCCGCATTCTATTCAGTATAGTTTTACTGTTCCTGCCCGTCTTTTCATTTTGGTTTTATGCGGTGTATCTGGTTTGCGGACTCACCGATATGGCTGACGGAACAGTCGCAAGAAAACTGGATGCCGAAAGCGAATTCGGTTCCCGTTTGGATACGGTTGCGGATTTCATTTTTGCAGTATCGGCATTTGTTAAAATAGTGCCCGAAACAGAAGTTCCGAAGTGGATGATAATTTGGGTTTGCTTGATTGCCGTAATTAAAGCAATCAATATCATTTCGGGATTCGTTTGTCGGAAAAAGTTCGTTTCCGAGCACACAATAATGAATAAAATCACGGGTCTTTTGCTGTTTCTGCTGCCCTTAACGCTGAGCTTTATTGAGCTAAAACACAGCGGCGCAGTCGTTTGCGCAGTTGCAACCTTTGCCGCCGTTCAGGAAGGACATTACATCAGAACGGGAAAAGAAGTATAAATAAAGGAGCAATAAAATGTCAGAAAAAGATTATTTAATCCGCGCTGAAAAGGCGGAGGATTATAAAGAGGTTGAAAACCTCGTCAGGGAATCGTTCTGGAACGTTTACCGTCCCGGTTGCAGCGAGCATTACGTTATTCACGTTCTGCGCGACGACCCTGCTTTCGTAAAAGAGCTGGACTTCGTTATGGAACAGGACGGAAGCATAATCGGGCAGAATATATTTATGAAAACCGTCATAAACTCGGACGGCGGCAAAGACGTTCCCGTGCTCACAATGGGGCCAATCTGCATCACGCCCGACCTCAAACGCAGGGGCTACGGCAAAAAGCTTCTTGACTACTCTCTGGAACAGGCTGCAAAGCTCGGCTTCGGCGCGGTTCTGTTTGAGGGCAACATTGATTTTTACGGCAAGAGCGGCTTTGATTTTGCCCGCAAGTTCGGTATCCGCTACCACGATTTGCCCGAGGGCGAGGACGATTCGTTCTTCCTGTGCAGGGAGCTGATTCCGGGCTATCTTGACGGCGTCACCGGCGTCTATCAGACCCCGCAGGGCTACTATGTAAAGGACGAGGACGTCGACGAATTCGACAAAGCCTTCCCGCCGAAAGAAAAGCTGAAACTCCCCGGACAGCTCTTTGAATAACTATGCAGAGGTGCGAAAAAGAGCGACGATAACGACAACAGTTCTGACGAAAAGTAAACACTAAAAAAGGATGCCCTTTACGGACATCCCTCTTTTTTGTATGTTGATAATCATTTAATCGTTGTGGTCGTTATAGTATTCCTCGGCTTCATTGTAGTCCGCGAAATCATCATAATGGTCGTCGTAAAAATCGTCTTCGTTGTTGTAATCCTTTGCGTTATAAGGGTCCGTGGTTGTGGTGTGCTTTTTGGTAGTGGTCTTATTGCTTTTATAAGAATCCCGCCAGTCGCAGACGTCGGAAACAAAGCCGGGGACGGCACAATCCTTTTCATAATCAAAGTATCTGATTGTTACCTTGAAAACGGTTTTTCCGTTTTCTTTCCACTTGTATTCCTTCCACCTGTGCTTTGCGTTGAGCTTGTAAAAGTCCGTGCACGCTTCCACCTCGTCGGCATTACCGAGCGAGGTGAACTCAACCTCACTTTCAGCCATTCCCTCATACGGCACACCGCTGTAACTATGCGATGCCGTTTCGAGCGTTACCGAAGTCGTTGCGGCTTTTTCCGTGGTTTTGCTTTGATTATTACCGCTATTGATTCCCGAGTAAATCAGGAAACCTATAACAAGTACTGTTATAACAATGCCGATTTTTGCAGATTTATTAAGGCCATTTTCATTCATAAAATCACCTCATTGGCTACTTTCAGTCATAGAAGACCTCGGACAGAGAAACAATTATATAATAAGATGAAAGGTAAAAGAGAAGTAAAATACACACAAACAATGCAACAAAAACATTGGCTTTGTTTCTCTGTCCAAGGCCAATATATCACAAACCCCCGCCGTTGTAAATACACCGGACGATTTGTGTACCATAATCTGGACTATCAGCTTGACAGAACCATGAAAAATTCAGCAAGATAAAAAATATGCGGCGATATTATAGAATCGTATTAAATAATGTGTTATTATTGATTTGGGAGTAATAAGGAATCCGAATCAATAATTAATTAAAGGTGATATTATGTCAAAGATTTTTTCTTCGTTTGCTGTAAATGCTGAAAACCCGAAGTGGGAGCAGCTGATTAAGCGGGAAGGTCAACTGTATAGCAGGTCGGATGACGTGCGAAATGAATTCTCCCGCGACTATTCCCGCATACTCCATTCTCTTGCGTACAGAAGATTAAAGCATAAAACGCAGGTGTTTTATAACATCGGCAATGACCATGTCTGTACGAGAATGGAACATGTGGCGCACGTCGAATCCGTCAGTCATACAATCGCCGACACGCTCGGGCTCAACATCGACCTTACGAAAGCTATTGCCATGGGGCATGATTTAGGTCACGCTCCGTTCGGTCACAAAGGCGAATACATTTTACGCGAGCTAAGCGAAAAGTATTTAAACAAATCATTCTGGCACGAGCAAAACGGTCTGCGATTTGTTGATAGAATTGAGTTGCTTGAGGATAAACATGCCCATCTCAAAAACTTAATGCTCACATACGCGGTAAGAGACGGTATTATTTCCCATTGCGGTGAAATTGACAAAAACGGATTAATCCCGAGAGATGAATTGCTTGGTTTAAACTCAATAAAAAATGCCGGTGAATTTGAGCCTGCGACCTGGGAGGGCTGCGTTGTTAAACTGTCGGATAAAATCGCATATGTCGGCAGAGATATTGAAGACGCCAAAAGGCTTGGATTCCTGTCTGATTCGGATAAAAAGAAGCTTGAAGAGTATGCCAAAGCGTTTGACGGCGATGCAATAAATACAACCGTAATTATGCACAACCTGATAATAGATGTTTGCAACAACAGTTCTCCCGAAGCGGGAATCTGTTTAAGCGAAGACTACGCAAAAAGGCTTAAAGAAATCAAGGATTTCAATTATCATACTATTTACGATAACAAACGTTTAAAGTATTTTGAGGAATATGCAAGGCTTGTAATTAATTCTCTGTTCAAACAGTTATATTCCGCATATAAAGCGGAAAACACATTTTCAGAATTATTGAAGATGGAGCAATATTACCCGTCGTTTATCAAGGATTTTTCGGAATGGCTTGCAAAATATGTTGATAAAAGCATCGTGCCGGAATATTTGAATAAGGATATAACAATCTGCGACAATGAAAAGATTTATCATAGTTTAGAGAAAGAAGAATACTACATTCAGGCGGTTATTGACTACATATCAGGCATGACCGACGGATACGCAATCAGAGCGTATAATGAATTAATAACGTTCTGATTGTAACGGTTTATTCTATAACAAATGATATAATTAAATTACTGACCATGGGTTTCTTTATCGGCGAATAAGTAAGCAGAAAGCACAGCGGAATTTGTGAGTCATGCAATTTCAAATTCAAAGTAAGGAGAGCAAAATGGAGTTCAAAAAGCAAGGAAACAATTGGACGGCATATTATAATCCTGAAACCGAAAGATATTTTGCGGAAATCATATATACAAGCCGCGAGGGGCGCGAACAGTATGACTATGAGATTACACAGGATATTTATGCACGGCTCGGTACGTTTGAAGATGATACGGAAAACGAGAGGCTTATCAAGACCTCAAAGATGACATATTCGTTTGAGAATACTATGTACGGCACGCTCGGTCCTGAGAGAACGGTCTGGGATGAAGAAGCAAACGAATCAATGAATGATACGGTACTGAAACAGGAAAAGAAAAAACAGCAATAAGACAAGGCAGCGGAAGTCCGTTGCCTTTGTTTTTGGGTTGTGGTATAATATTTTTGACATATCGCAATTTGTAAATTTATAGTTTCATTAACAACGAGATAAGAGGAGTAGCAAATGAATGTATATGATTTTGACGGAACAATTTTCTATTCGGATTGCTCAATAGGGTTTGCCTTATGGTGCATAAAGCGTCACCCTAAATTATGGTTTACATATTTTCCGGGCTTGATGAAAAGCATAGTGCTGCATCATTTCGAAAAGCTTCCTAATTATCAGCTGCAGCGCAAAATGTTTAGCTATCTTACAATGATAGATGATTTTGACGAACAGATAGAAAAATACTGGGATAAATATGAGTGCAGAATATCCGAATGGTATCTTGCACAGAAAAAGCCTGATGACCTAATAATAAGCGCATCACCCGACTGCATCATCGGGCCTATAGCAAAAAGGCTCGGCGTAAATTATATGGCAACTGAATATGACCGTGAGTTTGGCGTATTTACGAATAATCTAATGTATGCAAAGGAGAAAGCAAGGTATATTTATGACCACGGATTTCCTGTGATTGATAATTTTTATTCTGATTCTCTTGCAGATACTCCGCTTGCATTATGCGCGGAAAAAGCTCATTTGGTAACAAATAAAGCAACAACCGTAGTAGATTGGCCTGTCTTAGATTCAGAAATATCGGAAAAGGTGAAAAAGAAGATAGACACAGGATGGAACATCCACATAAAAGAGGATGAATAATTGCAGGCGAAATCATATCGCGCGAAACAATTGAAAGGGCAATAGACGGCGGCGAGGCGTATCGCATTATGCAGGGCGACAAAAAGGTCGGCGGTGTTGTGCTGAAAGTTGAAGGCGACAAAGGCGATTTGGATTTGCTCTTCGCTTCGCCGAAAGCTCACAGCAAGGGTATCGGCTATGCGGCTTGGTGTGCGGTTGAAAAGCTGCACCCCGAGGTTAAAGTATGGGAAACCTGCACGCCGTATTTTGAAACGCGCAATATTCATTTTTATGTTAACCGCTGCGGTTTTCACATTGTGGAATTCTATAACGAGCATCATCCCGACCCAAACGGACAAAACGATGCCGAGGATGAATTCTTCAGATTTGAAAAGATAATAAAATAAAACACAAAACGGGCACGGATTTCTCCGTGCCTGTTAACCTTTCTGACATGTAAAAAAGGAAATCAGCAGGTCAGCACTTTTGAGGATTCATGCGGGTTTCAAGAGCTTTGCCCTGAAAATCAGGTGCCTAAAAGGCGACAGTTTTGGCGCTGTTCTGCACAGGAGGTTTTTGAAAAACCGCATGGTTAAGCCATTTCTCCTTTTTCCCTATTGATTATTGAAGCGGAATTTTGCCTCTAATATAAAAAATCGCAGGGGAGGTTAATAACCGCCCGCGCGCTGCGAGCCCTTATTTTTTATTGTTGATGTATTTGAGTATTTTTGGTTGATTTGATTATTAAAAAATGGTAATATAAAAGCAGTAATTAATGAAAGGTTGTCGGTTATAATGAGCGAGCATCATCATTCTGTCGGTGC
>CAJOHE010000004.1:165347-221640 GCA_905234495.1 uncultured Eubacterium sp. | reverse complement strand
TACCTGCCCTGTGTCTGAGATTAATGCACCATTACAATTTACCATAAAATATGATTAACAACTTACATATTAAAAAAACCATAAAAAAATATGTTCAAACAATAAGTGGTTAGATAAGTGGTCAATAAGTGGTCAAAGGCGTTTTTGACGAAAAAAGCCCCTCAAAAGGTAATTCTTTTGAGGGGAATTTTATTTGGCTGAAAATGTATTTTTTAGTGCCGATTTTTGCGGTTTCGGCAACTTTTATAAAGCCCATAAAAAGCCGAAAAACCGCCTGGTTAGGCGGTTTTCGTGGTGGGCAGAGGATGGACTCGGGCTCTGCCCGAGGTTCGCTTGCTGCGCAAGCCGTCGCATTATATTCCCCTTCCGCCTCCGGCAAGCCGAACCGGCGAAAGATGGGTATGTGGTTCGAATCCACTATTATAGAAAAAGACCAAGCAGGCGAAAACCTACTTGGTCTTTTTGGTGGGCAGAGGTGGATTCGAACCACCGAAGGTCAGATTTACAGTCTGATCCCTTTGGCCGCTCGGGAATCTGCCCATATTATTGGAGCTGGTGAACGGACTCGAACCCCTGACCTGCTGATTACAAATCTAGAAAGTGTAAAATAATGGATTTTCAAACGCCCTATTCAAGCCGTTTTTCAGCGTTTTACAAAGAATTATAAAGCCTTAAAAGTAAAATCAGCAGGTTAGGCCGATATTTAGCAATGCTTTGCAACAGAATTTATATTTTTTTACAGTCGCTTTTAATTCATAAGTGGTCAATAAGTGGTCAGATAAGTGGTCAAATTATTAGACGTTTTTTATTTCAAAAGACAAGTTATACAAGTGATTGTAATATAAATTGTAACAGTACAATTATTAACCCTACAAGATGTTAGATGTTGTAAAATACATACCGATATGTTAACATATAAAAGGTGATAATATGAAAATCCAGGACTTGGGTGATAGATGGAATATTGCCTATCAAAAATGTTTAGAATCTTACAAAGTAACCGAAGCAATAAAAATCGCTCATTATTACAAGCCGAAAAAGCTTTACAAGTATTTTTCATTTGATAATTATTGGAAAGACAATATACAGAATGGGACTTTAGTTTTTAATTCAGTATATAACTTCAATGACCCGCTCGACTCGAGATGGTATTTGGATTATGAGAGAATTATTAAAAAAAGGGTGCTTGATGATGGTAGAGATCCTACAAGCGTAGAGGATTTTTTGGAAATAATCGGAAGAAACGGTACCATTACACTTTACGAAGAAGACTTGTTGCCACTATATGACAGTTTTAGAATATCGTGTTTTAGTGAAACACCGTGTTCCAATGTTATGTGGGGTCATTATGCTAATAAACATAATGGGTTTTGCCTTGAATATGATGTTGATAAAATCACGAGTATAGTGAAACCGTTAATGCCTGTAGTTTATACTGAAAAACCTTTTGATGCTTCCGATATCATCGACATGCGCGGCATTGACGATAAATATGTTATGATTTGTCCTGCACTTTTTAAGTCAAAAGATTGGTCTTATGAAAAAGAATGGCGTCTTATTTTACCGAAAAAAGAAGAAACATTGCTTTATCATATCCCGGAAGCAATAACGGGAGTATATTTAGGATTTAAGACTCTTTCTAACGAATCAGCTGATGAATTAGAATCAATTGCTGAAGAACACAACATTCCTGTTTACAGAATGTTGAGGGGATATTTGTCTTATGATTTGGTATATTCATCTGTTTCGGACTTGAAAAACGGGAAATCCAAAGGCTTTTTGATTTAAACCAATATTAGGTGTTATATTATGAAAAGAGAAACAAAAGTAATAGCTATAAAGGTTGGAAAAAAAGAACACTTGGAAAGCCTTAAAGAAGGGCATGTTTTCTTTGCAAGAAATGAACTATTCTTAAATGATGAAACTGACTTTCGCGGTGATCCAAACGAAGGATATATTTTTACAGATCCAACAAAAATAGATATTATTGTTGATGGCAAAAGTCTTTTCAAGGATTTAAATGTTCCTTATCCTGTCGAAGTTAAAGAATCCTTTGAGGGTGTTGAGGATATACATATTTTTTGTTGTTCCGTATTAAAGAGTAATGTTTGGACAGGAAAAAACAACAAAAAACTAACACAAGAATTTATTAATGAAATGCTGAAGTTTGGAGATCACTTTCTAATATTTGCTTTAGATGAACTAATAGAGAATATCAAGTCAGCAAGAGGAAATGAAATTGGCATGATTAGTTCGTATGTGAAGTATAAAGATATAAAGAATGATTTTTCGCCTGTGAAATTCCCAAACGAAAGTTTTTATAATAGATTTTTTATTAAAGATAAAGAGAAGTATGAAAAACAAAATGAATATAGAATTATTATTGATGGAGCTTATGAAGAACTCAAAAGCAATTGTGAAAACGGATATGTTCTTGATGTAAAGCCACTAGAAACGGCGGCACTGTATAATATAGACTTGCTTAATTCAATTGAGTTAATTACAGAAGAATAGTAAAAGACATTTAAATTTACTGAAAGGAGACATAATATGCTGACGACAGAAATAACTCTTGTAGAAATCAAAAAAATATTTGATAATAAGGAGCGAAAAAGAGAATACTTACGACGATTGTTTATAGAAAACAATATTGATATGTCAATTCCACATACATTGCGTGCGATAGATGATTGTATTATCGAAACTTGGGATTACGAGGCATCAAAATTCATATTGCGAGAAATGTTTTTTGAATCCGAAAAATACAACAGAGGCTTGGCTGCAAAGGAAGAAATTGATTTTTTAGTTGATAATTGGTATGAACATAATTTAGGAGAAATCGAGTGGCCGTTTGCAGCAATGAACTTTGATCAGCACGTAGCAAGACTAAACAGAAGAAATGATATTAGCGAAGAAGAAAAAGACCAAATAATCGCTACGGATACAATTAAATTCCGAAGGATCAAAGATATTAACACTAAAAGAAACGATTATATTGAAAGCCTTATTGTAGCGCACAATGATAATATCATTCCAACTTTCAGGCATAGCAGGGGCGTTGACTTTTACATAAACGGTGAACCTTTTGACCAGAAAGTTAGCCGTGGAGTTGGTGGTGCCTTCATTGATAAATTCGGAGACGACTATTATGATGTAGCTATTAGGAATCCTGAATTTGTAGCAATGAGCTTGTATGAAAACCAGGATGAGGAACGTTTTGATGCAGATCCAAGACTTTATGTTGTTTATTTGGATAGTGATGTTTCGACTGAAAACATAGAGCGTTCTATTGTTGATAGCGATTTGCGTGAACCATATGATATTGAATTTGAATATTATCATTCTAATAGCAGCCAATTAGTTCACGAAACATATTGCTATGTTGTTTTATTACATAATTAATGCTGGATATCTGATACAAAGTATGGTATAGTAGATATAGAAAAGAGGTGATGACGTGAACTATATTGGATCAAAACAATCATTAATGGGATTTTTGACAGATACCATTACCGATGTTGTAGGAACTGAAACCCAAGGCAAAGTGTTCGCTGACTTGTTTGCCGGAACAGGTGCAGTTGGCACCGAATTCAAAAGAAAAGGCTATAGAGTTATAGCTAACGACATACAAGAATATAGTTTCGTATTAAACCGTCATCTCATTCAGAATGTTCCTCCGGTAAAAATAGAGATATTAGATTATCTTAATGAGCTTAAAGGAACAGAAGGTTTTATATACAAAAACTACTGTGCAGGTTCAGGCAGCGGAAGACAGTACTTTACTGATGAGAACGGCAAAAAGTGCGACGCAATTAGGATTGAGTTGAATGAATTAAAGCGTTCAGGAGAAATAGATGAATCGCAATATTACTTCCTGTTAGCAAGTTTGATTAACTCAATAGACAAGTATGCAAATACCGCATCTGTATATGGTGCGTTCCTCAAGAAAGTGAAGAAGTCCGCAGCAAAAGAGTTTGAATTAGAACTTCTTCCAATTATCCCTGGTGATAAGGAGAGTAAAGCATATAAAGATAATATCACTAATTTGATAAAGGGAATCGGTGGAGATATTCTCTATATGGATCCTCCATACAACGCAAGACAGTATTGTACAAACTATCATGTACTTGAAACGATTGCATTATATGACAATCCGGTACTAAAAGGAAAAACCGGACTCAGAGATTACGCAGAACAAAAAAGTGCATTCTGTTCAAAACGAACTGTCGTAGATGCTTTTGACGAAGTATTGAGAAACGCTGAATTTAATTACATATTCCTTAGTTACAACAACGAAGGATTGATGGACTTCAATACTATTCGTAAGACTATGGAAAAGTACGGCGAGTATCAGCAATTCAGTACAGACTACAAGCGATTCAAGGCTGATGTTGATGAAAACAGAAACTATTCAGCAAATAAAACAACCGAATATCTACACTGCTTAATCAAAAAGTAACTTCTCTGTTGAGAAGTTGCTTTTTTTCTGTTATAATTATCTCATCAAGTATTAAGGTGGGATAATATGAAACCTTTTAAAGAAGGAACGAAACCATATTTATTTGAACAATTGGCACAGCCTGATGAAAATGGTGTCAGCCGTTGGGTTTCAAAATCAGAGTTTGTTGGAGAATACGCAGAACTGATGTTCCAGAATGGTGCTTCCTGGTGCCGCAAAGAATCATCTATTGCAAAGAAATATATTGTGAAATTTGATAAATCCATTACTCCTGGGAATGGAGTTGATCGAATCAAATTGGACGGATTTCGTGGTGAAGAAGAATGGATAGGCAGCCAGGCAATTCGCGCTGACATTAAAAACCATTACAGACAAAAGAGATGTGTGGTTTTAGGAACATCCAATCCTGAAGTTGATCACAAAAACGGATGGAAAAATGATGCCGAGGTTATGAATACTTCTTCACAAAAAATGGAAGATTTTCAGCCGTTAAGTAAAGCAGCAAATGATGCTAAAAGACAGTTCTGCAAGGAGTGCCGCAGAACGGGAATTCGCTATAATGCAAAGAAATTGGGATATCCTATTTCCTACTATTATGGCGATTCACAGCATAGAGGTGATGAAACCGGATGTGTTGGTTGTTTTTGGTATGACCCTATTGAATTTAGAAAGCATTTAAAGAAAAAAGATTAAGGATGTTAGTATGGCTAAATATAATGATTTAGACATGAAAAACTGGAAAGAGTACGATGATATACTCACAGATTCATTATGGATATTTGATAAAAGAGATAAGTCAGGTGTTCATAATGCAAGTTATCACGGAAATTTTGTTCCTCAAATACCAAATCAGTTATTCAGACGCTATACCAAAAAAGGCGACTGGATTCTTGATCCCTTTTCCGGGGGCGGTACTGCTTTGATAGAAGCGCAACGTCTTGGACGAAACTCTATTGGAATAGAGCTTCAGGAAGAAATCGCCAAACAGTCACAGGAATTGTTGCTTGAAGAAAAGAATCCTAAAACCAAGGGCAAAATAATCGTCGGCGACAGCAGAACGGTTGATTTAGAAGAAAAGCTTAAATCACTTGGCGCTGATAAAGTACAGTTCATTATTTATCATCCGCCATATTGGGACATCATTAAGTTTAGTGAAAACGAAAATGACTTGTCTAACTGCGAAACTCTGAGTGAGTTTCTTGAATCGTTCGGACAAGTCATAGACAATACATCACAGCATCTTGAAAAGAACAGATATTGCGCCGTTGTTATTGGCGACAAATACGCAAACAGTGAAATTATTCCCCTTGGATTCTATTGCATGAATCTATTTCAAATGCGAGGCTTCAAATTAAAAGCAATCCTCGTCAAGAACTTTGAAGAAACCAAGGGCAAAGCAAATCAAAAAGCTATCTGGCGTTATAGAGCGTTAGCGAGCGATTTCTATCTGTTCAAACACGAGTATATTTTTGTGTTTAAGAAGATAAAAAGATAATAAATATATTATACCAATTCAAATTCCTAATTAGTAAGAATGTAGAAAAATTTGATTTGAAGTTATGCAAGGTTTATAAAAATGTTGGTAAGAAGTTTTTAGAAAGGTTTATTATTATGATAGTAAATAAAAACAAATGCCCTGTTTGCGGTAATTCTGCAGAAACAATGGATTATGGAAACAATCATATATATGTAAACTGCAATACTTGTGGTTATTTGTATGTTCGTAATGATGATTTATATGATGAAGAACCCAAAGACAAGAACAAACTAGCGTCATATCTTTATTATAATGGCAAACTTAAAACATATTCTAAAGAAGACGAACATTTCTTTAATATGATTACAGGTGATAATGTGTACAAAGTTCATAAAAAAGCACTATATCATTGCGGAAATGTAAATAATCGTATGGTAGAATCATGGTTTCCTGATACCTTTAGCGAAAAAGTTGATATGTTTTTGTTAGGTCTTTCAAAAAGACAAAAACATATGGGTGATGTTATAGAATTATCCTTTGAAGAGGCTTTATCTGCCTGCTTTGTTAATCGGTTCAACGACAAGGATGAACAGCTAAACCAGAAAGAATTATTAGAACAAGCAAACTATTTATTAGATTATTTAAAAAATAACAGATTAGTTGACAGCATTAATACAAGATTTCAAATTCTTCCAGAGGGGCAGAAAAGAATTGATGAATTACAAAAACATAATATAAATAATAAAAATGTTTTTGTTTCTATGGCATTTAATGACAATACAAAAGAAACGCGAGAAGCTATTCGCAAAGGCATTATTGAAGCCGAGTTTTCTCCTGAATTTCTTGATGAAATAATACACAACAAACAAATTGTTCCGGAAATGTTTAGGCTGATCCGTGAATGTCGTTTTTTGATACTTGATATTTCGGATCCCAATTATGGTGCATATTACGAAGCAGGTTATGCATTAGGATTGGGGAAGGAAGTTATTATAACATGCAAAGCTGATGTGTTTAATGGAGATTATGGAAATTATTCTAAAGAGGAATTAAACAAATTTGAAAAGTATTTAAAACCGCATTTTGATATTGCGCAAAAGCAAATTCTTGTATGGGACAATTATGAAGATTTGACAAAGAAATTGGCTGAATGGATAAAAGCTTTGTTTTAAAGGGAAAAGAACTTATGAGTCAAAATATCAGTTAACATGGTATAAAATGATAACTAATAATTTCAATGGTTAATAATTACATAAAGAAACATTTGATATTACAGCATACTTTAGCGCTACACGAAAGTGCAGCGCTTTATTTTTGTCTGGACTTTTGGATTGGTTTGTGATAGTTGTTGTGTTGCAAAGGAGTGATACAATGACAACACTTGAAAATCTATACAATGGAAACATACGCCCGTGCGAACTTGAAAAGCTTGCTGAACGGGAGGATTACAAGGCGGCATTGAAACAAGTATGCGACATTAGAGATGAATTTGAAGCAAGTCTTTCGGAGCTACAAAAATATCTATTTGATAAGTATGTAAAAGAAAGTGATGTGCTTTCGCTGATAGTAGAGGAAGAAATATTCAAAGAAGGGTTCTCTCTTGCGATGAGAATAAAAGATGAAGTGAAAGATGCCAAGGAAGTTGCGCTGTATAAAGACTTTGAAGATATGCCGCCGGAACTCACTATTCCTGAAGTAGCGAAACTATTAAGAGTATCCCCCAATCATTTATACTATATGGTAGAAAAAGATAAAACCTTCCCTGTACTACAACTAGGAAGGAAGAAACTGATACCAAAAGATGAACTCAAAGAATGGATAAAAAAGAATTGCCGAAAATAATATAATGCTCAAAATGTAAAATCCAACCGTTTTTGACTGGCTGAAAACCCATCAGCAGTTTATTTGACTGGCTGGCGCCGAATCAGCAGGTCAGAAAGTTTGAAAACTCTTTATTCAGGGCAAAATAACAGACAAATCATTTCAAAAAATCTATCAAAAACCTAAAAAAGAGTTAGCATTTTGAAAATATTTATTTCATAAGTGGTCAGATAAGTGGTCAATAAGTGGTCATGTGCCAAAAATGCCCCTTTTTTGACCTGCTGATTATTTATCTATTTCAGCAGATTTAAAGGGGCGTTTTTTGGACTGATATTAGTTTTTGTGTATTTTAGAAGTGAATATCAATTTTTGCAATCACGCTCAACAAACACAACTTGTTGTGGCATAAAAACAAAGAAACCACTATAAATAGTGGTTTCGGTGGTGGGCAGAGGTGGATTCGAACCACCGAAGTCGTTGACGTCAGATTTACAGTCTGATCCCTTTGGCCGCTCGGGAATCTGCCCATATTGTGGAGCTGGTGAACGGACTCGAACCCCTGACCTGCTGATTACAAATCAGCTGCTCTACCAACTGAGCTACACCAGCTTATCTCCAATGCTTTAATACTATATCACAAGTTATGTTTATAGTCAAGTAATTTTTCAAAATTATTTTCCCCAGTTATCTATCACGGATTGCACCATATTTATGTCTCTCGTGGTGATGTTATCGGGGCCTACGGCGAGCATTTTTTTCGCCGAAAGTTCAGTATCAATCGTCCATACGGAAAGCTTGTAGCCGTTGTTGTGAAGAAGCTCGCAAAGGCTTGAGCCGACGTACTGGAAATTGCAGTTTATGCCTACTGCGCCGGAATCTGCAAGAAGCTGCAGAAGCTTCTGGCGGTATTCCTCCTCAAAGATTTTGATGCGCGACGGGGAATAGTTGAGGTAGTACGGAATGTTCTTGCAGTCAGAGTCCTTCACAGCCTCGATATCCTTCGTTTCGATGCCCGTCATATAGGCGTTTTCGATAAGTCCGTAGTTGACTATGAGCTTATACAAATCGTTGAGCGCCTTTGTTTCCTTGATGTCGAAATTGATTTTCACGTCGCTGCCCTTGAGCAGCTTGAGCGCCTTGCTAAGCTCAACGCCGTCGCGGTTTGTCACAACAAGGTCGTGCGCCATAACGACGGTTCCGTCGGGTCTCTGCCTTACGTCAAGCTCAATCGCGCCCGCGTTGTTTTTGAGCGCCGCCTCGATGAATTCAAGCGAGTTCTGGTTTGTGTTGAACGCGCCGGTGTGCGCCGTAATTGTGAAGCTCTCGGGAAGGTGCAGCTTTCTGCTGTCATATGACTTCGTGATTGCATATTCGGCAACGCCGACTATCATTGCAACCGATACCAGAAAAGCCATAATCTGGTACGAGATATGCTTGAACCAGGTCAGCGTCATATTTCTTTTTAAAAATCTTTTGAACTTTTGCCATTTGGTAAGAGGCTGTTCGCTCATAGTATCACAATCCCGTAAATCAGTCGGTGCCGTCTCAGCAGAGACAGCACCCGTTTTCATTTTGCTTTATCAGTCGTTTATGCTGCCCGAATAGTTAGGCGCTTCCTTGGTGATTGAAACGTCGTGCGGATGGCTTTCAACAAGTCCTGCGCCCGTAATCTTCATAAACTTCGCGTTTGTGCGAAGCTCTTCGATTGTATGACAGCCGCAGTAGCCCATACCCGAACGAAGGCCGCCCATCATCTGGAATACGGTGTCGCTGAGAGGTCCCTTGTAAGGAACACGTCCCTCAACGCCCTCGGGTACAAATTTTCTTGTGCCTGTCTGGAAATAACGGTCTGCGCTGCCCTTGTTCATTGCGCCGAGCGAGCCCATACCGCGGTAAACCTTGAACTGTCTGCCCTGATAGATTTCAGAGTCGGACGGGGATTCCTCACAGCCTGCAACGAGCGAGCCGACCATTACAACCGAGCCGCCTGCAGCGATTGCCTTGACAATCTCACCGCTGTACTTGATACCGCCGTCGGCGATAATCGGAATGCCGTATTTGTCAGCCATTTCAGCCGAATCGTAGATTGCTGTAATCTGAGGAACGCCGATACCCGCAACGATACGGGTTGTACAGATTGAGCCGGGGCCTATGCCGACTTTAACCGCGTCGGCACCCGCCTTGATGAGAGCCTCGGTAGCCTCTGCGGTTGCAACGTTACCCGCGATGAGTGAAATCTCGGGGAATGCGTTTTTAACCTTTTCAACAGCGCTCATAATGTTCTTGCTGTGGCCGTGAGCCGAGTCGAGAACGAAAGCGTCAACGCCTGCGTCAACAAGAGCCTTTGCCCTGTCGAGCACGTCGTTGGTTACGCCGAGAGCCGCCGCGCAGAGAAGTCTGCCGTCCTTATCCCTTGCGGTGTTGGGATACATAACGCTCTTTTCAATATCCTTGATTGTAACAAGGCCTGTGAGCCTGCCGTTCTCGTCAACGAGCGGAAGCTTTTCAACCTTGGACTTCATAAGTATGCTCTTAGCCTCTTCAAGAGTCGTGCCCTTGTGAGCGGTTACAAGCTGGTCCTTCGGAGTCATAACGGAGGCAATGCCCACGCTGAAATCGGTCATAAAACGAAGGTCGCGGTTTGTGATGATGCCGACGAGGGTTCCGTCCTCTTCGCAAATCGGAACGCCGCTGATGTGATACTTGTGCATAAGCTGCTCAGCGTCGGAAGCGAGGTGCTTCGGAGAGAGGAAGAACGGGTTTGTGATGATACCGTTTTCAGACCTCTTAACCTTATCGACCTCTGTAGCCTGGTCCTCGATGGTCATATTCTTATGAACAACGCCGATACCGCCCTCACGCGCGATTGCAATCGCCATTCTGGATTCGGTAACCGTATCCATAGCAGCGGTCATAAGCGGAATATTAAGAGTGATATTCTTTGTAAGCTTTGTCTGAAGGCTGACCTTATCGGGAGTTACGTCACTTTCTGCGGGGATAAGCAGGACGTCGTCAAAGGTAAGTCCCTCTTTAACAAATTTTGCGCCGTATTCGCTCATACAAATACCTCCGTTTCGTTATTTATATATTTTTACTATAATAACATTTTTTGCCGCCGTGTTCAAGTGTTAATTGATACGGTAGTTATTTTTTCTTTTCGTCAAAACCAATGATAATATTGATTGTAATTGTAATTGATTATAACTATCGGTATCAGATTTATGATAATTGTTACTATTTGTGCAATAATATTCTCTTTAGACCAATATACCTCTTTGCTTTCGGGATTTCCTTTGCTGAGAATGGGAATTACAAATGAGATTATAGGAAGCCAAATTCCAAACAGTTCATAATGAAAATTCCTTGAGGGAATTCGATGACCAAAATTTGAGGTTATAGCCATAAACCAAGTGACAAAAACAGCACAGATAACAACCTCCGCGATTTTTTTGTTCTTAATCTTTTTCATTACACTATACCCCAAGCATTAATCGTTAATTTTTTTAATAATCCCATTTATTTCTTCGACAAATTTTTCAGGTTCTTCGACACAAAAAATATAAACACTGCCACTCGTGTCCTCAATCCTGACTAAAGTATTTCCCGTTCCGCCGAAATAGCAACGTCTGATTTCATTCCAAGTCTTATGCTCTTTACTCTTGTAATCTACAATACCTACTTCTTTAATTGAGGTGTATTTAATTTTTGGATTAAACTTAAAAAGATACGCTCTCGGAGGAAACATATACCTTTCTAATTAAAGATAATCATCATACAAGAAAACACCCTTTGTTGCGCAGGAATAAAAAATAAATGCAATTAATCCTCCGACAATCAACACTCCGAAAATAGTAGCACTGACAAAAGAAGGTATTGTAAGATGTAACCATTTTGGCGCTAATGTTTTAAATACAAAAAATACAATGCTTGGGAAAAACACATATGAAACGAATGGCTCAACTTTTGGTGTGCCTTTTTCATAAGTAAACAAATAGAAATTCTTTACATTTTTCATAAGTGCTACTCTCCGTTATTTTGCCGCTTCGGCGATTCTGGCGGCGGTTTCTTCAACCGTGGTGTCGCCGCATTTTATCGTTTCGTCCGCCCACTTTTCATAGAGCGGCAGGCGCTCGTTAAACATATCGCGAAGGGTTTCGCCGTTTTTGAGAAGCACGCCCCTCGTTTCAAAATTTGCAATACGCCTTTCCATCTGCTCGAAGGTAAGGCTGAGATAGATTATTTTACCGAGGGATTTGAGGTGCTTCATCGCCTTTTCGGAATAGATGACCGAGCCGCCCGTGGCAATTACCGTGCCCTGAATATCGAGCGAGAGGATTGCCTCCTCTTCCTTCTTTGCAAAATATTCCTCTCCCTTTTCGTCAAGGATTTGCTGGAGACTCATTTCCTCAATGTTCTGAATAAGCAGGTCGGTGTCGTAGAAATTTTTGAGGAGCATTTTTGCCGCGATAACGCCGCAGGTCGACTTGCCGCTTCCCGGCATACCTATCAGTACGATATTTGATTTGTTCATCACTTAACACCAACCCGTTTGCAGTAGTCGTAGAGCTCGCAGCCGTCGCAGTGCGCCTTTCGCGCGGTGCAGGTATCCCTGCCGAACATAACGATTCTGTGGCAGAAATCCGAGCCCTCGTCGGCGGGAACAATTTTCTTGAGCGCAAATTCAATCTTCTTCGGGTCCTTGACGTCAACGAGCCCGAGGCGGTTTGAAATTCTTATCATATGGGTGTCGACAACGATGCTCTCCTTGCCGTAAACGTCGCCGACAATGAGGTTCGCCGTCTTTCTGCCGACGCCCGAAAGCGTCAGCAAATCGTCGATATTATCGGGCACTCTGCCGCCGAAATCGTCGCGGATTGACTGCGCCATTGAAACTATCGAAGTCGCCTTGTTCTTGTAAAAGCCGCAGGACCTGATTATATCCTCAACGTCCTTTACGTCGGCGTTGCAGTAGTCGTCAAGCGTTTTGTACTTATCAAAAAGCGCGGGCGTGACAAGGTTAACCCTCGCGTCCGTGCACTGCGCCGAAAGCCTGACCGCGACGAGGAGCTCAAACGGATTTTCATAGGTTAGCGAGCACCTCGCGTCGGGATACTTTTCCTTGAGCGCTTCGATTATATGTAACGTTCTTTCCTTTTTCGTCATGGCACAAGGTTCCCCGCGTCTGTGTAGATGTTATACCATTCCTCACGGCTGAGCTCAACCCCGTCAGCCTTGAGCATTGAGGTGAGCCTTTCGGTGTTCGTAGTGCCGATAATCGGCTGAACGAAATCCATCTTCATAAGCCATGCAATAGCGAGAGCCTCTGCGCTTACGCCGTGGTCGGCAGCTCTTTTTTCAAGCTTTGAAACCTTATCGGCAATCGTCTCGTCCTGAGGGAAAAAGCCGTTCTGACTTCTGAGGGGGCCCCACGCCTGAATGGTCATATCGTTAATTCTGCAGTACGGAAGAATACCGCCGTCGCGGTCGTACGCAAAGTCGTTTCTCATATTCGCGCACATACCGCTGTCAATCATTCCCGTGTGGTAGAGCCCGAACTGAAGCTGATTTGTAAGTATGGGCTGCTTAACGTATTTTTTCAAGAGGTCAATCTGAAGGGGGCTGAAATTCGACACGCCGAAATTTCTTACAAGTCCCCTGCCCTCGAGCTCATCAAACGCCTCGGCAACCTCGTAGCCGTTCATCAGAACGTCGGGTCTGTGAAGGCAGAGCACGTCTACGTAATCAAGCCCCATACGGCTCAGGGAACCCTCAACGCTTGAGACGATATGCTCCTTTGAAAAATCAAAAAAGCCGTTTCTGATGCCGCACTTGGTCTGTACCACGATTTTATCGCGGTCAATGTCCCTTATTGCCTTGCCGAAATACTTTTCGCTCTCGCCGCCGTGGTAGATGTCGGCGTTGTCGAAAAAGTTTATGCCCATATCGTAAGCCGCTTTGACGTGGCTCACCGCCTCAGCCTCGCTTTTTGAAGCGATACGCATACAGCCGAGCATAATCTGCGAAACCTCATAGCCTGCAAAATTAATCTTCTTCATCCTTTTTTCACCTTTTCCCAGTAGGTCTTAAATGCCTGTTCGTTCTTGTTGTCGCCGTAGACGTAGTAATGCTTATCCTTTATCACGTCGGGCAGATACTGCTGCGCCGTCCAGTGATTTTTGAAATTGTGGGGATAGAGGTAAAACTGTCCCTTGACCTCAGCCTCGTCGCCGTCGTAGTGCTTGTTCTGAAGCTGACGGGGTATCGGGCCGTAATTGCCCGCACTGACGTCCGCCATTGCCTCGTCGATTGCGCCCGCGCCCGAATTGCTCTTCGGTGCCGTGGCAACAAGGATGACCGCGTCGGCAAGGGGTATCCGCGCCTCGGGAAGTCCGACCGCCTGCGCGATGTCCACGCAGGATTTGACAATCGGGATAATCTGGGGATACGCAAGTCCGACGTCCTCGCACGCGCACACCATAAGCCTTCTGCACGCCGAGGGAAGGTCGCCCGCCTCAAGAAGCCTTGCAAGATAGTGCAGAGCCGCGTCGGGGTCTGAGCCGCGCATACTTTTCTGATACGCGGAAATTATGTCGTAATGCTCGTCGCCGTCCCTGTCGTACCTGACGGAAGATTTCTGCGTAAGCTCGGCGGCAAGTTCCTTGGTAACGTGCTTTTTGCCGTCCTTTGTCGGCGTGGCGTAGAAGCAGTTTTCAACCGAGTTGAGCGCCTTTCTCACGTCGCCGCCGCTGCCCCTTGAAATGTTTTCAAGAACGCCGTCCTCAAAGCTTATCTCAACGCCGTTTTCCCCGGCGAGAATATCAAAGCCGCGCTTTACCGCGGGGACGATTTCTTCCCATTTTACGGACTTGAATTCAAACACCGTTGAACGCGAGAGGATTGCGGGATATATGTAGAAATACGGGTTTTCCGTGGTCGATGCAATCAGCGTAATCTTGCCGTTTTCGATGAATTCAAGCAGGGTTTGCTGCTGCCTTTTGTTGAAATACTGAATCTCATCGAGGTAGAGAAGGATTCCGTTGGGCGCGGTGAACGTGCCTATCTCGGCAACGATATCCTTTATGTCCTGAGTCGAGGCGGTGGTGCCGTTGAGCTTTCGCAGGGTGCGGTTCGTCGCGTTTGCGATGATTGCGGCAACCGTGGTCTTACCCACGCCGCTCGGCCCGTAAAAGATGAGATTCGGGATATCGCCCGATTCTATTAAATTATAGAGCGCCTTGCCGGGTTCCAGCAGGTGCCTCTGACCTACAACGTCCTCAAGCGTGGTCGGTCTTATTCTGTCAGCAAGCGGTTTGTTCATTCGTTCTCCCTTTTTGAATATATGCAGCCGCAGAAATTCTGGCGGTAGAGATTGTATTCCCTTGAAAGCTCGATTGACCTCTTGTAGCCCTCGCGCTTTTTGAAGTCCGACGGAAGCCATTTCGCGCCCGTCTCTTCCTGCAGCTTATATCCTATTTCATTTATCTTCTGCGCATTTTTCAGCGGGCTGATTGAAAGCGTGGTGCAAAAATAATCAAAGCCCCGCGCCTTCGCAAGCTCCGCGGTCCTCCTCATACGAAGCTCGTAGCAGCGAAAACAGCGTTCCCCTCCCTCGCGGCAGTCCTCATAGCCCTTTGCGATGTCAAAAAATTCGTCGGTGTCGTAGTCGCAGTCAAGCTGGTTGACCTTATTCACCGTGGGCATAGCGTTTATGAGGCGCACGAGCTCTGCCTTGCGCTTTTCATATTCTTCGGCGGGTGAGATGTTCGGATTATAGTAAAGCACCGTTATTCTGAAATACTGCGACAGATATTCGACAGTATAGCTCGAACACGGCGCGCAGCAACAATGTAGCAAAAGAGAGGGCGCAATGCTCCCTCTCTTATTTTCTTCTATGATTTCATCAAGTTTTTTCTGGTAGTTAATGTTCATTATGCCAAATAGTTAGTCGGGTTAATTCTCGTGCCGGCAACCCTGATTTCAAAATGGGAATGGGGTCCGGTTGAATTACCTGTCGAGCCGCTCTTTGCGATGGTCTCGCCCCTGTAAACGCTCTCGCCAACCGATACAAGAATACTTGAATTATGGGCGTAAAGCGTTACGACAGACCTGCCCTGAGCGTCCGTTCCGTGATAAATCATAACGTAGTAGCCGTAGGAATAGTTGAGCCTTTTTACGGTGATAACTATGCCCTTCTGCGCCGCAACGACGTCGCTTCCCGACGGACACGGGAAATCAATTCCGCCGTGGTACTTGCCCGACGAATAGTTCGGGAAGCCCGCGGAAATCGAATAGTAGCCCGGCACGGGATAGCACATACTCATAACGGCGTTTGAACCGTGGTAAACGTCGACCGCGGTTGACGCGCCGCCGTCCTTTATAGTTCTGTCGCCGAGCTCGGGAATAACGATTTCATCGGGTGATTTGATGCCCGAGATGAGCGCCTGAATCTCGCCCTCAACCTGAGCTATAAGCTCGTCGTCCTCGTTTCTGAACTCGGTGTACTGCTGGTTCATCGAGGTGAGCTTTGCAAGAAGCGCGTCGCTTTCCGCCCTGTCGGAAGCAAGGGCAACCTTGTCGTCGGCAATAATCTGCTTGTTTGCGTCAATTATCGCCTGCTTTGCCTCGAGCTCTTCCTTCTGGGCTGTGAGCTCGTCGTCCTTTGCCTGGAAGAGCGCAACCCTCTCGTTGAGGCCGTCCTGCTTTGTGACGATGACTTCCATCTCGGAATTCACCTCTTTGAGAAGCTCTGTGTCGCTCTTTGAAACCGACCTTATCATCTCAAACCTCGTGAGGAAGCTTGAGAGGTCGTTACTCGTGAGAAGCGCCGAAAGAATGTTGTATTCGCCGCTTATATACATAACTCTGAGCCTGAAGCAGTATGCCTCGTATGTAGCCTGAAATTCCTCTTTGAGCCCGTCAAGCTCAGCCGTTGCCTCTGCAACCTGCTCCGCGAGGGTTTCAAGCTCCGTTTCGTTTTCGTCAATGAGCGGAATGAGCACGTTGATTTCGTCCTGAATCTGGGTGTTTTCCTCTTCAAGAACGGTCAGCTGCTCGTTCATATATCCAATTTTCTGGTCAAGTGCGTCGATGTATTCCTGAGTGACCTTTGACTCGCCCTCAAGCGATTCAAGTTTTTCCACCGCTGCTGCGAGGTCCGCCTCAATCTCTGCCTTTTTGTCGGCAAGCGATTTTTCCGCGTCCTCTTTTTTCTTCTGCGAATCGTCGGCGGTCGTAGATTCCGAGCCCGCCTTGGTCGTGGTTTCGGGCGTCTGTGCAGGCGGTTCCGAAGCCTCGGTTGTGGTCGTTGTATCGTCAGCGGTAGTGTCATCATCGGCGTACGCATAGTACGGCAACACCGATGCAATTAGAATTGCTATCACCATTAGCAGTGAAAGAAATCTAATCTTCAAAGTGAACTCCCCTATCTTTTTAAGTGGTACTCTCTATTATACACTATATATTATATAATTTCAAATAATAATTTATGGCAAATAAATTGTCGGGTTTACGCAGTCGCCGTATGCCGCGCTCGGTGTTCTCACCTC
Organism: uncultured Eubacterium sp.; assembly: GCA_905234495.1. GTDB lineage: Bacteria > Bacillota > Clostridia > Oscillospirales > Acutalibacteraceae > Eubacterium_R. The sequence continues at coordinate 204,338 of CAJOHE010000004.1, read as the reverse complement.
AAAGTGGCAATGCGGTCCGTAGGTGTTGCCCGTCTCGCCGCTGTATGCGATGAGGTCGCCCTTCTTGACGTAGGTGCCCTCGCTGACAAGCCTTGATGAATTGTGGGCGTAAAGCGTGTAGACGTAGTTGCCCGAAGCGTCCTTCTTGTCGTGGGCAATTACGATATAGCGGCCGTAGCTGTAGTAGCCGCCGACGCACCTTGCACCCGCGTAAGGCGCAACCGTAATATCCCTTGAAATGATGACCGTACCCGATTCAGCCGCAACAACCCTGCTTCCCGTCGGGCAGGCAAAGTCAACGCCCGTGTGTCCCACATAGCCCGCGCTTCCGTAGGCTGTGGTGATTGTCTTGTATGACGGAACGGGATACGTGAGCGAAAGCCTCTGGCTCGCCGTCGTTGTTTTCTTTGTTGTGGTGGTCGTAGTGGTGGTCGGTTTTGTTGTGGGTTTCGTAGTGCCGCCCCCGCCCGACGTGGTGGTGGGCTTGGTGGTCGTGGTAGTTGTCGTCGTGGTTGTGGTGGTCTCTTCCTCTTCCTGCTGAGCGCGGAATCGGTTTGCCGCCTCTTCAATCTCGGCGTTTACAATTTCGAGCTCTCTCAAATCCTGATTTCTCTGCTCGCTGTATGCGCCCGTCTGCGCCTGAAGCTTTTCAAGAATCGCGTCGGACTCGGCTTTTTCCTTTTCAAGAAGCGCCTGCTTTGCAGTCATCTCTTCCTGCTGAGCCTCAAGCTCGGTAATCGTTGTGTTTAGCTCTTCCTGAGTGTCGGTGAGCTCTGTCTGGGTTGCGGTGAGCTCTGTCTTTTTTTCAGAGAGGGATTCCCTCGTCGCCTTGAGCTCGTCGCCCTCGTTGATGAGCGAGGCAAGAAGCTCGCTGTCAGCCTTTGAAACTCTGACAATCATCTCAAACCTTGTGAGGAAGGTTGAAAGGTCGTCGCTTGAAAGGATTGCCGCGATAATGCTTCCCTGACCGCTGATATACATAGCCTTGGCTCTTTTTGCATACATACCGTAGCTTTCGTTGTACTCGGCGGTGAGCTCTTCCTGCTGAACCTCAAGCTCTGCTATGTCGGTTGTGAGCGTCTCAATCTCGGTCTCGTTTTCCTCATACTGAAGCTTGAGCGCCTCAATCTTTGACTTTGAGCTTTCAACCGTTTCGGTGTCGAGCTGAAGCTGGGTCTGAAGATACTTGATTTTCTGGTCGAGGGTGTTGATGTAGTCCTCGGTTTCCTTTGACTGTGAACCGAGCTCGTCAAGCTTTTCCTCAACCTCGCTGAGCTTTTTCTCAAGGTAAGCCTGCTTTTCCTCGTTTGACATATTCTCGTATGCGCTGCTTTCATCGGCAATTACGCACACGCCGCTCATTGAAAAGCTTGCAACGGCAAAGCAAAAAGCCAATAAAACAGATAAAAACCTTGTTAAAAATCCTGACTGTTTCATTGACTTTCACTCCTTTATTAATTAAAAATTAAGTAAATTTCGCTAATTAATATGTATTCTTTTGTTTACAGATACGAAAGCGGATTAACCTGCGAGCCGTTTACACGAACCTCAAAGTGGCAGTGAGGACCGGTTGAGTTTCCGGTCGAGCCGCTGAGCGCGATAATCTGACCCTGCGTTACGTAGTCGCCAACGTTTACGTTGATTGAGCTGTTGTGAGCGTAGAGGGTTGAAAGGCCGTCGCCGTGGTCGATTACAACGTGATAGCCGTAGCTGTAGTTGAGGTACTTGACAAGGATAACCTTGCCGTCGCCCGCTGCGTATACGTTTGAACCCGTCGGTACCGGGAAGTCAACGCCGCCGTGGTATCCGCCCGAAGCGTAGTTCGGGAAGCCCGCGGAAATGGTTCTGCCGTCGGTGGGATAGCAGAGAACGCCCGAGCCGCTTCCTGTTGAGCCGCTGTATGAGCCGCCGCCCGATGAACCCGATGAGTTGATTGCGGCGTTAATCTCGTTCTGAACCTGCTGAAGCTCCTCCTTGTTGGTTTCAATCTTTTCCATATACTCGCTGGTTTCAGCGCCGAGCTTTTCCATAATGGCGTTTGCCTCGGCAGCCTCAGCATCGAGCTCAGACTTTGCGCTGTCGATTTCGTTGATGCTTGCCTGAAGCGCTTCCTTATCGGCTTCAAGGTCCGCCTTAGCCTGGTCGAGTTCGGTTCTCTTGTCCTCGAGAGCCGCCTTTTCAGCCTCAATCTCTTCCATAATGGTGATGAGCTCGTTGAGAGCCTCGCTGTCCTTTTCCGATACGGACTTAATCATCTGTGAACGGGTGAGCATTGAGCTCATATCGGGACAGGTGAGGATAACCTCAAGGTTTGAAACAGAGCCCGAAACGTACATAGCGCGAAGCCTCTGGCAATAGAGCGCATAGCACTCGTCAAAGAGCTCCTGCTTTTCGTCAATCTGTTCCTGAGCCTCTTCAATCTCTTCGATTGTGGTGTCGATGCTCGCCTGAATTGAATCAATCTCTGCCTGAAGGGTTGCCTTGTCGCTTTCGAGATTATCAATCTTATCCTGAAGCAGATTTATTTTTTCCGTAAGAGCGGACAAATATTCCTCTGTCTCAGCCTTTTCCTGGGCAAGCTCGTCAATTTTGTCCTGTGCGTCGTCGATTTCTTCCTGAATCTTCTGCTTTTCCTGCTGAAGTTCCGAAGCCGTCTTTGCGTCTGCTACAAGACAGTATGAAGCAGTTGTAAAGGCGAGAGCTATGCTCATTACGACTGAAAGCACTTTAATTGTAAACTTAGACATTGCTTATCTCACTACCTTCTTTGTTAAGATACTTGTTCATTGTAAGCACGGAACCGCCGACGCCGCAGATTACGCCGATGAGGATGAACGCACCGAGCATCGGAAGCGCATATCCCGCAAAGCCGACTGCACCGAGATTCAATGATTCAAGCAGCGCGTTAAACCTTGATACGATGAGCTCGTAAAGTCCCCATACGAGGAGAAGACCAACCGCCCCGGAAAGTACGCCTAAAATCATACCCTCGATAACAAACGGGAAGCGGACAAAGTTGTTTGTTGCGCCAACTGATTTCATAATGCTTATCTCAAGCTTTCTGTTGTAAACAGTAAGTCTGATTGTATTTGAAATGATAAAGAGTGATATTGCAAATAATACAGAAATGATTACAATCGAGATAACCGAAATGCCCTGACGGATTGAAACAAGCCTCTGGGCAAGCTCTCTGTTTTCACGGATTGTATCGATATGGTCGAGGCCTTTGATGCCTTCAACCGTGTCGTCGAAATAGTCAAGGTTGTCGATTGTTACCTTGTATGCGTCGGGAAGAGGAATGTCGTTGCTCTGTTCCTTGAAGAACTCTGCCTGAGCCTCTTCCATCGTTTCGAGCTGCTGTTCCCACGCGTCCTCTTTTGCAACGAATTCGATTTCCTTAACGTTGCCGAGGTCGGTAATCTGAGTTTCCATAGCCGCGATATCTTCTTCCGTGGCTTCCTCGTCGATGAATACCATTACGACGTTTTCTTCTTCAATTCTTGCAAGAAGCGAGTCGATGTTGAGGAACATCATAGCCGCTGAGCCGATAAGAACAAGACAGCTCATAAGAACGGCGATTGAGGCGATGGACATCATTCTGTTTGTCCATACGTTTCTGAAGCCTTCCTTGGTAAGATACTTAATACTTGAACCGGTCATTATTCCTCACCCCCTGCTTCTTCCTCGCTGTCCGAGTCTTCGGTGAGCGCGTCCTCAAAGATATCCTCGTCCTCGGACGCTGCTTCCTCGGCGGGCGTCTCTTCCTGTGAAGCTTCCTCTGCGGGTGCTTCTTCGCTCGCTTCTTCCTCGGGCTTTTCGGCATCGGTCTCTTCAATAAGAGTTGCCGCAGCCTCTTCGGTGAGCTCGTCCAGTCCTACGTCGGTAACCGCAACGTCCTCGGTAAAGAAGAACATATCCGTGTCTTCCTTCGGGGTTTCGCTCTCAAACTGAGCGTGCGTCGGGTCGGGCGTATCGGAAACAACCTCGCCGTTTTTGATTACGATAACCCTTCTCTGGAAGGAACGAACAAGCTCGTGCTCGTGGGTTACCATAATAACGGTTGTGCCGGAATTGTTGATTTTTGTGAGAAGACCTACGATTTCGTGGCTCATCTCGGGGTCAACGTTACCCGTGGGCTCGTCCGCGATAATAACCTTGGGATTGTTTACAAGCGCCCTTGCAAGGGATACGCGCTGCTGCTCACCGCCCGAAAGCTCGTTTGGAAGTGAGCGCGCCTTCTGGGAAAGACCGACGAGCTGAAGGATGTAGGGAACTCTCTTTCTGATTTCCTTTTCCTTCGCGCCGATAACGCGCATTGCAAACGCAACGTTGTCGTAAACTGTCATCTTGGGAATAAGTCTGAAATCCTGGAAAACTATTCCCATATCTCTTCTGTAGTAAGGAATCTGCCTTTTCTTGAGCGTTGCCGATGAATAATCGTTAAAGATTATCTCGCCCTCGCTCGGCTTTTCCTCGTGCATAATGAGCTTGAGGAAGGTTGATTTACCTGCGCCCGAAGCTCCGACAACAAACACGAACTCGCCGTCTTCAATCTTGATGTTGACGTTTGAAAGCGCGTGGGTGTTGTTGCTGTCATACACCTTTGATACATTTCTGAATTCTATCACTTTTTTTACCTCTTTTATTTGCATTTGCAGCGACGGCTCAAAAGAGCGCACCGCCACAGATAAACATAACTACATATATAATATACTAACTTATATACAAAATCAAGACTTTTTTGTAATATTCTGTAACTGAATTGTAAACTTTTAGGTTTCATCCCCTATATATGGGCGTTTCAAAACGGCAATTTACCGTTTTGTAACAAATGAAAAACGGACAGGAAATCCTGTCCGCTTTGTTTTTTTAGTATTTAATCGGGCTTGAAGCCAGATACTTATTTACCATAAGAGCTACTTTAAATACGATGGCGTCGTCAAACTCTCTCAGGTCAAGACCCGTGAGCTTCTTGATTTTTTCAAGCCTGTAAACAAGCGTATTTCTGTGAACGAAAAGCTTTCTCGACGTCTCGGAAACGTTGAGGTTGTTTTCGAAGAATTTCTGAATCGTGAAGAGGGTTTCCTGGTCGAGCGCCTCGATTGAGCCCTTCTTGAAAACCTCTTTGAGGAACATATCGCAGAGCGTTGTCGGAAGCTGATAAATCAGTCTTGCGATACCGAGATTTTCGTAGCTTACGATGTTTTTCTCGGTGTCGAAAACCTTGCCGACCTCAAGCGCAACCTGAGCTTCCTTAAACGAATGGGCAAGCTCTTTTACGCCCGTAACGCAGGTGCCGATGCCGATGAGCGCGTTGAGATAGAACTCGGTGTGAAGCGTGTCGCAGATTGAGCGCGCAAGCTTTTCAAGGTCCTTGCTGTCAACGTTCGGCCTTACCTCTTTGATGAGGGCGATATCGTTTTCATTGATATTGATAACGAAATCCTTGGTCTTGTCGGGGAAGAAATTCTGGATAATCTCAAAGACGGAAATCTCGGTTTCAGCCTCGGTTCTCACAAGGAAAACAACCCTTGTGGCGTCGTTGTTGAAATGAAGCTCCCTCGCCTTGATGTATATATCGCCCGGCAGAATATTGTCGAGGATTACGTTTTTAACAAAGTTTGAGCAGTCGAATTTTTCGTCGTTGTTCTGCTTAATCTGGTCAAGCGCAACGGCGATGAGCTGCGAGTACCTTCTGCTGATTTCGTCCGTTCCCTCAACGAAAACGGCGTAATCCGAGCGTACGGTGGCGTTAAAAATGGTGTAGGTGGCGTCGTCAACACAGGTCTGCTTTGCGTTAAACACGCCCGCGGTAATTACGCCCTTTCTCACCTCGCCGATAAGGCTGAGCTCACTGCAGGCAACAACGTTACCCTGGTCGTCAACCACGCCGATTGTGCGGTCAACAGCCTCTCGCATCTGATTAATAATACCTTGGAACAATCTGTTTGGCATATTATCACCTCTGCTTAAATCACGATTGCAACAAATTTGCACAAAAAATTAACTGTCTTCTTGTAAACATTATACAATGTTTATTTGCGTTTTGCAACTATTTTAACAAAAAAACAATAAAAAAATTGTAATAGTTGCATAAATGTTACAAAGCGAAGCGATAAACCACAATATCTTGTTTTGTTTTTGAGAAAAAATGCAAAAAAGCACTATTGCCCTTCAATCATTTTCAGCTCGTCTTTTGTGAGATAACGGCACTCGCCGTACTCAAGGGCGGGGTCAATGGGAAGATTTCCCATTTTTATCCGCTCAAGCTCAAGCACCTCGGCGCCGTATTTTTTAAACATCCTTTTAATCTGGTGATACATCCCCTGCGCGATTGTGACCTCGACCTCGTTTGTAGCCTCATCGGTCACTTTCAGGGTTGCGGGAAGGCAGGTTTCGTCCCCTAGCTCAACGCCCGTTTCAAACGCCTTTATTATATCTTCGTCAACGGGCTTGTCCAGCTTTGCGACGTAGGTTTTTGGGATGTGCTTTTTCGGCGAAAGAATCCTGTGGGCAAAATCGCCGTCGTCGGTGATGAGCACAAAGCCCGTCGTGTCCTTGTCAAGCCGTCCTGCCGGAAAGAGGTTTTTCCTCTTCATCTCATCGGGCAGAAGGTCGACAACGGTTTTCTCGCCCCTGCCGTCGGACGCTGAAATCACGCCCTTCGACTTGTTGAGCATAATATAGACGAATCTGCTGTATTCAACGCGCTTTCCGTCGCAGATAATCTCGGCGGCGCCCTCGTCAACCTTTAAGCCCGCGTCTTTAACGGCAGAGCCGTTTACGCTGACTCTGCCCTGCCTGATGAGCGTCTTTGCCTGCGCTCTCGTTATGTTTTTTGCGTCCGAAATAATCTTGTCAATTCTTTCCATTTATTCACCGTTGAAGCCGACGAGGAAGCCGTTTTCCGCAGAGGTGTTGCAGACGTCGCCCCCTATCAGCCTGCCGTCGCAGACAAGCATATCCGCGACTATGCCGACGCTTTCGTCCTCATAATTTGTTATTTCATAGGTGTAGAGGGTAACCCTCTTGCCCTTGTATTCGGTCAGGTCAAAGCCCTGATTGAGCTGAATATCGTTGTAGTTTGAGTAGACGTTGTTCCACTTTTCGGGAATCGTGAGTTCCTTTTCCTCGCACTCGCTTCCGAGTTCCCAGCCGAAGGACTCAAGGTACGCCCTTCTTTCCTCGTCGGTCGAGGCGCTCACCACCGCCGAAACGCTCTTTTCCTTCGGAAGCTTGTTTGACACAAAGCTCAGCGCAATCACAACAACGCCCGTCAAAACAAGAAGTATGCCGAATATTGTTACGGGTTTCAGTCTGAATGTAACTATGTTCATAAAATCACCTAAGTAATTCTATGATGCCCGTTCAGATAATATAATCTTTAATTTTTTCAAGGAAGGAAATTTCAACCGTGGCGTCAAGCTTTATGCCGTTTTCGGTGAATTCCTCGGAATGAACCACGCCGTCTTTTCTTATAGCGCCCGCAACCGAGCCCATATCAAACGGGATGAGAAGCTGCGCCCTCTTTCTCGTCTGAGGCAGGCATTCCCGAATCTTTTCAAGAAGCCTGTCAACGCCCGTACCGTTCAGCGCGCTTATGCACACGCAGGGGCTGTCGGCGCCGTAAAAGAGTATTCTGTCCTCATATCCCTCAGCCTTATCAATTTTGTTGAAAACGTTGATGACGGGAACGTTCACCCTGCCGTCCTCAAAGAGGGATTCAAGGATTTCATAGGTCGTTCTGATGTGCTCGTGGCAGTCCTCGTCGGAAGCGTCGCACACGTTTAAAATCAGGTCGGCGTAGGTTGCTTCCTCAAGCGTGGAACGAAACGCGTCAACAAGCTGGTGAGGCAGTCTGCTGATGAAACCTACCGTGTCAATGAGCATAATCTGCTGCCCGTCGGGAAGGGTGAGTTTTCTCGCGGTCGGGTCAAGCGTTGCAAAAAGCTTGTCCTCTTCAAGCACGCCCGCGTTTGTGAGATAGTTCATCAGCGTTGATTTTCCCGCGTTGGTGTAGCCGACTATCGCGACCGAGACCGCGCCGTTTTTCTTGCGCCTTTTGTGCTGCATATCCCTGCGCTTTTCAACGTCGTCAAGCTCACGCTTAATATTCTGAATACGCCGTCTGATATGCCTTTTGTCGGTTTCGAGCTTCGTTTCGCCGGGTCCCCTCGTGCCGATACCGCCGCCGAGCCTTGAGAGCGCCGTACCCTTTCCCGTGAGTCTCGGCAGGGAATATTTGAGCTGGGCAAGCTCAACCTGAAGCTTACCCTCTTTTGATTTTGCACGACCTGCAAATATATCAAGTATGAGGGTAGTCCTGTCAACCACCCTCGTATCAGTTGCGTCCTCTATGTTTCTGACCTGAACGGGCGAGAGCTCGCAGTCCGCAATCACAAGGTCGATATCGTTGTTTTCGCAAAACTGCGCAGCCTCGTCAAGCCTGCCCCTTCCGAGGTAGGTTGCGCCGTCGACCGTCGCCTTTCTCTGTATGATTACGCCCGCAACAACCGCGCCCGCGGTCTTTGTAAGCTCGCCGAGCTCATACATCGAGGTTTCAGCGTCAAAGTCCCCCGTATCAACGGAAATCAGAAGCGCCTTTTCAATTTGTTTTTCGTTATTGTTCAAACTACTCACCGTTCACGAGCGCCTGAAGCACTCTGTTTGCAATCGGTCCTGCCGTCTGGGAACCCGAGCCGCCGTATTCAACAACCACCACGAAGGCGTAGGGATTGTTTGAATCGTTCATAAAGCCCGTGAACCACGCCGTGTTGTGGTCGGTGTCGCCGTCAATCTGGGCTGTACCCGACTTGGCGCAGAGGCTAAGTCCCTCATAGTTGTAGTCGCCGTACTGATTTTCAACGGCGTATCTCATCATACTCTTCATCTGCTCAGCGGTCTGGGTGCTGAGAAGCTGGGTTTCCCTCGTTGAAATGCTCATATCAAGAGCCTTGCCCGCCTTGTTTGCAAAGGTGTCCACAAGGTTGAAGCTGACTGCGTTGCCGTTGTTTGCAATAGCAGCGGAAAGTCTGAGCATCGCTACGGGAGGCAGCAGGGTGTCGCCCTGTCCGATACCCGTCCAGCCGACGTAGTCGTTTGCGTCGCCCGACTCAAGGAACATCTTGCCCGTTGCGGAACGGATGTCGCCGCTCACGAGCACCTCTTCTGTCATACCGAGGCTCTTTGCGGTTTCCATAATCTTATCGGGGCCGAGCTCAATCGCAATCTGCGCGAACGCTGAGTTACAGGACTTCGCAAGCGCCTCTTCAAAGGTGATTTCGCCGTGATAGCCGTTACACTCAATCGGAGTTCCGCCCGCGTCGTATTCGCCCTCGCAGGTGAAGGTTCTCGTGTTTATATCGGGGATGTTTTCAATGGCGCAAATCGCCGTGACAAGCTTGAAGGTTGAACCCGGGGTGTACATACCCGTGAGGAGCCTGTTGATGTAAACGCCCTCGTAGTAATCGTTTGTGTCGATGTCGCCGGGCTTGTTTACGGGGTCGTATGCGGGGGTTGAAACCATACATACAATATCGCCCGTCTTGTAGTTTACCACGCCGACGCAGCCCGCCTTGTAATCGGAAAGCGCGTCGTATGCAACCTCGCACACATGGGCGTCAATCGTGAGCGACATATCGTTGCCGCTGCCGTTTCTCGTGATTGAATAGATACCGTTGAGCGGATTATAGCCCACAAGCCTTGACTCATAGACGTTCTGAACGCCCGTCGAGATGAAGCCCATCGTGTCGCCGACCGCGTGAAGGGTTGCCTTTCTCACGTCGTCGTTTTCGTTATAAACTCTCTCGCCGTCAACGGTCTGTGCAAGCACCTCGCCGTTTACGTCGCTGATTTCGCCCTCGGCAATAAGCTCGCCGTTGCGGTAGATTGAGCCGTTATAGGGCTGCATAGCCCAGCTTGAACCCTCGGTCACAAGGCTGTAGCTCATAAAGCCGAGACCGCCGAGGAAGCCAACTATCAGAATAAGAAGGAAAAGCCCTCTTCTTGTAATCATCTTCATTTCTTCTTCGCACCTCCCAGATAGTTGTAAGTACGAATATCGGAAGCCTTGATAAACGCGAGCACGAGCCAGCAGCTAATCATCGAGCTTCCGCCCTGACTGATAAAGGGAAGCGTTACGCCCGTAAGCGGAAGAACGTCGGTTATGCCGAAGATGTTGAGCGCGGTCTGGAAAAGAAGCATACCCGCGCCCGCAACCGCCGAGATTGAATAGAAGGTCGACCTTGCAGCGATTGAATTTACAAGCGCGGAAATCGCTATCGCAACGAAGCAGAGCACGAGGATTACGGCAAAGATGAAGCCCCATTCCTCGCAGATTACGCCGAAGATATCGTCGGTAATCGTGAGATAGTCGTCAAAATAATATCTGATTCTGCCCTTGCCTATTCCGAGTCCGAGCAAGCCTCCCGAGGCGATTCCCGTGAGAACGTGAGCCTGCTGATATCCCTTGTCGTACGGGTCTTCCCAGACGTGGCGGTAGATAGAAAAACGCTTTGTAACGTAGGATTTATACTTGATAACGATTGCGCCGCCGAGACCTGCCGCCGATACGGCAAGTCCGATTGTCTTGATGTCGCCCGAGTTCATAAACGCGATAATCAGGAACGTGATAAAGAATATCAGCGCAGTACCGAAATCGCGGATGAGAATGAGCGCGCCCACGCAGGCAACCGAGAATACGATGAACTTGATGATGTTCTTCGAGGTCTGAATCTTTTCAAGGGTTGCCGCGCCCACGAAGATGAACGCAACCTTTACAAATTCCGACGGCTGAATTGTGAAGCCGCCTACCTCAATCCAGTTCTGCGCACCGTATTTGACCGTGCCTATGATGATGTTGAGCCCTAAAAGCCCCATAGCCGCGATTGCGACGGGCAGTCTCAGCTTCATACAGAGGTCGACGTTGCCGAGAACGAACACAAGAATGATATAGGCAACGATAGCCGCAACTGCGATGATAAGCTGCTTCATACACGCCTTGTCGTCAACCGAGCCGATGACCGTCAGTCCGACGTAGGTGAGGAAAAAGGCGATGAATTCAAGCTCAAAATTTCTTCTGTGCATTATGGTGTAGAAGCCGATGACGTACACCCATTCAACCACCATAAATACCGCGAGGCAGGCGAGCACCTTGAGATTGAAGGTCTCGTAGGAAGCCGCGGCAAAATATGCAACAACAAGCTCAAATATGCTGAGAAGTCCCAAAAGAGCGAAGTTGTTTATCGGCTTTATGTGATGAATCTTATTCTTTGCCATACTTCGCCCTACCTTTCATAGAATACGAAAACTCTCTCACCGAAGGTGATGATGTCCTCGTCAAATATAAGCTGGGGCTGATTGATGAATCTGCCGTTGAGCTTTGTTCCGTTGTGACTGTTGAGGTCGGAAAGCGCCCAACCCCTCGTTGTGAGATGAATTCTCGCGTGGTGGGAGCTTACCGTGTCGAGGTTAATCTTTATGTCCGCGTCCTCGCCCCTGCCGATGAGCACGTCCTGCTTTCTGAGATAAACGGGTCTGTGGGTCTGAACGTCAACAAGCACCGCGTAAGCAACGCCCGAGCTCGCGGTCGAAGCCGCGGCGGTTCTCATCTGCGCCTTTGTCTCGTTTGAAAGCGCGTCGGCGCAGACAAACTTGAGCGGGATTGAACCGATTGTGATGAGGTCGCCGTCCTCAATCGCGGTCGTGCCCTCGATCTGCTGACCGTTTACGAAAACGCCCTGCTTTGAGAAGGTGTCGGTTATAACCCACTCGTTTCTCTTTTTCGAGATTACGGCGTGAAAACGCGACACGTTCGGCATCGGCAGAACTATATCGTTTGACCTGCTCTTGCCGATCGAGATTTCCCAGCGGTCAATGTCGATAATCGAGCCGCTGTTCTGGTCGACAAGCTGAGCAAGCTTATGAAGTCTCGGTCTGTTCCTGAAAAGCGAGATGACGCAGGTTGCGAGAATGAAAAATCCCACAGCCGGCAAAACGATTCTCGCCACGTCAGTCAGTAATGTATTAATCGTGCTCAAATAAACACCTCTTTGCTTTTTATTACTTATAAAATACTTGTTAAGAGCCAAAATGTCAAGTTTGTATTGAATTTGTTAGATATATTTAATATAATAGAAACGGCAAAAACCGTACAAAGGAGAGGTATTATGTCTATTGAAAAAAGACTTTTTGACACGCTTGAAAACGGCGAAGAGGTCACTCTTTACACCGTGACAAATAAAAACGGCGCAAGCGTTTCGCTTATGACGCTCGGCGCGGGAATTCAGTCGCTCTGCGTTCCCGACAGAAACGGCGTTCTTGCAGACGTCGTTCTCGGCTTTGACGAGGCAAAGCACTATGTCAATCCCGATTTCGGCTATCAGGGACTTGCGGTCGGCAGGTGGGCAAACCGTATCCGCGACGCGAAGTTCTGCATCGACGGCGCCGAATATCACACCCCCGCAAATCAGGGCACTTGGACTCTTCACGGCGGCGGACGTTTCAGCTTTACAAACTGGGACGTAAAAGAGGTCGGCGATGATTTCGTGACCTTCACCCGCTTCTCGCCCGACGGCGAGGACGGCTTCCCCGGAAACGTGACTATGGATATTAAATACACGCTGACAGACGACAACACTCTGAGGATTGAATACACGGCGACGACCGACAAAAAGACGGTAATAAACCCGACAAACCACGCATATTTCAATCTCTCGGGCAAGAGCGGCGAAACGATTGAGGGGCACCTTCTTCAGATTAACGCCGACTATTTCACCGAGACCGACGCCTCACAGCTTGCAACGGGCGAGCTCGGCGCGGTTAAGGGAACGATGATGGACTTCACTTCCCTTCACAGAATCGGCGACAAAATCGACGAACCGTTCAGGGCGACTCTCGGCGACGTCGGCTACGACAACAACTACTGCCTGAGAAACGCGGAAATCGGAAAGCTTTCACAGGCGGCAATCCTCACGGACGAAGAGAGCGGAAGAACTCTCGAGGTATGGACCGATTTGCCGGGCGTTCAGCTCTACTGCGGCGGCTGGCTTGAAAAGACGGGAAGCATCGGCAAGGGCGACTCATTTGTCACCTACCGCAGGGGCGTTGCGCTTGAAACGCAGTTTTATCCCGACTCTCTCAACATATCCTCGTTTCCGATGAAATACGCTCTTGCGAATGAGCCGTTTTACACGGTGACGGAACTCAGATTCACCGTAAATTAAGGCAGAATAAGACAAAATGCAACCGATAGTTGCACAATTTCAAACCGGAATTGGTGGAGTTGCCCCCTCAGCAACCGCTACAATGAAGGTGACAAAAAACCTGTGAGGTGAGCATATGAATATTGAAATTGCAAACAGATTATACGAGTACCGCAAGGCAAACGGTTTCTCCCAGGAGGAGCTTGCGGAAAAAATCGGGGTATCGCGTCAGGCGATATCAAAATGGGAAAGAAGCGAGAGCAGTCCCGACACGGACAACCTCATCGCTCTGGCGAAGTTATATAATGTTTCTCTTGATGAAATGATTAACGGCGCAAGCGCACCCGCAAAGGCAGAGGAAGCCCCCGTTGCGGAGCCTGTGGCTGAACCTCAGCCCGAATACGCGCAGCCGCAGCAAGAGCACGCCTACATTCCCCCTGCGCCCGAAAATACTCAGCCGTACGGCGCGCAGACTTATACTCAGACTGCAGTGGAAGAGAAAAAGAAAATGGCGCCGTGGATAGGCGCGCTCGTGTGGATAGGCGGATTCATTCTTTTCTTCCTCGTGGGCTCGCTCTTCCCGAGCGGATGGTCCGTAAGCTGGATTATCCTTCTTCTCCTGCCTGCAATCTCATCGGGCATTGAGGCGGTAATTCAGAATAATCCCAACAGATTTTTATATCCGATGCTGGTTGTTGCGCTTTTCTGCGCGCTCGGTATGGGCTTCGGTCTCTGGCACCCCGCGTGGATTCTGTTCATCACAATACCTATCTATTATATCGTTACCGATAACCTGAAAAAGTCGGCAGAGCCGCAGCAGGGCAGAAGCTCGCTTTTCATCACCTTTGCAATTATTTTTGCAATAGCCATGAGCAGCACCCTCGGCATAGTTACCCACACCGCCATTCACGGCAGAAGCGGCAGCAGCGCCGCAAGCTCAATCGGCAGTATGTTTAACTACGATAACGACGACGCATATCTCATCGGCGGCGCGAGCGTTTCGGGCGCGACCATTGACTCGCTCGAGGTCAACTGGGTGAACGGCAGCATTACCGTTAATCCCACCGACGGCGACGGCATCACATTCACCGAAAGCCCTACCGACAACGAGGATTTTCAGCTTCGCTATCTTGTTGACGGAAACACGCTCAAGATTCAGTTCTGCAAGTCCCACGTCACAGTCAAATCGCTTGACGACTGCAGAAAGGACCTTACAATCACCGTTCCCGCAAAGGTGTATAACACCCTTCAGATTGAATCGGTAAGCGCCGACGTAAACATCAACGCAACCGACGCTTCAAATCTCGTTGTGGACAACGTTTCGGGCGCGTACACAGTAACGGGCTCATTCGGCAACGTTGACGTCGACAACGTCAGCGGAAAGATGGTAATCAACAACGCCGCCGAAAACGGCACCGTAAGCATCGACACGGTAAGCGGCAGCTTTGACCTCTATCTTCCCAAGGACGTAACGGGCTTCCGCGCCGAGGGCGAAACGGTTTCGGGCGACCTTTCCTGCAACGGTTTCGGCGCGACAACGGACGCAAAAAATAAAACCGTCATCTACGGCGACGGCTCGGGCGTGAATATTCAGTTTGATTCCGTCAGCGGCGACCTGACGATAAACGCCTCAATGTGACAAACACAAAGTATATGACTGATTTACCAAAACGAAAAAGGCTGAGATTAGAAAACTATGATTACTCTGCAAACGGGGCGTATTTCATTACGATTTGTACAAAAAACAATGATTGTCCCCTTTCAAAAATTGTAGGGCACGATGCCCACATCGTGCCGCAAATACAGTTGACGAAAACCGGCGAGATAATCAAAAAACATATTGAGCTAATCACCGGCATAGACTGCTATATAATAATGCCAAATCACATTCATATGATTATCGTCAAACAAAACGATAATAACGGCGCGATGTGGGCATCGCGCCCTACAAGAATATCTGACGATATTCGGAGTTTTAAAACAGTAGTCACAAAAGAACTTGGATGTTCAATCTGGCAAACAAGTTTTTACGACCACATTATTCGCAACGAAGAAGATTACCTTATTCATCTGCAGTATATTGAGGAAAATCCCAGAAAATGGTTGATGGGCAAGGATGAATACTATTCATAAAAAACCGGCTACCTCGGTGAGGTAGCCGTTATTTTTTTAATCAAGGTCTTCAACCGCAACTTCCTCGACTTCCTCGGGAAGCTCGTTTGTTCTCTTCTTTTTCATCAGGGCGAATGCAACCGTGAAGAACGCGAATATCGCAATCCATACGTAGTAGCTCTTGCTGACGTGGGTATCCCTCACCGTCATAATCGCAATCGCCAAAACCCTTCTTGCAATATTCAGAACAAGGGCGATAATCTGGAAATCGCAGATAAATATCGCGCCCTGCTTTGTGGTCTGTGAAGCAAGGAAGAGAAGGACAATCTCTGCAATAGCCGCAAGGATGAAGCATGCGAAATAGCTTGCGTACATCTTGCCCGTAAACAGAAGAAGGTAATCCGAGATAACCGCCGAAACGTCGTTTATAAACGGCATCAGCACAAGCACCGCAATAATTGAAAGCGGTGTGATAAGCTTATCCTTATCCTGATATTTGTAAAGCCTGAGTATTGCAAACGCGAAAATAAGAAGCGCCGATTTCTGCACAACGTAGTACACAACGCCCGCTGCCATCGACTCGCTGTTTACCATCCAGCGGATGTCGGGCGGCATCATACGGAAACCGAGAGCTGCAATAAGTATGCCGTAATACGGTTCCTGAGAATATACCAGAAGAAGGTACACAATCAGGGTGCAAAGGCTGAACGCGATTGCCTCAAAAAGAGCGAGTTCCCTCGTAGTGTCAACGAAAACGTTAATGAATCTTTCGCCGATATAGCAGACGAAAATTATCGCTGCCGCTACAAGGCAAATCTTTTTGCCCTGAGTCATTTTTTCTTTCAATTTAATCACCCCTAACGTTTTTAATTATATAGCAATAAAGCGCGGTTGTCAAATTGCAAAATAAAATGGACATAACAAAAAGTCGATGCTATAATAAATATGAGGTGATTTTATGAATAATGACAGGATTGAGCTTTGCAGATACAGACATTACAAGGGAAACGAATACGTGGTTATCGCCCTTGCAAAGCACAGCGAAACCCTTGAGGATATGGTGATTTACCGCGACGTGAATTCGCCGAAAATCTGGGCGCGCCCCGCATCAATGTGGAACGACGAGATAGAAATTGACGGCAAAACCGTCAGAAGATTTCAGAAAATATAGTCAGTACATAACAAAAAGGCTGTCACAATGTGACAGCCTTTGCTTTTTCAGTTTAGTCCGATGTGTACGGAAGAAGTGCAAGATGTCTTGCTCTCTTGATAGCTGTTGTAAGCTCTCTCTGATGCTTTGCGCAAGTACCTGTTACACGGCGGGGAAGAATCTTCGACCTTTCCGAAACAAATCTCTTGAGCTTTGTTACATCTTTATAATCAATTTCCGTCTTTTCTACACAAAAAACACAAACCTTTTTGCGGCCCTTGCGAGAACCTGCAGCCTTGTTGTATGCCATAGTGGTTCCTCCTTAATTAGAATGGTAAATCGTCTTCTTCGTCTTCCTGGACGATTTCTTCAAAATCCGAACTGTCAGCGCTCGAATAGCTCGGCGCCGGTTCCGGCTGAGCGAATGCGTTGTTGGCTGTGCCTGTTTCTGCTTTTGAACCGCAGAAGGACACGTTGTTTGCAAGCACTTCCGTTGACTTTCTGTTGTTACCGTTTTTGTCGGTATAGTTCTGAGTCTGGATTGAGCCTTCAACTGCAATCATAGAGCCCTTGCGAAAATAACGCGAAACGAACTCTGCAGTCTGACGCCATGCAACGCAGTCGATAAAGTCTGCCTGTCTCTCGGTGCCTGACTTCTGATAATTTCTGTCGCAGGCAATCTGGAAACGGACAACCGATACGCCGCCTGAGGTCTGCTTAATCTCAGGGTCATAAGTCAATCTGCCCATTAATGCAACTGTATTAATCATATTTCTGCCCTCCGATTACTCGCCTTTTGCGACGATTAACGAACGAAGAACGCCGTCTGTAATGTTGATTACACGGTCAAGCTCCGCAGGGAAGCTCTCTTCGCAAGAGAAATTGATTACTACGTAATAACCCTCCGGCTCATAGTTGATAGGATATGCAAGTCTGCGCTTACCCCACACATCAACTTCGCCAAGAGTGCCATTCTTGCTGATGAGGTCTGTGAACTTGTTCTTGAGACCCTCAACTGCATCCTCTCCGTTTTTAAGAGAGAAAACCATTACGATTTCGTAATTTCTTAATGCCATTCCTGTGTACCTCCTTCTGGACTATTGGCCCGATTTCTCCTCGGGCAAGGATAATAGCTTGCTCTGCAAGCCTAAGTATTATAACAATTAAAATACTCAATGTCAAGCATTTTAATTTTTATACGTAATTTAAAACCTCGATGATATCGCTGATTGTGGGCACGTTTTCATCAAGCATCTGCCCCTTGAACCAGCCGTAATCCATACGGATTGCCATCATTCCCGCGTCAAGCGCGCCCTGAATATCGTTTATCGGGTGGTCGCCGACGTAGCAACATTCCTCGGGCTTCAGGCCGAGCTTTTCGGCTGAATACACAAAGAGCGCGGGGTCGGGCTTGTGAACACCGACGTCGCCGCTTACCACGACGATATCGCAGTATTTGCGAAGCCCGCTCGTGTCCATCTTATGGTTTTGCAGATAGGACGGACCGTTTGTGATAACGCCCACGAGGTATCCCCTCTTCTTGAGCTCGCTTAAAAGCTTTTCAGAATTCGGGAAGATAACGTTGTGGTCGCCGAAGGTTTCGTCGTAATGCCTTGCAAGGACAACGTTTGACGGGGCGTCCTTCCAGCCCCACATATCAATAAGACCTGCGCACCACTCTTCGCGGTTAACGTAGCCGCCCTTGCCCGTGACGCGCATATCTTCCTTCCTCTTTTCCCTCTCAGCCTCGTCTATTTCGGGACAGAAGGTGTCGAAAAAGGTGTCCATATAATCTTCAAATGCCGCAGTTCTGTCCTGCAGCGTTTCGTCAAAATCAAATAATACTGCTTTTATCATTTTCCAGCTGCTCTTTCAGTTCTTCGAGAGATGCAAATTCCTTTTCCTCTCTGATGTAGTCAATCAGTTCAACCTGAACCGTTTTTCCGTAGAGAGTGTTATCGTAGTCAAAAATATGCGTTTCGCAAAGGGGCTTTTCAACCTTCCATGTCGGGCGGATGCCGATGTTTGTAAAGGCGTCATACCGTCTGCCGTCAAGCGTCACGGCGCTTTTATACACACCGAATTTCGGAACGACAAGTCCCTCGGGCAAATGCTGATTTGCCGTCGGGAAGCCGATTTTTCTGCCCCTCATATCCCCGCGTATAACCTCGCTTTCAAACGTGAAGTTATAGCCGAGCATTTCGTTTGCCTTGCAAACGTTTCCGCTTTCAAGTTCATTCCTGATTCTTGTTGACGAAATGGGCTTTCCCTCATAGTCGAGGTGTTCGAGAATTCGCACCCACACGTCCTTTTTCTCAAGATACCTTCTCATATCAAGCGCGCCCCACGAGGCATTTTTGCCGAAGCGGAAATTGTAGCCGCAGAGGATAACCCCCGCGTGATACTTTTCTATCAGGATTTTCTCGATGAAATCCTCGCCCTGCATATTCTTTATGCTGTCGAAATCGGCAAAGACCGCATTTGGGTATCTGCGCTCGAAAATGCTCTTCTGCAAAAGCGAAAAACGGTTATTGACGCAGTAGATGATTGAGCTCGGCGCACCCGTAATAACCGTGCTGTGAGCGCGGTGCATACCGTCAAAATCGCCAAGCGCAACCGCTATTCTGTTTTCATAGTCATTTGTGTTCATAGTTCTATCTGGCAACAAATATTTTCGCCGCTTTAAGTTTTCCGGAGTCCGCCTGACCGAGCCCCAAAAAGGCGCCGTCCTGCGAATAAACCCTGTAAAGTCCCTCTTCAAGAGGGCTTTTTATTCTTTCAAGGTCAAGCGCGCCGCCGTTTGAAAAGCGCTTTGCCTGAGCGGGCGAAACCCTGACCTCTTTGTAATCGGACAGTACGCTGTCAACGCTTCTGAGAACGCTTTCAAAGCCTTCGCCGCCGTCCTTCATTTTCTGAAGCTCGTCGAGAGTTATGCAGTCGTCGAGGGTGAAGCCCATAGCCTCGGTTCTGACAAGCGACGTCATAACCGCGCCGCAGCCGAGCCTCTGCCCGATATCGTCAATCAGCGTTCGGATATACGTTCCCTTGCTGCACTTGACGTCAATGGTGTATTCACCGCCGTTTTCCCCGACGAGCTCGAGCCTTTTTATCTCAACCTGCCTCGGTTTTCTCTCAACGGTTTTGCCCTCTCTTGCAAGCTCGTAGAGCCTTTTTCCGTCGACCGAAACCGCGGAATACATCGGCGGAAGCTGGGTGATTTCCCCCGTAAATTCGGGAAGAAGCGCCTCAACGTCATCGCGCGTTGCGGTGACCTCGCTTCGGCTTAGCACCTCGCCCGTGATGTCGAGAGTATCGGTCGTAATTCCGAGGACAAAGGTCGCCCTGTAAGCCTTGTCGCTGTCGGGAATATAGTCGAGAAAACGCGTCGCGCCGCCGAGCATTACGGGAAGAACGCCCGTCGCCATGGGGTCAAGCGTTCCCGTGTGCCCCACCTTTTTCTCGCCGGTCATTCCCCTGACCTTTGCACAGACGCCGAAAGAGGTTATTCCGCTGTGTTTGTTAATGCAAATAATCCCCGTCATCTGTTTAATAGCTCACTGCCTTTGCTGATAATTCTGTTTTTCGCCTCAAGTATGTCGCAGTCAAAGCGGCACGCGGAAGCCTGAGGATGTCCGCCGCCGCCGAAAGCCTTTGCAAGCTCTGCGGCATTCACCGTGTCGAAGGTTCTGATTGAAGCCTTGCAGGTGCCGTCGGGCTTTTCCTTGAGGATTACGCCGATTTCAACGCCCTCAACCATTCTTGTGAGAGGCGCGAGGGGTTCGGTTTCCGTCTCGTTTGAGCCCGTGCGAAGATACATATCCTGAGTGACCGTGATGATTGCGATGCGGTCGTTGTCGTAGAAGGACATCGTGTCAAGCGCAAGCCTTTCAAGCTGAGCGTAGGACTTCGTCTTTGTCTCAAACATCGCGCGATTAATCATACCGTTGTTTGCGCCGAGGTCGATGAGGTCGGCTGCAATTCTGTATGTTTCCGACGTTGTGGAAGCGTATCTGAAACAGCCCGTGTCGGTCGAAATGCCCGTGTAGAGGGCGTCCGCCATACGGTTGTCAATCTCAACGCCGAGCTCCTTAATGAGCTTGTAGATTGTCTGGCAAGCCGCAGGAACGTCCTGCAAAAGGATATCGTCGGCGTATTCCGTATTCGTCAGATGATGGTCGATACAGAGATTGATATGGTACTTGCCGTCAAGTCCGCCGAGAAGATTCGGCGTTGCGACGTCGACAGCCACAACGAACTTCGGATTGAATTTTATCGGTGCGATGTCATCGTAAAGATAACCGTACTTTTTAGGTATTTCGTCGGCGTTGACGACAGAGCAGAACTTGCCCATTTTCATCAGCGCGCGACAGAGGGCAAAGCCGCATCCCAGCGTGTCGCCGTCGGGATGAGCGTGGGTGAGGATGAGTATATCGTCCTTATCCGCAAGCAGCCTTGCACATTCCTTAATGTCAATTCTCATTATTTATTTCCTTAATCTTTTCAAAAAGGTCCATTCCCTTTTCAATGGAATCGTCAGCGATGAATCTGAGCTCGGGGCTCTTTCTGAGGTGAAGCCTCGTGCCGAGCTGCTTTCTGATATATCCCTGCGCGCTTTCAAGCCCTTTGATTGACTTCTTTGCGGTTTCAATGCCTTCCATCGCGCTGATGTAAACCTTTGCATAGCTGAGGTCGTTTGTCACCTCAACCTTAACGACGGTGAGCATTCCGCTGATTCTCGGGTCCTTGAGCTCGCGCATAATGGATATAATCTCGCGCTTTATATCCTCGCTGATTCTGTCAATATGAAATCCTGCCATAATTAATCCCTGTATTCCTCAACGATGTAAGCCTCAAGGATATCGCCCGGCTGAAGGTCGTCCCAGCCCTCAAGGCTGATACCGCACTCATAACCCGAGGAAACCTCTTTTACATCGTCCTTAAATCTCTTGAGGTTTGCAAGAGGAACGTCGGCAATCTGCTTGCCGTTTCGGATAACTCTTACCTTACCCGAACGCTTGATTGTACCGCTTGTAACAAGAGAACCTGCGATTGTGCCTGCCGAGGAAACCTTGTAGATTTCCCTGACCTCAACCTCGCCCGTTTCAACGTCGCGGTATTTCGGCGCTCTCATGCCCCTCATAGCTCTTTCAATATCTTCAATTGCATCGTAGATGATGTCGTACTTTCTGATTTCAATTCCGTCGCGCTCTGCATTGTCCTGAGCAATCTGGTCAACGCCGATTGCAAACGCAACGATGATAGCGTTTGAAGCGCTTGCAAGCATAACGTCGCTCTCGTTAACTACGCCGACGCCGCCGTGTACGATTTTAACGTTGACCTCGTCGTTTTCAATCTTGAGAAGCGACTGCTTGACAGCCTCAACTGAGCCCTGAACGTCAGCCTTGACGATGATGTTGAGCTCTTTCATCTCGCCCTCCTGAAGAGTGTCAAAGAGAGTGTCGAGAGTAACCTTCTGGAAGAGCTTGAATTCCTCTTCCTTAGCCTCGTTCTTTCTCTGCTCAACAAGAGCTCTTGCAAGCTTTTCATCGCTTACCGCGTTGAACTCGTCGCCGCTCATGGGCGCGCTGTCAAGTCCCATAATCTCAACGGGAACGGACGGTGCCGCGTGGCGGATTGACCTGCCGCGGTAGTCGGTCATAGCCCTTACCTTACCTACAGCCGTACCCGCAACGATAACGTCGCCGGCATTGAGCGTACCGTTCTGAACGAGAAGGGTTGCAATCGGGCCCCTGCCCTTGTCGAGCTTTGCCTCGATAACAACACCCTTTGCAGTTCTGTCGGGATTTGCCTTGAGCTCTGCAACCTCTGCAACGAGAAGAATTGTCTCAAGAAGCTTGTCGATATTCATCTTTGTCTTTGCCGAAACGGGAACGCAGATAACGTCGCCGCCCCAGTCCTCGGGCACAAGACCGTGCTCGGTGAGCTGCTGCATAACCTTGTCGGGGTTTGCGCCTTCCTTATCCATCTTGTTGATTGCAACGATGATTTCAACGCCGGCAGCCTTTGCGTGGTTGATAGCCTCGATTGTCTGAGGCATAATGCCGTCGTCAGCCGCAACAACGAGAACCGCGATATCGGTCGCCATAGCGCCCCTTGCTCTCATAGCGGTGAAAGCGGCGTGACCGGGCGTGTCGAGGAATGTGATTTTCTCGCCGTTTACCTCAACCTGATATGCGCCGATTGCCTGAGTGATTCCGCCCGCCTCGGTTGACGTTACGTCGGTGTTGCGGATTGCGTCAAGAATTGACGTCTTACCGTGGTCAACGTGTCCCATTACGCAGACAACGGGGGGTCTTGTGATAGCGTTTTCGTCGTTTTCAACGTCCTCTTCGATAATCTGCTCTTCAATGGTGATTTCAACCTTTTTATTAACCTTTGCGCCGAGCTCGGTTGCAACGATTTCGGCTGTGTCAAAGTCGATAACCTCGTTCATACCCGCCATAACGCCGAGCGTCATAAGCTTTTTGATTACCTCGTTTGCCGTCATACGAAGAAGGCTTGCAAGGTCGCCGACAGTGATTTCGTCGGGTACGTCGATGGTAATCTGCTGCTTCTTTCTCTGCTCTGCAATACGCGCAAGACGCTGAGCCTCTGTCTCTTTCTTTGAGCGGGCGTGCATACCCTGGGGCTTCTTCTTTCTGTACTGCTTTGACTTCTGGTTGAGCTTCTGCTTCTTCTGATAGTCGTTCATATTTGAAGCAGGCGCAATATCCTCGTACTTCTGGTCGTACTTGGAAAGGTCAACCGTGTTAACTCTCGTGTCAACGTGGCGAGCCTCGCCCTTCGTTCTTGCCTGAGGTGTTTTCGACGCCTTTTTCTTCGCCTTTTCCTCATCGCGCTTTGCAGCCTGTTCCGCCATCTGAAGGATTGCCGCCTGATTCTTTCTCTTCTGGTCCTCGGGCTTTTCAGCCTTCTTCTTTGCAGGCTCTTTCTTCGGCTTTTCCTTTGCCTTTTCCTCGCCCGCCTTGAAGTATTCGTCAAAGCTTTCTACGCTGTTATCCTGCGTGAGCTTTTCAAAAATGACGTTAAGATCGTTTTCGTCGAGCGCGGTGCTTGCGGTTCTCTTTGCTTCGCCGCAGTATGTGCCGAGTATAGCCACTATATCCTTGTTAGCCATTCCAAAGTCTTTTGCGACTTCTGAAAGTTTAACCTTAATTACCATATATAATGTCCTCCTGTTCTGATAGTGAGATCAGCCCTGATGAGAAATTCTTATCATCAACCGTCATAACCCCCGCTCTGATACCCAGTTCAAAATATATCTCGTTCATCGTGGGTTTTATCACCATAATCCGGATATCGGGGGTATGCGTTTTTGCAAGCTGTTCAAATTCCTTTAAAAGTCTTTCCGACGCGTCGGAACACAGAATCACAAGCTCAGCCTTCTTTTTGATTATCGCCTGCTGCGCCGTGTCGTGTCCTGCCGAAAGTCTGCCGGCTCTCTTTGCGAGACCGAGCATTGATAAAAATTTGCTGTCAGGCATTTTTCATCTCTTCCTCCATCTGAGCGTAAACCTCGTCGCTTATCTCTACCGAAAAGGCTCTCTCAAAGGCTTTCTTCTTTCTTGCTTTTTTCAGACATTCAGAGTTTCTGCAAACATAGGCACCCCTGCCCGACTTCTTGCCCGTAAGGTCAAGCGAAATCTCGCCGTCGGGACTCTTAACAACGCGGACGAGCGAGCGCTTTTCAAACATTTCGCCGCAGCCCGTACACATTCTCATGGGTATCTTTTTTGTTTTCATAATCTCACTTCCGTTTTGGTTGAATACTGTTTAAAAATTATGCCTCGGACTCGGGCTTGATGTCGATGTTCCAGCCCGTAAGTCTTACTGCAAGGCGGACATTCTGTCCCTTGTTGCCGATTGCGAGCGAAAGCTGGTCGTCGGGAACAATAGCTCTGCAGGTTTTTGCTTCCTCGTCGATGATTGTCACGCTGACAACGTCCGACGGTGCAAGCGACGCCGAGATGAACTCAACGGGGTCGTCGCTGTAGTTTACGATATCAATCTTTTCGCCGCCGAGTGCGTCAACGATGTTTGAAACTCTCTGACCTCTCGGACCTATGCAGGCGCCTACGGGGTCAACCGCGTCGTCCTTTGTGAGAACGGCAATCTTTGACCTTGAGCCCGCCTCACGGGATACGGATTTAATCTCGATTGTTCCGTCGTAAATCTCGGGAACCTCCTGCTCAAACAGGCGGCGTACAAGACCGGGGTGGGTTCTTGAAACCATAATCTTCGGTCCCTTTGTCGTTTCCTTAACGTCAACGATGTAGACCTTAATCTGCATACCCTCAATGAGTCTTTCGCCCGGAACCTGCTCAGCCTTGGGAAGCATCGTCTGGGTTTTGCCGATATCGAGGGTTGCGTTGCCCGTCATCGGGTCGATTCTGTCAACCTTTGCGGTGAGAAGCTCCTGAGTCTTTGACTTGAATTCCTCGTAAGCCTTGCCTCTCTCGGCGTTGCGAAGTCCCTGACGGATGCTGTGCTTTGCCTTCTGGGCAATAATTCTGCCGAGTTCCTTCGTCTTAATCGGGATATCGATTGTCTTGCCGACCTTTGCGCTCTTGCGGTACTGCTGTGCCTGCTCAAGCGTTAAATCCGTGTCGGGGTCCTCAATCTCTTCAACAACGTTCTTTCTTACGAACACTTTAATCTTCTGCTTTTCCTCGTTGATTTCGCAGTGTACGATTTCTTTTCCGTTATACTCTCTCTTAAGCGAGCTGATTACTGCCTGAGAAATGTTTTCGTAAATATCCTCTCTCGGGATACCCTTTTCCTCTTCAAGCATTTTTACAGCCTCAAAAAATTCCTTACTCATTTTTTCCTACCATTCCTTTCCGTATTATAATTCCTGTTCAAAATCATTTATATCAAAGTCGTCAAGCTTAACGAATGAGGTCTCTTTCTTATTTACGGTAATCGACGTGCCGTCCTCGAGCTCAACGGTGATGTCACCTTTCTCGTAGGCGCTCATAACGCCGCTGAAGTCCCTGACCTTTTCAATCGGTCTGATGAGCCTCATTAAAACCCTGCTTCCGACATATTTTTCAAAATGCGCGTCAGTCACGAGCTCTCTCTCAATTCCGGGTGAGGAAACCTCGAGCGTGTAGCTCTGACTTATCGGGTCCGCCTCGTCAAGAGGCTTTGTTACAGCGCGGGTCAAATCAACGCAGTCGTCAATCGAAATGCCGCCTTCCTTATCAATAAAGATGCGCAGATACCAGTCGCTTCCTTCCTTGACAAAGCGGATGTCCCAGAGCTCAAGCCCGAGTTCATCGGCATAGGGCTTAACGATTTCTTCAACCCTTTTAACAGTATTTCCTTTTCCTGCCAAGCTAAAACCTCCTTACGCAGGCTGTAAAAACCTGCCTACAATAACAAGAGAGCGAGCTTTCCGCTCACTCCCTTTGGCCTTTATACTAACATAGTTATAATAGCATATAATTTTAAAATGTCAAGTATAAATTTATTTATTATTACTATTTGTATAACCGCTCAGAAATTGAAGTTGTTGAAGCCCCAGCGGCCGTGCTCGCTGTACTTGACGTACGTCCTGTCGGGGGAAACGCCGAGATGCTTCTGAGCCGCGGCGCAGATTCTCTTTGTAAGCTCGTCGTAGGCGCTGTCGCCCGCCGAGCCGAAAATCGAAACCTCAAACATAGCGCAGGGCGCGCCGTCGCCCTTGAACCACATATCGCCCGAGTCGACGGCTACCATAAGCCAGCCCTCGCTCTTTCCGGGGATTGCGGTTATTGCCTGACCGAGCTCAGCCTTGAGCGCCTCTTTTGCGCCGTCGGCGAGCGGTGAATTTGTTTTAACGTTGATAAACGGCATAATTACTCTCCTAAGTACTTATCGATGAAAGCGTCAAGCGTCTTGTGATAGAGCGCCTCGTCGGTTGAGATTGACTGAGCGTGCTCAGCGCCCGGAACAATGAGAAGCTCCTTCTCGTTTCCGCAAAGCTCATAGAGTTCCTCGCCCATACGGGTGGGAACGAAATCGTCCGCGTCGCCGTGAACGAAGAGCATCGGCACCTTCGAATTTTTAACGGATTCCCTGTTGTCGGTGTCGTTGAGGTCGTAGCCCGCGAACACCTTGTTCATTGCGTTGAACACCTTGAGAAGGGGCTCGGGATTCTTGAGACCGAAGTTCTTTGCGGTGTTGTCAAATTCCTCGAGAGCGTTTGTGAACGGGCAGTCCGCAATAGCGAGCTTAACCTGGGGCGGAACGGAATCAACCATCTTGCAGACGGTGGCGCCGCCCATTGATACGCCGTGAATGATAATCCTGATATCGTCGCCGAAGCGGTCAATCAGATAGTCGAGCCACTTGAGGCTGTCCTGACTTTCAAAGAAGTCGAAGCCAACGTATCTGCCCTCGCTGTCGCCGCTTGCAACGTGGTCAACGTTGAGGAAATTGTAGCCCCTGCCCTCAACGTAGTACTGCGTAAACGCTGCGGGGTCGTAGTCGTGGTTTGCGTGGTAGCCGTGAAGACCGAGAACGAAAACCTTGCTCTCTTCCTCGGGGTATGTGAGATAGCCCTGAAGCCTGTCGCCCCTGTCGGAAGTGATTGAAACGTACTCGGTGTTCTGCTGCCTTATCCACACTCTCTTTTCCTCAAGGAACTTGTGGTAATCCGAGAGAGCGTCGGTGCTTGACTTGTTGCCGATTTTTCCGAGAATGGAATTAAAATCGGAATATCTTCCCATTACGTCGTGATAGCCGTGAATAATCTGTTCAACCGCAAACGCGCCGATTGCAACAGCGCCCACAGCCAATAATTTTTTACCTTTGCCCATAATTATATCTCCTTAATTTATTTTACTCATCAACTGTAATTCCCCTGCTTGCTCTCTGCTCGGCAAGCTCTCTTTCCATATTGTCCTTGAACTTGCCCGTAATCTTATAGAAGAAAAGAGGCACGGTGCAGAGAAGAAGGGAAATTGCAGGAATAATCGAAATGATGTTGAACATACCCTGTCTTACCTCGTGCGAAACGTCGGTGAGGGGGTTTACTGTCGTTGCGGAATTGATTTCGCTTACGTTCAGTCCCACAACGATATACATAACGATAATCGCCGAGGTTGCAAGCGCGTTTCCGAATTTGTTTACAAAGCTTACAATCGCCGAGCCCATACCCGTGAGCCTGTAGCCGGTCTTCCATTCCATATAGTCAAGGCAGTCGAAAACCATTGCCGAGGTACACACGTTGATAACGCCGCACGGAATTGTTGAGATGAGCAGGCAGGGCACGCACGCCCAGAAGTGATTGTAGCCGATGAAATACATCGCAAGCGACGACGCCGTTCCGAGAAGCGACGAGCCGATAATCAGCTGCTTGTAGCTGAACTTTTTGATGAGGGGCGTTACGGCGAGCATTGCGCCGAACATACCCACCGCGCTTGCTGCTGCAAGAATTGTGGAAACCTTCGAGATATTTCCCTGAAGCGCCGCCTCAAGCTCTGCACCCGAAAGTCCCGCCGTGTCCTGTCCGATATAAAACGAGTATCTTGCAACGTGAACCGCGCCCGCCTGGAACATATATCTCGCTGCGGAAAGGATACCCATAAGCGCACAGAGCATAAGGGGCTTGCAGGTCACGATGAGCTTAATCGCGCTCGGCTGACTCTTGTCCTTTTTCTTCGGTACGGGGATGTTGATTCTTTCCTTGGTCTTGAAATACACCCTTGCAAAGAGCAGGTTGCCGATAATCGACGCAATCAGCGCCATAACCGTGTACTTCGTCTTTTCAAGCTGAACGCCCGCAAGGTTGAGCTTCGGCAGAATGAAGCCGAGTCCCATAAAAAGAGCCATCGGAATCGCCGCGCCCACGCCGTTCGAGGTTCTCGCCTTCGAGATAATCGAGCCTCTTTCGTCTGCGTTGGGCGTCATTGCGTTGGGAAGCGACCAGAACGGAACGTCCGACGAGGTGTAAACCATACCCCAGAGGATATAGGTTACAGCCGCATAGACCATAATCCAAACGGGAACCGAATCGCCGCTGTGCTTCGGTGCATAGAAAAGGAGCATCGTGAGCACCGCCACGGGAACCGGCGTCCAGAGCAGATAGGGCTTCATCTTTCCCTTTTTCGGGTTTGCGTGGTCAACGATATAGCCCATAATCGGGTCGTTTATTGCGTCCCACACTCTTGCGAGAAGCATCAGAAGCAGTACGAATACGGGCGAGAGCATAAGCACGTTGAGATAGAAATCCGATATGTACGAGCTCATTATGCCGTAGACCATACCCTGTCCGAGAGCGCCTATCGCATATGCCATCCATTCCTTTTTGGGAACGTAAGTTTTGTTTACTGTATTTTCCATATTTCCCCCTGAATTAACGGATTTTACGAAACTGTTTCAAAGAAATCAAACGTGCCGTTGCGGTATTCCTTTGCGCGGTAGTATCTGAATTTAACCTTGCCTACAATGTTGTCCTTCTCGACGTATTTATTAGTCCAGTACCTCGCGTCAAGGCTTGAGTTTCTGTTGTCGCCCATCATAAAGTAGCTGCCCTCGGGAACCGTGTAGGGTCCGAAGTCGCCGATGGGTGTTTCCCTGAGGTATGCGCTTTCGTCAAGCGTGTACTTCTTTCCGTTTGAATCGGTGATATAGGTCACGCCGTTGACGATTTCAACCGTCTCGCCCGGCAGACCGATAACTCTTTTAACGTAGTATTTCTCGTTGCCGTTGCCCTTGGGAAGGTCGGGGTCGTAATCGGGATTGATAAAGATTACAACGTCGCCTCTCTCGGGGTCGTCGTTTATATACGCAACCCTGCTTGCGATAACTCTGTCGCCGAGCTGAATCGTGTCGAGCATCGAGCCCGTGGGCACGACGGCGTTTGCAAAGATAAAGGTTTTGAGAAGCACCGCGATAACAACCGCGATGATTATCGGGGTGAGGAAATCGACAAGCTCGCGAAGAGCGCTGGTTTCCTCGGGTTCCTTTTTGTCCTTCTTACCCTTTTTCTCACCGTCTTCCTCTTTCGGGAACTCGGCGCCGCAATCGGGGCAGATGAATTTTTCCTCTGTTTCATTCAGGGCTTCGCAGCCGCATTTTTTGCAAATCATTTCTTTCTCTTCTTTCTGACAAGTATTTCTCTCAGGGTGATGATTTCATCGTAGTGCGCCGCCCTGTCGAGAATGTTGAAATTCTGCGCGTTTGAAGTGATATCAAGCGATACGCTTCCCTTTGCAAGCGGACTGTATGCGCTTGCGTCGAGAGAGCGGTCGATGTAGAGCTTGAGCATCTTGTTCTTCTCGCGGACAACCGTAATCTTGCGGACCGTACCGCTTACGATGCTTTCGGAATTGAGCTCGCAGTCGTCGCATTTAACCGAAACGCAGCCCTTCTTTACGCCGATGTAAATATCGCTGTTTTTGCAGATTTCAATGTTTTCCTCGCCGTTGTAGGTGAAGGAAATCGTAAACGCGTCAACCGCCTCAAGGTGGTCGTAACGTCTGTCCTTCTTGCCGAACTGGAAAATCTTTATCTCATACGGCTTTAGCGTGAGCTCTAATTTGTCGCCGTAGTTGAAGCTGTCGTAGCTCTCGGACGCGCCGATGTTGTAGACGTTGTAGCGCTGAACGCCCGCCATACCCTCGGGGCAGCCCATAAGCCTGTTGAGCGTAATCGTGAGCGAGGTTTTTTCGTCCGACGGGTTGCGAAGCGCAACGATACCGTCGCCTTCCTTGTTCCAGCCGAAGTAGCCGTAAATATTGTTGTCCTCGGGATTGCCGCCTATGAACATCATATTTTTGAGCACGTCGTAGTTGCTCTTCTGCCATCTGAGAACGTCCGAAAGCGAACGCCACTTTGACTTGTTCATAATGCCGTAGCCGAGATGAAGCTCGTTGAGCGCCGCGCCGCGGCAGGCGTTCCAGTAGAGATACTTTTCAAATTCCTCGTCGGAATATTCAACGTTTGCACTTCTGCCGTAAACGGGCTCGCCGTTATAGATATATTTCACGGGAAGCTGATACGCCCTCGTGCAGAGCACATCGAAATATCTTGCGTCCCTGTAGGTGATTTCGCTGTCGAGAATCGACTGCTTTTCGTTGTTCTGGGCAAAGCCGATGTCGAGCGAATTCTGAAGCCATACGCTGTTTGCCCACTGCATCCACCACGGTGAGGGGTTGACGTAGTTTACAAGGTTAATCCAGAGCGTTTTGCCCTGCTGCTCCCTTGCCCATCTGACCTCTTTGAAGATGTCAATCCAGTTTTCCCACAGCTCGGTGATGAGGTACATACTGTCCTCGCCGCCGGTGATGTGGTTGTGCTTGTCGCTCGTGCAGGGCTCAAGCATAAAGCCGTCAAGCTTCCAGTAGCCGATATTGTATTCCTTCGTGGTGCGGATGAGGTACGCCTTGAGAAGCTGCTGATAGCTTCTGTCCGCAACGCAGATATCCTTGCCGTCGGGATTGAGAACGCCGTTGCCCGCCTTTTCAAGCTTCTTTGCAAACTTGTCGGGCTTGCCGAAGCCGCCCTTCGGACTCAGCCACAGTCCCACGCCCGAGGAAAATCTCGAGGCGATGTCGCTCAGGTCGTTGAGCTGATTCGGGAACTTCTTGTTAAACGTCCAGAACGGCTTTTTGTAATCGTTCCAGCCGTCGTCAACAACGTATGCGTCAATCGGCGCAACGCCGTTGTCCGAAAGCTCCTTCTCAATTTCAAAGAACGACTTTTCAAGGCTGTCGGCGTTAATCAAGAGCATATTGTCGTACTTGCTGTTGTACTGAACTCTGAAATCCGTGCCCGCCGAAATGTCGTCGATATAGTTGTAAAACGCCTTCTGCACGTCAAGAAGCTCTCTCGACTTTGCGCCGCCGACTACGGTTACGGGGCAGTCGAACCTGCCCTCAACGCACTTGCCGAGGAAGTATTTAATCTGACCCACGCCGTAGACGATTGAGTTCTGGGTTGCGGGAAATTCGCAGCCGAAGAAAAGGCTGTCGATATAAAACGGCTGACCGAGGGACGAGCGCAGCGCGCCGAGCTCGCCGTCAACGTCAACGGGTACCGAGAAATGCGCCTTTGAGTTGATAACGCCCACGTGGTCGAGAAGGATATAGTCAATCACGTTGTTGTTGCTCTGGGTGAAGGAAATCTGCTTTTTGAGCGTGTTTCCGTCCTCGCCCGGCCAGAAGGAAATCGTAACGCTGATGCCCATATTCTCTGCAAAAGTGAACGAGAGCACGCCGTTTTCCTGCTTCTGGTCGCAGACCGTCATACCCTTTGACGAAAATTCCGTTCCGTCGGCAAGGTGGAAAAGAAATTCAACGCTGTTGCCGTCGGGCACAAAGTCCATTCTCGATAAAACGTTTCTTATCTGAGAGGCGTAAAGGTAGCCCTCGTGCACCTTAAACTCTCTCTGTAAAATTTTACTTTCAAGTCTGTACATTTATTTTGCCTTTCCTGTTTGAAATCAAAGCCTTTCCTGTATCTCTTCAAGCGCTTTTGCAAGCTGGTCGGGACACGAGGTGCCCTTTCCGTTACAGTCGATACCCCTGAGCTTCGGTATAACGTCGTCTATATTCTGCCCCTTCACGAGAGCCGAAATGCCCTTGAGGTTTCCGTTGCAGCCGCCGTAAAAGCCGACGTTCTCGATTATGCCGTCTTCGGAAACGTCAATCGTGATGCTTCTTGAGCACACGCCGTAGGGCGTAAATGTATAAGTCATTTCTTTCTCCTTTTTACATCCTGATAATTCCACAGTTAAATCTATTATACATTTATTTTGTCATTAATGCAACTTTTTACTATATATTAAATTATTTTTTATGCAACCGCGTTTTTTATTATTGAATTATATAGCCGCGTATGTTAGAATAAAAAAGATAGGGCTATGCCTTAAACTAAACGAAAAGTGAGGTAAAATTATGGAAAAATTAAAGGTTGGTATTATCGGCGCGGGCCGTATCGGTCAGGTGCACGCAAAATCAATTACATACCACATTCCGCAGGCTGAGATTGTTGCAATTTCCGACATCTTTGTCGACGGTGCAAAGAAGGTTGCCGAAGAGCTCGGCATACCCGCATACTATGAGGATTATCACGAGATTTTAAACAATCCCGAAATCAACGCCGTTCTCATCTGCTCGTCAACCGACACCCACGCAGACATCGCTATCGAGGCGGCAAACGCAGGAAAAAACATCTTCTGCGAAAAGCCCGTTGACCTTACGGTTGCAAAAATCAAGGCTGTAATCGCCGCGGTTGAAAAGGCAGGTGTAAAGCTTCAGATAGGCTTCAACAGAAGATACGACCACAATTTTGCCTATATCAAATCGCTCGCAAACGAGGGCAAGCTCGGTGAGCTTCAGACAATCAAAATCACCTCGCGCGACCCCGAGCCGCCCCCGGTTTCATACGTTAAGGTTTCGGGCGGTCTCTTCCTCGATATGACCGTTCACGATTTCGATATGGCGCGCTTCATCGGCGGCGAGGTTGAAGAGGTTTACGCAAACGCAACCGTTATGGTTGACCCCGGAATCGGCGAAGCAGGCGACGTTGACACGGCTCTCGTTGCGCTCAAGTTCAAGAGCGGCGCAATCGGCGTTATCGACAACTGCCGCAAGGCCTGCTACGGCTACGACCAGCGCCTTGAGGTGTTCGGCTCGGGCGGTCAGGCAAGCGCTGCAAACGACACCCCGACAAACGTTTCCTATATCAATGAAGACGGCAATTCAAGCGACAAGCCGCTCTATTTCTTCCTTGAGAGATATATGCAGTCCTTCGTTGACGAGATGACCGAATTTGTTGACTGCGTGCTCAACGACAAGCCCACAAAGACAACCGTAAACGACGGCTTTGAGGCTCTTCGTCTCGGTCTTGCAGCAAAGCTTTCCGTTGCAGAGCACAGACCTGTTAAGCTCAGCGAAATCGAAGCATAACATAAAGAGGTATTATTATGAAAAGAGAAAGACTTACAATGTCACAGGCGCTTGTTAAGTTCCTTGACAATCAGTATGTTGAATGTGACGGCGTTGAAACAAAATTTGTTTCGGGCATCTTCGGAATCTTCGGCCACGGCTGCGTTGTAGGCGTTGGTCAGGCTCTCGAACAGGGCGGTCACAACCTTAAATTCTATCAGGGCAAAAACGAGCAGAATATGGCTCTCGCCGCTGTTGCATATGCAAAGCAGATGGACAGAAAAGCGATTATCCCCTGCGTTTCCTCAATCGGCCCCGGCGCCACAAATATGGTAACCGCCTGCGGCTGTGCGACCGCAAACAGGATTCCGCTTCTCGTTCTTCCCGGCGACACCTTTGCCTGCCGTCAGCCCGACCCCGTATTGCAGCAGGCTGAGTTTTTCGACGGCTACGGAAAAACCGTAAACGACGCGTTCAAGGGCGTTTGCCACTATTTCGACAGAATCGTTCGCCCCGAGCAGCTTATGACCGCCTGCCTCAACGCGATGCGCGTTCTCACCGACCCTGCCGACACGGGCGCGGTCTGCCTTGCTATGCCTCAGGACGTTGAGGGCGAGGCTTACGACTATCCCGAGCACTTCCTTCAGAAGAGGGTGTGGCATATGGACAGAAGACCTATAGGCGCTTCTCAGCTTGAAAGAGCTACGGCTCTCATCAAAGAGGCAAAGAAGCCCCTCATCGTGTGCGGCGGCGGCGTTCGCTACAGCGGCGCCGAGGTTGAGCTTCTCGACTTTGCAGAGAAGTACAATATTCCCGTAAGCGAAACTCAGGCCGGTAAGGGCCTCATCGACTGGCGCCACCCGCTCAACGTGGGCGGTATCGGCGTAACGGGCGGCAAGGCTGCAAACGTTATCGCAAGGGACGCAGACCTCATCATCGGCGTGGGAACGAGATTTTCCGATTTCACAACCTCGTCAAAGTGGCTCTTCAACGAGAACAGAAAGGTGCTTGGCATCAACATCTGTCCGTTTGACGCATACAAGATGGACGCAGAGGCAATCGTTGCCGACGCGAGAGAGGCAATCGTTGCTCTCACCGATTCCTGCGAGGGCTACAAGAGCGCATATGCAAACGAGATTGCAGAGGCTAAAATCGAGTGGGACGCAATCGTTGATGAGTACTATTCAACCGAGCTTCCCGGCGGTCTTAACCAGACTCTCGCGCTCGGAATTATCAACGAGTTTATGGACGACGACGCAATCGCAGTCGGCTCGGCGGGCTCTCTTCCGGGCGATATGCAGAGGCTCTTCCGTCCGAAGGACAGGGGCACCTATCATATGGAATACGGCTATTCAAATATGGGCTATGAGGTTAACGGCGCACTCGGCGCAAAGCTTGCTAAGCCCGAATCAGAGGTCTACACCTTCTGCGGCGACGGGTCGTTCCTTATGGGACACAGCGAGCTCTACACCGCCCTTCAGGAAGGTCTCAAAATCAACGTCTGCGTGTTTGACAACCTCGGCTGGGGCTGTATCGAAAACCTGCAGAACAATCAGGGTACCGACACCTTCGGAACCGTTTTCCGCGCAAGAAATCCCGAAACGGGTATGCTTGACGGCGACGATATGACCGTTGACTTTGCAAAGATTGCAGAGGGCTACGGCGCAAAGGGCTACACCTGCCGCACGTCGGACGAGCTTCGCGCCGCTCTTGCAGACGCAAAGAAGCAGACCAAGGCTTGTCTCTTTGACATCAAGGTGCTTCCCAAGACCATGACACCCGGCTTTGAGTCGTGGTGGAGAGTCGGCGTTGCAGAGGTTTCAAAGAGCGAAACCGTTGCGGCGGCTTACAAGGATATGCAGGAAAACATCGCAAAGACATTTGATTATTAATACAGGAGAGAAACTATGTTAAATCCGGAAAAAGTTAAACTTGCCATCGCGCCCATCGGCTGGACAAACGACGATATGCCAGACCTCGGCGCGGAAAATACGTTTGAGCAGTGCATCAGCGAGATGGCGCTCGCAGGCTTCAAGGGCTCGGAAATCGGCAACAAATATCCCGCCGACCCCGACGTTTTAAAGCCCTATCTCGACATCAGAGGACTTCAGATTTGCAACGCGTGGTTCTCGTCATACCTCACCTCAAAGCCTTACGAGGAAACGATTGAGGCGTTCAAGGCTCACTGCGACAAGCTTTACAAGCTCGGCGCAAAGGTTATCGGCGCTTCCGAGCAGGGCAACTCGATTCAGGGCGACCTCACAAAATCAATCCTCGACGAAAAGCCCTACTACACCGACGAAGAGTGGGCAACCATTGCCAAGGGCTTCAACGAGATGGGCGCTTATGCAAAGTCGAAGGGAATGTATTTCACGGTGCACCACCATATGGGCACGGGCGTACAGACCGTTGAGGAAATCGACAAGCTTATGGAAATCACTGACCCCGACCTTGTTTACCTTCTCTTTGATTCGGGTCACCTCACCTTTGCAGGCATAGACCCCGTTCCCGTACTCAAAAAGTATGTGAACAGAATCAAGCACGTTCACCTCAAGGACGTCCGTCTTGACGTTTACAACAATCAGGTTGTACCACAGCATATGTCCTTCCTCGACGCAGTAAGAGCCGGCGTGTTCACCGTACCCGGCGACGGCGACGTTGACTTCCAGCCGATTTTCGACATCCTTGCCGAAAACGACTACGAGGGCTGGGTTGTTGTTGAGGCTGAGCAGGACCCCGCAAAGGCAAACCCGTTTGAATATGCGGTCAAGGCTCGCAAGTACATCCGCGAAAAAGCCGGACTGTAAAAATTAATACAATAACTATAAGACAACCGCAGAGATTCTCTGCGGTTGTTTTTAAATTTGTGTTGACATTTTTTTGAAAAATGATATAAATAATAGTGGTAAAAAAATATAATAATGTAACAGAGGTGATATTTGTGCTTACATTAAAGGATATACACAAAAAATATTACACGAGCCACAGCAGCGTTGAGGCGCTCAAGGGCGTTTCAATCGCGTTTCGCGACAACGAGTTCGTTTCAATCCTCGGTCCGTCGGGCGGCGGAAAGACCACTCTTTTAAACATCATCGGCGGGCTTGACCGCTATTCGAGCGGCGAGCTCATCATCGACGGAAAGTCGACCAAGGCCTACGACGACAGAGCGTGGGACACCTACCGAAACCATTCGGTCGGCTTCGTTTTTCAGTCGTACAATCTTATCCCCCACCAGTCGGTTCTTTCTAACGTTGAGCTTGCGCTGACGATTTCGGGCGTGAGCAAGCAGGAAAGACGCGAACGCGCGGTAAAGGCGCTTGAGGACGTGGGTCTCGGCGACTATCTCAAAAACAAACCTTCCGAGCTTTCGGGCGGTCAGATGCAGCGCGTTGCGATTGCGAGAGCGCTCGTAAACAGCCCGAAGATTCTTCTTGCAGACGAGCCGACGGGCGCGCTTGACACCCAGACCTCGATTCAGGTTATGGACCTTCTCAAGGAAATCGCCAAGGACCGCCTTGTCATTATGGTAACCCACAACCCCGAGCTCGCGGAAAAATATTCAACCCGTATCGTAAAGCTTCGCGACGGCGAAATTATCGACGACAGCAACCCCTTTGAGCCCGAGACGGAGACGGGCGGCGGAATCAACGAGAAGCGCCATTCAATGAGCTTTTTCACCGCGCTTTCGCTCTCGCTCAACAACCTTCTCACAAAGAAGACGAGGACGATTCTCACCTCGCTTGCGGGCTCGATAGGCATCATCGGCATCGCGCTGATTCTCTCGCTTTCAACGGGCATCAACAACTATATCGACGACATCCAGCAGGATGCTATGGACTCATATCCCCTCACGGTCGACAAGCAGGCGTTTGACCTTACTTCGCTTATGTCGAGTATGCCGATGCAGAATTTATCGGGCAAGGAAGCCCACAACGACGGCAAGGTCTACACAAACAACGCCATGGTTCAGCAGGCAAGCGCGATGAGCGGCAGTATGAAGCAGAACAGTATGGATAAGTTCAAGGAATATCTCGACAATCCGTCGTCGGACATCCACAACTATCTCGGCAAAAACGGCGTCGTTTATTCCTACAACGCAGGCTTCGACATCTTTGCATACGACGAGGACGGCGTGCTCATCAACACCGACGGCACAACCTTTGTAAACGACAACGCCGCGGCGCAGATTATGATGAACAACGACCTCTTCAACGTTGAGGACATTATGAATATGATGAACTCCTCGGGCAGCGTCGGTAATTTCGTAAACTGCTTCATCCAGCTTCCCTCACAGCCCGACGGCACGGGCATCAGCGAGGCGGTAACCGACCAGTACGAGCTCGTCTACGGCGAATGGCCTACGGAATACGACGAGTGCGTTCTCGCGCTCGACCAGAACGGCGAGGTAATGTCAAACTATTTCTATAATATGGGACTTCTTCCCTCGTCGCAGTACAACGAGATTATGAACAAGGTTCAGGCGGGCGAAACCGTTGAGGAAAAGGTTGAGAGCTGGAAATACGAGGACATCTGCAAGAGCGAGTTCTATCTCGTTCCCGCGTGCGACCAGTATCAGAAGAATTCCGACGGCTGGTATGACTATCTCGGCTCAAGCCAGAAGGATATGGATTCAATCATTGCCGATAAGGCGATAAAGCTTCATTTCTCGGGAATCATTCAGATTAAAAACGACAACGTCGCAATCCCGAATATCCCCGCAGTGGGCTACACAAAGGCGCTTTCGGACTACGTCATCAGCTATTCGGCTGACAGCCAGATTGTAAAGGACCAGAGCGCAAGCCCCGAATACGACGTGCTTACGGGCAAGAATTTCTCGTCCGAAAAGGACAATCTTCTTGCAAGACTCGTTCCCGCAATGAAGGCGCTGATTCCCGACAAGAGCCTTGAGGGCAACCTCGAAAAGCTCGGCGTTATCAGCTACGATAGCCCGACCTCGATTTCAATCTATGCCGACTCTTTTGACGACAAAGAGGAAATCCTCAACTGCATCAAAAAGTACAACGACAGCGTTGACGAGGCGGACAAAATCGTCTACACCGACTATGTGGGCGTGATTATGTCCTCGGTTTCAAGCATCATCAAAGCCGTATCCTACGTGCTTATGGGCTTTGTTGGCGTTTCGCTCGTGGTAAGCTCGATAATGATAGGCATCATCACCTACATCTCGGTTCTTGAACGAAAAAAGGAAATCGGTATTCTTCGCGCAATCGGCGCGTCAAAGAGGGATATCTCAAACGTGTTCAACGCAGAGACCTTCATCATCGGTCTTGCGTCGGGACTTCTCGGCGTGGGCATAACCGCCCTGCTGCTGATTCCGATAAACGCGGCGCTGCACCATTATCTTGAATCAATAATCGTCTCGGCGGCGTTCCCGATGAAGGGCGCGATTATCCTCGTAATCCTCAGCGTAGTGCTTACGATGATAGGCGGTTTAATCCCGTCACGAATCGCATCCAAAAAAGACCCCGTCGAAGCACTCAGAAGCGAATAAAAAAGAAAAGACCATCTGCAAAAGGGCATTGAACACAGGGATTTAATAGATTTTGAAATGCTCTTTTCCGTGATAACGGCTTCAAAAAAGGGATTAAGGCGCCAGCCTTAATCCCTT
>CAJOHE010000004.1:38318-165280 GCA_905234495.1 uncultured Eubacterium sp. | reverse complement strand
GCGCAGGAATACTTTATGTCTTCCGAGCATTTTTAACGCAGTATTACGCAAAAAGATGTTTTTTGAGGCTGTCAAATCCCTATGTTCAACGCCCTAAAGATGGTCTTTTTTATGTTTAAATATGTGCCGTGTAAATAATGAAACCGAAGTGGAAGAAAAACTCGGGCGACATAAATTCGTCCTCAAGCTGCTCGTAGCTTTCCTCAAGCCACGCCGTCAGCCTTTGCAGTTCCTTCGAGTCGGGATTGCCCTCAAGCTCGTATTTCAGGCACTGGCGGACGAACTTGAAAATAACGTCGAAAAAGCCTTCCTTTTCAGCCTGAGTCATACCGACCGTGTGGATTCCCGTCCGCTCAAGCGAGATATCGGAATAGCCCCACTTTTTCAGGTATGTAAAAAGCTCTCTTCCCGAAAAACGGTAACCGCTCGAATTGCACCTGACGAGTATATCAAGAGCTTTTTCAAACGCGCCGTCCCTGTCGGGATAGGCAACGTTTAACCCGTCGTCAATATTGCGGATAAAAATCTGCGCGTCGGGCGAACATACCTTTCTGATTTTTTTGAGAAGCTTTGATGGGCTTTTCAGGTGGCTCATCAGCGCAAGGATATTGATAAAATCAAACGCCTCAATTCCGTTTTCGTCCATTATTTCTTCAAGCCTGTCGATGAAATCGTCAGCCTCAACGTCCCCCTGATAAAACGCGACGTTTTCGCTTCCGTACTGCTCGTTTGCGTGGACGACGTTGAGCTCGTTATACTCGATTCCGATGAGCTTTTTCACCTCGGGGCGCATACCGAATCTGTTCATAAAGGTGCTGCCGTTTCCCGTTCCGAGGTCGAGCACGCACAAGTCCTTTTTGCCCTCAATCATCTTGTCGTAAATCGGCATATCGTATTTGAGAAGAAGCGCCTGCTGCTGAAGAAGCCGCCTTTTCTCGTTGTTGTTTTCATCGGAAAAATACTTTCCCTTGTTGTTAGTTGCGATGTGGCTTCTTTCACCGTGTCTGTTGCCTCTCACGGAATCCTTTGAAATCCCGAAATGCTCAAGAATCGGGTCGCGCAAAAGACCTGTGTCAAAGGTGTAAACGTCGGTAAAACGTATCGGGTTTATGTGGGTGATACGGCTGATATCCTCTTCCGAAAAGAACTGCTCAAGCCTCGTTTCCCTGAAGTCAACGTCGTTGGAAAGAACCGGAAGAAATTTGCAGTCCTTATTTTTGAGCGCGCTGCGAAGCTCCTTGCTCACAACGTCTTCCGAATCGGAAATGCGGCTGAAAAACTGGTTGTTTATGATGACTATCATAAGTGAAACCGAGCCCGCGATAGCTTCGCATTTTTCAACAAAATCGTCGCCGTAGTCAATACATTTCGGCGCGTAAAAGATTTTCAGACGCGGGTCGATATTGACAAGCTCGAGATAAATATATCCTGCAAGCAGGGCGGAGCTGCTGTCCCTGTAACACATAAAGATGTTATAATCTTCCATTATTTATCCCCTTTCAGATGATACAATAATAATATATCACACCGCAGGATAATATTCAATAAAATAAAAACAATCCGTGCCCGACTGAACGCTAATAGGCTGTAATTGCCGTTGCGCAGTTTCGGGCACGGATGTTCTCTGCTCATCACGACGGGTTCGGTTTTACGAATCACCGTAAGCAGGAAAAGCACCAATATGCTTTACGCGCAGAGGGCTCCAATTGCCCAAGCGGGTTCAAAGCATATTGGCAAATGTAAAAGGCAATAGCATTATCGTCCTCTGCGGGCATAGTTGCCATACCTTAAACAGAGCACCAATGAAGCGTCGGGTATGAAATACTGACATGCTTCTATTAGTGGTTACTCTATCACACCAAAAGTTACCACTTTACTTGCTGCGGTTACCGTATTTTGGCATCAGTTTTGCGAATAACGCCCAGAGCCGAACTCTGTTGAGCGGCTTTCTATAAATAGCAGTATCGCTCTGCAAGCGGTATTTGCTTTAGGTAGCAAGGGGGGCAAAAAGCCATATCCCCTGCATCAATTACAGTATAATACTGTTATGACGAAATATCAATACTTCAAGACGTCTTGTCGCTTTGGAAACGACCACTTTTGTTTTTTATGTGTTATAATGTGATTGTGCAGAGGTTGGCTGTGTCGGCGTGCGTTTTGCGCTTTGACCGGCATTACAACAATCCCTGTACGAAAAACCGTACCGTCGGCAATTTTGTATTGAAATTAAATAACGGTTAGTTATATAATTAGCTCATAGGAAGTGATTCTGTGAGCGAGATAAAAAACAAGCTTAAGATAATGAAAAACAGAAAACAAATCAATACCGCTGTCAGCGAGCTGAAAGCACAGTGGAAAGCGTATCTTGAACGGCAGAAAAGCGGCGTTAAGCATTCTCTTGACGTTGATTCATACAACGAGTGGGAAAAGAAATACGCGGAATACAAAAGCTTTTCGCAGGTTTTTCTTGACATTGTCGCTGAAAAAGACCTGTCTTCAATCGAGGTTTACACCAAGGCGCACATTGACAGAAGGCTCTATTCAAAAATGAAAACGGACTACTGTTACCGACCTAACAAAAACACCGCCATAAAGCTCTGCTTTGCGCTTGACCTTTCGTTTGAAGAAGCGGAAGTCCTGCTAAAAAAAGCGGGCTTTGCCCTTATGAAATGGGACCCGTTTGATTTGGCAATCGCCTATTGCTTCCAACACGGAATTACCGACATTGATATTGTCAACGAAATACTGACAGAGCTTGATTTGGATACGATATAATGAACGGAACTTACCGAGAAGCCATTTCACTTTCAAAGTGTTGGCAGGTAACTGTATTTTGTTCTTTATTTAACCGGCAGGAGAAGCAAGTTCGTTTCGGACGTTGTTCTCGAGGCGTTTGTTACATCGGGAGCTTGCGTAACTGCACTGCCCTGTCCTTGTCGTGCTCAAGGTAACAGGGCAGTTTTTTAGCAAGGTTCGTCTCGGGCGTGTGTTCAGGGCAGAAATGTATTGAACTCTTGCAAAAAAGCCAAGGACGTTGAGTCCTTGGCTTTTTTAATGTGTTTGGTAAAGACGGAACGATGTGGGCATCGTTCCCTACAAGTGTTTAATGCAATACAGCATTTATATTGTCGCGGTGGTTATTGGAAGCCTGAAATTATTTCATTGCCTCTTCAACTGCAACTGCACAAGCAACAGTAGCGCCTACCATCGGGTTGTTGCCCATGCCGATAAGTCCCATCATCTCAACGTGAGCGGGAACTGAGGATGAGCCTGCAAACTGTGCGTCAGAGTGCATTCTGCCCATTGTATCTGTCATACCGTAGGAAGCGGGGCCTGCTGCCATATTGTCGGGGTGAAGGGTACGTCCGGTACCGCCGCCCGATGCAACCGAGAAATACTTCTTGCCCTTTTCAACACATTCCTTCTTGTATGTGCCTGCAACGGGATGCTGGAAACGCGTCGGGTTGGTTGAGTTACCTGTGATGGAAACGTCAACGCCTTCCTTCCACATAATTGCAACACCCTCTGTTACGTCGTTTGCGCCGTAGCAGTTAACCTTTGAACGAAGGCCCGTTGAGTAGGGCTTGCGGAAAACTTCCTTAACCTCGCCGGTGTAGTAATCCATCTCGGTTTCAACGTATGTGAAGCCGTTGATTCTTGCGATAATCTGAGCAGCGTCCTTGCCGAGACCGTTGAGGATAACGCGAAGCGGCTGCTTTCTTACCTTGTTTGCCTTTTCAGCGATACCGATTGCGCCCTCTGCAGCTGCGAATGACTCGTGACCTGCGAGGAATGCAAAGCACTCTGTCTCGTCTTCAAGAAGCATTTTACCGAGGTTACCGTGGCCGAGGCCGACTTTTCTCTGGTCTGCAACAGAACCGGGGATACAGAAAGCCTGAAGTCCTTCGCCGATTGCCGCAGCTGCGTCGGCAGCTCTTGTGCAGCCCTTCTTTACGGCGATAGCGCAGCCAACCGTGTAAGCCCACTTTGCGTTTTCAAAGCAGATTGGCTGGATGCCTTCGGTGATTGTGTAGGGGTCAAAGCCCTTAGCCTTGCAGATTTCTCTGCACTCTTCGATTGATTTAATATCGTACTTTTCGAGAACAGCAAGGATTTGCTTTTCTCTTCTTTCATATGATTCAAATAAAGCCATTGTATAATCCTCCTGTTCTTATTCTTTACGCGGGTCGATAAGTCTTGCTGCGTCGTCAACTCTGCCGTACTGGCCCGAAGCCTTTTCCATAGCTGCGTCAGCGCTGTCGCCTGCTTTGATGAAGTCCATCATTCTGCCGAAGTTTACATACTTGTAGCCGATGATTTCGTCGTTATCGTCGAGAGCGATTTTTGTGATGTAGCCCTCTGCCATTTCAAGGTAACGCGGTCCCTTTGCAAGCGTGCCGTAAAGGGTACCAACCTGTGAGCGGAGTCCCTTGCCGAGGTCCTCAAGACCTGCGCCGACAACAAGACCGCCCTCTGAAAATGCGCTCTGGGTTCTGCCGTAAACTATCTGCAGGAAAAGCTCTCTCATAGCTGTGTTGATAGCGTCGCAAACAAGGTCCGTGTTGAGCGCTTCAAGGATTGTTCTGCCGGGAAGAATCTCGGAAGCCATAGCAGCCGAATGAGTCATACCCGAGCAGCCGAGCGTTTCAACAAGTGCTTCCTGAATAACGCCCTCTTTAACGTTGAGCGTAAGCTTGCAGGCACCCTGCTGAGGGGCACACCAGCCAACACCGTGTGTGAAGCCGGAAATATCCTTGATTTCCTTAGCCTTTACCCATTTTGCCTCCTCGGGAATCGGAGCCGCGCCGTGGGCAACGCCCTGCGCAACAGGACACATTGTTTCAACTTCGTGTGAATAAATCATATTGATTACTCCTTCCAAAATTTATTACGGCAAAAATTCTGCCGCAGTAATATTTCAAAAATTACCGTAAATATTATAACTAATTTAACGTCTGTCTGCAAGAAAAAAGTTGAAAATTTGATAATATATTAACAATTCGTTAGAAAAAGCGATTTCGGTTGAAAAAAGATGTGCGATTTGCTATACTGAATTTATCAAAAGCGGAGGAAACGGTATGAAGATTAAGGACGGCTTTGCCAAAAGAGAAATCGCGGGCTCATTCATCGTTGTGCCCGTCGGCAGCGCAAGCAGGGAATTCAACGGTATGATAACATTAAACGAGAGCGGCTCGTTTTTCTGGGACTGCTTTTTAAACGACATCACGGTTGACGAGGCTGTAAAGCTCGTGACCGACGAATACGAGGTTGAACCCGAGCGCGCAAAAGCCGATATTGAAGGCTTTGTAAAGATGCTCGACGACAACGGTCTGCTCGAAAAATAAAAAAACATAAAATAAGTATTGATTATCTTAATGTGCCGTGCTATACTCTGTTTACTGCATAAAGATAATCAACTTTTTGACCGTCATTTAACGAGGTAATATATGAAAAGCATTTTTGAATTTGTTGAAAAAAGCGCGGCAAAAAATCCGCAGAAACCTGCGTTTGTCGACGTGAATTCAACGCTTACCTACGGCGAGCTTCGCGACTGTTCCAAGAGTATTGCAACCCAGCTTGCAGCCCTTGAAAAGCGCAACTGCCCCGTGGCTATATATATCGACAAGAGCGTGCAGGTGCTTCCCGCAATGTTCGGCATCGCGTGCTCAAATAATTTCTACATC
Organism: uncultured Eubacterium sp.; assembly: GCA_905234495.1. Lineage (GTDB taxonomy): Bacteria > Bacillota > Clostridia > Oscillospirales > Acutalibacteraceae > Eubacterium_R. The sequence goes on along the minus strand of CAJOHE010000004.1, from coordinate 159,596 downwards.
GTGGTGGACACCGAGATGCCCCTTGAAAGAGTTGAAAAGATTTTTGAAACCCTTTCCCCCGTCGCCGTGGTGACGGACGAGGCTCACCTTGAAAAGGCAAAGGCGCTCGGCGTTGACAGCGTAATCGTCTACGAGGACGCAATAGCAAAGCCTTACGACGATGACGTTCTTGCTGAAATTTTTGACAGAATGATTGACACCGACCCGCTCTACGCCCTTTTCACCTCGGGCTCAACGGGTATGCCCAAGGGCGCGGTTATCAATCACAAAAACGTTATCGCGTATTCCGAATGGTTTGTAAACGCGTTTGACATCAACGAGGATACCGTATTCGGCAACCAGACGCCGTTTTATTTCTCAATGAGCGTGTCGGACGTCTACGCAACAATCCGCGCGGGCGCAACGCTCTGCATCGTACCCAAGATGTACTTCGCGTTCCCGATTAAGCTCATCTCGTATCTCAACGAGCAGAAAATTAACACGATTTACTGGGTGCCCTCGGCAATTTCAATCGTTGCAAATATGCAGCTTTTCAAGTACGCCAAGCCCGAGTATCTCAAAAAGGTGCTCTTTGCGGGTGAGGTTATGCCGACAAAGCAGCTCAACTACTGGATTGAAAACCTTCCCGAGGACACGGTTTTTGCAAACCTCTACGGCCCGACCGAGACTACCGACATCTGCACCTACTACGTTGTTGACCGCAGGTTTGAAAGCGGCGAAACGCTTCCGATAGGCAAGCACTGTGACAACTGCGACGTTATGATTGTAAAGGAAGACGGCACGCTTGCCGAAGTCGGCGAAGAGGGCGAGCTTTACGTTCGCGGCTCGTTTGTGTGCTTCGGCTACTACAACAACGAGGAAAAGACTTCGGCGGCGTTTGTTCAGAATCCGCTTCACAACTACTATCCCGAGCTTGTTTACAAAACGGGCGACCTCGTTAAAGAAAACGAGAGGGGCGAAATTCTCTACATCACGCGCAAGGATTTCCAGATTAAGCGTATGGGCTACCGCGTTGAGCTCGGCGAAATCGAGGCTGCGGCAAGCGGCATCGACAAAATCGAGGAAAGCGTCTGCGTATTCGACAAAAAGCAGGACAAAATAATCCTTGTGTATCAGGCGAAAAAGCTTGACGAGGTTGAAATTATCAACGCCCTCAAGAGCAAAATTCCCGCCTATATGATGCCCGACCGCTATGAGCGAGTTAAGCTTATGCCCCACAACCAGAACGGCAAAATCGACAGAAAGCAGCTTGAAAACGAGCTGTGTGAATAATATTAAAGGAAGGAAACAGCTATGAACATTAACGACCTTATCGAACTTCTCGGCAGCTTAAAGCCCGAGTATGACTTCACACCCGAAACAAGACTTGTTGACGAAAAGATTTTTGACAGCATGGGTATGATTTCCCTCGTTGCAGAGATTTCCGACGAATTTGACGTTGACATCTCGCCGATGGACATCGTTCCCGAAAACTTTGAAACCGTTGAGGCTCTCTATGAGCTCATCGAAAGACTCGCAGACGAGGACTAATTTATTAACCTAAGGACGCTTTAAATGATTCCGTATAATACGTTTGAATTTTTCTTATTATATTTCGGGGCGACCCTTATAATTTACACCATTTTGCCGAGAAAGGCGAAATGGTGTGCTTTGCTTGCCGGGTCGCTCGTTTATTATTTCTTTGCGGCAAACGGTCACGTGGTCTGCCTGCTTGTCAGCGCGGTGTCAATCTGGCTTGTCGGGCTCGGGATGCAGAAATATAACGACGAATTCAAAGTAAAGAAAAAAGAGGTTGACCGCAAAGAGCGCAAGGAGCTCAAGGAATTTTACAAGAAAAAGAAAAAGAGACTTCTGATAATCGGACTTGTAATAAACCTCGGTCTGTTTATCGTAATCAAATACGGCAATTTCTTCGGCGGCACCTTCGGCGCAATCTTCCGCCTCGACGTGCCAACGCTTCACGTCGTTCAGCCCCTCGGTATTTCCTTCTACACCCTGCAGGCTGTAAGCTATCTGACGGACGTTTACTGGGGCAAGCACGAGGCGTGCAAAAACCCGCTCAAGCTCACGCTCTTCCTCTCGTTTATGCTCACGATTATGGAAGGCCCCATCGCAAGATGGGAAAAGCTCGGTCCACAGTTTTCCGAGCCGAAGAAGTTTAATTTCCCCGACCTATATCTCGGCGCTCAGCTCGTCGTGTGGGGACTTTTCAAAAAGGTTGTCATCGCCGACAGGGTGAGCAGCCTTGTAAACAACGTGTTCGACGACTTTGACCCCGAGCGTTCGGGCGTAATCGTCGGGCTCGCGATTCTCTGCTACACCCTTCAGCTCTACTGCGACTTTTCGGGCGTTATGGACATCATCAACGGCCTCGCCCAAATTATGGGAATCGAGATGCCGATAAACTTCAACCGCCCGTTCTTTGCAAAGAGCATCAACGAGTTCTGGCAGAGGTGGCACATCACTCTCGGTCAATGGCTGAGGGACTACATATTCTACCCGATTTCACTTTCAAAATCGTTTATGAATCTGACGAAATCGGCAAAGAAAAAATTTGATCCGTATTACGCAAAGCTTATACCGACGGCGCCCGCCCTGTTTTTCGTATGGCTCGGAAACGGCTTCTGGCACGGCGCCGCGTGGAAATATATCGTCTACGGACTTTACTACTACGTGCTTATGATGCTCGGACTCTTCGTTGAGCCGCTGAGCAAAAAGGTCTGCGAAAAGCTGAAAATCGACAGAAAGAGCAAGGCGTTCTCGCTGTTCCAGATTCTTCGCACCTTCGTTATCGTAAACGTAGGAATGCTCATTTTCAGAGCCGAATCCCTCGGCGACGTATTCCTTGCAATCAAAGCAATATTCACTAATATTGACATTTCCGTGCTCACGGTCGGCGCTAAAAACGGACTCGGTCTCGACCTTCTCGACTACGCTATTCTCGCGGTCGGAACGGTGCTGATTTTCCTCGTCGGTCTGCTAAAAGAAAACGGAATCGACGTCGGCAGAAAGATTCTTCGCCTGCCGTTTATCTGCAAGCTCGTGCTCTACGTTGCGGCGGTGCTTGTTATCGTAATTCTCGGCGCATACGGCGAACACTACGGTGCGCCCGACCTTCTCTACGCTAACTTCTGAGGTTAAACTATGAGCGATACAAAAAAGAAAAAAGTGAATAAGAGAATTGCCGTCAGCATTGTAAAGGTGCTCGCGTTTGTTCTTGCGCTCATTTTTGCTCTCACCGCGCTTTCCTACACCTTCTTTGCAAAGGAAAAAACGGGACAGTTTTCCGACACGAAGTATTTCTACTCGACGGTCTACACCAACGAAAAGGAAAACACGATTCAGATAGGTCTTTTCGGCAACAGCGACCTCTATTCAGCCTTCTGCCCCGCCGGTATGTTCTGTATGTACGGCTACACGGGAACGGTTGTCGCCGCCCCGAGGCAGAGCGCAAGCGAATCGTATTACCTTCTCAACGACTTTCTGAAAAAGCAGAGCCCCGACGTCATCGTGTTTGAGTGCGATATGCTCTACAGCGACTATCCCGACGACTTTGAAAACGGCGTTGCAAAGTATAAGAGCGGACTGCCGACAATCCGCTTTTTCAACGACAAGACGATTGAGGAATTCACGGAAGAGGAACTCAGCATATTCAAATTCCACGACAGGTGGAAGCAGCTCATCCTCTCGTCGCCTGCAAATACCGACACCTATATGCACGGCTATTTCTTCTCAAAGCGCGTTTTCAAGAACGCTCATCGCTCGCCCTATATCGACGAAAACGACAAGGTTGAGCCGCTTGAAAGCGACGTTGTCCGCTACGTTACTCTTGCAAAGGAGCTCTGCGACGAATACGGAATCGACTTCGCTCTGATGTCCGTTCCGTCCGCAAATACGTGGAGCTATGCAAGGCACAACGCCGTTCAGCAGCTTTCCGACGAGCTCGGAATCAAGTTCCTCGATATGAGTATTGAGCCCGAAGGATTTGACATTGATTACAGCGTCGACTTCCGCGACGAGGGCAACCACGTAAACTACTACGGCGCAAAAAAGACCACGGCGTACGCGGGAAATTGGTTCAGCGAAAACTACGACCTGACCTGCCACAGATACGATGAGGAATATTCCTATTGGCTCGACGACCTCGAAAAGATGTATGAAGAAAAGGGCGTTGCCAAAGGCAGACAATTTAAAACATTAGTATAAAAAACAACCCACACAGTAGTATAAAAAACAACCCACACAGTAAATACTGTGTGGGTTTTATTATAGTTTAATTAAGAGGTGACGATTCGTTTTCGTCGGTCTTGTTATTCACCTTTACCGTGTCGGGATTGAGGTGCACAATCGGGATGAGCAGTCCGGGCATTCCCGTAAACGAGGTTGCCGAATGGATAATCTGGCGAAGGAACGGGAAGAGCTGGTCGAAGGACTGAACGTGAATGTCCGCCTTGTCGTCGCCGGGCTCGTAGCCGAACTGCGCCACCATCTCTATCCTGATTTCAAACGGATTCTGGTTTTCGTCCACAATCCTGAATTCAAGATTTCCGACGCAAACGCTGTCGCCGTCAACATAGTTTACGTTATATTTCATCTGATTGTTGAGCTTGAGCTGGGTGCCGTTTGCCACCTTGTTTTCAAGCTCTAATTTATTTACCTTATATCCTTTAAGCTGTACCATAATCAGCCCTCCTTAATAGTAACATTCTCAAGTCTGAAGTCCTCGGTGTCCTCGTCAACCGAGCTTCCCTCAAAGCGGACAAGCCTCATCTGCGAAACGTTTTCCGCGGCGATTGCGTGCTTGTATTCGGGACAGAGATTACCCCAGCAGGTCTTTGTTTTTTCAAGCGTTACGTTCTTTGCGTACCTAATGAAGAACGCCGAATTGTCAAACCTCTCAACACCGTAGTCGAGGCAGGGGCGCAGGTCGTAGAGACCGCAGGGCCACTTGCTCGTTTTCGTAAGCTCGATGCGGCAGTTTTCAAAGGTGACGTCCTCAATCACATTGTCCGCGCTGCCGTGGATTAACACGCCGTTTTCACCCTTTGCGGTGACGTTGAAGAAGCGGACGTTTCTGATGTGGCCGCTGACCGTCGCCTCGTCCCTGTCAAAGGTCGTGATGACAATCGGCTCAGCCGTACCCCACCAGTCGGGGCAGAAGCGCCTCGTCTCGATGATGACATTTTGATAGGTGACGTTTTCAACGTTTCCGCCGTCACGAATCTGAATCGAGATGCCCCTGTTAGAGCGGCTTATCGTACAGTCTGAAACGATGATGTTTCTGAAATCATTCACGCCCTCTGTGCCGATTTTAATAGCGGCAGAGGTCGAGATAAGCGTGCAGCCCTCGATGATGATATTCTCGCAGGGACCGTATTCGCTGTTGCCCTTCGAGGTCTTGAGGCAGATGCAGTCGTCGGCGCACTCAATATGGCAGCCGATGATTCTCACGTTTGTGCAGTGGTCGGGGTCGATACCGTCGCTGTTTGCAACGTCGAGGTCGTTGAGAATCCTGATTTTGTCGATGAGCACGTCGTCGCAGCCCGCGGGGTGAAGCGTCCAGAACGAAGCGTCAACAACCGTGAAATCCCTGAAGGTAATGTTGTTGCTGTGCTCAACGTAGATAACCGTCGGACGGGGATAAAATTCGCCCGTAACGTAGTATCTGTCCTTGCGCTGAACAAAGGCGTGGCCGTTTGCGTCGATAATTCCCTCGCCGCTTATCATACAGCCGTCAGCCTCGAAGCCGTAGATGAAAACAAAGCTCGGCTTGCCCGTAACGGGATTGCCAATCTGCGCCGTCTTCGGGTCGTTTATCAGCTTGTTCGGTCTGATGTAGCCGTCGATATTCGAGGTCGCCTTGAGCCTTGCGCCCTTCTGTATGTGCAAATCAACGTTTGCGCGAAGCCTTATTGAATCCGAGTAAAAGGTGTAGCCGCTCGGCAGCACAACCCTGCCCCCGCCGCGCTTTGCGCAGTCGTCAATAGCGTGCTGAATTGCAAATGCGTCGTTTGTAACGCCGTCGCCCTTGGCGCCGTATTGCATAACGTTATATATTTTCATACTGTCACCTCACTTGATAATTTCATCATATCACAAAATATCTTTGTTGACAATGCTTTAATGTTATAATATAATAAATCAAGGGCACAGACTCCGCTGTGCCTTTTTTATTTTGACAGTTTATTAAACGAGGAGATAGAAGAAATGGTAAGAGCTATAGTAGGCGCCAACTGGGGCGATGGTTCGTTTTCGACCGCTCGCAGTGCGAGATGAAGGGAGAAAAAAGAACTTCGTAGCGGTCAAAATTTTGGAGCGCAACCCTTTGCGTGAACAAAATTTTGGGCACCGCCCGGCGGGTAGTCGCCACAACTTTAAAGTATATATTCATTCAAATGTGAGGAGATAGAAGAAATGGTAAGAGCTATAGTAGGCGCCAACTGGGGCGACGAAGGCAAGGGCAAAATCACCGATATGTTCGCAGGACAGAGCGATATCGTCGTTCGTTTTCAGGGCGGCGCTAACGCAGGTCACACAATCATCAACGAGCACGGACGCTTTGCGTTTCATCTTATGCCGTCGGGCGTGTGCTACAACCACACAACCTGCATTATCGGCAACGGCGTTGCGCTTGACATAAACAAGTTTTTAACCGAGCTTGAGGACGTTAAAAAGGCGGGGCTCAACCCCAACCTTCTTGTGAGCGAAAGGGCTCAGATTCTTATGCCCTACCATATTCTTCTCGACGAATATGAGGAAGAGAGACTCGGCAAAAACGCCTTCGGCTCAACAAAGTCGGGCATCGCGCCTTTCTTCAGCGACAAGTTTGCAAAAATCGGCATTCAGGTGAACGAGCTTTTCGACGACGAAACGCTCAGAGCAAAGATTAAGAATATCTGCACGCTCAAAAATCTCACACTCAAATACGTTTACAACAAGCCCCTTCTCGACGAGGAAGAGCTCTACAACACCTGCGTTGACTACAGAGAGAAGATTGCACCCTACGTTTGCGACACTCACACCTACCTTATGAATGCAATGAAGGAGGGCAAAAACATTCTCCTCGAGGGTCAGCTCGGAACGCTTAAGGACCCCGATTTCGGTATCTATCCGATGGTTACCTCATCTTCAACCCTTGCGGGCTACGGCGCTGTCGGCGCAGGACTTCCGCCCCACGCGATTGAGGACATCGTCGTTGTAACAAAAGCTTATTCCTCGGCTGTAGGCGCAGGCGAATTCGTGTCTGAAATCCTCGACGAGGACGAGGCTCAGGAGCTTCGTATCCACGGCGGCGACAAGGGCGAATTCGGCGCTACGACGGGCAGACCCCGCCGCGTAGGCTGGTTTGACTGCGTTGCAACGCGCTACGGCGTTGAGTGTCAGGGCGCAACCCAGGTTGTAATGACCGCGCTCGACTGTCTCTCATATCTTGAAGAAATAAAAATCTGCACGGGCTACGAGGTTGACGGCAAGGTGATTAAGGACTTCCCGACCACTCCGACGCTCAAAAAGTGCAAGCCCGTACTCACAACAATGAAGGGCTGGCACTGCGATATAAGAGGAATAAGAGAGTACGACAAGCTTCCGAAGGAAACGAGGGATTATGTGGAATTCATTGAAAAGGAGCTCGGCTACCCGATTACAATGGTTTCAAACGGCCCCGAAAGGGAAGCAATTATCTACAGAAATAAATAAAAAATTACACTTAAAACAGTCCTGCCGATTGGCGGGGCTGTCTTTTTTGCGTCCAGTTGTAAATATATGTCCATTTTTATACTGACAACCATTTAACAAAGTAGTAATATTAAAATGTATCTTTATAAACAATTATAAAGGAAAAATCTATTTTTAGACAGAAAAGAGGCAATAAAATTGCGATTAACCAAGAAGATTTTGTCTGTAATTATGGCTACCTGTCTCATAACCGTGTCAATTCCCTTCACTGTAACGGCGTCACAAAACACTTGGGATCCCGACAACGGCGTTTATGATATTTCCACAGAGGCAGACCTCCTTGCGTTCAGGGATTGTTTAAATGACGCAAGCAACAATAACGACTATTACTTCGAAGGCGCAACCGTTAATCTTCTGCAGGATATCACTATGACGCAGAACTATATCTGTCCCGATTCAAACGGCGATGCGGGAGCTCAGTTCTGCGGCACCTTCGACGGACACAACCACACCATAAACAACATCACTATGGTCGCGTCCGACGGATTCTGCACAGGTCTTTTTCCGTTTCTCGGAAATGCGACGATAAAGGACCTTACTCTTGAAAACGTCACCATTGACAGCGCTTACACCTGGACAGCACCGTTTGCTCCCGTATCTCTCGGCGATGACTCAATCATCAACTGCCACCTCGAGGGCGACTGCGTGATTATGGCAGGAAGCGACTTTTCAAAGAACTGGAATTACACCGCAGGTATGATTGCCGACAACTATATGGGCTCGCTGACCATCCAAAACTGCACGGTAGGCGAGGATGTTGTAATCAACGGCAGAGGCGGCTCGGGCAAATACAGAGTTGCAGGCGGTATGCTTGCATACGCGAGAAAAAGCACCACGACGCTTGTTAAAAACTGCGTAAACAGGGCGACAATCTCCTCCGACTATATCGGAAGCGGAATAGTTGGTTCTTTTATATCAAGCGGCAGCGTTGACAATATGAACTACGGTGCAATCATTGACTGCTACAATTACGGCGATGTTTCCTCAAATCCAGAAACCACGGGTACAATCAATGAATACGCAGGAATTCTTGCTGAATCAAGCAACTATTCATCGGTTGTAATCAACAGGTGCGGCAACTACGGCGACATAACCGTTTCAACGAATTCAGCCTGCGGAAGCGGCGGCGTTGCGGCAGAGGTTAACTCGGCGGCAATAGTGAACTGCTTTAACACAGGTAATATTACTGCCGTTTCCTCCAGCAATTTAGGCGGCATCGTAGGTCACACAAGAACAAACACCTACGGCAGCCCGATACAAGGCTCCGTTGATGAGGGAGATTTCTATTACCCCCAGCAGTACAACTCAATCACAAACTGCTACAATGTCGGCACTGTAACAACGACCGGCGGCGACGCAAATGACGGACCAACGGGCGGAATTGTCGGTATCTGTCAGGAAAGCGAAACACAGGCAGGTAACTCGGAAGTTGTAAACGTTTATAATTTCGGTGCGGTAAGCGCAAACGAGGCGCGTTACGGCGCTGTAACCGCAGACACCGATATAAAATTTGAAAACGCTTTTGCCGCTGACGGCACAAAGGCTATCACCTATTTGCACAACAGCTACGGTAACGCTTCGCCGTACACCTGTACTGCGGGTTATTACAGCTCCCCGTCAAAGGGCGGAACGGTTTATCCCGCAACTGTTGTAAGCGGTGAACCCGTGGGCAGCGATGTCGGCGACGCGGTTGAAGTTGTTTCCGCAACTCCGCTTGAAACAGACCTTAAGGAAACCCTCGACGCATTTGTTGACGAGGTTAACCCCGAGTTTGAACAGCAGAGCGGTCAGACGTTTACGCTCCTCCCCTGGACATATTCAGACGGCAGCGACGGCTTGGCAATCCACCCCGTATTCGGTTGTGACGTTAACGTATTAACCGCTGAGGCTGATAAGGACACAAACGGCGGTTATGTAACCTCCTCCGACTATGATGTTGAATACGAGAAGATTGCAGGCGGCGAAACCATAACCCTCACCGTTCATCCAAATGATAACGCCGCTCTTAACGAGCTCACAGTCGTTGACAGCGACAACAATCCGATTACTGTCACGCAGGGTGAAAACGCAAATGAGTACACATTTGTAATGCCCGAGTCGGACGTAACCGTAAGTGCAACATTTACAGTTGAGGACACTCCCTACAACGGCTACTATATGACCGTTGAGGACACGATGGAGCTTGACTTCCTTGTTGATATGGAATACTACGGCGCAGCTTATCTCTCATACGAGTACATTGATACCATCTACGTTGAGAGCGCCGAGCGCGGACCAAAGCTCGTTCCCGTAACGGACCTTGAAAAGCACACCTCCACCGACCCGTCAACAGACCCGTACTACGGCACAAGCGTGCTTCCTCTTGAGGCGGCTCCCGCACAGATTGGCGAAAAGTACAAGGTAACGGTTCTCGACGAGAACGAAGACCCGATTAAAGACGAGGGTGGCAACGACGTTGTTTTCTTCCTCTCAATCGAAAGCTACTGCAAGGACTACATCAACTACTTCAACCAGCTCGACGACGATGACAAGACCGACGAATCAAGAGCATATGCAAAGCTCTGCGAGACAATTCTCAACTACGGTCAGCTTGCAAACGAATACTTCGAGTACGAGGCAAAGCATATGGAGATAAACAGCGGCGAGGCTTATTCAATCACAAAGGTCGGTACCGCAGAGGAGCTTAAAACCTCGGAGACCACGTTTGCAAAATACAACGACCCGTTCACATCGGCTGAGCTCAGCGACCTCAACACAAACGCATTTCTCAGCCTCGACCAGCAGGGCAAGGCACAGATTATAGGCGTTACCTACATTGCACAGCTCTGGCCCGAGTTCAGATTCTACCTCGGCAACGTTACGGAGCTTGAGGCCCGCAGAATGAACGTCAGCGTTACGGGCGGTCTCAACGCACAAATTATTAAGGTTGACGACCAGCTCTGCGTAAGCGTTACGGGACTTTATGCAAACGATTTCGGAAAGACCTTCACCGTTACGGTCGGCGATACTGTAATCACGTACAACGGCTACGCCTACATCCTGTCGGTTACAAACCACAGCAGCACTCATCCCAAAAACGAAGAACTCAAGGCTATGATGAGGGGCGTATACAGATATGCTAAGGCAGCGGAAGCTGCATTCGACGACTAAGAAAGGAGCGGAACTATGAAAAAAGAAATAATGAATTATTCCGAACCTGAATTCAAGGTCGTATACACAGTCACGGAAGACGTGATTTCGACTTCGGTCGACATCCCCAACGCCTTCACTGACTGGGAGTCAAGAGAGTTCACTCCCTTCCTCCTCAGTTAAAACAAAACCACCGCACACCATTCGGTATGCGGTGGTTTGTTTGTTCTTTCGGGTAGCTCAGCTTAAAAAGGTGCAAAAAAGACTGCTCTGCACAATCGCAGAACAGTCTTTTCGTTTATTCTTTTATTCGTATTCCTTCATATGCTTTTTTATCGCGTTAAAGGTTTTGTCGCTGATGTAGTGCTCTATGCGGCAGGCGTCGTCCGCCGCGGTTTTCTCGTCAACGCCGAGATTCACAAACATCTTCGTCAGAACCGTATGGCGCTCGTAAATCTGCGCCGCGTCCTTTTCGCCCTTCTTTGTAAGAGAGAGGTTTCCGCTCTCGTCAACCGTGACGAGCCCCTTCTCAACAAGCAGACTGATTCCCCTTGTAACCGAAGGCTTCGCGTAGCCCATATATTTGCTCACGTCAATTCTTCTGACCGTGTCTGATTTCTGCGAAAGGATGTAAATCGTTTCAAGATACATTTCGCCTGATTCTTTTGTAACCACATAATCACCCCATTAAAACTAACGTTATCTTAACACAATAACATAAATATTTCAAGTTTTATAAAAAAACGCTTGACAAGTTAGCATTTGCTAACTATAATATAATCGGTTAGCAAAGGCTAACACCCGACATAACAGAATCAGGAGGAGGCGGTTTTATGTTACCGCTCAGCTGCGCGGACGCGGGAAGCGTTAACGTAATAAAGAAAATCGGCGGCAAGCCCGAGGTGAGAAAACACCTTGAAAATCTGGGCTTCATCGTCGGCGACACGGTCTCGGTGATAACCGAGCAAAACGGAAATATCATCGTAAAGGTAAAGGAAACACGCGTTGCCGTCAGCAAAGAGATGGCAATGAAAATCTATATTTAATCAGGAGGTAGGAATATGACACTCAGAGACGTAAAAATCGGCGAAACCTGCAGGGTAAAGCGTATCCGCGGCGAGGGCGCTCTCAAGCGCAGAATTATGGATATGGGCATTACCAAGGGCGTGGAAATCTACGTTCGCAAGGTTGCACCCCTCGGCGACCCGGTTGAAATCACCGTGAGGGATTACGAGCTCTCAATCCGCAAGGGCGACGCAGAGCTCATTGAAGTTGAATAATTTTTTATCATAAAGGTTAGCAAACGCTAACTCGGAAAGGAAGATACTATGAGCATAAAAATTGCACTTGCCGGCAACCCGAACAGCGGTAAAACAACATTGTTCAACGCGCTGACGGGCGCAAACCAGTATGTCGGAAACTGGCCCGGCGTTACAGTTGAAAAGAAAGAGGGCAAGCTGAAAAAGCACGGCGACGTCACAATCACCGACCTGCCGGGAATCTATTCCCTGTCCCCCTACACCATTGAAGAGGTCGTTGCAAGGGATTACCTCATCGACGAAAAGCCCGACGCGATTATCAACATCGTTGACGGAACAAACCTTGAGCGAAACCTCTATCTCACAACCCAGCTCGTTGAGCTCGGCATACCCGTCGTTGTGGCAATCAATATGATGGACGTTGTGAAAAAGAACGGCGACAAAATTGACACGGCTGAGCTCTCGCGTCAGCTCGCCTGCCCCGTTGTTGAAATTTCCGCGCTCAAGGGCACGGGAATTGACGAGGCTTCCGAGGCTGCAATCAAGGCGGCGTCGGGCGAGGCTGCGGCGCCCCAGCACTCTTTCAGCGGCGTGGTTGAGCACGCGCTTGCCCACATTGAGGAAAGGCTTCTCCACGATATGCCGAAGGAACGGCAGAGATGGTACGCAATCAAGCTTTTTGAAAGCGATGAGAAGGTCATCGAAAAGCTGAACGTGAGCAAAGCCGACCTCGACCATATTGCAGAGGACATAAAGGCTGCCGAGGACGAGCTTGACGACGACGCGGAAAGCATCATCACAAACGAGAGATACGTCTATATCGGCACGATTATCAAGTCCTGCTACAACAAGGCAAACAAGGGCAAGCTGTCAACAAGCGATAAGATTGATAAGGTCGTTACAAACCGCTTCCTCGGTTTACCGATATTCGCGGTAGTTATGTTCCTCGTATATTATATCGCGATGAAAACGGTCGGCGTGGGCGCAACGGATTGGGTTAACGACGTGCTTTTCGGCGAATGGATTCCTTCGCTGCTTGAAAAGTTCCTTGAGCCCCACCTCGTACCGTGGCTCTACGGACTTATCGCAGACGGTATCGTTGCGGGTGTCGGCGCAGTTCTCGGCTTCGTTCCGCAGATTCTTGTGCTTTTCGTTATGCTCGCATTTCTTGAGGGCTGCGGCTATATGGCTCGTGTCGCTTTCGTTATGGACAGGATTTTCCGCCATTTCGGACTTTCGGGCAAGAGCTTTATCCCGATGCTTATCGGTACGGGCTGCGGTATTCCCGGTGTTATGGCTTCAAGAACTATTGAAAACGAGCGCGACCGCCGTATGACAATTATGACGACAACGTTCGTTCCGTGCTCGGCAAAGCTCCCGATTATCGGTTTAATCGCAGGCGCGCTTTTCGGCGGCAGCGGACTTGTTGCGGCTTCGGCATATTTCATCGGCGTTGCGGCGATTATCGTGTCGGGCATTATGCTCAAGAAAACCAAGAGGTTTTCGGGCGACCCTGCGCCGTTCGTTATGGAGCTTCCCGCATATCATCTGCCAACGGTCGGTACTGTGCTTCGCTCAACGTGGGAGCGCGGCTGGTCGTTCATCAAAAAGGCGGGCACGGTTATCCTTCTTTCAACCATCGTCGTTTGGTTCTTCCTCAACTTCGGCGTCGAGGGCGGCAGCTTCGGTATGATTGAGGATATCGACAACTCGCTTATGGCAAAAATCGGCAATCTCTTTGCGTGGATGTTCATCCCGCTCGGCTGGGGCAGCTGGAAGACGGCTGTTGCCGCTGTGACGGGCTTAATCGCAAAGGAAAACGTTGTCGGCACGTTCGGTCAGCTCTACCACTTCGGCGGCGAGCTTGCCGAAAACGGCGACGAAATCTGGAACAATCTCGCTGCGGATTTCAATTCCTTCAGCAGCGGACACGGTGCAATCGCCGGCTATTCGTACCTTGTGTTCAACCTTCTCTGCGCACCCTGCTTTGCGGCAATCGGCGCAATCAAGAGAGAGATGAACAACGCGAAATGGACGTGGTTTGCAATCGGATATCAGTGCGGCTTTGCATATCTCATATCTCTTATTGTGTTCCAGTTCGGCTGCCTGTTCACGGGCGATATAAAGAATCACATTCTCGGCATTATCGCGGCTACGGCGGCACTTGCGGCAATCTGCTATATGCTCGTTCGTAAGAATAAATACAACGAAAATCATCTGAGGTGATGATATATGCTTCAATTCATTCAGGCTAACTGGGTGACGGCTCTGACGGTTCTCGTCCTTGCTACAGTTGTTTTCCTTGCAATACGCAAGATAGTTAAGGATAAGAAGGCGGGCATAGGCTCGTGCGGATGCAAATGCGCCGACTGCCCCCACTCATCAAGCTGTCACCACAATTAAAAAAAGGCGACCTCTTACGAGGTCGCCCATATTATTTATTAGCCTGAATTCCCGGCGTGTTTATGCCCTTTCAGGTAACTCAGCTTAAAAAGGTACAGAATTCCGTTTTCTTGCGAGCGGGAGCTGTCGTCCAAACACATTTCACAGTCGAAGAAAAATACAGTCGCTTTTTCTAATGACTGTTTCATATGTTTCTCATCTCAAATCAAAATGTTTTGCATTTTGATTTGTTACCGATGCGGATACTTGTACCGCATCGGAGAGGAAGAACATCCGTAGTGATTATTAATATTATGCTTTGCATTATATTCCAATCACAGAGGATGTTATGACGAGAGCAAAAAACGGAAAACGCCAAAAGCACTGCGGATTCGATGTCCGCAGTGCTTTTCGATTGTCGGATTGTTGAAAAAAGGACGGGTATTTCTACCCGTCCTTACAATTTGTAACTAAATCAACTATAACTTGGCGTGTTTATGCCCTTTTTTAGCTGAGTTTGAATTCGAACTTCTCGTCAGCGAGCTTAATTGTTGCGCCGTCGGAAATAGGTGTTTCAGCCTTTGCAGGAATAATTGTATCGTTGATGAAGGTGTGGTTTGTAGCACCGTTATCAAAGATGAAGTATTCGCCGTTCTTAAGAACGATTGCTGCATGGAAACGTGAAACTGAAGGATTGTTCTTTACGCAGTAATCAACCTTGCTCGGGTCCTTACCAATCTTGAAGTAAGGCTTGTCGATGTTGATTCTTTCGCCTGTTGCCTTATTTACAAGATAAGCGTTTGTTGCGCTTGCACCGAGAACTGTTGTCTCGTCTGCGCCGCCCATATTTGAGCTGAGGATTGTTGTGCCTTCAACGTCGCCGCCTGCGGGTGCTGCCGGAGGAGCCTGAGGAGGTGCTGCCGGAGGAGCCATCGGGGGCTGCTGAGGAGGCATCGGAGGCTGCTGGGGAGGACCTGCAGGAGCAAATCCGCCGTTAGCGTCGTCCGGGCCGCCCTTCTTTTTCTTGGAAGCTACAACGATGATTACAACGATGAGAAGAATAACTACTACTGCTGCTACAGCGATACCGATGATAGCGCCTGTGCCGATGCCGAGGCTCTTGCCGCTGCCGGTTGTCGGCTCGGGAGCTGCTGTTGTAGCTGCTGCAGTTGTTGTGTCGTCAACTGCGCCTGTTGTGGGTTCAGGTGTGTCGCTTGCTGCGGTGTATTCAATATTAACGGTGTCAAGAACTTCCATTACCTGGTCGATAGCAGAAGCATAGCAGCTTGTGCCGCCGTCGCCTGCTGCGCAAACGCCGATAACGTTACCGTTAGCGTCAACAAGAGGTCCGCCTGAGTTGCCGCCTGTGAATGTGCCGCCGCTTACGATGAGAGCTTCACCCTTGAAATCATAAGGAACCTGAACAGGAACAGCAACGCCGTTTTCGTCTTCATAGAAGAAGAACGGTGAATCTGCTACCCAGTAATCTTCAAGTGTGAACTGAGTCTTGTTGATAGTACCTGACTCGAAGGTGATGTCCTTCTGGTTGTAGTACCATGTGGTATCCTTTGCTGCCGGGAAACCTACTGAATAAACCGTCTCTGCGGGCTTAACAGTCTTACTGTCACGAAGCTTGAGATAAGTATGGTTTGAAATAGGCTGGCTGAGCTTGAGGATAGCGAAGTCCATGAGCTCACTGCTGTTTACAAGCGTTGCGGGGATTGTGAAGTCGCTCTGGATTGTTACCGTGTAGGTGAGCAGCTTATCAACATCTTCCTGCTTGTAGCCGTACAAATCATAGAGAGCCTTATACTCAACGTTTGTGAAGTGTACGCAGTGGTTTGAAGTAATAACTGTGTCCTCGTTGATGAGGAAGCATGAGCCGCGGGTGTAGGGCTGACCGTCAATGTTCTGTGAAAGGAACAGAACGCCGTCAGCAACCGCACGAACCTCATCCTCAGTTGCAAATGCAGGTGTTACATTGAGAACCAGCAACATTACTACTGCAAGGATTGCGATTAGATTTCTTACCTTTTTCATAATTTTCTCCTTTGAAAAAATATTTTTACGCAGGCAGAAAGCGTCGCCCGGCCTGCAAATTTTGATGAATCACCGTCTGGTGGACGAATGATTATAAATAATTATATGTATATTAATATAGCATATAACTAAATTACTTTTTAATAATACCATATGAAAAAGAATAATGCAATAAAAATACTAAAAAAAACATAAAATTTGTTGAATTACTGTTGATTTTGCCCAAATTTTACCGATTTTCGCCCCGTCGGCAAAGATTTTATTTAATTTCAATTATTTCTTTCAAATCGTTGATATTACATATTTAGTTGTGCTATAATGTTTTTTAGATTTGTTTGGAAGAAGGAGAATATACGATGTATAAAATCGGCTTTGATAATGACAAATATCTCAGTATGCAGTCAAGCAGAATCAGAGATAGAATCGACGAGTTCGGCGGCAAGCTCTATCTTGAATTCGGCGGCAAGCTTTTTGACGACTATCACGCCTCAAGAGTGCTTCCCGGCTTTCAGCCCGACTCTAAGCTTCAGATGCTTCTGCAGCTCAAAAACGAAGCCGAGATTGTTATCGCTATAAGCGCCGAGGACGTTGAGAGGGAAAAGGTTCGCGCCGACTACGGCATCACCTACGACCACGACGTTGAGCGCCTTATAAGCGAATTCAACGAAATCGGGCTTATGGTCGGAAGCGTTGTGCTCACAAAATACGCGCCGACGGAAAAGGTGCTCGAATTTGAGGCAAGGCTCGGCGAAAAGGGCTATCCCGTTTATCATCACTACGTTATCGACGGCTATCCCTCAAACGTTACCAGGATTGTCAGCGACGACGGCTTCGGCAAAAACGACTACATCAAAACTCAGCGCGAGCTCGTTATCATCACCGCCCCCGGCCCCGGAAGCGGAAAGATGGCGACCTGCCTTTCCCAGCTCTACCACGAGCACAAGAGGGGCGTAAAGGCGGGCTATGCGAAGTTTGAAACCTTCCCCATCTGGAACCTTCCTCTCAAACATCCCGTAAACATCGCATACGAGGCTGCAACCGCAGACCTCAACGACGTAAATATGATTGACCCGTGGCATCTCGAGGCTTACGGCGAAACCACCGTAAACTACAACCGCGACGTTGAAATATTCCCCGTTCTCAAGGCAACCTTCGACAGAATTTACGGCGAGTGCCCCTACAAGAGCCCGACCGATATGGGCGTAAATATGGCGGGCAACTGCATAGTTGACGACGAGGCTGTTAAAGAAGCGGCGAAGCAGGAGGTTATCCGCAGATATTTCAAAGCCCTTCGCGACGTTGCAAAGGGACAGAAAAATCTCGACGAGCTCTTCAAGCTTGAGCTTCTGATGAATCAGGCGGGAATCAGCGTGGAAGACCGCGCGAGCGTTGTTGCCGCAAGGAAAAAGGCAGAGCTCACCGAGCTTCCCGCGGCGGCTATCGAGCTTGCCGACGGAACGGTTGTAACCGGCAGAACGTCCGACCTTCTCGGCTGCGCTTCGGCAGTGCTTCTCAACGCGCTCAAGAGCCTCGGCGGAATTGACGACGATATTCTTCTTATAAATCCCGACGTTATCCGCCCGATTCAGGAACTCAAGGTAAATCATCTCGGCAACAAGAATCCCTGCCTTCACACCGACGAGGTGCTGATTGCGCTTTCAATCTCGGCTGTGACCGACGAAAACGCAAAAAAGGCGCTCGACCAGCTCAAGGGACTCAACAACGCCGAAATGCACTCGACCGTCCTGCTTTCCCACGTTGACGAGAAAGTAACAAAGAACCTCGGTATGCGCGTAACCGCGGACGTAAAAACACCCGAATAACAAACAAAAAACTGAGAAACCAAACGGTTTCTCAGTTTTGTTTTTTTACTATATCATATTCGTCGCCTGCCGGTCGGAAGTATCTGCAGGTCTTATTTTTGTCCTGCATAAGGCGGACGTATTCGTCCTCGTCAAGGGTGAGCGAACAGAAATTCCCGTCCGTTTCCTCGTCGTATTCGTTATACCAGCAGTTCTCACAAAGCGCGTCCATATTAATGATGGAAGAGGCGGATGCCGGTCATTGCCATTGCTATGCCGTAGCCGTCGCAGCACTCGATAACCTGCTCGTCCCTTACGGAACCGCCGGGCTGCGCGATGTACTTAACGCCCGACTTAACGGCTCTCTCGATGTTATCCTCAAACGGGAAGAACGCGTCTGAACCGAGGGCAACGTTGTCCATCTTCTTATGCCATTCAGCCTTTTCCTCAGCGGTGAAGGGCTCGGGCTTCTCGGTGAAATATCTCTGCCATACGCCGTCCTTGAGAAGCTCCTCGTAATCCTCGCTGATGTAGAGGTCGATTGCGTTGTCGGCGTCGCATTTTCTAACGCCGTCAAGCCACGGAAGATTGAGCACCTTCTCGTTTCTGCGAAGCCAGAGCATATCTGCTTTGTTGCCTGCCATTCTTGTGCAGAGGATTCGGCTCTGCTGACCTGCGCCTACGCCGAGAGTCTGACCGCCCTGAGCGTATACAACTGAATTTGACTGAGTATACTTGAGCGTAATCATCGAGATAAGAAGGTCGATTTTTGCGATTTCGGGGATGTCCTTAACCTTTGTCGGCATATCGTCAAAGAGACTCATCGTGATTTTCGCGTTGTTTCTCTTCTGCTCAAACTTGATGCCGAAAACCTGCTTCGTTTCCATCTCTTCGGGAACGTAGTCGGGGTCAATCTTTATGATGAGGAAGTTTCCTCTTCTCTTTGATTTGAGAATTTCAAGCGCCTCGTCGGTGTAGCCGGGGGCGATGATTCCGTCGGAAACCTCTTTCTGAAGGAAGGTTGCAACCGACGCGTCGCAGGTGTCTGAAAGAGCGGCAAAATCGCCGAAGGAAGACTGCCTGTCGCAGCTTCTTGCTCTCACGTAAGCCTCGGCAATCGGGGAAAGCTCAAGTCCGTCGGGGACCATGCAAACCTTGCGGTCAACCTCGTCAAGCGGCTGAGCAACAGCAGCGCCTGCGGGCGAAACGTGCTTGAAGGATGCAGCGCTCGGAAGGCCCGTAGCCTCTTTGAGTTCCTTTACAAGCTGCCACGAATTGAACGCGTCAAGAAGATTGATATATCCCGCTGAGCCGTTGAGCACCTCAAACGGAAGTTCCTTTCCGTCCATATGAATTCTTGCGGGGTTCTGGTTCGGATTACAGCCGTATTTAAGCTTGTATTCTGTCATAGCAATAACCTTCCTTTGTTTTTGATACGCATATTTTATACTATTACATTGAAAAATGCAATACACTTTGATAGAATATAGTTAATATTAATAAGGGAGCGGCATATGAAGGGCATATTAGTTGTTAATCATTTCTTAAAAGGCGAAAAATTTGATACGCTTCACGCGCACTTAACCCGCGCGGCAGCCGCTATGGGCATTGAGCTTGAAACGAAAACGAACCTTGACCTCGCCTGCTCCGATGAGGTCAGCGCCGATTTTATCCTGTTCTGGGATAAGGACGTAAACCTTGCGGCGCGGCTTGAGGCTATGGGGCTCAGGGTGTTCAACAGCGCGAGGGCGATTGAGCTCTGCGACGACAAGGCGAAGACGTATCTTGCCCTTCTCGGCAAGGTAAAGCAGCCTAAAACGTTTATCGCGCCCCTGCGATTCAACGGCGAAACGCCCGACGATTTTATTGAAACGGCGGCGGAAAAGCTCGGCTTGCCCCTCGTTTTCAAGGAATGTTTCGGTTCCTTCGGCGAGCAGGTTCACCTCTGCGAAAGCGCTTGTGAAATAAAATCACAAGTAACCGACAATCCCTTCCTTCTGCAGGAATTTATTGCAGAAAGCAGCGGCGCGGACAAGAGGCTTGAAGTTGTCGGCGGCGAGGTTGTAGCCTGCGTACGCCGCGAGAACAAAAACGACTTCCGCTCAAACGTGACAAACGGCGGAACGATGACCGCCTGCACGCCGACCTACGAGGAAAAAGCCCTTGCGCTCACCGCGTGCAACGCCCTCGGACTCGACTTCGGCGGCGTTGATATTCTCGACGGCGGCTACGTCTGCGAGGTCAATTCAAACGCCCACATCATAAACATTATGAACGCCGCGGGCGTGGACATCGCGCCGAAAATCCTTGAATATATTGCGGGGAAAATCAAATGAGCGGCATATTGATTTACTGCGAAAAAGAGGCGGCGCGAAACGCCTTTGCCGTTGAAAAATTCAGAAAAGAACTCGGCGTCGAGCTGCAATATGAGGACTACCGAGGCGGGGCGGATTATGTGATAAACCGCACAAACGATTACCGCGTTGCCGAATATTTTGAGGCGCGGGGCGTGCGCGTTTTCAACCCCTCTTCCCTCACCCGCCTTGCAAACGACAAGCAGCTCTGCTACGACTTTATGGAACAAAACGGGATTGAGATTATGCCGACGAGGTATGCGGGCGCACCCGCAGTCAAAAAGCCCGTGAACGGCCACGGCGGAAACGGCGTTGTTATGCTTGAAACACCGGAGAAATTTGAGAAAGGTTTTGTTTATCAAAAACCCTGCACCGACCTCGGCAAGGACGTCCGCGTCTGGGTAATCGGCGGCGAAATCATAACCGCAATCCTTCGCGAGAGCAAAACGGATTTCCGCTCAAATTTCTGCCTCGGCGGAGCGGCGACTCCGTACAGTTTAAGCGAGGACGAAACCGCGCTTGTAAAAAAAATAATCAGCCTCGTTGAAGCCGATTACGTAGGAATTGATTTTGTTTTCAACAACGGGCACATCGTTTTCAACGAGATTGAAGACACCGTCGGCGCGCGCACGGTCTACGCAAAAACCGACATCGACATCATAAAGCTATACTGTGACTACATAAAAAACGGGTGAACTAATCACCCGTTTTTCTTCATTCAAAATAATAAACTCTCGTTTCGTACGGTCTTGTTTTAAAGCCGTTATTCTGCACCGTGGGATTCGGGTAGTTGCAGAGAATTACCCTGCCCTCTTCAAGCTTGAAGCCCTTCGGCGCCTCAAACGAAACGTTTTCCTCGGTGAAGGAATTGATTACGAGCAGTCGCTTGTCCCCGTAATTTCTCTCGTAAACGTAGAGCTTGTCGGAATTTTTGTAATGTTCCTTGTAGTCGCCCCACTTTGCGACGTCGTTTTCCTTCTTAAACTTAATCAGCGCTTTGTAGTGGTTGAGAATCGAATTTTCGTCAGCCGCTTCCTTTTCGGCGTTAATTTCCTTATAGTTCACGTTTACGGGGAACCACGGCGTGCCGGTCGTGAATCCCGCGTTCTCGCTTCCGTTCCACTGAACGGGCGTTCTCGCATTGTCGCGCGTCGATTTCACAGCCCATTCCCACGCCTTTTCCTTGCCGAGGTGCACCTTTTCGGTGAACACTTTGTAATTGTTTTTCACAAATACGTCCTCATACTCGTCAATAGAATTGAGCCTCGTGTTGAGCATACCGATTTCCTGCCCCTGATAAATAAACGGCGTGCCCTGCTGGAGCATATACATATTCGCGAGCATCTTGCCCGATTCCGTTCTGTATTTCTCGCTGCCGTAGCGCGAAATAATCCTCGGGTGGTCGTGGTTTTCTATGTAGAGCGTATTCCATGCAACGCCGTTGATTTCTTCCTGCCAGCGCGAAAATGCGCCCTTCATCCTCTTGAGGTTAAACGGCCTCTGGATGTAGTCAATAAGAAATGCGTCGGCGTCGATATGCTGGAAATGGAACATCAAATCGAGTTCCTTTTTGTCCTCGCTGATATAGTTCAGCGCCTTTTTCGGCGTCATCAGCGGCGCCTCGCCAACCGTGAAGCAGTCGTAATCGTCGGTCACCTCGCGGTATTCGCCGAGGTATTCGTGAATATGCGGGCCGTCCATATAGTGCTCGAGCCCCGTCATAGTCGGAAGCGGGAATCCGTTCGGCAGTCCTTCCTTTTTTGAGATGAAGGTGATAACGTCCTCGCGGAAGCCGTCAACGCCCATATCAAGCCAGAAGCGCATTATGTCCTTGACTTCCTGCCTTACGGCGGGGTTATCGTGATTGAGGTCGGGCTGCTTAGTTGCGAAAACGTGAAGATACCATTCGTTCAGCACTTCATCGTATTCCCACGCCTTGCCCTCAAAGCAGGAAAGCCAGTTGTTAGGCGCGCGCTTTCCCCTGCCCTCGCGCCAGAAATAGTAGTCGTGGTAGGGCGAGCTCTTGTCCTTTGATTTGATGAACCATTCGTGCTCGTCGCTCGTGTGATTTACAACGAGGTCCATTATGACTTTGATGCCCCTTGCGTGAGCCTCGTCGAGCACCTTTTTGAAAAGCTCAAGGTCGCCGTAATCAGAGTGAATATTTTTGTAATCCGCAATATCATAACCGTAATCCGCATTCGGCGAGGGGTAGAGCGGCGAAAACCAGATACAGTTAATCCCCAAATCCTTAAGGTAGTCGAGCTTTGAAAGCACTCCCTCAAGGTCGCCTATTCCGTCGCCGTTTCCGTCGCAGAAGGAACGCGGCCAAATCTGATATACCACAAGTTCCTTATACCAGCTGTTATCGTATTTCTGCATAATGTCCCTCCTTAATTATTCAAACTCCACCAGGCCGTATTTCTCCTTGAGAGTCAGCACTCTTTTAAGATGTGTGTTGATCTGCGCCTCGCTTATCTCTCCGCTTTCAACCGCGTCAAGAACTGCGGCGTAAGCCTCGTCAAGCGACTTGGGCATAAGCACGATATCCGCGCCCGCCTTAAGCGCGCCGACGGCTGCTTCGACAGAGGTGTAGTTGTTCGTAATCGCGCCCATTGCAAACGAGTCGGTGATAACGACTCCGTTGTAGCCGAGCTCTCCCCTGAGCTTATCGGTAATCATCTGCTTTGAAAGAGAGGCGGGAAGTCCGTCGTTTGTAATCTGCGAGGTCAGAAGATGACCGACCATTATCATATCAATATTCGCGTCAATCGCGCCTTTGAACGGAACGAGGTCGTTTTTAAGAAGCTCGTCCCAGTTCTTTTCAACGTCGGCAAGGCCGTCATGGGTGTCGCCCGTTGCGCCGCCGTGTCCCGGAAAATGCTTTGCGCAGCACATAACGCCAACGCTGTGAAAGCCTTCGATTTCGCTTTTAACCATATTCTCGGTCAGAGTGGGGTTATCGCTGTATGCGCGCGAACCGATTGCCGCGTTACCCAAATCCAAATCGGATACGGGCGCAAGGTTCAGGTTAAAGCCGTACTCCTTAAGATAGGTGCCGATGTCGACTCCGACCTGCTTTGCGCTCTCGGTGTCCTTGCTTCCGCCGACGTCCCTCATGCTCTCGTATTTCGGCACGTCAAAGGCGTCGTTGTTTGCAATTCGGGATATGAAGCCGCCCTCCTCGTCAACGCAGATAAACGGGACGATACTGCTCTTGTTTTTAATGCTGCTGTTGAGAAGGGTTATCTGCTCGGGGTCGGTAATATTTGAGGCAAACATAATCACGCCGCCGATGTGGTACTTCGCCATACGCGCAAGCATATCGCCGCTTGCAACGGTCACGGGAGCTCCGTCCTCCTGCTCCTTCTCATTAAGCATAACCGCCTCGGGAGTTACTATGAAAAGCTGGCCGACCTTTTCTTCAATGCTCATTTTTGAGATGAATTCGTCAATCGGCTCCGCCTTTTCCGTTTCTTTTTCGGTTACCACCGTAACAACCTCCCCGGTCGTTTCAGGCTCTGTTTCGGGTTCTGTTTCGAGCTCGGTCTGCACCTCGTTTGCGCTGACTGCTGCGACGGGCTTTGCAATCTGATTGCCCGCAACGCCCATACTGAACGTAATCAGCACGAGCATAACTAATACGGCAACGTTTTTCAAAGCCTCACCTCCCGATAATACTTACCCACATTATACCATATTTACCGATTTTTACAAGCAAAAGGACCGACAATCGTCAGCCCTTTTTCTTTTACGGATTCAGGCAGGCGCCTGATTTGTTGAACTTGTAAACTTTTCCCTTGTATGCAAGGTTTGCGGTACGCATTGAGCCGTTTGAATTCAGGTAATACCACTTGTCCGCGTCGGCAAACGCAGAAAAAGGAATTGCCGAAAACGCGGAAAACGCCATAAGAAGTGATAAGAGGACTGATAATAATTTTTTTATATTTTTACCTGTCCTGTTCGTGTCTTTTGCTCAATTCGTCGAGCATACTGTCGTGCTCTTTCTTTGTGATTTCATATTTGAGCGTGGGAATGATTGCTATTGCCATACCGATTGCGGGCGGAACCGTGAGCAAAAACCACATCGCAGCCGAATAGTTTTCATAGTCCCTCGCAAAGCTTGCGCCCGCTGCGAGAGCCTTGTTCATCTTGTCGATGTTTACGTCGGTGTAGCCAACGTAGGCATATGCGTATGCCGAAATAATCGAGGCGATACCCGCGGAAAGCTTTGTGATAAAGCTCTGTCCCGAGAAGAACACGCCGTCGGGGCGGTAGCCGTTGTGGTATTCCTCATAGTCGATACAGTCGGTAATCATCATCGACTGGCAAACCATAACAAGTCCGAAGCCGATGCCGCCGAGAAGGATACACACGCCAAGAACCGCAACCCATTTAATCTCTGCAAAATCGTACGGCGCCATCTTGTAGAAGACGAAGACAAGTCCCGTCGGGATTGCCGAAAGCCCCGTAAGATTGTAGAGCGTTTTGGTGTCGAATTTCTTGATGAGAATCGGGAAGAGCGCCATAGCGCCGAACTGTCCGATAAAGAATCCGCCGCCAACGATGAGAAGAATTACAAGCTTCTTCGGGTCAGTGAACGCCGTGTTCATATCGCCGTCGCAGTAATAGTAGGTGAACAGGGTGATTACAACGATTGTCATAAGCTGCATCGGGGCACGAAGCACGCCCGAGATGAGAATTCTTCTGAAGGGCTTGCAGCTCCACATAAGCATAAAGCTTTCCTTCATCGTCTTGGTCTCTTCCTGAACGGCAACCTTTTCCTTAACGCCGATGCCCGTCAGCTCAAACAGAATCGACGCCACAACCGTAAAGCCGATGCCCGCAACGATGAAGCCCTTCTGAGCATTCTCGCTCTCGCCGAACATACTGTTGAGCGCCTGCGATACGGGGATGATGCCCACAACTACAACCGCAGCGCCGATTGACGCAACGATTCTCGCAAACGAGATAAGCTTTGCCCTGTCGCCCTCATCCTCGGTGAGACGGGGAATAATGCCCCAGAGCGGGATGTCGCCGATTGTGTAGCTCATACCCCAGAGGATGTACGAAATCGCAGCCCACGCCGTGATGAGCACCATAGCTGTGCCGTTGCCGTTGAGCTTTGCCGTGGCATAGTTGCCGTTGACAAAGGTCAGGCAGGTAATCACGCAGATGAGTATCGGGCAGAAAAGCAGATACGGCTTACATTTGCCCCACTTTGTGTTTGTCCTGTCAACGATTGTTCCCATCATCGGGTCGTTGACTGCGTCCCACACTCTTGCGATTGCGAAAATCCAGCCAAGCGCAACAGCGTTAAGACAGATTACGTTTTGAAAATAGTAGTAAAGTCCCGTTGCAACGATGTTGTAAATCATATTCTGACCGAACATACCCGTCAGATACATCGCCGCCTCTTTACCTGTGTAAGTATTTACGCCTTTAATTCTTTCAGCCATATCATTTCACCCCGTTATTTAGCCTTATATACGTTGCCTTCAAAGGCACGAAGTTTGTCCGCCGCGCAGCTCTTTGTTGAAAGAACCGCTTCCATACCGTCGACCGAAATCGGTCTTTCCGCCGTCTGAGGCGCGAGGTTGAGCTCGATATAATACTTCTCGCCGTCAAGCTCGCGCTCATAGCAGTAGATGTTGTCCTTTTCATATACGGTCTTAAACGTGCCGTAAACAAGCGTCTTTGTGCTCTTGCGAAGCGCAATCGCCTTTTTAAAGAAATTCAGAACGCTGTCGGGATTTGCCGCCTCGTCCTGAGCGTTGTAGCGGCGGTAATCCTTGGTAATCCTGAGCCACGGCTTGCCGGTTGTGAAGCCCGCGTTCTCGCTGTCCGACCAGTGGAACGGCGTCCTCGCGTTGTCCCTCGTGCCGCGCTTTACTCTTTCAAACGCCTTCGCCTCGGTCTTGCCCTTGAGCATCAGCTTGTCGAAGTGGCCGAGCGCCTCTCTGTCGTCGAGCTCGTCGATGCTCTCGAAATCGCCGTTGCCCATCGAGAGTTCCTGCCCCTGATAGATGTACGGCGTGCCGCGAAGCGTCATCTCAATCACCGCGCAGACCTTTGAGATATCCTCGCGGTACGCGCCCGTCTTGTCGCATTTTGAAACGATTCGCGGGTTGTCGTGATTTTCAAAGAACACCGTCGGCCAGCAGTGATTTGTGAAGCCCGTCTGGTAGCGCGCAAATTCCTGCATAACCTTGAAAAGGCTGTATGTGAAATCGTCGTAGCTCGTGTGTCCCTGATTGATGATGAAATCGAAATTGAACACCGTGTCGAGCTCGCCGCGGCAGTCGGCAGTCAGCATTTTGTCCATCTCAATGCCCGCGCCGCCGCATTCGCCGACCGTGTAAACGTCGTAGTTGCCGAAGGTCTCGCGCCTCATCTCACGCAGAAATTCGTGAAGCCGCGGACCGTAGAAATAGTACTCGGCGCCCTTGTAGCCCGTGAGCATACCGAGGAAGGAATTCGCATTCGGAAGACCGGGAACCTTGCTGATAAAATTGATAACGTCCATACGGAAGCCGTCGATTCCCTTGTCAAGCCACCAGCGCATCATCTTGTAAACTTCCTGACGCACCTTCTCGTTTTCCCAGTTGAGGTCCATCTGCTTTTTCGAGAAGATGTGAAGCGCCCACTGATTTACGCTTTCATAGTAGTTCCACGCGGGGCCCTTGAAGAAGGATTCCCAGTTGTTCGGAAGGGTGTCCTTGTCGCCGTCAGCCCAGATGTAATAGTCGTGGTACGGGTTGTCCTTCGACTTGAGCGCTTCCTGAAACCACATATGCTCGTCGCTCGTGTGGTTTACAACGAGGTCGATTATCAGCTTCATATCGCGCTTGTGAATCTCGTCGAGCAGGGTGTCGAAATCTTCCATCGTGCCGAACTCGTCCATAATCTTCTGATAGTCGCGGATATCGTAGCCGTTGTCGTCGTTGGGTGAATCGTAAAACGGAGAGCACCAGATGGCGGTCACGCCGAGGTCCTTGATGTAGTCGAGCTTCTCGCAGATGCCCCTGAGGTCGCCGATGCCGTCGCCGTTGCTGTCGCAGAACGAGCGCGGATAAATCTGGTAGATTATCGCTTCCTTCCACCATTTTTCAACCATCTCGCCCTCGTCGGTCACTCTCTCGTCCGTCTCGAGATTGAACATATCACAGAGCGTCTGAACGGTCTTTTTGTCAAGCAGACCCGCGGTCAGCGGCGTGAGCGCCCTGAATTTGAGATTGCCTAAAACGGTTTTCTCAATCGTGTCGCCCGGAAGCCTGAAAGCGAGCATAAGCTTTTCGACCATATCCTTCGCCATAGAGTTTTCCATAGCGGCTTTAAAGGTCGTGTTCCGCGTGATTTTATCCATATCCTCACCCCAAAAATAATACTAAATAAATTATAGCACTATTGTATTTTTATTGCAAATAAAAAAAGGACTGACATCTTGTCAGTCCTTTTTCTTTATTTTTTCAATGTCCTCTGTATTGCTTTGACGGTTTCGACAATCGGGATTACGAGAAGGGCGAAGCCCATTGAAATCCCGTATTCGGTGATGCTGATTGTCGCAAAGTCAAACGCCTTTGCAAGGAACGGGATATAGATAACAACGGTTGAGAGGAAGAGGCTCAGAACCATTGCGCCTACGAGGTACCAGTTGATGCTGCCCATTTTTGCGATTGACTGGCGGCGCGAACGCATATTGAATGAATGGAAAATCTCCGCCATCGAAAGCGTCAGGAACGCCATCGTCATACCGTTCTGGTGGACGAATTCGGGACTGCCCTGAACGAGGTTCATACCGAGCTGATTTGTTCCGGCAAAGTATGCGAGCAGGGTTACAACCGTAACCATTACGCCCTGATAGAAGCAGTCGAAGCCCATACCGCCTGCGAAAATTCCGTCCTTGGAATTTCTCGGCGCTCTCTTCATAATGTCGGGGTCGCCCTTTTCAAGTCCGAGAGCGAGCGCGGGGAAGCAGTCGGTGATGAGGTTAATCCACAGAAGGTGAACGGGCTCAAAGAGAGTGAAGCCGAGAAGGGTTGCGATGAATATCGAAAGCACCTCGGAAAGGTTTGACGAGAGCAGGAACTGAATCGAATTCCTGATGTTGTCATAAATCTTTCTGCCCTCTTCAACCGCGGATACGATTGTGGCAAAGTTGTCGTCCGCAAGCACCATATCAGCAACATTCTTTGTAACGTCGGTGCCCGTGATACCCATACCGATACCGATATCGGCATTCTTAATCGACGGTGCGTCGTTAACGCCGTCGCCCGTCATAGCGGTAACCTTGCCCTTCTTCTTCCACGTCTTGACAATTCTTACCTTGTGTTCGGGCTGAACGCGGGCGTAAACGGAATAGTTTTCAATCGTGTTTTCAAGCTCCTCATCGCTGATTTTGTCAAGCTCGGAACCCGTGATTGCGCCCGAAGCGTCCTCGATAATGCCGAGCTGCTTTGCGATTGCAACGGCGGTATCCTTGTGGTCGCCGGTAATCATAATAGGTCTGATTCCCGCCTCGCGGCATTCCTTGATTGCGTCCACAACCTCGGGTCTTACGGGGTCAATCATACCTGTCAGACCGACGTAGCAGAGTTCCTTTTCAAGCTCGTCGGGCTCAGCCGAAGCGGGCTTGTCGCTGTAAACGCGCATAGCGGCGCAGAGCACACGAAGCGCCCGGTCGGCAAGCTCCTTGTTCTGCGCAAGGATTTCCTCGCGCTTTTCATCGGTGAGTTCAACCTGCTTTTCGCCGTCGAAATACGTCGTGCAGCGGGAAAGCACAACGTCGGGCGCGCCCTTCGTGTACTGAATAAAGCCGTGGTCAGTCTTGTGAACCGTCGACATCATCTTTCTGCCCGAGTCAAACGGTGCCTCGGATACGCGGGGGAAATTGTCCTCAAGCTCAAACTTGGGCATTTCAAGCTTCTTGGCGTATTCAACGAGCGCCGCCTCGGTGGGCTCGCCCTTGACCTTGCCGTCCGACTGAAGCTCAGCGTCGCAGCAAAGCGCCATAGCCGAAGCGAGAAGCTTTTCGTCCGCGCCCCTGTATTCAACAACGGTCATCTTGTTCTGGGTGAGGGTACCCGTTTTATCCGAGCAGATAACCTGAGTACAGCCGAGAGTTTCAACGGCGGTGAGCTGGCGGATAACCGCGTTTCTCTTGCTCATCTTGGTAACGCCGATTGAAAGCACGATTGTAACAACCGCGGCAAGTCCCTCGGGGATTGCGGCAACCGCAAGCGATACGGCAATCATAAAGGTGTCGAGGGTTGAGGCGAACGACAATGCGCCCGCGCCTTCGGTCATAACCGTGCGGATTATATCAAATGCAAATATGAATACGCAGATTCCGAGAACAAGGAACGAGAGTATTTTTGAAAGCTGTGCAAGCTTGCGCTGAAGCGGGGTGTCGCCGTCCTCTGCGGTTTCGAGAGCGTCTGCAATCTTGCCCATTTCGGTGTCCATACCCGTTGCAACAACGACCGCCTTACCGTGACCGTAAACAACGTTTGAACCCATATAGCACATATTCTTTCTGTCGCCGAGGGGCACGTCGTCAGAGCCGAGGGGGTCAATCGGTTCCTCGGTCTTGT
Organism: uncultured Eubacterium sp.; assembly: GCA_905234495.1. Lineage (GTDB taxonomy): Bacteria > Bacillota > Clostridia > Oscillospirales > Acutalibacteraceae > Eubacterium_R. Next base: position 129,303 of record CAJOHE010000004.1, on the reverse strand, counting down.
TTACGGGAACGGATTCGCCCGTGAGCGCCGCCTCTTCAATCTTCATCGAGGCGCAGGAAATAATACGGCAGTCGGCAGGAACGGCGTCGCCCGCTTCAAGCGCAACAACGTCGCCCACAACAAGCTCTTCGCTGCGAACGTCGATAAGCTTGCCGTCGCGGATAACCTTAGAGGTCGCCGCGGCAATTTCCTGCAGGGCTTCAATAGCCTTTTCAGCCTTGCTTTCCTGATAAACGCCGAGAACCGCGTTGATGATTACAACGACCATAATGATGACAACGTCGGCATAGCCGCCCTTGTCGCCGCTGACCGACGCGGTGATTGCCGAAATGACAGCCGCAACGATGAGGATGATAATCATCGGGTCTGCAAGCTGGGAAAGAAATCTCTTGATGAGAGAATCCTTCTTAGCCTCGGCAAGCTTGTTTTTGCCGTTTTTTTCAAGACGGTCGGCAGCCTCGGCGGCGGTCAGTCCCTTTTCGCCGGACTTAACCTCGTCGAGCACCTCGGTATAATCTCTTAAATATTCTTTCATAAAGCCCATCCTTTCGGTATTTCAGTGGGTTATAAAAAAACTCGCACATAGTTAACCTATGTACGAGTCTCATTCATTAGGAAAATCCTAAGCACTAAGCCAGCCTTTCGGCATGATTGTTGACTTAGTTCGCGCTATGTAAAATCTGCACGGAATTACTCCCTCATAACAATGGGAATTATACCATATTTGCGCCTAATAGTCAATCACAGAAAATCGGTAAAATAAAACTTATTATAGGCGAGCGGATTTTTTTGATTTTCAAGGCTTTGACAAAATCACATCGACGGGAGCATATGAGGTATATGTGACCGAGTGGGATTTTGGCTGTAACTCAGAAAATCGGGAAAAGACGCCGCCTAAACGCGGGCTACCATTTCGCCGTACTCTTCCTTGCTCTTCTTGATAAATTCCGCTACCTCGTCTGCTGTCGGCATAGCGTCCGAGCAGGAATGAGCCGAGATGAGAATCGACGCGGAAGCCGAGCCGAATTCAAGGCACTCGATGATTTCCTTGCCCTTAAGAAGGCTGTAAAGGAAGGAAGAGCCGTAGCCGTCGCCGCCACCGAAGCCCTTGAGCTTAACTGCGGGGAAGGGCTTGATTGAGTAGAACTTGCCGTCGTTTGTATAGGCGGTCGAGCCCTCTTTACCGTGCTTGATTACACAGATGGTTGCGCCGAAGGACTGCCAGTATTTCGCCGATTCGGGGTCGGAATCCTTAACGCCGACGATGCCCTCAGTGAGGTCGAATTCCTCGCGCGAGCCCATAATGATGTCCGCGTTCTGAGCAACGAGGCTGTAGTAAACTGCAATCTCGTCCTTCGATTTCCACGTGTATTCGCGGTAGTCGATATCAAAGATAATTCTCGTGTTGTTCTTCTTTGCAAGAAGCATAGCCTTGAGGCATGCCTCTCTTGACGGGGACTGCGCAAGCGCCGTTCCGCTGATTACGATTGCCTTTGCAGAGGCAATGTATTCCTCGTCGATATCCTCGGGCGCCATACAGAAATCCGCAACGTTGTCGCGGTACATAAGGATTGAGGACTTTTCCTTCGAGAGAATTTCGGTGAAGGTAAGACCGAGGCACTCTCCGTTTTTCGCTCTGGTAACGCGGCTTGTGTCGATACCTTCCTTATTGAAATAGTTCACAACGAAATCGCCGAACTGGTCGTCGCTGACGCAACCGCAGAAGCCGACCTTACAGCCGAGCCTTGCAAGACCTACAGCGATATTCGCGGGTGAGCCGCCAACGTACTTGTTGAAGTTTGACGACTCTGAAAGAGGCATATACATATCGGTCGGGTTAAAGTCGATTGCAATTCTTCCTATCGGAATAAAGTCAAGCGGCTTTGACATATCAAATGTAATATAGTTCTGCATATCAGTATCTCCTTATGCTTTGTTGTCCGTGCCGAAAATGAGGATGTGCTTTTTCGCGTTCTGATAAGCGCCCTCAACCTCGGCAGCCTGAAGGTCATAATAGCCCTTAATGCTGTTTTCATTATAACACTTTGCGACCGTGCTTTCAACCGTATCAAAGGTTGCGGTAGCAATATTTATTTTCTTAATGCCCGTGTGGGAACAGCGCACAAAATCATCGGGCGTAATGCCCGTGCCGCCGTGAAGAACGAGGGGCGTGTCGGTCATTTTTTCAACCTGCTCAAGGATGTCAAAGCGAAGCTTCGGCGTGCTCTTATAGTTGCCGTGAGCGTTGCCGATTGCGATTGCAAGAGCGTCAACCTCGGTTTCCTGCTCAAAGCGAACCGCGTCCTCGGGCTTAGTGCAGTTGATTGCGATGTCCTCGCTTCCGTCCTCGCTTCCGCCCACGCAGCCTATCTCTGCCTCAACCGCGGCGTCGTATTCCTCAGCCATTTCGATAACCTTTTTCGTCATCTCGATGTTCTCGTCAAGCGGAAGATGGGACCCGTCAAACATAACGGAAGTGAAGCCGAGGTCGAGCGCAAGGCCGATTTTTTCAAGCGTTTTGCCGTGGTCAAAATGAACGGCAACGGGCGTTTCGGCGTCTTCTGCAGCCGCAACCATAAGCGGTCCGATGAGCTCGAGCGGGCTCTGCTTGAGCCTTACCTCTGCAATCTGCAAAATGACGGGGGCGTTGAGTTCCTTCGCCGCCTTGAGTACGCCGAGCACCATTTCCATATTTGCAACGGAAAACGAGCCGACCGCGTAGTTTCCCCTCTCGGCGTCAGCCAGAAGGTCGCGCATATTAACAAGCATAGTGGTTTCCTTTCCTTTCCGATTTTGACAGTGCGAGTCGACAATAAGCCGAGTTCTGTAGTAGGCAATTATCTATCTCGACGCAGAATTGCTCCTGCGCTCCAGCCATCCTTCAAGGTTATGTGTCGAGCAAACAACCCCTTAGTCGATGTTGCAGCGGATAGGGTTTACATGGCAGGGGGCGTCTCCGTCCCCTCGGTGAGCTCTTACCTCGCCTTTCCACCCTTGCCGTAAAACGGCGGTTTATTTCTGTTGCACTTTCCCTGGGATCACTCCCGGCGGCCGTTAGCCGTTATCCTGCTCTGTGCTGCTCGGACTTTCCTCATATATCATAAAATATACGCAACTGCCTCGCCGGCTCGCACAGTCAAAACCGGAATATGTTATTCAGTTTATTGTAAAATAAATAGCGGTCTCTTGTCAATAGATTTATCAATTGAGTGTTGAAATAATACGCGATTTATTGTAAAATTATATGTAATATATTAATGGAGGTCATATTATGCCCCGTTTTGAAAACGAAAGGGTAAACCCGAACAAGAATAATTACCTTGACAGAACGGTTCCCGAGGACGAAAATTTCTACGGCGGAACGCCTGTCAATCCTCAGATAAGTCAGCGAGAGCGAAACGTGGTTCAGGACAATCAGCGCGGCTTCAATCCCTGCACGGATTTTGACACGCCGCAGCCCATGCGCCAAAGGCAGAGCGCGCCGCAGCGCTCAAAGTCCAAAAAGAAAAAGCGCGTATCCCCCGCAAAGGTTATCCTCGCGCTGCTTCTCGTGGCGATAATCGCAGGGCTCGGCTCGGTGCTCGCGGCGTTTGCGAGAATGAACTACGACGACAAGCTCACAAATAACTACGTCAACGCCGCCGATTTAAGAAGCGACGAGGGCGTGAAAAATATACTGCTTCTCGGTGTTGACGCAAGGCCCGACGACGAAACCGCAGCCTCGCGTTCCGACACGATGATGATTGTTTCAATCGACAAGAATCACGACTGCGTAAAGATGATTTCCTTCCTTCGCGACACCTGGTGCTACATCCCCGCACTCGGCTACAATCAGAGGCTCAACGCCGCCTGTTCCGCCGCGGGATATCAGGGCGTGGTAGACGCGATTGAATACAATTTCGGCGTTGCGATTGACGGCTACGCGGTTGTGGACTTTGAGATGTTCAAGGTTATGGTCGACAGCCTCGGCGGGGTTAAGGTGGACGTTACGCAGGAAGAGGCGGACGAGGTCACGAACAATCCCTACCGCTACGGCGACGTTGTGCTTGAGGCAGGCGAATACAAGCTTTCGGGCGAGCAGGCGCTTGCATATTGCAGAATCAGAAAGATTGACACCGATTGGAAGCGCACCGAGCGCCAGAGAACAGTTATGCAGGCAATCCTCAGCGGCGCAAAGAGAAATCCCCTCGCGCTTTTCAGAATGGCTGTAAAGGTTGCGCCGTACATAGAGACAAACCTCACCAAAAGCGAGCTTATCAGCATAGGCCTTGCAACGACGGGCTGCCTCGGCGATATGTTCCAGACAAAGGTTCCGTTTGACGACACGTGGGAATACGCCACGATTGACGGCAACAGCGTAATAGCGATAAACATTGAGGAAAACAGAGAACTTCTGATTGATTATATCTACAACAAAACAAAGGAAGATTTGGGAACGTTCAAAACGGACGTAGGAATGTCATAAAAAACAAAAAGAGATGCTTGAAAAAGCATCTCTTTTTTTATACCAAATTGTAGGGCGTGATGCCTTCATCACGCCGCGGACCGATGTGGGCATCGGTCCCTACAAAACGCGCAAAAAGAAGGCGGCATTTCTGCCGCCTTCCCGTTATTTCACAAATCTAAGCGATTAGTCCCAACCGCCCGGAATCTGCGGGTTGCCTGAACCTTCGTTTGAAGCTGTAAGAACGTCAACTGTGTCGAATTCTTCAGCCTCTGATACAGGCTTCTTGTATGTTTCTTTCATGTCTATAGTCCTCCTGAATTTATTATGCAGGCATGTTTGCATAGTCAAATGTCTGAGGTGTAGCATAGATAGCAGTGTTTACACCGTTCTGCTTGTAAACAAGGAATGCAATAGCGGTGATAACGCCGGTCTGTGCTCTGTAACCATAGTTAAGCTGATACTGTGTAGGTGTAGCACTTACATATGCAGCCTTAACATTTGTACCGTCAACATCGTCAAGAGTTGTTTCAGGATCTACGCCCTTACCATAGATGTAACCAGCTTTTACGAACTTAGCGTCGCCAAGGCTGAATGCAGCAAGGAATGCTGCCTGATAAGCGCCCTCTGAGCCAATCTTGCTTACGCTGATGCCTGTGATTGCGGGAGACTTAACTACTGCTTCTGTCTCATAAGTTACAGTTACATTAGCACCAACATAGAATGTGTAAGATGCGCCGTAAGCAACTACTACGCCGTCAACCTTCCATGCAGTTGCGCCGTCAGCAGTAAGAGTTACCTGTGCATCGTAAGGAAGTCCTTCGTATGCGTTCTGCTGAGCATTGCCCTTGTATGTGATTGTTGCGCCGTCAGCTGTTACTGTGTAGGTAGCAGCACTCTCGTCTGCAGCATATGCAGCCTTGATTGTTGTTGCCTCTTTAAGCTGAGCGATCTCGTCATTCGTGAGTTCCCAACCGTTATCTGTAGCAGCTACGTAACCTGTGATTGCCGGAGCAGCAGGAACTACGATAGCAGAACCGTCAGATACTGTCTGGGAGTCGATGATGTTGTTGAACTTATCAACAAATACTACTGTGAACTGAGTGTCTGTTTCAGCGAATACAGGTGTGTACTCAACGTCAGCAACTACTGTAGTTGTGAATGTAGCGTCTGTTGAAACTGTTACTGCGCCAGCCTTCCAGCCGATGAACTCAGCGTTTGCAGCGGGAGTAGCAGCAAGTGTAACTGATGTGTTGAGAGGAACGTTCTTGGAAGCAACAGCCTCTCCGTCGATTGTAGCAGTACCAAGGTCAGATGCCGTTACTGATACTACATAACCAAGGTCATTAACAACCTCGTTGTAAGTTGCGTCAGCTGTTACGTCAGCAACTTCAGGCCAAGAGTAAGTTGTTCTCTTGGTGTTCTGAGTATTGGCAGGAACTGCTACGTCAGTAGCTGCTGTTCCGCCATCGTAAGCCTGCTCGCTAACTGTTACGCCAGCAGCATTTACGAATGTTACTGTGAACTGAGTCGTTGAGGACTCGTCTACAACCTCTTCGTAGGTAGCAGCGCCTGTTACATCAGAAACTGTCGGCCACTTGTAGGTTGTGGTTGTGTAACCGTTAACGATTACAGAGTTTTCACCTTCGGGAGCAACAGGAGTCTCGCCGTAAGCAACTGTAGTAGTTGCGTCGGGTCTGCCGTCTGCATACTTCCATGTGATGTCATAAGACTTGAGAGTCTCAATCTCATTGTAAGTAGCTTCAGCTGTTACAGGATCAACTGTCGGCCAGCTGTAGCTGTACTGAGCTGTTTCAGTTGTGTTAGCAGGAGCAACAGGAGTTGCGCCGTAATCGTATGCCTGAGATGACTCAGTGCCGTCAGCCTTAACGAATGTAACCGTGTACTGGTTAACTGTTCTGGTTTCCTGATATGTTGCATCGCCTGTTACAGCAGCGAATTCCGGCCAAGCATATGTGTACTGAGCATCAGAAGCTGTGCTGTAAGCAGCTGCGTCTGCTGCAAGAGCAGAAGCCTCTGTGCCAGCCTGATAATCCTTAGTATACTCTGTGCCGTCATAAGTCTTGAATGTAACGGTGTATGCATCAGTGATCTGCTGATCAACAACCTCTGTGTAGGTTGCATCACCTGTTACGTCTGCAACGCCTTCCCACTTATAAGTTGTGGTTACGTTACCAACCTTAACTGATGAGTTCTGAGGAGCAACAGGAGTTGTGCCGTACTCGTAAGTATCAGTCTGGTTCGGTCTGCCGTCTGCGAACTGCCATGTTACTGTGTACTGGTTAACTGTTCTTGTCTCGTCATAGTTAGCGTCGCCTGTTACATCAGAAACTGTCGGCCAAGCATATGTATACTGAGCGTCAGAAGCTGTGTTAGCAGGAGCAACAGGAGTTGCGCCGTAAGCGAGAGTCTGAGTAGAAACTACTGTGCCTGCATAGTTAGTATAAGTAATTGTGTACTCAGTAGCAGTAGAATTAGCTACCTCTGTGTAGGTTGCGTCGCCTGTTACAGTGCTGATTGCCGGCCAGCTGTAAGTTGTTGTGATAGCCTGACCAACGTCAGTAGCTGTGTTTGCAGGAGCAACAGGAGTTGCGCCGTACTCAAGATTCTGAGTAGAAACTGTAGTACCTGCAGCATTTACGAATGTAATTGTGTAGGAGTTAGTTGACCTTGTCTCATTGTAAGTAGCTGCGCCTGTTACAGCAGAAAGTGTCGGCCAAGCATATGTATACTGAGCGTCAGAAGCTGTGTTAGCAGGAGCTGTAGGTGTTGAACCGTAAGCAACGTTTGTTGACTGAACGGTATCACCTGCATAGTTTACGAATGTGATTGGATATTCGTTAACTGTTCTTGTCTCTTTGTAAGTAACGTCCTCTGTTACGTCAGCAATTGTCGGCCAAGCATATGTGTACTGAGCGTCAGAAGCTGTGTTAGCAGGAACTGTTACGTCTGCAGCAGCAGTATTCTCGTCATAAGGAGTTGAAGAAACAGTGTTTCCTGCATAGTCCTCGAATGTTACTGTGTACTGAGTTGTAGGCTGAGGGCCTGAACCAGCATCATAGCCGGTGTAGTTAAGAGCGATAAGTCCGGTTGTATGAAGCGAATCGGTCTTATCAAATGTGAAGTAACCGCCTGCAGCAGTCTCATCGTAAGGAACGATTTCTGTACAACCCCATGCAGGGTTGTTGTCCTTATCCTGGTCAAGATGCATAACCTGTGAAAGGTCGCAATCCTGAAGTACTTCAAACTCGATAGCGCAAACAAGCATACCGTGTTCACCAACTGTACGAACTTCAGGACCTGTGTAAGCCGATGTCGGAGTAGCAGTTGAAGAAGCGTACGGGGTGTAGAACTGACCAGCAGTGCAGTCACAAATCTGTGAACCGTAAGCAGCAGCTGAGTCACCGTAGTAAGAATAGAAGTTTCCTACGAACGGAGTAGCATTTGTGCCGGATGTGTAAGTTGCCCATTTTCTGGTTGCTGAATAAGCACCAAATACAAGGTAATCAGTATCAACGATACCCTTAAGCTGTGTAGCATAGTTAGCGTCGATACCACCGATTTCGAATGTTACAGCGATTCTCTGACCTGCCTTAAGGTCAGCAGGGTTAACAAGTGAACCAACGCCTGTTGCAGGCATGGAAGCGAGAGTCTTGTTTGTTTCGCCGTAGTAATACTTTCTTGTGGTTGTTGTTACGCCTGTTTCTGTTGTGAAATCACCGGCAACTGAGTTACCCATATTGGTAACTGTTACGGTAATTGTGGGCTTCATTTCGTCAAGAAGCTCAGCCTCAGGATCAGCTACCTCAGTGTCAGCAACTTCATAAGCGTCTGCCCAACCAAACTCGAATTCCTTAACGATTGTCTCGAATGAAGGCTCGATAGGATTACCGGAACCGTCATTTACGAGAGCGTAAAGAGTCGGGTTTGTGGTAGCGTCGAAGTCACTGTCACCCCACCAACCAACGTTCTGACCACTAACCTGGTCACGAGCGAGAGCTGAAAGAGGTGCTGCGGTAAGAACCATGAGAACAGCAAGAACACAAGCTATTGTTTTTCTAAATGTTCTTTTCATAAATTTTACCTTTCTTTCAATTAACTAATAACTAACTGCGGATATACGCTTGAAGCAGCGAATCCGAAAACGATTTTAGCGTCGGCTACGTTAACCTGACTGTCGCCGGTAAGGTCGCAGTATGCTGCAAGCTCGCCGGTTCCGGCAGCAGTAAATACCGACTTGGCGTCGTTAACGTTGATAGCAGTATCGCTGTTATAATCGCAACAAATCATCGCTATTGCGCCCGCAGCAATATCAGAGTCTGAAACCTGAATTGTGACATGGCGTGAAAGCGCATAATCGGAAGAGATTACTGCGTAGTACGTTCCCGCACTTAAGTTATTAATCTCGAATGTGTTTACAGGGCTTGCACCTGTAGCGTCGTAAGTTGATGTAACCGAAGTTACAAGGGTGGATTCATTTGAATCCGAGTAAACCGAAACGGTATATGTGCCGTAAACGGCATCACCGTTGGTTGTATCATTAGCACCCGTTGCAACAACGAGTGAGCCTGATACCGTGTGACCTAACGAAGGTGTTACGTCACAAGTCATCTCATAGAGGTCGCCGTCATAATCATAAACGGTACCGCTGATGTCTATCGCGTATTCATCGCTGTATGTAGGATCGCTATGATCTACGCAGATAAACGTGAGATTCGGGTTATCGCTGATGGTGAGGTAATCTGCAGCGTCTCCGCCAAGTGTAAACGTCATCTCAACAGTTGCCAGAACGATGGGTTCATCAAATTCCGAGTAATCAAGTTCATCTGACACAAAGCCGAAAACGATATTGCCGTCACCGAGTACATAACCCATTGAAGACATAGTTTGGTCGGTATCACTCAAGAGGCTTGAGGGTGCAGCTGCGACACTCATATCCGCCGAGTAATACGCCGTTACCTGGATAACAGCAGCATTTGACAAATTCTCTACAACAAAGCTGACATCATATGTCTCGCCTGCAGTAAGATCGTTGCCGTCAACGGGGTTGCCGTTACCGTCAGTATATGTGCAGTAGAGATACGGCGTTTCATCGCCGAGGTCTACCTGAGCACCGAAAGTTGTCTGAGGAAGACAAATAAACAGTACAAGCATTGCGAAAAGTATAGCTGCACCAAGTGCAACGCCTAAGTACCTTTTGTGTGAAACTTGCATTGGTAGTCTACCTCCATTCCTTGGTCCTCCCATTAGGGATTGGATTTTGCTCCCTTCCGGGAGAATTTGTAAATTTGCTCCCTGACGGGAGACTTTAAGCTTTTGGTTTACTTGGGGCGGGCGAGCCGCCCCAAGCGTTGTTAATATAATGTAATAATACTATTGCTCAGTAGCCGCAATTAGGAAATAGTCTGAGCTGCAAGGTTTGCACCTGCTGCGAACTTAAATACGATCTTTGCGTCTGCTACGTTAACCTGGCTGTCGCCTGTGAGGTCGCAGTACTCAGCAAGAGCACCGGTACCTGCAGCTGTAAATACTGTCTTAGCGTCAGTTACGTTAACTGCTGTATCGTGGTTGTAGTCACAAGGAACAACGTAGATAACTGCATCTTCAATATCCGAACCGTCAACAACGATTGTTACGTTGTTAAGAGCGATCATATAATCTGAAGATACTGAAGCATAGTATGTTCCGTCACCAAGTGCCGGAGTTGCGAATGTGTTGCTGCCTGTACCTGTTGAGTCAACAGAAGCAACGAGTGTCTGGCGTGCAGAGTCTGAATAGATATCGATTGTGAATACACCGTAAGGTGCTACACTACCTGCATCAGCTGCAGTGCTGTCAGCTACCATGATTGAGCCGCTGACTGTGCTGCCTGCTGCTACGAATACAGCCTCAACGGTTGTATCTTCGTCCATTGTAACGTCAACTGATGTTACGCCGCTGTAGTGTGTGCCGTTTACATCGATATAATCAAGAGTCTGGCCTGACGGAATTGTGAATTCAACCGTTACGGTTGTACCCTTTTCTACGCCAACGGGAGCTGTGTAAGCAACACCGTCAACCGTAGCAGTTGCGCCGTTAGCCGCAACTGTAAGCGTTACTGACTCTGAAGGTGTAAGTCTGTTCTCAGCAACCTGAAGAGCAACCTTAGCTTCATAAACGTCAGCAGCGTCTGCTGTGTAATTCTCTTCGTCAGCAGGTACGTAGTAAGCAGCGTTCTTATGAGTGTAAGAACCGTTACCGAGAGCTGCAACGCTGACTGCCTTAGCAAGAGCATTTACATAAGTATTCCATGTAGCACTTGAGTAAACGATGTCGCCCTTATTAACAAGAACGCCGTTCTCCCATGCGCCGTATTCAGGATCAGCTGCGCCTGTACCCTTAGCAACAGAACCGTTCGAGATGATTGTTCCGTCGTCAGGATCAATTACAGCGGGTGTGCCTGTCATCTTGTTGTACGGGTTGCCTGAATGTGTGATTTCTTCTTCAAGCTTGCCGCCAAGATAACCGCGCTCGTAAACCTTACCGAGATAGAAGTTGAACATTCTTACATATTCAGCTACCTGGATTGATGAAAGCGAAGATGTTGTAGTTGTTGTGTAAACAACGTTGTCTTCGGTGTTGTCAGCGATGTTGTAGTAATCCTCAACGTTGAGCCCCTCTTTGGTGATTGTACCGCGAGCTGCGTCAGTCTTTTCGTTTACTACGTCGCCGTTAGCATCGATGTACTTGCCCTCATCGTTTGTGAGGTAACCCTCGTAGGTTACGTTGATTGAGTACTGATTCTCAACCTTCTTAGCAAAGTCAACCATCTTGTTGAAGGTTGCTACTTCAAAGTTAACCTCATTGAGGCCGTGACGAACAGATGTTACATAGTCGAACAGATCCTGTGCGATTGACGGGTCGATTGAAGTTGATACGAGCTCAAGTACATACTCGAGATACTCGTTAGCTGTCGTGTAAAGACCACGTGTATCGTCATCGGGAGTAGCTTCGATCATCTTGTATCCGGCTGACGGGAACTTGGCAAGCCAATCGTCGCCGCTGTTAACCTTGATGTTGTTAGCATCACGGTATACATACTGAACCTGATTGTAAAGAAGATCGCCGTTGTCGTTTGTTGCCTGCTCATCATAGTTATATACCTTCATCGGTGAGCCGTTGTCAAGGTTCCACTCTGTCGGGTAAGCAGCTGCATTTCTGAGATACCATACGCCGTCTTCGCCCTTGATAACTTCCGTACCTGCCTCGTCGCAACCGAATGTTACGTCTGCATCGGTAAGAGGTACATTAGAATAGATAGGCATTGTCATATCTTCGTCGAGATAGAGTACGCCTGCGCCGCCGTCTGAATATGCTTCAGCGTAAACACCGAGAGGCATATTGTGCTCTGCGCCGAGCTGGTTGTAGTTCTCTTCTGTGAACGGAAGGAATGCTTCGTCGCCATACTCTGTAGCAACTACTGCAGTGTCAGGACCGAAATACTGCTGGTCTGAAAGAGCGATAGCTGATGTCGGAGTAAGGGCAGCAGCCTGTGCACGAAGAGCGTTAACCATAGCTTCCTGAGCGAGCTGATAGATTGTGTCGTCAGTGAAGTCTGATTCACGGTAGTTTGCAAGTGTTGTTGCAAGCTCATTGTACTTCTCGTCTACTGAGCTCTTGTTGGATGTATCACCAACTACGAGATACATCTGATGATCCTTCGTGTTGTACTTAACGTTGGAGTCGGATGAGCTGTAGAGACGGAGGTTGATCGGATATGTACCTGTAGCAACAGGAGTAGAACCGTCGTAGTTCATAAGAGAGATGAACTGCTCTGAATCCTTAGCAACTTCTACCTTAGAAGAGTTGATATAGAATCCGTCTACAGGACCTCTTACGGATACGAGACCGAGAGTTACGTCGTAGTTTCTGTTTGATGTACCTGTGTACATATAAACTGAATCATAAACGCCGGCCTTGTTTACGTTGTACGCAGCGATGATGCCTGCGTTAACAGCCTCAGCCATTGTGTAAGGAACGTGATCTCTACGAAGAACGTCCTCACTCGGATGCTGGTTGATGTAGTTGGAAACTTCTGTTTCTGTGTAACCGCCGTAAGCGAGAGTTGTGCTGTCCTGAGTACCACGGTTCCAGGTTGTACCGCCGTCGGTTGAATAGTCATAGAGACCGTAACGGATAAGGTTACCGTTCTGCTTATCCCATACAGGAATAGCGTTGCCGTTACCTACCGAAGAGATACCCTTAGTATAGGTATAACCTGATACGCTCTTGGTATCATAGCAGTAAGCACCGTCGTAACCTCTTGCATTACCGAACCATCCCGAAGAATTGTTACGTACACGGTATGTGAAAGAGGAAACCTCACCGAGATTATCGGTACCAAGTACGATGTACTGAGGATAGTTGAAGCAAAGGTCCTTACCGGCGTCTGCTGTTGAGTAAGCAGTATAGCCGTTGTAAGTTACTGTCTGGTTGTAGCTGTTTGTTCTGAGGTTGCTGTCAAGCCTTGAACCGTCAGGATAAACAACGTCACGCCAACCCTGCTCACTTGTCATGAACTGGTATGCCTTACAGGTAAGACCGGTGTAAAGAGTCGTTCCGCCGTTGCCGTCTGTAATATTATAAGTTACAGTAGCATAGTAAGAATGGTAGTTCTGACCTGATTCGGGCTGATATTGTGTGGTGTTTGTAACTGTGTAAGTTTCACCGGGAGCAATAGAAACATTGCTGATGTTCTTTGTAGCACCTGTTGAGTATTCAACCTTTGTAGGAACAATGTAGTAACGGTTCTCCTGAACAACTGCGTTGTCGTTAGCGCCGTCAAGGTATGCATTGTTAACACCTACCGAGTTATTCTTGATAACTACGTCTGAGTTGTAAGATGTACCTGAAGATGCCTTCTGCTGGATTGCATTTGAGAATTCTGCAGTAGCGAGCTTGAGCTGATGTGAACCAATCTGAGGAACAACGCTCGGGATGAAGCTGTTAACTGCTGTAAGAGCAAATGCTACAGCGGGAAGAACTGTATCAGGATAGGTTGAAGGACCGCTTGTTCCGTAGCCGGTGAACTCAACGAAGCTGCAAATGAGCTTCTGAAGTGCACCGATGTCGGAGCCGCTGGTACCTGCGATTACACCAATCTGTACAAAGTCATCAAACGGTGTGCTCGATGAACGTGCAGGAATGATTGTTGCCCAACCCTGATTTGTGTAGCGTGAACCGAAGAGCTGGTTGATGAATTCAGCAATAATGTCATACGCTGTGAAGATGAGCGGTGTTGTCTGAATCGGGTCAGCTGATATGATACATACTACTCTGTAGAGGAAGTTGGAGATACCGCCAAGTCCGCTGTCGTGGATTGAGGTGTCGCCGATGTTGAGAACGCCGAGAACGATGTCGTTCCAGATAAGGTCATAAGAACTGAACTGACCCTTCTTGCCCGAGTTAGCGTACTGAAGTTCGCCGAGTGTCGGAAGAATCTGGTTAACAGCGTTATCAATGTTCGTCCAGATTGAGTTGGTCTTCTTGAATGTTGAGTTGCCGCTGCCGTCGCATACGCCGAGAAGCGGAGCTACACCCATTGTTCTCTCGCCTGCGTTAGGTGAGGAAAGCGTGTAGTAGTCAGCATAGTAGCAAGCAACTGAGTTGAGGAGTGCGAATACATCGTCGTCTGTATGATTCGGATCCTCAGCAAGCCAGTTCTCGCCGTCTGAACCTGTTACGGGAACGTAAGGCTCGATTACATAAATCAGAGCGTCACGGGCCATCGGAAGGATTGAACCCTGTAATGTAGCTGTGATTGTTGTGTCTGTCCATGCTGCAAGACCGTCATAATTGTTGTTCGGAAGAACATATGACAGATACTCTCTGAGTGAGAGATATGCAACAGCTTCAGCGTCCTTACATCTGTCCCAATCAGCCTTGTGGATGATGTCCTTGAGAGGTCTGTCATCGCCAAAGTTGATGTTACCGATTGCAGAGATAAGAAGCGGAACCATAGCAGATTCGATATTCTGCTCTGTAAGAGCTGCATTAGCGCCGTTTGCATCGTAGAATGCCTTGAGGATGTTCTCGTCGGTAGCGTCTGCTGTGTACTGAACAACCTTAGCTGCGTTCTGAACGATTGTGTTGGCAATAGCCTTTCTGTTAGCGTCGGATGTAGGCTCTGTGTTTGAAGTTGCAAGAGTAGGAACTGTTCCGGTGATGTTAGCTCTGTTCGGGAAGAGGTCCTTAACAGCTGCGATAAGAGCGTCGTTAAGTCCGCCTACGAGTGAACCGTAATCATCATAATCATTCTCGAAGAAATCGTCAATGTTTGCAGTACCTGTCTGCATAAAGTAAAGGTTGATAGGACCGGTCTGCATATTGAAACCGTAGTCAGCAAGAGGACTGTATCTAATCTTATTAAATAATGTTGTGGAATCGATGTCGCTCCAAGCGCCTGTTGAATCAGCGTCAGCAGTTCTTGTGAACGCAAGGTCTTCCTGTACCCACTGAAGGAATTCAGCAGGAGTTTCAGCTGCATATGCCTGATATACGTCTGCTGCCCATGCATTGAGATTAGCCTGGGTGTAGTTTGAAGCAAGATCGCTCTGGTCCCAACCGATATCGCCTCTCTCGGGGTCTACTGCCCAATAATAGAAAGCGTTATCGAAGTTTGAACCGTGGCCTCTTTCAGCTGAGTAGTTTACGTGAACGAGCTGAAGGGTGTCGTGAAGAACCGTCTTCCAAGCAATGCGAAGTGCGTTGTAGCCAACCGTGAAGAGGCTGTCGTTTGCACCGATTGCGAGTTTTTCCTGATTGTTGCCCTGTCCGTAAACGAAGAGAAGAACGTTACCTTCAAATCCCTTTTCCGTTGAGTAAACAAGGTTCGGGTCCTGAATGGTGCCGGATTCTTTTCTCGATGCCGAAGAAGTGCCGTCTGCATATGTTACAAGAACATTAATCTTCTGAAGAAGTTCCGTGTTGAGCTTCTCGCGAAGAACAGTATCATACTTGAATGTCCATGTACCGTTTGTGTATTTTGTGATTTCCTCATCTGTGAACCACTTTGTGTTGTTGAAGAGGAAATGCTGTGCGATGTTGTAAACAGAGTTGCTCTTGAGCTTACTGCTGTCCATATTGAGAGCTTTAGCGAGCAAATCGTAAACATCGAGGTTTGCAAGGCTACCTACAGTACCGAGGTCAAAGCCGCCGCGAAGAAGTTCGCCGATAACGTCTTTACCGTTATAGTCAGCCATATTCTTCTGAAGGATAGCAAGAACGTCACGGATGATGTTGCATGACGATGTGTTGCTTCTTCTTACGCCGTTTGTTGAGCCGAGCTGAAGGTTCTTGGCATCGCCAAGGAAGCTGCCGTATGAGCTGAGTACGGATGCAACACTTTCAAGTGTTTCCATAACCTCGTCAACGCTGTGTACATATACCTTTACAGATGCGGTGATGATACCTGCAGCGTTAATACCGATTGTACGGGATGACGCTGTATAGTAGTAAAGACCGCTTGAAGGCAAGTTGTACTTGAGAAGGTTATCAATCTGAGGACCGTACTGAGCAAGCATCTCGTCCGCCCAGTCAAGTACAGCGGTAGCAACCTGCTCGTCGGAAAGAACCGACCAGGCAAGGTCGTTGTACTCAGTATTCGCATCGTGATAATCTTTATCACTTGAATAACCGAACGCTGAGAACGCGCCTGCAAAACAAGACATTGCCATAAGTACTGCCATTAAAACGGCAAGAAGCTTACGGGAAAACTTTTTTGCTTTTGTTTTCATCATTTTACCTCCAATGATATTCGAATATTAGTGTAGAGCCGATTGTACCCTCAAGGAAATGCTTTCGCACTCTCTGACCATCAGGCAATCTGAGTTAGAATGTTAGGTCGTATCGACCCATTTCCTTACAAAAGGGCGCAAAGGCGCCATAAACACACCTTGATTATTACATATAATAGTTATAAAGTCAATGCTTTGTTAACACTTTATTTTAAATTTCGGTGAAATGTCCAAAAATCTCAGAGAAAATTGAGCAGGTTGAACAAAAAGTTTACAGTTTATTAACAATTTATTTTCATTCTATTAATGTTCGTGAGTATGGGCTCATACCCCTCTCCGCCCTGTAAAGTCAACCCCCTTGCCACCCCTCTTGCTGTTCGAAAAGGTGCGCCGCTTTACACCGCAATATTCTGTGGAAATCCCCATAAACAGGGCGATTTTTCTACATTAGATTGTGTTCGAACGGGTTTTCAGTCACTCTCTCTTGTGCTGCGCGCAGGTCCCGAACGCCCCCTTCCCCGCGCCTCTGATTCCGGCGCGGAAATTGTTTCCAAATGTTAACAAAGTGTGAACGCTGCAATATATAATGTAATGGAAAAAATCTGTTAATAATTACGATTTATGACACCCCCGTTCCGAAAATTCAGGCGCGTGATAAAGATGTACAATTATTAACATTTGTTTCTATCACAATATATTGTGTTTCACCTCCCTGAACGGGGCAACAATTTGTAGAAATCGCCGTTTTTGCAACAGAAAATTTACGCGCGTTAATCAAAAAATTTCAAAAAAATTTACATTTTGTTCAAAAATTTCGGAAATTCTATTGACTTTGCTTTTCTTATTTGGTATAAATATATTGTAATTTGTTCGTACGTGCGTGTATTATTGCGCCCAAAATCCGACAATTTGTGTATAAATTGTTAACGGTCACGGATTCGGCACAAGATATAGTTCCCGCACGTTTCTGCGACTCAAGTTCGTAAATCATATTGTAAAGGAGAGTAATGTATGAGAACGAGCAAAAAGCTACTCAGCCTGTTTTTGGCTGTGCTTATGGCTGTGACCTCTTGTTCGGTTGGTTTTACTGCATTCGCGCAGACAAACGAGCCCACAATCTGGTCAAACAAATGTGAAGCGGAAGACGCTTTCCAGTCACTCGACAGTCTCGCTAACGAGCTGCCGGGACTTCTCATGGGAATCGGCGCTATCAGCGACATGGTTTATGAGAAGTATGCAAAAGCCGACGGTAAAGACGTCGGCGACCTCAGCGACGCTGAAAAGGAATCTATAAAGGAGAACGCAACCCTTGCGGATATTCTCGGCGCACTTCAGCCGACAATCCTCAATGTTGGTCTCTTCGGACAGTCCATCAGCGTATCTGATTTTATCGAATGGTACGAAACACCCGCTGTTTCGGGCTGGAGCGGCGCTAAGTCGCAGCCCGAGGACTACGACTGGTTTGTACAGGACCCCGAGGGCAAGCTCAATCTTCCCACGATTATGAGCATCTGCGCCAACTTCAAGGACGACCCGAGCATTTCGGAGGAGTCCCGCAATCAGCTGACCGACTGGTACAACCAGATTGACAGCGTGCTCAAGGCTTATCTTAAGTGGCGTCTCGACAAGCAGGCAGAAGCCGAGAAGCTTGAGAACATTGCTTCAAGAATCAACGGCAGCGTTCCTGCACAGCCGGGTAACAGCGATTATTCAAATACCTATCTTTCTGCAACCCTTTATGACCTGCAGAACTTTGACTTCGGTCTTTCTTCCGATGAAGAGGCATATGTCAACGACCAGGTTGTTGCTTATCAGGCAATGTTTGAGGCAAAGGGTTATCAGGATATCGCGATTACTGACCTTCCCTCCCTTATCTATTATGGTTTGGGCGCAGGCAGAAACCTCGACAAGCAGAACTACGTTCGCGTTGGCAACATCATCAACGCAGGCAACAACACTGTTAACTACGCCGGCAACGACGATCTCTTCGGCATCGGCTCAACCACATACGCCTATGCAATCAGCGATGTTAACGAGGGCAACTATGCAGACAAGATTATCGCTGCTGTAAGAAGTGCTACCGGTATGACCGAAAGACAGATTGTCGAGGCTATGGCAACCTCTGCTGCTCTTGACGGAAGCACATACGAAGAGCTCGTTCAGCAGAAGACCGACGCTCAGAACGACCTTCCCAATCAGCAGACTGCTTCTGAGGAAGCAAGAACAACAATCAGCCCGATGATTAACACATGGTTTGTTAACGCAAGAAGAAACACTGTCAGAACCGCAGTAACCGATAACGATCCGCCGAAAAACGCACAGGGCGAACTTGATGCATCGGCATGGCCAAACAACTGGTACAACGGTTCGACAAGAGAGACGGCTAAGGCTCAGGTTAACAAATGGGTTAACGCCGAGAAGGCAATCCTTGCAGATAACGAAATCATCGAGAAAAACACCCAGAAGATTGCAGACTACAATAACTCTTTAATTCCCGTTAACGCTATGAATGACGCTCAGATTCGTTCATATCTCGAGGCAATGTGCGTAAACATCTTCGGTCAGACAATCCTCTTCGGCGTAACCGAAAACGGTGTTAACAATCTTCAGGATTCTCCGCGTTATTTCGAGGCTCTTATGGGCGTTGCAGCTGAATATGCAGGTATGAGCAACAGCGACGTTATTGCTGCTGCTACAGCACTTATGCCCGGCGGTTCGGCTACGGTTGCACTTTCCGACGACGACGTGATGGCTGTCGCTATGGCTCTTTATTATGCAGGTCCCGAGCTTCCCGCAACGTTCTGGACAGAGGGCAGCGCTGAATATAACGGCGAAACTTACACCTGCCCCGCTTCAATCGTCGGCACCGCTGTGGGCGAGTATTTCATGATGATTAACTCCAATACATCACCCGATACAGATGCTCACCGTATGGGAATGTACAACGCATTCTTCAACAACGACAACGGAGCTATTCAGAATTACTATGACGAGGCATTACAGTTTGCAGCCACAAAGGCTGTTATGAATGCCGTTGAATTCACGGGATTTGTTACATATACTGCAACCCGTCTTGCAGAGAGAATGGACATCATCAGCTTCCTCGATGAAAAATACGAAGAGGCTTCAGGTCAGGGCGGCGGCTCAACGGTTGACGACAAGTTCATCCCCACCGACGAGCAGCGCGCAATTCTCAACCAGTACTTCGATTTCACGGACGAGGTTGGTAAGGAAGTAACAAACCAGGCTCTCAACAACGTAATTCCTCCGCTGCTTCAGCAGGATATCGGTATCGGTACAATCGAAGGCATTGTAAACAAGCTTCTCGACACACCGGTTGACCTCGTTGTTGCAACGACCGACATCTGGTCAAGAATTTACGATTCGCCCGTTAAGACGGTATTTGAGCTTCTCCCCGTACTTACTGTAGTAGTTAACGAGGTTCTCGAACCCCTTCTTTTCAATAATAATGACGACCTTCTTTATCCCGTTCTCAGAGGCTCTCTCCTCGATTCAAACAAATGGGGTATCGAAAACGGCTCATACATCGGTATCGGTCAGCTTCGCTGGGACCTCAACGTTCTTCTTCCCGAACTTATGGACTGGCTGCTTTATCAGACAGCTCCGTCACGCGGTTTCTATGACCTCGGTACGGTTTATCTCAAGGACTACGATTCGGTTGAGAACCAGTTTGTTACCGCAGTATTTGCAGGCGACAGAATCAGCGAGCTCGATCCCGCACACTACAGCGTTTCGGACGCTGACGGCAACGTGCTTTCAACCTATTCCGAAGAGGTTGGCGGCGAAGAGGTTCAGTACTTCACCTATATGGGTGCAACCGATACTAACCTTGTAAATCTCGTAAACACCCAGAATCCGGGCGCAACCTTCACTGAGCAGTTCACCTATGAGGCTGACGTTCCGATTCTCACAGGCATCTACATCGCCGACAGAGCTCTGCGCGACGCAGAGGTTGCCGACCTTGGCGACATTATTGCAAACGCAACAAACAACGCTAACCTCGGCGCAATCCTCGGCGAAGTTATCACAGAGCTTGCAACTCTCTTTGACGAATCTCTTCACGAGTTCGTAAATACTCCCGAGCTCATCGGTCAGTATAAGGTAAGAGCTGACGGCTCAATGCTTCCCATCGAAAGCTACGGTATCAACAACCTTATGGTTTCAATCCCCGAGCTCTTCGATATTATGGAAAACCTTGCTGCAGATAAGTACGGCACCGACAGAGACGCATGGACTTACTGCTACGAAGGCAAGATTATCCAGAACGGCGACGGCCTCTGGCGTAACGCAGTACTTGAAAGCTTCAAGCAGGAAGCTGTAAGTACCGACCCCGACAGAGCCGTAGCAATCCTTGACAAGTTTGCAAACGTATTTGTAAACGACTGGCTCAACGCTATCCTCAGCCTTGTAAACATCGCAATCACCGAGGATAACGAAATCACAAAGAACATTCCTCTTATCACAGGCCTTCTCAACGCACTCGGCGGATTCGGCGAGCAGAGCGTAATTACGGACGTATTCAACGGCGTATTCCAGATTGAGAGAGAGGACGATTATTCCTTCACCTTCAAGAAGAACGATACGACCGGATTCACCGGACTTTCCGTAAACAACGCTTACTTCCTTCTTTCAAACGTTGACAGACTCATTGAGGTTATCACAAATCTCATCGGTCACTTCGGCGGCGGAAGCGACGATTCAAACGATAACGGCGGCGGAAACAACGGCGGCGGAAACAACACCCCGGGTCCTGTTGTTAAGACGGCTAAGAACGCAGCAGCAAACAAGTCAAACTACACTGCAGCGGAACTTGAGAATACTCAGAATCTCATCGACAACCTTGACACGATGCTCTCAACTCTCCTTTCAGACAGCACCTTCAACGGTTACTCTCTCGATGAGGCTGACAATATTGCAGCAAGTCTCGTTCAGTTCTTTGACAACTATCTCGGCAACGACTGCTTCACGGAACTTGCAAGATATTTCAACTGCTACACATACAATATTACAAACAAGTCTACGGACGCCCCGAAGAACGGCGACGTAAACGACAAGAACGTATATACAAACGACTCGCTTACAAGATTTGTTGTTGAGACGTATATGCTCATTGAGCAGATTGTTGAGCTCTATCTCAGCGAATACGGCGACACATATATGACCGATGCGGGCAAGACCAAGTACAATCTTATTGTTGAGGCAATCGAAGGCGTTATCTCGCCCGATATGGTTGCTCTCAGACTCGACGATTATCCGAAGGCTCAGGAAGCTATTGACAAGTGCAACTGCTGGCATGACCTTGCAAACGTTAAGTCATCCAACTATCTCACCAAGTATCACAGTGAGGTTAAGATTGACTGGGGTATCAAGGCAGGCGATAAGGACGCTTACTTCAAGGCTCTCTCATCCACCTTCAGAATGATTACCTCCGTACTCGGCGTACTTCTTATTGATACTAATTATTATAAGAACATTGTAATGCCGCTTCTCGACGCAATCTGCACACCTAACGGCGTAGAGATTGACACCGCGGCTCAGTACGCAAAGACCACAAACGGTTATCACGACGAGGCTCTTCTCGGTCTCATCAGACCTGTTGCAGGTTATCTCAACGCATTCCTCGATAAGCCCGTAACAACGCTTATCAAGACAATTCAGGGTATCGCCGGAATACTCGACGATACAAGCGGCGCAACCATCGCGTCAATCGTCAAGAACGCGATTACGCCTCTCGGCGACGAGCTGTACGGCGCGGCAAACATCTTCGCCCTTGAAGATCCAAACGGCAGACTTCTTGCCACCTCGCCCACTCTCGCAGGTGTAATTTCCAACCTCGGCGACACGCTGATGAAGTTCAGCAACACCGCAAACATCAAGCTCGGCAAGGGCGATTACACATATCCGCTTTCGGGCAACAACCTTGTTCCGATTATCAACAGCTACCTTGCTGATACGGGTATCACGCTTCAGAAGATTGACTGGAAGAAGCTCAACAAGGCACCGTCAACCGCTGCGGCTCTCGTATACATCCTTGAATACGTGCTTGACGTACTTCTCGACAACGACAACCTTACCGCATTAATCAAGCTCATTGATTCGGAAGGTACGGTTACAGACATTCTCAACGCTATCAAGGCAAACAAGATTAATCCCAAGGATTTACTTGCTCTGCTCAATCAGGTGCTTGAGATTACAGACAGCCCGACGCTTGCTTACTGGACATTCGTTCAGTACCTCCAGGAAGCAGCTTACAACTTCGTATATCCGAAGGGCGTAACAAAGAAGATGGCTGACGAGGCAGTAGACAGCCTTGACAATCTTGTTGAAAACATCTTCCCGCTTCTTTCAAGCTTCGGCGTAGACCTCGGCGGCGATTCGCTCAGCGGCGTACTCAATGCAAAGGCATTCACAAACAAGAACGTAACATCTATTGCAAAGGCTCTCTACAAGGCTCTCGACGGTCTTGATCCCACGGTTAAGGCAGTTCTTGCTCAGCTCGGTATTGTAACCTCGACAAAGGATGTTGCAGCACTTCTCACAGATAAGAGCTTCGGCGCAACCTACAGCTCAGCTGCAAAGGCAATCGGCGCTAAGTCAAGCTGGGACGCTGTTCCCGACGAAGTAAACTGGGGCTTCACGGATGGCTCGAGCAAGGCTCAGCAGGGCTTTGTAAACGCTCTCGCTGCTGTTCTCCGTCCTCTCGACGGCGTACTTGCAGTATTCCTCAACGAAGGCTCAATCAAGCTTGACGAAACACTCTACGGCTTAATCTGTGCAATCAACGTAGGACCTACAACAACATACCTTGACGTTTCCGAGGCTCACGTAATGCTCACCTACACAATGAAGAACGGTGTGCTTACCCTCAACATCAAGGAAGATCCCAACAGCAGAACTCGTTCCGTAAACTCACAGCTCAGAATAGACTTCAAGGCTCTCAAGGCATACGATGACCTTCAGATTCAGGGCACTAACGGCTACAACAGCGCAATCATTCCTCTTCTTGAGGCATTACAGTGCGAAAACGTTAAGACCTACAAGCAGTATCAGAAGGACGTTGCAAAGGCAACCGATAACATCTTGCTTGACATCCTGAATCCTCTTCTCGGCGACCAGAGCGGTTCACTTCTCAACAAGCTTCTCGACGCTCCGTTCACAACGCTTATGGATGTTCTTCCGAACATCGCGCTCTATATGGACGCTCACGGCTTGTCACAGGCAATCAACAATCTTCTCGCTCCCGTAACCCATCTCATTGCAGAGGTTAACGACGTAATCGACATCAACAGCATTATCTCGGCAATCCTCGGCAAGGACCTCGGAACATATCTCGGCGAGCTTCTCGGCGTAGGCAAGATCAACATTGACTTCAGCGACCTGTCAACGCTCAACATAGAAGATTACATTATTCCTATTGTTAACAACCTTGTATTCGCAAAGAGTGACAATGAATATCTCCGCCAGATGCGTCTTGCAGATATTGATTGGGAAAAGCTCATCGCTCTCGGCGACATCACCTCCTACACCAGCGCGGCAACAGGCGAAGACGGTGACTACCTCAGAGGCAGACAGGTTACGGACGTTGACAGAGGTAAGGTTCTCATCACGGTACTTCGTTACCTTGCAAACTTCCTTATCGACAACGCTCAGCCGCTCAAGGGAATCATCAACTCAATCGAAAAGATTAAGGATAACACCCTTGTAACCTCAATCATCTCAAGCGTATTCGACACAATCGGCGCTTCGGATGCGGACGAAATCATCGCAGCTCTGTTCTACATCCTTGCAGGCGAGCCTACAAACGCATTCTGGGATTACACCGGATATAAGACCGGCAACTACAGCTTCACATATCCTGCAACGGTTGACGTTGACTTCCTCAAGCAGCTTCCTCCGATGCTCGACGGTCTTATCGCAGGCTTCCTTGACCTTCCCGGTCTTGTTGGCGAAAAGCTCTTCACAGACGAGCTCGTAGCTAAGGCAGCAACAGGAATCTACGGCGCGGTTGAAGGCGTAAAGGTTGGCGACAACACGCTCACATCGATACTCGCTCAGACAGATATCGACTTCTCAACTGCAAACGTTGCAAATCTTCTCGTAGACGAGGATTACGGCATTAAGTACGAAAACGCAGCAGCGGTAATCAGAAGCGCAGGCTCATGGGCTAACGTAAAGGTTGAAGACCTTCAGTTCGGCGTAACCGACAGAGACAGCTTCTTCCACGCTCTCGTTGCAGTGCTTCGTCCGATGTTCGGCGTACTCGACGTACTTCTCAACGACGCAGACCTCAACCTCTTCGATATTGTAAGACTTCCGGGTTCAAACGGATACTCATCGACAATCATTCCTCTTCTCGAGGCGTTCTCATGCTACAATATCAAGACTCAGTATGAGTACAGAAAGGATATTCACGAGCAGTACGATGCAATCCTTCTCGACATCATCAATCCTATCTGGGACCTTGTTGAAGACGTTCTCAACGCACCTCTTCAGACGATAATGGCAATCGTTCCGAACCTCGCTCTGTTCATCGGTAACGACGGACTTCCGCAGATTCTCAACAACCTCATTACTCCGATAAGAGCTCTGCTTGACGCTCTCAGACCTATCGTGGACGCTAACGACCTTCTCAGCGCAGTTCTTGACGGACTCAACGTTGACCTCAACAGCATCCTCGGCAAGATTGGCATCAGCGGTCTTGACATCGACCTCTACAACATTGACGAAACCCTTAAGCCGGTACTCGGCGGCAACGCAATCGTACCTCTTATCAACGGTATCCTCGGTGTTATCAAGATTGGTGACGAAGGCACAACAATCGACATCAGACTTACTCCGATTGACTGGTTACAGCTCGGAAGCCACGGCGATTACGTATGGACGGCTTCACAGGCGGCAACCTACGGTTCAAGAGTTGCAGTAGTCGGCGATTCTTCGGAAACGCTCATCGCAATCCTCAGATACCTCATCAATATGATTAACGCGGGCGACAACTTCGACGCTCTCAGCTCGCTCATCGGCGGACTTATCGGCGGCGCAAACGACAGTATCGCAGACGTAGTTACTCAGGTACTCGGAATGCTTCAGGGCGACGCGGACGAGGTAATCTCGCAGCTCGTTGACCTTCTTCAGACTCTTGCTTAATCCGTAAGTTCTGAATAATAACAAAACAAAGGACACCCTTCGGGGTGTTCTTTTTTTGTGTTCTCAAGTCTGATAATGTGCAATTAATTAATTGTGTTAATTAATGTATAAAAAATATATAAACTAAAAAAGTTATGTTTGACTATAATTAAATAAAATGATAAAATATTAACAATATAGAATGTGTTTTTGCGCGCATTTTAAAACTGCATAAAGGAGAGAGATTTATGGCAGACAAAATGAACAACTACGCGCCCGAATGGACGTATGATGAAAATCTCGTTATGCGCGAGCCCATCGTCAAGCTCGGCAGAATGATAACCGACAGAATTCCGATTGTTCTCGGTATTGAAAAAATCACGCCGCAGGACCCCGAATACTGGGCGGTTTCCCTCATCTGCCCCACCGACGAAATGGCTGAGGTTGCGCTCAGGATGAAAAAGCGTCATCCCCGCACCTTTGCGGATATGAAAAAGCTTGTCGCAGATAAGAATATGACCGACGAGTATCTTGAGGATTTGCTCGAGCAGATGAGCGAAAACGGCCTCATCGAGTGGAACTACGAAAACGAGCAGCACGAAAAGCAGTGGGTGCTTCCTATGTTCGTTCCCGGTTCGGGCGAGTTTTCAAATATGAACTACGAGCTTCTTCAGAAATATCCCGAGCTCGGCCGCTTCTTTGAGAGAATGACAAGGCTTCCTCTTGAAAAGGTTACGCCGATGGTGCCCCCCGGAGGCGGCGGAATCGGTATGCACGTTATCCCCGTAGAAAAGGCTATAACGGCTGAAAACGAGGCTATCGACATAGAGAAGATTTCCTACTGGCTCGATAAGTACGACGGCAAATACGCGGCTTCGCCGTGTTCCTGCCGCTATTCGAGAAAGACCTATGACGAAGGCTGCGCCGACGACCCCGAGGGCTGGTGTATCGCAGTCGGCGATATGGCGGACTACGTTGTTGAAACCAAGAAGGGCGGCCACTACATAACCAAGGAGCAGGCGCTCGAAATCTTTGAGCAGGGCGAGGAAAACGGCTTTGTTCATCAGATTACAAACATCGACGGACAGGACAAAATTTTCGCAATCTGCAACTGTAACGTAAACGTGTGCTATGCGCTTCGTACGTCGCAGCTTTTCAACACGCCGAATATGTCACGCTCTTCCTTCGTTGCAAACGTTAAAACCGAAAACTGCGTTGCTTGCGGACGCTGCGTTGAGCACTGCCCCGCAGGCGCTTTGAAGCTCGGCCAGAAGCTCTGCAAAAAGGACGGCAGCGAGGTTGAATATCCCAAGCAGGTACTTCCCGACGCCACAAAGTGGTCCCCCGATATGTGGGAAGAGGAATACAGGGATAAGAACCGCATCAACACTCACGAAACGGGCACCGCGCCCTGCAAGACCGCCTGCCCCGCGCACATCGCAATTCAGGGCTATCTGAAAATGGCGGCACAGGGCAGATACGACGAGGCTCTCGCCCTCATCAAAAAGGAAAACCCCTTCCCCGCTGTTTGCGGCCACATCTGCAACAAGCGCTGTGAAGAGGCTTGCACGAGGGGAACAATCGACGAGGCAATCGCTATCGACGACGTAAAGAAGTTCCTCGCTCACCGCGATATGGACAATGCGACGAGAGTAATCCCGAAGAAGGTTATTCCGAAGATTACGGTTGACGGAGTATTCGACCGAGAAAAGGGCTTCACCGAGAAGGTTGCAATCATCGGCGCAGGTCCCGCGGGACTTTCGTGCGCGTTCTATCTTGCCGAAAAGGGCTACCTCAACGTAACCGTATTCGAGAAGAACGCAGAGCCCGGCGGAATGCTTCGCTACGGTATCCCCAACTACAAGCTTGAAAAAGAGGTTATCGACGCTGAAATCGACATCATCAGAGAGATGGGCGTTGAAATTAAGTGCGGTATCGAAATAGGAAAAGACAAGACTCTCGACGACCTTCGCAACGAGGGCTACAAGGCGTTTTATATGGCAATCGGCGCTCAGGGCGGCCGCAAGGCAGGCGTTGAAGGCGAGGACGCCGACGGCGTAATTACCGCGGTTGAATTCCTTCACGAGGCTGCCGAGAAAGAGGCTTACGACATCGGTAAGAACGTTGTCGTAGTCGGCGGCGGTAACGTTGCAATCGACGCTGCGAGAGTGAGCGTACACTGCGGCGCTGAAAACGTTTCGATGTTCTGTCTTGAAAGCCGCGAGGAAATGCCCGCTTCCGACGACGAGGTTGAAGAGGCGCTTGAGGACGGCGCAACCGTAAACTGCGGCTGGGGACCGAAGGAAATCCTCAAGGACGAAAACGGCAGAGTCAAGGCAATCGTATTCAAGAAATGCGTATCCGTATTTGACGAAGAGCACCGCTTCTCGCCCAAGTACGACGAAAACGAAACGAAGACCGTTGAGTGCGAAAACGTTATCCTTTCAATCGGTCAGGCAATCGAGTGGGGCGGACTTCTTGAGGGAAGCGCCGTTGAGCTCAACCGCAATATGACCGCTCAGGCTGACACCTTCACCTTCCAGACCGCAGAGCCCGACATCTTTGTCGGCGGCGACGCATTCACGGGTCCCCGCTTTGCAATCGACGCAATCGCTATGGGCAAGGAAGGCGCAATCTCAATCCACCGCTTTGTTCAGCCCAACTCAACCCTTACAATCGGACGTAACCCGAGATACTACGTTGAGCTTGACAAGGACGACATAAAGGTTGAGGGCTACGACACGGCTCACCGTCAGATTCCCGCGGCAACCAGGACAGTTGACCCGAAGGGCTTTAAGGACGACTGCAAGCTTCTCACCGAAGAGCAGGTTAAGACCGAGACGGCAAGGTGCCTCGGCTGCGGCGCTACGATAGTTGACAAGAACCGCTGCATCGGCTGCGGCATCTGCACTACAAAATGCGAATTCGACGCTATCAGCATCAGCAGAGAGCGCCCCGAATGTTCAACGATGTACCGTGCCGAGGATAAGCTCAAGGCAATCCTTCCCTACACAATCAAGAGGGAATTCGCAATTAAAAAGGCAAAAAAGGCTTCAAAGAAAGGCTAAGCTATGCACGAGCTGGGTATAGTTTTTCACATAATCGAAACCGTTGAGGACGTTGCAAAAGAGCAGAACCTCACAGAGGTTGCAAGCGTAACCCTTGAGGTCGGCGAGGTTTCGGCGGTTATCCCCGAATACCTTCAGGACTGCTGGAAATGGGCGTGCAGACGTTCCCCTCTTATGGACGGCTCGAAGCTTATAATCGAAACCATAGAGGCGGTGACCTACTGCGAGGCGTGCGGCAAAACCTATGAAACGGTGAAATACGCCAAAATCTGCCCCCACTGCGGCTCGGACAGCACCTACCTTCTCGAGGGGAACGGCGTTCAGATTAAAGAAATCGAAGCCATGTAAATTTGTTATTCTAAGGCTCTTTCAAGAACCTAAAAAATATTTATTTTGGGAGGAAAACAGATATGTTATTCCACATCTATGGCGATACCTCTATGTGGCAGCTTCTCGGCTGGTGTATGGTATTCGTCGGACTCGTTGTTGCTAATGAAATAGCACGCCGTACTAAAGCAGGCGGTATATTCTGCTTTGTTGTAATCCCGTTGGCGCTCACAGCTTACTTTGTAGTAATCAACATAGGCGCAAAGACGTTTGCCGCGGATAATCCTACCATCGTTCAGATGAACGGCTGGTTCCATTATGCAAAGCTCTATGCTGCAACAATCGGCTGCGTCGGCTTTATGATTCTCAAGTATCAGTGGGGCAGCCTCGGCAAGAGCCGTTGGTTCAAATGCTATCCCTTCATCATCGTTGCAATCAATATCCTTATTGCAGTTGCTTCCGACTTTGAATCGGCTGTAAAGGGTATCTCTGCAGGCGGTATGGCAGGCGGCTGGTGGTATTCATCAGAGGGCGTATGGCTTTACGGCGGCTGGTGGAACATCCTCAACGGCGTTGCAGGTATCATCAACATCTTCTGTATGACAGGCTGGTTCGGCATCTATTCCTCAAAGCATAAGCAGCAGGATATGCTCTGGCCGGATATGACATGGGAATTCATCATCGCTTACGATGTATGGAACTTTGAGTACACATACCTCAATCTTCCTCTTCACACATGGTACTGCGGCGTTGCGCTTCTTCTTGCACCCACGTTTGCAAACGCATTCTGGAACAAGGGCGGCTGGATTCAGAACCGTGCAAACACTCTTGCACTCTGGTGTATGTTTGCTCAGGTATTCCCGAGCTTCCAGAACCATTCAAGATTCACAACTCTTCCGACAGTTTACGCAAATCCCGAGCTCTTCGCAACGGGTGCTGACGGCAGAATGGACCCGAATCTCGTTCTTACGGCTGCGGACGCTAACCCGACCGCACAGGGCGTTGTTGCAATCCTTGCAATCGCAGTCAACATCCTTGTAATCACCCACATCATCAAGAGGGCTAAGGAGCAGAAGAAGAATCCTTACACCAACGAAATCTTCGTTGACACCAAGGACTACAAGCTCGCGCTCGAAAGAGCTGCAGAGGGCGCAAAGAAATCTGCATAAACAAACCTGTATAATGAGAACCGACTCGCTGAGTCGGTTCTTTTTTTTGCGTATTTGTTCATAAAATGTTAACTTGTAATATACTATATTTTTCTATATAATAGTTGTGTATATATCTTTTTATTTGGTGGTGATTTTATGCTTGGCAAAGCGGTTAGCGCAAGGGTTATAACACCCGCCGGAAGATTTGACAGAAGCAGGGGCTTCCTTTGCAATCTTCCCTTCGGCGAAATACTTGATACCGAGCAGAAAGAACTCGCCTTTTACATCGGCTCGGACGCTATGGACAAAGAGCACGAATTTGAAGGCAGAGTCATCGCCCTTTCAGAGCCCGCAGAGGAAGGCAGGCGCAGGGATTTCGGCAAAATCTGGATTGTCGCAAAAGACGGTGAACGTTACATAAATACCGAAATTGAAAGCGCCCTCAACTTTGAGGATGAGCTTCGCGGCTACAAAATCACAAGATGCGTGTATGAGACAAGCGCCGGCGCGATAGTGTATCGCAGGCATGACGGCGAGATTAAATTCCTTCTTGTCAAAAACAAAAACGCAAACTGGGGCTTCCCCAAGGGACACATTGAAAAGGGCGAAACGAAGTACGACGCGGCAAGGCGCGAAGTGCTTGAGGAAACGGGTGTACACGTTGATATTCACCTCGGCTTTGAGGGCATTTCAACCTACAGCATCCGCGACAGAATTCACAAGAAGGTGTCGCTCTTTGTCGGCACTACCGACGACGACAACACGGTTATTCAGGAAGCCGAGATTGCGGCATACGACTGGCTTCCCTTCGAGCAGGCGGCAGCCCGCCTGAAATTTGACAACGACGTGAAAATCCTTATCGAGGCTGAAAAGTTTCTGATTAAGATGGGCTTCATCGAGGACGAGTTACCCGACGAGGAAGCTCTGTCCGACAGGTTTTACAGAAGCAACGAGGCTGAAGGAATCGAGATTCACACGGTATAACAAGGAGACTTTATGCACGAATTAGTCAAAAGCCTGCAGGAATTTCTGTCAGCTCACGGCATTCCCGACTGGCTTGTTGTATTTATAATTTCACTCTGTCCGATTTTAGAGTGCAGACTCGGTATGTTTACGGCGATAACGCTTCTTGAAATGAAAGTTGTTCCGGGCTTTATCATAAGCTATATCGGCAACATTCTGCCCATACCGTTCATTCTGCTTCTCATCAACTGGATTTTTGAGATTCTCAAAAAGGTTCCCGGAATAAACAAATTCGTCTACTGGCTTGAGGAACACACGCTCAAAAAGAAGGATAAAATCGATAAGTACGGCATATGGGGACTGCTTTTCTTCGTTGCAATTCCCCTGCCCGGAACCGGCGGATGGACCGGCGCGCTTCTCGCGTCCCTTCTGCACCTCGACAGGAAAAAGAGCTTCGGCGTAATTGCCATCGGCGTATTCATCGCAGGGCTCATTATCACAATTCTCAGTACGGTATTTAAGGTAGCGGTGCTCTGATGAACAGGGAAGAAGAATATTTAATCTCGCTTTGCTCGTCCTATGTAAACGGCACGGCGCCGAAGGCGGCTGAGGAAATCGACTTCCCCGCGCTGTTCAGGCTTGCAAGGCATCACAATTTACTCGCCGTGCTTCACTGCGTGCTCAATAAAAGCGAGGCGGCAGAGGATATGCCCGAGGAATTTCTCTCGGCGGTGAAGGACGCGTTTTTTGAATACGTCTACACGGCGGAACAGCAGAGCAAAGCCCTCGCCGACCTCGATGAGGCGATGAGCGGTGCAGGCGTGAAATACGTTCTTTTCAAGGGCGCGGTTCTGCGTGAGCTCTACCCCGTGAAAGAGAGCAGAGCTATGGGCGACATTGATTTGCTCATAAGCCCCGAAAGCGTTGAGACTGCGGGAAATGCGCTCAAAGCTATGGGCTTTAAGTGTACTGCCGACAACGGCAGCGTTCACGACTGGCGCAGGGACGGCATACTGCTTGAGGTTCACAACAGGATAATCGACGACTTCGGCGAAAACGCATTTGCCAACGCCTTTGAAAACGCGGCGTTTGACGGCTGCAAGGGGCAGCTCGAGCCCGATTATCACACGGCGTATCTCATCGCCCACACGGCGCACCATTTCAGATACTACGGCGCGGGCATAAAGCTTGTGCTCGACCTTGCGGTGATTCAGAAAAGCTGCGGCATCGACCTTGAAAAGGTCTTTGCACTTCTTGACAAGATTGAGCTTCGCAAATTCGGCGAGATAATTTTTACCGTCTGCAAAAAGTGGTTTGGCGTCGGCACGGCGTTTGAACACGACACGCAGAGAGTTGAGGATTTCATCGCGTCGGGCGGCGCGTTCGGAAGCCTTCTCGGCAACAAGAGCGCGGTTCTCACCCGTCGCGAGCTTGAAGAGGGCAAGAGCGGAAGCGCTTTTTCGGTAAAGCTTCACCTCGCCTTCCCGCCGTACGAAAAAATGAGAAAGCTCAAATACATCGGCTTTCTCGACGGCAGGCCGTGGCTCACCCCCGCAGCGTGGGCTTACCGCTTTGCATACACGTTTAAAAACAGGCGCGGTTTCACCAAAAAAGCCGTGCAGTCAATAGGAAATAAGGAAACAGTGACCGAGGCTGAAAACCAGCTCGAATTTTTTGAGGAGATAGGAATAAGATGATTAAGTTTTTGATTGTGCTTCTTACGATAGTTTGTTTGCTCATCGTCGCATTCGTTGCGTGGTTTATGGTGCTCAAAACAAACGGACACTGCCCCCTCTGTGCTATGAAGCGCGTTTTCAGGGCGAGAACTCTTACGATTAACGTGGACGAGCTTCCCGACTACGACGAGGGTATGGCGCTCACACCGCCCATGGGCTGGTCGAGCTGGAACACTTTCCGAAATCATATCGACCAGGAACTCATCGAGGGCATCGCGGACGCGCTTGTAAGCAGCGGTCTTGCCGACGCGGGCTATCAGTACGTCAATCTTGACGACTGCTGGCAGAGCTCAATGCGCGACGCCGACGGCAAGCTTCAGGGCGACCTTCGCACGTTCAGCGACGGCATCCCCACCCTCATCAAGCGCATAAACGCCAAGGGCTTAAAGGTAGGTCTTTATTCCTCAAACGGCACTCTCACCTGCGAGGATATGCCCGCGTCGCTCGGCAACGAGCTTCTTGACGCGAGAACCTTCGCTTCGTGGGGCTGCGAATTCCTCAAATACGATTTCTGCCACCATCATTCGCTCAGCACAAGCTGTCCGCCGATTGAGATGCTCGAGCTCAACAAAGAGGGCGTGAACGATTTCATCAAGCTCACCCCCGACAGAGCCGAGTACACGGGCAGGGCGAAGACGATTCAGATGAAGGATTTGCCGACGGGACAGGCTATCGGCTTTATCAGCCACGGCTCAGGCACCGCAACGCTCAAGGCAACGGTTCCCACCGGCGGCGAGTACGTTCTCACCATTGTTTACGCGAAGGACCTCTCGCTCAAGCCGCAGTATCTTCAGGTAATTGTTAACGGCGAGCTTCACGAGGTAAGCTTCCCGAAGGGCGTCGGCTTCAGCGATAACGGCAGAGTTCAGCTCAAGGTAAAGCTCAACGACGGTCAGAACACCTTCGTTCTTCAAAACCCCGTGGCAACCTTTGTTGATTCCTCGTTCATCGAGTATCAGCGTATGGGCAAAGCCCTCAAGCAGGCAACAAAGGAATGGGCTCAGTTTACCGGACAGGAAGAAAAGCCCATCGTTTATTCAATCTGCGAATGGGGACACGCAAAGCCGTGGCTCTGGGGCGCAAAGGCGGGCAATATGTGGCGCACGACGCACGACATCTTTGCAAACTGGAAGAGCATCAACCTCATCTACAACCATTCAATCAAGAAATATGCGGCGGCGAGAATCGGCGCCTACAACGACCCCGATATGCTCGAGGTAGGAAACGGCAAGCTCACCGAGGACGAAAACATCGCCCACTTCTCGCTCTGGTGTATGATGGCGGCGCCGCTTATGCTCGGCAACGACGTTCGCAAGCTTCTTGACGGAAACGGCAACCCCGTTACAAACAACTCAACGCTCAAGATTCTGACGAACAAACAGCTCATCGCAATCGACCAGGACGCACTCTGCAAGCCCGCTAAAAGGCTTTCGACTGCAGGCGGCGTCGATATCCTTGCAAGGCCGCTTTCAAACGGCGACGTGGCGCTCTGCCTCTTCAACAAGAAGGGCTCAAACCGCAACGCAAGGTTTGACCTAAACGAGCTGAAAAAGGACGAATATCTCAACTTTGCAAACGTTGATTCGTTTGAGATACACGACCTGTGGACGGACGAGAGAACGGTTACCTCAAACCTCAACATCGCCCTTCCGAAACACAGCGTAAAGGTTTACAGAGTTAAATCGGTATAAAGAAAAAGCACTCACAATGTGAGTGCTTTTTTAATGCGGAATTCGAAATTCGGAATGCGGAATTGTAGGGCGTGATGTAGGCATCGCTCCCTACAGGGATTGTTACAATCCCTCCACCGCTAACGCGGTCCCCCTCCCTTTACACAAGGGAGGCTTTTTGTTGTTGCATTGGGGACATTTTCCAATGCAACATAGTGTATAATTTGGTTATACAAAATGTATATTATAATTTAATCAGTTCATATTCGTCGGACTGGTGAAGCATCGTTCCGTCAATGTCCCAACTTGTTTCAAGCGCTTTGAAATAAGTTTTTCCGCCGCTGTCTTTAAATGCCTTACTGTCATCATCATACTTGATACTGCCTCTGCTGTCAATTACGAGATAGCCGTTTTCGTCTATAAAGCAGAGGTCTGCTTTTACGTATCTGCCTTCTCTGTCGGTGAGGTAGTATTCAAAGGTGTTGCCGACTGTATGGGTCGGGTCCTCGATGGTTTTCCGATAAAGAAAATACCTTGTGCCATCAACGGTATAATATGCAATATGCTCTGCCTCATCGTAGTACAAACCGTTTTTGTCATAATAACCGCTGTTAACCGAAACCGCTTTTATTGCGCCGTCGTAAACGGTAGCGTTTCTGTATTTGTTTTCCTCGAGAGGATAATCAAATGCATATATTGTATGCGATTCCATATCCGGAACATATTCTATTGAAAAATAATCATCCGACCTGCTAAACTTTGCATAAAAACTGCCATGCTTTATTGAAAAGTTATTTTCAATATAATCTTTATAGTCAGCATAAACCGAGTCGTAGTAATTGTCTAAAACCTTATCAACAATTTCTGCGTCATATCCCTCGTCTATAAGCGCCTGTCGGACTTCTTCCCTTGTTTCAATATCTGCCTCCACTACCTCAGAATTTGTAGCGTTGGCGATTTCCTGCGCTGAAAGGTCGGGGTTTTCCTTTAACAGTGCGGTTATCTCTTCGCGGAAATCCATATAGTCATAGTATTCCTCCGTGCCCTTTACGGTTTCGCGGTTGAGAGTATATCTGTAATAGTCATTGCCTATAAGGAAAGTGAAGGTATATTCGCAGGCAGCCAAACTATTATCATCGAAGCTTGCGGAAACCTCCATAGGATAATAGCTTTTATAGAATTCCGTTTCACTTTCATCGTGGCGTTTTGTCGGAACAAAGCGGCGGAATTCGTCTTCCTTTTCGCCGTTCAGCATTATAAAATGTGTGGTGAGCTTTGTAAACTTGTTGTCAAAGCAAGCGGTGTTCATATAAAACCTGCAAGCGGTGTAAACACTACCATCTCGGTCATCGTGAACAACGCAAACCGTTACAAGATTATGATTATAATAATCTTCCCTCATGCTGACATTTTCCTCAAGGGTAATCCCCTCTTTTGCAAGCGCGTCTATAACATCATCCATACTGTTTGATTCTTCCAAAATGTTCATAAACAAATCATATGTCTTAATGTATTCCGCCTGCAGATTTTTAATGTCAAAATATGATTTTACGCCGAGCGTTATTCCCGCGATTATAAGCAGTATTGAAAGATAGAGCGTTAAAGAATGAAAAAATCTTGATATTCTGTTGTCCGCAAGCCTATTTTTAAGCCCTTTGACTTTTATGTAATATATAAGCATTACCGCAAAGGATAATACAGAAAGCGACATTGCGGCACATATAATAATTATTATCATATGCTTATCAGGATAATTTGTTATCCTCGGCAATACACCGTTCTTTAAAAATGCCCAAAGCTCTGCAAAACTTGAGTCCGTACGATTGGCAAGCGCTTTCATTACAAGGAAGTTAAAATACCCCGCCCCACCGATAACGGCAATGTTTAACAGCTTTGAAACGAGGTTAACCCTCCTTGACGAAAAACTGCCGAAAAGGTAAACCAAGCCAAAGCTAATTAAAATAGTGCCGAGTATAAGGCTTATGAGCCCGCTGTCGCTAAATGCATATTTTTCCAAAAGCCAATACGCTCCCGCGTGGGCAGCTGCAACAAGAGCAAACACAATCAAATCAGGTGTAGGGTTTTGACTTGTGTTGTGAAGCCTTCCGAAATCATCGCATACGAGCTCTGCATCGCCCATTGATTCACACGCCATTTCGTCGGCGCGTTCTTCATCATAACCGATTTCCTTATAAAAATCAGTTCTCTCTTCAATATGGGCAGCCAGCTCGGTATTGACGTCCTGCTTTTCGTTAAAGTTATATATCTTTTTTGTGGCCTCTTTTAAGTATCTGTCTTTTTTCATTATGCGAAACTCAGCACCTTTTTAACCGTTGCGGTGAATTCTTCAAATTCAACCTCCTTGTTTTTAAGCTGCTTTACTCCCCGTCTTGTTATGTGATAATACTTTTTCTTTCTGCCCGTTGAGGTGTCCCAGTAGCTCTCAACGTATCCCTCCTGCTCAAGCGAATGAAGAATGGGATAGAGCGTACCTTCTTTAAGCGAAAAGACGTTGTCGCTTCTTGTCTCAAGAGATTTTATGATTTTGTAGCCGTACATATCCTCCGTGCTGATTATCGACAGCACCATCATGGGTATTGTACCCGTTGACAAATCTTTGCTGATTTTCATATACACATCTCCTTTTTGTTCTATGCATAGATTGTCTACGTATATAATTTAACACAAACTCATTTATTTGTCAAGAAAGCGGACGGCTTTTGCCGTCCGCTTATAATATGTTTTAATATTTCAGTTTCATAATGAGTTCGAGGACGGGTTTGGCGTTGTCTTCAAGCTCGGCGCGGCGGATGCCGTCGGGCTTACCGAGAGTTTCAAGCAGCGTTCCGTCCGACTTATACTCCTTGTCCGTACGCTTGCCGCCGGGCATAAGCACGTTGACGTGCGCCCTCACGCGGTAGGCATTGTCGCGTATTTCGGGGAATTCGGGGCTGTGGCTCTTCTGCATCCACCAGTCCGTCATAACGTTGCCCTCAAAGCCCCATTCATCGCGAAGAATTGTCTTGACGAGGTCAAAGTTATAATGGCTCCACACGCCGTTAATCTTGTTGTAGCTCGTCATAATGTTGAGCGGCTTCGCCTCTTTTACGCAAATTTCAAAGCCCTTGAGGTAAATCTCACGCAGCGCGCGCTCGGTGAGGCGCGAGTCGTTTTTCGTCCTCTTGGTTTCCTGATTGTTGCAGGCAAAGTGCTTGGGGCAGGCTGAAACGCCGTTTGACTGAATACCCCTGACGAACGCGGCGCTGATTTTGCCCGAAATCACGGGGTCTTCCGAGAAATACTCAAAGTTTCTGCCGCAGAGAGGATTGCGGTGGATGTTCATACCGGGGGCAAGAATTACGTCCGTACCCCTGAATACCATTTCCCTGCCGAAGCATTCCGCAAGCTCCTCAACAAGCGCGGTGTTCATCGTGCAGGCAAGCGCCGTTCCGCAGGGAACGAGGGATGTGAAGCGCTTTATTCTGATACCCGCGGGGCCGTCCGTCGTGATAATCGGAAGCACGCCCTTGTCGATGAGGGACTGCGAGGTTCCGCCGAAAGCGCCGGCGTTGCCCTCGATACCGTGCTCGCTGTTCATATAGCCCTGACCTCTTGACAGCACCTCAAGTTCCTCGTCGGTGAGAGTTGAAACAAATTCGTCAAGCGTGATTTTGCCGCTGACAACGTCGGCAAGCTTTTCGCCCGTGTTTTCCCTGTATTCCCTTTCCTCGGGAAGGCTTTCGAGAATCCTCTCTCTGAGGTAGGGCTCGGTCGGGTGAACGGTCGTCTTAATCGGAATGAGCTTGCCGTCAACCTCTCTCGCCGTGATTTTGTCAAATTCCTCGGCGAGTGCGCAAGCCATATTGCAAGTGTCGGTCACGGTAAACGGAAGGTCGAGCGCGACAAATTTTTCGGCTTTGCCTACGTCGCCGCCCGCGTAAAAGGCATATTCGCCCTCTTCAATCACGTAGCAGCTCTTGTTGCCCGTCGCGCCCGTATCGTCGTATGACGAGATGTCGTAAAGCGTAAATTCAAGCTCGAGCGTTTCGCTCTCATTCGGCGCAAGGTCGCCCGTCTTTGCAAAAGCGCAGAGGCTGCGCGAAGCCTTGCCGAGCTTGCCCTGAGGCGCCTCAACGTAAACGCATACCGCCTCTTTGCCCAAAACTTCGCCCGTGTTTTTAACCGACACGCGGCATTTTATTTTATCGCCGTCAAGTTCCGCGCCCTCGCCCCTGACCTCAAAGGTCGTGTAGCTCAGACCGTAACCGAAGGGATAGAGAACGCTCTCGTTGCCGAAGGTTTCAAAATATCTGTAGCCCGTGAAAATATCCTCGCGGTACTCGTTGAACGCCTTGCCGCCGAAGGTGCCCGCGCTCGGATAATCCTCGTAGCTGCGGGCGATTACGTTCACAAGTCTGCCCGAGGGGTTTACCTTTCCCGTAAGCACGTCGGCAAGGGCGTTTCCGCTTTCCATACCGCACTGCCATGCGTAGAGAATTCCCTTGATTTTGTCGCCGTACTCAGCGGTCCAGCCCATATCGATGATGTTGCCGCAGTCCATAACCACAACCACGTTGTCAAAGGCGGCGGTGATGTTGTCGAGCATCTCGGTTTCGTCGTCGGTGAGATAAAAGCTGCCCTTTTCAAGCAGGTTTTCCCTGTCCTCGCCCGCGGCTCTGCCTATGATTACAACGGCGATATCGCTGTTTTCGGCGGCGCTCTTTGCAAGCTCGGCGCTAACGGGCATTTCGGGGTGGTGCATCGGCCAGTGTCCCCACAAAGCCCAGTCGCCGCTGTCAACCGCGTTTTCTGCGCACCACTCGTTATATGTTTTTCTGAGGGCTTCGTTTAGCTTTACGCCCGCCGCTTCAAGCCCTTCGGCTGGGCTTACGGAATAGGGCGCGTTAACATCGCCTCCGCTGCCGTAGCCAACGTAGAAATAGTCGTTCTGGCATCTGCCGAAAAGCGACACGACCGTGTCCTTCCCAACGGGAAGCACGCCGTCGTTTTTGAGAAGCACCATACCCTCGCCCGCCGCTTTGCGGATGAGTTCGGGCATACCCTCAAAGACGAGGTTTTCGCCCGTCGCCCCCGTCTCTTCCTGCATTACGCCGTTTGATACAATCTTATCGGCAATTCTTGCGGCTAATTTTTCAAGACTTTTCTTTAAACTCATAGTCACACCTCAAAATTTGTCTCAATGATTTTGTCAATAAGCTCCTGCGGCGGAAAGTCGCAGTAGAGCATACCGTAGTGAACCCCTCTTTTCAGAGGATATACAAGGAATTTCGGATTTATGTAGTTCGCGTTGCCGCGCGGTCCCGCAGTTCCGCCCGCGGTCGAGAGATAGTTGATTTTATGCACGCCGTCAAATTCCCCGCAGTTGTCGAGAAACGGCTTTATGACCTCGTCCCAGCGGGGTTTGGGTGCATAGCTGTACCTGTCCTGAATGAAGAAGGTAACGCTGTGCCGGCCGCCCGTTTCAAGGTAGAGTGGCTCGTTTACGGCGTCGTCCTGCTCAACCCAGCGCGAGAAATCAACGCCCGTGTTTTTGTCGGTGTACTCTTCCCTCTCAGCCATATCGCACCTGCGAAGAAGGACGATTTTGCCCCGCGCCTCGTCAAGAGACGGCTCGCGGTTTTCCACAAACCACGCCTTCGGGTTTTTCTTTATATACATGTTAAACAGGTTGTCAAAGCATTTTTCCATTTCTTTGCGGTCGTCGTTTTTAAACTGAAAGATGACGCATTCCGAGGGGCTTCCCTCGAGGAAACGGTAGCAGTCGGCAAGAACGAGCGACAAATCCATCTGCCCGCCGAGGCGCAGTCTGTTTGAGTAGACCTTTGCCCTGCCGTGCACCATAACGAGCCTGTCGCCCCTGCTCTGCACCCTGATGTCAAGTCCCCTGACGCCCATTTTCAAAAGCGAGAAAATGTCCCTGCTCTGGCATCTTGCCATACGGGAAAACTGAACGAAGTTTGCAACGCAGTCGTGCGCGCCCGCGAGGTTGAGCTCAAACACGCCCTTCTGCCCGTCGATAAGCTTCATAAAGCTCTGGGGGCTATGCTTTGTATTATTCATACATATCACCAAAAATACTATAACATTTTTATCTAATAATATCAATTGAAAAACCATAAATAATATTATATAATCAATAATAGGAAAATTTGTGTTTCGGAGTGGAAAATGATACTTCTTGATATTACCGGCAGGATTTCGCCGGACAACGACAAAACAAATATATACCACTCGTTCTTCGTGCCCGAGGGGGTGGACAGGCTGATTATAGATTACAGCTATTCGCCCAAAACCGTGAGCAGCCGAAAGACGGCAATCAAGCTTGTCAAGGAATGCTTTGAAAAATACGGCGAGCCCCTCATCGGAAGACCGGGCGAATATCTGCCCGTAAACAATCTTGTCACGCTCTCGCTTGACGGCTGCGGCAGATACATAGGCGCGGCGCACAGACAGGACGGCGACCAGAAGCATATTATCTCAAGCCGCCTCTCTTCCCCCGGTTTCATCAAAACGGAAATCACATCGGGGCAGTGGCGCGTATGCCTTAATCTGCACTGCGTAAACTGCGATATCAAATATTCGCTTAAGGTTGAGGGGGTAGAAGTATGAGTATGTACCCTTGCGAGCTTCACTGCCACAGCGTTCATTCCGACGGCAGTTTTCAGATTAGCGAGCTTCAGCAGGCGGCAAGGGCTGACGACCTTGCGCTTATTGCGCTGACCGACCACAACACCGTTTCGGGCTGGGACGACCTTGACGACGGCATAATTCCCGCCATAAGGGGCATTGAGTGGACGACCTATTTCGGCCACATTCTCGTGCTCGGCTGCAAAGATTTTGTTGACTGGCGGGACGCGAGACCTTATAATATAGACTGCAAACTTTCCGAGGCGCGCGAAAAAGGCGGCGTTATCGGCATCGCGCATCCCTGCCAGATAGGTTCGCCCGTCTGCACGGGTGGCAGGTTTGAGTTTGAGATTGAGGACTGGTCGCTTGTCGACTATGTGGAAGTCCTGCACGACGACCTTCGCGCGTTTTCAAACGAAAACGACAACGCGCCCGTTTTCTGGACAAACCTTCTCGACAGGGGCTTCAAGCTCGCCGCGGTCTACGGCAGGGACTGGCACGCCTATTCAAGGGGCGGTCACTACGGCGTGACCTATATCGACATCGACGGCGAGGTAAACGAGGCAAACGCCCTCGAAGCCATAAAGGCGGGCAGGACGGTCGTTTCGGGCGGCTTCGGTTTTTCGGTGAAGGTTGCCGCGAACGGCAGAGAATACCGCCTCGGCGAAACGGTTCCCGAGGGCGAGGCTGAGCTTCTTTTCGACGTTGACCTCTCTTCAAGGGGCGACAAGCTCAGCGACGAACGGCTTGAGTTCACCTCAATTAAAATATTCACAAACGGCGGCGAGGTCGCGCTCGAAATCCCCTGCGATTCAAAAAGCGCAAAGCTCATCCTTGAAAAGGGCAAATGGTATCGGGCCGAGCTCTGGGGCTTTATCGACGGCTTCAACAAGCATATGGCAATCACCTCGCCCGTTTACTGCGAATACTAATAATATTTATCGGAGAAATATATGACTATTTTTGATGTTTTAACCTTCATAAGCGGCCTTGCGCTCTTCCTTTTCGGTATGAAGACCATGGGAATCGGGCTTGAAAAGGTCAGCGGGGGTAAGCTTGAAAACATTCTTGAAAAGATGACGAACACGCGCCTGAAGGGACTGCTTCTCGGTACGGCTGTAACGGCTGTCATTCAGTCCTCAAGCGCGGTTACGGTAATGGCTGTCGGCTTTGTAAACAGCGGAATTATGAACCTCAGTCAGGTAATCGGCATCGTTATGGGCGCCCATATCGGCACAACCGTGACGGCGTGGCTATTGTCGCTTACAAATATCGACGGCAGCGGAAACGTTATCCTCAGCCTGTTCAAGCCGAGTTCCTTCGCGCCCGTTCTCGCGCTTATCGGCATAGTTTTATATATGTTTTTCAAGACCGAGAAAAAGAGAAATATCGGCTCGATTCTTCTCGGCTTTGCGGTGCTTTTAATCGGTATGCAGACGATGAGCAGCTCGGTTGAGGGACTCAAGGATATCCCCGAATTTACGGGCATTCTCACCAAATTCTCAAACCCGATTC
The DNA here is from genome assembly GCA_905234495.1 of uncultured Eubacterium sp. Classification (GTDB taxonomy): domain Bacteria; phylum Bacillota; class Clostridia; order Oscillospirales; family Acutalibacteraceae; genus Eubacterium_R. The sequence continues at coordinate 86,842 of CAJOHE010000004.1, read as the reverse complement.
TCGGACTTCTCGCCGGTGCAATTCTCACGGCAATCGTTCAGAGCTCGTCGGCGTCGGTAGGTATTCTTCAGGCGCTCTCGGTTACGGGTTCAATCACGGTCGGCGCGGCGTTTCCGATTATTCTCGGTCAGAATATCGGCGCGTGCGTTCCCGTACTTCTCTCGTCTATCGGAACGAGCAAAAACGCAAAGAGAACCGCGGGCGTTTATCTTGCATACAGCGTTCTCGGCGCGGCTGCGGCAATGGTTTGCTTCTACGGGGCCGACGCCCTCATCGGCGGTCTGCCGTTTAAAAACTATCAGGTCAACGCCGTTTCAATAGCTATCATTCACTCGGTGTTCAACATTTTCACAACTCTGATTCTCTTCCCCCTCGGCGGAATGCTCGAGAAGCTTATGTACAAAATCATCCCCGAGAGCGAGGACGAAAAGTACAGGGAAGAAAAGTCGAACGGACTTATCGACGAGCGTTTCCTTATGTCGCCGTCCTACGCGCTTGACAAGGTTAAGGAACAGTGCGACGATATGGCAACGCTTGCCAAGGAAGAGATTTATCTCAGCCTCGATTTCATCAAGCTCTTCAACCGCGCCAAGGACGAGCGCATCAAGGAAATTGAAAAGCAGCTTGATAATTATGAGGACGAGCTTGAAACCTATATCGTAAGCATCAGCACTATGGATATGAGCGTTTTCGATTCGGTGCGTATGAACAAGCTTTCCCACTCAATCGGAAACTTTGAGCGTATCGGCGACTACGGCTACAACATCCTGAAAACCAAGCGCAGAATGCACAAAAACAAGATTCACTTCTCGGACGTTGCAAACGCCGACCTCGACGTTATGGCGAAGGCGGTAAAGGAAATCGTGGACATTTCGACCGAGGCGTTCATCAACGACGACGTTCACCTTGCCAAAAAGGTCGAGCCTCTTGAGCAGGTTATAAACAACCTCAAAAACGAGCTTCGCGAGCGCCACGAAAAGCGCATAACCTCGGGCGAATGCAATATCGACCAGGGTATGCTCTTCATCGATATAGTCAATTCCTTCGAGCGAATTGCCGACCACTGCTCAAGTCTTGCGGTCAGCATTATCGAGCTTTCAAAGGGCAGCTTCCAGACTCACAGCTATCTCAAAGAAGTAAAAAGCAGCGACAACAAATCATTTATGCAGAACTTTGAAGAGTACTTAAATAAATACACTGTCAAATAAAAAATACAAAAAGTATTGAAAATTGCATTCTTTTAGTATATTATATAGAAGTAATAATCTGTTAAAAGGGGATTAGAAATATGAAACAGAAGTCAAAGCTCACAAAGTTTAACATATTTTTGTGCGTAGTTCTTGTAATCGTTCTGGGCGTAAACATCTTCCTCATCAGCAGACCCGAAAAGGTTGTTGACGATGGCGGCGCTACAGAAGAAGACGTTGCTGTTATCGACGAGTTTGCTGCCGGCACATACGGCGGTGTAAGCTTCGCTTCAATCGACGACGTTGTTGCATATTACAATGCAGCCTACGACAAGACTAAGGGCGAAACCAGAGAGTATATCGACGACCAGGGCAACACCGCAGTCTGGTATTCACTTCTCGGCGAGGAATCACTCGAGGTTACAAACATTATGATTGAGGGCAAGGAAAACAGTATGATTAACAACCTTGTTCCCGGCGTAGTTGGCGGACTTTATTCACCCGGTCTCAACGGTCTTTCACCCTGCGAAAACAGGGACCCGAATCTCGACGTTGACGAAGAGGGCGCACCGCTCACAACCTCTCGCCTTACCGCAGAGGACGTTCTTGCGGCTAACGTTAAGGACAACGGCGACGGCACAATCACCCTTCAGATTCAGCCCGTTATGGTAAATATGTCCCACAAGGGCGCAGACGCTCAGGGCCATCTCTTCACAACCCTCGGCGCTATCGACGAAACCGTTGACAGCATTTCCGTTCTCAGCTGGGCAAGCGGAACGACCGCTGAAAACTGCGTTGTAAACTATCAGGGCGGCTATGCAACCGTTACTATCGACACAACGTCGGGTCTTGTAACGACAGCTGATTATCATATGGAAGCTCATATTGCGGTTTCTCACGCAAGCGTTGCAGTACTTAAGGATAAGTCGGCTACCCTTCTTGTAAACTACGATATTCACTTCCCGGCTTCGGACGAATATCTTATGAACACAAAGGGCGCTAAGGTAAAGTAATTTAACGAAAAGTCAGGGGCAGGTTATCCTGCCCCGTTTGTTTTGATATGGACGCAAAAAGATTTCACGAACTTTATAACAGAGCCGCCGAAAAGCAGTACACGGTGTTCACCGATTTTCTCAATCTCGACGAACAGAGCGAGCTTAACGGCTTATACCTTCCCCACGGCTGCTGGGGCGGCTACGAGGGCGCGGAAAGAATCGTCGCGTCCTTCGGCGAGTGGGCGGAATATCCGATTGACATCGTTGAGATTAAACCCGCCGCGCCGAAATTTGCCGACAAGCTTTCGCACCGTGATTTTCTCGGCGCGCTGATGAATCTTGGCATAAAGAGAGAGCTTCTCGGCGATATACTGATTAAGGACAACGCGGCGTATCTCTTCTGCCTTGAAACGATTTCGGAATATATCTGCTCTAATCTCAGCAGGGTTAAGCACACCACGGTGAAATGCAGCGTAATCGACGCGCTTCCCGAAGGCGCCGTAACCGAGCCCGAGGAAGGCGAAATCAACGTGAGCTCGCTGAGGGCTGACGTTCTCGTTGCCGCGGTGTATAAGCTTTCGCGCAAATCGTGCAGCGAGCTTTTCGCCGCAGACCGCGTTTTTGTAAATGCGCGCCTCTGCTCAAATCCGTCGCATATAATTAAAGAGGGCGACATCGTTTCGGTCAGGGGCTTCGGCAGGTTTCAGCCCTGCTCGCAAATCAGAACGACAAAGAAAAACCGCGCCGTCCTCGGCGTAAGGATATATAAATAGGAGAATATTATGTATTTACTTCTGCTTGCGGTGGCGCCCGCTGCCGGACTGCTTTACTACATCTGGAATAAGGACAAGGGCAAAAAGGAACCCACGGGGCTTCTCGTCGGACTTTTCTTTCTCGGCGCGGCAGCCTCGATACCGACGGTTATAGCCGAGTACATAGTCGGCGCGGGAATTGATTCCGTGTTCGGCGCAACCGAGGATTTCTCGTACGAAACGGGCGGCTTGCGCTTTATCCTCTGGGCTTTTTTCACAAATTTCTTCGGCGTTGCGCTGATTGAAGAGGGCTTCAAGTTCCTCTTTATGTTCATCGTCACAAAAAACAGCAGGCATTTCGACGAGCTCTTTGACGGAATGATTTACGCCGTCTTCGTATCCCTCGGCTTTGCCACTCTCGAAAACATACTCTACGTCTTTGAAGGCGGCGTGACCGTGGCTCTCACAAGGGCGGTTATGGCTGTTCCGGGGCATATGTTCTTTGCCGTGTTTATGGGCTATTACTACAGTATGTGGCACCTCTTCAAGCTCGCCGACAAAGCTGAGGAAGGCTATGCGCGAAACGGGCTCATCGTAAGACGCGAGCCAAGATTCAGGTATAAGGGCTACCTCGTGCTTTCGCTCGTTGTCCCCGTAATCGTTCACGGCTTCTACGATTTCTGCCTGACGGTTGAGAGCGTTCTTCTCGTTCTCGCGGTTCTCACGATGATGGTTGCGCTTTACATAATCTGCTTCGGCAGAATCAGAAAAATGTCGAAAGCCGACCTTGAGGACTACAGCCTCGTGCCCCTCATCCTCTGCTCGAAATATCCCGAGCTCATCGGCGTTGTCAGCTCAAAATCGGTCGTGCCGACCTATTCAAACCTCAAGGTGAGCGAGGCGGTTGCCGTTGCAACTCAGCAGAAAGAGGAGGAGAGAAGGCAGGAAGAAGCGGCAAGAATGTGGCAGTACCAGTATCAGTACCAGTACGCGCAGTACACACCGCAGTATCAGCAGATGCCCGTGTACCCGCCGCAGTATCAGGCGCCCCCGCAGTATCCCTCGCAGGCACCGCCCCAGCCGCAGTATCAGCCTCAGCCGCAGAACCCGTTCTTCTACCAGCCCACCAACCCCGACAACCCGTTTTACTATAACCCCAATAATAATTCGTAATTCGGAAAGCGGAATTCGGAATTAAAAAAGCAGTTCACCTTGTGAACTGCTTTTGTGTTTTCAAATTCTTGACTATATAAGGCAAAAATGATAGAATAAATTTGCCAAATATCTCATAAATGAATATTTTGCTACGGGTGAAGTATGCTATTTTTATCATTTTGATAAAAATGCATGCTCTGAATTGCATACTTTACCGTAGTGTATTATGTGAGATGTTTGGCGACAGTTGAGCTGCGTTTTTGGCGTACAGCTCTGCTGTGCGCTTTTTTATTTGAAAGGGGTTAATATTATGAAATGTCCAAACTGCGGAGCCGAAATAAACGGCAATTCAAATTTCTGTGAGTTCTGTGGCTCACAAATTACTGTTCAAATGCAGAGAGAACAGGAACAATTAAATATGGCAGGATGTCCTTCCTGCGGTAGCACTAACATTACTTTTAAACGAGAAAATCAAGGCGAAGTAAGAGGCAAAAATTCAAAACAGGTTATTCATCAAACAGTCGGTTTTTGTAAGGACTGCGGTTATACTTGGCAGACCACAGAAACACCTAAGAAAAAGAAAACCTGGCTTTGGGTTCTTGGCTGGATATTCATTTTTCCCTTGCCTCTCACAATTATTTTAGTTCGCAAAAAGGATATGAACAACATCCTTAAATACGGCATCATCGCTGCTGCGTGGATTATTTATTTGATTATCGGATTAGCCGGTGGAGGTAGCGACTCTTCCACGACCACCGAAAGCACAACCGCACAGCCTGAAACAACTGTTGTTGCAACAACGGAAGAAACTGCCGAAACAGCATCTATTGAACTTATAGATGGCGAATTGGGCGACTACGGAAAAGAAATCATAATGAGCGAAGGGACAGATTTAGAAGAGCACCTTATTGTTTATTATGTTCCAGCAGGGAAATATACTGTAAAAAATCTCGGGAGTAATCCTACACAGGTTTCAGTTTATGAAGGCTTTGCAAAAAATAACGAAACCGGCTATGACGAGTATACCAACGCCGGCGATATTGTTGTTCTTGCCGTAGACGGTGAAGATGAAATTGAAGTGCCAGACGGTTGGTTTATTGAAATACACGGTGCTCACATTTCGCTTACAGCAAAATAAACGTCAAATATCGGGAGGGTGTGGAAACCCTCCCCTACTTTTGGAGATATACATATGATAGATAAAATCTATGAAATCATCGAGCCTTCCGACGAGGACGGCTCTAAATTTAGTTCCGTTTACGACTGCATAATGCTTGTGAGCATTGTTGCAAGTATGATTCCTCTTGTGACAAAATCCGATAAGCCCGTATTTACGATAATCGACCACGTTACGGTAGTAATCTTTATTCTTGATTATTTATTAAGACTGTTAACTGCAAAGCAAAAGCTGAACAAGGGCGTTAAATCTTATTTTTTGTATCCGTTTCAGCCTATGGCTATTGTTGATTTGCTGTCAATCCTGCCGTCGTTAATTCCGATTAACGCAGGCTTCAAGGCGCTGAGATTGCTGAGAATTATCAGAACTCTCAAAGTGTTTAGAAGTTTAAAGATTTTCCGATATTCTACAAATATCAGAAGACTTATAAAAGTATTAAACAGACAGACCAAATCGTTAATGGCTGTTCTGTCAATGGCTCTTTTTTATGTGTTTTTTACGGCAATAATAATGTTCAATATTGAGCCCGGCACATTCAATAATTTCTTTGAAGCAGTTTACTGGGCGGGAATATCTTTGACCAGCGTGGGCTACGGCGATATTATACCCGTTTCAACGGTGGGCAGAATGTTCACCATGCTTTCAGCCTTTGTGGGCGTGGCAATAATTGCTCTGCCTTCGGGTATCATTACCGCCGGCTATCTCGAAGTTTTAACGGAAGAGAAAAGCAAAAAAGATGACGAATAAAACTTATTGCCCGAGCGCAGCGAGTGACCGAAACGCAAGCTCAGCTTGCATATCGCGTTGCGTAGCAACATATCGCTATGCTCGCAGAGCATAATATCGCATTTGCGAAGCAAATATATCGCTGAAAAATTGACGCTCTCGGTGCGATGTAGGCATCGCACCCTACAATTTGTTGCCGATAGTTCTTTATTGCCCGAGCGCAGCGAGTGACCGATAATTCCGAATTCCGCTTTCCGAATTCCGAATTGAAAAAAGCAGTACACAAACCGTGTACTGCTTTTTGTTTATCCGTTCCACGCTGCGACTTCTTTTCTGAGCCAGTCGCACCACGCGTCAATTCCCTCGCCCGTTTTTGCCGAGATAAAGAATATCTCTGCTGCGGGGTTGAGCTTTTTGATTCTTTCAACAACCGCTTCGTCGTCAAAATCAAAGACGGACTTTGTGTCAATCTTATTGATGAGAACGACGTCGGCAACCGTGAACATCAGCGGATATTTGAGCGGCTTGTCGTCGCCCTCGGGAACCGAGAGAATCATCGCGTTCTTGCTCGCGCCCGTGTCGAATTCGGCGGGGCAAACGAGATTTCCGACGTTTTCAAGCACAACGAGGTCGAGCTCTTCCGTGCCGAATTCCTTCAAACCCTGCTCGGTCATACCCGCGTCGAGGTGGCACATTCCGCCCGTGTGAAGCTGGATTGAGCGAACGCCCGCCTCGGCGATTGCCTTGGCGTCAACGTCGCTGTCGATATCCGCTTCCATAACGCCTATTTTCATCTCGTCCTTAAGGCGGGAAAGCGTTGCCCTGAGAGTCGTGGTCTTGCCCGAGCCGGGGGAAGACATAAGGTTTAAGAGGAAGGTTTTTTCCTTTTTAAGCTCTTCCCTCAGCCTGTCAGCCTCGCGGTCGTTGTTTTCAAACACGCTCTTTTTTATTTCTATAACCTTGAATTTATCCATTGTTTATTACCTTTTCAGTCAGTCTGTCGCGGTCAACGCTGCGGGCGTTTTCGTCGTTGGGGATAACCCTCATAACCTTGCCGTTGTAGCGCGAAACGAGAACGCTGCATTCCTTGCCGTCAAGCTCAACCTTATCAGCCGAATACTGCTCGTTGAGCGGAACCTGCTTTCTGAGGGTTGACTTTTCGGTGAGCGCGCCCGTCGGGCAGAGCTTTACGCAAAGTCCGCAGTTGGTGCAGTTTGTCTTGTCAAGCGGAAGCGAGAACGCGGGCGAAACGTCCGTCGTGAAGCCTCTGCCAACAAGTCCTATCGCGTGAATATCCATAACCTCGCGGCACGAACGCACGCACAGACCGCAGAGGATACACTTTGAATTGTTGCGCTCGATAAACGAGTTTTCGTCGTGGTTGTATTTCTGGGGCATCTCGCCTGCAAAGCGCTCGGGGTGAATCTCGTAGCGCTGAGCAACGTTCAGAAGCTTGCACTTGAAGTATTCGCGGCAGCCGCACTCCAGGCAGCGGTCCGCCTCTCTCTTTGCCTCTTCAACGGTGAGACCGAGCGAAACCTCGTCAAAGCTGTTCTTTCTGACCTCGGCGGGAAGCACCTGAGCGTTTGTCCTCGGCTTAACCTCGCGGTCGGAAACGTCGACCGTGTCGTCGTCGCGCTTACTGAGGAAGGGATGCTCAACGTCCGCCTTGACGCCCTTGAGGTAAGCGTCAACAATCTTAACACAGCGGTCTGCCTCGCCGATTGCCTCGATAGCGATTGAAGCGCCCTTGTTCGTCGCGTCGCCGACTGCGAAAACGCCGTCGATGCTTGTTGTAAACATTTCCTCGTCCGCAAGGATGTTGCCCCTGTCGGTGAGTTCAAGCTCGGTGAAATCGGTCGTGTCAAGCTTCTGACCGATTGCCATAATTACGCTGTCAAGCGCAAGATACTCGGTCTTTCCCTCAATCGGAACGGGCCTTCTTCTGCCGCTCGCGTCGGGCTCGCCGAGTTCCATAAGCTGAAGCGTCATACCCGAAACCTTACCGTTTTCTGAATGAATCTCGGTCGGGTTTGTGAGGAATTTATAGATAACGCCCTCTTCCTTCGACTCTTTGATTTCAATCTCTTCGGCGGGCATCTCTGCCTCGGTACGGCGGTAGATTACGTAAACTTCCTTTGCGCCGAGACGAACCGCGGTGCGGCAGGCGTCCATAGCGGTGTTACCGCCGCCGCAGACTGCAACCTTATCGCCGATTTCAACGGGATTGCCCTGAATTACGCTGCGAAGGAAATCAATGCCGCCGTATACGCCCTCGGCGTCCTCGCCCTTTACGCGCATCGGACTTGACTTCCACGCGCCGGGTGCAAGAATAACCGCGTCGTTTACCGACTTGAGCATATCAATCGTAATCTCTCTGCCGAGCTTTACGTTATTTACCATTCTCACGCCGAGCTTTTCTATGAGTGAAATCTCAGCGTCGAGGATTTTCTTGGGCAGTCTGTACTCGGGAATACCGTAGCGAAGCATACCGCCCATTTTATCCATCATATCAAAAACCGTTACCTCGTGGCCGAGCTGACGAAGGTAGTAAGCCGCGGTAAGTCCGCCGGGGCCGCCGCCGACAATGGCAACCTTCCTGCCAGTGTCCTCGGCACATTCGGGGATATAGCTCTCGCCCTTGAGGTCGATATCAGCTGCAAAGAATTTGAGCTGAGCGATACTGATGGGTTCCTCAACCTTCTGCCTTCTGCACGCTTTCTCGCAGGGGTGGGGGCAAACTCTGCCGATTGCCGCCGGAAGCGGAATCCTGTTTTTGATGAGCTTTAACGCCGCGTCAAATTCGCCGTTTGCGATAAGACCGACGTAGCCCTGACAGTCGGTGTTTGCGGGGCAGGCAAGCTGGCAGGGCGCGATACAGTCGCCGTCGTGAGCCGACATAAGAAGTTCCATCGCGATTTTTCTCGACTTCACAACTCTCTCGCTCTCGGTGTTTACAACCATACCTTCCGTAACCTTTGCCGAGCATGAGCGCAGAAGCTTCGGAACGCCCTCAGCCTCAACAACGCAGAGCCCGCACGCGCCGTAAACCTCAACGGCTTCGTCGTAGCAAAGCGTGGGGATGTATATTCCGTTTGCTCTTGCAGCCTCAAGAACCGTGCTGCCTTCGGGGGCAGTAATCTTTTGTCCGTTAATCGTTAAATTAATCATTTCGCTACCCCCTTATTCCTTAACTATTGCGCCAAATCTGCAGGAAGAATAACACTTGCCGCATTTGATGCACTTGTTCTGGTCGATTTCGTGAGGATTCTTAACCTCGCCGCTGATAGCGTCAACGGGGCAGTTTCTCGCGCAGAGCGTACAGCCCGCGCACTTATCCTTCACAATCCTGTAGGTGATGAGGTCGGTGCACTCGCCCGCAGGACATTTCTTTTCGTTTATATGCGCCTCGTACTCGTTGCGGAAATATTTAATCGTTGTGAGTACGGGATTCGGCGCCGTCTGACCCAGACCGCAGAGCGCGCCGTCCTTGATTGCGTAGCAGAGCTCTTCAAGAAGCTCAATGTCGCCCTCTCTGCCCTCGCCTTTCGTTATGCGGTCGAGCATTTCGAGCATTCTCTTTGTGCCGATACGGCAGTGGATACATTTGCCGCAGCTTTCCTTTGCGGTGAAGTCGAGGAAGAACTTTGCCATTCCAACCATACAGGTGCTCTCGTCCATTACAACCATACCGCCCGAGCCCATAATCGCGCCCGTTGCGCCGAGAGCCTTGTAGTCGATAACCGTGTCAAGCAGGTCTGCGGGGATACATCCGCCCGAAGGACCGCCCATCTGAACGGCTTTGAACGACTTGTCGTTCTTGATTCCGCCGCCGATGTCAAAGATTACGTCGCGCAGGGTTTTGCCCATCGGAATCTCAACAAGTCCGCTTCGCTTAACCTTACCCGTAACGGCGAAAACCTTCGTGCCCTTTGAATTTTCGGTGCCCATAGCGGCAAAAGCCTCGCCGCCGTTGTTGATAATCCAGCCGACGTTTGCAAAGGTTTCAACGTTGTTGATGTTTGACGGCTTGTGCCAGAAGCCCGACTGTGCGGGGAACGGGGGCTTGAGCCTCGGCATACCCCTGTGACCCTCAAGGCTTTCGATGAGTGCCGTTTCCTCACCGCAGACAAACGCGCCCGCGCCCGCCTTGATATAGAAATCGCAGGAAAAATCGGTGCCGAAAATATTGTTTCCGATGATTCCTTTTTCCTCAGCCTGCTTAATAGCTCTCTTTAGTCTCTTGATTGCGAGAGGGTACTCTGCACGAACGTAGACAACGGCGTGCTTTGCGCCGATTGCGTACGCGCCGATGAGCATACCTTCAATGAGATTGTGCGGGTCGGATTCAATAACCGCTCTGTCCATAAACGCGCCGGGGTCGCCCTCGTCGGCGTTACAGATGAGATATTTTTCCTCGCCCTCGGACTGCCTTGCGGCGTTCCACTTAAACCACGTCGGGAAGCCCGCGCCGCCGCGGCCTGCAAGTCCCGAGGTCTTGATAACCTCGATGACCTCTTCGGGCGTCATTTCGCCGACAGCCTTTTTAAGAGCGGTGTAGCCGTCTGCGTTGATATATGCGTCAATCTCGTCGGGATTGATTATGCCGCAGTTGCGAAGCGCAATCCTCGTCTGCTTTGAGAGAAATTCGCTGTCCTCGTCGCTTACAACGAGCTTTTCAACCGCTTCCCTGCCGCCGCCGTTTACATATTCAGCAATCGCGTGAGCGTCGTTTTCGCCGACCTTGACGAGCCTTGTGAGATTGTTTTCGTCGTCGTAGATGTCGACAATCGGCTCAAGGTAGCACATACCGATACAGCCCGTGATTGAAATATCGCAGGAAATGTTTTCATTTAAGAGAGCTTTTCTTACCTTTTCGGCGCCTGCCGCAATACCGCAGGAACCCTGTCCGATAACTATTCTCATACGGCTGCCTCCCTTAATTCCTTAAGTATTTTCTTCGTCTTGTCGGGTGTAAGACTGCCGTAGGTGTCCTCGTTAATCATCATAACGGGAGAAAGCGAGCAGCAGCCGAGACAGGCAACGCATTTGAGCGAAAACAGTCCGTCCTCGGTTGTCTGGCCGTCGTCAATTCCGAGCTCGTCCTTAATCGTTTCAAGGATTAACTCACTTGAATTAACGTGGCACGCGGTACCCTGACAGAGCATAATGAGATATTTGCCGACGGGCTCAAAGCGAAACTGGGTGTAAAACGTCGCAACGCCGACAATCTCGGCAGTCGCAATACCAGTCTTTTCGGAAATGAGCTCAATCGCCTCTTTGGGCAGATAGCCGTAAATATCCTGGGTATGCTGTAAAATGGTAATCATACTTCCCTTTTTGTCGGCATACTCGGCAAGTACGCCGTCGATAAGGGATAAATCGACCTTTTTATTTTCCATAAGCCGCCTCCATTATTTTATTATTAATATCATATCAAATCATATATAACTTTTCAATATATTATTTGTTTTATTTTTCCTCTTTATGTGCTACAATTAAAGCGGTGAGAAAAATGAAGGATAAATTTTTATTTATCATAACCGTCATTCTTGTGATAGCTGCGGCGGGCGGACTTTTTTACGCCTCAAAGGATTACGTCTCGCAGCTTCTTGAGGAGCCCGTGACGACCGAGCACGTGACCTACGACAACAGCGCTCAGCCGTTGCCCGATGAAAACAGCGAAAATCTTCTGATTTATTCCTCGCTTTCACAGGATGAAAAGGTGCAGTACAACAGCATATATTCCGCGGTGACGGACTTTGAGCCCTCTGCCGCGATATCGAGCGAAAACGACGTCGACAGCGCGAGCGCGCTTCTCTGCTACGTCCTCGGCGACCACCCTGAAATCTTCTGGATTTCGGGCGACCTCACCTATTCCTCTGACGGAAAAATCACCTTCACCTATATCTATAATCGGGACGAGGCAGCGCAGCTTGAGGCAAGGCTTGAGGCAGAGGCAAACGCGCTTCTCTCAAACGTTGACCTCTCGGCGGACGACTACACGGTGAGCCTCGGCGTCTACAACACGATTGTAAACAGCGTTTCCTACGACTCGGCGCTTGCCGAAAGCGACACCCGCAACCCTGCCTCGTCAACCGTTGAGGACGCGCTTCTTAAAAAGAAAGCAATCTGCACGGGCTACGCAAAGCTTATGCAGTATATGCTGAACCGCGCAGGGCTTCGCGCGGCGTACGTCACGGGTGACGCGGCGCAGGAAGGCGCCTACGAGGGACACGCGTGGGTGCTTCACGAAATGGACGGCGCGCTCTACTATTCCGACCCTACGTGGGGCGACTGCTACGAGCAGACCGCGGACAATCCCTACCTCATCTGCCACACCTATTTCGGTATGACGCTTGAAGATATTTCATCCGACCACACGCTTGACGAAATGTTCACGCCGTTTGAGGCAACCAGCACCGCCGACAGCTACTACGTTCACGAGGGGCTTTACATCAGAGAGTATTCCTATGACGCGGTGAGCGAGGCGCTTCTTGCGGACACCGACCGCTTCAGGCTCTACGACGGCGGAATCGAGCTCGAGCTTCGCTTTGCCGACGAAAACGAATACGCCCTCGCCTATGCCGAGCTTGTCGACGGGCAGGAAATCTACGGCATCACCGACGAGTACCGCGGCGTTGAAAGCACCCGCCTGAACTTTTCTCAGGACGACCGCCGCAACGCAATAATGATTTACCTCAAAGCAGTTGAATAAAAGAAAAAGCTCCTCTGTGTAAGGGGAGCTTAATTTATGTTTTGTAGGGCACGATGCCCACATCGTGCCGCGGAGCGATGTAGGCATCGCTCCCTACAGGGATTGTTAATCTATATATTTATAATTCCGAAGGTCGAGAGCACCGAACTCAAAAGAATGAAGAAAATGAATATCGGCGCAACCCACTTGACCATAATAATATAGAACTTTTTGATTGTGAACTTTTCGTTGAGCTCGATTTCGTTAATGATAACCTCGGGCTTGACTGCGAAGCCGACCATAATGCAGGTGAGCATTCCGACAAGCGGAAGCAGTATGCTGTTTGAAATGAAATCGAGGAAGTCGAGAATATCGAAGCCGAAAATTGAAACGCCCGACCAGATGCCGAAACCGAACGAGCACACAACGCCGATGATGATTCCGTAAATGAGCACGATGAACGTCGCCGTGTTCCTCTTCATCGCAAACGAGTCAATCAGTCCCGAAACGATTGCTTCCATAATTGAAACGGAGCTCGTTATCGCCGCGAAAAGCACGAGCACGAAGAACGCCACGCCGAGCCATCTTCCGCCGGGCATTGAGTTGAACACCTTGGGAAGCGTTACAAACATAAGCGACGGTCCCGTGCCGAGAGCCTCTTTGTCGCCGCCCGAGAATACGAACACCGCGGGAACAATCATAAGACCTGCAAGAAGGGCTATTGCCGTGTCGAAAATCTCAATCTGCCTTGCGGACTTTTCAATGCTCTGCTGCTTGCTGAGGTAGGAACCGTAGGTAATCATAATACCCATCGCAAGCGACATCGAATAGAAAAGCTGACCGAGCGCCGCGAGAAACGTCTTTGCGCTGAGGTTTTCAAGGCTCGGAAGAAGGTAATATTTCACGCCTGCCCCTGCGCCCGGGCGCGTTACAACATAGATTGAAAGACCTACGGTGATAACGAGAAGCGCGGGCATCAGAAATCTACTGAGCTTTTCGATTCCCTTGTTTACGCCGAATATGATTACAAGCGTTGTCGCCAGAATGAATATGCCAAACCAGATAAGCGGGTCAAACGTACTCGAGATGTACGCGCCGAAAAAGCTGTCGTCTGCCGAAGCCTCAAGCTGTCCCGAAATCATTACGCCCGTATACTTTGTAACCCAGCCGCCTATCAGGCAGTAATAAGGGAAAATCAGTATCGGAACGAGGGTTGCAAGCTTGCCGAGCCAGCCCCACTTTTTGTTGAGCGCGCCGAAGGCCTGCATCGGGCTGAGCTGCGTTTTTCTGCCGATTGCAATCTCGGTCACCATAAGCACGAAGCCGAAGGTTATCGCGAGAATGATGTAAACCAGAAGAAACGCGCCGCCGCCGTACTGCGCCGCAAGATACGGAAAGCGCCAGAGGTTGCCGAGACCTACCGCCGAGCCCGCCGCGGCAAGAATGAAGCCGAGCTTACCCGTAAAGGTGCTGCGTGATGAATTATCCATAATATTACTCCTAAACGAAAATATAATATAATGTACCAAAACGCGGGTACAATGTCAAATATATATCAAAAAATATTACCGCGCTATTTGGGTAAAGCGGTAAAGCGCTTTTGCCGACTTATTCCTGTTGACATTTACTTTTTTCCTTGTTATACTTATTTAGTAAAAGTTTGTTTAATAAAAGACTATTTTGTCGGATACGAGGTGCGTTATGAACAAAAACAGAGTACAGGTCAGAATCGGCGGCGCAAGCTATACAATCGTTACCGAGGACGACGTTGAATATGTTGAAAATTTAGCAGAGGCTGTTGACAGGGATATAAAATCCGTCTGCAACGCAAACCCCACCCTTTCCGTAACTCAGGCTGCGGTGCTCGTGGCTCTCGACCAGGCGGACGCCTGCAAGAAGGCATCGGCTTCTTCGGATAATCTTCGCGTTCAGATTAAGGATTATCTCGAGGAAAGCGCAAGGGCGAGAATGGAAGTTGAGGTTGCTCGCAGAGAGGTTGAAAGGCTCAACCGTGAAATCTCAGAGCTTCGCGAAAAGCTCAACAACAGATAAGGACTGTTTATGAATTTTGAAATTCTGGCCCCAGCGGGAAGTATGGGGTCTCTGATTGCCGGTGTTAGAAGCGGTGCAAACGCGGTTTACCTTGGCGGTAAGCTGTTTAATGCACGCCGCAACGCCGGCAATTTTAATGACGAGGAACTGAAAACGGCGGTTGAATACTGCCACGCAAGGGGTGTCAGGGTGTATCTGACGCTCAATATCCTCGTGTCCGACGGCGAGATGAAAGAGGCGTACGACCTTGTGAAATCCGCGCTTGAAGCGGGCGTTGACGCCTTCATCGTTCAGGATATCGGCGTTGCAAAAATGATACGCGACCACTTTCCGACCGCAAGGCTTCACGCCTCAACCCAGATGAGCATAATGACCCCCGCAGGCGTGAAATACGCCGAAAGCCTCGGCTTTTCGCGCGTGGTGCTTCCGAGGGAAATGAGCCTCGGCGAGATTCGCGAAATCAGAAAAAGCACGGATATCGAGCTTGAAATATTTGTCCACGGCGCGCTTTGTATGTGCGTTTCGGGGCAGTGCTACCTCTCGTCAATGCTCGGCTCGCGAAGCGGCAACCGCGGGCTCTGCGCCCAGCCCTGCCGCCTGCCCTTTACGGCAAGGGGCAACAAAAACGACGCGGCGCTTTCACTCAAGGACCTGAGCCTCATTGACGACCTTGATAAACTCGACGGCATAACCTCGCTCAAAATCGAGGGCAGGATGAAGCGCCCCGAATACGTCAGCGCGGCGGTCACCGCAGTTAAAAAGGCGGTCGACGGCACCCTGACCGACGCCGACAGAAAAGACCTTCGCAGCGTGTTCTCGCGCTCGGGCTTTACCGACGGCTACCTCACGGGAAAGCGCGGCGCGGATATGTTCGGCGCAAGGACTAAGGAAGACGTCGTTTCCGCAAAGGACGTGCTCAAGGACATTGAGCGAAGCTACCGAAACGAGCAGGCGCTTCTTCCGATTGATATGACCTTCGTCTGCAAAGAGGGCGAGCCCGTAAAACTCACCGCCTCGGCGCTCGGCAAAACCGTCACCCTCACGGGCGGCGTTCCGGAAAAGGCGATAAACAAGCCGATGACCGAAGAAAGCCTTACTCAGAGGCTTTCAAAGCTCGGCGGCACCCAGTTTTATGCAAACGAAATAAACGTTGAGCTCGACGGCGGACTGATTATTTCCGCCTCGGCGATAAACGAGCTTCGCCGAAACGCGGTCGAGGCGCTTTCAAAGACGGAAAAGGCGGAAATCGAGTGCAAACCCTACGCCCTTGAAATCGCAGAGAAAGCCCCTCGCGTTCCGTATTTCACGGCAAGCTTTAAGGACGTTTCGCAGCTTCCCGAAAATCACCCGTTCAGGCGGGTATTCATCCCGATAACTTCCCCCGCCGAAGCTTTTGAAAAGCACAGCGCGGGCGTTGCGGTTCCGCGCGGAATGTTCGGCTGCGAGAAAAAAATAAAGGAAAGACTTGTTGAGCTGAAAGCCGCGGGGGTTAAGACCGCGCTCTGCCCGAACCTCGGCGCGTACGAGCTTTGCAAATCGCTCGGCTTTGAGGTTTACGGCGATTTCGGGCTCAACGTCTACAATTCCGTTTCCGCAAATATGATTGAAAACCCGCTCCTCTCGTTTGAGCTCACGCTCTCTCAGGCAAACGCAGTCGCCGCCGACGGCACGGGCATTATCGCCTACGGCAGACTTCCGCTGATGCTTATGAGAAACTGCCCCGTCAAGGCTCAGATAGGCTGCGACAGGTGCAGAAAGCACGGCGAGCTGACCGACAGAAAGGGCTACCGCTTCCCCGTTGTCTGCGACGGTTATCCCTGCGTTGAGCTTTTAAACAGCGTTCCCGTTTATATGCTCGACAGGCTTGATGAGATTAAAACGGATTTTGCCCACTTTTATTTCACAACCGAAACGAGGGACGAGGTTGCAAACATAATCAAAAAAGCCGAAACGGGCGCAAAGCCCGACTTCAAATACACCAGAGGACTGTATCAGAGAGGTACTGTGTAATGCTTATTCTTGCATCAAAATCACCGAGGAGAAAGGAGCTTCTCTCGCTCATAACGACCGACTTTGTGATTAAGACGACCGACGAGGACGAAACCCTGCCCGACGGAATTTCCCCGAAAGAGGCGGTTGAAACGCTCTCAAAAATCAAAGCGCTTCCGTTTAAAAACGGCGTTGACACCGTCATCGGCGCAGACACCGTCGTTGCAATCGACGGAAAAATTCTCGGCAAGCCGAAGGACGAGAGCGACGCTTTTGATATGCTTCGCACCCTGAGCGGCAGAACCCACAGCGTTTTCACGGGCGTGACGGTCATTTCCCCGAAGGGCGAAACCACCTTTTCGGTTGAGACGAAGGTGAAATTCTTTGAGCTTTCCGACTATGAAATCCGCGCCTATATTTCTACGGGCGAGCCCATGGACAAGGCGGGCGCCTACGGCATCCAGCAGAAGGGCGCGCTTCTTGTTGAAAGCGTCGGCGGCGACTACTTCAATGTGGTCGGACTTCCCGTCAGCAAGCTGAACAAGGTTCTTAATATACACATTGACCATTAAAAGTCCTTGTTTTGCTCGAAAAATAATAAAATTTTGTCTATTATTACAGTTGCAAATATCTTTATTTAGTGTTATTATGTATATGTATCAATTTATCTAAAAAACAGAAAAGTTTTACAATTACAGGAAAGGAGTACCTATGGCAGCAGATTTACATTGTCACACAAAACTCAGCGACGGGTCTGTTGGTATTGAGGATTTAATCGTTATCGCCCAGAAGAGCGGCATCGACACAATTTCAATCACGGATATAGACTGCCTTGCGGGAACGGTGCGCGGTCAGGTTATCGGCAAGCGCTACGACGTTAGGATTATCCCGGGCGTCGAGCTTTCTGCAATCGACTCTGAGGCAGGCAAACAGGTAAATATCCTCTGCTACCTTGCAGACACCCCCGACAGGCTTGAGGGGCTTTGCAGGCGAACCTCTGTCGCAAGAAAAAGGTCGGCTCAGCTTATGATGCTCAAGGTGGCGTCGCGCTTCCCCATTTCAAGCGATTTCATTATCAGCCACGCCTCGGGCTCAACGAACCTGTTTAAGCAGCACATTATGCACGCCCTTATGGACGCGGGCTACACAAACGAGATTTACGGCGAGCTTTACGACGCCCTCTTCTCGCCCGACAGCGAGACGAATATTCTCGCGCCGGTAAAATATCCCGAGGTTACCGAGGTTCTTGAAGAGATACACAACGCAAACGGCATCGCAATTCTTGCAAAGCCGATTGAAAACGACAACGTTGCCGAGATAGACAAGTACGTCGAGCTCGGACTTGACGGCGTTGAGGTATGGCATCCCTCGGCAAGCGACGAGGATATCGAAATGCTTGCGGGCATCTGCAAAAAGAAAAAGCTTCTTCAGACAGGCGGTTCCGATTTCCAGGGCCTTTACGGCAAGAGAACCGTAACCCTCGGTTCCTGCACAACGCCCGACGAACACTTCGACAAGCTCATGGGCTACAAGGCAAAGAAAAAGAGAGCCCAGAGAAAGGCCGAGAGAGAGGCAGCAAAGAAAGCCGAAGAGGCAAAAGAATAAAAGATAAAAGGAAGGCAAACGCCTTCCTTTTTTATTGACTTATTTTCCCCGAAAAATTATAATGAAAATGAAACGGAGGTTATTCTATGACCGATTTTAAAAAGCTTGCAAAAACCGCGCCGATGGGCTGGAACAGCTGGGACTGTTTCGGCGCCGCCGTGACCGAAAAAGAGCTTAAGGAAAACGCCGATTATATGGCGAAATATCTCAAGCCCTACGGCTGGAAATACGTCGTCTGCGACATTCAGTGGTACGAGCCAAACGCAAAGGACAACGACTACAACAATTTCGCGCCGCTGAATATGGATAAATACGGCAGGCTCATTCCTGCCGAAAACCGCTTCCCGAGCGCAAAGGGCGGCAGGGGCTTCAGACCGATTGCCGACTACTGCCACGCCCTCGGGCTGAAATTCGGCATACATATGATGCGCGGCATCCCCCGTCAGGCGGTGCACGCGGACCTTCCGATTAAGGGAAGCAGATACACCGCGCGTCAGGTTGCGCACCATTTTTCCGTGTGCAGCTGGAACACCGATATGTACGGTATGTACGACTGTGAGGGCGCTCAGGATTACTACAACTCACTCTTTGAGCTCTATGCCTCTTGGGGCGTTGATTTCATCAAGTGCGACGATATCTGCGTGACCGAATTTCGCAAGTGGGACAACCCCTACTCAGCCGCTTATGAGGTCGAGATGATTCGCAGAGCTATAGACAACTGCGGCAGGGATATGGTGCTTTCCCTTTCACCCGGCCCCGCCGAGATTTCAACGGCGAAGCACCTTGCAAAGCACGCAAATATGTGGCGGCTCACGGGCGATTTCTGGGACGTGTGGGACAAGCTTTACGATATGTTCTCGCGCTGCAAGCTCTGGGAAAACGAGGTTCGCACCGGCAATTATCCCGACTGCGATATGCTTCCCCTCGGCAGGCTCTCGAAAAACGGCACCTGCCACGGCGCGCAGAACAGAATGACGCAGTTTACAAAGCCCGAGCAGCTCACGATGATGAGCCTCTGGGGAATATTCAGAAGCCCGCTGATGTTTGGCGGAAACCTTCCCGAAAACGACGAATGGACTCTTTCCCTTCTCACAAACGAGGAATACTGCAAAATGCACCGAAACAGCAGAAGGGCGCACGAGCTTTACCGCACAAAGTGCCATATAGTCTGGGTTGCGGACGGCAGAAGGTGCAAATACGCCGCGCTCTTTAACGTCGGCGAAAAGGCGGATACGGTTAAGCTCGACCTTGCGGCAATCGGCGCCGGGGGCTGCGAAATCTACGACATCTGGCAAAAGAAAACCCTCGGCATATACAAAAAGGTTTTCAAAGCCGAGGTCGAACCGCACGGCGCGGTATTGATTAAAATTCGTAATGCGTAATTATTGTCCGAGCGTAGCGAGTAACTGCAATTATTCTATTATCTAAAAAACGGAGCTAAGAAAGCTCCGTTTCTTTTTTTAGATTCTTTTTTATAACAAACCACATCACAAGCGCCATTACTAT
Organism: uncultured Eubacterium sp.; assembly: GCA_905234495.1. Lineage (GTDB taxonomy): Bacteria > Bacillota > Clostridia > Oscillospirales > Acutalibacteraceae > Eubacterium_R. The sequence continues at coordinate 67,001 of CAJOHE010000004.1, read as the reverse complement.
GCAGACGTAGTCCGCGCACGCCTGAGACCAGATTACGCCCTCAAGCCCCACGAGCCTGTTCATAATAAACAGCATCGGGATGTAGATGAGTCCCTGCCTGCCGACCGAGAGCAAAAGGCTCTGCCTGCCCTTGCCCATTCCCTGAAAGGCAAAGTTGAGCACAAACATAATGCCGATAACCGGACCGGGCGACATAAGCGCAACGAGCATCTTGACGCCGATTTCAACAACGTCGGGATTGTCGATGAACACGTCGATAACCCTCTCTTTGAAGATAACGTAAAACGCGGTCATCACGGTGCCAATTACGATATTGCAGAAAATGCTGAAGCGCATAACCTTCTGCATTCTCTCATAGTTTTTAGCGCCGTAGCAGTAGCCGATAATCGGCTGAACGCCCTGCGCAAGTCCTATCTGAAGCATAACGACAAGCATATTTGCCTTCATCGCGATGCCCATAGCCGCAACGGGAATATCGCCGTAGCCCGAAAGGACAATGTTGATAACAATATTGCTCAGGCTCATCAAAAGGTTATTGAGACAAGCGGGAAGCCCTACGCTGATAACCCCGCACGGTATTCCGTTTTTGAGCGTGTACCTTCTCGGCGTAATGCTGAGTATGCTCTTGCCCCTGAGAAAATACACGAGGAAATAGAGCACGGAAACAACGTTTCCGATAACCGTTGCAATCGCCGCGCCCGCAACGCCGAGACCGAGCCCGAACGGCAGATGAAAGCCCAAAAGCCTGTCGCCGCTTGAAAGAATGAATATCGGGTCAAGCACGATATTTACAAGCTGACCGATTACCATTCCGAGCATCGAATCCCTCGCCGCGCCCTCGCCTCTCACAAGGTTGCACACCGTGATTGAGGTGGTGAAAAACGGCGCGCCGAACGCAATCCATTTCAGATAGTCGCAGGCAAAGTCAATCGTGTTGTCGCTCGCGCCGACGAGATAGAGTATCGGGCGTTTGAAAAAGTAGAAAATCACGCCGATAACCACGCCCACGCCGATTGCGGTGTAGATGCAGAAGCTTGAAATCTGCTTTACCCTGTCAATCTTTCCCTCGCCGAGCGAACGGCTCAGAAACGCGCAGCCGCCCACGCCGAACAGGTTTCCTATCGAAAGCGTGATGAGAAAGACCGGCATCGAAACGCTGACCGCGGCAACCTGATTACTGTCGCCGGTCTGCCCTACGAAAAAGGTGTCGGCAAGATTATATACAATATTAATTAACATTCCGAGCATACTCGGCACCGCCATGGTCATTACCGCCTTGGGCACCTTGTATTCGGAAAAAATCTTCGTGTTGTCCTTCATTGTTTCCTCTTTATATTTTCTCGGACAGAGCGATGAGCTCTTTCATCGTTAATTTCTCAGCCCGAATATTTTTGTCAAGTCCGAGCTCGTCAAAGACCGCCGCAACGCTTTCCTTTTTCACGCCGAGCGTGTTTGAAATCGAGTTGAGCGCGGTTTTTCTTCTCTGCGAAAAGGCGCATTTCACAACCGTGAAAAATCTCTTCTCGTCCTTTACATTATATATCTGCTCGCCTCTCGGGGTGAGCCTGATTACAACCGAGTCAACCTTCGGGCTCGGAACGAAGCTTTCCCTGCCGACCTCGAAAAGAATCTCGCTTTCGGCATAGTAGTTCACCGCAACGCTGACCGCACCCGCAAGGCGCGAGCCCACCTCGGCGCAAAGCCTCTCGCCCGCTTCCTTCTGCACCATAACGACGATTTCGTCAATCGGCGCGCCGCTTTCGAGAAGAAGCATAATTATCGGCGAGGTGATGTAGTACGGCAGGTTTGCGCAGACCGCGATTTTTTCGCACCCGTCAAACTTTTCCTTCAAAAACTCACAGAGGTCGAGCTTCATAATGTCGTCGTTGACAATCTCGATATTGTCAAAGTCCGCAAGCGTTTCGGCAAGCACGTCAATTAGCCTCTTGTCAAGCTCAACGCTGACCACCTTTCCCGCAGCCTTTGCAAGTTCCTTTGTGAGAACGCCGACGCCCGCGCCTATTTCAAGCACGCCCGTCTTCTCGTCGGCGTCAAGCGCCGCCGCCATCTCGGGACAGACCTCGGGGTTAATCAGAAAATTCTGCCCGAGCGCCTTTGAAAACGAAAAGCCGTGGCGCGACATCACCTTTTTAATTGTGTTTAAATCGCATAAATCCATAAAATCACCAGATGATTTCTAATAATTGCCGTTATTTTACCACAATAAAATTAAATGTTCAACAATTATCTTGACAAATTGAAATTTTGTGCTAAAATATGTTAGCCGACTAAATATTAGCCGACTAAACAAACTACAACGAGGAATGAATATGTCTGAAAACTTCAAGCATTCCGCCCCTCCGAAAGGGCTTATCGGCCCGCGGATTCACAGGGCTTCGCAGCTTTTGCGAAACAGGTTCAACGCCGTTGTAAACAGCGAAGGACTCTTTTCGGGGCAGCATCACATCATAATTCTTTTAAAGCACAGTAACGGGCTCACGCTCAGCGAGGTTGCAAAGGAACTCGGAGTAACCCCCGCGACTGCAAGCGTAAGCGTTAAGCGAATGGAAAAGGCGGGCTTCATCAAAAAGCTTCCCGACGAAAACGACGCGCGAACGGTGCGCCTCTATCTCACCGATAAGGGCGAGGCGGTCACCGAAAACATCAAAGAGAAGATGGACGCTCAGGAAAGCCGTATTACAAACGGGCTCACCGCAGAGGAACGCGCCACCCTCTCCGCCCTTCTCGACAGGGTTATAGAAAATATGGAAATGGAGGAAAACGCCGATGTTTAGAAAGCTTTCAAAATATCTCAACGGGCTCTGGGCTCTCTGCTTTGCGAGCGCGGGCGGTATGATTATCGAGGCGATATGCGAGCTGTCGCTTCCCAAAATCGCTAACCTCGTCTACAACGACGTAAACTCGGCAGGCGCGCAGATAAGCCACGCCGTAAAGTACGGTCTGATTATGCTCACCCTTGCGATAATCGGTCTTTCGGGCGGACTTATCACAATGAAGACCTCGTCCGTTGCGGGACAGAAATTCTCGTACAGGCTGAGGAAGGACGTGTATAAAAAGGTCAGTGATTTCTCGTTTAAAAACATCGACGCATTTTCAACGTCGTCGCTCACAACGAGGATGACAAACGACATTACGGCGCTTCAGAACACGCTGATGATGGGACTTCGTATGCTTTTCAGAGCGCCCGCGCTTATGATTGTTGCGGCGGTGCTCGCATTCAGGATTAACCACAGGCTCTCACTTGTGCTCATATTCATTCTGCCGGTTATCTTCGTTATAATCGTGCTCGGTCTGAAATTCGGTTTTCCCCTCTTCCAGAAAATGCAGAAGAAAATCGACAACGTAAACCGCGTCGTTCAGGAAAACCTCATCGGAATAAGAGTTGTAAAGGCGTACGTCCGCGAGGACAGGGAAAAGGAAAAATTCCACAAGGCTTCCGACGAGCTTGCAAAGCAGGGCGCGACAGCCGCGGGAATCGTCGTAACCCTTATGCCCGTTCTTATGCTGATGATGAACTTCATAATTATTTACATCTATTATAAAGGCGCGCACGACGCCGCCGCAGGACTTATGGACGTCGGCGAGGTTTCGGTGCTTTCGTCCTACATCGTTCAGGTGCTTATGAACATTATGATGGTTTCAATGCTTTTCATAATGTTTGCAAGGGCAAAGGCGTGCGGCGACCGTGTTGTTGAGGTGCTTGACACCGAGATTGACATCACGAACCCCGAAAACGCCTACGTTCCCGAAAACCCGAAGGGCGAGGTTGAGTTTAAAAACGTAAACTTCGGCTACCACGAGGGCGACGACGTTCTCAAAAACATCAGCTTCAAAGCCGAGGCGGGCTCGGTTGTGGGCATTATCGGCTCAACGGGCAGCGGTAAGTCAAGCCTTGTAAATCTCATCCCGAGGCTCTACGACGTGACGGGCGGCGAGCTTCTCGTCGACGGCGTAAACGTTAAGGAATACGACCTCGCGGCGCTTCGTGAGCTGACGGGCGTCGTGCTTCAGAAAAACGTTCTTTTCTCGGGCACAATCAGGGAAAACATCCGCTGGGGCAAGGCTGACGCAACCGACGAGGAAATCGTGAACGCCTGCAAATGGGCTCAGGCCGACGACTTCATCAACGCACAGCCCGACGGCTACGACACCGACCTTTCACAGGGCGGACTCAATCTTTCGGGCGGTCAGAAGCAGAGGCTCTGTATAGCCCGCGCAATGATTAAAAATCCGAAAATCTTAATCCTCGACGACTCGACAAGCGCGGTCGACACCGCAACCGAGGCAAAAATCCGCGAGAGCTTCTACTCGGCTCTTAGCGACACGACGGTGTTCATCATCGCTCAGCGTATCTCGTCCGTTCAGGACGCGGACAAAATCCTCGTTGTCGACGAGGGCGAAATCAAGGGCGTCGGAACCCACGCCGAGCTTCTTGAATCAAACGAGGTTTACAAAGAGATTTACGAAACTCAGCAGAAGGGGGTGCGTGAATAATGCCGGGACCGATGGGAAGAAATCCGGGGCTTGTTAAGCCAAAGGACGCAAGAAAAACCTTTATGAGAATACTCGGCTATTTCGGCAGGAAAAAGTCACTTCTCGTAGTAGTTTTCGCGTCGCTCATACTCAGCACGGTGTGCTCAATCGCGGCTTCATACTGGCTGCGCCCCATATTAAACGATATTGCAACCACGATAAAAGCGGGCACCTTCGCAACCGAGGGCGTGCGCCTTCTCACAAAGAACCTGATAATCGTAACGGTGTTCTACGTGGGCGCGTCGCTTTTCACATTTATTCAGGCAAGGATTATGGTAAAGCTTTCCTATGCGACCACAAACCTCATCCGCAAGGAGCTCTTCGACCATATGCAGACCCTGCCGCTCAGATACTTTGACTCGCAGACGCACGGCGAAATTATGAGCCGTTTCACAAACGATATCGACAACGTTCAGATGATGCTCGAGCAGTCCGTTGTTCAGCTCGTTTCCTCGGTTTTCTCGTTTGTGGGAATTGTCATCACAATGGTGCGGCTTGAATGGCGCCTCTTTCTCGTTGCCTGCGTTTTCCTCGTGATTATGGTGATAAACTCAATGTTCATCGCAAAGAAAACGAGAAAATATTTCAAGCTTCAGCAGAGCTCGCTCGGCAAGATGAACGGCAACATTGAGGAAACAATCGAGGGTATGAAGGTCGTAAAGGTCTTCAACCACGAGGAGGCGGCGAAAAACGATTTTGACGCTCTTAACGAAGAGTACCGCCGCACCGCCACAAAGGCAAATTTCTACTCGGGAATTATGGGACCGACCTCAATGGGTATCAACAACGCAAACTATGCCACAATCACCCTTGTCGGCGGCATCCTCGTTCTCACAAGAGGGCTCGACATCGGCGCGTTCTTCGCGTTTCTCAACTATCTCAGGCAGTTCACCCAGCCGATTAATCAGGTTATGAACCAGATGAACAACATCTTCTCTGCCCTTGCGGGCGCTGAGAGAGTGTTTGAGATTATGGATATGGAAAGCGAGGTTGACGAGGGCACCGTTACTCTCAGGGAAACCACCGCCGAAGGCGGCGTTCGCTCATGGGTATGGGTTGACGGCGATAAGGAAATCCCCGTTGAGGGCAAGGTTGTTTTTGAAAACGTGGACTTCTGCTACGTTCCCGAAAAGCAGGTGCTCAAGGACATCAGCCTCTACGCAAAGCCCGGTCAGAAAATCGCCTTCGTCGGCTCGACGGGCGCGGGCAAGACCACAATCACAAACCTGCTCAACCGTTTCTACGACATTCAGGAGGGCTCAATCACCTACGACGGCATCGACATCAAGCGCATAAAGAAGGACGACCTTCGCCGCTCGCTTGCAATGGTGCTTCAGGACACCCATATGTTCACGGGAACGATTATGGAAAACATCCGCTACGGCAGACTTGACGCAACCGACGAGGAATGTATCGCGGCGGCAAAGCTCGCCTCGGCTCACTCGTTTATCAGGCATCTCAAGGACGGCTACGACACCGAGATTACCGGCGACGGCGAAAACCTCTCGCAGGGACAGCGCCAGCTTCTTGCAATAGCGCGAGCCGCGGTTGCAAACCCGCCCGTTATGGTGCTTGACGAGGCTACCTCTTCGGTCGACACGAGAACCGAAATGCACATTGAACACGGTATGGACAGACTGATGATAGGCAGAACGGTATTCGTCATCGCCCACAGGCTTTCAACCGTAAGAAATTCAAACGCAATAATGGTGCTCGAGCACGGCGAAATCATCGAGCGCGGCGACCATCAGCAGCTTATGGACCTCGGCGGCAGGTACTATCAGCTCAACACCGGCGTAGCAAAACTTTCGTAATTCGGAATTCGGCAACATTTGTAAGGGAAGGCTTTTACGCCTTCCCTTTTCTTGCGTTTCGACGTATTTTTCTTGCAATTTGACATTTTGCTTTATTATTTTCCGGTTAAATGGTAAAATAGTAGCGGAGAATTTGTGCAATCCCTCAGTCACTTCGTGACAGCTCCCTTTCACAAGGGAGCCAAATATGTTTGGAGATTTATATGCGTATATTAATTCTTGACGACGAGCAGAGCTTCGTTGACGAGTTAAAATTTCATATTGAGCGGTATATGGCTACGCACCTTATCGGCACCGATATAACCGCGGCAACGAGCCCCGACGAAATAATGAACGGCGACGGGGCTTTTGACCTCGTATTTCTTGATATTCAGATGCCCGGCGCAAACGGCATAACGGTTGCCAAGGTACTGCGAGAGCGAAACGTCAAAACGATAATCTTCTTTATCACCGCCTTTGACGAATATCAGGACGAGGCTATGGACCTGCACGTTTTCAGATTTTTTGAAAAGCCGTTTGACGAAAAGCGCCTATACTCGGGACTTGACAAGGCTATGGAATATCTCGACGAAAGCTACGTTGATATTTATCTCAACTCGGGCGGCGACAGCGTAAAGGTGCTTGTTGACGATATAATCTACGTCAGACGCGAAAACAGAAAGATTACCGTGTTTACGACCGACGGCGCCTACTCTGCAAAGGGCAGCTTTGAAGACCTTGTTTCAAAACTGCCGAACACGTTTTTCTATCTGGTGCATAAATCGTTTTTGGTAAACATTCACTATATCACCAAGTACAGCTACAAAGAGCTTTATCTCGGCGATACCCGAATATCCGTAGCAACCCGCAAGCAGGCGGATTTTCATAAATTCTGGTTTGATTTTTTGAAAAGGAGATAACAATGATAACTTATTGCGTATTATATTTTGCATATTTTCTTGAAGGTCTTATTGCATATTTTTATTTTAACGCGAATTACAAGCAAAAGGTGAAGCCCATTGTCAGTATGCTTATAATTCAGGCGTTTTATTTGCTGGCGTTTGTTCCAAACGCAGTAATGCAGAATAACAATGTTTTAATTAATTCAATTACGTTTACGCTTACAACCTTTTTATATGCAATAATATGCTTTGAAATGTCCGTAAAAAGCAGCATTTTTCATTCCGTAATATTTTTTTTTGTAATGGTTTTAACTGAAATGGTTACGGAAGTTCTTGTTCAACTCATATTAAGAAATGCAATTTTTATTTTAGATGAAAGTGCACTTAACTTTTTATTTGGTGTTCTTATTTCTAAATCGCTGTTCTTTATTGTAGCATACTTTATTGCGACTGCGCTTTCATATAAAAAGAATAATGCGGTTGGCAGTATGAGTAAAACATATCTCAATATGCTTTATCCTCTAACGGTATTATTCCTGTTAGGGCTGGTATTTCGTGTATCTCTTGATTATGTGCTTTCACGACGGCTTCTGATAATAACTATCGTTTTTACAAGCGGCTCAATTGCTTTGTGCTTTATTACCGCAATATACAATCAGCGTTTGCAGCGGCACGAAAACGAACTTGCAGAACTTTCAAAGCAGCAGATGAAAAACGAGATTGATATGCAGTATCTCAATCTGCTTGAAAAGAAAAATCAGCAGATGCAGATTTTAACCCACGACTACAAAAATCATATTCTTGCAATCCGCGAGCTCGCAGACGGCGAACAGGTAAGACAGTACGTTGACAAAATGCTTTCCGAGGTCAGAAGCGCCGACAGCTTCTGCAACAGCGGCAACCACACCCTCGACATTATCATCAACAAATACGTCACCGAATGTGAACTCAACCACGTTGACTTTGACTTTGACATCAAGCTTTCAAACCTCGCGTTTGTCGACGGTTTCGACCTTGTGACGATTCTCGGCAACCTGCTCGACAACGCGCTTGAAGCCGCGGAAAAGAGCGGGGAAAAGAAAATATCCTTCTCAACCAAAACCGTCAATTCCTGCAGCGCGATAGTCGTTTCAAATTCCTGCGACGCCGAACCCGACAAAAATCTGAAAACCTCAAAGAAAAAGGGCGCGCACGGCTTTGGCTTAAAAAGCGTTGAAAAAACAATCAAAAGCTACGGCGGCGATTTTGAATGGGAATACGACAGCGCGGCAAAAATGTTTACCATAACGGTAATGCTGCAGGAAAAAGCCGACTGATTTACACGGGTTTATAAAAGTTTATTACTAATCGCTTGTGGTTTTACTACCGCTTTCGCCAAATTATACACAACGTATTGTGTAATGGTGGGATTTTGAATAAATTGTAAATTTTTCTTTCAAAAAAGTCTTTACAACTCGTGTTTATAATGCTATAATCATATTTAGCAAATTATATTAATAATATAGCAAACTTTATACGAGGTGTTATTTATGAAGAAAATACTTTCAGTTTTGATTGCAGTACTTATGTCTGTATCGGTTTTAACCGTTGCGGCTATGCCCGCTATGGCTTCAGTAAGCAGCCCGTCCCCCGTTGTTATCGACGAGAACGCAAAGCCCACAGTTGAAGTTAACGGTCAGGTTACCGAGACGGACGTTACCTATAGCCCCGACCCGAACGATGCTACAACCATCACCTTCGTTTACACAGGCGACGGCGAGCTCACAGGCTGGGAAGATAACCTTGAAGAACTCGGTCTTGTTGAAGGCGTTGACTACACTGCAGTAGTTAATCCCGACGGCAGCTACACAATCAAGTTGATTTCGGACGAAGCTATCATCGCATGGAACGAAGGCAAGATAGTTGTAAACGCTCTTGTTAACTTCCCCGAAACAACTCAGCCTGCCAAGAAGGACGATTCCAAGAAGTCGCCCAAGACCGGTGCTTCCGCTATGATGCTTGCAGGCGGCTTTGCAGCTGCAGGCGCTGGCTTTGCTGTAATCACAGCTTCAAGAAAGAAGAACGACGAAGAATAATCAGTTTTATAAAAACGAGCCTGTTTACCATTAGGTGAACAGGCTTTATTCATATAAAGGAAAGAAATATGGACGATTACGAAAAGACCCCTGCCGAAAACGAAGAGCAGCAGGAAAAGAAAAACGGCGCAGCGAAAAAGCTTCTGCTCTTTATCGTGGTGTTCGTGCTTGTTTTCTGCGCGGTGTATTTCGGCTTGCAGGCGTATCTCAACAGGCAGATTGAGCCCCCGTCAACCACGGTAGCAACGACGACTGCCCTCCCAACAACTCAGGGCGATGTCACGGTGCCGAATCCGATTGATTTCAAAACCCTGCAGGCGGGCAACGACGAAATCTACGCTTATATTATAATAGAGGATACAAACGTGGACTATCCGATAGTCCAGAGCGCAGTTGACGACGAGTTTTATCTGCACCACAGCGCAGAGGACAAAAGCTACCTGGCCCGCGGCGCGATTTACACACAGTCGTGCAACCACAAAAATTTCGCCGACCCGTTCACCCTGATTTACGGGCATAATAATTACGGCGACACGATGTTCACCACCCTTCACTATTTCGAGGATGAGGATTTCTTTAACAACCACCCGTATTTTTACATCTACACCCCCGACAGAAGGCTCACCTATCAGGTGATTTCGGCGTTCAAGTATGACGACCGCCATATTATGAATTCCTTCGGAAACTTCCAGGATTTCACAATGGTCGACGAATTTCAGAAGGTTGTCACAAACCCCGATTCCTCGGTTAAAAACGTGAGGACGGAGCTTGACACCGCGATTGACAGAAAGAGCAAAATAGTTATATTATCAACCTGTATAACAAACCAGACAAGCAGCAGATATTTAGTGTGCGGAGTTTTAACGAAAGATGAAAAAACCGATTGATCCGAATCTCGATTTTCTCGATGAAGAGCTTCTTGACTCTGTAGAAAACGAGGAGAAACCGAAAAATGAAATAAAAACCCCTGCCCCGCAGAGCGATGACGGGGTGCACGTCAGCCGAAATATTTTCGACCTGACGGACGACGGCGACAAAGCCGAACGCGCGATGAGCATTGAGGAAACGCCCATCGACGAAAACCGTACCGAGCACCACCATCATCACCACCATCACCACCATTCGTCGGACGGTGAACACCACAGCTCATCGGGCAGCCATCACCACTCGTCGGGCAGCCATCACAGCTCGTCGGGAAGTCATCACCACTCGTCGGGCAGCCATCACAGCTCGTCGTCAAAGAGCGAGAAAAAGAAGAAGTCGGTCGGCTCAAAGATTGTCACGGCGATTATTGCAATCCTTCTCGCAATTCTTCTCGCCCTTGTTGGCACTCTCGGCGGACTCTACTTCCACGGCAAAAAGAGCTTTGAGCCCGAGGGCAACGAAGGCTTTCAGGACACCATAGAGTACAACGGCCACACCTATGTCTACAACGACGACGTCATCGCGTTTGCCTTCCTCGGCATCGACAAGAGAGAGCTCGGACTCGTTGACGGCAAGGTCGGCACGGCGGGACAGGCTGATATGTGTATCGTCGGCGCGCTCAACAGGGCAACCGGCGAGGCAAAGGTTATCGCCGTTCCCCGTGACACCATGGCCGAGGTCGACCAGTACACGACAAGCGGAATTTTCGCGGGAACAAACACGATGCAGGTCTGCCTTGCCTACGCTTACGGCGACGGCGGCGAGGGCTCTGCGAGAAACACGATGACCTCGCTGAGCAGAATTCTCTTAAACGTTCCAATTGAAAAATATTTCGCGCTCGACCTTGACGGTATCGCGCCGCTCAACGACGCAATCGGCGGCGTGGACATCAACCCCGCCCTCTACACGATTGAGGAATACGGCATTGTCGAGGGCGAGAGCGTTCACCTTGAGGGCGATATGACCGAGGCTTACGTCCGCCGGAGAAGTATGGACAGCGTAACCGCCTCCCTCAACCGTACCGACAGGCAGATTCAGTATATCAAGGCGTATGCAAAGCAGCTTGCACCCGCCGTTATCAGGGATTTCGGCACGGTCACAAGGCTCTACAATCTTGCGGGCAATTACAGCTCAACAAATATCAGCCTCTCAAACGCAACCTATCTCGGTTCCCTTCTTCTCAGAAAGGGCGTAACCGATTTTGAAGCAATCAAGCTTGAGGGCGAGATGAAGGAAAGCGAGGTTCTCGACGAAAAGGGAACGGTTTACGCGGAATTCTATCCGAGTGAGGAATCGCTCTACGGCGCGGTTTTAAGCGCGTTCTACACACAGGTTGACTAATTATAAGGAGAAATACAATGACAAACGAAACGAAAAAAACGCTTGCCTCGTATGCCGCAAAAATCAGAATGGGCATAATTGAGGGCACCCACAGCGCAAAGGCGGGACATCCGGGCGGAAGCCTTTCATCCGCAGACCTCTTTGCATATCTCTATTTCAACGAAATGAGAATCGACCCGAAAAATCCGAAGGACGAAAACAGGGACCGCTTTGTTCTTTCAAAGGGACACTGCGCCCCCGGTCTTTACAGCGCGCTTGCGCTTCGCGGATATTTCCCGTTTGAGGATATGAAAACGCTTCGTAAAATCGATTCCTACCTTCAGGGACACCCGAATATGAACACGGTTCCCGGCATTGATATGTCCACGGGCTCTCTCGGTCAGGGCATCAGCGCCGCAGTGGGTATGGCAAAGGGCGCGAAATATCTTAATAAGGATATAAATGTATATACATTATTAGGCGACGGCGAAATCGAAGAGGGTCAGGTTTGGGAAGCAATGATGTTTGCCTCTCAGTATAAGCTCGACAACCTCTGCGTTTTCATCGATTCAAACGGCCTTCAGATTGACGGCGCGTGCGAGGACGTAATGAACGCCGAGCCGATTGACGAAAAATTAAAGGCTTTCGGCTTTGAGGTAATCGTTATCGACGGCAACGACTTTGACGAGCTCGAAAAAGCCTTCACCGCGTTCCACAACACCTCGGGCAAGCCCTTCGGCTGCATTATGAAGACCGTAAAGGGCAAGGGCGTTTCGTATATGGAAAACGCTGTTGACTGGCACGGCAAGGCGCCCAACGACGAGGAATACGAAATTGCAATGGCTGAGCTTAACGCAAAGCTTGCGGAAATTGAGGAGGCATAACCATGGCAGATGTTAAAAAGATTGCTACCCGTGAAAGCTACGGTAACGCATTAAAAGAGCTCGCTGCAGAAGGCGCCGACAAGCTCGTCGTTCTCGACGCAGACCTCTCAGCCGCCACAAAGACCGGCATTTTCAAAAAAGCGTATCCCGAGCGCCACATCAACTGCGGTATTGCAGAGGCAAATATGATGTGCGTTGCGGCAGGACTTTCCACAATGGGGCTCGTTCCCTTTGCTTCAACCTTCGCTATGTTTGCGGCGGGCAGAGCTTTCGAGCAGGTCAGAAACACTATCGGCTATCCCCATCTCAACGTTAAAATAGGCGCAACTCACGCGGGTATTTCCGTTGGTGAGGACGGCGCGTCCCACCAGTGCTGCGAGGATTTCGCCCTTATGCGCGCAATCCCCGGTATGGTTGTAATCTGCCCCGCAGACGACGTTGAGGCAAGGCAGGCTGTAAAGGCTGCATACAATTATAACGGCCCCGTATATCTGCGCTTCGGCAGACTTGCGGTTCCGGTTTTCCACAGCGACGACTACAAATTTGAAATCGGCAAGGGCGAGGTTATCCGCGAAGGAAGCGACGTCACAATCATTGCAAACGGACTTCTCGTAAACGAGGCAATCGAGGCGGGCAAGGCTCTCGAGGCTGAGGGAATCAGCGCCGAAATCATCAATATCGCAACGATTAAGCCGCTTGACAAGGACCTCGTTCTCGCTTCGGCAAAGAAGACGGGAAGGGTTATCACGGTTGAGGAACACTCAATCATCGGCGGTCTCGGCGAGGCGGTTTGTTCCTGCCTTGCGGAAAACTACCCCGTACCCGTTAAGCGCATCGGCGTAAACGACGAGTTCGGCCACAGCGGCCCCGCACTCGACCTTCTCAAGCAGTTCGGACTTTCAGCCGAAAATATCGTTAAGGTTGCAAAAGAATTTGTAAAATAATAGAATAAAAGAAAAAGCGGTTCTCATTGAGAACCGCTTTAATTATGCGTTACGCATTATTAAGGCTTGTCGGACTTGTATCAACTACCTCTATCTTATTTGCCTGCATCCAGAGCGACGGCGTTACGCGAAGCCTGAAGCCGTAGCCCGCGTCCATCTGCCAGTGCGCCATCGGCGCCTCGGGAAGTCCGTAGCAGGAAAGAATCGTCATCAGCACGCCTGCGTGACCGACTATAGCAATAGTCTGCGTTCCCGCCTTGATACAGCCGTTCACAACCTTCTCAAACGCCGAGCAGATTCGCTGAACAAACTCGGCGTTGCTCTCGCCGAAGGGCGCCCTCGCATTGATGTCGCCGCGAAGCCACGCCTCAAAATCCTTGTTGTCTTTAAGCTCGTCTGCAGTCAGTCCCTCAAACTCGCCGAAATTATACTCAATAAAATCGTCGATTGTAATAATATTGTTATCGGGGAACATAATTTTTGCAGAATCTTTACAGCGTTTCAGAGGCGAGGAAAACACCGCTTCAACGCTCGGATAATGCTCGGTCGCCTTGATGTGCCTAAGCGCCGATACACTATCTGTTGTGAGTGGCAAGTCCGTATGCCCAATATACTGTGCGTTGACATTTCCTTTAGTCAACCCGTGTCTAAAAAGATAAATCGTAAAGGTCTTCATCCCGAAACCCCCTTGTTTAAGGCAAATATTACAAAAAAATAACAAAAGCGCCGCACGGCTTTACAAAGCCAACAGGCGGTATTATAATACAAATAGTATATTGCTCGGGAGTGGCGTCCCGGTCAGAAATAAAACAATAATCGGTGAATAATATGGAAGTGAACGAGGCTAAGGCCGCTGCAAAGCAGGCGGCGGCTTCCCGTAAAAAGGAAAGCATCTCTAAATTTTCAAAAACGCTCGTTGCGCTTCGTAACGAGAGGAATATAAGTCAAAAAAAGGCTGCAGGCGATCTCGGTATCAGTCAGGCTCTTTTAAGCCACTACGAAAAGGGAATTCGCGAATGCGGTCTTGATTTTGTCATCCGCTGCAGTGAATACTACGGCGTTACGACCGACTATCTTCTCGGCGTAAGCGAGTGCAGAACGGGCGTCGATTTCGAGGCTCTTGCAAGCGACGGGGCAAACCTGCCCTCAATCGCTCAGGCAACGAATATGCTTTTCGACGTGATTGCCTCGACAAACAGCAAGGACGCGGCAAAATACTGCCTCGACTACTACGCCCTCTGCCTGTATCGCGGTTCGCTCACTATGGCGAAAGCGGGCATTCTTCCCAAGGAAATGTTCAAGCTCGATTACAGCGTGGGAAGGGAGCTTGCCTCGGCTTGCGTGGCAGTTGAGGACGCAAAGATTGCCTTCACTGAGGACAAATCCCGGACGGGAAGCGACACCATGGAAGGCACGCCCCTTCAGGCGCTCATCGAAAGCGCCGAGGAAAAAATCCTCTCAAGCTTCAGCGTTGAATAAATATGACATTCGGACGGCACCGCCGTCCGATTTTTTTATAACGAATACTGGTTCTGCTCGGACTTGATGTACTCGACGATGATTCTCGACGAGATGTCCGACGCAACCTGCTTAAACGTCGGGTAGTCAATCTGCGCCGCCTCGTCGCCCCCGTCGCTGACGGAACGGACAACGGCAAACGGAACGCCGTTTGCAGCGCATACGTGACCTATCGCGCCGCCTTCCATCTCGCCGCAGAGCGCACCGAATTCCTTTTTGAGAAACGCCTTGAAATCAACGTCGGCAATAAAGGTGTCGCCGCTTGCGATTGTTCCGCGGTGGATTTTCTCGCCGTAGCGGATTGCCGTCTGCGCGAGCTTTTCGGAAAGCTTTTCGTCAGTCGGAATCTTAATCATATTGAGCCCGTTGATGAAGCCCCTCGGCTCTCCGAGAGCCGTGATGTCCATATCGTATTCGCACACGTCGGTTGCAATCACAACGTTCTTGATGATGACTTCCTCCGAGAGAGAACAGCCCACGCCGATGTTGATAATCTTGTCAACGTCGAAGTTGTCAATCATAGCCTGCGCGCAGAGAGCGGCGTTCACCTTTCCGGGCGAACACTGCGCAACGCAGACGAGAACTTCCTCGATAAATCCGCACACAAACTCGCATCCCGCAATCTTCGTCACGGTCTTGTTTTTCACAAGCGCCTTCACGCTGTTTACCTCAACGTCCATCGCGCCGATAATTCCTAACATAGTAAAACCTCCGGTTTTGAGCTAATTTGCCGCAAGCGGCAGCTGAATTTGCTTTGCGCAGCAAAAATCAGCTCGGCGTAAGCCGAATTCAGCTTGTTTCCTTGTGCTTTGCACAAACGCACAACACCAAATATAGTGTTATTATAATATATAAAATTAATAAATACAAGATTTATTATTTTTTTATTGACAAGTATTATATATTTATAATATAATAATCGTCGATATTGTGGGGAGGTAGCCATATCTCTCGGTAAAACAATACGAAAAAGCCTGCGTAATACCAACGCAGAGATTATAAAAGATTAAGACAAGTTTAGTCTTTAAGAAGGAGTGAAAAAGATGAAAAGAACTTTCCAGCCAAAGAAGAGACATGCTAAGAAGGAGCACGGCTTCAGAAAGAGAATGTCAACAAGAAACGGAAGAAAGGTGCTTGCTCGCCGTCGCGCAAAGGGCAGAAAAAAGCTTTCTTACTAATCCGAACGGGGTGATATGGTGAAAAGCCGTACCTTAAAGGAAAACAAGGATTTTCGTCGAGTTTACTACAGGGGCAAAAGCGAGGCTTCGCCGTCGCTTGTAACCTATGCGGCGCCTTCCCGCCTGCCGTATGTAAGAGTGGGCATAACGAGCGGAAAGAAAATCGGCGGCGCCGTAGAGCGCAACCGTGCAAGAAGAGTTATCCGCGCTGCCTTCGCTCTTTACGAGGCAGAGATTGAGGGGTGCTGGGACATCGTGTTCGTCGCCAGAACGAGGACGACCGAAGTCAAGATGCAGGAGGTTGCCCGACAGATGGAGGCTCAGCTCAAAAAGCTGGGGTTATTAAGTGAAAAATCCAATTAAACAGCTGCTTATTTTTCTGATAAAGAGCTACCGCCTCACGGTGAGTCCGTGGTTTTCGGGCGGAAGCTGCAGATTTACGCCGACCTGCTCTCAGTATGCAATCGAAGCTCTGCAGGTTCACGGTGTTATCAAGGGCAGCGCGCTTGCGGCGTGGCGGATAATGCGCTGCAATCCTTTTTCAAAGGGCGGATGGGACCCTGTTCCCCCAAAGAAAACAAAGAGGAATAATAATGAATAGTATTTTACTTGCTACTTCTTACAACGGAATCAGTATTTTTCAGCCGTTATACTGGTTGTTCGGCAAGTGCATGGCGCTTCTTTTGGCTGCGGTAGGCAACAAGTACTTCCTTGCGCTGTTCATTTTCACGGTGCTCACAAGGCTTGTTCTTCTGCCGATAAACATCAGGCAGCAGAAGACCATGTCAAAAACTCAGAGACTTCAGCCGAAAATCCAGAAGATTCAGAAGAAGTATCCCGACCCCAAGGACAGACAGAAGCTCAACGAGGAAATGCAGGAGCTCTACGCCCGTGAGGGACATAACCCGATGAATATGGGTTGCGGTCCGATGGCGTTTCAGATGGTATTCCTTATGGGTATCATCGGCGCGGTTTACTATCCGCTTTCCTACGTTCTGTCAATCGACGGCTTCAGCGGTGAAACAGTCAACGCGGTTGCCGATTTCTTAAAGAGCTTCTACGACAGCGACAGGGTAAGATATCTCAACCTCGAGATTATTCAGCACATAGGCGACACGTCATTTGCTTCGGCGCTCAGCGAAAAATTCCCCAACGTATTCACGGCGGACGCTATCGCGAGAATTCAGCAGTATGCTGAGTCAATGAAGCTTCACATCTTCGGACACACCTTTGATATGTCGCTCACACCTTCGTTCAAGAAGGGTACCGACGGCTTTGAACTCATCGCCGTATCGATTGTCGTGCTGCTGACATCGCTTGCAACGAGCCTTGTCTCAACGCTTATCCAGAAAAGGAACAATCCTGCCGCTTCACAGCAAAACGGTCAAATGATGATGATGATGTTAATGATGCCGTTTTTCTCATTCTACATCTCGTTCCAGGTACCTGCGGCAGTAGGTTACTACTGGATTATCTCAAACCTTATTGCTATTGCACAGCAGTTATTTATCTACAAGTTCTTCCCGCCGAAAAGGTCTCAGGCAAGGCTTATGGTTGAAAGCACCATTGAACGCCGCTCGAGGGAAGAAAGCATCAAAAAAGCGAAAAGCAGATAAGAGGATATTATGATTTTTAGAAATATCGGTAAGGGCAAGACGAGGGAAGAAGCTATCGCCAACGCCAAGGCAGGACTTAAGCTTCCTGCGGGCGCTAAGGAAGAAAACATCCACGTCGAAATGAAACTGCCCGAAAAAGAAAAGGGCTTTCTCGGTCTTTTCAGCAAAACGGTAGAGGTTGCCGAAGCAAGCTATGACGACGGCAGACCGGAAAAGAAGCAGAAGCCTCAGAAAAAACAGCAGAAGAAAAATAACGACAAGCCTGCCCAGAAAAAGCAGAACGCTCAGAAGCAGGATAACAAAAAAGCGGAACCCGCCAAGACATCGGTTCCGAAGCCCGAAGTGGCTGAAAAAGAGAAAATCAAAGAGGGCGACGTTGACCTCGACGCTCTCTGCGCATACGTCAAGACCATTGTTGACGCACTCAAGGTAGAGAACGCCAAGGTTGAGGCAAAGATTGTTGACGGCGTAATCGAGATGGAAATCATCTGCGACGATTACGGCATCATCATCGGTCGCCGCGGCGAAACGCTCGACGCTATCCAGTACCTTGCAAGCCTCACGGTCAAGACCGACACAAACAAATATGCAAGAGTTACAATCAACGTGGGCGACTACCGCGAAAAGAGAGCGGCTTCCCTTCGCGCTCTTGCAGCAAAGCACAGCGCATTCGTTGCGCGCACGGGCAGAAGGCACACCTTTGAGCCCATGAACCCGTACGAGAGAAGAATTATCCACACGGCTGTTCAGGAAATTGACGGCGTAACCTCACGTTCAATCGGCAACGGAATCGACAGAAGAGTTGTCATCGAGCCCGAGGGCGGCGTTAAGTATAACGACAGAAGGAGCAGAGGTAATTCCCGAAGCTCAGAGCCCGTTAAAAAGGCTACTCCTGCACAGAAACCCGCAGGAATCAAGTACGGCAAAATAGAAGTCAACAAAGAAGAAGACTGACACTTAACAGGGTGGGCAAAACGCCCACCTTGTTTTACCCTATGGAAAAGGAGAATGCGAAAATGGCGAAGACAATCGCAGCCGTTGCAACCGGAAATATCGCGGCTGGCATCAGCGTAATAAGAATAAGCGGCGAGCGCGCCATTGAGATTGCAGAGAAGGTGTTCTCTGCTTTTGACTGCACTCCCCTTTCCTCTTTAAAGGGCTATACCGCGAAGTACGGCTGCGTTAGCACGGGCGGCGAAAGCTTTGACAATGCGGTTGCCCTCGTTTTCCGCGCGCCGAAAAGCTATACGGGCGAGGACGTTGTGGAAATTTCCGTTCACGGCGGTATATTTATTGTTGAAAAAACTCTGCAGGCTGTTTTTGACGCGGGCGCATCCCCTGCCGAAGCGGGCGAATTTACCAAGCGCGCGTTTTTAAACGGCAAGATTGATTTAACCCAGGCGGAAAGCGTTGCCGAAATGATTTCCGCTCAGGGACAGGAAGCGCTCCGTGCTTCCTACAGTATGCTGCAGGGCTCTCTGAGCAGTAAAATATCCGCGGTGCTCGACAGTCTTATCGACTGCAGCGCAAGTATGGCGGCGTGGGTTGACTATCCCGACGAGGAAATTCCCGAGCTCAGCGAGGAAAACCTCACCGCAACCCTCGAAAATGCGAAAGCCGATTTGCAGCAGCTTATCGACAGCTACGAAAACGGAATTATTATGACGCAGGGCGTGGACACCGCGATAGTCGGCAAGCCGAACGCGGGCAAGTCAACGCTTATGAATATGCTCGCGGGGCAAGAGAAAAGCATCGTTACCCACATTGAGGGAACGACGCGCGACATCGTTGAAAACACGGTGCGCCTCGGAAGCCTCGTGCTTCATCTTTCGGACACGGCGGGCATCCGCGAGAGCGACGACCTCGTTGAGGCAATCGGCATAAAGAGAGCCGAGGAAAAGCTTAAAAACGCGCAGCTCGTCCTCGCGGTTTTCGACAGCTCGTCCCCCCTGTCGCGCGAGGATGAGATGCTGATTGAGCAGTGCTCGGGAAAGCGCTGCATCGCGGTTATAAACAAAACCGACCTTGAAACCGAAAGCGATAT
The DNA here is from genome assembly GCA_905234495.1 of uncultured Eubacterium sp. GTDB lineage: Bacteria > Bacillota > Clostridia > Oscillospirales > Acutalibacteraceae > Eubacterium_R. Next base: position 47,249 of record CAJOHE010000004.1, on the reverse strand, counting down.
TGAAATGATTAAAAACCGCTTTGAAACCGTTGTGGAAATCTCTGCCAAAAACGGCGAGGGCGCCGACAAGCTCGAGGCGGCAATCAAAAACGTGCTCGGCGTGAAGCAGCTCGACACGGCTCAGCCCCTTCTCGCAAATCAGCGGCAGAGACAATGCGTTTCAAACGCGCTTGACAGAATAAACGAAGCCCTCGACGGCGTAAATCTCGGCATAACGCGCGACGCGGTCAATGTGATGATTGACAGCGCGGTCGACGAGCTTCTCGCCCTCACGGGCAAAAAGGCAACCGAAGAGGTTGTAAACAACATTTTCTCAAGATTCTGCGTAGGTAAATAATTCTAACGCCTCCCTTGTGTAAAGGGAGGGGGACCGCTTGCGGTGGAGGGATTCCCTTGCCCTGACTATGGTCGCCGCAAGACATATAAAACATTTAGTTGAATCCCCTCGCCACTCCGTGGCCCTCTCGCTGCGCGGACGCCCTCTCTGTCCGCAAGCGGACATCTCTCCCTCGGGAGAGTACCCTTTAACAAGGGGAGCAAAAAGGTAAAGATTATATGGAATATTTTGCAGACAGTTATGACGTAATCGTAATAGGTGCCGGTCACGCCGGAATCGAGGCCTCGCTTGCAAGCGCAAGGCTTGGCTGCCGCACGGCTGTTTTTACGATAAATCTTGACTGGGTAGGCAATATGCCCTGCAATCCCTCAATCGGCGGCACCTCAAAAGGTCATCTCGTCAGAGAGCTTGACGCCCTCGGCGGCGAGATGGGAAAGGCGGCTGACAGGTATTCCCTTCAGTCGATGATGCTCAATCTCGGCAAGGGCCCCGCGGTTCACTCGCTTCGCGCCCAGATTGACAGGCGCGAGTATTCCGCAGGTATGAAGCACACGCTTGAGCTCCAGGAGAACCTCGACCTCAGGCAGGGCGAAATAGTTGATATAACAAAGCTTGAAAACGGGCTGTGGCAGGTCAAAACAAGGCTTGAAGCGGTGTTCACCGCAAAGGCTGTAATCCTTGCCACGGGCACGTTCCTCGGCGGCAGAGTGTATATAGGCGACATCTCGTACGAGAGCGGACCCGACGGAATGTTCCCCGCAACCGAGCTTGCAAAGGCGCTCAAACGCCTCGACATCCCCCTTCGCAGATTCAAGACGGGCACCCCCGCAAGAGTCAACCGCAGGTCGGTTGATTTCACAAATCTCGAGGTTCAGGACGGCGACGAGCAGACGGTTCCGTTCAGCTTTGAAACCGAAACCCCGCCCGAAAACAAGGTGGTCTGCCACGTCACCTACACCAACGACGCCACCAAGCAGATTATCCTTGACAATCTTCACAGAAGCCCGATGTATTCGGGAAAAATCGAGGGAAAAGGACCGCGCTACTGTCCGTCCTTCGAGGATAAAATCGTTCGCTTTTCGGACAAGGAAAGGCACCAGCTTTTCATTGAGCCCTGCGGTCTGAACACCGAGGAGCTCTACCTTCAGGGGCTCAGCTCTTCCCTGCCCGAAGACGTTCAGCTTGCGTTTATACGCACGATTCCCGGGCTTGAAAACGCCCATATGATGCGCGCGGCATACGCTATTGAGTACGACTGCGTGGACCCGACGGCGCTTCAGGCAACACTTGAATTCAACGACCTTGAAGGTCTTTACGGCGCGGGTCAGTTTAACGGCTCGAGCGGCTACGAAGAGGCTGCGGCGCAGGGACTTGTTGCGGGAATCAACGCCGCGCTGAAAATTCAGGGAAAGGAACCCCTTGTGCTCGACCGAGGCGGCTCGTACATCGGAACGCTTATTGACGACCTCGTGACAAAGGGCTGCACCGACCCCTACCGTATGATGACGGGCAGAAGCGAATACCGCCTTGTTCTCAGACAGGATAACGCGGATATTCGATTAACTCCCACAGGATACAAAATAGGCTTGATTTCGAGGGAGAGATATGATAAGTTTTTACTGAAACAGGAGCTTGTAAAGAATGAGATGAGGCGCGTGAGCGAAAAGTCCATTCCCCTTTCCGACGAGCTTCAGCAGATACTCGAAAAAGCGGGCACGTCCCCTCTCGAGCGCGGCTGCAAGATGATTGAGCTTCTCAGAAGACCGCAGATAACCTACGACCTTCTGTCCCCTGTCGACACCGACAGGCCGAACCTTCCGCGCGAAATCTTCGAGCAGGTTGAAATCAGCATAAAATACGAGGGCTACATCGCACGTCAGGAACAGCAGATAAAGGAAATGCGCCGCATCGAGGCAAAGAAAATCCCCGCAGACATCGACTACACAAAGCTCAAGGGGCTCAGGCTCGAGGCAGTTGAAAAGCTTTCCAAAATCAGACCCGAAAACCTCGGTCAGGCGGGCAGAATAAGCGGAGTAAACCCCGCCGACGTCGCCGCCCTCAACATAATTCTGGAGACATTATGATTAACTACGAGTTGTTTGAAAACGAAACCGAAAAGCTCGGCATAGAGCTTGATTCCTACGCCGCGGAGCGCTTTGATTCCTACGCGGAAAGGCTTGTGCGCTGGAATAAGCACGTCAATCTCACGGCGATAACCGACCCCGACGAGATTGTGATAAAGCATTTCATCGACAGCCTCAACATTCTCAAATACGTTGATATTCCCGACAGAAGCAGTATAATCGACGTGGGCACGGGCGCGGGCTTTCCGGGGCTTCCCCTGCTCTTTGCAAACCCTACCCTCAACGTCACCTTCCTTGACAGCGTGGGCAAAAAGCTCTCGTTTTTAAAAGATGTTCTCAGGGTAAACGGGCTCATCGCGACTGCGCTTCATATGCGCGCGGAAGAGCTCGGCAGGGACTATAAGATGCGCGAAAGCTTTGATATTGCAACGGCAAGGGCTGTGGCGCCGCTCAATTCCCTCTGCGAATACTGCCTTCCCCTTGTGAAGGTTGGCGGAAGGTTTATCTCTCTTAAAGGCGCAAACGCCCCCGAGGAGCTTGAGGCGGCGAAAAACGCTATTGAAACCCTCGGCGGCGAGCTTGAGGCAAGCCATTCCTTCACCCTTTCAAACGGCGACCAAAGATACATATTTGTGATAAAGAAAATATCGCAGACGCCGACAAAATATCCGCGCCGCGCAAAGAAAATCGACACGCGCCCGCTTTGATATTTGAAATAATATGACGAATTAATAGGATTTCCCGCGACGGGAAATCCTTTATTTCATATAAACATTGTGATATAGTGGAAGCAAGGAAAGAGGAAGTCAGGAGTTTCTATGAAAGAAATAGTTCAGATACCCACCGAAAAACTGCTTCCAAACCCCTATCAGCCGCGCAAGCAGTTCAAAACGGAGGACATGCTCTCGCTCTCACAGTCCATAAAGGAAAACGGAGTGCTGCAGCCCCTGCTCTGCCGTCAGATTAATAATTCCGACTACTATGAGCTGATTGCCGGTGAAAGAAGGCTTCGCGCCGCTATTCTCGCAAATCTCAAATGCGTTCCCTGTGTAACAGTCGACTGCTCGTACGAGGACAGCGCGGTCTATTCAATCCTTGAAAACATTCAGCGAAGCGACCTCGACTTCTTTGAGGAGGCTCAGGCAATCGCCCAGCTCATCGACCATTTCGGTATGACGCAGTCGGAGGTCGCAAAAAAGCTCGGAAAAAGCCAGCCGTCGCTGTCAAATAAGCTCAGATTGCTGCGCCTTCCGGTCGACGTGCGCTATTTTATCGAGAAAAACGGACTTTCAGAGCGGCATGCGCGTGCGCTTCTAACCCTGCCGAACGAACGCCTTATGTGGCAGACCTTAAAGATAATCGTCGACAGAAAGCTAAACGTGGAACAGACTGAGTCATATATTGCAGGTCTAAACCACAAGAAAGCCGCGCCGAAGAACAACGTCGTGCGCATTTTCAAGGACGTGCGCCTCTTTGTAAACACCTTTAATAAAGCGATTCAGACAATGAAGGACGCTGGAATTGACGCGCAGTCGGACAAGATTGAGACCGACGAATACATTGAATACAGGGTAAAAATCCCGAAAAGCACTATGGAATGCACAAAACTTGCTTAAAACGGGTAACCGTTTTAACATATTCTCCTCTTTTCATCACACGGGAAGGACAGGTTCGCGCCTGTCCTTTCTGTGTTTTTGTTGTGTTTGGCGTGAAACAGTACACAATATATTGATATATCTTTCATATAAACCGCAATTCGTCTAAACATTGTTTGTTCTGTCCGTTTCAGATAGCTAAGTCCCCTGTCCTGCTTTCACGAATGTTTCATGTGAAACATCAACATCTTGTGCTTACCGGCTCTGTGAGCACAATTTTGCTAAAATTTTCCCTATGTTTCACGTGAAACCTCTTGATTATATATATTATAAGTTGTATAATAAATAAAAATATAAGTAAGGAGCCTGAAAATGAGCAAAACTATAGCTATAATTAATCAGAAAGGCGGAGTCGGCAAAACCACCACCTGCATCAACTTTGCCGCCTGCCTCGGTAATAAGGGCAAAAAAACGCTGCTTGTGGACATTGACCCTCAGGGAAATGCCACAACAGGTCTCGGCGTTGATAAATCACAGGTTGAGCACTCAACGTATGATTTGCTCGTAAACGACGAAAGCTCAAAGGATATAGTAGTTGAAACAAAGTTTAAAAATCTGTATCTGCTTCCGTCCGATATAGACCTTGCAGGCGCAGAGTTAGAGCTCGCCGAGGTTGAACACCGCACAACAAGGCTCAAAAAGGCGCTCGCGCCGATAGTTATGGACTATGATTACATTATAATCGACTGTCCGCCGAGCCTCGGACTCCTCAGCATAAACGCGCTTGCCGCGGCGGATACGTATCTGGTGCCGCTTCAATGCGAGTTCTACGCGCTTGAAGGCTTGACTCAGCTGCTCAGCACGGCGCGCACAATAAAGAACAACTACAACGAGCACCTTGAACCCGAGGGAATACTGTTTACGATGTACGACACAAGGCTCAAGCTCAACCAGCAGGTAATAGAAGAGGTTGACAAATACTTTCCGGGCAAGAGCTACAAGGCGAAAATTCCTCGCAGTGTAAAGCTTGCCGAGGCGCCGAGCTACGGCGAGCCGATTATATACTTCGACAAGTATTCAAAGCCCTCGTTTGCATACAAAAAGTTCACGGATGAATTTCTGAAAAAGCAGGGCTAATTACGAAAAAGCCCATAAATAAAGGCATTTCGGCAAGCAGGGCAGGGGATACCGTTCCCCGATGTTTCACAGAAACCGAAAAATATAACCACGTTTTACTATACATATCTATGTACGTTCCAAGCGAATTAAACCGCTACAGAGCAGAGGAGAGAGGAGAAATATATGGCAAAAAAGAACGGACTCGGTATGGGGCTAAACAAGCTGATGCTTGAAAACACGGTTGAGGAGTCGACCTCGACAAGCACCCTTCCAATCAACGAGATTATACCGAACAAGGACCAGCCGCGAAAAACCTTTGACGAAGGCGCTTTGCAGGAGCTTGCCGACAGTATTATTCAGCACGGCGTGCTTCAGCCGCTTCTTGTAAGACCGCTGACGACGGGCGGTTATCAGCTCGTCGCGGGCGAGAGGCGTTGGAGAGCGTCGCGCATTGCGGGGCTCAAGGAGGTTCCCGTAATCATCAAGGAGCTCACCGACATTGAAACGATGGAGATTGCGATTATCGAAAACCTCCAGCGTGAGGACCTCAACCCGATTGAAGAGGCGGAGGGACTGCAGGCGCTCATCGACAAGTGCGGCTACACCCAGGAAGAGGTTGCCACGTCGGTCGGAAAATCCCGTCCGGCGATTGCAAACTCGTTAAGGCTTCTCAAGCTTCCGCCCGAGGTAAGGCAGATGACGCAGGACGGCGTAATCTCGGCAGGTCATGCGAGAGCGCTTCTCGCGTTTGACAACGAGGCAATGATTTGTGAGGCTGCGCAGACGATAGTGAAAAACAATCTGACTGTGCGCGACGTTGAACGCCTTGCGAAAATGGCGGAAAAGACCGCGGGCACGCGCAGCGCAAAGCGCCGCGATTCGTTTTACGACGAGGTTGAGCTTTCGCTGACCGAAGCGCTTGGCAGAAGAGTCAAGGTCTACAACGGCAGGGGAAAGGGAACCTTAGAAATTGAGTTCTATTCCAAGGACGACCTGAAAGATATTGCAAATAAATTAGGGGAATAAAGTTTTAGTAGTAAACAAAAAATCGAAAAAGCCTCACCGCCTCCCTTGTCAAAGGGAGGGGGATCGCGCAGCGGTGGAGGGATTCAACAATGAATTACAAACACAACCCAAAGTTAACGGAAAACGCCCGCAAGCTACGAAAAAAATATGACGCCACAAGAAAAGCATTTGTGGTATGATTACCTCAGAGGTTATCCGGTAAGGTTTTTAAAGCAGAAAGTCGTTGATAACTATATCTGTGATTTCTACTGCTCAAAAGCAAAACTAGTCATCGAGCTTGACGGTTCTCAACACTATTTAGACAAAAACAAAGAAAAAGAAAAATCACGAAACAACAATTTAGAAAAGCGCGGCTTAATGGTTCTGCACATTTCTAATTATGATATAACAGCAAATTTTGACGGAGTATGCGAACACATAGACTCCGTTGTAAAGGAAAGAGTTTCTGCTCTGTTACCGTAACTCAATAATAGAGGGAACAGGAATCCCTCCACCGTTGCCTGACGTCAACGGTCCCCCTCCCTTTAACAAGGGAGGCTATAATTAATAAAGGAGATATATTATGTTAGACATTAAATTTGTACGCGAAAATCCGGAAATCGTAAAGGAAAACATCAAAAAGAAGTTTCAGGAACACAAGCTCGCTCTCGTTGACGAGGTAATCGAGCTCGACGAAACGCGCCGCGGCGTAATCAAGCGCGCTGACGAGCTTCGCGCAAATCGCAACAAGCTCTCAAAGCAGATAGGTATGCTTATGGCGCAGGGCAAAAAGGAAGAGGGAATGGCAATCCGCGAGGAAGTCAACGCTCAGGCCAAGGAACTTGAGGAACTTTCCGCAAAGGAAAAGGAACTCGGCGAAAGGGTTACCAAGATTATGATGTCAATCCCTAACATCATCGACGATTCCGTTCCCATCGGCAAGGACGACAGCGAAAACGTTGAGGTTCAGAAATACGGCGAGCCCGTTGTGCCCGACTACGAAATTCCTTATCACACCGATATTATGGAAACCTTCGACGGTATCGACCTCGAGGCTGCCGGAAGAGTTGCCGGCAACGGCTTTTACTATCTTATGGGCGACATCGCGCGCCTTCACTCGGCTGTTATCAGCTATGCCCGCGACTTTATGATTGACCGCGGCTTCACCTACGTCGTTCCGCCGTTTATGATTCGCTCAAACGTTGTAACGGGCGTTATGAGCTTTGAGGAAATGGACGCAATGATGTATAAAATCGAGGGCGAGGACCTCTATCTCATCGGCACGTCCGAACATTCGATGATAGGCAAATTCATCGACACAATCACCCCCGAGGAAAAATTACCGCTCACGCTCACCTCGTATTCGCCCTGCTTCAGAAAAGAGAAGGGCGCCCACGGCATCGAGGAAAGAGGCGTTTACAGAATTCATCAGTTTGAAAAGCAGGAAATGGTCGTTGTCTGCAAGCCCGAGGAATCACCGCTCTGGTTTGACAGGCTCTGGCAGAACACGGTCGACCTCTTCCGTTCGCTCGATATTCCCGTTCGCACGCTCGAATGCTGCTCGGGAGACCTTGCAGATTTGAAGGTAAAGAGCGTTGACGTTGAGGCGTGGTCGCCGAGACAGCAGAAATATTTCGAGGTCGGTTCCTGCTCAAATCTCACCGACGCTCAGGCGCGCAGGCTCAAAATCAGAGTTAAGGGCGAAAACGGCAACTACCTTGCACACACGCTCAACAACACCTGCGTTGCACCGCCGAGAATGCTCATCGCGTTCCTTGAAAACAACCTTCAGGCGGACGGCAGCGTTCTCATTCCCGAGGCGCTTCGTATGTATATGGGCGGCAAGGACAGAATCGTTCCCAAGAAATAATGGATATCGCCTTAATCTTTTACGGGGTAATCCTGCTCGTCGTGTTTTTACTGCCGCTTATTGACGGCGTTCACAACGCGGGGACGTTCGTCGGCACGGTGTTCGGCGCCGTTACCCTGATAATCGGACTGAATTTTGAAAAGCTTGAAATGCGCGAGAGGGGAATCGCTCTCTTTGTGATTGCAGGCATAACGCTTGTCGCATTTTTCCTGATGTTCTCGGTTTACAACAGGGGAAAAAGCAGAATGTCGGACGCGAAAACCGTCATCGTTCTCGGGTGCAGAGTCCGCGGACTTGAGCCGAGCAAAGCCCTTTGCAAAAGGGTTGACAGGGCGTTCACCATTCTTTCGGGCGACCCTGAAAAGGTCGCGATTTTAAGCGGCGGGCAGGGAAGCGACGAGCTAATCAGTGAGGCTGAATGTATGCGGCGGATGCTTGTTGAAAGGGGAATCGCCGAGGACAGGCTCTACCTTGAAAACCGTTCAACGTCGACGGATGAAAACATCCGCTTTTCCGTGAAAATCCTGAAGGAAAACGACCTTTCAAACAGGGTAATCCTCGTCACCTCGGAATATCATCAGTTCCGCGCGCTCTGGCTCTGCGAAAAGTACGGGCTTGAGGCAGCGCCGCAGAGCTCAAAAACAAAAGCCCTGCACCTTCCCACGTTTCTCATCAGGGAGATTATGGGAATTGTGAAGGACAGGATTTTATAAATCTCATAGCGCCCCTTGTTAAAGGGTACTCTCCCGAGGGAGAGATGTCCGCTTGCGGACAGAGAGGACGTCCGCGCAGCGAGAGGGCCACGAAGTGGCGACCCTCATAGCGCCCCTTGTTAAAGGGTACTCTCCCGAGGGAGAGATGTCCGCTTGCGGACAGAGAGGGCGTCCGCGCAGCGAGAGGGCCACGAAGTGGCGACCCTCA
>CAJOHE010000004.1:20757-38305 GCA_905234495.1 uncultured Eubacterium sp. | reverse complement strand
CGAAGTGGCGAGGGGATTCAACTAAATGTTTCATATGTCTTGCGGCAACTGTAATGAGGGAACAGGAATCCCTCCACCGCAAGCGGTCCCCCTCCCTTTGACAAGGGAGGCTTTAAAAGGAAGTAATATATGAACTGGGAATTTAATCTGCCGGTCAAGCTGGTTTTCGGCTGCGGCGAAAGAAGAAATCTTAGCAAATACATTGATGAAATCGGCGGCACAAAGGGCGTTCTCGTCTGCTCAAAAAGTTTTGCGAAAAACGGACTTGCAAACGAATTTCTCAAAATGAGCGGGGGAAAGCTCACGTCCGTTTTCTACGGCGTTCGCCCGAACCCGACCACCGAAAACGTTGATAATTGCGTCACTCTGATGCGCTCGATGCACGCTGATTTTGCCGTTGCACTCGGCGGCGGCTCGGCTATGGATTGCTGCAAGGCGGCTTGCGCAATAGTGAAGGGAAGGGACAAAATCGCGTCCTACCATTCGGGCGGAAAGCCGATAAATCCCGCGGAAGCGATACCTATGATTGCGTTTCCGACCACCTCGGGCACGGCGAGCGAGGTCACTAACATCTCGGTTTTGACCGACCTGAACCTCAATCTCAAAAACCCGATGAACGACCCTGCGATGTATCCGAAAATTGCGGTTGTCGACCCCGAGCTCACGCTCTCGGTTCCGCCCCACATCACCGCGTCGACGGGGCTTGACGTGCTTGCCCACGCGGTTGAAAGCTACTGGGCGACGATTCATCAGCCGATTTGCTCAGCCTGCTCGGTCTATGCGGCAAAACTCGTTTTCAAGTATCTCGAAAAGGCTTACAGCGAGCCCGACAATCTTGAGGCGAGAGAAAAAATGGCTGAGGCGTCGATTGTTGCGGGCGTTGCGTTTTCACATCCGAGGACGACGGGTTCCCACGCCTGCTCGTTCCCGCTGACGAATATTTATAACGTGCCCCACGGCGAGGCTTGCGCGTTTACTCTCCACTATTTTATGCGCTTCAACGCCGATAACGCCGACGAGAGCGGAAGAATTGCCGCGCTCGCCCACGCCTGCGGTTTTGCCTCGGCGTATGAAATGGCGGACGCAATCAGCGATTTAAAAAAGCGCCTTGAAATGAGGACGCGCCTTTCGGAAATCGGCTGCATAACCGACGAGCAGATTGAAGAGCTCACCGAAAAAAGTATGTCGATGCTGATGACGCGAAATCCGATTGAGCTCACCCGCGACGACATTTATGAAATGTACCAAAAACTTAAATAGTTTAGCATAAAACAAAGGCGGCAATTATTTGCCGCCTTTGTTTTTCTTATGCTTTTTTGCCTTGTCGAGCGCCTTCTTTTTTTGCGCGCTCGCGTTCTTTTTTGTCCTTTTCGTGAGCCTTGATTTTCTCTTTTGTGTCCTTTGACCTGTTTGCCTGCCCCACAAGCTCGGAAACCGTGATGCCATAGATTTCCGAAAGCGTGATAAAAAGAAGTATGTCGGGCAGGCCTTCGCCCCGTTCCCATTTTGAAACGGATTTGTCCGAGTATCCGATAGCCTCGGCAAGCTCTGCCTGGGTGAGCCCGTGCAGTTTTCTGTAAAACGAAAGATTTTCCGCTATGATTTTTGTCTGTGTTTTGTCCGCCATATTATCTTCCTTCCGCCGTTTTTCTACATTCTACTATAAGTAGAGTTTGTTGTCAATATAAATTCTACTATTTGTAGATATATATCTACGGATAATGGGTTTTCATTTTCCCGAAACCGCCTTATACTGCGCTTATCAGGAAAATTTTGAGAAAGGAAAATCGATATGCCCAGAACAAAACTTGCAGACAGAAAGCTTCCCGACTACACGAGGGGGGAAGAGATTTTCAATATGACCTCGCACATCGTCGGGGGCGGTTTCGGCGTTGTCGTGCTCGCGCTTTGCACGGCGTTTTCGATAGCGCACAGAAACTGGTGGGGGCTCGGAAGCGGAATCGTCTACGGGCTGATGATGATTTTTCTCTACACAATTTCAAGCGTGTACCACGGGCTGATACCCGAGAAGCCGAAAAAGGTTATGCAGGTGCTTGACCACTGCACGATATTCGCGCTGATTTTCGGAACGTACGTCCCGATTCTTTTCACGGGGATACGGGAATACTATCCGATAATTTTTTATATAGTTCTCGCATTTCTTGTTGCGGGCACCGCAGTCTGCGTAACCTTTACTGCGATAGACCACAAAAAATACGCCGTCGTTTCAATGATAGGGTATTTCGGAATCGGCTGGTCGGCGCTGCTACTTCTCTATCCGCTGTATAAGGTTTACGGCTGGGGGCTCATTTTATGGGCGGTTGCGGGCGGACTTGCCTACACCCTTGGCATAATCTTTTACGCGAAGGGGGTTAAGGTGAGATATATGCACAGCGTTTTCCACCTTTTCATCCTGCTCGGAAGCGCGCTTCACTTTATTGGAATTTTCACATACTGCATATAAAAAACAGAGGCTTTAATAAGCCTCTGTTTCTATTTCTTCTTCCTCTTCGTTGAAGGTTGCGATATCGTACGTCGTCGCTTCGCCGTAAGCAAGATTGTAAATCGAATTGCCGGCTGCGAGGATTGAGGGAAGTCCGTCCTCGAAATATCCCTTTTCCCTGCAGTGAAGAATGTCAACTCTGTTCTGGGCAAGAGTTATGCTCGACTCGCCGTAGATAATCGTCTGCAAAAAGTTTGCGTCTGCGGGGTAGTCCGCCTTCCAGCACCATGCGCCGAAGTAAACGCCGCCCGCGCCCTCTTCCTCAATTCTGTTGTAGGGAACGGTTGCCGACTGAATTGTAAATTCCTTCCAGCCGTGCGAAAGTCCGTACTTTGCAATCGAGGTTATCTCTTTTGTTGAAAACCCCGTCTTAACGTAAGGAGCAAGTGTGTTTGCAAGCCTGATGAGCTCGCCGTTTGAAGCGTCCTTAAACTTGAGAAACATCTGGTTTAGGCATTTTTTCTGCCTCTCGGCGCGCATATTGTCAGAGTCGAGATGTCTGATTCTGCAGTATGCAAGCGCCTGCTTACCGTCAAGCTCAACCTCGCCGCTCTCGCCCTCGAAGGTTTTTTCAATATAAACCTCTCCGATGTCGCCGTAGGTGTAGGGGTCGTTGTTAATCTCGTTGATTTCCGCGCTCGTCATTTCGATTGTAACGCCGCCGAGCTCGTCAATAATCGAGGCAAAGCAGTCGAAATTTACGATAACGTAGTTGTCGATATCAATTTTATAAAGATGCTCGATTGTGCTTATATAAGTTTCTATCGAGCAGTTTTCCATAGCCATTGAGCCGTTGATTTTTCCGAAGTCGCCCGTGTTTTCATTGGCGGGGTCGGAACGCCAGTAGGCATAGGCGTCGCGAAGAATCGAGGTCATCGTGACCGTTTCGGTGTCGATGTTCACGCTTACGATAATTGCGGAATCGGCTCGAGTTTCCTCTTCAATAATATCGCTGCCCCTCGTGTCCTCACCGATTAAAAGCACGTTGAGAACGTGGGTTGCGGAACATGGCTCGCCGTTTAAGTACCACGTTTTGACCATATCCTGAAGAGAAGCGAGGTCACCTGCGTCGGTTTCCTCAATTGCCGGAAAATTTCGGATGTCCTCCTTCATTCCCGCCCACTCTGCGCTGATGGGGCCGTTGTCGCTGCGGTTCACGTTTTCGCTCATATTGATATACGGCAGAATGAAGTAAACAACTGCGGCGATGACGATTGCAACAATGAGGGCAATAATTATGCCTATTGTTATCTTTTCGCCCTTCGACCTTACCTTCTTGTGCTTGTGATGCTTACCCGAATGGTGGTGATTATGTTCGCCCCTGTTCGGGTTTTCCTGATTGTAGCTGTCAAGCGCCTCTTCAACGCTCTGCGGTTCCTCGGGCTCGTCGCTGCCCATTGCGAAAAGGTCCACCATTTCCGACTCTTTGCCGTTGTCCGAAACAAGCTCGCCCGTGGGCTCGTCGTCCTCGGGAACGGGCTCCGGTTCCGGCTCGGGTTCGGGTTCAGGCTCGGGTTCCGGTTCGGGTTCGGGTTCGGGTTCAACCTCGGGCTCCTCGGTCGGTGCGTCCTGTTCTTCAAGAGTGAGTTCGCCGTCCTCGTGAACCGGCTCGGGGTTTTCCTTTTCATTTTTAACGGAAAGCGAGAAGTTGTCCTCGGGCTCTGCCTCAACGGGTTCTTCCACGGGCTCTGCCTCGGCAGCCTCTTCTACAGGCTCTGCTTCGGCAACCTCTTCCGCGGGCTCCGGCTCGGGTTCCGGCTCGGGCTTGTTCTTTGCCTCAGCCTCAGCCATTTCCTGCTTGCGCCGTTTGGTTTCGTTGATTATATCGTCAATGCTGTAAGATTCTTTTTCCAAGGGGTCACACCTCTTTTCATTACTAAGCATTATATACCAAATGGGGGATTATTGCCACAGTTGAGCGGCAATTTTAACAGAATTGTAAATTATTGTTCGCCGCCGCTAACGTCCTCTTCGGGCACTGCAACGGGGATTTCGCCGTCCTCGGCTTCCTCGTCCTCTTCATCGATTCTGTCAACAACCGAGAGGGTTGCGAGCTTTTCGCCCTCGTTGATACGCATAACCTTAACGCCCTTCGAGCCCCTCTGGAACTCGGAAATCTGGTCAACGTGGGTGCGGATGATAATGCCGTCGGACGAAATCATAATTACGTCGTTTTCATCTGTTACGGGTGCAATCATTGCAACCTTGCCGTACTTGTCGGTGTAGTAGTTGATAAGTCCCTTACCGCCTCTGTTCTGAACGCGGTAATCGTCGAAGCCCGACTTTCTGCCGAAGCCCGTTTCGGTTACGGTGAGAAGCTTGAAGCCCTCGCGTACAACCGAGAAGCCGACAACGTAGTCGTCCGCCTTGAGCTCGATAGCCTTAACGCCCCTTGCGGTTCTGCCGATGAGTCTTGCGTCGGATTCGTTGAAGCAGATGCTCATTCCGTCGTGAGTTGCAACGATGAGCTTTCTTTCGCCGTCGGTCACGTCAACCCAGCTGAGCTCGTCGTCCTCGTCAAGGTTAATGGCGATGATGCCCGTCTTTCTGATGTTCTTGTACTGGTCAAGCGCGGTTCTCTTGATGATACCCTTCTTAGTAACCATACAGAGATATGCTCTTTCCTCCTCCTTGGGAACCTGTACCATAGCGGAAACCTGCTCGTCCTTTTCAAGAGGAAGGATGTTTACAACGTTCATACCCTTGCCGGTACGGCTTGATTCGGGAATCTCGTAGCCCTTGAGCCTGAACACCTTGCCCATATTTGTGAAGATGAGAATTCTGTCGTGGGTTGAGCAGGTGAACATCGTCTTTGCAACGTCTTCCTCGCGTCTGCTCATACCCATAATTCCTCTGCCGCCCCTGTTCTGGGCGCGGTAGGTGTCGACTGTCTGGCGCTTCATATATCCTCTTTCGGTGAGGGTGAAAATGCAGTCCTCAACGGGGATGAGGTCCTCGTCGTCAACGTCGCCGCTGTATGCGGAAATCTCGGTTCTTCTGTCGTCGCCGTACTTGCGGGCAATCTCTCTTGCCTCTGTCTTAACGATGTCGGCGATTCTTTCCTCGTTTGAAAGGATGTCGGTGAAGTCCTTAATCATCTCGTGAAGCTCGGCGAGTTCGTTGAGAATCTTTTCAATTTCAAGACCTGCGAGCTGACCGAGACGGTACTTGACGATTGCGTCAGCCTGAACGTCGTCAAAGCCGAATTTGTCCATAATCGCCTGCTTTGCCTCAGCCTGACCGCCCTTACAGTTACGGATTGTTGCGATAACCTCGTCAACAATATCAATAGCCTTTGCAAGACCTTCTAAAATATGCGCTCTTTCCTGAGCTTTTTTAAGGTCGAAGTTGGTTCTTCTTCTGATGATTTCCTTCTGGAAGGCGATGTATTTTTCAAGAATCTGCTTGAGGGTGAGCACCTTTGGAACGCCGTCGTCAAGCGCAAGCATAATCGCGCCGAAGGTAACCTGCATATCGGTCATCTTGTAGAGATTGTTCAAAACAACCTGTGCGTTGGCGTCGCGCTTAACGGTTACCTCAATGTGCATACCGCGGCGGTCGGAATAGTCCTGAACGTCGGCAACGCCCTCGAGCCTCTTTTCCTTAACAAGGTCTGCAATCCTTGTGATGAGCTTAGCCTTGTTTACGCTGTAGGGAATTTCGGTGACAACAATCTTGAAACGGTCGCCCTTTGCCTCAACGATTTCGGCCTTGGCGCGAACGTAGATTTTTCCCCTGCCCGTTTCGTAAGCCTCGCGGATTCCCCTCGTGCCCATAATGATGCCGCCCGTCGGGAAATCGGGGCCCTTGATGTATTCCATAAGCTCGGGAACGCCTATCTCGGGATTGTCGATAAGCGCGCACATACCCTCAACGGTTTCCCTCATATTGTGGGGCGGGATGTTTGTCGCCATACCAACGGCGATACCCGAAGAACCGTTTACAAGAAGATTCGGGAAACGCGCGGGAAGAACCGTCGGCTCCTTGGTGGTGTCGTCGAAGTTCGGCGCCCAGTCAACCGTGTCCTTCTTGATATCCTCGAGCATCTTCATCGCGTTCTTGCTCATTCTCGCCTCGGTGTAACGGTAAGCCGCAGCGGGGTCGCCGTCGATTGAACCGAAGTTGCCGTGTCCGTCAACGAGTATGTGCCTCATCGAAAACGGCTGAGCAAGCCTTACCATAGCGTCGTAAACCGATGCGTCGCCGTGGGGATGATAGTGTCCGAGCACGTCGCCGACGGTCATCGCGCACTTACGGAAGCCCCTGTCGGGATAGAGACCGTTGTCGTACATCGCGTAGAGAATTCTGCGGTGTACGGGCTTTAAGCCGTCCCTTACGTCGGGCAGCGCACGCGAAACAATAACACTCATCGAGTAGTCAAGGAACGCCTTTCTGACTTCCTTGTTAATCTCAATGTCAATGATTTTCTGATTGTCATACCTTATTTCATTTACATCCATATATCATTAATCCTCCGGATTATTTTCAACAACAATTCCGAATTCCGCTTTCCGAATTCCGAATTTACCTTTCGTCCACCATCTTTCCCGTTGCCTTAAAGGTGTCGAGAAGCTTTGTGTCGGCGCCTCTTTCCTTGGCAAAACGCCGCGGAAACACAACCGACTGACTTCCGATTTTAAAGAAATAGTCGTCAACCGTAACGGTTATGCTGTCCATAAGCGAATAGGGATAAGACGTGTAATAAATAACGTTTTCGCCGTTTTTGTCAAACGCGGAAAATTCCGCTCTGTCCTCAAAAAACCTCGCGCTTTTGAGCGCCTTGCAGTACGGGTCGGCGTCGTAGAATTTCTGCACCGCCTTTTCGGCGCTTGAATATCTGCGAAGAAGCGTTGCAAGCATATACGCAAACACCACGAAAATCCACAGACCAACCGCCGCACCCTTTCCCGTCTTGTAAAACTCGTAGGCTGAAACCGCGGTCGTGCAAATCAGCATTGCAAGAGAGGGCAGGGGGGTCTTCTGTTTTATCTTTTTGTGTTCTTCAAGTCTT
Source organism: uncultured Eubacterium sp. (assembly GCA_905234495.1). Classification (GTDB taxonomy): domain Bacteria; phylum Bacillota; class Clostridia; order Oscillospirales; family Acutalibacteraceae; genus Eubacterium_R. The sequence continues at coordinate 30,791 of CAJOHE010000004.1, read as the reverse complement.
GCGTAGTCCTCGGCGTCGGTGTAGTAGTTCAGCCTCTCGCCGATGAGCTCGGGCTCGGGGTCGTATTCAAAGGAAGGATAGTCTTTCAAACCTTAACGCCCCCTTTTTCAAGCGCTTTAAGAAGCTCCTGCGCCTCGCTTCCGTTTTCCTTCTTGTCGAGGAAAATTATTCCCTTGCCGAAGGTGAGAAGAATGAGCACGTAGCGCCTTTTGTTTTTCACCGCGTAGATGTCGCCGTAGCGGACGAAGAGCCTTTCAAACGAGCTTTGAAGCTCGAGTCCGTCCTCGCCGAGCGTGCATTTCTGCGTGCCGTGAAGGAAGGGAAGGCTTTCAAATTCCTTTGCGCAGCTTCTGCTGTACGCGCCTATTTCATAGAGCCCCATACCGAAGAGAATCAGCGGCAGAAGGAAGAAAAACAGGTCGGCGCCGATGAGAAGCACGGCAACAAGAACTATTGCCGCAAGAAAGAAGCTGACCGTTCCCGGCATACTTTTCAGTCTGTTTTTCCTCATCCTGAAAAGGCAGCCCCGCCGATACTGCGCGGCGTTCATTTTAAATGTAAACATATATTATACATCCAGATTCTGAACAAATTTTGCGTTCTTTTCAATGAATTCTCTTCTCGGCTCAACGTCGTCGCCCATAAGGATTGAAAACGTCTCGCTCGCTCTTTCCGCGTCCTCAACGGTTACGCGAAGCATTGTGCGGTATTCGGGGTCCATAGTCGTTTCCCAGAGCTGGTTCGGGTCCATTTCACCGAGACCTTTGTAGCGCTGAATGTCGCAGTCGCCGCCGAATTCCTCAATTTTTTCGTCCCTTTCCTCGTCCGAGTAGCAGTAGGCGCTCTTCTTGCCCTTTGAAACCTTGAAGAGCGGGGGCTGCGCAAGATAAACGTAGCCGTCCTCGATAACCTGCGGCATAAAGCGGAAGAAGAAGGTTAAGAGAAGCGTTCTGATGTGGGCGCCGTCGACGTCGGCATCCGCCATAAGGATAATCTTGTGATAGCGAAGCTTTGTGATGTCGAAGTCGTCGCCTATACCCGTACCGAGCGCAAGCACCACGGGAAGAAGCTTTTCGTTTGTGTAAACCTTGTCGATTCTCGCCTTTTCAACGTTGAGCATCTTGCCCCAGAGGGGAAGGATTGCCATATGCTCTCTGTCGCGGCCCTCCTTTGCGGAACCGCCCGCCGAGTCACCCTCGACGATGTAGATTTCGCATTTTGACGGGTCGTTGGAGGTGCAGTCGGCAAGCTTGCCGGGAAGCGAGTTGCTCTCGAGCGGCGACTTTCTTCTTGCGCTGTCGCGCGCCTTTCTTGCCGCCTCTCTTGCCCTTGCCGCGTCAAGCGACTTGTTGATAAGCGTTTTTGCAACGTTCGGATTTTCCTCAAAGTAGGTCATCAGCTTGTCGTAGAGCATAGAGGAAACAAGGCCGGTGATGTCGGTGTTGCCGAGCTTGCCCTTGGTCTGTCCCTCAAACTGAGCCTCGGTGAGCTTTACGGAAATAACCGCCGTAATGCCCTCGCGCACGTCGTTACCCGTGAACTTGCCGTCGCTGTCCTTGAGTATGCCGAACTTCTTGCCGTAGTCGTTGAACACACGGGTGAGGGCGGTTTTGAAGCCCGTCTCGTGGGTACCGCCGTCAATCGTGTTGATATTGTTTGCGAAAGAGAGAAGTCTTTCGTTGTAATCGTTTGTATAGCAGAGCGCAACCTCGGCGCTTCTGTCGCCCTTTGTGGTGGAAAGGTGGATAACCTCGTCCTGAATCGGGGTGAGACCTCTGCTTGAGTTTATGTACTCAACGAAGGAACGGATACCGCCCTCATAGCAGAATTCCTCGGAATAATCCTCGTCGCCCCTCTTGTCGGTCAGGGTGATTGAAAGACCTGCGTTGAGGAAGGCCTGCTCGCGAAGGCGCTTTTCAAGCGTTTCGTATTCGTAGGTGGTCGTTTCCTGGAAAATGTCGGGGTCGGCTTTGAAGCGGATTGTAGTGCCGTGGCCTTCCTTGTCTGCGATAACGTGAAGGTCGTTTGTGGCAATACCCCTTGAAAAGCTCTGACTGTAAACGTGGCCGTTCTGGGTAACCTCAACCTCGAGCCATTCCGAAAGGGCGTTTACAACCGACGAGCCAACGCCGTGAAGACCGCCCGAAACCTTGTAGCCCGAGCCGCCGAATTTACCGCCCGCGTGAAGCACGGTGAGTACTACCGTAACCGCGGGAAGCCCCGTCTTGTCGTTGATACCCGTGGGAATACCTCGGCCGTTGTCGATAACCTCGATAACGTCGCCCTCAAGGATGTTACACTCAATATGAGTGCAGACGCCCGCAAGAGCCTCGTCGATTGAGTTATCCACAATCTCGTAAACGAGGTGATGAAGTCCGCGCGGTCCGGTTGAGCCGATATACATACCGGGTCTTTTTCTTACCGCCTCAAGACCTTCGAGCACCTGAATACTTTTTTCATCGTATTCTTCGGTTACGACTGTGTTGATGTCCTCTTCCTCAAGCTGAATTCTGTTTTCTTCCATATTAAATCTCCTATATAATCCCCACCTTTTTGCGCCACTTGTTAAAGGGTGCTCTCCCGAGGGAGAGCTGTCCGCTTGCGGACAGAGAGGGCGTCCGCGCAGCGAGAGGGCCACGAAGTGGCGAGGGGATTCTTCTATAGTTTTTTCTATGTTTTTTGGCAACCTCTTTTGCGGAGCAGGAATCCCTCCACCGCAAGCGGTTCCCCTCCCTTTGACAAGGGAGGCTTTTAGATTTTAACTCTTTTATTTATCGTCGCCGTATTGAGCGGCGCAACATATATCTTTTCGTCGCAGACAACAAAGCTTTTGGGCAGGTCATAATTGACGTAAACAATTCTTTTTTCGCGTTCCGCCTTTGCGAGGTAATCCCTCGTCGCCTTGTTGACCGTTGACGTGTCCATATCAAACACGCCTATTATTTCGTCGGTCTTCACCGCCGTTTCACCGCCAAGGTACAGATACATCACACAAGCCCCCCGTTTTCAATGTGGAAGGTCTTGCCCTGTTTAAGCCTCAGTACCGTGTTCGCGTCGCAGCAGGTGATGAAAACCTGCCAGTCCTTGATATGGTTTAAAATATAATCCTGTCTTGAAATGTCGAGCTCGCTCATAACGTCGTCAAGAAGGGCAAGGGGCTCTTCCTCGGTCATCTCTTTCAGGAGCGACGCCTCGGCAAGCTTGAGCGCAAGCACGCACGAGCGCTGCTGCCCCTGAGAGCCGAAGCTTCTTGCGCTGCTGCCGTTTATCAGAATTTCCACGTCGTCCCTGTGCGGTCCTATCGTGGTAATCCTGTTCATAATATCGTTTGAACGGTTGTCGTCAAGCGCAAACATCAGCTTTTTCCGTATCTCTTCAACCTCAAGCCCGTCATAGTCAAACGCGCCCCTGAGCTTCAAATCAAGCGTTTCCCGTCCCTTTGAAAGTCCGTTGAAAACTTCCTGCGCGTGGGGAAGAAGCGCCTCGATGTACTTCCTTCGCTGATATATTATCTTCGCCCCGCTGTGGGCTAAATTCTTGTCCCAGATGTAGAGCATATCGTAAAGCGACTGATTTTTTGAAATGTCCTTCAGAAGCATATTTCGCTGCGAAAGATTTTTATTGTATTCCTTCAGAAGCTTTCTGTAGTTGAATCTGAGCTGACAGAGCGCGCCGTCAACGAAATGCCTTCGCTCAATCGGGCCGTCCTTCACCATTGAGAGGTGAACAGGCGAGAAAATGACCGCCTTTAGCTCTTCGCCGAGCGTCGTCGCAGACTTTTTCTTAACGCCGTTGAGCGTAGCCTGCCTGTTTTTTTCAATAAGAAGCTCGGCGTTTTGCTGTCTGTTTTTGTTTTCAAAGTCGATTTTCAGCTTTGCGTAGGGTGCGTCAAATCTCACAAGTTCCTTATCCCTCACGCCGCGAAAGCTTTTCGCCCCCGTAAATAGGTAGATTGCCTCAATCAGATTCGTTTTACCCTGTGCGTTCTCGCCGTATATTATGTTGACGTCCTCAAAATCAAGACTCAGCTTTTCAATATTTCTGAAATTTTCTATATCTATTGAATTTATTTTCATATAATGTTGTATTCCGCGCTGAAAACGCGGACAACGTCGCCCGGTCTCAGCTTCCTGCCCCTTGCGGTGCAGACCTCGCCGTTTACCTTGACAATACCGTCCTGAATAAACGCCTTTGCCTCGCCGCCGGTCATCGCGATTCCCTTGAATTTTAAAAAGCTGTCAAGCCTGATAAATTCCGTTGAAATCTTAACCTCTTCGGTTTTTGTCTCAGCTTTTTTAACCTTAATTTTCATTTTTAAGCCTCATCGGAAGAACGAGGAAAAGGAAGCCGTCGTCGTTGATAGGCATAACCTTTGCGGGTGAAATCGAGCTGTTGAGCTCAATTTTTACCTGGTCGGTATCCGCAGCGTTGAGCGCGTCGAGCATAAACTTTGAGTTAAAGCCGATTTCAACTCTGTCTCCGCTTACGTTTGCGTGGGTGTAGTCAACAACTCTGCCTATACTTGAAACAGTTGAAACTCTCATCTCGTCGTTGTCAAACAGACATCTGATAGGATTCTTTTTGTCGTTTTCAATAACGGGAAGAGTTCTCTCAATGCAGTCAATAGCGTCGCTCGTGTTGATTAAAACGGTAGTGGTCGAGCTCTTTGGAATCGCTGCGTTGTAATCGAGAAAGTCACCGTCAAGAAGGCGGCTGATGATGCTGTAATTTTCAACGTCAAATACAATGTGTCTCTTGCCGACGCTTACGGAAATGTCCTTGTCGCTCTCGCTGTTGATAAGCTTTGTAAGCTCTCTGATTGTCTTTTTCGGCACGATGAAGCTGATATCCTCGCCGTCATATTTAACCGTTTCGGTTCTGATTGCAAGTCTGAAACCGTCGACGCCAACAAGTCTTAACTGATTGAGAGACATTTCAAATTTAAGACCTGTGTGAACGGGCTTTGACGCCTCATTATCGGCAACTGCAAAGATTGTCTGTGAAATCATACTCTGCAGGATGCTCTGATTTAAAAAAATCGGATAGCCGCCCGAAACAGAGGGAAGCTCGGGATAATCTTCCGCGTCGATTCCCATAATGTTGTACTGTGCAGCGCCGCTTATAATTGAAACTGCAGTGCCGTTAATATCAAACGTAACGTTGCCGTCGGGAAGCTTTCTGATAATATCGCCTAAAATCTTTGCATTGATAACAATAGCGCCGGGCTGTGCTACTCTCGCTTCAAGCGTGGTGTTGATTCCAAACTCAAAATCGTAGCCCGTAAGCGATAACGTGTCCGAACCGCATTCAATAAGTATGCCTTCGATAGTCGGGATTGTAACCTTTGTGCTGACCGCTCTCATAACGTTTGAGCAGGCTGCGCTTAATTCTTTGGTGTTACAGGTAAAATTCATATTTGTCTCCTTTGTCAGTCATATATCATTAACTTTTAGATACAGTATTAGAGGGTGTTGAAATTGTGTAAAACTACCGCAACAGCCCTCTGCAACTGTTTTTCAATGCCATTTGTTTTCAATTTGTCAATGTGTAAAAATTGTGTAGATTGTTTAAAAATATTTTTTTACACATCTTTCCATAATGTTTTTATGTGTAAAACTAATAAAAAGTGGTAAAACTTTCAACCCAACAAAAGCTTACTGAGTGCTCTTGATGTTGTTGATTATGTCGTTTACCTGGCGTTCGAGCTTTGAATTTTGGTCAATCTCTTTTCCGATTCTGTCGATGTTATACATAATCGTTGAATGGTCCATATCAAACTCTTCGCCGATTTCCTGATAGGTCATATTCGTTACCTTGCGGATAACGTGAAACGCAATCTTTCTCGCGTGGGAAACGCTTGCCTTTCTGACCTTGCTGTAAATATCCTCAACCGAAACTCCGGTCGTGCGGCTGACTTCCTCAACAATCTTCTGAATTGTAACGGGAAGCGGCTCGGTGTCCTCCATAACTATTTTAATCACGCTTTTTGCAAGAGCAACCGTCGGAGTGTGGCCGTTGATGTCGCACATCGCATAGAGCTTTTTGGTTACGCCCTCAAGCTGACGGATGTTTGATTTGATATTTTCGGCTATGTAGTTTACAACGTTTTCGGGAATGTCAAAGTTGAGAAGCAAAGCCTTCCTCTTGATGATTTCCCTTCTCGTCTCAAGGTCGGGAATCTGAATGTCCGCAATCAGTCCGTCCTCAAACCTGCTTCTGAGTCTGTCCGTAATAGAACGGATGTCCTTCGGCGGACGGTCGGACGTCAGAACAATCTGGTTTCCGCCGTAAACAAGGGTATCGAAGGTGTGGAAAAATTCCTCTTCCGTCGCTTCCTTACCCGAGATAAACTGAATGTCGTCAACCAAAAGTACGTCTATGTTGTTTCGATACTTGTTGTGAAATTCATCGGTCGTCTTGTTTCTGATTGCCTGAACGAGCTCGTTTGTAAACTCTTCCGCGCGGATATAGAGAATTTTCATCTCGGGGAACTTTTCCCTGATTTCGTTGCTTATAGCGTTAAGCAGATGAGTTTTTCCAAGCCCCGAATTACCGTAGATAAAGAGGGGATTGTAGTTGTTGAAGCTGTTTGAACTGTTGAGCCTTGCGCCCGGGTCCTGAGCGACCGCCTTTGCCGCAGCGTAGGCAAATTTGTTTGAATTGCCCACGATGAAATTTTCAAAGGTAAACTGGTCGTTCTTGTAATCCTCGAGGTGGGGGTCAAGCGGTGCCGCCGCGCCCGACTGCTTTTTGCCTTCGTCGTTGTTTGCCACGGTGTACTCAATGTTTACGCTGAAACCGAGCGTGTTTTCAAACGCTTCCACAAAAAGGTCGTTGTACTGACCAAGCACAATATTGAGATTCATCTTTCTCGGAACCTCAAGGGTAACTGTTGAATTTTCAAAATCAACAAATTTAATTGTGTTTATCCAAAGATTAAATGCCGTTTCGGTTACGTTCACTCTGACATAATCAAGGACTGCTTTCCATAAATCGTCAAATGATTCCATTTTTTCTCCTTTCATCCATACTATAAGGTATTATTAAATTTAATTTATCTATTAAGTTTTGTATTTAATTTTCCTATTAAATTTTAAAGGTTCTTTATGTCGGGAGATGACATATCCTGCGCCGTACTTTTAACAAAGTACTACAAATAAAATAGTAACAGTTTTTGCCGTCTATGTCAACATTTTTTCCACAATATAAGTAAAATTATATATATAATAATATATAAGTGTATATATAGTCTATATTATAGGACGGTAATTGTAAATTTTTTGCGCCGCGATAGCCTTTCATATGAATATTTTTCACATAAAAATATTTAATTGAAAAATAGACATATTTATTATATAATATTTTCATCAGCGAGGTGCAGTATGAGAATATTTAAAAATCGCGGCGACATCTATTTTTCAAAAAGCAACAAGCAAAAATCAAGGGAGCAGAGTCTGCTCCTAATATCCCTTGCTGTCATCGTGGTGTTCACCGTGATATTCACCGCAGGACTCGGATTAAAATATCACTTCTCGGCAAAGGAATTCTTTGCGCCGGACGAGGAAGTGACGGTAACGCAGAATATTGCGGACGACGATTATCTCGTTCTGCCCGAAGTCAGCGGCAAGACGAATTTCATCTTCACCGTAACAAAGGAAGGCGAGCTTCTCTTTGCCGGAATGCTTCAGGCGGATATGGACAACGTGGCGTACAAAACGACGCTGATTAAACCGCAGACGGTCTGCGACGGCGAAAGCCTTGCCGAGATTTACAGAATGTCGGGCATAAACGGCGTTCAGGCGGCGCTTGAGCAGATGTTTACCACGACCTTCGACTTCTACGTTGACATCGACAAAAAGTCGTTTGAAAGTCTTTACGACGATATGAGCGACGTGAGCTTCCCGATTGTAAACGAGATTAACTACAAGGACGAAAGCTCAGCCGTTGAATACAGCGTAAAGATGAAGGCGGGCGAACAGAAGATAAACGGCGGCGATTTCGTAAATCTCATAAGATATTATCTCGACAACGATATGTGCCAGGCGGCGGGCGACCTTATGCTTTCAAGCCTGCAGCAGCACATCAACCCCGAGTTCAACGAGGAAAAGGACGAGCTTTTCACCCAGCTTGTTTCAAATTCAACGACGAATATCACCGTAAGAGATTTTTCAATAGCTGAATCGGCGTTTATTGTTCTGACAAATGAAAAGGTCGGCGTCGGCGTATATAACGCCTATGCCGAATACAGCGAAAACGAAATCACCGACTCAAGCGTAAGAAACGTAAGAGGCTATTACTCGAAATAAACCTCACCGCGCCCCTTGTTAAAGGGTACTCTCCCGAGGGAGAGATGTCCGCTTGCGGACAAAGAGGGCGTCCGCGCAGCGAGAGGGCCACGAAGTGGCGAGGGGATTCTTTCATCGGCATTATATGTCTTGCGGCAACTGTAATGAGGGAACAGGAATCCCTCCACCGCAAGCGGTCCCCCTCCCTTTGACAAGGGAGGTGATAAGGAGAATATTATGGATAAACAGAGAATTGAAAACGCAGTAAAGGAAATACTCATCGCGGTCGGCGAAAACCCCGACAGAGAGGGGCTTCAAGAAACCCCGCGCCGCGTTGCAAATATGTATGCCGAGATGTTTGCAGGGCTTGAGGAAAGCCCGAAGCAGCACCTCAAATTCTTTGAGGAAAACTCAAACGACGAAATGGTAATCGTGAGGGATATTCCGTTCAGCTCAATGTGTGAGCACCATCTTCTGCCCTTCGTCGGCAAGGCTCACATCGCCTACATACCGAATGAAAACAAGATTATCGGTCTGTCAAAATTTGCGCGAATTGTCGATAATTTCGCCAAGAGACCGCAGGTTCAGGAAAGGCTCACCCACGATATAGCGGACTTCCTCAACGAGGAACTCAAGCCGAAGGGCGTTGCCGTAATCCTCGAGGCAGAGCATATGTGTATGTCAATCAGGGGCGCGAAGGCGAGCGGCTCAAAAACCCAGACCTCAGCCCTTCGCGGACTTATGAAAACCGACGCGAGAACAAGAGCGGAAGTCCTCGCGCTGCTCGACAAATAATGCGTAATTAATGTAGGGAGCGATGCCCGCACCGCTCCGAAAAAAATATGATTTGGAATTGCAAAGATAAAAAAATCGAATACGGAAAACGCACCCTGATTATGGGCATCGTCAACGTAACGCCCGATTCGTTTTCGGATGGCGGCGACCATTTTTCGCCCGGGGACGCGGTAAATCACGCGAAGAAGCTTCTTTCCGACGGCGCTGATATAATTGATTTCGGCGCACAGTCAACCCGTCCGGGCTATGAGAAAATCACCGCAGCCGAGGAATGGGCGCGTCTTGAGCCCGTGCTGACGGCGTTTTGCGCCGAGAGCGATGTTCCCGTATCGGTTGACACCTTCTACCCCGAAGTGGCTCAGAAAGCCCTTGAAGCGGGCGCAGACATAATAAACGACGTGAGCGGTGCCGTTGACGGCGATATGGCTGAGCTTGTCAAAACAAGCGGCTGCGGCTGGATTATTATGCACTCGGGCGCAGGAACGCCCGCCGACGTGAGGGGATTTTTTGAAACGGCGGCGGAAAAATGCGCCGCCCTCGGCATTGACAAAAGTCAGCTCTGCTTTGATATGGGCATCGGCTTTGGCAAGGATTATGAGGAAAACCTCGCCCTTCTCGCAAGGGTGAACGAGTATAAAATCCCGGATTATCCCCTTCTTCTCGGCGTTTCGCGCAAAAGAGTAATCGGGCAGGGAAGCGGTCAGCCCGAGCCAAAAAAGCGAATTTACGGCAACATAGCGGCTGACACGGCGGCGATTTTAGGCGGCGCGGACATCGTAAGACTTCACGACGTCGCAAACGAGAAACAGGGAATAATGATGGCTGACGCCATTAAAACTCAACGCCTCCCTTGTTAAAGGGAGGGGGACCGCTTGCGGTGGAGGGATTCCTGTTCCCTCATTACAGTTGCCGCAAGACATATGAAACATTTAGTTGAATCCCCTCGCCACTTCG
>CAJOHE010000004.1:0-20733 GCA_905234495.1 uncultured Eubacterium sp. | reverse complement strand
TGAGGGTCGCCACTTCGTGGCCCTCTCGCTGCGCGGACGCCCTCTCTGTCCGCAAGCGGACATCTCTCCCTCGGGAGAGTACCCTTTAACAAGGGGCGCAAAAAGGTAAAAACATATATGGATAAGATACTAATCAGAGACTTAAAAATATTTGCATATCACGGCGTGAACCCCGAGGAAAAGGAAAACGGACAGAACTTCGTTTTCGATATCGACCTTTACGTCAACTTTTCCCGTGCGTGCTTTTCGGACGATATCGCCGACACCGTGAGCTATGCCAAGGTTATAAAAACCGTAAAAAGAATTTTTACCGAGGAAAAATACGACCTGCTTGAAAAGGCGGCGCAAATCGTCTGCGACGCGATATTCGACGAGTATGAGCAGGTTGAAAAAATACGCCTCACCCTCAAAAAGCCCGAAGCCCCGATTAGTGCGGAATTCGGATGGGTAGGCGTAGAAATATTCAGAGAAAGAGTATAAATATGATTTATCTTTTATCGCTCGGAACAAATATCGGCGACCGCGCCGAAAACATACAAAACGCGCTTGACGCAATCGGACTTCTGCCCAAAACAAAGGTGCTTCGCGCCTCGTCGCTCTATGAAACAGAGCCCGTGGGCTATGCCGACCAGCAGAGCTTTTACAATATCGCAGCCGAGGTTGAAAGCGCGTTTGAGCCCGCCGAAATGCTCGGCGCATGCCTCGGAATTGAGGCCGCTCTCGGCAGGGTGAGGGAATTTAAAAACGGTCCCCGAATTATCGACATCGACATAATTTTTGCCGAGGATATGATAATAAACGAGGAAAATCTGATTGTGCCGCACCCGCGCTATCACGAGAGGCGCTTCGTTCTCGTTCCGCTTCTTGAGCTTTACCCCGACGGCGTGATTTTCGGCATAAACATTCTGCCGTTTCTCGATAAAATCGACGGGCAGGAAATATCAATTATTAATTCGTAATTAACGTAGGGGGAACGGTGTTCGCCCGAAGGAGGAAAAATATGACCATTTATGAAGCGATAAAGGCGCTTGTGCTCTACGCAGAAAAAAACGGACTTATCGAAAAAGAGGATGAGATTTTTTCGGTAAATCAGCTCTGTCAGGCGCTCGCTCTCGAAAGCTTTGAGGACTGCGAGGCAGACGGCGGCGCCGGGCTTGAGGATATCCTCGCCGCAATCCTCGACTACGCCGTGAAAAACGGACTTTGCGAGGACAGCGTTGTGTTCCGCGACCTGTTTGACACAAGGCTTATGGGCATACTCACGCCCCGACCGAGCGCGGTTATAAAAAGGTTTTCTGAAGAGTATGAAAAATCGCCTGAGGCGGCGACCGAGTACTACTATGACCTTGCTCAGAAGAGCGACTACATAAGGGCTTACAGGATTAAAAACGATATAAAGTGGATAACGAAAACCGAGTACGGCGATATCGATATCACGATAAATCTTTCAAAGCCCGAAAAGGACCCGAAGGCGATTGCCGCGGCGCTCACTATGAAGCAGAGCTCGTACCCGAAATGTCAGCTCTGCAAGGAAAACGAGGGCTATATGGGCAGGGTAAACCACCCCGCAAGGCAGAACCACAGAATTATCCCGATGAAGCTTGCGGGCGCGGACTTCTTTTTGCAGTATTCGCCCTACGTTTACTACAACGAGCACTGCATCGTGTTCAACAGCGAGCATATTCCCATGGTGATTAACAGGGGCGCTTTTGACAAGCTTCTCGCGTTTGTAAAGCTCTTCCCGCACTATTTTGTAGGTTCAAATGCCGACCTGCCGATTGTCGGCGGTTCAATCCTCACGCACGAGCATTTCCAGGGCGGTCACTACGATTTCGCAATGGCGAAGGCGGGCGTTGAAACCCCGTTCAAATTTGACGGTTACGAGGATATTGAGGCGGGCATTGTCAAGTGGCCGATGAGCGTTATCCGCCTTTCGGGAACCGATGAAAACAGGCTTGCCGAGCTTGCCGACAAGATTCTCGGCGCATGGCGAAACTACACCGACGAAGAGGCGTTCATCTACGCCGAGACCGACGGCGAAAAGCACAACACGATTACCCCGATTGCGAGAATGAGGAACGGAAAGCTCGAGCTCGACCTCGTTTTAAGAAACAATATCACGACCGAGGAATGTCCTCTCGGCTTCTATCATCCCCACCCCGAGTACCACCATATCAAAAAGGAAAATATCGGCCTCATCGAGGTTATGGGACTTGCGGTGCTTCCCTCAAGGCTTAAGGAAGAAATCGCCGTTCTTGCCGACGCTATGGTAAACGGCAAGGATATCACAGCCGACGAGAGGATTGCAAAGCACGCCGAGTGGGCGGATGAGATTATGAAGAATTACACCGTCACGGCTGAAAACGCGACGGATATTCTCAAAAAGGAAATCGGTATCGTCTTCACCTCAATCCTCGAACAGTGCGGCGTCTACGACCGCACCGAAACGGGCAAAGTACAGTTTATACGCTTTTTGGAAAGCGTATAAACAATTCGGAATTCATAATGCGTAATGCGTAATTAAAAGGCACTCATACGAGTGCCTTATTAGTTTTACCGAGACTTTCGAGAACGGTGCAGAATTCCGTTTTCTTGCGAACTTTGCTGTACTGTTGTACCGCTTGTGAGCAAAAAACGGAAAGCGACAAAAAAGCCAAGGATTCGATGTCCTTGGCTTTTTTAATAGTTGGGTTGTTGAATTTGCGGGCGATTCGTGCACTCTCCCGTGGGAGAGATGTCCGCTTGCGGACAGAGAGGGCGTCCGCGCAGCGATCGCCCCTACAAGATTACTTGTAATAAATAATATCCGTCGCGGTTATGCGCCGTTATCGGAAGTCTTTAATAGATTCCCTGAGCCATCATAGCTTCTGCTACCTTTTCGAAGCCCGCTATGTTAGCGCCTGCTACGAGATTGTAGCCAAGTCCGTATCTCTCAGCCGCTTCAACCGAGTTCTTATGAATTGTAATCATAGCCTCGTGAAGCCTTCTGTCAACCTCTTCAGCCGTCCAGCTGAGACGCTGGCTGTTCTGGCTCATCTCAAGACCGGATACGCAAACACCGCCCGCGTTTACTGCCTTTGACGGGGCAACAATCATGCCGTCCTGTTCCATAAGGTAGTTGAGCGCGTCCTCGGTGGTGGGCATATTCGCAACCTCAATGTAGTACTTGGTGCCGTTTGCGGCAATCTTCTTTGCCTGCTCAAAGTCAACCTCGTTCTGGGTTGCGCAGGGAAGCGCAACGTCAGCCTTAACGCCCCACGGCTTCTCGCCCGGGAAGAACTTAACGCCGAATTTGTCGGCATAGTCCTGGCATCTGTCGCGGCCTGAAGCACGCATCTCAAGAAGGTAGTCAATCTTCTCCTCGGTGATAATTCCGTCGGGGTCATAGCAGTATCCGTCGGGACCCGAAATCGTTATAGCCTTGCCGCCGAGCTCTGCAATCTTTTTGCAGGCGCCCCATGCAACGTTACCGAAACCGGAAACCGCAAAGGTCTTGCCCTTGATGTCGTCGCCAACGTGCTTGAAAACTTCGCAGGTGTAGTAGATTGCGCCGTAGCCCGTAGCCTCGGGACGGATGAGCGAACCGCCGTAGGGGATTCCCTTACCGGTGATAACGCCGTTTTTGAATGAATCGGTGATTCTCTTGTACTGTCCGAAAAGGAAGCCGATTTCTCTTCCGCTAACGCCGATGTCGCCTGCGGGAACGTCAACGTCGGGGCCGATGTGGCGATAGAGCTCCGTCATAAACGCCTGACAGAAACGCATAATCTCGCCCTTCGACCTGCCTCTCGGGTCAAAGTCCGAGCCGCCCTTTGCGCCGCCCATCGGAAGGCCGGTGAGTGAATTTTTAAAGGTCTGCTCGAAACCGAGGAAATACATAATTGATGAGTTTACGCTCGGATGGAAACGAAGTCCGCCCTTGTAGGGGCCGATGCTCGAGTTAAACTGAACACGGTAGCCTCTGTTGATGCGGGTTTTTCCTGCGTCGTCAACCCATGCAACGCGGAAGGTGATAAGTCTGTCGGGCTCAGCCATACGGGTGAGAAGGTCGTCCTCAACGTATTCGGGATGCTGCTCGATAACCTTTTCAAGCGAACGGTAAACCTCTTTTACGCACTGAATATATTCAGGCTTAGCGTTATCTCTTTTTTCAACTGTTTTGATTACGCTTTCAATATACTCGTTCATAATTTTTTGTCCTCTCAAAATGATTTTTTCTGGACTCGCGCCCATAAAATAAGCGTATCACTTTATAGAAAAAAAGTCAATAATTAGGCTAAAAAATATACAAATTAAGGCACTGCCAGATATTTTGAAAAATATTTGACCGAAAGGCGCAGAAAATAATATTGCACTCACTGTGCAAAAGTTTTTTCAGGGGGAATTTTTATGAATAAAAAAATGCAGTCAAATATGCTCAAAGCAATCGGCGGAACGCTTGCTGTATGCTCGGCGGCGGCGTTTATGGGAAGCAAAAGCACAACTGGAAAATCCGCCAAAAAGGCGGTAAAATCGGCGGTTGACAAAATGTCCGACTTTGTCGATACGGTCACGTCGATGATGTAACCGTATCACCGGCTGATTTCAACCTGACGGTTGAGCTGATAAAAAGCAAAAACGGTTCTCACTGAGAACCGTTTTTAATTAGCTGCCGCTCTGCGGCAATTCAGCTTTAATTCCTTTGCGGGGATTTGTAGAGATGAATTCTTCCCGCATCGTTGAACGCCTTTACAGTCATAACCGTAATCGGCACGATGAACATTCCCATAAAGCCGAAAAGCTTTAAGCCGAAGTAGAGCCCCGCAAGCGTTACAAGCGGATGAACGCCGAGCGAGCTTCCGACGATTTTCGGCTCGATGTACTGCCTGATAACCGTTATCGCGATGTAAACGAGCATCAGCCCGAGCGCGAGACCGAAGTTGCCGAGAATAAGATTAATCAGCGACCACGGAACGAGTATTCCGCCAGAGCCCGCAACGGGCATAATGTCGAAAATCGCGATTGCCGCCGCAATCATCGGCAGGTAGTTGTTGTCGAGTATGCCGATTGCCTTCATAATCGAGAAGCCTATCATCAGCTCGCAGAACGTGATGAGCATAATGAGCCCGTACGCCCTGAACATCTTGAGCACCGTCTTTGAAAAAATCTGCTTGATTTCGCTGAGCAGGTTTTTCTTGTTTTCGGGCAGCTGAAGGCGGATGAAGCCGACCACTCTGTCGTAGTCCTTCGTGAAGAAAATCCACGCGATGACGCCGATTATAAGCGCGATAAGATAGGACGGAATGTTCTTTGCAACGTTGTAGAGCGAGGTGATTGAGGTTGAAACGCCGTTTGTAAGCGTTCTCGCGTCGATGCCCATACTCTTGAGGTTGAGGTTTGAGATAGCGTTTGCAAAGAAATCCTTAATCTGAAGCGACGCCGAGCTGTAAAGCGAATCGGGCAGGAAATCAATCGCGCCGAGCACCTCTTTTTCAAGCGTTGCAAGAAACGCGGGCATATCGTTGAGCTGCCCCACGAGATACGAGGCAAAGTTTGCAATCTGCTTTACCGCAAGCGCAACGAGCGTAATCATCGGCCCGAAGATAACGATAATGCTCAGCAGCACCAGCAGAAGCGACCAGAAGGTGTGCGCTTTCTTCTTTGTCTTTTTGTCAAGCCAGCGAAGCGGCTTTTGCAGGATTACCGCAAAAAAGAACGAGAGAAGAAACGGTGTCGCAACAAAAAAGCAATATTTGAAAAAAACGTATAAAAGCCCGAGTATCATCGCAACGTAGAGCACGTTGATAATCGCGGCTCTTCTTTTTTCAACGCCGTTTGTCATTTTTATACTTCCTTTTTTATCTGAACTACCTATAATAATAATCCAATAATTTCCATTAATCAAGAGCCCAAATGTGAAAAATATACAAATTATTATATTATTTGCTTATATTTTAAAAATAATGCTTGATACTTGGCGCGTTTTTTGTTAATATATAAAAAGTGTTTCCCACAGTAACACAGTGTCCGTGAGTGGAGGACAGATTTATGGCGATGATAAAATATTATCTTGTGAATTCGGATATACTGCCGAAGGTCTACACGGGTGTGATTGAGGCGAAAAACCTTCTCGCGTCGGGGCAGGCGCAAAACACCAGTCAGGCTGTAAAGATGGCGGGCATATCCCGAAGCGCATACTATAAATATAAGGACGCAATTTTTGAGTATCAGGGCGAGTCGGACGAAACCGCAACCATCAACGCGATGCTGATGGACAATGCGGGCGTGCTTTCCGCCGTGATGACGGAGCTCTACAAGGCGGGGGCAAACGTGCTCTCGGTTCATCAGAGCGTTCCCGTCAATTCCGTTGCAAGCGTCAGCGTGACCATAAGGGTTATGGATATGACGGTTTCAATGGATGAGCTTTTGGAAAATATAAAATCAGTGGACGGTGTAAATTCCGTCACGGGAGGTTAAATATGAAAGTAGCAGTTATGGGTTACGGCACGGTCGGTTCGGGCGTAGTAGAGGTTCTCGAAAAGCACGCGCCGTCGATTCCGAAAAAAATAGCGGGCGAAACGCTCGAGGTTAAAAGGATTCTCGATTTGAGAGATTTCCCCGGAGACCCTCATCAGGAGCTTTTCACAAAGGATTTCAACGATATTTTAAACGACGACGAAATCAGAATCGTTGCCGAAACCATGGGCGGGGTGAACCCTGCGTTTGATTTCACCGCAAAGCTTCTCAAGGCGGGCAAAAGCGTTGTAAGCTCAAACAAGGAGCTCGTTGCCCAAAAGGGACTTGAGCTTCTCAACCTCGCCAAGGAAAACGGCGTAAACTATCTGTTTGAGGCTTCGGTAGGCGGCGGTATTCCGATTATCAGACCGCTCAACCAGTGCCTTGCGGCAAATAATATCGAAGGTCTTGCGGGCATACTTAACGGCACGACAAACTTCATTCTCACAATGATGATTGAAAAGGGGATGCCGTTTGACGAAGCGCTCAGGCTTGCTCAGGATAAGGGCTATGCCGAGAAGGACCCGACCGCGGATATCGAAGGTCACGACGCGTGCAGAAAGGTCTGCATCCTCGCATCCCTCGCCTTCGGCAAGCACGTTTACCCCTCGCAGGTTGACACTCAGGGCATCTCAAACATTACGCTTGAGGACGTTTCCTACGTTGCTTCGGCTGACGGCGTAATCAAGCTTCTCGGTCAGATTAAGCATATCAGCGACGACAGAATTGCCGCTTTCGTAAGCCCTGCGGTCGTTTATCACGGCTCGCAGCTTGCAAGCGTAAACGACGTGTTCAACGCAATCCTCGTAAGGGGCGACGCGGTTGGCGACGTTTGCTTCTACGGCCCCGGCGCGGGCAAGATGCCGACGGCTTCCGCCGTTGTTGCCGACGTTATCGACTGCGCAAAGCACATCAAGAGAAGAAAGTATTTCGGTTGGGGCGCAGGCGACGAGGACTACGTTGTTGACTACAAGGCAAACATCAAAATGCCCTTCTACGTTCGCGCAAAGGCGAGCGAAACCGAGGCAAAGGCAAAGTTTACGACGGTCAAATTCCTTTCGAGGAAGGGACAGCCGTCCGACGAAATTGCGTTCATCACCGACGCTATGACCGAAAACGAGCTTACCGAAAAGCTTGAGGGAATGGACGTCATCAATATCATCAAGGTAACCGATTATTAATACCTTAATCAGGAGGAAACTATGGGACTTATTGTTCAGAAGTTCGGCGGTTCGTCGGTAGCGGATGCGCAGCGTGTAATGAACGTTGCAAAGATTGTTACCGACACCTATAAGCAGGGAAACGACGTTGTTGTCGTTGTTTCCGCTCAGGGCGACACCACCGACGACCTTATCGAAAAAGCGGCGGAAATTAATCCGCATGCCGCCAAAAGGGAAATGGACCAGCTTATGGCGGCGGGCGAACAGATTTCAATTTCGCTTCTCGCAATGGCGATTGAATCGCTCGGCTTCCCCGTAATCAGTCTTCTCGGCTGGCAGGCGGGCTTCAACACAAACTCGATTTACGGTGCGGCGAGAATTAAGAATATCCGACAGAACAGGCTTCAGGCAGAGCTTGCGCGCCACAATATCGTAGTTGTCGCAGGCTTTCAGGGAATAAACAGGTACGACGACCTCACAACCCTCGGCAGGGGCGGTTCCGACACCTCGGCGGTTGCAATCGCGGCGGCGCTTCGCGCAGACAGATGCCAGATTTTCACCGACGTTGAGGGCGTTTACACCGCCGACCCGAGAAAGGTTAAAGACGCGAAAAAGCTCAAGGAAATCACCTATGACGAAATGCTTGAGCTCGCAACCCTCGGCGCTCAGGTGCTCAACAACCGTTCGGTTGAAATGGCGAAAAAATACGGCGTAGAGCTTGAGGTGCTTTCGTCGCTTAACCCGATTCCGGGAACTATTGTTAAGGAGTATACAAAAATGGAAAAAATGTTAATTCGCGGCGTAACGCAGGATAAGGACGTTGCACTCATCTCAATTCTCGGTCTGAAGGACACTCCGGGCGTTGCCTTCAGAATTTTTGAAAAGCTTTCCACAAAGAACATAAACGTCGACATCATTCTTCAGTCCTTCGGCAGGGACGGAACAAAGGATATCATCTTCACCTGCACAAAGGATAACGGCGCACTTGCCGTTGAGCTTCTTGAGAATATGTTTGACGACTGCAAAATCGTTTCAAACACAAACGTTGCAAAGGTTTCAATCGTCGGCGCGGGAATGGAATCCCACCCCGGCACGGCGTCAAAGATGTTTGAGGCGCTCTATGACAGCAACATCAACATTCAGATGATTTCAACGTCGGAAATCAAGATTTCCGTAATCATCGACGCCGATGAGGCGGACAGAGCAGTTTCCGCGGTTCACAAGGCTTTCATACCTAACGACTAAAGCTGAATAAAAAGCAAAAAACGGTTCTCACTGAGAACCGTTTTTTTATTAGCTGCCGCACTGCGGCAATTTAGCTTAGTCAAATGCGTGTCCGGTTGAACCGAATACCTTATCGATTTTATGTGCAACAACCTCTTCGATAAGCGCTCTTGCCGGGGTGAGATACTGGCGCGGGTCAAAGTGCGTCGGATTCTCGGCAAAGTGCTTTCTGAGCGCAGCCGTCATAGCGATACGGATATCCGAGTCAACGTTTACCTTACAAACTGCCATTGACGCAGCCTTGCGAAGCATATCCTCGGGGATGCCGATAGCGTCGGGCATCTCGCCGCCGAACTCGTTAATCATCTTGATGTGGTCCTGATTTACGGACGATGCGCCGTGAAGAACAATCGGGAAGTCGGGAAGCTGCTTGCCAACCTCTTCAAGGATGTCAAAGCGAAGCTGCGGCTTCTGACCGGGCTTAAACTTGTATGCGCCGTGGCTTGTACCGATAGCGATTGCGAGAGAGTCGCATCCCGTTCTTGTTGCAAAATCGTAAACCTCTTCGGGTCTTGTGTAGGACTCGTTTCCTGCCTCAACAACAACGTCGTCCTCAACGCCTGCAAGCGTTCCGAGCTCGCCCTCAACAACAACGCCGTGAGCGTGAGCGTACTCTACAACCTTCTTTGTAAGAGCAACGTTTTCCTCGTAGGGAAGTGAAGAGCCGTCAATCATAACGGACGTAAAACCGCCGTCAATACAGCTTTTGCAGGTCTCGAAATCGGGGCCGTGGTCAAGGTGAAGAGCAATCGGAAGACCGGTTTCCTCTGCGGCAGCCTTTACCATAGCAACGAGATAATCGTGTGAAGCGTACTTTCTTGCACCCGATGAGCACTGAAGAATAACGGGCGCCTCAAGCTTCTTTGCGGCTCTCGTGATACCCTGAACGATTTCCATATTGTTTACGTTGAAAGCGCCGATTGCGTATCCGCCGTCGTAAGCCTTCTTAAACATTTCGGTAGTTGTAACTAATGGCATAATTTTTTCTCCTGTCTTTTATTTGTGAAAATCACCTTAAATATTATACTACATTCCAAATAAAATAGCAACAATTATATATGAGAAGCCGTTAATTATTGTTCGCTTTTTCCGTGTAAAATGGGCGAAAGCGGCTTGTAGATAATCAGCGAAATAATCACAGAAAACAGCCCCTTTACAAACGTAAACGGCAGGTTAAACACGAGAAGCGACTGGAAGATGCTTTTTATGCTCGGCATAATCGCCTGATACATTCCGAGCACCGCAACCTCGGGAAAGCCGAGAACGTTGTAATAAAGCGGATAAATGAGAAAATAGTTGCTCGGAACCGACACGAGCGCCATGGCAAGCGCGCCCGCGAGACCGCCGATAACCGCGCCCTTTTTCGTTTTGTTCTTCCTGTAAATCACGCCTGCAACCCCTGCGAAAACCGCGCCTAAAATAAAGTTTGAAAGCTCGCCCACGAAACCGCTCTGGCTGACCGCCATATGGATTAAGTTTTTGATAAGCGCGATAACTATTCCCGCAAGGGGACCGTAGGCAAACGCGCCGATGAGCTCGGGCAAATCCGAAAAGTCAAGCTTGATAAAGCTCGGCACAAACGGTATGGATATTTCGAGGTACTGCAGCACCACCGCAACAGCCGTCAGCATTCCGCAACCCGCAATAATTCTTGTTTTGTTTGATGTTTTCATTTTTTCATCCTCCGAAATATTATTCAAAATATTTGCAAAAGAGAAACCCTGACAAACGTCAGGGCAAAATGTCTTTGTATAAAACATTTTCTCTCATCCGGACTGTAACCGTCGGTTGCGGAATTTCACCGCATCAACCCCTTCGGGCTCGTGGACTGTCGTTTTCAACCGATAATTCCGAATTCCGCATTCCGAATTCCGCATTGAAATACACCACCGGTGGGGAATTGCACCCCGCCCTGAAAATATTTTGTATATACATTATACGCTGTACAGACGATTTGTCAACCCAAACCCTCAAATAAATGATTGCAACGCAATCAAATCATGCGGCTTGCCGCAATTCATAAAATGATTTGACTTTGTCTTGAATTGTTGCTTCGCAACATTAATTGCCTGCGGCGTTGCTTCGCATACTTGACAATTTTTATTTCATAGATTAAAATTTATAAATAGAAAACGAGGTGATACTATGCCTGAAAACAATGAACTCACAATGCCCGACGAGGAAATAATCTACGACCTGTCGGATTTGTTTAAAATCTTTTCGGACTCAACGAGAATAAAAATTCTCATCGCGCTGTTTGACGGCGAGCTATGCGTAAACGATATCGTCGACACCGTGGGAATGAGCCAGACGGCGGTTTCCCACCAGCTTCGCGTGCTCAAGCAGAGCAGGCTTGTCAAGTACAGAAGGCAGGGCAAGAGTATGATTTATTCCCTTGCCGACGACCATGTCAAAAAAATCATTCAGTGTGCAACCGAGCACGTAGAGGAGTAGTTATGAACGCATTTGGCGCACTTTTTCTTTTAGAGGTACTGATTGCCTTTTCGTTTATCGTGTCGGGCATCTTTATGTTTATACCCAAGAGCAATCCCGGCTCGCAGAAAATCTTTTTCGGTCTCGCCGCAGCTCTTGCAATATACGTCACCGTGATTGACGCAACGGCTCTGCCCGCAACCTACGTTGCGCAGATTGTCATCGCGTGGCTCGGGCTAATCCCCGCAGGGGTGGGCGTAATTATCGCCGCGGCAAAGGGCAAGCCCACAACGGCGGCAAAGCTTCTCGTTATGGCGAGCACGGTCTACGGCGCACTCGGTTATTTCTTTTTGGCTTAGGAGGAAAATATGGGCTGGGCTATAATGATTTTGGGAAACCTTATAGGCGGCTTTTTAAGCGCGCTTTCGTGGTCGAGCAGGGACAATGCGCTTCTTCGCTTTATGTCCTTTGTCTTTCCGCTCGGAGCGGGCGCCGGCTTCTGGTTTTACAGATATTCGACGGGCTTTCTTGACGAGCAGATTAACGCCGCCACAAAATATTTCAACGGCGGAGCAGGCGAGTTCAACTCAATGGTCGCCGAGGCAATCCTGACCGCGATAATCTTTACGATTATAAGCAAGGCGGTCGGACTGCTGTTTGTAAAGTTTATAGAAAAATAAAAAGAGTTGTCAAACGACAACTCTTTCTTTTATTATTTTAACTTGCCTTTGCGCAAAAGGTTTTCCTTGTTGAAATCAAACACAAGCGCAAGAACGATTACGCCGATAACGGAAATCGCCGCCTCAACACCCATAAACGAGCCGTTGTAGGCGAGGGCGTAAATCCATACGCTCTTCCAGCCGTCGGCATATTCGCCCCAGATTGTAATGCCCGAGATGAAGTGGCAGAGAAGTCTGAGCGCCGAGCCCGCAAAAGCGCCGCAACCAAGCGCAACCGCCTGATTTTTAATCGTTTTCTTAAACAGACCGCCGCCGAGACCGAGCGACATAAACGCAAAAACGTAGTCCATAAATATGAGCACGAGATATGCGAAAATGCCCTTGACGTAGGCAAAGTTGCCGAGTCCCTGCAGAAGCATCTGCAAAATGCCGTGCAAAATTCCGGTGAAGCAGCCCCACTTAACGCCGTAGCGGTAGCCGATAATGATAATCGGCACCTGACTGAACAGGGTTATTGAGCCGCCCATCGGCAGGGTGTATATCTGAATGTACGAAAGCGCGGTTGCAAGCGCGAGCATAACCGCCGTTTCCGTAAGTCTTCTTGTTGTTTTGATTGTGCTTTTGTTTTCCATATGTTTACCTCAAAATAAAAACCCCTGTGAAAATATCACAGGGGTGTTGCTGTCTTCCTACGCTCGAATTACCGAAACAGGTTAGAAGGGTATAATCTCAGCCGCGCTTTATGAGCGGCACCCCTGACTTGTATTTTGTTTTGTTCAGCTTAGAACCACTGCTTCTCGCCCTGAACGTAAATTGCCTGGAATGAAGCGTCATCCTTTGTGAGATAGATGATGCCTTCAACGATTCCGATTACGCCCATAACAACTGCGCCGAGGCCGAAGAGAGCTGAGCCGAGAAGACCGACAAGAAGCATAATGATGCCTGCTGTGTTGTAGCCGAGATAGAACTTGTGAATACCAAGTGCGCCAAGGAAGATTGCAAGAAGACCTGCGATTGTCTTGTCCTTAGCAGATTTGGGCTGATATCCCGGATACTGCTGGTAGGGCTGCTGATACTGCGGCGGTGCCTGCTGATACTGAGGCTGCTGGTACTGCTGCTGCGGCGGTGCCTGCTGATACTGAGGCTGTCCCTGCTGCGGATTCTGCTGATTGTTATTGTTATACTGATCCATATTCTTACCTCCAAATAAGTTATAACAAAAATCTGCATATTTATTATAGCATAAATATTTTTATATAACAACAATTATTTTTAAAGGGGCGACAAATAGTCACCCCTCCATTATTTTCACTTGATTATTCTGATTTTGATAACGCCGTCGATTGCCTGAATGTCCTCGAGCACCTTGTCTGCGGGAACGGTGTCAACGTCGATGATTGAGTAGGCGTATTCGCCCCTGTTCTTGTCCTCAAAGCCCTCGATGTTTGTGCCGTCTGCGCTGATTGTGTTTGTGATTGTGGAAATCATATTAGGCTTGTTGATGTGGATAACGGTAATTCTTGCCGCGCCTGTTCTCTCAGCCGAAACCGCGGGCATATTTACGGAATTTCTGATGTTGCCGTTTTCAAGGAAATCAACGAGCTGAAGAGCGCCCATAGAAGCGCAGTTTTCCTCGCTCTCGGGGGTTGAAGCGCCGAGGTGGGGGATTGCGATAACGCCGTCAACGCCGATAACGTCTGCCGACGGGAAGTCGGTAACGTACGCCGCCATTTCGCCGTTTTCAAGAGCCTCAATAATGTCTGCCGAAACCGCGAGGTCGCCGCGCGCAAAGTTGAGAATTCTTACGGTGTTCTTCATCTTTGCGATTGTGTCCTTACAGATAAGGCCCTTCGTGTCGGGTGTGAGCGGAACGTGAACGGAAATATAGTCCGCAACGGGATAAATCTCTTCAAGATTGTTGTTGAGAGTGATTCCCGGCTTGAGCTCTGCGCCCTCGGGAAGGAAGGGGTCGTAGCCGATAACGCTCATTCCGAGGTCAACCGCAGCCTCCGCAACAAGCCTGCCGATTGCGCCGAGACCGATTACCGCAAGGGTTTTGCCCTTGATTTCGGGACCTGCAAAAGCGCTCTTGCCCTTTTCAACGGTCTTGCCAACGTTGTCGCCCTCGTCCTTGATTGTCTTGCACCAGTCGATAGCCTTTGTAACCTTACGGCTCGAGAGAAGAAGACCGCAGAGAACGAGCTCCTTAACAGCGTTTGCGTTTGCGCCGGGGGTGTTGAAAACAACGATGCCCTTTTCAGCACAGTCGGCAACCGGAATATTGTTCACGCCTGCACCCGCTCTTGCAATTGCAAGAAGGGACTCGGGCATTTCCATATCGTGCATTGAAGCGCTTCTTACCATAATTGCGTCGGGATTTTCAATCTCGGCGCCGTAGTTGTATTTAGCCGTGTCGAACTTTGAAAGACCGACGTCGGAAATCTTGTTAAGTGTTTTGATATTGAACATTTGTATTACCTCTTTTTAATATCGGGCGATTCGTGAATCGCCCCTACAATAATTCCGAATTAGGCATTTGCCTCCTCGAACGCCTTCATAAACTCAACGAGCTTTTCAACGCCCTCAACAGGCATTGCGTTGTAGATTGAAGCTCTCATACCGCCTACCGTTCTGTGGCCCTTGAGGTTTACGAAGCCTGCCTCGGTTGCCTCTTTGATGAACTTCTTTTCAAGCTCGTCGTCGCCGATAACAAACGGAACGTTCATAAGTGAGCGGTCCTCGGGAACAACCGTGCCGCGGAACATCTTTGAGCTGTCGAGATAATCGTAGAGAATCTTTGCCTTAGCCTCGTTTCTCTCTTTCATCTTGTCAAGACCGCCGATGTCGTTTTTAATCCACTCAAGCACGAGCTTGCAGATGTAGATAGTCCAGCAGGGGGGCGTGTTGTAAAGCGAATCTGCGTCTGCCTGAACCTTGTAGTTCATCATAACGGGGGTGATGTCCCTTGCGTTGCCGAGAAGGTCCTCGCGGATGATTGCAACAACAAGACCTGCGGGCGCAACGTTCTTCTGTGCGCCGAAGTAAACAACGCCGAATTTGCTGATGTCAAGCGGCTCGGAAAGAGCGCAGGACGAAACGTCTGCGATGAGGGTTCTGTTTCCAACGTCCGGAACCTCTTTATAAACCGTGCCGTAAATCGTGTTGTTGTAGCAGATATATACGTAGTCAACGTCCTCGCGGAAGTCCGACGGCTTGGTCTTTGGGATATATGTGAAGGTCTTGTCTGCGGATGATGCGGCGGCAACAACGTCGCCGTACTTCTGAGCTTCCTGATAAGCCTTCTTTGCCCACTGACCGGTGATGATGTAGTCAGCCTTGCCCGTGCCGTTCATAAAGTTGAGCGGAATTGCGGAAAACTGAGCCGAAGCGCCGCCCTGAAGGAATAATACCTTGTAGTTGTCGGGCACGTTGTAGAGCTCTCTCATAAGAGCCTCAGCCTCTTTGATGATGTCGTCAAACCACTTTGAACGGTGGCTCATTTCCATAACGGACTGACCGCTGCCCTTGTAGTCGAGCATGTCTGCAGCCGCCTCTTCAAGCACCTTAACGGGAAGGGTTGAAGGACCTGCGCTGAAATTATAAACTCTTGCCATAATCTTTCTCCTTTTGGCATTAAAATATTTTGATACTATTATATTCCTGTTTATCTTTTTGTCAATGTTTAAGTTTCAAATTTGTTGAAAATAACAAGAGATTGATAATAATTTATCAATCTCTGACATAATACACAACAACATTGTCCTTTCCTTGTGCAAATGCAACAACTAAAAAGAAAAAACGGGCGCTTCGTGAATCGCCACTGCAATTATTCCGAATTCCGCTTTCTGAATTCCGAACTGAAAAAAGGACGGCATTGCCGTCCTTCTTTATACGCCGAATTTAATTCTTAACGTCTGCAGCGTTTCTTTGTCGTACGTCGTATCAAACGTCATCGTGAGAACGCTCTTGCCGTTTTTGTCCGTTGATATTTCACAGGTGTTGTCTATCTGCCGCGACGAGCCGTCGTCGCCCTCAATGGTAATCGTAAACGTGCCGCTGTCGATAACCCTCTGCGAGAAGGTGTAGCCGTCCTTCGCCGTCATCACAACGCCGCTTTCGCTTATCTGAACCGTGTCAACGCACTTGATTTTGCTGTTGAGGTCGGCAAACGCGATGCTCGTCGTTCCGTTGTAGAGGGATACCTTGAACTGGTTTTCAATCCAGTTGATGTCGCTGCTGTCCGACTTCGGGACGGGGCTCGTGTTTGCAAGGGTGATAGACCAGTTCTCGCTTGCGCCCTCGCGCGGGTCGATTACAATCTTTGTGTCAAGCGGAATAAACGTAATCGTGTTCGGGGTGAGGTGGAATTTACCGTTTGAGAAGGTGATGTCGCAGTTGATGTTGCCGATGTATTCCCTGAATTCCTCTTCCTTGTACTGAACGATAACGGAAATGTCGAGCACCATTTTGCCCCTTTCCTCGTCGAAGGTGTAAATTCCGTCGTTGAAATTCCAGGTGTCGAGCGTGTAGAAATTGTTCTTGTTGTCGCGGTAGGCGCCGGCGTAATAGGTGTACTCGTTGTTCGTCATACCCTTGTCGTCGTAGGAAATGCCGACGTCAGCGTTGTTCATCGCAACCTGAATGAATTTCTTTGAGGATTTGAGCTGAGTAATCTCAACCTTGATTTTTTCCTTAAACGGTTCCTGCCACGTGCTCGAGCCCGCCATAAAGAACGCGAGGTCCTTCTTGCCGTCGGTCTCAACTTCCTCAACCACGAAGAGGTTAAACACTGCGTGGCGCGTCGCGTTTATCGCGTCGTCGGTTTTATTCGCGGCGGCAACTCGCATCAGCAGCTCCTTTTCGCCGTCGTCGTCAACGTCGTAGTACGCCATCTCGGGGATGTGAATTTTTACCGACCAGCCCCAGTTGAATTCCTTCACAAGGTCGCCGTGGACGAGCTCAACCTTCTCCGTTTCGGGATAGTAGTAGAGCTGATAGTCGCCCTCTTTTATCTCGCCGAGAAGAGTGCGTTCGCCGTCGGAAACGGTTGTTTCAATCTGCGTCGTTGAATATTCAGTTGCCGAGTCGATTTTTTCCTGCTGCTGCTTCTGGCTGTAGCTTTTCGAGATGAAAAGCGCCGCAACCGAGGCAATCAGCACCACCGCAATTAAAATCGGTGGAATAATTCTTTTGTTCATTTATCTGTCAGTCCTTGTAAACGTCGTTAAATTTAAAAGGCTCTTTCTTTCCTTTATTAATATGTATGCAGTTTTCGCCGAGCGAAAAAATCGGGCGGTCGTGGCGGATTGAGTCCGAATATACGTCGACAACCCTAATCTCGTCCTTGTCAAATTCCTCGTAAAGGCGTCTGATTTTTTCCTCGCCGCGGCAGTTTTCGCCGATAATCGCGCCCGTCTTTGCGTTGTGGCGGGAGCAGATGAGCTTGTCAAAGCCGAGCCTCTCGCTGATTTCGTTCAAGAGAAAATCGGGGGACGCGCTGATTACAACCGCGTATCTCTCGCGCTTTTCAAACCATTTGTGCGCCTGCTTTTCGTGCCTGTCCCAGAAGCCCTTTACCGCCTTTTCAAGCGGGATAATTCTCACAAACGAAAAGCACACCTTTTTAAACTGTGTGAAATTCAGTATACCGCAGGCAACGAGAAGCAGCCCGAGCGCGTGAACGGGAAGGAATATAATAGTATAGGGATAGTGAAGCAGACAGTACGCAATAAAGAGCGAACCGCTGTCAAACGGCACTATCGTCTTGTCGAAATCGTAAATATCTATATCCATAAAATCAACTATAATTACGAATTACGCATTGTTAAATCTTTTCCTCGTTGAAGTCTACCACAAGCTTCTTGTCGCTGTGGAACTGCGTGAGCTTGAGCCCCGCGCTTTCGAGCATTCTCTTGCTCGCGTGAACAAGGTCGGTGTCCTTGTATTTGTCGCTTATGTAGATAACCTCTTTGATTCCGCACTGAATGATTGCTTTTGCACATTCGTTGCACGGGAAGAGCGCCACGTAAATGCGGCAGCCCTTGAGGCTGTTTCCGCCCGCGTTGAGAATCGCGTTGAGCTCGGCGTGGCAGACGTAGGGATACTTTGTCTCGCTGTCCTTTGCGCCCTTGCGTTCCCACGGAAACTCGTCGTCGCTGCAGCCTCTCGGCAGCCCGTTGTAGCCGACGGACATAATGCGGTTGTCGTCGTTTACAATGCACGCGCCCACCTGAGTGTTCGGGTCCTTGCTTCTCTGCGAAGCGAGGATTGCAACGCCCATAAAATATTCGTCCCAGTTGATATAATCAAGTCTTTTGCTCATAATTATCTCCTTTAATTCCGAATTCCGCTTTCCGAATTCCGAATTATTTCAGCGCCTCAACAAACCCGTCAAGCTCTTCAAGCTCAACGTCGTAAACTCTTCCGGCGTCAACCTTTCTGTTGATTTCGGGGTCAATCGGAAGCTTTGCGAGCACGGGAACGCAGAGCTCCGCCGCCGTCTCGTCAATGTCGGACTCGCCGAAAATGCTGTGCTTTTTGCCGCAGTCGGGGCAGGTGTAGTAGCTCATATTCTCAATCAGACCGAGCACGGGAACGTCCATAAGACGCGCCATATTCACCGCTTTGCCCACAATCATCTTAACCAGATCCTGAGGCGTTGACACGATGATGATTCCGTCAACGGGAAGGCTCTGGAAAACGGTCAGCGCAACGTCGCCCGTTCCGGGCGGCATATCCACAAAGAGATAGTCAAGCTCGCCCCAGCGCACGTCGGACCAGAACTGCTCAATTACGCCGCTGATAACGGGGCCGCGCCATACAACGGGCGAGCTCTCGTCCTCAAGCAGAAGGTTTATGCTCATAATTTCAACGCCGTCGGCAACCGTCGGAAGCAGGCATTCCTCGTCCTGCATAGCCTTGGTCGTGATGCCGAAGGACTTCGGTACGGACGGACCCGTGATGTCGGCGTCAAGTATGCCGACCTTAAGCCCCGCCTTCGCGCATTTCGCCGCAAGCATACAGGTGACAAGGCTTTTGCCAACGCCGCCCTTGCCGCTTACAACGCCGATAACCTTTTTGATGTTTGAATACTTGTTCATCGGCTTGAGAAAGTCCGCCTTATCGGGCTTTCTGTCCGCACAGCTTGCGCTGCATGTTGAACAGTCGTGAGTACATTCGCTCATAGCAATTCCTCCGAAATGAATTTATAGGGTATTTTAACATATTATCCGCACAATATCAATAATTACGGATGAGAGTTTTTACCTTTCCCAGAACCGCGCACTCGTCGACAATAATCGGCTCGTATTTGTCGTTTTCCGGCTGAAGGCGGAAGTGACCGTCTTCCCTGAAAAATCTCTTGCAGGTCGCCTCGTCGTCGATGAGAGCGATGATGATGTCGCCGTTCTGAGCCACGGGGCACTGCTCGCAGATAACTATGTCGCCGTCAAGAATACCTGCGTTTACCATTGAATCGCCCTTGATGTGAAGCGCGAAAAGCTTGTCGCCGCTCACGCCTGAAACCGCGATGTAGTCCTCAACCTGCTGGGTTGCGAGTATCGGCATACCCGCCGTAACCGTGCCGAGAAGGGGAACGCGCGCAATGCTTTCGCACATTCCCTTGATACGGATTGTGCGCTTTAAATTTGAGTCGCGCTTGATGTAGCCCTGTTCCTCGAGAACGTTGAGATTATACTGAACGGACGAGGTTGAGCGAAGACCGACAGCCTCGCCGATTTCACGAACGGACGGCGCAACGCCGCGCTCGGAAATAACCTTCTTTATGTATTCAAAAACCTCGTTTTGTTTTTTTGAAAGCTCTTTCATAAAACCCTCCGTAAAATTACATATAATATTATCAATATAATATCACCGCAAGAACCCTTTGTCAAACATTTGTGCACAAAGAGCGGGCGCGGCGGCAATTTTATCCCCGTTGTAAAAAAAGTGTTGACAAACGCCATAT
This sequence comes from uncultured Eubacterium sp., assembly GCA_905234495.1. GTDB lineage: Bacteria > Bacillota > Clostridia > Oscillospirales > Acutalibacteraceae > Eubacterium_R. The sequence continues at coordinate 715 of CAJOHE010000004.1, read as the reverse complement.
AATAAGATATAATTTTGCTTGCGAAATCAAACGGCTTTATAGCTCAGTTGGCTAGAGCATGCGGTTCATACCCGCAGTGTCACTGGTTCGAATCCAGTTAAAGCCACCAACGGCCCGGTGGTCAAGAGGTTAAGACACCGCCCTTTCACGGCGGTAACACGGGTTCAATTCCCGTCCGGGTCACCAAATGAAAACAGACACCCTTGTGGTGTCTTCAGGAGGGTACCGCGCAAAAAACAGCGAAGCGAAATTTTGCGCGGAGAGGAGAAACATTCGGAGTGATTATTAACATAATGCGAAGCGTTATGTTTCATTCACGGAGTGTGTTTCGACGACCCGTCACCACCCTATAGCGTTAGAGACCAAAAGTCTCTAACGCCTTTAGCCGATGTCTTTTGCAGTATGCACAATAACGCTATTTTCAAATTGGATCAATATATTAAAAACACTATGTGAACAATATTAAAATCTAATCTTCCTGAATTTCAAGGGCGAAAGACCTGTTTCTTTTTTGAAGAAATATATGAAATTTGATGTGCTGTTGAAGCCGCAGCGATAGGAAATATCGCTTATCGGCATGTCCGAATTTACAAGCAGTTCCTTTGCTTTGTCAAGCCGCACGGAAAGCAGGTAATCATAGGGTGAGAGCGTTGTGCTTTCTTTGAACACTTTTGAAAAATATGATGGGCTGAGATTCACCGCTTTTGCGATTTCA
>CAJOHE010000003.1 GCA_905234495.1 uncultured Eubacterium sp. | reverse complement strand
TGGCAGGCCAATAAACAGCGCACTTGTGCGCCGCCAGTATTGTTTAGGGCTATGCCCGAAAATGAAATACCACCCGCTATGCGGGTGGATATTTATTTTGTTTTAGAAACCGAAATCCACTATCGGACCTTCCCAGTCGGTCGTGCCCTCTTCGGTAAAGCCGTTTATCGGACCGAACTCGTTGTAATTCTTTACAAGATACGCATAGTCCTTAGCGTTTACTATACCGTCGTCCACGACGTCGAGGGGCTCATAGTCGGTGTTTATGTAGTCCATAAACTCGACCTGAACTGTGTTTTTGCACTGCTCACATCTGAGCGTAACCGTTCCGTTTGAAATCGCGGCGGCGTGATATTCGTGCTCGCACGTGCCGCCTTCGCCCATCGCAGTAATTACCGCAGTTCCCGTAAGAAGTACGGACGCGGCAACGACGAGGGCAAGCTTTTTAATATTTTTCTTATTCATATTACTCACCCCGCCTTTACTGTCCAAGATTGACTTCAATCATACGCAGAATATCTTCTTCTGTCAGAACGCCTCTGCCGACAAGCACTTTGAAATACTTGCCGTTGAACATATCAAATTCCATGGGCGTGAGATACTCGGCAAAATCGTCTGCGGTGTAGAGACCGTAGGTTTCGATATCCGCCTGCATTGAAGCCTCGTCATACTTCATACCGTCGCCGACCTCAAAGTACTCAAATCTGCCCTTGTGGTCCTCGGCGGTAATTGAGAGAATATCCTCTGTTACGAAGTTATCGTTATACGCCGTCTGAAGCGAATAGCTGCCGACGGTTTCCCTTGTAAGCTCGAAACTGTCAAGAGTTACGGTTTGCGTTGAGCCGTCGGGCGCAAGCTTTACAAACCTGTCGCCGAGGTATTGCTCAACATTGTCTTCGGTGATGTAGACGTATTCATTTTCATCAAGATTGAAGAAGCCGTGTGCGCCTACAACTCTTATTGCGCTGCCGTCGCTGAACGAGAGATTTACAAGTCCCTGCTCTTCGGTTCCGTGGTACCACTTAACCGAAACGGGCTGCGCTTCGTAGCATCCGTTCCAGAAGCTCCACGTGAGCACCATATCACCGCGCTGAACGTCCTCTACGGGCTTTTTGGTACCGTCTGCCATTGTAATGAGGGTACCGTCTGCAACGCAGGATGAATACGTCATAGCGGCAAATTTGTAGTATACGTAATAGTAATAAGTCGTGCCGTCGTTTGAAACGTAGTGATACTGAACAAGATGATTTGAAGCCGTGTTATCCTTTTCAATATCGTTTGACGTATAGCAAACGCCGAGATTGTTCTTTGCGTACTTATAGTACTGCGAGTTCATACTTCTCGCATACGGCGATGTGGATGAAAACGTCTTTTCGCCGGACGCACAGGTGAAGTATGCGGTATTGGGACCGGTGGTCGCGCTGTTGCCGTGCGGCCACGTTGTGGTTGATTTGCTGTATTCGTACTGCTTTTCGCCGGTAGTCTGATTGTAATCAATGATATGAAGCTCGCTGAATACGGGAGCGAAGTAGTAGCCCTTACCGCTTGAATATGCTGAATTACCTCCGGAATCCGTAGGTGAAACGGATACAATCGGATAGTAAACCGTCTGACCTGCAACAGTTGTGCTGCCTATAGTTGTGCTTGTCGATGAAACGTTGGGCATTACGTACGTCTTGTTATCCGTACCGATAACCTGCTTTGCGCTGTAGTTTCCTGCCGCGCCGTCATAGGAAAATGAAGCGTAGTAAACGCTTGTATCGGGCTCAACTGCCGAGACGTTTATATTGACCGTCTTGGTGTACGCCACACTGAACGCCTGACCGTTGTAGCCGTAGTTATACGGGTCTGTGTAACTGTATACAACCTGATAATTACCGCTGTCGGCAAATGAAATCGTTGAGTTGGTGTAGTTGGTTGAATTCATCGAGACTGTGTACGGCAGAGTTGCTCCGTTCTTTGTCAGGGTGAGAATCATCGGATCCCACGTAAACGATGAGTTTGCGTCAACCTTGTCAAAGGAAATCTCAACGGACTTGGTTGTAGTGTCGTAATAGCAGTAGTTATTATCGCCCGCGGTTTTGGGGATATAGTTCTTGTTTGTGTAGTCAAACGTTGCCGTCGGCGGAATAGGATGCTGACCGCATACGGTTGCGAAATACTCGGGGCTTTCGAGAAGCGACGGGGTTGCGCCCGCCGACTTCATAGTGTAAACGGTGCCCTTATATGAGCTTACGCTCTTTTCGATGTAGCCGTAGTTGTTGCCCGAATTATCGTTGACCGCAGCCTGAGCCTGAGCCATTGTAATACTTCCCGAATCGGTGAAGAACAGGATACCCATATTAACGTACTTACTGCCATTATAGGTATAGGCATAAGTGGAATCGTTATATACAGATGAGAGAAGCGAGCTGTAGGTTGAAGGAAGGTCGGAACTCTTGAGGAAATTATACTGAGTGAACGTTCCCTCGATATTAATCTTACAGCTTGCGGTTGCAACTCTTACGCCGATACCTTTGATGCCGCCCCTCGTGGTGGTTGAGGTGATGCAGTTTTTTAAGGTTACGTTACCGCCCGAAATGCTGACGTTTGCAAGCGCGCCGCCCGAGAAGGTACTGTTTTCAAACACAACGTCGCCCGTTTCAACCTGAACTGCATTCTTGGTTTCGGAGACGTAGCTGTTATAAACGTTTGCGCTGCCTGTAATCCACAAGCCCGGTGCGAAATACTCAGTATCGGAACCCGAGGTAACCGCTGCCTGATATACCGCGCCGAGAAGGATTGCGTTGTCAAGCGTTGCGCCGTCGTTCATTGTGATATATGCGTTGCCTGCACCCGCAAAGCTTGTTCTCGCGTCGGTTACTGTAAAGCCGTTGCCGTAAAGAATCTTTTTGAGCGAAACTTTAACCGCGTTGACGTCTCTGAGAAGAACCGCGTTTCTTGACGTAATATTTGAAAGAGACGCCGCCGTGATGTTTTCGCCGTCAACAACCTCGAGATAGAGTGTATCGGCAACCGCGCCTTCCTGACGGATTACGAGCTGAACAACGCCCGTGCCAGTGAACTTGACGGTACCCTGAGTCCAGTCGGTGTTGTTTGCGGTGAAGGTACCTGCGGCGGTACCCGCTATATTTGTTATTGTGAGCTTAACCGACGTGCTGTCGATTGCCTCGTTTGCATCAATGGCTTTAAAGAGCCATGAGAGTGCAACGGAATTATAGTTACCAATTCTGTAGAGGTATGAGCCCGTATTCGGAAGCTTGACCTCGATATTTGTATCGGCAGAGCTGTTGAAATAAGCCTCGGTGCAGGCGTTGTAAACTATGAGCGCCCTTGCAAATTCCTTTGCATCTTTTGAGGTTGTAGCGCTGCTTATTACAGTTCCCGCGTAGTCGAGGACGCTCATCTCAATAGTCGCGCCCGCGTAGCTTACGGAAAGCTTTGTGTCGTAATCGTCGGGAAGGATATTATTAACCTGAATGTAATACTTCTTAAGGCCGTTGCTCATTACGTAGCCCTTTTCCCAGTCCGCGCCTGCGGGAAGGTTGAGCACGGGGTCGTTATAGAGCGTTGTATCGGCTTCGTCGGCGCTGAGATAGAACCTCATCTTTGACGATGACGTGCTGAAGAACGATACGCCGCTGAACGATACGTTATCCCCCGCCGTTCTTGTTATGCTCGGTGTGTAGGAAGCGCTGCTGAATGCAAGCTCGCTCGTATAGTCCTCAGTAATGCTGACGCTGTCGGTGAGCGACATATAGTCGGCAAAGAGCGCCTGAGCGGTCTTTGAATAAGCTACGATTGATTTACAGAGCCTTACAAGCTTATTGCCCTTATCGGTGTAAGCGGCAAGTTGGTCGGGCGTCATATTGATTATACTGTCGCAATAGCTTTTTGCGCTGTATGTAACCGTATCAAGCACGGTGTTGTCTGATTTAAAGATTGTGATAACAGTCGGCTCGGCAAGCTGAGCGGCTGCTACGGGCTGGGTAATCTGATACTTTTCGTTTAAATTGAGCGTATTGAAATAAACGGGGTCGGAAGTAACCTCGTTGATATTCTGGGTATCGCTCGCCTCATTGTAGGCATAGGTAAGGTAGGCGCCGCCCTGACTGCTGTAATAAGCGACATCCACATAATAGTTTGCCTCGATATCCGCGCCTATTGTAAGGCTCGCGCTGTTGTCCGCCGCGGCGAAAACGGTGAGATTTGCCGCAGAGACAATACTCAGCAGCATACACGCCGAAAGCAACGCAGATGTTATTCTTCGTGGTTTAATCAATCAAATCACCCTGCTTTGTAGATTAATTCACACTATATTATAATATATTTGTTTTTATTTATCAAGTGTTTAGTTCATATTTTATTAATAATTTGTCGCGCAAAAAAAGAGAGGAACGCCGTTCCCCTCTTTAAAACATTTTATTCTTTTATTCGCCCTTCATTTCAAGAAGCTTAACCTTGCCCTCGTAAGACGCAACGGAAACCTTGATTGAATCTTCAATAGCAGCGTCCATATCGTCCTCGGTAGCGCCGAGCTCCTTTGCATATGAATTGTCAATAAAGAGATTGATATCCATAATATAAGGAAGCTGATACGGGTCCATACCGGACTCAATTCCTCTTTCCTTATAGTCCTTAACAACCTTCTTCATACCCATCTTCATAACTGCGGGTGAAACGCCGACAATCTTTCTGTCGTCGCCCATTCCTCTTGCCTTGTAGACAATCTTGAGGAATTTATCCCATGTGTAGTTATACATACCGATTGGGAATGCCTCGAAGCCGGGAACCTCTCTCTCTGCAGCGCCGCAGATAACCTCGCCAACCTGACGGCAGGTAAGCATTGCGGTGCCTCCCTTCGGATAAAGGGTGAAAGGCATCTTATCCATCATCTTAATCTGCTCGATGAGGATTGTCCATACGGGCTTTCTGCCGGGCTGAGTTCCGAAGATATAGGGAAGCTCAAGAACCTTTACGCTGAAGTTATCGTCGCAGGCAGCCTCGCAAGCGTCTTCCTGCATAAGACGGGACTTGATGTAGGGGTTTCTCTGAGGGATACCCATATCAGGTCTTGACTTTGCAAGATACGAGAAATAGGAACCGAGAACAACGGCTCTCTTTACGCCGACCTTCTTACAAATCGGGAAAATTCTCTCGAGCGGGGCGATGTTGAACTTTTTGTAAGCTTCCATAACGGGTGCCGGAAATTCAACTCTTTCATCAACGCCTGCAGCGTAGATGAAAACGTCCTGACCTGTGAGCATTTCTTCAATCTCTTCGTCGGTCTTGTCGTTGATATTAGCGAAAATGATTTCCATTTCCTCCGGAATCGGAGCTCCTTCGGGAAGCGGAGGAAGAGCAACAGTTGTTACCTTGTGTCCGTGACCAATGAGCTGATGAGCTGCTTCACAGCCGAGAAGTCCTGTTCCGCCAATCATAAAAACATTCATAAATTTACCCTCCAAAAACTGCAAATTAATTTGCAAATATCATATTTATTATAGAATATAAGGAAATAAATGTCAATACAAATAAGCAATCGCGAAATTTATAAATAATTTATAGTCAAATAATTGTAAAAAGATTTATTTTGTGATAAAATGATTGATGAAAATATTATTTTCAATGGAGAAACATTATGGAAAAGAACAAGAAAAAAGGCAGCGGCCTTAATTATAAACAGACCTTTATTATCGGCTTCGGCTTCCTTGCCTGCATGCTGATGTGGTCGGTTTATAATTCCTACGTACCCGTTATATTCAGGGCAAAGCTCACCGAGATAACAAACGGCGGTTCGGCTCTTCCGGGCTTTCTTTCGGTAGCGCTTATTGTCAATGCGATTATGACGATTGACAATATCTTCGGCGTTATCTTCCAGCCGTATTTCGGCAAGCGAAGCGACAACACCCATTCAAAATGGGGCAAGAGAATGCCGTACATACTGATTTGCTTACCGATATGCGCGATATTCTTCAGCCTCATCCCCGTTGCGGCAACGATTAAATCGCTTGTGCTGAGCGTTGTTTTGATGATGACGGTTATCATCTTCTTCAACTTCACAATGTCGGTATGGCGTTCCCCCGTAGTTTCGCTGATGCCTGACTTCACGCCGTCCTCTCTTCAGAGCGACGCGAACGCGGTTATCAACATTATGGGCGGAATCGGACAGATGGTCGGCTTTGTTATCGGCACTATCGCAACGGCGCTTGTAGGTCTTCTCGGCTTTACGGCGCTTCATGACGCGCTCAAGGCAAAAACGAACACACTCGGTCAGATTCTTGAAACAAACGCCGACGGCAGCGTTGTTGTGAACTATCTCAACGGCTTTGTTCCCGAAAAATATCAGGACGCGGTTGACAACTTTATCGCTTCGGGCAGGGATTCGTTATACTTTGACGGAACGAATTTCTCAAGCTCGGGCACCGACGCTCAGCTTGTTGCTCAGAAGGTTGCAAAGCTCGGCGCTGACGGCAACCCCATCTATGTAAACTACACGCCGGTATTCATTGTTGCGGCTATCATCACAATCCTCTGCCTCGTTGTTCTTGCGATATTCTACAAAAGGAACAAACAAAACGACCTTTCAAAGGACGTTTTCATCGAGAGCGAGGACGGCGGAAAGGCACCGAAAATCAAGATTAAGGACCTTTCGATTACGAAGACAGAAAAGAGAAGCCTTCTCACAATGCTTGCGGCGCTCTTCCTTATTAACAACGCGACGGAAGCTATTGTTCCGAACTTCACAAACTTTGCGCTTGACACGTTAAACGTTAAGCCGATTTACTCAACACTTATGATGGCTGTGTTTGCGGTATCGCTTGCGGCGTTCGGTATTCCCGCTGGCGTTATGGGCAGAAAGCTCGGCAGAAAGAAAACGATTATAATCGGACTGAGCGTTATTGTAATAATGTTTGCAATCTATCTTGCGGTATCGCAGATTTTTGCAACGAGCAGAACCTTCGTATGGGTTGTACTCTGGATTGCGATTGTAGTAGGCGGCGCGGCGGTTGGCTGCATCAACATCAACACCCTCCCCCTTGTGCTTGCAATCGGCGGAAGAGATTACGTCGGCACCTTCACGGGTTACTACTACACGGCGACGTTCTCTGCGGCAATCACAGGTCCCATCCTCTGCGGACTGCTCATCGGTCTGTTTAACGATAACTACAACTATATGTTCCTGTTCTGCTCGATTATGTTTGCGGTAGGACTTGCGGTTATCACTCAGGTTAAGCACGGCGAATCCTCGCCCGAGGACGAAGAATGGATTAAAGAAGCTGTTGAGGCAGCTGAGGATTAATAAGGAGAGAAGCTATGTTACATTCATTTACGAGAAATCACAACGACCTTTCAACGGACGCAGGCTTTCAGTTTGAATTTTTCTGCGACTGCTGCGGCAACGGTGTAAAGAGCACCTTCGTTGAATCAGCAACCTACGGTCAGAGAAACAAGAGCGAAAGCTTCGGCAGAGTTGCGTCAAGCATCGGCGGACTTTTCGGCGGCAAGGCAGGCAATCTCGGCTGGGCTCTTGAAAGAGGCAGCGATATGGTTGCAAGCAAATTCAGCGGTGAATCACCCGAGTGGCGCAGAGAGTACGAAAAAGCTTTTGACGCTGCTCAGGAAGAGGTAAGACCCGAGTTTAAGAAGTGCCCCGCCTGCAACGCATGGGTATGCTCGGACTGCTGGAACGAGGATGAAAACCTCTGCACAACCTGCGCACCGCGCGAGGCAAGCTATGTTGCACAGGCTCACAGCAGAGCAATGCAGAGAAACATTGACGAGGCTGCTGAAACCGCAACCGTATGGAAGGGCAATCTTGAAAGCCAGACCACAATCTGCCCCTCTTGCGGCAAGCCCTCGGGCAAGGGCAAATTCTGTACAAACTGCGGCGCATCGCTTGCGCTCAACGTTTGTCCGAGCTGCGGCAAGGAAGTTGCGCAGGGACTTAAATTCTGCGGCTACTGCGGCTCGCCGATGGAACAGAACAACGTCTGCCCCGACTGCGGCTTTGAAAACGAGCCCGGAATGAAATTCTGCGGCAAGTGCGGCTGCAAGTTATAAAGACATAAAACAAACGGCTATCGAGAGATAGCCGTTTTTGTTTTTCAATTATTATTCGGGCGATTCGTGAATCGCCCCTACGATTACTGATTGAAAATTCTTTCAGCGAATTCGAAGATATCCTTTTCGTATTTCTCGGGATACTTATAGTGCGAATGAACGTGGCGAGCCTCGTCGTAGATGATGAGCTTCTTGTCCTCGCTGCCACAGGCTTCGTAGCATTCCTGAACCATATAGGTGGGCACGAAATTATCGCGACCGCCGTGGATAAAGAGTGCGGGAAGCTTTGTATTTTTGAGCGCCTCTCTTGAGTCGGAAGCCTTGAGGTCGAGGTCAAGCAGAGCCTTTGACATAAAGCCCATACTGTCGATAACAAGCTTTGAGGGAAGATGAGTAACCTCTTTCATAAGGAAGTTGAACTCGTCGTAGCAGGTTGTGAAGCCGCAGTCCTCGATGAAGCCGACAACGTTTGGCAAATCCTGGTCGGACGCCTGCATAATCGTAGCCGCGCCCATTGAGGTGCCGTAAAGGATAATCTTGCCGTTCGGGAAGAACTCGTTTACGCAGTCAATCCACTTGATGAGCTCGTTCTTTTCAAGAATACCGAAGCCCGTGAACTTGCCCTCGTGACCGCCGAAATGACGGTGATTTACAAGGAAGCAGTTGTAGCCCGCGTTGAGAATGGGCTCAACCATATCGGCAAATGCGAAATCGCTGTTTGTATTATAGCCGTGAACGCAGATAAAAGTGTTCTCGGTTTTATTGTCGTTGAGATAGAAAAAGCCGGGAAGAGTGAGCCCGTCGTCCGTTGTGATGCTGCACTCAACGGGGTCAAAGTTTTCCTTGAGCCTTTCGATGGCGTCGTCAGTCCTCTTGGTGGAGGCGATTGCATCCTCTTCCTCATAGAAGATTCCGCCCTTCGGGTTTTCCCTGTCGGTCTTCGGGGGGCTTACGAACACTTTATACATAAGTACCGAAATGCCCGAAAACCATGCGATAAACATAGCGGTTACTATTGATACAAATAACCAAGGAAGCTTTTTCATAATATCTCTCCTTTTCATTTTTATTTATTTTAGCATATATATTTTTATTAATCAAGTGCAGAAAAAAGTTACTATTGATTTTAGATATATTTTTTAGTAAAATAAGATAGGATTATTATACGTTAAGGGATGATAATATGTCTGAAAACATTATAGTAGCCGGCGCAGGTCACGGCGGACTTGCGGCGGCGGCAATACTTGCGAGAAACGGATTTGAAGTGACCGTTTACGAAAAGAGAAAGAGAAAAGGCATCGGCTATGACTGGACGGACACCTTTGACCTTTACTCGCTCGAGGCGGCGCAGATAAAACTTCCCGATGATTTCACAGTTGAAAAGAGCACGAACATAACCTTTGTTCCCCCGTCGGAAAACATTATTATCGTTCAGGATATTGACGAGGAATCGCTGACCGTGAAAATCGAGAGGCGCGAGCTCTATGATATTCTTATAAAAAACGCGGAAGACGCGGGTGTAAAGCTTGTTTTCGGATGCGAAATCAAGGCGCCCCTCTTCGCAGGCGACAGGGTTGTCGGCGTTGAGACCGACAAGCACGGCAAGAAATACGCCGACCTTGTTATCGACGCCTGCGGACATCAGTCGGTTATACGAAAGAATATGCCCGACTGCCTCGGAATTCAGAAGGAACTCGGCAAGAACGAGAGCTTCTACGTTTACAGAGGTCTTTTTGAAAAGGGCAAGGAAGCGCTTCACAAATACAAGGTTTACCTTATGCCCGACAAGACGATGGGCATCGGCTGGGTTATAAGCGACAAAAAATACTGCGACGTTTTAATCGGCGAGTTCGAGCCCATTGACCAAGCCGAGGTTGACAGGAAGCTTGCATTTTTCAGAAGGAACAATTCCGTTCTCGGAAAGAAGCTTCTGAGAGGCGGCGAATTTGCCGAGATACCCGTAAGGCAAACCCTTTCTATAATTGTTGCGGACGGATATGCCGCAATCGGCGACAGCGCGTTTATGACCGTTCCCCTTCTCGGCTCGGGCATTTCAAACTCGCTAAAAGCTGCGGCAATTCTCAGCGACGTTATTATAAATGATGAAACAAAGACGTACAGCGCCGAAACCCTCTGGGATTATCAGAAGAGATACTTTGAGGAAATCGGCTCGGGTATGGCGAAAATGGCGATAGTCAAGTGTATGCTGCCAAAGCTCACGGCGGAACAGGTTGACTACGCATTTGAAAAAGAGCTTATCACAAGGGACGAGCTCACGATATCCTCGGGTGGCTTTAACCTCGACACGGGCATTTTCAAAAAAGCGATTGCGCTTATCAAGGACAAATCGCTTATAGGAAGCCTTGCGGGCGTAGGCAAGGATATGGGACTTCTTACCGCGGCGCTTGCCTCGATGCCCGAGGATTTCAGCAGAAAAAAGGTTTTACAGTGGGCTGCACGTTATGACAAACTATTTGAAAGCAATGAAAATGAAGACTAAAAAATTACTATCATTAATACTTGTAGCGGCAATTTTAATCTCGGTTCCCGTTTACAAATTTATAGCTTCGGAACCCGAAACACCGATACTCAGCTATACCTTTGAGGACGCCGACAATGCGCCGACACTTTACGGCAACGCTTCCCTTTCGTTTGACGAGGATATGATGAACAACGTTCTCTCGCTTGACGGAAGCGACGGCGCATACGCGGAAATACCTCAGGGCACGTTTGACGGGCTTGATAAGATGACGATTATCTTTGACATTCTGCCGAAGGTCAACTCGGGTAATTATTTTACTTTCTGCATAGGCAGGAACAACGAGGTTTACGACTTTTTCAGAATCAGGGATAACGAGATAAGAAACGCCATCACGCTTTATTCCTATCAGAATGAGCACGAAGCGCGATACCTCAGAAGCGACAACCGGAAATGGATGAACATCGCGATTGTGTTTGACGACACGCATATGCTTATGTACGTTGACGGCGTGCTTGCAGCTGAAAATTCGGACACGACGATTAAGGTTTCCGATATGGGAAGCAATCTTCTTTCGTATTTCGGCAAATCGCTTTACAGCGGCGACGCATTTTTCAACGGATGTTTTGATAATTTTGAGGTGTATGATACGGTGCTAAGCGCAAATAGAATCAGGGCGATAGCCGAAGAAAATATGCCCGAATCCCCCGTTCTCAGATACACGTTTGAGGACGGCACTACCCTGCCCTCATTTTTCGGAAACGCCGAAACGGTCTATAATTCCGAAAAGAGCAGCAAGGTGCTTCACCTTGACGGAAGCAGCGGAACGTACGCCGAGATTCCTCAGGGTACTTTTGACGGACTCAATCAGGTGACGATTATGTTTGACGTTCAGTCAATTTCAAACTCGGGCAACTATTTCACGTTTGCTTTCGGAACCGACAGCACCAAATATGACTTTTTCAGGATACGCGGTTCAGAGGTCAGAAACGCGATAACCACGAATTCTTATATGAACGAGGCTGAGGTGAAATCAAGCGTTGATTTCGGCGACAGCTGGATGAGTATTGCGATTGTGTTTGACAATACAGTCTGCAAGCTATACATAAACGGAACGCTCGTTTCAACAAATAACAACACGGGAAACAGAGTGTCAGACCTCGGAACGAATCTCCTCTCATATCTCGGAAAGTCTTTTTATGACGGCGACGGATATTTCAACGGCTACTTCGACAATTTTGAAGTGTACGACAGCGTGATTGACGACTCGGTAATCGAGCAGAAGGCAATCCTTCATCTGCCGCTTCTCATCAGCGCAAGCGTTGGCAGAGTTGTGAGCAATCTTGACGGTATTGCGGGCACCGACAGCCACACTCAGGTTAGGACGAGCATCGACCGCTCAACGGGCGAAATCAGCTCGATTATTCAGAGACGGCAGACGCCGAAGGCCGTTCCCGTTACGTTCTCTATTCTCAATCAGAATTGCACGATTTACGTTGACAGTCAGAAGTTTGAAAACGGAAGTCCTCTTGATATGACATACGACAGAAGCGTGAGAATTGAATGCGGCGACACCGTTGAAAACTACACGCTCAAAGCCTCGCAGATTGCAAACAATCCGATTCTGCCCGGTATGTACGCCGACCCCGATATTGACGTGCTCGACGGAAAGTTCTGGATTTATCCGACAACCGACGGCGTTGCGGGCTGGGGCGGAACGGAATTCCACGCGTTTTCATCCCGCGATATGGTGCACTGGTGCGACGAGGGCGTTATCCTCGACGTTTCAAACAAGTCGCCCGGACTCAACAGCAAGGGCGTTCAGATTGCCTCGTCGGGATGGTCGAGCGGAAACGCCTGGGCGCCCGCGATTGAAGAGAAGAACGGTATGTACTACTTCTACTACTGCGGAAGGATTCAGACACAGTTTGAATCGCTCTACGGCGAAGGTATGGCAATAGGCGTTGCATATGCAAGTTCCCCTGCCGGTCCTTACACCGCAAGCGATGTTCCGATTGTTTATCCCAAGATGGTTTCAAACGCCAACTTCGGTTTCAGCGGTCAGGTTATCGACCCGTCGGTTTACACCGAGGGCAGCACCTCGTATCTTCTTTTCGGAAACGGCTCTGCGGCGATGGTTACGCTCAATTCAAATATGACAAGCGTAAACACCTCGACGTTTAAGAAGTTCAGTAATCTTACCGATTTCAGAGAGAGCATCGCGGTGTTCAAGCGCGGCAACTACTACTATTTCACATGGTCTTGCGACGACACGGGAAGCGAGAACTACCACATCAAATACGGTACGGCAAGTTCACTTACCGGAACTATTACAAACAGGGGCGTACTTCTTCAGAAGGACACCTCAAACGGAATCCTTGCAACGGGACATCAGTCGGTTATCTATCTCAGCGATTCCGACAGATGCTTCATCGCGTACCACAGATTCTACACGCCGCTTTCAATCGGCGGCAACGTCGGTCATCACAGGGAAACCTGTATTGACGAAATCACGTTCCAGTCAAAGCTTTTCGGCGCCGACCTGCTGAATCCCGTCACGCCGACAATGAGCGGCGTAGGTCCGATTGACATTGAAGGAAACAGCCTGACCGAAAATTTGACGTACCCCACCTGCACGACGGATGGCACGATTACGGGAGACATCACTATGAACGCATCCGAGGCGCCCGAGCTTGCGGCATACGGGCACAATTATCTCACGACGGTTCATCCGGTCAGCTGCACGCAGGACGGCTACGACGAGCATCGCTGCTCGCTTTGCGGCGACTACTACACGGATAACGCCGCGACGAAGCTCGGTCACGACATAAGATTTTTCAGAGTATCGGGCAGCGACGAGCTCAGAATGGTCTGCTCGAGGGGCGACGTGAACAGGACGTTCCTGTTTGACGACTACATCAACGCCTCATACGGCGACGCAAATTACGACGCGCTGATTGACGTAAACGGCGACGGATACATCAACGCAAAGGATTACGCGCTTATCAATCTGATGATACAGGATAATTAAAAAGAAAAAGAGGGACTCAACGTCCCTCTTTTTTAACTGTCAAATTCGTATTCGATTAAGTCGCCGGGTTGGCACTGAAGCGCTTCGCAGAGCGCTATGAGCGTTGAAAATCTTATTGCGCTCACATGCCCGTTTTTAAGCTTAGAAAGATTTACGTTTGCCACGCCGACCTTTTCGGAAAGCTCGTTGAGGCTCATCTTTCTGTCAGCCATAACGCGGTCAAGCCTGAGTATTATTCTTCCCATAGTGCCTCCTTATAACGTCTCGTCGGACTCTCTCTGAAGCTCTGCGCCGTATTTGAAAATCATACAGAGAATGAAAACGAATACTACGATGAATACCTTTGTGATGTTGAGGTCGAAATCGAAGCTGTCGTTTACCATAAAGTAGTTCCAGAAGCTCTCGCTGAGCATTGAGAGAGCGGCATACGGAATGAGCGAGTATGCAAAGCGTTCCATCTTCTTGATGATGTCAGCAGAGAACGGCGTGTCGCAGGCTCTGAAAGCCTTCATAAGCGCTTTGAGCATATAGAGCATTACAACAATACTTGCAAGGTAGATGAACGATACAACGAGCGCTGCGATAAGCTTGCCAGCCGTAAAGGTTACCGCATCCTGCTGAACATTGAGGATATAGGCGTCGCCGTCCTTCTGAAGAGTGATTGACGAAATATCGCTGTCCTCGGTCTCAACTGTTGCGTCCTCTTCAATCTCGGACAAATCGTCGATGCCGTCAACGCCAACGAACTTATCAAGCTTTGAGAGAATATTGCTTGACGAGGTTACGGCGATATCGGAATTAATCTGCACCTCAACGTTTTCGCTTGCAACCGAAGAAGCTGCAACAATGCCGATACCGTCGGCAACCATTGCGCAGATTGTGGCTACAATGAGAATGATTGTGATGATGTAACCCACCAGACCTATACCGTTAATCTTTGATTTGAACTTGTTTTCCATAATAAAACCTCCAAAAATTAAATATTTAACGTTTATCGTTAATCCTACTATAACACAAGGTTTTATATTTGTCAACACTTTTTTAATGTTTTTCGTTAATTGTTTTATGAAAAGATAAAAACAGGCTGTACACAAGGTACAGCCTATTATATATTAGTTTCTATTATATATGTTCCCGCCGTTACAATCAATGGCTACAGTAAGGGGGAAATTCTCAAAGTTGAGCTTTTTTACCGATTCGCATCCGAGGTCGTCGTAAGCAATAACCTCGCATGAGGTGATGCACTTTGAGGCAAGCGCGCCCGCGCCGCCTATCGCGCAGAGGTATACCGCCTTGTTTCTCACTATCGCGTCGCACACGGCTTTATTTCGCTCGCCCTTCCCTATCATGGCAACTACGCCGTTATCGAGAAGAAGGGGCGAAAAAACGTCCATTCTGCTTGACGTGGTGGGACCGCAGGAACCGATTGCAAGACCTTCCGGTGCAGGCGTGGGACCCGCGTAGTATATAGCCGCGTCCTTTAAATCATAAGGAAGCGCCTCGCCCTTTTCAATGCTTGCGACAATCCTTTTGTGCGCCGCGTCGCGCGAGGTGTAGACCGTGCCCGAAAGCACAACCCTGTCCCCTGCTCTGAGCCTGTCGGCGTACTCGCGAAGCTCGTTTACGTTAAGTACATACTCCATCAGCGTTTACCAAGCTCTTCCTTAGTTTTTTGTTTTCTTCCTCAAGGGCTTCAAGCAAGGCAATATTCTGTTTTAACTCTCTGTTTGCGGACTTGAGCTGAAAATCAAGATTTGAGTTTACAATCTCAAGCCTCTGGCACTCAAAATTTACTTCTTCAAGTGCTGCTGACAGACGAGCAATTTCGTCTGTCAGCCTGATGATATCAGAATTATTCTGCATAAAAACCCTTTCGGCGGATGATTAATTAGTTGCTGAAATCAATGTCTCTCTGGTTGTAGAGTGAGCCGAAGAAATTATCGGTAACGGTATAAGCGTCTTCGATATCGGTGATTTCCTGAGAAGCGTCGCTTGATGCGAGCTGCTCTGTGATTTCATAATTGATGATTGTCTGGTCGCCTTCACCTACGAAGTACATAATATGATAGCCGTAGTCCGAACGAACGATACCAACGTCGCCAGCCTTTCTGCCGTCCTCATAGCACCAGTATGTGAATGAATCAACGTATTTGCCCGTGCAAACATTAGCGATAAGTCCGCCGTCGGAAGCAGAGCCGTCTGCCGAATTATCCTTTGCAAGAGCTGCGAAGCTGTCTTCCGTAGCGTCGCCGTTCTTCCACTCGTCGAGGATTCCCTCTGCCTTTTCAAGAGCTGCTGCCCACTGCTCTGCAGTTGCAGACGTCTGGCTGCTTGCCTCGCTCTCTTCATCGGGAAGGATGAGGATGTGACGAACGTCAACCGTCTTTCTGTCTGAGAGAGATGCGGGTGAAAGAATGTAAACTACAGTCGTGCTTGACTGATATACTTCGCCTGCTTCTCTGTCAGTGCTGAAGAGATAATCAAGTGCTTCGTACGTTGTGTCACCCGATTCCTCGTCAGTATCGCCGACGCCGATTGAGAATGCGGTTGAGCCGCTGTTGTTTGTCTTGCTCTTGAGAAGCGACTTTGTTGCGCCGAGAACCGTTGAGTAAGCCGGGTCAGCATAAACAGCCGTTGCGTACTCGTCATCGCCGCTGTACTTTACTGCAAGGTCTGCAAAGTTTGAGCCGTCTTCTTCAAGCTCGGAAACGAATGCCTTTGCCTCGTCCTCGGAAGCGCACTCAAAGATTTTGATGTCGACTGTGGTGTAGTCGTCCTTGTGCTCGTCAAGATAAGCCTGGATGTCCTCTTCGGTGTATCCTGCGTCTTCCTTATCCGTCTTGAGCTGATCCTGATAATTCTGAGCGATATACTGACGAGTGAGCTCTCTTACGAAGAGTTCCTCGGTTACGCCCTTACCCATAGCGGCTGTGAGATAAGCCGATACGGTGAAATGATACTGTTCTGCAGATTCTGCATACTTGTCGAGCGTATCGTTAATCTCTGTCTGCTGTTCCTCGGTGATTTCGGGATCCTCGCCCCCGTTTGCCTCAACAGCCTCAAGATAATATGCGTATGTGTTCTTGATAGCGTCAAGAGTGAGGTTGTGCATATGCTCTTCCCATGTCATCTCTTCCTCGGTTTCGGGGTCGGTGTAGGTCTGGGATGAAAGCTTCTTTTCAAAATCAACGTCGGCAAGACCTGAGTCAAGACCGAGAGCTGAGAGCTCGATGCCGTACTGAAGGTACTGCTGAGCCTGTTCCTGCTGATTTCTGAGATTATTATAGGTTGAAGCATAGTAGAAATTATACTGGCCAACCTTAATCTTTTCGGTGTTTGTGCCGTCGGTTACCGTTGCGCTTGTGAAGTACTTAGCGGGGATGCCGAGATAAGAGAAGAAACCTTTTCTCGCCGTACCCGTGCCAACGTAAGCTACGAGAAGTGCTACGATAACAACGCAGCATACAACAGAGCTGATAACCTTCTTTGTCTTCTTTGAGATTGAAACCTTCGGCTTCTTGCCTGATTTCTTGTTCTTTTTCTTTGCCTTTTCCTTGGCTGCCTTATCCTTTTCAGAGCTAAGGCTGCCGCCTGTGAGCAAATCTTCGTCCAACTGTTTTTTAGCCATTTTTAATCATCCTTTGTTATGTGAATTTTCAATAAAGTATTTTACAATATTATTTATTTAATTACAAGTGTTTTTTACTGGGCGCTCTGCTGAGCGTTTGAAGCAGCTGCCGTGCTGTTTGAAGCGAGTTCGTTTTTATACTCTGTATAACCCTTAACCGTATTGTTAAGTCTGTTCTGGTGAACCTTAACCTCGGCGTTGTCAATCATTTCGTCAATCTTTGCCGTTACAGCCGCGTCTTCAAGCTGAATCTCATATGCGGGCGCACTCTTAATAAAGTACATAATGTGGTAGCCGTAGGTTGATTCAACGATTTCGGTCTGACCGTTTTCCCTGCTTTCGTCAAGAACCCAGTTTTTGAAGGATTCAACGAAATTCGTTTCCTCGGTCATTTCGTAAAGACCGCCGTAAACGTCGTTCTGACCGCTCATTGTTGTTGAGCCGTCGTCCGAGCTGTACTCTTCGGCAAGATATGCGAAATCGGTTTCCGTACCGTTCTGCTCGTTAAACTGAGTGAGAATGTTCTCGGCATAAAGGTATGCCTTCTGCATTTCTTCCTCGGTGAAGCCCTCATCCTCGGTTGCTGTAACGTCGCCTGCTGCCGCGTCGTCTGCGGTTTCAGCCTCGTCGATTGCAGCCTCAACGATTTCCTCTTCCTGAGCCTCGGTAGTTGTCTCTTCCGCAATAGCTTCCTGAGTTGCGTCGGCTGTTGTGGTTTCGGTCGTGGTCTCGGTTTCTTCCTCGGTCTCTTCGCTCTCTTCCTCAAGCTGGTCGGGTGAGATGAGAATGTGTCTGATTGCGTAGGTCGGGGTTTCGTCGAGATGGGGCTCGGAAGTTTTGAGCATTACGTAAACAAAGCCCTGAGTCTGGTCGATGTAGTAGTTTGCCTGTTGCTCACTGTCTTTATCGAAGAGCCAGTTTGTTGTGTCGGTATCAAAATAGTTTACGGCGTCGGAATATGAAATCTCGTCAACCGTTGAATCAAGATACTGCTGAAGCGCCTCTTCGTTCGCCTCTTCCTCGGTGAGCTCGGAATTGCTCGACATAAGGCTTGCCGCAGAGCTTGCAATCTCTTCCTCATACGCTTCGGGAACGAGGTCGAGAACAGACTGTTCGTCGGTCATACGGGAAACGTAATCCTCTGCCTTTGCCTTTGCCTCATCAACTGCAACCTCGTCGGCGGTGTCAAACTGGAAGCCGATAATAGCAATATTGATATTGTAATACTCTTTTTCGTGCTCGGTTCTGTAGGTGTCGAGATAGCTGTCGTCGAGCGCCTTGGTTGCGTACGAACCGCGGTAGTTCACCGCAAGGTAGTACTGCTCAAGCATCGCTCTGAGGGTCTGCTCGCTAACGTACTTACCAAACTGAGCTTTGATGTAATCGTCGAGAATCTGGGACTTTCCCTTATCGGTGAGGGATTCGTCGTCGGACTTTCCCGCCTGCTGAATTGCGGAATCAAGAAGTCCGCTCATCTGTTCTTCGATTACCTTCTCCTGCTTTGAGGTGAGCTTTATTCCCTCGTCAAGAGCCTTGCCGTAGTAAACCGTGATGTATTCAATCTGCTGGATTGTCTGCTTCTGGAAATACTCGGACCAGGTCATCGTGTTTCCGTTTTCATCGGTGGTCGTCTGAACGTCGTAGCTCTGGCTTGTGTCAAGGTCAACCTGACCGTAGGACGCATAACTCTCGAAGTAGCTTACTATACTTGAGTAATAGTAGTTATACATACCCGCGCTTACGTCTACGCCGTCGACCGTCATTACAACGGAACCGGGGTTCATAAGCCTGCCCTCTTTATCGCTGGGCACGTTGTAGTACCTGTAGCCGAAAAATGCGAGAACCGCAACGGCTGCGATAATGAGAATAATTCCCGGAACAAAAACGAAGGTATCTTTTTTAATTACGATTTCGTTACTCTTCTGTTTTTCTTCCTTCTCTTTTTTCTTTTCTTCTTTTTCCTTACGGTTGTCTTCGTCGATATCCTCGATAACCTTGCTCGCGTCCGTGTCGGGATTGTCGGCAACAAGCATATCGTCGATATTGAGGGTCTGCGCCTCAGCGTCGAACGTCCAGTTGTCGTTGTCCTCAAACTCAGTCGCTTTTTCCGAAGGCGCTTCCTCTGCAGCTTCCTCAGCTACTGCTTCAGCTGCCTCTTCAGATTCAACCGTTTCTTCAGCAGAATTTTCAACTGTTTCTTCTCCGATTTCTTCAATCTCATTCTGCTTTTCGTTTAAATCTTTTTCGTCCATATTAACACTCCAAACATCAATTTGTAATTAGACTTAGATATTATACTATATAAGATTACTATTTTCAAGAAAATTATTTATTATTTTAAAATAAATCGGCAAATTATTAAAGAACTTGCAATATTTTACAATATGATGTATTATTGTGTTGCGTTTGTATGTTTATTAATGAGGAATACATATGAAAGAAAAACTGATAAAACTGAAAAGTGAATACAAGAGTAACACCGCGTGGTTTATGCTGTGCGTTACTCTGTTGGTTTTTCCCATATTGCCTGAATACATAAGCCCGTTCATCCTGTTTGGCTCGTACATTGTGTTCAAGAGATACTGGTCAAGCATCAACAACAAGGCGCTGATTGGCGACCTCGGCAAGTCAATTTTTGTTTATACAATCTATATGGTTGTGTCGGGGATATGGAGTAATACGCATATATTCTCGTCGCTTGTGGGGCTTTTGTGGATGGGCTGCTTCCTTATGTTTGCATATATTGCAAACACGGTGAACTCGCAGGAAAAGCTCAAAAACGCAATAACCTATATCAATATTGCCTCGGGAATAATCGGTGTAATCGCGGTTGTTGAAATGATTTCGTTTATGATTTCTCTTCGCACCGGCAACTATGACCACAGATTCCCGAACCCGCTTTATTACAATATTAACGGCAAGTTCTTCGACTCGCTGCCGTTTGAGGTTGTTCACAAAAGATACGCCTCGCGCGCGTCGTCAACCTTTGACAACCCCCTGATTCTTGCAACGTTTCTTGTTATCACCACCCCCCTTGCGGCGTTCGGCTCAATCTTCTTTACACATTCAAAGAACAGAAAGATTAGCCGCGCGTGCTGGTTTTTCTCGCTTGCGGGAATTATCGCAACAACGTCGAGGGGCGCATATATCGCCTGCGGCATCGGCATTATAATTTTCCTTTTCAGCCTTGCAAAGGACCTGAAGCTTTTCAGAAAGGTTCTTCCGTTTCTTATGCTGCTTTCGGTTGCCGTCCCCGTCGGGCTGGTTGTAAGGTACAAGAATTCGAGCACCGATTTTCTTTCGTCAAACACAAACAGATTTGACGTGTGGCACAGCTGCTACAACATATTTATGGACGACGTAAAGACCGTTCTCATAGGTCTCGGCGCAGGAACGGAAAACGTTCACGCCCTTTTAAGGGACACCTATCTTATTGACAGAACGCACGCTCACAATCTTTTCATTGAGCTGCTTCTTGAGGGCGGACTTATCGGCTTTGCGCTTTTCGGATATATTTTCCTCAACGCAGTCAAAATGCTCTACGAGCTTTCAAAGCACGAGGACAAGGTTTATCTGCAATATACTGTTATGTACGTTTCGTCGATGATAGGTTTCATCACGATTTCGCTATTTGAACACACGCTGCAGTCGCCGAAGGAACTGATGATTTTCTTCGCTCTGTTCGGGCTGATTGAGGCGACGTACAGAATTGCGATGAAGGGCGTTCAGAAAACACCCGACGAACCGCCTAAACTATTTGAGGCGGAAGATAATACTGAAAAAGAAAAAGAAGCTGTCACGGCGTGACAGCTTCTTTTTTTATGCGTTATGCGCTTGTTTCGCAGTAGATGCAGCGGTATGTGCCCTTGTTGTCAGTAAGAGTGAATATGTGGTCGATGCTCTCATTATTGCAGATACATCTCGGATTCGGACACTTCACAACGTTTTTGAGCGTTTTGGGAAGAATGAGCTTTTTCTTTTCAACCCTTACGCTGTTTTTGATTATATTCACCGTTGCATCGGGCGCAATATATGCGATGAGATTCAAGTCGATATCAATAAGGTCGTTGATTTTGATTATATCCTTTGTGCCGTTTTTATTTGATTTGGCGTTTGTGATAATCGCAACCTGGCAGGAAAGCCCGGAAAGCTTTAAGACCTCATACACTCTCATTCCCTTGCCTGCGGGAATGTGGTCGATAACGTAACCGTTTTCTATTGAATCAATATTCATTCAAGTGCACCTCCCCATTTAAGAAGCGAGATAATCAGAGCCATACGGATGTACTTTCCGTTTAATGCCTGTATGAAATATTTTGCTCTCGGGTCGTCGTCGACGTCGGTCGAGATTTCGTTCACTCTCGGAAGCGGGTGCATTATCGTAAGGCTTTGCTTTGCATTTTCAAGCTTTGGCATATCGAGGATGAACGCGTCCTTGTGCTTGAGATATTCTTCCTCTGAGAAGAAGCGTTCGCGCTGAATCCTCGTCATATAGAGAATGTCGAGATTCGGCATTTCGCTTTCCATATCCTCAACCTGAACGTATTTTGCGCCGCTCGGTTCAAGCACGTCTGTGATGATATAATCGGGCACCTGAAGCTCTTTCGGGGCGATGAGAACGAACGAAACGTTTTCGTATCTGCTCATCGCTTTGATGAGTGAATGAACCGTTCTACCGAATTTCAGGTCGCCGCAGAGACCGACCGTGAGGTTGTCAAACCTGCCCTTTTCGCGGTAGATTGTGAGAAGGTCGGTGAGCGTCTGCGTGGGGTGAGCGTGACCGCCGTCGCCCGCGTTTATAATCGGAACGCCCGACTTGAAGCTCGATACCTTCGGCGCGCCCTCAAGCGGGTGGCGCATAGCGATGATGTCGGCATAGCAGGATACCATTCTGACGGTGTCCTCAACGCTCTCGCCCTTTGCTGCCGACGACGAAGCCGCCTCGGAAAAGCCGAGGACGTTGCCGCCGAGCTCCATCATCGCAGCCTCAAACGAGAGGCGCGTTCTGGTTGACGGCTCAAAGAAAAGCGTTGCAAGCTTTTTGCCGTCGCAGACGTGGGCGTACTTTTTGCCGTCGGATATAATATCCATGGCAAGCTTAATCATATCGTCGATTTCTTCAAGCGATAAATCCGTTGTGTCAAGTAAGTGTCGCATATTTGCTCCTTTCTTACGCTTTTGCTCCGTTTATTTCAAGATAGGCTTTAATCCTGTCAACGTTTTCCCTGTTTTTCTCATCCTCTTCGAGGTATTCGATAATATCGTACACGTCGACAACCGAATATACGGGGAAGCCGTATTCCTCGCCCACCTCAGCCATCGCCGATTTGTCGGTCTTGCCCTTTTCCTTGCGGTCAACCATAACGAAGACTGCTGATACTTTGGTATCTTTGACAGATGAGAGGATGCTCATACTCTCTCTGATAGCTGTGCCTGCGGTGATTACGTCCTCAACGATGACGATTTCCTCGCCCTCCTTGGGTGTGTAGCCGACGAAAACGCCGCCCTCGCCGTGGTCCTTCTCTTCCTTACGGTTAAAGAAGAACGGAACGTCGAGACCGTTTTTTGCAAGCGCAACCGCGACTGATACGGCAATCGGGATGCCCTTATACGCAGGTCCGTAGAGGACAGCTTTTTTATTGCCGAGCTTTTCAAAGTATGCCTTGGCGTAGAACTCGCCGAGCTTCTGAATCTGCTCGCCCGTTTTGATGTCGCCCGCATTGATGAAATACGGTATTTTTCTGCCGCTCTTTGCGGTGAAATCGCCGAATTTAAGAACGCCTGCGCCCTCTAAAAACTCTATGAATTCTCTTTTGTACTGTTCCATATTAACTCCTATCCGACAAATTCTTCAACGCATCTCTTATACGCTGCAACGGGGTCTGCCGCGGCGGTAATCGGTCTGCCGACCACGATGTAATCCGAGCCGATTTCCTTCGCCTTTGCGGGCGTTGTCACTCTGACCTGGTCGCCCACCTCGCCGTCCGCAAAGCGCACGCCGGGGGTAACGGTCATAAACTCTGTGCCGCAGGCGGCCTTTACCATTCCCGCCTCAAGCGGTGAGCAGACTACGCCGTCAAGCCCTGCCGCCTTTGCGTTCTGTGCGTATTTAACTATCGTGTCGTTGATTGACGCATTGATGAGAAGCTCGTTTTGCATTCTCTCCTCACTTGTAGAGGTGAGCTGAGTTACCGCGATTAAAATCGGCCTCGTGCCGTCCTCACGTGTAAGTCCTTCAAGCGCTGCCTTCATCATATCGACAGTGCCCGCGGCGTGAAGATTTGTCATATCAACGTCAAGGCGCGAGAGAACCGCCATTGATTTTTTAACCGTGTTCGGGATATCGTGAAGCTTGAGGTCAAGGAAAATTTTATGACCTCTCTTTTTTATTTCCCTGACAATCGACGGACCTTCCGCATAGTAAAGTTCCATTCCGATTTTTACAAACGGTTTCACGTCTGTGAATTTGTCGAGAAATTCAAACGTTGCCTCTGCCGACGAAAAATCGCAGGCAACAATTACATCCTTACCCATTAGTCAATCACTCCTATAATATCGCTGATTTTATCAATTTTGAGCTTTTCGCACTCTGCGGGAAGCGCTTCAATTATATCCCTGCAGGCGTAGGGGTTTACAAGATTTGCAGCGCCGACCTGTACTGCAGTCGCGCCCGCCATCATCATTTCGATTACGTTTTCAGCGGTTGAGACGCCGCCGCAGCCCATTACGGGAATGCTGCACGCCTTTGCAACCTGATAGACCATTCTCACGGCTATCGGGAAGACCGCGCCACCCGAGAAGCCGCCCATTTTGTTTGCGATTACGGGCCTTCTTGTTTTTACGTCAATCCTCATTCCGAGCATTGTGTTTATAAGGCAGATGCCGTCCGCGCCCGCCTCTTCGCAGGCTTTTGCGATTGAGGCGATATCCGTCACGTTAGGTGAAAGCTTGATGAATACGGGCTTTGTTGTAACCGCCTTGACCGCCTTTGTCACCTCTGCGGCAGCCTCGGCGCTTGTGCCGAAGGACATACCGCCGCCGTGAACGTTGGGGCAGGATACGTTTACCTCAAGTATTCCGACCTGCTCTTCCTTATCAAGAAGAGCGCAGGTGTAGGCATAGTCCTCTACCGAGAAGCCCGAGACGTTTGCAATAACGGGCTTGTGAAAATATTCCTTCATCTCCGGAAGCTCGTGCTCAATGACGTGGTGAACGCCGGGATTCTGAAGCCCTACCGCGTTTATCATACCCGCAGTACATTCCGCAATTCGGGGCGTTGGGTTTCCGAAGCGGGCGTCCTTAGTCGTTCCCTTGAACGAGAACGAGCCGAGAATATTTATATCGTAATAGTCCTTGAATTCCTTGCCGAAGCCGAAGGTTCCCGACGCGGGGACAATAGGATTATCCATTTTCATTCCTGCAAGATTGACCGATAAATCTACCATACTATCTCCTCCCTCACAAGAACGGGACCGTCCTTACAGATTCTCTTTCTGCCGTATTTTGTCTTGCACGAGCAGCCCATACACGCGCCGAAGCCGCAGCCCATTCTCTCTTCAAACGAGTACTGCCCCGAGGTCTTTGCGACCTTTTCAATCGCTCTGAACATCGGCATCGGACCGCAGGTATAAAAGTAGTCGTAGTCCTCGGGAAAGGCGTCTGTAACAAAGCCCTTCACGCCGTAGGAACCGTCAACCGTTGTGACGATTGTTTCGGCGCCGAGAGCCCTGAACTCGTCCTCATAAAAGATTTCGTCCTTCGTGTTGAAGCCGAGGATAACCGTCGGGGTCTGACCGTCCTCAACGAGCCTTTTGCAAAGCATATAGAGGGGCGGAACACCGACGCCGCCGCCGATGAGAAGGGGCTTTTTTGACTTTGAAATATCGTAGCCGTTGCCAAGCCCCGTGAGAACGTCAAGCTTTTCGCCGACGGGAAGCTTTGACATCTGCTCCGTGCCGCCGCCGACAACCTTGTAGAGAATTATCACGGTGGATTCATCGCAGTCGCAGACGGATATGGGACGGCGCAGGAATCTGCCCTCGAGAGCAATATTGATAAACTGTCCCGGAGCTGTGATATACTGCGTGTCGCCCTCGAGTACCATTTTGTAAACGGTATCTGTCAGCGCAGTATTTTCAAGAATTTTGTAAGTGTTTTGCTTATACATTCATGAATCCCTCCACCGCAAGCGGTCCCCCTCCCTTCACAAGGGAGGCGGTGAGAATTACTCAGCGTCAATCGTTGAAACGCCGAGAGTGATTTCTTCAAGCACGTCAAGCAGAACCTTAACGGTGTCAAGCGACGTGAACATCGTAACGTTGTTTTCAACGGCGGCTCTTCTGATTTCCGAGCCGTCGGAATGGGAATCGCCCGCGTTGATATCAATCGTGTTGATAACGTAGGCAATATGTCCCTGACGAAGCGCCATAAGAATTTCGTCGCTTTCATCGAGTGTGAGCTTGTGACGAAGCCTTGTTCTTATGCCGTGCGCCTTAAGATATTTTGCCGTGCCCTCGGTTGCCTCGATATTGAAGCCGAGGTCGTAGAAGCGCTTAATAAGCGGAAGCGCGGTCGGCTTGTCGTTGTCGGCGATTGTGGCAAGGACCGTGCCGTAGTTTGCAACGTTTAAGCCCGAAGCCTGAATTGCCTTATAGAGCGCTCTCGTGAGCGACTTGTCGTAGCCGATAGCCTCGCCCGTGGATTTCATTTCGGGTGAGAGATAGGTGTCCATTCCCTTGAGCTTTGAGAACGAGAAGGCGGGCGCTTTAACGTACCATCTTCCCTTTTCCTTCGGGCAGACCTCGGTGATGCCCTGCTCTTTGAGGGAGTGGCCGAGAATTACCTGAGTTGCGATGTGAGCCATCGGAACGGAAGTTGCCTTTGAGAGGAACGGTACCGTTCTTGACGAACGCGGATTCACCTCGATAACGAAAACGTTGTCGCTGTCGTCGGCAATAAACTGGATGTTATAAAGACCGACAATGCCGATAGCTCTGCCGAGCCTTATCGTATAGTCGATAATCTTATCCTTGACCGCCTGTGATACAGAGAAGGTCGGATAAACCGAGATAGAGTCGCCCGAGTGAACGCCCGTCTTTTCAACGTGTTCCATAATGCCTGGGATGAAAACGTCCTCGCCGTCGCAGATAGCGTCAACCTCAAGCTCCTTACCCATAATGTACTTGTCGACAAGTACGGGCTGTTCGGTGTTGATTTCAACCGCGTTCTGAAGGTAGTGGCGCAGGGATTCCTCGCTTGCAACAATCTGCATAGCTCTGCCGCCGAGAACGAAGGAAGGTCTTACAAGAACGGGATAGCCGATGCTTGCAGCAACCTTTACGCCCTCTTCAATCGTCGTGACCGCAAGTCCCTTGGGCTGAGGAATTCCGAGTTCCTCCATAACCTTTTCAAAGCTGTCGCGGTTTTCGGCTCTGTCGATTGCCTCAACGTCTGTTCCGATAATCGGAACGCCAAGAGCATCGAGCGGGGGCGCGAGGTTAATCGCGGTCTGACCGCCGAGGGATACGACGATGCCGAGCGGGTCTTCAAGCGTGATTATGTTCATTACGTCCTCAACGGTTAGCGGCTCGAAGTAGAGCTTGTCCGACGTTGTGTAGTCGGTTGAAACCGTCTCGGGGTTGTTGTTGATAATTATTGCCTCGTAGCCCGCGTCCCGAATTGACCAGATTGCGTGAACGGTTGAATAGTCAAACTCAACGCCCTGACCGATACGGATGGGACCCGAGCCGAGAACGATAATCTTTTTCTTTTCGGAAACGATTGACTCGTTTTCCTCCTCGTAGGTTGAGTAGAAATATGGAACGTAGGAATCAAACTCCGAGGCGCAGGTGTCAATCATCTTGTAGACGGGCATCACGCCGTTTTCCTTTCTCAGGCGGAAAATGTCGGCGGCGGTTGTGCCCCAGCAGCGCGCGACGTATTCATCCGACACGCCGAGCTTTTTGGCGTCTTTCAGAGTTTGAACGCTGTTCTTATTTTCTTTTAACTCGGTTTCAAAGTCGACTATGTTCTTGAACTTTTCAAGGAAGAACATATCGATTTTTGTCGCGTTATAGATATGGATTAGGTCGACGCCGAGACGGATGAGCTGAGCTATTGCGAAAAGCCTGTCGTCCGTTCCGGTCCTGATATATTTCACAAGCTCGTCGGCGGTGTATTCGTCGAACTTCTTGTCGTAGAGGTGGCACACGCCCGTTTCAAGCGAGCGCACCGCCTTGAGAAGGCTTTCTTCCATAGTTCTGCCGATTGCCATAACCTCGCCCGTCGCCTTCATCTGGGTGTTGAGCGTGTTGTTTGCGTCAGCAAATTTATCAAACGGGAAGCGCGCAATCTTGGTTACGACGTAGTCAAGAGTCGGCTCAAACGAAGCGGGTGTGTTTGCAATCGGGATTTCGTCGAGGTGCATTCCGACGGATATCTTTGCCGACACTCTTGCAATCGGATATCCCGAAGCCTTTGACGCGAGCGCCGAGGAACGCGAAACTCTCGGGTTTACCTCGATGAGATAGTAGCTGAACGAATGGGGGTCAAGCGCAAACTGAACGTTGCAGCCGCCCTCGATATTGAGCTCGCGGATGATGCGCAGAGCTGAGTCGCGCAGCATATGATACTCTTTGTTTGTAAGAGTCTGCGACGGCGCAACAACGACCGAGTCGCCCGTGTGAACGCCTACGGGGTCGATGTTTTCCATATTACAGATGGTTATCGCGGTGTCATTTGCATCGCGCATAACCTCGTATTCGATTTCCTTATAGCCCTTGATGCTCTTTTCAACGAGAACCTGATGCACCGGTGAAAGCGCAAGGGCGTTTTTGAGCATAAGACGGCATTCTTCCTCATCGTCTGCAAAGCCGCCGCCCGTACCGCCGAGGGTAAACGCGGGACGAAGCACAACGGGATAGCCGATTCTCTCCGCCGCTTCAAGTCCTTCCTCAAGGCTTTCGGCAATCTCTGACGGAAGAACGGGCTCGCCGAGGCTTTCGCAGAGCTCTTTGAAAAGCTCTCTGTCCTCAGCTCTTTCAATCGCCTTGAAATTTGTGCCGAGAATCTCAACGTCGCATTCCTCAAGTATTCCCTTCTTTGCAAGCTGAACGGCGAGATTAAGTCCCGTCTGTCCGCCGAGGGAAGGAAGGATTGCGTCCGGTCTTTCGTGACGGATGATTCTTGCGACGTATTCAAGATTGAGAGGTTCCATATAAACCTTATCGGCAATATCGGTGTCGGTCATAATGGTGGCGGGGTTTGAGTTGATGAGAACAACCTCGTAGCCCTCTTCACGAAGCGCAAGACAAGCCTGTGTGCCCGAGTAGTCGAACTCGGCAGCCTGACCTATTACAATCGGACCCGAGCCGATTACAAGAATTTTATGTATGTCAGTTCTTTTAGGCATATCACTGCACCTCCTTTTCCATAAGCGCTATGAACTCGTCAAACAGGTATTCGCTGTCCTGAGGTCCGGGCGCGCTTTCGGGGTGGTACTGCACCGAGAAGAGCTTGTTTT
The DNA here is from genome assembly GCA_905234495.1 of uncultured Eubacterium sp. Classification (GTDB taxonomy): domain Bacteria; phylum Bacillota; class Clostridia; order Oscillospirales; family Acutalibacteraceae; genus Eubacterium_R. Next base: position 106,863 of record CAJOHE010000003.1, on the reverse strand, counting down.
TCGCGGACTTTACACCCTCAGCCGTATCGTCGAGCAGATTGATATGCGTGAGCTCAAGCTCCGTGCCGTCAAGCGAATTGACGTCAACGGCGTAGGAATGGTTCTGCGACGTGATTTCAAGCTTGCCCGTGGCAAGATTTTTTACGGGATGATTTCCGCCCCTGTGACCGAACTTCATCTTGAAGGTATGCGCACCGAGTGCGAGCGAAATCATCTGATGACCGAGGCAGATGCCGAAAATCGGAAGCTGTCCCCTGAGCTCTTTTACAACGTTTATAACGGGCTCAACGTCCTCGGGGTTGCCGGGGCCGTTTGAAAGGAAGAGACCGTCGGGCTTGAGGCTCATAATTTCCTCTGCCGTGATGTTGTATGGAACGACGGTTACGTTGCAGCCCTTTTCGTTGAGCTTTCTTACAATATTGAGCTTGATGCCGCAGTCGATTGCGACAACGTCGTATTTATGATTGGGCGTTCTTGAGTACCAGCGCTTTTTGCAGCTTACTCTTGACACCATATCGGTCGGGATTTTATACTCTCTCACCTTCCTGAGAGCTTCGTCGTATGGAACGTCTGCATCGCAGATTATAACCTTCTGTGAGCCCTCGTCGCGGATTATTCTCGTAATCATACGGGTGTCGACGCCGCTGATTGCAGGGATGTCGTATTCGTCGAGCACCTCGGAAAGAGTTTTGGTATAGCGGAAGTTTGAGGGTAAATCGTTATATTCCCTGACAATGAGACCGCCCATTGTGGGAACCTTGGTTTCGTAGTCCTCATCGGTCATACCGTAGTTGCCGATGAGAGGATAAGTCATACACACCATCTGGTCGGTATAGCTCGGGTCGGAAATGATTTCCTGATAGCCGACCATCGAGGTGTTGAAAACGATTTCGTTTATCGCTTCCCTGTCGGCGCCGAAACCCCAGCCGTAAAACTCTTTGCCGTTTTCAAGCACGATTTTTTTATTATATGGCTTCATACACAATCTCCCCTCTCAGTATTGTCAAAAGATTTTCGCCGTAAAGCTCCCAGCCTTCAAACGGCGTTGCTCTGCCCATTGAAACGAATTTGTCGGGCTCAACCGTCCACTTCTTATCAATATCAAGAAGTGCAAGGTTTGCGGGCGCGCCCTCTTTTATCTCGCCGCCGTCAAAGCCGAAAATCTCGCGCGGGCGGACGGACATCATATATATCAGTTTTTCAAGCGGAATTATTCCCGTTTTAACAAGCTTTGTATTGAGCACGCCGAACGCCGTTTCAAGTCCGACTACGCCCATCGCCGATTTTTCAAGCCCCTTGGACTTTTCCTCGGCTGAGTGCGGCGCATGGTCTGTTGCAATAACGTCGACCGTGCCGTCGAGCACGCCTTCAATCAGCGCTTCCATATCCTCGCGGGCTCTGAGCGGCGGGTTCATTTTGAATCTGCCGTCTTCCTGCAAATCCTCATCGCACATTGTGAGGTAGTGAGGTCCCGTTTCGCAGGTGACCTTCACGCCCCTTTTCTTTGCCTGCCTGATTATCTCAACGCTTTCCTTTGTTGAGATGTGGCAGACGTGGTAGCGGCAACCGGTCTTTTCCGCAAGGCGGCAGTCCCTTTCAATCTGAGCCCATTCGCTCTCTGAGCAGATGCCCTTATGATTATGCGCCTTGCAGTATTCGCCGTCGTGAATATAGCCGCCTCTGAGAAGTTCGTTTACCTCGCAGTGGGCTGAGATGATTTTACCGAGCTTAGCGCACTCTTCCATAGCCTTTTCCATAAGCCCGTCGGTCTGCACGCCCGTGCCGTCGTCGGAAAAGCCTGCGACGTTATCAGCAAGCTCTGCGAAATTCACGAGCTCGCCCACGCCCTTTCTGCCCCTTGTGATTGTACCGAAGGGAACGACGTCTATCACAGCGTCACGTTCAATTATATCCGTCTGCGCCTTTAAGTTTTCGGCACAGTCGGGCGGCGGGTTGAGGTTTGGCATCGTGCAAAGAAGGTTATACCCCGCTCTTGCTCCTGCCATTGAACCAGTCTTTATTGTTTCCTTATATGAAAAGCCGGGCTCTCGAAGATGTGTGTGAACATCAACAAAACCCGGAACAAGAAAATATTTACCCATAGCGTCAATAACACGAATATTATCGGCAGAAAGAGAAACACCGATAGAATGAATAACGTCATTCTTAATAAGAACATCGAGCTCGCTGAAAGAGCCGTTTATATATGTCTTTGCATTTTTAATAAGTAAAGTCATACTAACACCTCAAAAATATGCGCCGGCATTTCCCGTATAAGTTCAAGTTATTATAATATTTTTATCATAATAAGTCAACAATAAAAATATTTACAATTAGTTACAATTATAATATAATTAGCTTATACAAGGCGGTGATTTGATGAAGCTTGCTGTAATCGGCGGCGGTGGCGTGAGGTCGATGTTTCTTGCAAAGAGTATCGCGCAGAGAGCCAAAGAGCTGAAAATTGACGAGCTCGTCTTTATGGATAAGGACGAGGAAAAGCTTAATATATACGGTAAAATGGCGAAGGAAGTTGCAAAGAGGATTTGCGGCGACCTTGATTTTTCGCTGACTCTTAACGCGAAGGAAGCCGTTGAAAACGCGGATTACGTTATCACCACAATCCGCGAGGGCGGCGACGAGATGAGAGTCAGGGACGAGAGGATTGCCCTTTCCCACGGCGTGCTCGGTCAGGAAACAACGGGCGCGGCGGGCTTTTCGTTTGCAATAAGAAGCATCAGCGCGCTGACCGAATACTGCGAGCTTATCAGGAAATACGCAAAGCCTAACTGCAAGGTTTTCAATTTCACGAACCCCGCAGGGCTTGTGAGCCAGATACTGCGAGACCTCGGCTACGATTTTACATACGGAATCTGCGACGCGCCGAGCGGTATGCTGAGAACCTTTGAAAAGCTTTACGGCGCACCCGAAGGCTCTGCAAAGGGCGAGGTTTTCGGACTCAATCACCTTTCCTATTTCACGTCGGTAACTATTGACGGAAAAGAAATGCTCGGCGACATCATTGAAAACGAAAAGGCTTACACCGACACTGACCTTAGATATTTTGACAGAGAGCTTATCAGGAAAAGCGGCGCGATTTTCAACGAGTATCTCTACTATTTTTACTATCGCGAAAAGGCGCTTGAAAACATTCTGAAAGCCGATAAAACCCGCGGCGAGCAGATTTGCGAAATTAACAAAGCTATGACCGCCGAGCTTAAAGGCATCGACATAGAAAACGATTTTGATACGGCACTCAGCGTTTTTGACAAGTGGTACGGCGAGCGCGAAAACAACTATATGGCAAGCGAGACGGGTATTAAGAGAAACAACCCGTGGCACTTTGATATTTACCAAAAGGACGACGGCGGATATGCGGGCGTTGCGCTCAGATTTATTGAGCTTGAAACGTGCGGCAAAGAGGATTCGATGATACTCTGCGTTCCAAACGGCGGCGCTGTTGAAGGGCTTAATGACAGCGACGTTGCGGAAATCACCTGCGACATTAAAAACGGCGAGGCAATCCCCCACCGTTTCGGAAAGGTCGACAAGGAAAAGCTTGAACTCATCCGCCGAGTAAAGATTTACGAGAGATTTTCAAGCGAGGCTATCAGGAAAAAATCCGTCGGCAAGGCTGTTGAGGCTCTGATGGTGCACCCGCTTGTAAACAGCTATTCGCTTGCAAGGGCGCTTGTCGACGATTATCTTGAACTTAACAAAGACTACACAGGGGGCTGGAAATAATGGCGTTTATCACGGGTGCGGGCATTACAAACATTGACCTTCTGTATCAGGGCGCCGAGAGAATACCCGACGCAGGCGAAGAGGTTTACTGCAGGGATTTTGATATTCAGCTCGGCGGCGGACTTCCCGCGACGCTCATAAACCTCGGCAGACTCGGCATAGAAACAAAAATCGCCACCGAGCTCGGCGACGATATATTTTCAAATTTCGCGAAAAGTGAATATGAACAGAACGGGGTTTCGCCCGTAAATCTTTACAGGGGCGAAGGAATTCCGCTCAATATTTCCTCGTCAATAATCCTGCCTCGCGACAGGTCCTTTATCTCTTACGGCAAGGGCAATATAGAACCCGACGACAGAGCGCTCGAGGAATTCTATAATATGGCAAAGGGCGCGAAAATCTGCCTGATGCAGGTCGGCGGTTTCAACCCCGTTTACAGGAAGCTCAAGGACGAGGGCACTATACTTGTGCTTGACACGGGCTGGGACGATAACCTGAGCTTTGATAAATACGCCGACGTGCTTGAGCTTGCCGACTACTACACGCCGAACAGAAAAGAGGCTGTGAAAATCACGGGTGAAAGCACGCCCGATAAGGCGGCGCAGGCGCTAAGTAAACACTTTGAAAAAGTTGTTGTAAAGCTTGATTCTGAGGGCTGCCTCGGAATTGACGGCGACGGTGAGTTCTTTGTTAAAAGCGTTGATGATTTCAAATGCGTTGATTCAACGGGCGCGGGCGACGCTTTTCTTGCGGGTTTCTGCTACGGTCTTTTTGGCGGCTATTCTCTGAGAAAATGTATTGAGCTTGGAAACATCACGGGCGGAAAGTCCGTTACCGCCGCTGGTGCGCTCAGCGCATATCTCAGCGAGAGTGAGCTTCTTGAGCTTCACAAGAAATATTATTAAGGTTGAATAAATAATTATACTGTGTTAAAATGTTTTGCAGACGGTAAACGAGGTAAAACATTGATGAATAATAAAAAGATTACATACGCAGTTATTGCCATGCTTCTGTGTATGATTGCCGTCATAGCCTGCTTCCTTTTTGTAAACGATAAAAGCGTGAATGAGAAGGTCGGCTTTTATGACGAAAAAAACGATATAACATACCACCTTTATCAGAACGATACCGACGGGAAATACTATCTGTTTCTGCCGTCGTATCTTTCGGCGGATGAGGTTGAGGTTGTCTGTGACGAAGGCGAAGTAAGTTTTTCAGATGAAAACGGCAACTTCGACAGCAGCATTGAAAACGTGCCGACAGGCAGCGACTGCAAAATGCTTCTGACAAACGGTAACAAGAGCGAAGAATACACGGTTGTGATTAATCAGTGTAAAAATCTTCCCTCGGTATGTATTGAAACAAAATCGGGAAATATGCAAAACGTGAACTCGGGCAAAACGCACGATGAAGACATAGCGGCGATATTCCTTGATGAAAGCGGAAACGTTAAGCTCAGCGAGAGCGCAACGGTTTCCGGCAGGGGCAACAGCACCTGGGAATGGGACAAGAAGCCCTACACGCTTTCATTTACGAAGCCTGTCAGCGTGGGCGAATTCAACGAGGTCAAAAAGCTCTGCCTTCTTGCCGAATACTCGGACGAGAGCAGGATGAGAAACGCGATTGCAAGCCACGCGGCGCAGGAATTTGATTTTGACTACGCCACGCCCTACACATACGTTGACCTTTTTGCAAACGGTGAATACCTCGGACTTTACGGTATTGTCACGAAGGACAGCTATCTTTCGGACGTCGACAGCGGCATCAAGGGCGTATTTGAGATTGCGGTTACAAAGAACACGCACGAATTCAAGAGCGATTTCGGCTGGCGAATCAACGTGCTTTACGGCGACGTGAACGAGGTCAAGGGATATGTTTCAGACCTTGAGGGCGCGCTTTCCGCGAGGGATTTTGAAAAGTGCGCGAAGCTTGCCGACCTTCACGCCTTTGCTCTCAGCTACGCATACGAGGAATTCCTTGTAAACTGGGATATTGCGGGGCCGAGCAAGTACTACTACATTGACAAGGACGACGTCATTCACCCGATGATGCCGTGGGACCACGACTGGGCGCTCGGCGCGGCTTCAAACTTCTTTAACTCATCGGCAGTCAACGAGATTATGATTGACCGCCACTACGCGAGAAGCGACGCATATTACGCGATTATGCTTGAGGACGAAAGCTTCAGAAGCGACGTGCTCGATATTCTCGACAAGAGCTTTTCGGCGGCGTTTATAAACGACCTGACGAACTTTACGAGCGATACGGCTGAGCTTATTGAACAGTCGAGGAATTGCGATTTAATCAGGTGGAAGGACGGCACTCCCGCAAGCGAATTCGACACGGCTTCGGGTATGCAGACGACGGCTGAATTTGCCGAATATTTCAACGACTTTTACTACGCGAGGAAGGAATTTCTAAAGAGCTACTACTCTTCCCCCGACGACTACGTTTCGGTGTTCTTTGCATCGAAGTACGACACCTATTTCAAGATATATATTCCGAAGGGCGCAAAGCTCTTTGACTACGTCAGCAGAGACGACGGAATTTTCAGAATGGAAAGCGAAAAGGTAAAGCTTCTTGACTGGAAAACGAAGGAAGGCGTTTCGGTATTTGACTTTAACACGGTCGACGAGGACACGGTTTTTAACGGTGAATTTGACGACAGCACAAATGAGACGCTTGACAAGATTGTCAAATACAAAACCGACCTTGCGATTACCGCGTGTCTCGGGCTCACCTTCTTAGTTCTTGTGATAATTGAGATAGTGAGAATAAAAAAGGATAAGGCAGGTGGCAGGAATGAGTGACGTTAAATTCAGGCACGAGTACAAATACCTTGCCACGGCGGTTCAGCTTGAGGAAATAAAGCAAAGGATTGCGCCGGTAATGCAGAAGGATTCACACTGCAGCACCGACGGTCCGTACAAGGGCGGCTACAACATCCGCTCGCTCTACTTTGACGATACGGACAACACCTGCTACTATGAAAACGAAAACGGAACCGACCCGAGGGAAAAATTCAGAATAAGAATTTACAACCACAGCGACGGTTTCATTCAGCTTGAGCTCAAGCAAAAGCAGTCGGGCAAGTGCCGAAAGCTCGGATGCCCCCTCACAAGAGAGCAGGCTCAGGAGCTTATAAACGGCAGGATTCCCGAGACTGACGGCGAGAGCCATCCCCTTCTTCTGAAGCTCATATCGCAGATGAGGACGAGAGGGCTGAAACCCGTTGTAATCGTTGAGTACGAGAGAATTCCGTTTACGTATCCCATAGGAAACGTCAGGGTGACGTTTGACTACAACATCAGGGCGTCGGGCTTTTGCGAAAGGTTTTTCGACGAGGATATTCCTATGAGACCGATACTTGAAACAGGGCAGCATATTTTAGAGGTAAAGTGGGACGAGCTTCTTCCCGATTACATCAATATGCTTTTGCAGCCAGACAGGCTTCAATGGTCGAGTTTTTCAAAATTCTACCTGTGCAGAAAATTCACTAAACTATTTTAAAGGAGTTTGACTATGACCTTTACAGATATTTTTAAACAGAGCTTTTTACAGACCTACTCGGCAGATATGTCGACAAAGACTATCGCGCTCAATCTTCTGATTGCGGCGGTAATGGGATTTTACGTATTCCTTCTCTACCACGTTATCACGAGAAAGAGCTTTTACAACCGCACCTTCAACGTTTCGCTCTGGGTGCTGACGGTTATCGTTGCGGCAATCATCATTACGATTTCAAGCAATATCGTGCTTTCCCTCGGTATGGTCGGCGCGCTTTCGATTGTCAGATACCGTACCGCGATTAAGGACCCGATGGACCTCGTGTTCCTCTTCCTTGCGATTGCGGAAGGAATTATGTGCGGCGCGGGACTTGCGATTGTTGCGTTTGCGGTTGCGGCGCTTGTTACGGTCGGCATTCTTGTTCTCAACAAGTTCCCCTCACCCAAGCCGATGAAGCTTCTCACGGTAAACGCCGACGGCTATGACTGTGAGGAAAAGATTATGGACGCGGTTAAAACCAACTGCAAGAAGTACAAGGTTAAGTCGAGAACTCTGAGCGCGGACAAGCTCAATCTCGTGATTGAATTTTCAAGCGAGGACGAGGCGAAATGCGTTAAGGAGCTTGCGGAAATTGAAGCGGTAACGGCGGTTTCGTCAATCTCTCACGACGGCGAGGTTACGTTCTAAAAGATAATAATTAAAGGCTTTCTCAACCTTTTGAGAAAGCCTTTTTATTTATATCATTTTTCGTTTGACGTAATCGAGAAGCGAGTCCTTTGTGTTTTCAAGTTCCTCGCTTATAACGAGGTCGAGAAGCGTTGAAAGGATGACGCCTATTCTCTTTCCCGTCACGCCGAGTTCCATAAGGTCGTAGCCGTTTATTTCAAGCTCTTTTACCGTAAACGGTTCAGCCTCGTTGAGTATCTCATCAATCATCGCGTCGATTTCGTCGATATAAGGAATTTCGTCGACGGTGAGGTCGGTATTCTGGCTGAGCATATCGGCGCGCTTGACAATCATCAGCTTTTTGAGAGTGTCATAGCCGAGGCGCGAGAGCCAGCGCTTGATTATCTTCTTTTCCGGTCTGAGCTTTATATCGTGATAGTTTATGAGAGTTATTACCTCGTCATAAACCGCGTTTGAAACCTTTAGCCTTTTCAGCGCCTCGCCCGCGAGCTCTGCGCTAACCTTCGGGTGGCCGTAGAAATGGTCGCTTCCCTTTTCGTCGGTTGACTGACAGAAGGGCTTGCCGATATCGTGAAGAAGCATCGTGAGCCTTATATTGAGGTCATACGGGGAATTTTTGACCGTGTGGCAGATATGCTCCCACACGTCGTAAAGATGCCATTTTGAGCGCTGCGGAAAGTCGAAGCTGTCCTTTATTTCGGGAATGAACACCGCGATGACGTCCCTGTATTCCATAAGCGCGTCAAAGGCGTATTCGCCCATCAGAAGCTTTGAAAGCTCTGCAAAAAGCCTTTCGTAGGAAACGCTGAGAAGCTTTTCCTTATTTCTGAAAATCGACTGCTTTGTTTCATCCTCGATGTCAAAGCCGAGAACTGCGGAAAACCTGACGGCACGCATAATCCTGAGCGCGTCCTCGCCGAAGCGTTTATCGGGCTCGCCGACGGTGCGGATGATTTTGTTTTCCAAATCCTCTTTTCCGCCGAAAAGGTCGACTATCCCCTTTTTATCACTGTACGCCATCGCGTTGATTGTAAAATCCCTGCGCGATAAATCCTCTTTCAGGTCGCGGACAAAGTTTACGGTGTCGGGGTGGCGCGAGTCGAAGTACTCGCCGTCGGTGCGGAAGGTTGTCACCTCAAAGGGCTCGCCGTTCATCAGAACGGTGAGGGTGCCGTGCTTAAGCCCCGTTTCGATATATTTTATTTTCTTCTCGTCAAGTATCTTTTCAAGCTCAAAGGGCGTGGCGGAACTTGTTATATCAAGGTCGTCGCAGGGCTTGCCGAGAAGGTAATCCCTGACGCTGCCGCCCACGGCGTATGCCTCATAGCCGCTTTGCTCGATGAGCTCTATTAAGTTTCTGGCGTTTTCGGGTAAATTCATAACTAAATATTTTTAAACACAAGCTTGACCGGATTCTTTTTATTGTACTTTTTAAGCTCTTCCATAAGCTGACGAAGCTCGTCCTCATTGAGGGGCTCGCGTTCCTCGGGATAGTCCCACCTTTCAAAGGGCTTTTCATCGTAGACGACCATTTTGCCGTCTTCGAGCACCCAGTCAAAAATGAGTATCTTTCTCTTGTTTTTGACGTAGTAGAGCTTGCCCGTCGTACCCTTTGAAACGTTTTTGAAATATATGAGCTTTTTTGCCTGCTTCATTATAATGCGCACCTGCTGTTCGGGCGGAAGGCGCCGAAACTGAGCGCGGTTAATCAGCGGAAAAATGACTATGCCAAGCACGAGCACTACCGCGATAATTATTGCAAGCTGTGTTCCTGTCATACTAAACTCCTATGGTGATAATTTCAAACGGCCTGTAATCAATTACGTCCGTTTCGCCCTCGACTTCCTCAAGCATATTGAGAAGCTTAACCTTCTTCTGAAGCTTAATCGTTCCGCGGCAGCCGTCCTGCTCGGAAAGTCTGACGACGGTCATTTTGCCGTTTTCGGATTTCTTCATAGCCTGAAGGTAAAGTGGCTCGAAGGTGCTGCCGCTGTAGCTGACGTCCGCTTTGATTAGCGGCTCGTTATATTGAAGCGCAAGCCTGTTTACGCCCGCTTCAACCGCGCCTGAGGCGTGGGGATAAATCATATAGCAGAAATTGTGCACGCCCATATCGCTTGTGACGTCGGGGCGGATTGTGGCGCGAAGAAGCGAGAGGGACATAGTGTTTTCGTCAAGCCCTACGCCGTATTTGCAGTCGTTGATAAGCGCAACGCCGCCGTCGGTTTCCGAGAGGTCAACCCAGTTGTGGTGGCAGACCTCAAAGCGTGCCTTCTGCCACGACGTGTTTTTGTGCGTATCCCTTTCGATAAAGCCTGCCGAAGTGTCGCACAGGGCTTTTCTTGAAAGGACGTTGCAGGAAAATTCAGCCTTGGCAAGTCTGTGCTTTTCGTGCCAGTCGACAAGGTTTTCAACCTCGATTCCCCTGCTTCTTCTGAAAAGACGGATTGTCATTTTCCAGCTTGATTTATCGGTTTTTAAAACCGTCTTAAAGCTTGCGCACTCGCTGTCGAGGGACGCAAGCTCAAGGGGCTTTTCAACCGTGAACTTATACTGCTTATCCTTATAGGTCGGAAGGATATCCCAGGCATCGTAATTGCCGGGGGTGTCGCCGTAAAGCTTGAGCTTATTGAAATCGCCCGCCGTCCACTCGCGTTCCTGCTCTTTATCCCAAAGCTTTGCAAAAGAGCCGTCGGGATTGAACTTGATTAAATAAAACGGGGTTTCAATAGTCTTGCCGAGCTTTATCCACTCTCCGTTAAAAACGGTCTTTCTGAGAGAGGCTGACGAGAGGGGTTCTATATTCGGAATGAGCCAGTTACCCTTTTTACCGTAGCGCGCCGAGGTGCCGTTTTTATTCGGCACAAAGGTGAGCGCGTCGCGCCTGAAATTGAGGGTGTTGAAATACTTTGAGCCCGTGCCGATTATCTCGTCAAGCGCGGTTTCAATTTCGGCATAATCAGCCATTGTATCTTCGTAAACGGGGTGAATGTGCGAACCCGGAAGGATGTCGTGGAACTGATTTACAAGTAGCTTTTTATAAAGCGCGGTGAGTTCCTCCGTGCGGTCCTCGCCCCTGAGAACGCAAAGCATTTCCGCGTCGCGAAGCTTGTGCTCAAGGCGACGGTTTATCTTTTTGAGGTCGGCTTTTGTGGTGAGCGTTCCCCTGTGCATTTCAAGGTAGAGTTCGCCGTCCCAGACATCAAGCTTGGCGTTGTCTTTGAGATTTCTTTCAAGATAGTCAGCAGCGCTCATATGCTCGCATTTCGGCATAACCGAAAGCTTTTCAAAGCGGTGCATAAGCTCAATCATTTCCTCGGTGCAGCCCGAGCCGCCGTCGCCGTAGCCGAACATATTGAGGCTCTGGGGCGCGGTATTTTTATCGATATAAGCCTCCCAGTTTTCAACAACCTGCGAGGGTTTGTTCCACGTTATAAAATGAGTCGGCGGTACGCAGGCATAGACGTCCGTGCCGTCAATTCCGCGCCATATGAAACTGTTGTGCGGAAATCTGTTTGTGTCGTTCCACGTTGACATCTTGTTTGAAACGAAGTAGTCAACGCCCGATTTTTTGAGAATCTGCGGCAGGATCCAGCTGTTGCCGAAAACGTCGGGAAGCCACGCGTTATTCACGGTTTTGCCGAACATCCTCTTATACGCCTGCTGACCGTAGAGGCACTGACGGATAAGGCTTTCGGCGTTAGGGATATTGCAGTCGGGCTCAACGTACATAGCGCCGACGGGCTCAAACTGCCCCGCCTTAACCTTTTTCTTGAGCTCTGCAAAAACGTCGGGATAGTATTTTTCAAGGGTTTCGTAGATATACGGCTGAGTGTGGGTATATCTGAAATCCTTGTACTTGTCCATAAGCCTGAGCTGAATCAGGACTGTCCTGAGGTTTTTCTGAACGGAATGAATCCTACGCCAGTAGTAGGCAAGGTCGAGATGCGAATGAGCGATAAGTGCAACGTTGCCGCTTCCCCTGTAGGTGTCGTTTGCGTAAATCACGTCTTCGATATACTTTTTACACTCGTCGACGCCCGAAAGCTCATCGCCGTCAAAGTCGATGAGATTCATTGCGTTATAAAGCTCGGTATTCAGAAATTCCCTGTAATCCTCGCTGAAAAGCTCGCTCTCGGCGATATCGAGAAGAAGCTCGAAATCCCATACCAAATTCTGCACCTTGTGATTTACGGTGCAGATGTATGCTCCCTCAAAAATCTGACGGCAGCCCCTTACGGAAAGGGATTCGGGGTTTCTCTCGTCGTCGGGCTTTGAGCGGTTGTAGCCCGTCATCTCAAAGTGAAGCGTTTTCTTGGTGTTTACATAGGGAGAAAGAAGCATTCTTTCCCTGTTCGGGTCAACGCCGCCGATATATTTGCCGTTTACGTTCACGATGATTTCAGCCGCGGTTTTAAGCGAAAACCACAGCTCTTCACCCTGCATATCCTTCGGGATATCCACGTCGGCTTTGATAAACGCCGTGCCGTCGGGCGTGAAATACATATCGCCTTTTCTGAGCGGTCTGTAATCCTCGGAATAATACTCGTATTCCATTTCAGCCACCTGACGGGCATCGCGAATCATGAGATTTTCAATCTCCCATTTTCTGCCGTATATATGTCTTTTCAGCCAGCCAAAGCGAAGCACCGTCCATTCCTCGGGGCGCATTGACCGCCTTGTAACCTTAATATGAGCCATAATAATTCCTCTTTAAACGTCCTGAAAATAAGGCTTTTTTCTTATAGCTTTAACCTTTACGGTTTTGTTTAAATCATGTTTGATTTCGTCCTCAATCCAGTCGGTGCATCTGCTCAGTATCAGGCATTTTGAGCACTCTCCCCTGAACACGAGGGTGAGCTCTTCGCCGTTTACCGACTCAAATTCAACCCAGCCGCCGTCGCCCTGAAGCTTCGGCGCGAGAACCGTTTCAACGTAGTTTTTAATCTTATCCATATTCACACCTATGAATTAATAATGCCGTCGATTATGCTTCTGATTGAGTCAAGGCGTTTTTGCGCCATTTCCCTGTCAGCCCCGACGATTGAATAGTAGACCTTGATTTTGGGCTCGGTGCCCGACGGACGAACCGCCATCCACGAGCCGTCTGTCCAGATATATTTGAGAACGTTTTCCTTCGGCAAATCCCTGACTCCCTGAGAGAAATCGATAATCTCTGATACGCCGTCAAGAAGCGCTTTGCCCTTTTCCCTGAAATATGACATAAGGCTCTGAATCTTTTCCGCGCCGTCCTTGCCCTTTAAAACAAAGCTGTCTAGGCAGTCGAGATAATAGCCGTATTCATCGTAGATTTCATTGAGCGCGTCAACAAGAGTTTTGCCCTGATTCTTATACCACGCCGCCATCTGGCAGATGAGCATCGAGGAAACAACGCCGTCCTTATCCCTTGCGTGGGTGCCGACAAGGTAGCCGTAGGATTCCTCGTAGCCGATGACAAATTCCTGCTTGCCGCTTTCCTCGTATTTATTAATCTTGTCGCCGATGAACTTGAAGCCCGTGAGAGTTTCCTCAATGATGAGCCCGTAACTCTTTGCGATATTAGCGCCGAGCTCGGACGTTACAATCGTTTTGACAAGAGTTGATTTTTCGTTGAGCGATGCCTTCTTCATCTCGAGCACGAACTTAACGAGAACCGCGCCCGTCTGGTTGCCGGTGAAGAGCCTGTACTCGTCGCCGTCCTTTACAGCTATACCTACTCGGTCGCAGTCAGGGTCGGTGCCGAGAACGAGGTCAGCGCCGATTTCCTTTGCTTTTTCTATTGCGAGAGTGAGCGCCGCCTTGTCCTCTGGGTTCGGTGATTTAACCGTCGGAAAATTGCCGTCAGGTTCCTGCTGAGCCTTCAGAACGGTTACGTTCATTCCCTCAAGAACGCGCTGAACGGGGATGTTGCCCGTGCCGTGAAGGGGTGTGTAGACTATTTTAAGGTCGCTTTTTTCTTCATAGAGCGACTGCTTTTTAACCTCGGTGATAAACGCGGCGAGTTCCTTTTCGCCGACGTAGATTACCTTACCGCTTTTAACGTATGTGTCAACGCTTTCGCCGTCCTTATAGATTGACGAATAGTCAGTGATTTTATTGATATAACCGATTGCATTCTTCGCGTCCTCGGTGCAGAACTGGCAGCCCTTGCTGTCGTAAACCTTGTAGCCGTTGTATTCCTTTGGATTGTGCGACGCGGTAATCATAACGCCCGCGTTGCATCCGAGATACCTCGTTGTAAAGGAAAGCACGGGAACGGGAACAACCGTGTCGTAGGCGTAGACGGTAATGCCCTGAGATGCGAAAACCTGAGCGGCACATTCGAGAAACGCCCTTGAATTGAGCCTTGTGTCGCAGGCGATTGCAACGCTTATATCGCCGTCAAACTTATCGCGAAGATAGTTTGCAAGACCGAGAGTCGCCTTGCCGACGGTGTATTTATTCATACGGTTTGAGCCCGCGCCCATAACGCCGCGAAGTCCGCCCGTACCGAAGGCGAGGTCCTTATAAAATCTGTCCTCAATTTCCTTTTCGTCGTTTACTGCGAGAAGCTCAGCCTTTGTCTTTTCGTCGGCAAATGCGAGCCATTCGTTATACTTTTCCCTGTAATCCATAGTTTCACCTACTTAAAGTACATATAATACTGGCATTTAATCATACCGTTATAAAGCTTTCTGCGTTTGTCGGCTTTCCTGCCGAACACCTTTTCAAATTCCTCGTCGGGGGAAATTATTCCGTAGGACCAGCCATTTTTCGGCGCGAATTTTTCGCCCATAATTTTATAGAGCTCTTCCGCCTGCCTTATATCGAGCATACGCTCGCCGTATGGCGGATTTGTAACGAGGGTGCCGCGTTCCGTCGTCGGGCTGAAATCCCTTATATCGGCGCGTGAGAGAGTGAGAAAGTTATCCACGCCCGCGCGCTTCGCATTAAGCTTAGTGAGCTCAAGGCTCTTTTCGTCGATATCATAACCGAACGCCGCAAAGTCCGTATCGGTTTTAACAAGACTTTTGGCGCGGTCTTTTTCTGTGGCAAGCGTTTCATCTCTTACCAAGCCCCAGTTCTGAAAATCAAAGCTTCTGTTAAGCCCCGGGGCGATGTTATGGGCAAGCATTGCGCCCTCAATAAGAATCGTTCCGCTGCCGCAAAACGGGTCGTACAACGTATGATAGTGGCGAAGCCTTGAAAGCGAGCAGAGCGCCGCGGCGAGAGTTTCCCTGAGGGGCGCCGCGTTTGCATCGGGGCGGTATCCCCTTTTGTGAAGGCCTGCGCCCGAGGTGTCGAGCATCACGGTGACCTCGTCCTTCATAATTGAAAACTGCACCTGATGAATGGCGCCGCTTTCCTCAAACCACTTTATATTATAGTCTTCGGCAAGGCTGTCGACTATTGCCTTTTTGATAATCTTCTGGCAGTCGGGAACCGAATGAAGGGCGGAATTGATGCTGTAACCCTTTACGGGAAACGCGTCCGCCGAGCCGATATATTCCGACCACGGAAGAGCCTTCACGCCCTGATAGAGTTCCTCAAAGCTTTTCGCCTCAAACCTGTCGAGAACGATGAGTATTCTCTCGGAAAACCTGCTGCAGAGGTTTGCACGGGCTAATATGCTCTCGTCGCCCTCAAAGAAAACCCTGCCGTTTTCGGCTGAGACGTTTTGCGCCTCGATATATTTCAGTTCATCTGCGACCAAGCCCTCAAGACCGAGAAGGCAGGGCGCAACCATTTGCATATACATAATCAGATTTCCTTTGACGCGTGCCTTGTAACATGGCAGCCGACGTTGACCGCAACGGGAAGCCCTGCGATATGGGTCGGGTAGGTTTCGATATTTACGCAAAGAGCCGTGGTGTTGCCGCCAAAGCCCTGAGGTCCTATGTCGAGGGCGTTGATTTTTTCAAGCATCTCGGCTTCGAGTTCGGCGTAAAACGCGTCGCCGTTTCTCTTTGACACGTTTCTGCATAAAGCCTTTTTAGCGAGGACTGCGCTGTATTCAAAATCGCCGCCGATGCCAACGCCGATAACGACGGGCGGGCAGGGATTTGAGCCCGCTTTTTTTACCGTATCTGCAACGAAGCCGACGATGTCTTCCCTCTTGGCCGAGGGGGTAAACATTCTAATTGCGCTCATATTTTCGCTGCCGAAACCCTTGGGCGCGGCTGTGATTTTAATTTTATCGCCGTCGACAATTCTTGTGTGGATAATTGCGGGGGTGTTGTCGTTTGTGTTTACCCTGTCTTTAAACGGGTCGCGGACAACCGACTTTCTGAGAAGTCCGTCAGTATAGCCCTCGCTCACTCCCCTGTTTACCGCATCCTCAAAAGAGCCGCCGGTGATATGGACGTCCTGCCCGATTTCGGCAAAGATTACAGCCATACCCGTATCCTGACAAATCGGAATGTCAAGCTCCTTCGCGGCGTCGATATTCTTTTCAAGGTCGCCGAGGATTGACTTTGCGGTTTCGTTATTCTCTTTTGCCCTGCTGCAGGATATGCAGTCAATAAGGTCGTCGGCAAGAATCTTGTTTGCTTTTATAACAAGCTCTTTAACCGTTGACGTGATTAATTCTGCGCTTATTTCTCTCATACTTTTCACCCATATCAAAGCAGGGAGGGTACCAACCCTCCCTTAAATGTTTTTATTCACCTGCCGAGATATCGTAAAAAACAGTTTCGCCTGATTTTACATATCCCTTTTCACGAGCCTTCTGCTCAATATAATCGTTGGTGTCCTCGCTGTCGCGAATCTCACCGAGCTGCGCGTTTTCAGCTTCAACGCTGTCAACCTGAGCGACAAGCTCTTCTTTCTGAACCTGCATTCGGCTGATGTCTGCGCTGTTGCGCGCTATCGTAATTCCCGAAAATGCAAACACCGCAAGAAGCGCAAGCACTACGATGCATACGGGAAGGTTTTTCTTTTCAAGGACAAAGTCTTTAAGTGAGAATTTTTTAGCCTTTTTCTCTTTCATCACATTCACCTTTGTTGCGTTTTAACGTAAAAGCCTTGTTCGTACGCTTTTTATTATAATATATATTATAGGGTAAATGCAATAGTTTTTTTAATTTTTTTGTAATATTTTTTAAATATTTTTTAACCTTTGAGCGCATTTTGATAATCATTCTGTAAATTCCTGTTTCAATCCGCTTTGTAACGTAGCCCAAAGTGTATAAATAGAGCATTGAGCCGGTAAAAAATATAACAAAATATAACATTCTGATATTACCGTTTGTGAATACCAGAAAGAAGGAATAGGTGCAGAAGGCGGAAATAATCCAGAAAAAGAAATCGGCAAAAAACCTGATGCGAAAGTCGATTCTAAGAAAGCGGGAAAAATCGTAAAGAGCGCCGAGAAACACGCCGAAAAGCACGGCATAAAAAGCGGTATCAGGCTCCAAAAAGCTTTTTGAACACCGAGGTGCGCGAGAGCTTTTCGGAATATGTGAGGCTGCTTATTTTCCCGCTCACGTTCATTATTCCCGTCTCAAGGCTGAGCTCTTCTATATGCAGCAAATCGCCTTTTATAAGCAGCTCTCCGCACTCGCATATAACGGATATTTCCTCTTCGTTAAAGGCGTCCACGTCGTTAATTCCCGTCAGGGAAAGCTCGCTTCTGTCGGTAAGGCTCAGGGTGTGCCGTGCTTCATTTTCCATAAAAAAATCACCTGCTAAAATATATGCAGGCGAAAGTCATTTTATTTTATCTCTTCGTACATTTTTGAGGCGTCCTCCTTGAGGGCGTGCTCGTTTATTTCAAGAACTTTAAACTTGCGGGGAACGGCGCCGATATTAACGCTTATCACGTCGCCGACCTTTACGTTGTAGGAAGCTCTTGCAACCTTGCCGTTTACCTCGATTTTTTCGGCGTCGCAAGCGTCGTTTGCAACGGTTCTTCTTTTAATTATTCTTGAAACCTTTAAGTATTTGTCAAGTCGCATAGCATCACCAAAAAGTGAAGGGCTGTTTAAAACAGCCCTTCGTAATCATAAGATTATTTTACAGCGTCCTTAAGAGCTGCGCCTGCCTTGAATGCAGGAACCTTTGTTGCAGCAATCTTAATCTTCTTGCCTGTTGCAGGATTAACACCCTCACGAGCTGCGCGCTTCTTAACTGAGAATGTACCGAAACCAACAAGAGCAACCTTATCACCGTCAGCAAGAGCCTTAGTGATAGCGTCTACTGTAGCTGTTACAGCCTTAGCTGCGTCTGCCTTTGAAAGTTCTGTAGCTGCTGCTACTGCATTTACGAGATCTGTCTTATTCATAAAATTTCCTCCATTTTTTGCTGATTACTCAGCTAATATTTCTTTTGCCTCATCCCACAGTGAATCAAGCGTTTCGATTGATGATTCTTCCATTGAGATGCCTCTTTGCTGCGCAAGCTCTTCAACAATCTTAAAGCGGGAAATGAACTTGTCCGTCGCGCCCTTGAGCGCTTCTTCGCTGTCAAGCTTTAAGAATCGGGAAACATTGACGCAGGAAAAAAGCAGGTCGCCGAGTTCCTCTTCAATCTCTGCTTTATCGCCGTGCTCTGCGGCAATTTTTAACTCGTTAATCTCTTCGTTAACCTTGTCGATGGCGCCGTTTATATCGTTCCAGTCAAAGCCGACCTTAGCCGCTTTGCTCTGAACCTTTTGCGCTCTCATAAGCGCCGGCAGTTCAACAGGCACGCTAATCATGGACTGACTCTGCTTTTTGATGCCCTTTGAGGCTTTTTTAGCTTCGTTCCAGCTGTCAAGCGCTTCCTCCTCGTTATCGGCGGAAACGTTGCCGAAAACATGGGGGTGGCGGATAATCAGCTTCTGACACACGTCGTTGCAGACGTCGTCGAAATCGAAGCTCCCCTTTTCACGCTCCATCTCTGTGTGAAGCGCAACCTGCATAAGAACATCGCCGAGCTCTTCCTTAAGTCCGTCGGTATCTTCCTTGTTTATCGCTTCAATGACCTCATAGGTTTCCTCAATAAAGTTTTTCCTTATTGACTCATGGGTCTGTGCAGCGTCCCAGGGGCAACCGCCGGGGGCTCTGAGAAGAGTGACTATTGAAATCAAATCGTCAATATTGTATCTATCTTTAAATTCAAACTCAACAGCCACGTTTGTCACTCTCTTTTCGATTAACTTGTCTATATGATAATACTATAAAACCCCTGAAATTTCAAGGGTTTTGGGCAAATTTTCCTACAATATTTTGTGTATGAAATCTTTGAGAGTCATACATTTAGTGAAAAAAAGCAAAGAAACAAAGATTGTCAAAGATATAGTGGTATATATCATTAAATCAATATAAAGATTAATTGTAAAAATATTATGACTTTTGATAAAAAACACGCTCAGATACGTGATTACAGCGCAGAAAACGGGCTTTACAAAAGTGGAAAACAGTCCGATTTTAACATTAGTATACTTAGTTATTATGAGAATATTCCATATTACAATAACGAGAAAGCCGAAGAAAACCGAGGCGGTGCTGCCGAGGATATCTATTCCGCTTTTCGGAATAAGAAGGAAATTTATCAGCACCCTGACCGCTGCGCCGACTATGAACGAGGGAATTGATTTGTCGGCAAAGCCGAGGGACTGGGCGCAGTAGACGACCGTTGTGGCAACGCCTGAGGGCACGACCGTAGCGCCGAACCAGAAAAGAATCCGCGAGGCGTTTTCTGCTATATCGGGGTTTGATTTTGAAAAAAGAACGGTGAGTATTTCATCGCCGAAAAGCATGAGCACCGTTCCGCCAAGGCAGGAAAAAACCGTACTGTATTTGAAGATGCTTGAAATGAGGTTTGAAAAGCTTTCGCTTCCGTTTTCGTAGGCTGAGCTTACGGCGGGAACGGCGGCGACTCCGAGCGCCATAACTATCGACGGAACGAGGTTTCTGAAATCAAGCGCCGTTGCAAAAATGCCGAGGACATAGGTGTGAATATCGGTACCCGAATAGCTGTAAACCTCTTTGAGAGCGGTTTCGTCGCAGAGCGAGAGGCAGTACTGAACGGACGAGGTATCAAAAAAGTTTGCAAGGCTCTGCACGGCAGTCGCGCCGACGAGGGTTAGACTGAAGCTCATAAGCTCTCTGCTTGCAAGGCTGACATCCCCCCTGCCCACCTTCGGGACTTTGTAATTTATCCTGTTATAAACCAGCGAAAAGGCGTAGGCGAGAACGCTTCCGAAAGTTGCGCCAAGCATCGCAAAGGCGGATGTAAAGGGATAGATATGCGCGAGCGCCTCACTCTCGCTGTGGGCGTATGAGCCGAGAACGGTTCCGTAGACGGCGTATTCGTTACAGAACAATCCAAGCGACACCCGGGCAAAGAGAAGCCCGAAAACCATTTTTGAAAACGCCTCGATGAGCTGAGAGGCGGCGGTGAGCTTCATATCGAGAAAGCCCTCGGCGTAGGCTCTCCTGCACGCGCAGAGGCAGGAAAAGAAGACCGAGGGCGCAAGCGCAAGAATTGTATATATACTTTCGGGGGACGAGGAAATCAGAACTGAATAGGGCTTTGCCGCTATAAGCATCACCGCCATACCCGCAAAGCCGACAAGTCCGAAAAGCTTTGACGACGCCGCTTTGAGAGCGTATATCCCCTTTGTGTCGCCCTTGGCGTCGGCGGTGCTGATAAGCTTTGTCAGAGCGACGGGAAACGCACCCATCGTCAGCGCGTGAATCGGCAGGCAGAGGTTATAGGCGACCGAGAAATATCCCCTGCCCTCCGCGCCTATATACGCCGTCAGCGGTATTTTATAAAACGCGCTTATTACTTTAACTATGACCGACGAGATGAGAAGCACGGCGGCTCCGGTGATGTATCGGCTTTTGATTTTCTGATTCAAACAATCTCCCCCGCGCATAAGATAAGGCAGCGCAAAAGCGCCGCCTTAATTAATATGTATCGGGTTTTGAGAATATGAAGCTTATTCAGCCTCGCCTTCGTCTATGGGGTCAATCTCAACCTCTGCGGTCTCGGTCTCACCGTTGCCTTCAAATTCCTTTTTGATGCCCTCATACGCCTTCTGTGCCTTCTGAGCCGCAGCGTTTACGGCATCGTTGAACTTTTCCTTTGCAGCTTCAACCTCAACCGAAAGGATTTCAAGCTTATCCTTAAGCTCGGAAATCTTTGCGGCGCACTCGGAAAGTTCGTCCTCGCTGACCTCTTCGCCCATCATTTGGTCAAAACAAAGTCTGCCGTACTTTTCGTACTGCTTGTTGAGCTTTGATTTTGTGTCGAAATACTCAACCTTTTTTCTGCTCTGCTCAAGCTTTTCGGCACTCTTTTTGCCGATAACCTCGGCGGCTTCCTTGGTCTTGCTGATGATTTCCTCAAGATTGATGTCAGCGTCTTCAAGAATGTCGTTGAATTTTGTTCCCATTGTAATCACCTCATAATTATTTTACAAATAGTATAATTTGGTTTTACTATTCGTTATTGCCGTTGTAGAATTCAAAAATCTTTTCTTTTCTCTCGATAACCTCGTCAAAGTTATCAATATATTCATATGGGTATTTGAAATTATATATTCTGTCGATAAAGCCGTTTTCGGGGTTTCTGAGCCTTGTTACGGCACCCGCGCCGCAGGCAAATACCGAATGAGTTTCGTCCATCATATAGACGTTATAAAGGCATTCCCTGCCCGCATTGCACCAGCCGACGTTTTCAAGATTTGCCGCAGATTTTGACTGACGGTACATATAGTAAGGAACGTAACCCGCAGCCTTTAACGCTGAGTCTGAATAGTCGACCATACCGCTGACGGAGATATTGAACTCAAAGGGCTCTTCGCCCGTGACGATATTTGACGCGGTTTTGAGGGCAAGCGTGTGCACCGTGATACTGTCCGCGCCGAGGGATACCGCTTTGTCGAGCGTTTTTCCGAAGGATTCGGGCGTATCGGTCGGAAGCCCTGCGATAATATCCATATTGATATTGTCAAAGCCGCATTTTCTCGCAAGCTCAAACGCCTCTACAGTCTGAGCTGCCGTATGCTTTCTGCCGATGGCTTCAAGCACGGTATCGTTAAAAGTTTGCGGATTTATGCTGATTCGTGAAACGTTGTGCTTTTTAAGTGCGAGAAGCTTGCTTTCCGTGACCGTGTCGGGTCTGCCCGCCTCAACGGTGTATTCGCGCACCGTCGAGAGGTCGAAGTTGTTTTCAACCGCGGACATAAGCCTGTCGAGCTGCTCTGCGGTGAGAGTTGTGGGCGTACCGCCGCCGAAATAGACCGTCTCAAGCCTCAGATTGAGCTTTTTCGCAACTTCCGCCGTGCGTTCAATCTCTTTGCAGAGAAGGTCGACGTAGGGCTCTACAAGCTTCTGAGTTCTCTCTATGGAATGAGAGACGAACGAACAGTAGGCGCACCTCGTGGGACAGAACGGAATTGAGATATAAAGCGAAAACGAATCGTCCTTTGAAAGGGATATAATGCGGTTTTCGTTTTTCATAACCTCAGCCGTAAGCTCTGCCTTTTTCGGCGAGACGAGATACTTATTTATAAAGGTATTCTTTGCGCCGTTTTCGCCGAGCTCTGCGAAATATCTGTGCATAAGCTTTGCGGGGCGCACGCCGAAGAGTATTCCCCACTCGGGGGTGTAGCCCGTAAGCTCGCTCAGGGCGCTGAAAAGCAAAACGGACATAGCGTTTGCCATATCCTCGTCCTGCTTTGGCTCATATTCTTTTTTTACCGTCTTTCCGTACGCGCTCGCCTCGGCGACAAATCTTCCGCCCATATCGGCGGTTGTCACCGTTATGTCCTCTTCGCCGTCGTCCCTGATTTTTTCAAAAGGGAAAAAGACGGTACAGAGCTTTTTCATATCGTAGGCATACGGATGATTTATAACCTTTAAAACCATATCAGTTATTTATAAGATAGAGAGCTTCGTAGTTGCTTTCGCGCTCGAAATCGAGAGTTGAAAGCTCGTCGTGACCGGGATAAACATTATAGTTTCCGTTTAGCGAGAAAAGCCTTTTAAGGCTTGTGACAAGCTCTTTTGAATTTCCCGTCGGAAAGTCGGTTCTGCCGTAGGAACCGCAGAAAAGAGTGTCGCCCGTGAAGAGCTCGTTTGCAACGAGATAGCAGACGCTTCCCGAGGTGTGACCGGGTGTTGCAAGCACTCTTATTTTACTTTCGCCGAGCTCGATTATATCGTTGTCGGAAACGGTGATATCCGCGCTTGCCGAGCGCTGATTTATGCCGCTGTATGCCGCAAGACTTCTGAACGGTGAGGAAAGCATATCCTCGTCCTCTTTTGAAATAACGACCTTTGCGCCCGTCATTTCCTTGACGGTACGCACGCCGCCGATGTGGTCGAAATGGCCGTGGGTCAGAAGGATGTATTCAATGTTGAAGCCCTCGATGAAGCGCTTCATTTTTTCGCTGTCCTCGGGGCAGTCAATAAGCGCGCTTTTGCCGCTTGCCCTGTCGGTCACGATGAAGACGTTATTGCTCATCATACCGAAAGAGGCGTATTTTACATCAACCATTATCTGAGCTCCTTGCTGTCGAGAATAATTGTGACGGGGCCGTCGTTGAGAAGCTCAACCTTCATATCGGCGCCGAATTCCCCTGTTGCAACCTTCTTTACGCCCGATTTTCCAAGCTCGTCGACAAGGTATTCGTAAAGAGAATTTGCCTCGTCGGGCGGGGCGCTTTTTGTAAAGCTCGGGCGTCTGCCGTGGGAACAGTCAGCGCAGAGGGTGAACTGGGATACGACCAGAATCTCGCCGTCAACGTCGAGGCAGGAAAGATTCATCTTGCCGTTTTCATCCTCGAAAATTCTGAGAACGGGAATCTTCTTGACAAGCTTGTCGGCTTCGGCTTTGGTGTCGCCGTCTTCAACGCCGAGAAGAATCATAAGCCCCTGCGAAATTTCGCTGACTCTTTTTCCGTCGATATCAATATTTGAATAGCTTACTCTCTGAATTACCGCTTTCATATTTTCTTACTTCTTTCAATGTGATAAACGCCTTCGACCTTTTTGAGAACCTTTGATATTGCCTCAAGGTGTTCCTTTGAATTAACGGAAACCGTAAGGGTTGTAAGGCAGTTGAGGTCGTCGATAGGTCTTGCGTTGATTGAATAAATCTTGACGTGGGATTCGGCTAGCTTTGTCGCGATGTCAAGCAGGACGCCGTCCCTGTTAATCGCATAGACGTCGAGCGTTGACCTTGCTTCAACAACAACGTTGCTGTCCCAGTATGCCTTAACCCATCTCTCGGGCTCGTCGCAGTGGTCGAGGTCCTTCGGCACGTTAACGCAGTCGCGCTTATGGACGGTAAGTCCCGTGCCGCGGTTGATGAAGCCGACAATCACGTCGCCCGGAATCGGCGAGCAGCATTTTGCCATTTTGATGAGGCAGTTGTCGATGCCCTCGACGATGATGCCGTTCGTGCTCTTGAAGGTCTGCGGCTTTTCGATGAGTTCCTCTGCGGACTCAGGCTCGTGCTGCGGCTTCCAATGGCGGTTGTACTCATCCTTGACGCCGGGCATCATACGCGAGAGCTGAATTCCGCCGTAGCCGATTGCGGCGTAGAAATCGTCGATGGTCTGGCAGTGCTGCCTTTCCGAGATTTTCTTTATAAACTTTTCAAGCTCTTCGCCCTCGAGGTGAATGTAATTACGTCTGAATTCCCTTTCAACCTCAGCCTTGCCGCGAACGATGTTTTCTTCGCGCTTTTCCTTCTTGAACCACTGGCGGATTTTGCTTCGCGACTCGCCTGTTTTAACAATATTGAGCCAGTCCCTGCTCGGTCCCTTGCCCTGCTGATTCGATGTGAGAACCTCAACGATTTCGCCCGTCTTGACCTGATAGTCGAGGTTTACTATTCTGCCGTTTACCTTTGCGCCGACCATCTTGTTGCCGACGGCGGAATGGATTGAATAGGCAAAGTCGATAACCGTTGAGCCCTTGGGAAGGGACTTAACGTCGCCCTTGGGCGTGAAGACGTAGACCTCTTCTGCAGAGAGGTCGCCCTTGATGCTGTTTACAAGCTCTTCGGGGTTTTCGGTTTCGCTTCCCGCCTCAATGATTTTGTGAACCCATTCAAGGCGTTCGTCCATCTTGTCGTTGCCGCTCTTATCAAGCTTATACTTCCAGTGGGCTGCGATACCGAATTCAGCCGTGCGGTGCATATCCCACGTTCTTATCTGAACCTCAAACGGAACGCCGTCCTTTGAAAGCACGGTCGTGTGGAGGGACTGATACATATTGGGCTTGGGCGTTGAGATATAGTCCTTGAACCTGCCCGGAAGGGGCTGGAACATATCGTGAATTATACCGAGCGCATTGTAGCAGTCTATCATACTGTCAACAATAATACGCACGGCGTAGATATCGAAAATCTGCTCAAAGCTTCTTCCCTTTATGTAGACCTTACGGAACAGACCGTGAACGGATTTTACCCTTGACGTAATCTGAACGTTTTTCATCACGGGCTCAATCTTCTCTTTAATCTGGTCGGTGATTTCCTTTAAAAACGCCTCGCCCTCTTCCTTTTTCATTGAAAGACGTCTCTCAATTTCCTTGTAGGCAATCGGGTCGAGATAAGAAATTGCAAGGTCCTCAAGCTCTTCCTTAATCGGACGGATACCGAGGCGATGAGCTATGGGGGCATAGATTTCAAGCGTTTCCTGGCTCTTTTCCCTCTGCTTATACGGGGGCATATGCTCGAGGGTGCGCATATTGTGAAGACGGTCGCAGAGCTTGATGATGATAACCCTGATGTCCTCATTCATCGCCATAAACATTTTTCTGATGTTTTCAGCCTGAACCTCTTCCTTGGTGGAAAGAGGAATCTGACCGAGCTTTGTTACGCCGTCGACAAGCAGAGCCACGTCGTCGCCGAATTCGTTTCTGATGTAATCGAGGTCGTAATCCGTGTCCTCAACAACGTCGTGAAGAATTGCGGCGATAAGGCTTTCGTTGTCCATACCGAGCTTATAAAGAATCTCTGCAACCGCAACAGGGTGCATAATATACGGCTCGCCCGAGCGCCTGCGCTGATTTTTGTGCGCGTCTCTTGCAAGCTTGTATGCCCTTTCGATTCTTTCGCTGTCGTACTGAGGGTTGCTCTTTATCTCTTCAAAGAATTCGTTAAAGCCATCGTCATATTCAGTTGGATTGATGATTTCACTCATTTATATCCTTCCCTTCAGTTCCCTGATGGTTTTCGTGTTTTCAAGGTCCGCCTTGCCGCTGAAGGGCAAAAGCTTAATTCCGTTACCCCGTGAGACAAGACCGGCTTCCTCAAACGCGGCAAGAGCGTAGTTGAGCTCGCCGAAGGTCAGCTTCTGCCCTATGGCAAAATACAAATCCTCCGCGCTGTGGGGATAACCTTCGTTGTTTCTGAGATATTTATATAAGAAAGCAAACGCCTCCCTGTCCGGCAGAACCTTACCATTGGGCTTTCTGCCGAGAAGCGTTAACTCGTAATCTTCTTTTTCTGCAAAGTATTTATCGTCGTCGGTTGAGTGAAGACGGATGTCAACTATTCTTGTTGAGAGCATCGCCTTGCCTCTGAATATATTTTTGGAAAGCCTTACCGCAAGGTCTACAACGTCGCCCGTCTTATATCTGAACTGCTGCACGGTAACGCCGAACATAACAGCCCTGAAGGACTTTCCGTTTTTCGCGCATTCAAGCCTGAGATGCTTTCCCTCGCCCATGGGAATGATGCCGACGATTTCAACGTTGAAAAGCCCGAAGCACGCGGGGGGATTGCTCGCGCCGCAGGGCTCAAGCATAGACATATTTTCAACGAGCGAAACGTCGAGATACGACGGTGAAAGCTTGCAGTCAAGCTTTAAAACCTCGGTGGGCATAACGTCGTATTCAGCCGCCGCAAACTCGTTTATTCTTCTGCGAAATTCGGGGATATCCTCTTTTCTGATACCGAGACCTGCCGCAAGAGGATGACCGCCGAAATGGGTGAGCAAATCCTTGCAGCTTGATATTGCGGTGTGAATATTGAAGCCCGCTACGCTTCTTGCAGAGCCGCTGCACTCGCCGTCCTCGTCAATGCTTATGATGATTGTCGGCTTGCCGTAGCGGGTGAGCACCTTTGAGGCAACGATACCGAGAAGTCCCTTGTGGTAGCCCTCGCCTTCTATTACAATAACCCTGTCCGAAACGAGGGTTATATCCCTGCTGATTTTTTTGTCAATATCCTCAATCATTCCGTTTTCAATCTCGTGGCGATGAGTGTTGACGTCATTTAACAGAGCCGCCTTTACGAGGGCTTCCTCATAGTCGTCTGTAATGAGAAGCTCTGCCGAAAGCTCGGCGCTCTGAAGCCTGCCCGCAGCGTTAATTCTCGGGCAAATCTGAAATGCGAGGTCGTTTGACGTGAGCTCTCTGTCGGCAACGCCCGCAGCGCTTCTGAGAGCCTTTATGCCTATTCTCGTGTCGGCGTTTATTAATCTGAGACCGTATTTGACAAAGCGCCTGTTTTCGTCGACAAGGGGCATAACGTCCGCCACGGTGCCGATTGCAACGAGGTCGCCGAAAAGCGTCAGCATTTCGTCAACGTCGCCGTCGTTGAGCGCGCAGGCAAGCTTGAACGCAACGCCCACGCCCGCAAATTCCCTGAACGAAATATCGTTGTCCGGTCTCTGGGGATTTACAACCGCACACGCGCGCGGAAGCCTGTCGCCGAGCTGATGGTGGTCGGTCACAACAAGTTCCATACCGAGAGAGTAGATATAATCCGCTTCCTCAAACGCGGTGATTCCGTTATCGACTGTGACTATGAGATTCGTTCCCTTTTCGCTGATTTCGTCTATGGCGTTGAGATTCATTCCGTAGCCGTCGTTGAGGCGGTGAGGAATGAAATAGATAACGTCGGCGCCGAGGCTCTGCAGGAAGGTGTAGAGCAGAGCGGTCGAAGTGATACCGTCGCAGTCGTAGTCGCCGTAGACGCATATCCTCTCGCCGTTGTCTATCGCCTCGTTTATCCTCTCAACCGCTTTATCCATATCCTTGAGCGAATACGGGGATGAAAACGTGTCGTTATTGAAAAGAAAGTCAGATGCGGAAAGCTCGTCATCAATTCCTCTTGAGACAAGCAGAAAAGCGATAAACGCGTCAATATTCAGTTTTTCGCTTAACTCGGACGCCTTCTTTTTATCGGCGTCTGCAACCAACCATCTTTTGTGCATTATGAATTTTTATCCACCTGATGAAATTCTTTTAAATTGCCTGTTTTTCTTGCTCTTCTTTCAAGCTCTGCCTCAACGTCCTCGGGGGTTATCCCCTGCTGAGCCATCATAACGAGGGTGTGATAGATAAGGTCGCAGATTTCTCCGACCGTATCCTCTTTCACGCCGTTTTTAGCGGCGATGACCATCTCGGTGCTTTCCTCGCCGACCTTTTTGAGAATCTTATCTATTCCCTGCTCAAAGAGATAGCAGGTGTAGGAGCCCTCCTCCTGCGCCTCTCTTCTTGAAAGAATTGTCTGATAATCGTTTTTGATATAGTCCATAAGCTTTCCCTTTCTACACTATTTTGTTAAAGAAGCATGAGTGATTTCCCGTGTGGCAGGCAGCGCCCGTCTGCACAACCTTTACAAGAAGGGTATCGTCGTCGCAGTCGCCGTGAATTGAGACAACCCTCTGAACGTGTCCCGAGGTTGCGCCCTTGTTCCAGAGCTCCTGCCTTGAGCGGGAATAAAACCACGTGAAGCCCGTTTCAAGTGTTTTTTTAAGGGATTCGCGGTTCATATAGGCAAGCATCAGAACCTCGCCCGTTGACTCTTCCTGAACTATTGCGGGGATGAGTTCCCCTTTCACAAAATATTTATCCAGATTCATTATTTGCAAACCTCCAGCGCCTCGCGCAAATCAAGGCTTTTATGATATATGCTCTTGCCGCAGATTGCGCCGTAAAGCTTTTCGTTTCGAAGGGCTATAATGTCGCCGATATCGGTTATGCCGCCCGAAGCAACTATGTCGCAGGACACGGCGTTGTTGAGCTCAACAAGCTGCTCTATGTTAGGCCCTGCGAGGGTTCCGTCCTTGCTGATGTCGGTATAGATAACCGTCTTTACTCCGACGCCTTCCATAGCCTTTGCAAGCTCGGTGAAATATACGTCGCTGCTTTCAAGCCAGCCCTCGGTGGCAACGTAGCCTTTATTTGCGTCGATTCCTACGGCTATGATATCGCCGTATTCCTTTACCGCATCTCTGACAAGAGCGGGATTTTTGAGGGCGACGGAGCCGAGAATTACTCTTTTCACATTGTGATTTACGTAAAACTCGATATCCTTCATTTTGCGGATTCCGCCGCCGAGCTCAACCTTCAAGCCGGTGTTTTCAACAACGCTGAAAACCGAATCGAAGTTGACGGGCTCTTTTCTGAGTGAACCGTCGAGGTCGACCATATGTATCCACTCGCAGCCCGCATTTTCAAATTCCTTAGCGGTTGTGAGAATATCGTCGGCAACCTGATGTGCGGTTTCAAAATCGCCCTTATAAAGCCTTACGGGCTTTCCGTCCATCATATCTATTGCAGGTAGAATTATCACTTATAAAACTCCTTTTGTCGAAAGAACCTTGCCGTCAGCGTTTTGCGCCGTCGCTATGTCGAGCGCGTGGCTGACTGCCTTGAAAATCGCCTCAATCTCGTGATGAGCGTTTGCGCCGTAGGGAACGCCGATGTGAAGCGTGATGCAGGCGTTTGTTGCAAAGGCTCTGAAAAATTCCTCTGTAACGCAGGTTTCGTATTCGCCGCAGTATTCCTGCTCAAAGTCCGCCCTGAAAACAAGGAACGGTCTGTTTGAAATGTCGACAACCGCATTTGCAAGAGCCTCGTCCATAGGCACGGAAAACGAGCCGTATCTCACGATGCCGCTCATATCGCCGAGAGCCTCTTTGAACGCCTGACCCAGAGCAATTCCCGTATCCTCAACCGTGTGGTGGGTGTCGACCTCGAGATCGCCCCTGACGTTTACACTAAGACCGAAGCCGCCGTGTACCGCAAAGGCTGTGAGCATATGGTCAAAAAAGCCTATGCCCGTAGAGATATCAACCGCGCCTCCGTCGAGGTCAAGGTTAATTTTTATCTGAGTTTCCTTAGTGTTTCTTTCAACTGTTGCACTTCTCATAAAATCACCGTTCCTAAACAAATAAATCGTTCATCAAGCTTTCGATTGTTTCTTTTCTTTTTTCCGTTTCCGCTTTGTCAACCGTGACGTTTATAACGTCGCCCTCGCTTATTTCGCAGTCGAATGCGTCAAGCGGGATTGCAAAGCTTTTTGTATCCTCGGCTTCAACAACGGCAAAGCCCTCTTCAATTCTGTCAACTATCCATTTCATAAGCTACATCAAAGCCTCCTTCGCCGTCGCAGCACACCGTAATGCTTCCGAGCTGGTCGGTCCTGAGAACCTGAGCGCCAACGCCGTAAAGCCTGTTGAGCGCTTCCTCATGGGGATGACCGTAGGAATTGTCCTTTGCACAGGAAATGATTGCGTATGACGGACTCACCGCGCTCAGAAATTCCGCGGATGAGGAATACCTGCTGCCGTGGTGACCTACCTTGAGCACATCGCAGTCAAGCTCGTCGCCGAAATTTTCAAGCATCTCGCTTTCGGAAAGCCTTTCAGCATCCCCCGTAAAGAGGAAGGAAAAGCCGTTATACTCAAGCTTCAGCACCGCGGAATAATTGTTTAAATCCTCATAATAGGTTGAGTTCGGGGCAAGAAGCTTCATCGTGTACTCGTCCGATTCAAGCACGGTTTTGCCCGCCTCAGCCGCGGTTATTTTGAGCCCCTTTTCGCTTATCTTCCTTAGAAGCTTTTCAAACGAGTAGGTATCGTTTGAGGCTCTGGGCATATATATTTCGCCCACGTCGAAGCTGTCGATTACGTTTTTAAGCCCGCCGATATGGTCGGAATGAGGATGTGTGCCAATAATGCAGTCAATCTTATCATATCCGAGGTCGCGGATTGTTTTAATCACGGTGTCGGAATAATCGGATTCGCCCGCATCAATCAGAAGGCAGCGTCCGTCGGGAAGCTCAATGAACTCGCAGTCGCCCTGACCGACGTCGAGATAGTGAACAATCAGCATATTCTCGCTGTTCGGATTGACGGGCTTTGGGTTGAAAGCCTTATCGTCGCCGACGTTTTTCGACACGAGGTAGACAATCGCCACAATTATTATAATTATCAGCGGTATGTACTTTTGCAGACTTTTTTCGTTTTTTGCACTTTTAGCCATTATTCAAATCTTACCTTAATTGAATTTGTGTGAGCGGTTAAACCCTCCGTATCTGCAAGCTTAACTATGTCAGCCGAGGCTTTTCTGAGCTCGTCCTCCGTGTAGTAGATAAACGAGCTCTTTTTGATGAAGCTGTCAACCGAGAGCGGCGAGAAAAATCTCGCGGTGCCGCTTGTCGGAAGTACGTGGTTCGGACCTGCATAGTAGTCGCCGAGGGGCTCGGGCGAATAGTTTCCGAGGAATACCGAGCCTGCGTTGTCGATTTTGCCGATGTATTTGAGCGGCTCATCAACGCACATCTCAAGGTGCTCGGGTGCAAGCTCGTTTGCAAAATCAATGGCCTGTTCAAGGTTTTCGCAGACGATAATCTCGCCGAAGTTTTCAAGCGATTCCCTGATAATCTCTGCCCTGCCGAGGGTCTTTATCTGGCGCTCAACCTCGCGCGAGGTAGCCCTTGCAAGCTCTGACGACGTCGTGAGAAGGATTGAAGAGGCAAGTCTGTCGTGCTCTGCCTGACTCATAAGGTCGGCTGCGAGATACTTTGCCTTTGCGCTCTTGTCCGCAACTATAAGAATTTCCGACGGACCCGCAATCATATCAATGTCGACAACGCCGTAAAGAAGCTTTTTGGCAGTTGCAACGAAGATGTTGCCGGGTCCGACAATCTTATCAACTTTCGGGATTTTCTCCGTGCCGTACGCAAGAGCGGCAACCGCCTGCGCGCCGCCAACGAGGAACACCTTATCAACCCCTGCTACCGCCGCTGCAGCCATAATGTCGGGATTTGCGCCGCCCTCTTTTGACGGGGGCGTTACCATAATAATTTCCTCAACGCCTGCAATCCTTGCGGGAATTGCGTTCATAAGAACCGACGAGGGATAAGCCGCCGTTCCGCCCGGAACGTAGATACCGACTCTTTTGAGTCCGCGCACCCTCTGCCCCATAATCACGCCGTTTTCCTGCGTGGTGAGCCACGACTGCTGCGCCTGTCTTGAATGGAAATCATAGATGTTTGCGTGAGCGTTTTCAAGAGCCGTTCTGAAATCCTCATCAACCTCGTCAAGGTATGAGGCGAGCTCTTCCTTTTCAATCACGTATTTTTTCGGCAGTCCGCCGTCAAAACGCGCGGTGTATTCCCTTACTGCCTCGTCGCCGTTTTCCTTTACGGAATTGATAATATCGGTGACAATGGCGGTGACCTTTTCATCGGTTTCGCCTGCGCGCTTTTTGAGTTTTTCAATCAGGGCGTATTCGTCCCTGCCGTTTGCTTTAGTTATATTCATAGCCGTTTTCCTGCCTTATATCAAACCTTGGAAGCAAGCTCAAGGTCGTTGAGAAAGCTTTCGATTTCGTCCTTGCGAAGCTTCATTGAAGCCATATTGACGATTACTCTTGCCGAGATGGGCATAATCTCGTCAACCACAACGAGTCCGTTTTCCTTGAGCGTTGAGCCCGTTTCAACTATATCGACAATTCCGTCGGCAAGACCGAGAAGCGGGGCAAGCTCTACGCTGCCTTCAATCTTGATGATGTCGACGTCCATACCCTTTGACTTGAAGAATTCCCTTGCAACCTTGGGGTATTTGCTTGCGACAACCTTGCGCTTGTAGCCCGAATAGAAATCTGTACCCTTAGGGCACGCAAGGGCAAAGCGGCACTTGCCGATATTGAGGTCAATTACCTCGTAGAAGGAACTGCCGTGCTCGATTATCGTATCCTTGCCGACAATGCCGATATCGCATACGCCATGCTCAACGTAGGTGATTACGTCGGGCGCCTTTGAGAGAACTGCCTCATAGTCGCCTATCGGGAGGATGAGCCTTCTGCCCTTGTTTTCAAGCTCTTGTGTATCAAGCCCCATTGTTTTGAAAAGGCTTAACGACGACTTTTCAAGTCTGCCCTTGGTGAGAGCGATACGAAGCGGACGGTCAACGTTTATCTCTTCGCGCATAACATCGCAAAGCGAGCTTACGTCAACGCCGAAGCCGATTGCGGGGGCGTCAGTTCCAAACTCGGAAATGAGATTGTCATATCTGCCGCCCGAAAGAATCGTCAGTCCGCTTCCCTCGGCATAGCCGCGGAAAATAACACCAGTGTAGTAATTGCTTCTGTTCACAAGACCGAGGTCAATTAAGATATTGTCGCCGAGACCGAGCTCGCAGAGGCGCTCGTAAAGTGTTTTGAGATAGTTGAGCGCTTTTTCAGCCTCAGCGTCGTCATAGAGCTTTCTCGCCTCGTCGATTACCTCAACACCGCCGAAGAGCCTCGGCAGCTTTTTGATAACCTCTGCCTCGTCGCTCTTGCCGAAGCTGTCGAGCATATCGTTGAGAGCGGCATAGTTTTTGCCCTCGATAAGCGAGCAGATGTCAGCCTTCTGCGACGGTCTGAGATTCATCTTGTTGAGAATGGAATTAAAGAAGCCCGCGTGGCAGAGTTCAAGCTTGAAGGAATTGACGTCGTTTCTCTTGAGCGCCTCATACGCCATTGAGATGACCTCAATATCCGCCTCGGCGCTGCTGTCGCCTATAAGCTCAATTCCGCTCTGCTCAATCTCGTCAGTCCTGCCCGCAAGCTGCTTATTGCGAACATACACGGTCTGGTTGTAATAAAGCCTTACGGGGAAATCTTCCTTTGAAAGCCTCGTTGCAACAAGCCTTGCGATGGGGGCTGTGTTATCGGGACGAAGCACGGTAGCCCTGCCCTGATTGTCAGAAAGCATATACATCTCCTCGGTTTCAATTCCGAGATTGTCGTTTTCAAACACGTCAAGGTATTCGATTGTGGGCGTCATTACCTTGCGGAAATTGTGTTCCTTGAAAAGCGTTGACAAAATCTGTTCAACTCTTCTTCTGTCGTCACATTCCTCAAAGAGCAAATCCCTGCTTCCCTGCGGTGTTATTCTTGAATATCTTTTCATACTCTCACCTTTTCCGTTCGCTTTAGTGTGCTAATGCGGTAATATGCTAACACACTAAAACCGATATGTCAAGTATTTTTTATTATATATTAAAATAAAGATATCTGGTTTGACGCGGGCATATCGCCGAGAGCGCCCGCTTCTTTGAGAGCGTCTACAACGCTATTGCCGATTCCCGACCTAATCATAAGGTCGTCATAGGACATAAAGTCGCCGCTGCCGTCCTCCCTTGCGTCGGCTATCGCTCTTGCGGCGTTTTCGCCGATGCCGTCGATTGCGCCGAACGGAAGACGGATTTTGCCGTCCTCAATCTTGTAAATCCTTGCGTCGGATTTATAGATGTCAATCGGCAGAAACTCGATTCCCCTTGCAAGCATTTCAATTACAATCTGCAATACAACGTAGGTGCTCTCGTCCTTCTGTGTTTTTTCGTTGCCCTTATCCTTGATTTCCTTCAGCTTCTTTTTAACGGCTTCCTTGCCCTGAAGGGCGCAAACAGCGTCGATTGCGCCGCCGCGCACCGTGAAGTATGCCGAATAGAAGTTGATGGGATAGTAAATCTTGTACCACGCAAGGCGAAGCGCCGCTATAACGTATGCAGCCGCGTGAGCCTTGGGGAACATATACTTAATCTTGTAGCACGAGTCGATGTACCACTGCTCAACGCCAACCTTCTTCATCGCGTCCTCATATGGCGGAAGGCTTTTGACCGCCTTGCCCTTACGGGTGATTTCCATAATGTTGAAGCAGTCAATCTTTGAAAGCGGCGAGGGCTCGCCCGTTCTCTTTTCGTAATCCTCTGCCTTGTGAAGAAGGTAGGTCATAATGTCGTCACGGCAGCCGATAACCTCGGAAATCGTACAGGTTCCGTTTTCAATGAGTTCCTGCGCGTTGCCGAGCCAAACGTCGGTACCGTGGGAAAGACCTGAAATCTGCAGAAGGTCCGAGAAGGTCTGGGGCTTTGCTTCCTCGAGCATTGCGATAACGAAGGACGTACCCATTTCGGGAACCGCAAGCGTACCGGTGTTGCAGTCGATATCCTCGGGCTTTACGCCGATGGGCTCGGTTGACGTGATGAGCTTATAGAGCTTCGGGTCCGTCAGGTCAACGTTCATAACGGGGATACCCGTTGAATCCTCGAGATACTTATAAAGCGTCGGGTTATCGTGACCGAGCTCGTCAAGCTTCAGAAGCGTATCGTGAAGCGAACGCTTGAAGTCGAAGTGGGTTGTGTAGGTTCCCTTTTCCTCTTTATTTGAGGGGTACTGAATCGGGGTGAAATCCTCAACAGTATATTCCTCGGGAACTACAACCATTCCGCCGGGGTGCTGACCCGTCGTTCTCTTGATGCCCGTGCAGCCGTTCTTGAGCCTTTCGATTTCGGCTTTCGGCGTTGAGGCGGAAAGTCCTCTTTCATCGAGGTATTTCATAACGTAACCGAATGCGGTTTTTTCCGCAACGGTCGCCATGGTTCCCGCTTTGAAAACGTATTTCTCGCCGAAGAGCTCTTCGGTGAATTTATGGGAATGGGACTGATATTCGCCCGAGAAGTTGAGGTCGATATCGGGTTCCTTGTCGCCGTCGAAGCCGAGAAAGGTTTCAAACGGAATTTCGTGGCCGTCTCTCACCATGGGCGTACCGCACTCGGGGCAGTCCTTTGGCGGAAGGTCGAAGCCCGAGCCGTAGGAACCGTCGAGAATGAACTCGCTGTGCTTACAGTTTTTGCAGTAGTAGTGCGGCGCAAGGGGGTTTACCTCTGAGATGCCTGCCATATGCGCCGCAAGCGATGAGCCTACCGAGCCTCGCGAGCCTACGAGATAGCCGTTCTTTTCGCTTTCCTCAACAAGTCTTTTCGCGATAACGTAAAGCACGCTGAAGCCGTGGTTTATAATTGAGTCGAGCTCGCGCTGAAGCCTCGTTGCAACGTACTCGGGAACGGGGTCGCCGTAAAGCTCCTTCGCCCTTGCCCAGCATTTTTCGGTGAGCTCTTCGTTTGCCCCGTCAATATGGGGCTGGAAGGTTCCGGGCGGAATCGGCGGAATATCATCCATTACCATATCTGCAATCTTGTTTGAATTGTCGATGACAAATTCCTTTGCCCTGTCGCCTGCCCACGCGAAGTCCTCGAGCATTTCATCAGTCGTCTTGAAATAAAGCGGCGGCTGATTGTCCGCGTCGGAATAGCCCTTTGAAGCCTGAATAATCGCTCTGAACTTTGCGTCCTTTTCATCGAGGAAATGAACGTCGCCCGTCGCAACGGTCAGCTTGCCGAGCTTATCGGCAATCTCAACGACCTTTCTGTTGATATTGATTATATCCTCTTCGCTGTTTATGTTCAGATAGGGTTCCTTCGTCGACCTTATCATAAAGTTGTTGTTGCCCGTGGGCTGAACCTCAAGGTAGTCGTAGAACTTTGCAATTTCAAGAAGCTTCTCGTCGCTCTCGCCCTCGAGGATTGCCTGAATAAGCTCGCCCTGTTCGCAGGCTGAGCCGATAATCAGACCGTCGCGCTTCTCGGCAAGAAGGCTTTTCGGGATGAGGGGTCTGAAATTGAACGTCTTAACGTTTGAGTGAGAGATAAGCTCGTAGAGATTCTTTCTGCCGTACTTTCTCTCTTCCTTCGGAATGCTCGTGTCAAACGAGGTATCCTCTTTAACAAGAAGAATTATATGGTGGCGTTTGAACTGGTTGCGCTTTTTCTTCATAAAGTCGGGGTATTTCTTATCGTCAACGAGATAACCTTCCATACCGAGGATGAGCTTAATCTTACCCTTTGCGGCGCTGTACGCCTCGGGCAGAGCCTGAACTACGCCGTGGTCGGTTACGGCTATCGCCTTGTGCCCCCAGCTGATTGCGCGCTTCACGAGCTCGCTCGGCGCGGTGATACCGTCCATTTCGGATACCGAGGTATGTAGGTGAAGCTCAACTCTTTTCTCTTCGGCGTTGTCCTCCTTTTCAACCTTCTTGACGCTTGAGATTGAGCGCGGACGCAGAACGTACTGACCCGTGAATGAATCGTACGAAAAGCCGCCGCTTACTATAACGGTCTTTGCCTTTGTGACCTTTTCCTCAACGGGGAAAATTTCATCCCTGTCGCCGTACATCTTGATTGAAAGAGTTGAGGTGTAGTCGGAAACGTCGAAATCGAAAATGTATTTCTGTCCCCTTCTGGTGTTCTTGCCCTCGCTTCTTACAACGTCGCCCCATACGGTGACGTAGCCGTCGTCGCTTGAAACCTCGCGTATCGGTCGCGGCTTTTCGCGAAGCCTCTGACCGTAGATGTTTTTAACCGTGTCTTTGTAAATGGGAAGCTCGTCCCACTGAAGGTGAACCGTGTTTGCCTCGAGCTCTTTTTTCTTCTGCTCTTCCTCGGCTTTGCGCGTCTGAACCGCCTTCTCAACAGCCTTTTCCATATCGAAGGACTGCACCTCGAGAAAGCTTACGGAATCTATGTCGATACCGAAGAGCTTATAGAGCTTTTCAACAATCATCTTGTCCACGTTGTGCGACTCGAGAAGTCCTTTACCGCCCTGCTTGAGGCAGATTGTCATATGATTGTCTTCAATCTCAGCCTCGGCATTCTGGAAAAACGCCTCGTAAAAAGAATTGTCCTCGTCGATGTAATCAAGAATTTTTTCGATATTGTCAAGGGAAAAATCGTTTTGCGGGAAGCGCACGTCGAGATGCACCTTGTCAATTCCGAGAGTTGAGAGAATGCTTTTCTCGGTTTTCTTTTTTACTTCAAGCGGAACAAATCTGTCGCAGATAAGCCGGATTTTTAATTCCTTTTTATCCTTGTTCAGCGTAAACCTGTCTATCTCAGCGTTACCGAGATAGGAAAGCTCGCTGTTATCTATGTAGTTTGAAAAATAGTCTGATAGTGTTCTCATTATAATTTATCAATTTCCTTCATCAATTCATCAAGTAAATCCTTTTCGTCAACCTTGCGAAGAATCTCGCCCTTTTTGAAGATAAGGCCGTTGCCGTCGCCGCCGGCAATACCGATGTCGGCTTCCTTGGCTTCGCCGGGGCCGTTTACAATACAGCCCATAACCGCAACCTTGATAGGTTTTTTGCAGTCCTTAAGCCTTTCCTCAACCTGATGAGCAAGACCCACAAGGTCTATTTTCGTCCTGCCGCAGGTGGGGCAGGAAATAAGATAGGGGCAGTCCTTTTTAAGACCGAGCGCCTTTAAGATGTCAAACGCGGCAAAGACCTCTTTGACGGGTGCGTCGGTCAGGCTTACCCTGATTGTGTCGCCTATACCCTTTGCAAGAAGCGAGCCGATACCGATTGAGGATTTGATGATTCCCATTCGCTCGGTGCCCGCCTCGGTTACGCCGAGGTGCAGAGGGTAGTCGCATTTTTCCGCTGCAAGCTCGTAGCTTGCAATCATATTTTCAACGTTTGAGGATTTGATTGAAATCACGATATCGTCAAAGTTGAACTTTTCAAGAAGCGAGGCATGATAGAGCGCGGACTCAACCATAGCCTCGGGCGTGGGCGCGCCGTGCCTTGCAAGGATTTCTTTTTCAAGCGAGCCCGAATTTACGCCTATTCTGATAGGGATGTTTTTGCTCTTGCAGATGTCGGCAACCGCCTTAACCCTTGATTCGTCGCCGATGTTGCCGGGGTTGATTCTGATTTTGTCAATGCCTCTTTCGGCAGCGCCGAGAGCAAGGCGGTAGTCAAAATGAATGTCGGCAACAAGGGGTACGTCAACAGCGTTTTTAATCGGTTCGATGAGCGCAAGCGCGTCCTCGTTGGGGATTGCAAAGCGGATGACCTGACAGCCCGCCGCGGCAAGTTCCTTTGCCTGAGCGACAGAGCCGTCAATATCACTCGCGGGAATATTGAGCATACTCTGAACGAGAATGTCGCTGTCGCCGCCGATATAGGTATTACCGAGTTTTATTTTTTTAGATTTTCTTCTTTCCATATTCTCACCTGTTAAAAGAGCTTGGTTATATCGCTGAAGGTTACGACGCACATAAACGCGAGAAGAGCGATAAGCCCTGCTGCGTTTATTGCATACTCTGCCTTTGACGGAAGTTTCTTTCTCGTTATTCCCTCAGCTATCAGTACGAAAAGTCGCCATCCGTCAAGCGCGGGAATCGGGAAGAGATTGAAAAGTCCGACGTTTATGGTCAGAAGCGCCATAATTCTCAGCATCGAATTCATTGAAGTTTTTACTGCCGACGAAACCACCGTAACCGCACCGACGGGACCGCTCACATCTGAGAGCCCATACTTGCCGACGATGATATCGTGGACTGAAAGGAACACCATTTTCGCGTAGGATACAAATTCGGCGGCGGAATGTTTCAGAACGTTTCCGACCGTCTTCTTATTGCCGACGAGCCAGAAATCCATTTTGATATAGTTCTTGCCCTCGAATTCTTCCGTATCAAACACTACGTTCAGCTTTTCCTCTTTTCCGTCTCTGAGCACTGTCATATCGACGGTTGAATCGTCCGACCTTGTAAACGCTGTAGACAAATCATTTGAGGTATAAATTCTCATACCGTCAACGCTTTTAATATAGTCGCCCACCGCGAGTCCGCTTTCGGGGCTCACCGCGTCGTCGTCAAACTTTGCAATCTGCGTGGTACCTACGAGATTTGCGGAAGCCGTCATTATAACAATGATTATGAAACCGAGAAGAAGGTTCATAAGAGCGCCCGCAACGACAACGATTATCCTCTGCCAGACCTTTTTGTTGACAAAAGCGTTTTCGTCGTCGCTGTCTTCATCCTCTCCCTCCATAGCGCAAAAGCCGCCGAACGGAATTGCACGAAGGGAAAAGTCGGTATTTTCACCCTTATGATAGATAAGCTTGGGGCCCATACCGATTGCAAACTCGTTGACCTTGACCTTCATAAGCCTTGCGGCGATGAAATGACCGCCCTCGTGGATTATGATAATCA
The DNA here is from genome assembly GCA_905234495.1 of uncultured Eubacterium sp. Classification (GTDB taxonomy): domain Bacteria; phylum Bacillota; class Clostridia; order Oscillospirales; family Acutalibacteraceae; genus Eubacterium_R. Next base: position 66,880 of record CAJOHE010000003.1, on the reverse strand, counting down.
GCTCAAAAAACAGTATTGCAATCAGTATCGGGTAGACTGTGTTCCAGATTGAAATTAAACTCACTTAACCGCCTCTGTTACGTATTCTCTTGCACATCTGTCAGCCTCAAGAACGTCCTCAAGAGTGAAGTCCTTTTTGTCGGCTGCTCTGAGCATAGCCTCGTTATTAAGATATGCAATATCGGTAAATTTAATTTTGCCGTCAAGGAAAAGACGGACGCTTTCCTCGTTTGCGCCGTTTGCCGCCGCGGGATGAAGCCCACCCATTTCGATAGCGTTTCTGCAGACGTCTATACATTTGAACGTACCGTAGTCGGGCTCATAGAAGGTCAGCTTGCCGTAGTCGGAAAGCGAAAGCTCCTTGACGGGGCTCGGCTCTCTTTCGGGATATGTGAGAGCGTACTGAATGGGTATTCTCATATCGGGAACGCCGAGCTGGGCAATCATCGAATTATCCTGATAAACGATTGCCGAGTGCAGCACGGATTCCCTGTGGATTACTATTTCAATATCCTCGTTTGGCATATCGAAGAGCCACTTTGCCTCAATGAACTCAAGTCCCTTGTTCATCATTGTAGCAGAGTCTATGGTAATTTTTGCACCCATATCCCAGTTTGGATGTTTGAGTGCGTCAGCCGCCGTTACGTTTTCAAGTTCTTCGGCGGTCTTGCCGAAAAACGGGCCGCCCGACGCGGTGAGGATAATTTTCTTAACCGCCTTTTTTGAGGGCATACCCTGCATCGACTGAAAGATTGCCGAATGTTCGCTGTCAACGGGAAGGATTGAAACGCCGTTTTCCTTAGCAAGATTTGTCACAAGATGACCGCCCGCAACGAGGGTTTCCTTGTTTGCAAGGGCAATAGTCTTTTTGGCTTTAATGGCTTCAAGAGTGGGTCTCAGTCCCACCATACCGACAACGGAATTCAAAACCGTATCGGCTTTCGGGTAGGTTGCGCACTCAATCAGCCCGTCCATACCGCTGACTACCTTTGTATTCGTATCGGCAATTCTCTGCCTGAGAGTTTTTGCCGAGGTTTCGTTCATAATGCAGACAAGCTCGGGCTTGAATTCCCTCACCTGCTTTTCAATTAAGTCGACTCTTGAATTTGCCGTGAGACAGACAACTCTGTAGCCGTGCATTCTGCACACGTCGAGGCTCTGGGTGCCTATTGAGCCTGTTGAGCCGAGCAGTGAAATACTTTTCATTTTATCACCTTAAAAAATTCGCTGAACTATTAACGCGATTGAATATACGCAGGGAAGCGTAAAAAGTGACGAATCCATTCTGTCCATAACGCCGCCGTGACCGGGAAAGATTTTTCCGAAGTCCTTTACATCGAAATTTCTCTTGAGAACCGACGCCGAAAGGTCGCCCATCATACCCATAAAGGATACGGGGATGCAGCAAACGAGAAGAATTGTCGAGGTTTCCTTTTCAAGCGGAACAGCCGCAACCTTGTTGTAGATAAGAAGCGCCACGGTGTTGAAAACAAGGCTTACGATAAGTCCGCCCGCCGCGCCTTCGATAGTTTTCTTCGGCGAGATGTTCGGCGACATCTTATGCTTGCCTATTGCCATACCGGTGAGCTGAGCGCCCGAGTCGGTCGCAAGAGCGCAGATAAGCGCATAGGCGATGAGATAGATGCCGAACTGCTCGTTGTCAAACATATCGCGAAGGCGGATGAAAATGCTGAAGCCAAACGGAACGAGCACGCTTGCGAATACCGAAACGGCAACGTCCTCAAACGTTGTATAGGCATAGCCCTTTAGCATAGCAAGAAGCATTACGAGCACGAGCGCGATAACTAAAACGATATGCGGAACAGCGTTTATAACGGTTCCCCACGCGCTTGCGGAAACGAAGGGTTCGAGCACCTTTTCGCTTGTGAAAAACTGAACGCCGACAGAAAAGATTACGCCGACAACTTTTATAAAAGTGTTTTCAACCTTTGCGCAGGTCATAATTTCCCAGCTTGCAATCGCCGAAAGAACTGCAACGGCGATAACGAGCGCGGGGGTGTTAATCTGCCAGATGACAAACGCAAGGATTGCAAGCAAAACTGCTGCAGTTATTACTCTCTGTTTCATTCCGAACCTCCGAACCTGCGGTTTCTCTTTTCAAAATCGCGAAGCGCTCTGTATAAATCCTCTTTGGTGAAATCCGGCCACAGCACGTCGCTGTACCAGAATTCGCTGTAAGCAGCCTGCCACAGAAGGAAATTTGAAAGCCTCTGCTCGCCGCTCGGTCTGATGATGAGGTCGCACTCGGGAACCGTGTAGAGATTTGCCGATATGTCTTCCTCGGTAATCTCGGTCTTACCCTCTGCGATGAGCTTGTTTACGGCTCTGACAATTTCCTGTCTGCCGCCGTAGTTGACCGCAACGTTTACGGTTGTGCCCATATGGTCCTCGGTCTCTTTCTCTGCGCCCACCATAAGCTCGAGAAGGTCGGGCGAAAAGCTTTCCTTATCGCCTATGATTTTGAGCCTTATGTCCCCTGCCTGCTTGACGTCTTCCTTTGCTTCGAGAAGATAGCTTTTGCAAAGAGCCATAAGCGCGTCGACCTCTTCCTTGGGGCGCTTCCAGTTTTCGGTTGAGAAGGCGTAGAAGGTTACGTTTTTAATTCCGAGCCTTCCGCATTCCTTGCTGATTTCACGGTAGACCTCGGCGCCGGCTTTGTGCCCCGCCTTTCTCGGCAGGCCGCGCTGCTTTGCCCATCTGCCGTTACCGTCCATAATAATTCCGAGGTGTTCGGGTAAAACCTCAAAACTTACTTCCTGATTTTTCTTTGTGAAAAGTGCCATACTGACACCTCCTATTAAAAGACTTGGGACGAAGAGCTTTTCGTCCCAAATTCATATTAAAGTGAAAGTACTTCTTCTTCCTTTTTCTTTGCGGTTTCTTCAGCGAGTTTGATAAATTCGTCTGTAATATTCTGAATTTCTTCCTCGCCGTAATCAAGGTCGTCCTCCGTGATTTCGCTGTTCTTCTTCATCTTCTTGAGGTCGTCGATAGCGTCGCGGCGGATGTTTCTGATTGCAACCTTTGCTTCCTCGCCCTTCTTTGCAACGTCCTTGGTGAGCTCCTTACGGTGTTCCTCTGTGAGCTGCGGGAACGAAAGTCTTATAACCTTGCCGTCGTTCTGAGGGTTGATACCGATTTCGGAAGTGTTGATTGCCTTTTCGATTTCCTTGAGCATCGAAGTGTCCCACGGCTGAATGAGAAGAAGCCTTGCTTCGGGAACGCTTACGGCAGCCATCTGATTAATCGGTGTTGGCACGCCGTAATAGTCGACCATTACTCTGTCGAGAATTGCGGGATTTGCTCTGCCCGCTCTGATTGACGCATAATCCTTTTCAAGATAGGTTATGCACTTTTCCATCTTTGTTCTTGTCCTTTCAAATAAAGCATCCATAATATATACCCCTTTTAATAATTTTTAGTTTCTTACCAATGTGCCGATTTTCTCGCCCTGAACCGCTTTGATGATGTTGTTCGGGTCGGTTAAATCAAACACAAGAATAGACATATCGTTGTCCTTGCAAAGCGAGAAGGCCGTTGAATCCATAACCTTGATATCCCTTGCAAGCACCTCTTTGAACTCGACCTCGTCAAATTTGACCGCGTCGGCAAATTTGTTTGGGTCCTTATCGTAAACGCCGTCAACGTTTGTGGCTTTGAGAAGCACGTCGGCGTTTATCTCTACTGCGCGAAGAGCTGCAGCGGTATCGGTTGAGAAGAACGGCGAGCCCGTTCCGCAGCCGAAGATAACTACTCTGCCCTTTTCGAAATGACGGATTGCCCTGTTTCTGATATAGGGCTCTGCAATCTGGCGCATTTCGATAGCGGTCTGCACTCTTACGTCTGCGCCGAGCTGCTCAAGCGCGTCGCAAAGAGCAAGCGAGTTCATCGCGGTTGCGAGCATTCCGATGTGGTCGGCTCTCGTCCTGTCCATATGCTCGCTCGTTCTGCCGCGCCAGAAGTTTCCGCCGCCGACAACGATGCCAACCTCTACGCCCAAATCGGCAACAGCCTTGACCGCGGTGCAGATGCTGAGAACGGTGTCGTTGTCGATGCCCGTTTTCTTATCGCCCGCAAGAACTTCGCCGCTGAGCTTTAATAATATTCTCTTATAAGCAATACTCATATAATATACCTCCGTAAAGAATAATATATACACATATATAATAATATAAATAATATGCAAAGTAAATAGATTAGAGGTTAAAATTTAGTTACAAAATTAAAAGGCAGGCACCGAAGTGCCTGCCCTGTTTGCCGTTTAAAGCGGAACTATGGGGGTTGTATAATTCTTTGACGTGCTTTCCGTCGTCGATTCAGTCGTTCCGCCCTCGTCTATTCTTTCCTTTTCGGCTACCGCCCTCTTGAGAAGCGAGTAGTCCTTGGCGTTGATATAGCCGTCGTTATTGAGGTTGAGCGTATAGCCGAGAGTGTATTCCGACGGGGAATGATTGATATAGCTCGTTCGCCACAGTTCCATAATCGCGGTCGGGTTATATGCTACCGTGTTGTCGCAGGTTGCGCAGAGGTAGGTAAGATATCCCGTTTCATTCTGTCCCGTGTAGGAATATGCGTGACCGGGCGCGGGTGTGGTTTCCGTCCTTGTCAGACCGCAATAATTACAGGTGTCGCGGGTTATGCGCGCAATCGTACAACTGCCCTGAGTTACAACCTGAGTTGTATAGCAGCCCTCAAGCCATTCGTTGTGAACCATGGTCGCAGTCTCAGTCTTGCCGCACCTTGAACAGGTCGGGGTTGACATAACGTGACCGGGCTTTGAAGGAATCGGCGTTTCGATATTCTGCATATCGTGACCGAGCGCGGGAATTACTACGTCGTAGTTTTCGCCGCAGACCGAACAGATTCCGGAGCACTCGCCGTCGGTTGTGCAGGTTGCCGCCGAAATCTCAACGTACGAGCCGTCAACGGGCGTATGTCCCGTAGCGGGCAATACTACTCTCTTTGAAGACGTACATCCCGAACGTGAGCAAACGTAGAACTCATAGCCGTCAACCGTACAGGTCGGCGCAAGTGAATTTGCCTGGTCAAGTACGTAGTCGTGGCCGAGAGCCTCGTTTCTTTCCTGCTTGGTGAGATTACAGTTGTGGCAGGCATAATAGGTCGCACCCGCGTTCGTGCAGGTGGGTTCAACCGTTGAGGTTACATACCAGTCGTGCTCGCCGTTTGCGGGAAGAACAACAGCCCTTGCAGCGCCGCAGCCGTCAACCTGGCATAAATCCCTGCCCACGCCGTCAATTACGCACTTGGGCGCTACTATCGTTTCGGTTTCATAATAACCCTCAACCCAGCTTACGTGGGTGGGTACGAGAATCTGCTCCTCGCAGTCTCTGCAATAGTAAATCTCGTAGGTGTGGCCGTCTTCATCGGTATTGTCGAACTCGTCAATATACTGAAGGTCGTGGCCGAGAGGCTCGATTTCCTCGGTTACCGTTTCATAGCATTTCTCGCACTGTCCGGTTCTTTCGCCGGGCTCGGTGCAGGTGGGCTGAATGGTAATCGTCCAGTTTGAAACGGTGTGGTTGCCCGCAGACGCAATATTTCTTTCAACCTCGCCGCAGTCGGTAACAAGGCAGGTGTATGTTTCGATACCGGGTCTTGTGCAGGTTGCGGTATTTGTGTAGTCGTAATAGCCCTCAACCCAGTTTACATGCTCGATTTCGGTCATCGTATCATGGCATACGGAACATTCGTATGAACGGTAGATATGACCGTCGCAATTCTGGTCGCGCGGGTTTGTTCTGTCGTCTGTTGCGGTAAGTCCCCAGGTGTGACCGTTTGCAGGTATATCCGCCGTACTTACAACGAAGCCGCAGCTGTCGCAGACCTGAGTTGTGATACCGGTATCGGTACAGGTCGGCTCAAGCGTGATAACCTCGTGGGTTGAAAGGTGGTCGCACGGGTCAATCGAAAGGAAGATATAGTTCTTATTTTCCGCATAGGTCTGGGTTGTGGAACCGCTGTGACCGTGGAAGGTAATCGACTGCTCAGAACCGTTGAACGGGTCCTCGCCGATTATGCCCTGATACTCGGTGTTGGGATTATAAACCGTTACGTCGGTAAGGTGGGTACAGTCGGCAAATGCGCGCGTACCGATTGCCGTAACCGACTCGGGAATTTCTATTGATTCAATTCTTGAATTGAAGAATGTCCAGCCTGAAATTGTTGTGATTGTTGATGAGAAGTTTACATACTTGACGCCCGTGTTTTTAAAGGTTTCAACGCCGGTGGTGGTCATACCCTCGCCGAAGGTTACTGTCTGAAGATTTGTGCAGTCCTCAAAAACGCCGAGTCCGAGGGTAGTGATTGTGCCCGGAAGGGATATGCTTGTAAGAGCGGAACAGCCCCTGAACACCATATCGTCAAGAGTGGTAATACCCGAGGGTAAAGTTATGCTTGTAAGCGCCGTACATTCTCTAAAAGCACCGTAGTTGAGCGTTCCGCCTTTGATTGTTGTAAGAGTCGAAGGCAGGCTCACGGAAGTAAGGCTTGTGCAGAGATAGAAGTCGAGCGTTCCGAGCTGGGTTATTCCCTCGTTTACAATAAGCGTTGTCATCTCGGACTTGAAATCGTACCATGGCGCGCTTGACGCACGTCTGTAATCGTCTACTGCGCCAGTTCCCGAAATGGTGAGCGTCTTGGTGTTTGTGTTGTAGGTGTAGGTTGCATGCGTGCCGCAGGAACCCGACGTCGCAGAAGCGCCCATCCCCACTACTTCAGCGCCGCCGAGCACTGAGAGAATGAGCACGATTGCAAGAATCATAGATGTAATTTTCTTCTTCATAAAATCACTTCCCGAATATCTGAATATCTATTGATAGAAATAGTTAGATTTATCTATTATTAATATATCATATTACAGAAAAATTTTCAATAGGAAAAATTAGCATAAAGAAAGTAAAAAACGGGAGGGCAAAGCGTTAATGCGGAATTCATAATGCGGAATTAACGGGCGATTCGTGAATCGCCCCTACAGCGCTCGGACAATAAAGTGGACGACCAATGGTCGTCCCTACTGTGTTGCAGGTATGTTTTTGTGTTGTCACAACCCCTCCACCGCTAACGCGATCATTAACCCTTTTCTCCCCTGCGGTGACATTTCCCCTGACGGGGGAATCGCCCCTTACACAGGGGAGGCATTAATGTCTGAAAGTTCCTTGACGTCGGCGATTACGGACGAATCGCATTTTACGGTAAGAGTCTGAATATTATCGCATTTATAAAACGCGCTTGAAGCAACCGACGTAAGTGTTGACGGCAGGTACAGAGTGTTCAGATTGGTGCACTCCGCAAAGGCGTTTGCATCAACCGTTTCAAGCCCTTCGGGAAGAGTAATTTCCCGCACCCATGCAGCGTTAAAGGCATATTCGCCGATTGTTTTCAGCGACGCTGAGAAGTTTATTTCAGAAGAGTAATTCTCGCCGAACGCGAATACTCCGACTTCCGTAACGCTGTCGGGCAGAGTTATCAAGTCGATACTGCAGCGGTAAAACGCGCCGTTGTCGATTTTCTCAAGACCGTCGGGAAAATCTACTGATTCTACGTAATTCAGTTCATTATATGCGTTATCGCATATCTCCGTAACCGAATCGGGAATTACAATATGCTTATCGTTTCCGAAATAATAAAGCACCTTGGTTTTGTCTTTGTTATAAAGCGTACAGTCCTCAATAACGTAATACTGATTCCCCTCCTCAAGACTGACGCCGCGGATTATATTGCGGTTTGTTGCGGGAAAATTAAAGGTTGCGGAGGTCAGACGGGCATCCTTTCCGCCTATCTGATTCGGGATTGTAACGAAACCGTCCGCATCAATCGGAGCCCCCGCGGGAGAGGATACAATGTCGGTGATAAGCGCATATTCGCCGTCGAAATATCCTTTAAAACCGTTAACGGAAAAGGACTTCTGCTCGAGGCGGTAATCCTCAAGTTCTTCTTTTGCCATATCAGAAGTGCGTGAATACACGGCAGTAATTATCAAGGCGGGCAGTAAAACTGCCAGAAGCGCTGAAACCACGCCCAATATTCTTCTTGTTGTTCTGTTATTCATTTAATCATCCTCAGGTAAAAAAATCAGAAAGTGCTTTCATTAATTCCGCAAACAGTCCGAGCATAAAAGATACCATACACAGATTGACTGCAAAGCAGGTTTTGCTGAATGCCGAAAGGCTTAAAATGCTGTTTATCCGTTTTGCAAGACGTCCGTTTGAAATATACACAATATAGGAAGCAAAGGAAAGAATTGCCGAAACGATATAGACGGCAGAAATAAATCCGCTGAAAATAAACGAGCCGGACGAAACGCCTAAAAAGCAAAGCGGAAGCGCGGCAACGCTGAGAATAATGCCTATTATTCTTATCGGACTAACAGGTTTCTCCATAACAATCCTCCCTATTCAAAGTAAAATTCGACGGTTACGTTAAGTTCGCTGTTATCATTTGAAAATCCCGTTTCAAGAGTAACGGGGTCGGCGTCTTCGTTAAGACGGTAGTATCCGCCGAACTCTTCCAACTCTTCAAGTTCCTCCTGATTTACACCCTCGTAAAAATCATAATCCTCCTGCCTGCAGGGCTCATAGACCCTGACGGTTTCCGAAGCGTTTGCAAGCCTCGTAAGCCACGTTACGGGCACCACCGTATCCGAATACACGGTAATAACAGAAGTTTTATACCTGTCGGTTTCACCCTGCACGGTTCCGATTGCCAGAAGGTCTACCGCTTCAGGCGCACAGTGAAGATGAACCTCACTCAAGCCCGTGCAACCGCTAAAGGAAAAGGCGTCAGAGGCTTTAAGACTTTGAGGAAATGAAACCGAGGTAATGCCCGACAGATTTGCAAAAGCATGATGCTTTATTTCCTTAACGCCTTCGGGAATAATAAACTCACCGTCATTGAAAAAGCAGAGATAAATATCGGTTTTATCAGCGCTGTAAACGGTATTGTTCTCAACGACATAGTTAACGTCGCTCAGAGAAACTCCTTTTACCTTTTCACGGTTTTCCTGCTGACTCAGCGAATACCAGAAATTATCGCTGATAACAACGTCATAGCCGTCAAGTTTTTCGGGAACTGTAAGTATGCCGTCCTCATCAACGGACACTTTTTCCGCGTCAATATACATAATCTGCGCCTTGCCGCCCTTACGGGAATAGGTAAAACCGTCGGTTTCAAAATCGGTATCAAAGCTGTCCTCAAGAGAAAGACCGTTGTTGCGCGTTGTCAGAGAGTTATCCGAGTAAGTTGCATTTCTTGATGATGATAACTTATGCTCAATATATCCTGATATTTCATACCAGTTATATCCCGCGAAAAAGAAGCACGCCAGAACGGCGACGGAAACAACTATTTTAACAGTCTTATTAATAACAATCACCTGCCTACACCCCCATTATATAAAACGGGTTTTAGAAGTCAACGGATTTTATATTTTGTTTAGAAACTTTATAAATTGTTTAGAAAAAGGAAAGCGACCCGTTTGAGTAATCGGGTCGCCTGATATACTGATTAACCGTTAATCTGCTTTGCGATTTCCTCTGCAAAGTTCTCTTCCCTCTTCTCGAGGCCGTCGCCCTTCATCATACGGATGAAGTTGTTAACCTTGATGTCTGTACCGAGCTCTTTAGCAACTGATTCAACATAGCCGCCAACTGAGCCCTGGAAAAGGTCTGAACGAACGAATTCCTGCTCAAGAAGGCAGATTTCCTTAATCTGCTTTGAAAGTCTGCCCTGAACAAGACCTGTGAAAATCTTGTTTTCAACGATTTCCGCCTTATGCGAAACAGCGATTCCTGCAAGAATTTCGTATGCTTCCTTTGAAATGAAGTTCGGGAAGTTCTTGAGCTGCTTGTTATCAAGGCTTGTATAAATCTTTGCGTCCTCTTCGCTCCACTTGCCGTTTACAGCCTCATCGGTAAGGCTTGCAAGAATCGGTCTCGGAAGTGAATCGGGCTTATTAAGAGCGCTGTCAACTGTGATTGAGTGCATCTTTGCAAGCTCATCCTCTGAGATGTCGTCCTTGCTTACATACTCGGGGCTCATAGCTGCAATCTGCATTGCAACGTTCTTGCCCATAGCCTTGAATGCGTCAGAAGCTACAACAGCCTCGTCAGCTACGTCAAAGCCAACCATAACGCCTACCGAGCCGCCGCCGTGGATATATGTCTCGGCAACGCCGTCCATAAGCTGGAAACGGCGAATCTTCATATTCTCGCCGATTGAAAGTACAAGGTCGTTAAGAGTTTCGGTAACGGTTCTGCCCGTGCCGTCAAACTCTGTTGCGCCGAGAGCTTCAACGTCTGCAGGATTTGTAGCAAGGATTGTCTTGGCAACGCCTGTTACAAAGTCCATAAACTTTTCGTTCTTGGCAACGAAGTCTGTCTCTGAGTTAACCTCAACAACAACGCCCTTCTTAGCCTCTGCATCGTAATAAGGAAGTACAACACCTTCAGCTGCAATTCTTGAAGCCTTCTTCTGTGCTGCTGCAAGACCTCTTTCGCGAAGATACTCAATAGCCTTGTCCATATCACCGTCAGACTCAACGAGAGCCTTCTTACATTCCATCATACCAACGCCGGTCTTCTCGCGAAGAGCCTTAACGTCCTGTGCTGTAAAAGCCATAATAAATTCCTCCTATTTAGTTGTGATTACTCTTCAACAGCCTCTTCTACAGCTTCCTCTTCGGAAGCCTCTTCGTCTGCTGTATCCTTGCCGTCACGGCCTTCGATAACTGCGTCTGCGATTGCGCCTGCGATAAGCTTTACTGCGCGGATTGCGTCGTCGTTACCGGGAATTACATAGTCGATTTCATCGGGGTCGCAGTTTGTATCAACGATAGCTACGATGGGAAGACCGAGCTTTGTTGCTTCCTGAACTGCGATTCTTTCCTTGCGGGGGTCAACGATGAACATAGCCTCGGGAACTTTTCTCATCTCTGTGATACCGCCGAGGTACTTCTCAAGCTTTTCAATCTCGAGCTCGAGCTTTACAACTTCCTTCTTGGGAAGCATATCGAATGTGCCGTCCTCACGCATAGCCTTGAGCTGAGCAAGACGGGCAACTCTGCCGCGGATTGTCTTGAAGTTTGTGAGCATACCGCCGAGCCATCTTGCGTTTACGTAAGGCATTGCGCAGCGCTCTGCCTCTTCCTTAACGGAATCCTGAGCCTGCTTCTTTGTGCCTACAAAGATGATTGAACCGCCGTCTGCTGCGAGGTCGCGAACGAACATATAAGCATCGTCGAGCTTCTTAACTGTCTTCTGAAGGTCGATGATGTAGATGCCGTTTCTCTCTGTGAAGATGTACTCAGCCATCTTGGGGTTCCATCTTCTTGTCTGGTGTCCGAAGTGAACACCTGCTTCTAAGAGCTGTTTCATTGAAACTACGTTTGCCATAATAATTTCCTCCTTTTAGGTTTTAACCTCCACCGGCGAAGTGGCAATGAGCCTTGATTTACAACCTACGGCTCCCCCGCCCGTGTGCGTATTCGCATTTATATTATTTTTATACGAATGCTGAAGTATTATAACAGATGGTTTTGCAAAAATCAAGTGTTATTTTATATAAAGCAAAATAAAGGGCGGGTGTGAGAACCCGCCCGTACAAGTTTTTATTGCGTAACGGGACGCCGCGGTCGTCGTCCCCTACTTTATGTAAAGTTTGAAAACCTGCTTGCGAGCCTTTTCCTCAAGGTCGTCGTCGAGGGGTGTAAGCTCGGTTTTGCCGTACTTGTTCTCAAGCACTTTTGATATGAGAAGGTCGGCAAGCTGCGGGTTTTTCGGAAGAATCGGCCCGTGGGAATAGGTGCCGAAGGTGTTGTTGAATCTCACGCCCTCGGTGCCGTCCTCGCCGTTGTTTCCGTAGCCCTTAATCATTGTACCGAGGGGCTCGACGCCATCGCCGAGATAGGTTCGTCCGCTGTGGTTTTCAAAGCCGACAACCTCTATTCCCTCCTTGGTTTTGAAGGCGTAATTGCCTATCATTCTCTCGGGCTTGCCCTCGGTGTAAAAATCGAGCGCGCCCATATATTCAAGCATCTTGCCGTCGTAGGTTTTGTAGTATTTACCGAGCATCTGATAGCCGCCGCAGATTGCAAGCATAACCTTGCCGCCCTGAATGGCTTTGTTGATTTCGGCATCCTTGCCCTTTTTCAAATCGTCGAGAAGAACGTCCTGTTCAAAGTCCTGTCCGCCGCCGATGAAAAGAATATCGTAGTCGTCGGCGTTGAAGGACTTACCCATAGTTATAGCGTCGGTTTTAACCTCGATGCCCCTTGCGTTCATTCTCTCGGTGAGAGCTATGATATTTCCCCTGTCGCCGTAAAGGTTGAGCATATCGGGATAAAGATGAGCAATATTGATAATCATTCCCAGAACTCCTTTCCGCCGAGCCTTTTGGCAATTACGGGGCGCATTGTCATCATTGATGTATAGGTCGGAACGATGTAGACGTCCCTGCCCTGACTTGTTGCGATATCGCAGAGCTTTTCGTAATCCTCGTTTTCGATTACCTTAATCTCTCTGCCCTGCGTGCCCTCGTACTTGATTCTAATAGCCATATCGTAGCAGCGCTTGCCCGAAACGTAGATGTCCTTGACGTTGTTCTTTTTGAAGATATCTGCAAAGTCAACGTCCCAAATCCAGCTTACGTCCCTGCCGTCGGCACCGTTGTCGTTTAGGCTGACAATCATTGTGAAATCGTCGTCTATACCCGCGAGGAAATTCATCGTCTGGCTGAAGCCTGCGGGGTTCTTTACAAGAATAATATTAACCTTGTGCTCGCCGTCGCCCGCGTCAAACTGTTCCATTCTGCCGAATGCGCCGTTGAAGTGCTCAAGCGCGCTGATGACGGTTTTCTCATCTATGCCCGCCGCCGAAAGAGCGCACGCGCAGCCGATTGCGTTATAGACGTTGTACGAGCCGCCGATGTTTATCTTGACAATATTTTCGCTGCCCGCGAAGTTTGCAACGACTACCGAGTGATTCTGCCTGAGTTCCTCAACCGCCGTAACGGCATAGTCGGGCTCGGGGCGCCTGTAGCCGCAGCTCGGGCAGACAAAGCCGCCGAGATGACCGTAGGTATGGTATGTATAGTCGTACTCGCTCTTGCAGAAAATGCAGTATTTCGCGTCCGAAATCTCGGGCGCCTTGGTGTTTTTATCAAACGGAACGTTCACGCCGAAGGTGAGAATTTTATTCGGGATTTCCTTTGACATAGAATACGTGAGAGAGCAGTCCGCGTCGAGGCAGACCGTGGCGTCGGGAAGATTTTTGACCGACTCTTTAATCGCGTTGAGGGTATGGGTAACTTCGCCGTAGCGGTCGAGCTGGTCGCGGAAAACGTTGGTAACGAGAATGACGTCCGCACGGATGTATCTCGACACCTCTTTGAAGGCGTTTTCATCGCACTCAACAATGGCGTATTCCTTCGTCGCCTTACCCGAAAGCGTTGAATTCATTATGAAAGCGGCGGTCACTCCCGTGATGAGATTTGCGCCCGATTTATTGATGAAATAGGTCTTGCCCGCTTCCTTCAGACCCTCCTCGATTATCCTGCACGAGGTGGTTTTTCCGTTTGTTCCCGTAACGATAATAACCTTGACGTCCTTTGACAAATCGGCAAGGACGTTTCGTTTTACCTTAAGGGCAAACTGACCGGGCATTGAGGTTGCTCCCCTGCCCATTTTCTGAAGGACAAAGGTCACAAGCCTGCACACTAAACAGCTTAAAAATACTCTCATTAAATCACTCCCGAATATTCTATGATTCATTCGTTGTTATAATTCTAAACTATACAAATTTTTTAGTCAAGTAAAATTTGCTTACGCTATTGAATAATACCGTTTTTGTGGTACAATGCTCTTGGTGATAAAAATGCTTGAAAGAATTATCGAAGCGGTTAAAAACGCGGGAGAAATCTATCTCTCGGCTAAGGACGATTTGGGCGTTGAGAGCAAGGGAAGCGCTCAGAACCTCGTCACAAAATACGATAAAATGATACAGGATTATCTTTTTGACGAGCTCAGAAGGATTGTTCCCGAGTGCGCATTTTTAGGCGAAGAGGGCGACGGAAACAAGAAACTCACCGACGGCTACTGTTTTATAATCGACCCGATTGACGGAACGACGAATTTTATCAAGGGCTTCTGCCACAGCGCGATTTCGGTCGGTCTTGCGAAGGATAAGGAAATGCTCATCGGCGTTGTTCTCGACCCTGATATGGGACATCTTTTCTATGCCGAAAAAGGAAGGGGCGCGTACCTCAACGGAAGGAAAATTCACTGTTCAGAATGCTGCATGGAAGAGAGCCTTGTTCTTTTCGGCACATGCCCCTATGAGCATGAGCTTGCGCACAAAACCTTCGAGCTGACCGAGAAGATTTTCAACAGAGCTATCGAGGTAAGGCGCAGCGGCTGCGCGGCTCTTGACATCTGCTACGTTGCAAGCGGAAAAGCCGACCTCTACTATGAAATGATACTTCGTCCGTGGGACTGGGCGGCGGCATCTCTCATACTCAGAGAGGCGGGCGGAACTGCAAAGACTTTTGACGGAAGCGACCTTGACGCGGGTAAAATTGACTCGTTTGTCTGCGGAAACGAAAACAGCTTAAAGGATTTTTATGAGATACTACAGTCTTAACAACTACCTTCGCGACACGTTTGGCGAGAAGGTTTACAAGATAAGCATAAACGCGGGCTTCACCTGCCCAAACCGCGACGGAACGCTCGGCACACGCGGGTGCATTTTCTGCTCAAAGGGCGGCAGCGGCGACTTTGCCGAAAGCCCCGATATGACGGTGACAGAGCAGATTGAGGCGGGCAAAAAGCGCGTTGAAAACAAGATTAAAAACGGAAAATATATCGCATATTTTCAGGCGTTTACAAACACTTACGCGCCAGTTGAAGTGCTGAGAGAAAAGTACTTGGAAGCGGTTGAGCATCCCGATATTGTTGCGATTTCAATCGCCACAAGGCCCGACTGTTTAGGCGAAGAGGTGCTTGAACTTCTTGATGAAATAAACAAAACCAAGCCCGTTTTTATTGAGCTTGGCTTGCAGACGATTCACGAAAAAACCGCCGAATATATCAGGCGGGGCTATCCCCTTGAGGTGTACGACAAAGCGGTCAAGGATTTAAAGAAAATCGGCGTAAACGTTGTCGTTCATCTGATTCTCGGGCTGCCGAATGAAACGCGAGAGGATATGCTTGAAAGCGTTAAGTATGTGTGCGAAAGCGGGGCTGACGGAATCAAGCTTCAGCTTCTTCACATACTCAGGGGCACCGACCTTGAAAAGGAATACCACGAGGGAAAGGTCAAGCCGCTTGAATTTGACGAATACGTTGATTTAATAAAGGCGTGCGTTGAGATTATCCCCGACAGCATCGTTATTCACAGACTGACGGGCGACGGGGCGAAAAAGGATTTGATTGCGCCGCTCTGGTCGGCGGACAAGAAGAGAGTTATAAACGCAATAAATAATGCGCTAAAATAGAAAAGAGGTTGCGATGCAACCTCTTTTTTTATTCGTAAAAGCCTACTGATTTTATGACGGGATTTGAGCGCGACTGGCGGATGACAAGGCGCATACCGTCGCACTTTTTAGGCGTGATTTTCATAATCTTTCTCGCGCCTACGACCGTTCCCGAATATACCTTTTTAAACTTGTTTTCACCGGTTTTTGCATAGAGGTCAAACGCCTCGATTCGTTGGCTTCGCGAGATGTCCTCGGAAATAATTACATATCTGATTTTTCTCTCGCGGTCGAATTTGAAGTCGACGTAGCCCTTGTCCTCGCTCAAAGCTCCAACCTTTTCGATAAGGACGGGCTTCTGATAAATTGACAGGATTTTTTTGCCGAGAGCTTCAAGCACTCTCGCGTCCTTTTTATGAATCACGCCCTTATCCGTGGGCGGAACGTTTAAAAGCAGATAGCAGTTATTGCCGACCGAATTCATATAGATGTCAAAGAGCTCGTTTGCCGATTTTACGGTTGAATCGTCAGCCTTGGAATAGAACCAGCCGCGTCGGATTGAAACGTCGACCTCGGCGGGATACCACGCGAGGTAGGCGTTCTTTTTGAGCACCTTGCGCGAGCCTAAATCCTCGTCCTTTGAGGAGACGAATTTAACCGCGCTCTTCTCGTTTTGCTGACTTTTTGCCATTGTCTTTTCCGCGTCGCGAAGTGAGGCGGGAACGACGGAATACTCATTTTTTCTCGCCCTGCCGCTCTCGTTTCCTACCCAGCGGATATCGGGGCCGCAGATTGCGATATTTGCGTTTGGCTGAAGGGTTCTGACGGTGTTATAATACCTTCCCCAGTCGTAGTCAAACTCGGCGGCATCAGAGCCCTTGGCGCCGTCAAACCAGACCTCGAAAATCTCGCCGTAATTTGTGAGAAGCTCCTCGAGCTGATTGCAGAAATAGTCGTTATATTCAGGCTTTCCGTAGGTTTCCTCGTGCATATCCCACGGGGAAAGATACACACCAAAATCCATATTCTGCGCGTGACATTCGTCGCTCACAAGCTTTACAATATCCTCTTTAAACGGAGACTGCGCAACGCAGAAATCGCTGTAAAGAGTGTGCCATAAACAGAAGCCGTCGTGGTGCTTACAGGTGAGAATTATGCCCGTGGCACCGCTTTTTTTAATAGCCGAAACCCACTGCTTTGCGGCGACGCTTTCGATTGTGAAATCAGCGCAGGTTTCGCCGCCTGTGCCCCACTCCCTGCCCGTTGCGGTGTTCATACCGAAATGGATGAAGGCATAAAACGGCTTATTGGCGTGTTTCAGCTGAGTCTCGCTCGGAAAGACGGAAATGTATCTGCGAACCTCTTCGTCGTCAAGCGGGAAGCCCTTGTTGTCGGTTGTCCAGTTTTTATCAAAATTAGCCATATCAGTGTCCTGTGTTATCTATAGTGCGGTTAGCCGATTTATACTTTCTGCACTCTTTCCTCTTGCCGTTTTTACCGTTGTTATTGTGGGTGATGAAATTATCCTTGTCGTTTAGCATCCAGATACATTTGCCCCAGTAATACTGCATCTTCTGAGTAAAGCTGAGCGCAAAATCAAACTCTCTCGGCTCAACTTCGTCATAGGTCGGATATGCCAGACGGCAGTCAAAGTCTTTTACAAAGCTTGCGCCGATAACAACGATGCTTCCGTCGGTCGGAAGGGTTACGGTTTTAACGTTTTTGACGTCGAGGTCAACGATGTAAAAATACATATTCTTCGCGTAAACGTCCCTGCCGTTCTTGTGGGCGTGGGTGGTTTCATAGCCAACCCTGCCCTGCTTGATATATGCAGTCTCGCCGAAGTCGTATAAATCCCAGCCTGCAAAACGTTCAAAGCAGGAATTTACGCGCTTTGTGACCTTGTTTTCATCGAGGATGAACTCGGCGTCCCTGTCGCCGTCGAGAGAGGCGCAGAGAAGCGAGAGGCGGTTGAAGCCCTTTTCGGTTTCGATGCTCTGTCCGTCCGCGATGAGGGCGTTGTTTCTCGCCTTGTTGAACATAAACGTAACGCCGTTTGAGGTCACGCTCTGCGGCGCAATTTCAAACGGGATTGAGTATTCAAAGTCGCTCTTTTCGCCCTGTTTTGCAAAGATGTTTTTGTCAAACGGAAGCTTTGCGGGCGCGCTGAAATTCTTCTCAGCCTTTGCCTCGGCGGGCTTGAGTTTGAGCTCGAAGCTCTTGATTTCATAGGGCTTGAAATCGGTTACGAGGAAGCCGTTTTCAACGGTTGCGTCCGCTTTGTATTCCTCGCTTGCAAAGATTTCCTTTGCGCTTTCAACGCCGTTTCCGAGTGTGAGCTTAAAGCCCTTGACCTCTTTGTTTTCGCCTTCGTTGAGGCGGACGATAACGCCGTCGCCCTGCTCGGCCTTCTTGATTGCGCGAACGATAACGCCGTTATCCGAAACGCTTCCGAAGGAATAATCGCTTCCGAGCGCGCCGTTGTGCTTTGAGCAGATTGCGGTCGTCATCGGGGTTACAAACTTTCTCGCCTCGAGCTGAGTGGCGCTGCCAACCTCGCCGCTGTGGGCAAAAATGCCAAATGAAAAGCGGTTCAGTCCCAAATCCATAAAGGACTGCATCGAGTCGATTCTGTAGTTTTTCTTAGGCGTGTGAACGGCTGTGAGGCGAAGCGTATTGTCGCTGAATTTATCCCAGCCGTACTTGCAGTCGCTGAGGATAGAAACGCCGAAACCGCCGTTTTCATCGGTGATATCAGCCCATTTCTGAGCGGGAACCTCAAAGAGCTTTTCGCTCATATTTCCCCTCTTGATTGCGCCGAGTCCGAGGTCAAAGGTCGCCTTTTCATTTTCGAGCGCAAGGGCAAATATATTCTTTGCCATAGTGCGAAGCGAACGCCATTCGAGCTCGGAATAAACCTTTACAATATCGCTGCCGTCGGTGAGCGAGATGATATTTGTGAAGGTGCTTTCGCCGTCCTGCTGAATGACCTTGAAGGACACCCTGACGGGACCTTTTTCAAGCACGGTTATTGACACGAGGCGGGGAACGCGGTCGCCTTCCTTGTTTGCCTCGTCATAATTCATTTCCCATGCGGGCCATTCCTTTGAGCCCGTGTAGTTGAAAAGCTGAAGCTCGACGGGCTCTTTGAGAAGCTCTCTGTCGTCGTTTTGCTTGTCGGTGATTGAAGAGATATTTCCCCTGCGGTTTAGCATTACGGTGTAACGCTGATTTGACATTATATTGTCCGTGTTGATGCTGAGCTCACTTTTGAGCGGACAGGGTTTGTCGCTCTTTCGAAGGTCGTAGACCTTTGTGCCAAGCGGCTGAACGTCTGCAAGGAAAAGCACCTCGGCGGTGTTTTCATCAAGCAACGTCACCTGACTTTTAACTTCTCTGCCCCTGCTGTCAAACACTCTGAAACAGGGGTTCTGCCCCGCCTCAACCCTTACGGCAACAGCCTCTTTGCGCTGAGCCTCAACGGGGTTGAAAACGAGCACGGGCGTTCCCTCGCAGAAATCTGTTTTTATAAGCTGAGAAAACGATGCGAGAGAGGCTTCAAGCTCGTTTGTGAACTGATTCATTGAAACGGCGTAATCGTTCCACGAACGGCGGTAAACCCTCTGGCATGAGGTTCCGGGGATATCGTCGTGAAACTGATGGGCTATAAACCTCTTCCACGAACGGTTGAGGCTTTCCCTGTTATAGGCGTTAGCGCCGAAATAATCAGCCGCAACGCTCACCCTTTCCGCAACGTCAGCGAGCTCTTCGCACCTTCTGTTCCAGCGCTTGCCGATTGCGCGCGAGGTGTAGCCGCCGACGCCGTGATTTTTCATAACAAACTCGTTATCCCACACGGGAAGTTTATTCTTATCCTCGTCGGAAAGCCTGTCGAGGTCGTGATAAATTTCGTCCGCACTTGCTGCAATAACCTCGATATCGCTTTCGCCGTTTTTCTTTATTTCGCCGTCAACAAACTTGACGGACTGTTCCTTGGGCGCGCCGCCCCTGTCGCCTATTCCGTGGAAAAGATAGGTCATATCAAGGCCGTACTTTTCGTTTTCCTGAAGCTTTTTCTGAATGTAATCCCAGTCGCGAATCTTAGTCAGCGTGAAATAGTAATCGTGGGGATTAATCGAGGCGAAGATTTCCTTACCGTCGACGCCCTTCCACTTGCCGATATCAAACGGAACGCCGTAGGCGCTGCCCCACATAAGCTTCTGGGTGGTGAAGCCCAAAAGATTTGAATGAGCTGCGATACTCGGAAGCGCCCAACCGAAGCCGAAGCAGTCGGGAAGGAAGATATCAACCGAGCGTTTGCCGAAGGTTTTGTCAAAATACGAATTGCCGAGAAGAATATTCCTGAAGAGAGCTTCGGGTGACGGCACGTTTACGTCGCCGTTTTCAAACGCGGAGCCGCAGACGTTCCACCTGCCCTCCTTAACGTATTCCTTTAACTTTTCAAAAAGCTTCGGATAATACTCTTCCATAAGCTCATAGCGGTATGAGCCCTCGAAGGAAAACTTATAGCTCGGGTATTTTTCAAAAAGAGCAAAGTTTTCAACAAGAGTGTTATATATGTATTTGCTTACTGTTTCTTCAAAGTCCCAGCTCCACACCGTGTCAAGATGGGAGGATGCGACCGTATAAACTTTCTTTTTATCAGACATATAATTACCCCTATGTGAGAGAGCGTGGAATCCCTCCCCTACAATAGTCTAAGGGCGACAGAAGTCGCCCTTTATTAATTTATACTGCTACTATATTTACAAGCTTGCCGGGAACGTAGATTTCCTTCTTAATCTCCTTGCCGTCGATTAATTCCTTAATCTTTTCGTCAGCCTTTGCAAGCGCGATTGCGTCGTCCTTTGAAATGTCAACGGGAACGGTAATCCTTGAGCGGATTTTGCCGGTTACCTGAATAACGATTTCAACGGAATTTTCCTTTGTCTTCTCTTCGTCAAAGCTTGGCCACTCGGCTTCGTTTACCATACCGCCGAAGCCCATAACCTCCCACATTTCCTCGGTGATATGAGGCGCGAATGGGTTGAGAAGGATTGTGAGCGTTTTAAGCTCCGCCTTGTTTACGCCGTTCTGGTTCATCTCGTTTACAAGAGTCATCATAGCGGCGATGGCCGTGTTGCACTTGAGGTTGTCGATATCCTCGGTAACCTTTTTGATTGTCTTGTGCATAAGAGCTTCAAGCTTGGGTGAATACTCATCGCCGTCGGTAACGGTTTCCTGAAGATTCCAGAATCTCTCGAGGAATCTCTTGCAGCCCTTGATTGAGTCGCTGTTCCAGGGCGCAGCCTTTTCAAAGTCGCCGATGAACATCTCGTAAAGACGCATTGTGTCTGCGCCGTAGGTGTTTACTATATCGTCGGGATTTACAACGTTGCCCCTCGACTTACTCATCTTCTCGCCGTTTTCGCCGAGAATCATACCGTGGGACGTACGCTTTGCATATGGTTCCTTGGTGGGAACTACGCCGATATCGTAGAGGAACTTGTGCCAGAAACGTGAATAGAGCAGATGAAGCGTGGTGTGTTCCATACCGCCGTTGTACCAGTCGACAGGTCCCCAGTATTTAACAGCCTCGGGTGAAACGAGAGCCTCGTCGTTGTGCGGGTCCATATAGCGAAGGAAATACCACGACGAGCCTGCCCACTGGGGCATTGTGTCGGTTTCCCTCTTGGCGGGCTTGCCGCAACAGGGACAGGTTGTGTTTACCCAGTCGGTCATCTTTGCAAGCGGCGACTCGCCCGTATCGGTCGGCTCGTAAGAGTCAACCATCGGAAGTCTGAGCGGAAGCTCGCTTTCGGGAAGCGCAACATAGCCGCAGTCCTCGCACTTTACAATCGGGATGGGTTCGCCCCAGTATCTCTGGCGCGAGAACACCCAGTCGCGAAGCTTGAAATTAACCTTTTCGTGTCCCTTGCCCTCTTTGGTGAGCCACTCGGTGATTGCAACCTTTGCATCCTCAACGCTCATTCCGGTGAGGAAGGAAGAGTTTACCATAACGCCCGTTGCGCAGTCGGTGAACGCCTCGTTTTCGATGCCCACCTCTGAGCCTGCAACAACCTCAATAATCGGAAGGTCAAACTTCTTGGCAAATTCCCAGTCACGGGTGTCGTGGGCGGGTACTGCCATAATTGCGCCCGTACCGTATGAGGTGAGAACGTAGTCGGAAATGAAGATGGGAATCTCGGTGTCGTTTACGGGGTTGATGCCCATAACGCCGTCGAGCTTAACGCCCGTCTTGTCCTTGTTGAGCTCGGTGCGCTCAAAGTCGGACTTATGGGCAGCCTCGTTCTGATATGCGCGAACCTCGTCGAGATTGTTGAGCTTGTCTGCCCACTTTTCAATGAGCTCGTGCTCGGGTGAAATTACCATATAGGTTGCGCCGAAAAGCGTATCTGGACGGGTTGTATATACGGTGAGAGTGTCACCGAGGGTTGTTCCGAAATCAACCTCCGCACCCGTTGACCTGCCTATCCAGTTTTTCTGCTGAACCTTTACTCGCTCGATGAAATCAAGGTCGTCAAGGTCGTCGACAAGGCGCTGTGCGTACTCTGTAATCTTGAGCATCCACTGGCTCTGATTCTTTCTGATAACCTCGCTGCCGCAGCGCTCGCAAACGCCGTTTACAACCTCTTCGTTTGCAAGAACGCACTTACAGGAAGTGCACCAGTTTACTGCCATTTCCTTCTTATAGGCAAGGCCGTTTTTGAAAAGCTGAAGGAAAATCCACTGAGTCCACTTATAGTATGAGGGGTCGGTGGTATTGATTTCCCTCGTCCAGTCAAACGAGAAGCCGAGAGCCTGAAGCTGGTCCTTGAAATGAGCTACGTTATTCTTTGTAACCTCTTCGGGGTGAATATGGTTTTTGATGGCAAAGTTTTCGGTGGGAAGACCGAAAGCGTCCCAGCCCATGGGATAGAGCACGTTGTAGCCCTGAAGTCTCTTCTTTCTTGCAACGATGTCAAGAGCGGTATATGACCTCGGATGACCAACGTGAAGTCCCTGTCCCGAAGGATACGGGAACTCAACCAGGCAGTAATACTTTGGAAGAGTAAAATCCTGCTTGGCTGCAAAGGTGTTCTGGGTGTACCAGACGTTCTGCCATTTTGCTTCGATTTTCTTAAAATTGTAATCCATATGTTAATCCTCCAAAAAATCTTTCAAATCAATCTGTTCGCCGTCTTCCCAAAGCCTTTCAAGCTGATAAAACTCTCTCTGGTCCTTGTAGAAAATGTGGATGACAACGCCGAGATAGTCAAGGCAAACCCAGTTTGACTTTTCGCCCTCGATGTGGTGGGGCTCAACGCCCGCCTCGGAAAGCTTGAACTCAACCTCGTCGGCAAGCGCTCTTACCTGAGTTGAGCTTGTACCGGTTGCGATGATAAAATAGTCTGCGATTATAGTTAAATCGGCTATTTTGATTATCTGAATATCCGTACCTTTTTTGCTGTCGATAGCCTTTACCGCGATTTTGATTATATCTTTATTTTCCATAAGTTCACTCCTTGGTAAAATATGTTTTTAAAATCCAGTTATACGCCTCAACCGTGTCGGGATGAAGGAATCTTCCCCTTCTCACAACCGATGAGATTGTGTACTGCGTGGCATAGAGCAGCCCGCGTTCCTTGCCGATTTCGGTCTGTTTGCGTATTTCGTCTATATCCTCATAATCCCTGTCGGCGGAAATAAAATCCGCAAGATAAACTATTTCCTCCAGAAGAGACATATCTGCTTTTCCCGTTGTGTGGTAGCGGATTGCCGAGAGGATTTCCTCATCCTCGATTCCGAGCTCCGCCTTTGCAAACGCCGCGCCCGAAATCTGGTGGTAAAACTTTCTGTTGAGCTTTTCCTCTTCGGTGATTTTCATCCCCGCTTTTTCTATCAGCGCAAGCTGCTCCTCGTCGGGCGTTTCCTTTGTGGCGTCGTGCAGGATTCCCGCAATCATCGCCTTATCTGCGTCCGCGCCGTATCTTTGGGCAAGTTCCCTCGCCGAGTCGCTCACGCACATCGAGTGGTAAAAGCGGTACTGACTGAGCCGCCCTCGCACTATTTCAACATATTCGTCAAAGCTAAGCAATATAAAGCCCCTTTTCTTTTATATATTCATACACAGCAGAAGGCAGATGAGCCGAAGCGTCCCCTCCCGCTTTAATTATCTCTCTTATCTCGCTTGAGCTGATTCTGTAAACCTTTTTGTCCGAGAGGAAAAATCTTTGCATATCAAGCCCGTCAAGGCTCTTTGCGTATGAAAGCATCTTTTCCCTTTCAGCCTCGTTATCCCTTGCCGCGGTGCAGAGAGTGACCGTGTCGAGAATATCCCTGTACCTGTACCAACTGTCAAATATGAAAAGCTGGTCGGCGCCGATTATGAGATAAAACTCGCTGTCGGGATAGAGCTCTTTAAGCTCACATAAAGTCAGGTAGGTATATGACTTACCCTCGCGCCTGTACTCAATGTCGGAAACCTCGAAGCCCTCTTTGTCCTTTACTGCAAGAAGCAGCATATTGAGCCTGTCTTCCGCCCTCGCAAAGTTTTCGGACGACTTGTGCGGCGGGTCGGCTGTGGGAATAAATATCAGCTTATCAAGCCCAAGCACGTCATAGTAGTATCCGGCAAGCTCAAGATGCCCGTTGTGAACGGGATTGAACGCGCCGCCATAGATGCCGATTTTGAGCTTATCTGCCCCTGTATTTCGGTCTGTCGTATTTTGCATAAGGATTCTTTGCCTCCGCCTCTCTCTGGCGCTGTCTCTTACCCTTAATCTTAACCTTTTTCTTTGCAACCGCCTTTGCGGTTCCCGAGCCCCTCTTCTTCTTTTTCTCGGCAATTCGCTCTTCGTCAGCCTCGCGGTACAGAACGATTACGCCGCCGATAACCTGAATAACCTCGGCTTCAAGCGCGGCGGAAATTTCCTGCGCGAGCTCCTTCGGGGTTTTGGGCGCGGTTTCAAGATGAACGCGGATTTTTATTAATTCTCTTACGTCAAGGGTGTCGTCAATCTGGGTTAAAAGATTGTCGCTTATTCCCTCTTTGCCGATTTGGATTATCGGCTCAAGCGGGTTTGCCTTTGCCCTTAACGCTGCTCTTTCTTTTGATGTCATATCAATTCTCCGTTAAAGTGTTTTTTCAAGCTCTTCGGCAAACTTTCTCAAAGCGTTGCCGCGGTGACTGATTCTGTCCTTTTCCTCGGCGGTATATCTGCCGAAGGCTCTGCCGTCGACAAGGAAAAGCGGGTCGTAGCCGAAGCCCTCGTTGCCGTCGCGCTCAAAGCCTATCGTGCCCCTGCACACTCCCCTGACAACGATTTCTCTGCCGTCGGGAAAACAGCAGCAGATAGCGCAGACGTACTCAGCGCCTCTTTCCTCAATCGGAACGCCGTCAAGCTTTTTGAGAAGCAGGTCGTTGTTTGCCTCGTCGTCACCGTGGCCGCCCGAAAAGCGGGCGGAATAGATTCCGGGCGCGCCGTCGAGATAGTCAACGCAGAGCCCCGAATCGTCGGCAATAGCGGGCATACCGAACTGAGCGCAGGCGGCGTGAGCCTTGATTTTTGCGTTATCCTCAAAGGTCTCGCCGTCCTCGACAACGTCTTCAAGAGACGTGCCGAGCATCTTCGCCGTAACCACGTTTATGCCAAGCGGTGAGAGAATTCTCTGCATCTCCGCAAGCTTTTTCATATTGTTTGTTGCTAAAACAAAATCCATTTTTATTCCTCGGTACTGTCGTTTATGAACTCTGCGATATCCTTGTCGTCGTCGGGAATCTGTGCGTCGAAAAGTCCCGATGCGAAAGCGTCCGCATCAAAGGGCTGCAAATCCTCGATTTTCTCACCCACGCCTACGAACTTAACGGGAACGTCGAGCTCGTTGTTGATTGCGAGCACAACGCCGCCCTTTGCGGTGCCGTCAAGCTTTGTGAGAACGATGCCCGTGATACCCGCGGCATCCTTGAAGTCCTTAGCCTGATTTACGGCGTTCTGTCCTGTTGTGGCGTCGAGCACGAGAAGAACCTCTTTCGACGCGTCGGGAAGCTCCCTTTCGATGACGCGACTTATCTTGTTGAGCTCGTCCATAAGGTTTTTCTTGTTGTGAAGTCTGCCGGCGGTATCAATGATGATAACGTCGCAGCCCCTTGCCTTGCCCGCCTGAATCGTATCGTAAACGACCGCGGCGGGGTCGGAACCCTCGGCGTGCTTTACAAGGTCAACGTCGGCTCTGTCAGCCCATACCTGAAGCTGCTCGATTGCTGCGGCACGGAACGTGTCAGCCGCGCCGAGAATAACCTTTCTGCCCTGCGATTTAAGGCGAAGGGCAAGCTTGCCGATAGTGGTCGTTTTGCCGACGCCGTTTACGCCGATAACGAGAACAACGGAAGGCTTTGAGCGAAGACGAAGATAGCTACCGCCCCAAACGATACCCGAAACGATATCCTTCATCGTTTCCCTTACCTGACGCACGTCGGTAATTCTGTCGTTTTCAATTTTTGCTTTAAGGTCGCGGATTACTCTTTCCGCCGTGGGCATTCCCACGTCGCCCATAATCAGAACCTCTTCAAGCTCGTCAAAAAGCTCGTCGCAGATTTCGTCATAGGATTCCATAACCTCGTCCATCTGAGCGGTTATGCCCTCGTCCCTTGTCTTGGCAAGACCTTTTCTGAATTTATCAAATATTCCCATAATTATTTCCTTTATGTTTTTAATAATTCCGGATTTCGCTTTCCGAATTACGAATTAATCCTCCAAGCCCATTTTTGCGGCAAGCTCGGCGGTCTGAAGTTCAAGAAGCTTTGATACGCCCTTTTCCTGCATCGTTACGCCGTAGAGGATGTCCGCCTCTTCCATAGTGCCGCGCCTGTGGGTGATTGAGATGAACTGCGTTTTGTCGGTCATCTTTCTCATATATTTTGCAAAGCGTTCAACGTTTACGTCGTCAAGCGCCGCCTCAACCTCGTCGTAGATACAGAACGGGGCGGGCTGAACCTTGAGTACGCTGAATAGAAGCGCCATTGCAGCAAGCGACTTTTCGCCGCCCGAGAAAAGATTGATATTCTGAACCTGCTTTCCGGGTGGCTGAATTTTGATTTCAATCGGGGATTCAAGGCAGTTGTCGGGGTCTTCGAGAACAATCTCGCCGTTGCCGCCGCCGAAGAAATCGGCAAAGCAAACCTTGAATTCGTTATTAATCATCTTGAACTTTTCGAGGAATTTCTCGCTCATTGAAATCGTCAGGTCGTCGATTATTTTCATAAGCTCGGACTTTGATTTTTCAACGTCGTCAATCTGTTCCTTGAGGAATTCATACCTCTCGGAAACTTCTTTGTATTCCTCGATTGCGCCAACGTTGATTGAGCCGAGCGCCTTGATTGCAATCTTGATTTCGGTCAGGCGCTTTTTTGCTTCCTGCATATTTTCAATCTCGATGTTGAGCGCCTCAGCCTCGCGCTTTGTGAGCTCGTACTGCTCAAAGAGCATATCGTTGAGCTCGTCGTATTCCTTACGCATAGCGATTTTGCGCTCTTCAAGACGAACCATTTCTTTCGACAGATTTTCCCTTTCCTGCCCCTTGTTTCGTTCAAGGGTGCGAAGGTCGGACGAACGCTTTTCAAGCTCGTTTCTGTCCTCAATCTGATTGTCGGCGCCGACGTTTGCATCCTTCGCCTTCTGACGAAGAGCGTCAGCCTCAGCCTTTACGTTATCAATGAGATTCTGAAGTTCGGTGTTCCTTTCGGCGATAATGGCAATCTCGTCGTTTATGGACTTCACCCTGTCTGACTGGGTGTTCTTGCGAAGCTCGAGCTCGTCGATTGCAAGCTTTGCGTTTTCGCTGTCCTTGCGAAGGGTGAGAAGGTCAAGATTAATCTGCTCAATCTTCTGACGGTATGCCTCGCGCTTTTCGGTGAGTTCCTGAGCGTCGTCGCTCGTTTTTGAGAGCTCGTCCTCGGCGTCTTTAATCTGCTTTTCAACCGAGGCAATTTCTTTCTCTCCCTCTTTATTTGTCTTTTCAAGCTCGGCAATTCTCGAGCCCGCGTTATTCTTTTCCTCAAGAAGGCTGTCGCGCTGAGCCTTTGCCGCGTCGAGCTTTTCCTCAATGAGTCTGTGCTCGCCCTGCGCGCGGATAAGCTCTTCCTTGGCCTGCTGCAAATCTGCTTCCACGCCCTGAAGCTGTGAAGCCTCGTAGTTTGCCGCCTCAAGAGCCGACTTGAAATCAGCCTTGAGCTTTTCGGCCTTGTCCTCGAGTTCCTTTGCCTGAGCGCTGAGCTCGTCAATCTGGTTGTTCCTTGAGAGAACGCCCGCGCTTTTAATCTGCGCGCCGCCCGACATTGAGCCGCCGGGGTTAATCACCTGACCGTCAAGCGTTACTAGCTTGAAACGGTGGCTGTAGCGTTTGGCAATACCGATTGCGCAGTCCATATCCTCAACGATTACAACGTTGCCGAGAAGGTTTAAGATGATATCCTTGTATTCCTTCTTGCACTCAACGAGGTTTGAGGCGATGTCGACAAAGCCGAGGCTGTCGTCAAGCCCCTTTTCGCTGAGGCTTCTCGGCTTGATTGCCGAAATCGGCAGGAACGTCGCTCTGCCTATCTTATTGTTTTTAAGATAGTTAATTGCTCTTTTTGCATCCGCTTCGGCTGAAACAACGATGAACTGCATAGCTGCGCCGAGGGCAACCTCGATTGCTACGGAATATTCGTTGTCAACCGTGATGAGCTGGGACACGGGGCCGTGAATGCCCGAAAGCGCCTTGCTCTGCGACTGCTTCATTACAGCCTTAACTGCGCCCGAAAAGCCCTCCATATTCTTTTCCATATCGAGAAGCATCTTTACCTTTGACTGCTTCTGGGAAAGCTCAAAGTTTGCCTTCTCAAGGTCCGCCCTGAGCTTTTCAGCCTTTTCGGTCTTGGTCTTCACTCTGAGCTGATAGCCCGAAAGAGCGTTGTTGTTTTCATCTATTCTTTCCTGAAGAAACGCGAGATTCTTGTCGCTCTCGTCCTTCTGTGCTTCGGCCTTTTTAACCTCGCCCTCAATCTCGGCAACCGCCGTGTCGATTACGCCCTGACGGGATTTGATTTCCTCGATTGACGAGAGCGCCTGAGAGCACTTAATCTTTGATTCGGAAAGCTCGTTTGTAAGCGCGGTAATTCTCTGATTGAGCTCAACCGTGAGCTTTGAATACTGCTCGTTTGAGGAAACAAGCTCGTTCATATCGTCGTTAACCGCGGTGAGTTCGTTTTTCTTTTTCTCTTCGGCTTTTTCGTTTTCTGCGATAAAGCTGCGCTTTTCCTCAATCTGTTTGTCGATTGTAACGTTTGCGTCGTCGGCGTCGCCTATATCGCTTTTAAGCCTGTCAATAGTTTCGTTGTTGTGAAGAAGCGTGTTTTCAAGAACGGAAACCTCGTTGTCCTTGCGGAAGGCCTCTTCCTCAAAAGCCTTTGCGCCTACTCTTATCTGCTCGAGCTCGGTGTTGATTGCGGCAATCTTAAGATGCACCTCGTCAATTTCCTGCTCGATTGAGGTGAGTTCCTTTTCGCAGACGTCATAGGAAGCCCTTGCCGCGTCAATCTTGTGTTCCTGCTCGCGAAGGTCGTTTGTGAAGCGGTTGATTTTATTAATCCACACGCCGATTTCAAGAGTTTTCTTTTCCTCGGAAAGTTCAAGGAATTTAGCCGCCTTCTCGCTCTGCTTTTTGAGCGGACCTACACGGCTTTCAAGCTCGCCGAGAATATCGAGAAGCCTTACGAGATTTTCCTGAGCCTGGTCAAGCCTTCTTGTGGCGTCGGTTCTCTTGTGGCGGAAGAGGGATATACCCGCAGCTTCCTCAAAGAGCTCGCGCCTGTCCTCATTTTTCTGAGAGATGATTGAGTCAATCTTGCCCTGACCTACCATTGAATATCCGTCAGAGCCGAGACCGGTATCCATAAAGAGCTCGTGGATATCGCGGCGGCGCACGTTTTCGCCGTCAATCTTGTACTCACTCTCGCCCGAGCGGTAATAACGGCGCGTAACGGTAACGACCTCGCCCTTATCCTTGAGGGTGTGGTCTGAGTTGTCGAGGGTGAGCTGAACCTGCGCAAAGCCGAGCTTCTTTCTCGTGGAAGTTCCGCCGAAAATAACGTCTTCCATCTTTGAGCCTCGAAGCGACTTTGTGCTCGTTTCACCGAGTACCCAGCGAACCGCGTCGGATATATTACTTTTCCCCGAGCCGTTTGGTCCTACGACGGCGGTTATGCCCTTGCCGAAGGTGAGCTCGGTTTTGTCGGGGAAGGACTTGAAGCCCTGCATTTCAAGTGTTCTTAAAACCATTATTTAATCCTCAATTCATCGACAGCCAGAGAGTTGTCGATAATAATATTTATGTTATATCCCCTTTCCATAAGGAGATAGATATTGCTTTTTTTGTTGCCCTTGAGCTGTGAAAGCGAGCGCTCGTTTACGAAAACCTTATAGTCGCCCGGCTCGCGCTCAAGTATCTGATTTACAAGCAGTCTTGATTTCACAAGCTCGCCGAAGCTGTCGTGAAATCCGCCTGCAAGCATATTTTTCTTTATGTCCTCGCTCGAATGAAGCCCGAGCCTGATTATCTTAATTCCCGCGTTTTCAAACATCGGTACAAGCTTTGCGCAAAGCTCTGCCGAATCGTCGGGACCGAGGGGCGTATACTCTTCTCTGAGATAAAGCTCTGCAAGATAAGTGCCCTTTAATACGACCGTCGGGTATATGCGAACCGTCTCGGGTTTGAGCGCGATTATCTTTTTTGCGGTTTCAATCGCTTTTTCCTCTGTGTCGGTATATAAGCCCGTCATCATCTGCAGTCCGAGCTCAAAGCCGTACTGCTTTATAAGCTCTGCGGCGTTTACAACGTCCTGCGCGGTATGTCCCCTGCGGTTAGCCTCAAGCACGCCGTCGTCCATACTCTGCGCGCCGAGTTCAATCGAGGTCACGCCGTATTCTCTGAGAAGGGAAAGTATCTCTTCATCAATGCAATCGGGGCGGGTTGAAATCCTTATGCCGGAAACCTGTTTACTTTCAACGTAGGGCTTTGCAGCGCCGAGAAGGGTGAGCATATATTCCCTGTCAATCGCAGTAAACGAGCCGCCGAAAAACGCTATTTCGTAGTCGAAGCCCTTGCGCCTGAGCGCTTTTTCGACCGCGTTTACAACGTCCTGCGCGGTGGGCTCGTCCTGCTGCCCCGTGATAGTTTTCTGATTGCAGAAGGAACATTCGCACGGGCAGCCCGCGTGGGGTACGAAAATACTTATGTTTCCCTTTTTCACTGTCTGATTACTCCCATAAGCACAAGCGCGTCCCTTGCCGCCGCCTGCTCAGCCTGCTTTTTGCTTCTGCCCGTTCCCCTGCCGATTACGTTTGAATTGAGATGAACCTCGTATTCAAACTGCTTCTGGTGGTCGGGACCGCTTTCGCCGACGAGAACGTAGTTGAGTATCTCGGTCGGGTTCTGCTGAACAATTTCCTGCAAAGCAGTTTTATAGTCGTGGAAAATTATCTCGTTGTTGTCGACCGCGTTTGAGATGAACGGCAGAACGAAGTCTTCCGCCTCTTTGAGTGAGGAATCGAGATAGATTGCGGCAACGAGCGCCTCAAACGCATTTTCAAGAATCGTGGGCTTATCGCCGCCGTTGTTGTTTACCTCGCCCTTGCCGAGATAGAGAAAGCTTCCGAGCTCAATCTTTCTTGCAAAAAGCGCGAGGCTTTCGGTGCAGATAAGGCTCGATTTAAGCTTTGAGAGCCTGCCCTCGGGAACGTCGGGATACTTCTTATAAAGATATTCCGAGGTGATGAGGGACAAAACCGTATCGCCCAGAAATTCCATTCGCTCGTTTGACTCGCAGCTGTCGCGGTTTTCATAAGCGTAGGTTGAATGGGTAAGCGCGGTTTTCAGCAAATCGGGGTTTTTGAAACTGTATTTGATTTTCTGTTCCAGCTCGTTCGGGTTTTTCATTTTAAACCTCTTTAAAGTTTTTTATATCTTCTTTGAGCGAGTCAATCGCTCTGTTTGCAAGCGCCGCATAGCGCTCTTTTTTATCTCTGATTTTAGGCTCAATCGGCGGAAGCACGCCGAAGTTTGCGCCCATCGGCTGAAAGCTTTTGACGCTTTCATCGCTGACGTACTCGCAAAGAGCGCCAATCATCGTGACGTTTTTCGGAACATAGGGCTTCTTGCCCTCGGCAAGCCTTACTGCGTTCAAGCCTGCGATTATTCCGCTTGAGGCGGATTCCATATAGCCCTCTACGCCCGTAATCTGCCCTGCGAAGAAGATTTTGTTATCGCTTCTCTGGGAAAAATCGGCATTGAGAAGCCTCGGGGAATCTATGAAGGAATTTCTGTGCATCACGCCGTAGCGGACAAACTCAGCGTTTTCAAGACCGGGTATCATACCGAAAACTCTTTTTTGCTCCCCGAATTTCAGATTCGTCTGAAAGCCGACGAGATTGAAGAGAGTGCCCTTTGAGTTTTCACGGCGAAGCTGAACGCACGCCCACGGTCTGTGCCCCGTGTTCGGGTCAGTCAGTCCGACAGGCTTCATAGGACCGAAACGCGGGGCGTCAAGTCCTCTCTTTGCAAGCTTTTCAATCGGCATACAGCCCTCGTACACGTCGAAATCGTGGACGACCGCGCCCTCGGCGTTTACAAGCTCGTTTATAAATGCTTCGTATTCCGCCTTGTTGAAGGGGCAGTTGAGATAGTCGTCCTCGCCGCCGCGGTCATACCTTGAAGCGCCGAACGCCTTTGACATATCAACGCTCTCGGCGGTAACAATAGGCGCTGCAGCGTCGTAAAAAGAGAGGTATTCCCCCGTCTTTTCGCTGATGCTTTCGGCAAGAGCGCCGTCGGTCAGAGGTCCCGTGGCAATAATCAATATTTCATCGTCGTCCTTATCAAGGCTTTCGGCGACCTCTGTGATTAGCTCTATGTTTTTATGTGATTTGATTTTTTCGGTTACGGCAGACGAAAAGGCATTTCTGTCTACGGCAAGCGCGCCGCCTGCGGGAACTGCACAGTCCCTCGCAATCGGAACAGTCAGCGAGCCGAGAAGAAACATCTCCTCCTTGAGAAGCCCTGCCGCGCTGTCGAGCCTTGAGGCTTTAAGCGAATTTGAGCAGACGAGCTCTGCAAGCATATCCGATTTATGCGCGGGTGATTTTTTAATCCCCTTCATTTCGACAAGCTTAACCTTGTAGCCCGCCTGCGCTATCTGCCACGCGGCTTCAACGCCGGCAAGTCCGCCGCCGATTACTCTGAATTTCATATTATTCGTCTGTCTTCTTTTTTCTTTCAGCCTTTTTGGTATAGCCGCAGCCCTCGGTGTCGGGGCAGTAGAGAACGTTGCCCTTCTTCCTGAAGAGGGACTTGCCGCACTCGGGGCAGGTTTCATCCGTCGGCATATCCCACGTCATAAAGTTGCACTTGGGATAGTTAGAACAGCCGTAGAAGGATGTTCCCTTCTTGGTTTTTTTCTCAATAACGTCGCCGCCGCATTCGGGGCACTTAGCGTTTGTCTTGAATACAAGGGGCTTTGTGTTCTTACATTCGGGGTAGCCCGGGCATGCAAGGAACTTGCCGAATCTGCCGACCTTGATTACCATATTGCGTCCGCACTTTTCGCAGACAACGTCGGTTTCCTCTTCCTTGAGCTTAATCTTGACGCCCTGCATATCAGCCTTTGCCTTTTCGAGGGGCTGCTCAAAGTCGTCGTAATAAAGCCTAATCATTTCCTTGTAGTCCTTCTCGCCGCTGTCAATCTTATCAAGGTCACCTTCCATCTTTGAGGTGTACTTGACGTTTACGATATTCGGAAGCTTATCCTTGAGAAGGTTTGTAACAGCCTCGCCGAGCTCAGTCGGTACGAACTGCTTGCCGTCGCGCTTAACGTATTCCCTGTTGAGAATCGTTGAGGTGATGGTTACGTACGTCGACGGTCTGCCGACGCCGTTTTCCTCGAGTGCCTTTGTGAGCGAAGCCTCGGTGTATCTCGGGGGCGGCTGGGTGAAATGCTGGTTGCCTAAGATGCTCTTGAGCTTAAGCTTGTCGCCCTGCGAAATCGGGGGAAGCGCCGTTGCGGTGTTGTCCTTTTCGTCGTCGCTCTTCTCTTCGTAGAGAACGGTGAAGCCGTCAAACTTAACCGAATAGCCCGTTGCAACGAAAACGTAGCCGTTTGCGGTGATTTCAATTTTCATCGTTTCCTGCAGGCAGGATTCCATAAGTGACGCGATGAATCTTTCCCAAACGAGCTTATATATCTTGTACTGGTCGGCTGAGAGATACGCCTTTACAGAGTCGGGTGTGACGTTTGGCATAGTCGGTCTGATTGCCTCGTGGCCGTCCTGAATATTGCTCTTTGACTTGTAGTATCTCGGCTTTTTGGGAAGATACTTTTCGCCGTAGGTTTCCTCGATATACTTATTACCCGCAGCTCTCGCCTCTTCGGAAATACGAAGCGAGTCGGTTCTCATATAGGTGATAAGACCGACCGTGCCGAGAGGACCTGCGTTTACGCCTTCATAGAGTTCCTGCGCGGCTTTCATCGTTCTCTTACCCTGGAAGGAAAGTCTGCGCGAAGCTTCCTGCTGAAGGGTTGAGGTGATGAACGGCGGCGTCGGGCTCTTTTTCCTGCTGCCCTTCTTGACGGAAGTAACCTCGTACTCTGCGTCTTCAAGGTCTGCAAGAATCTTGTCGCTCTGTTCCTTGTTCTTTACCTCGAGCTTCTTGCCGCTCTTGCTGTAGATAGCGGCTGAGAAGAGCTTTCTTGAGGGCGGGTTGTAGAACTTTGCGTCGATTGACCAGTACTCTTCGGGCACGAAGGCTCTGATTTCTTCCTCGCGGTCAACAACGATGCGAAGCGCAACGGACTGAACTCTGCCCGCCGAAAGACCTCTTCTGATTTTCTGAGAGATGAACGGCGAGAGCTTGTAGCCGATAAGACGGTCGAGAATTCTTCTTGCCTGCTGAGCGTCAACAAGGTCCTGATCAATCTCGCGCGGATTTGCCATACCGTTTGACACGCCGTGCTTTGTAATCTCGTTGAAGGTAACCCTGTTCTTTTCGTTGAGGTCAAGACCGAGAATTGTTGCGAGATGCCACGAAATAGCTTCTCCTTCACGGTCGGGGTCGGTTGCGAGATATACGCTGTCGGACTTGTCAGCCTTCTGCTTTAATTCCTTTACAAAGTTTTCCTTGCCCTTGATGATTGCATACTTGGGCTCGAAATCCTTTTCAATATCAACGCTTAATCTTGCTGCGGGCAAATCCCTGACGTGGCCCATTGAGGCGATTACCTCATAGCCCTTTCCGAGATAGCCCTTGATGTTTTTTGCCTTTGCAGGCGACTCTACAATTACTAACTTAGACATTTATTTATTCCTTTCAGGATAGTTTATATCTTTTTCCCGAGGCGCTTTCCGCAAGCCCCATAAGCTCAAGCTGCATAAGCGCCGCCGTCACTCTGTTGCCGGGAAGGTCTGCCCCGTTGATTATTTCGTCAATGTGCTCAAAGTTTTCGCTCAAAGCGAGGTAGACGGTTTTCAGATCGCCCGTCAGAGAAGACGCCTTCTCTTCCTTCTCGCTTCTTTTAGCCCTGCCCTCGTCGAGCTTTTCAAAGGCAGTGTAGTCCTCGCTTTTATCGGTGTTTGCGCTTCTGTCCGTACTGTCGTACATCAGCTCTTCGATGCTTCGCACCTTACTCATATCGAGGCTCGGATATCTGTCGCGGTAAACCGAGAGAATACTCTCGGGCGAGGTTGCGACGTATGCGCCGTCCTCAATGAGCTTATTCGTGCCGTGGTACTTTACGTCGAGAACCGACGCAGGGATTGCGAAAATATCCCTGCCCTGCTCTGCGGCGTGGGAAGCCGTTATAAGGCTGCCGCTTGAAACACCCGCCTCGACAACGAGTATGCCGAGGGAAAGACCGCTGATTATTCTGTTTCTCTGGGGAAACGTGAATTTTGATGCGGTTACAAACGGCGGGTATTCCGTCACAAGCGCGCCGTTACGCTTTATCATATCGCGAAGCGCCGCGTTTTTCATAAGGTAATTCGTACCGAAGCCGCAGCCGAGAACGGCGATTGTTTTGCCGCCCGCCATAATTGCGCCCCTGTGAGCCGCGGAATCTACGCCGACTGCGCCGCCGCTTACAACGAGCGCGCCCGCTTCGGTTATTCCCCTGCTCATAATCTGGGTGGTTTTTATCGCGTACTCGCTTGCTTTTCGCGTGCCGACTATGCCTATTGAAACAATGCCGTCAAGGTCGGGAAGCTCGCCGTCAACATAAAGCACCGCAGGGGGATTATATATTTCTCTGAGATTTTTCGGGTATCTCTCATCCTCAAAGTCAATGATTTGCCAGCCGTTTTGCTCGCAGGAATAGATTGTTGACTCAACCGAATTGAGGTCGGTTTCCTCAAGCCTGTTAATCTGCCTTGCGGTGAGCGACGGGCTCATCTTCCACTCGATGATGTTTGATTCATAAAGCTCCTTTGCGCCGCCGAAATCGTCAACGACCGAATTTATCGGCGCGCCCGCACCGAGAGCGGACTGAAGCCAGAGCCAGTATTTTACATTTTCACTCATCTGAGCATCTCCCACATCGTGATTGCTGCGGCTGATGCTGCATTGAGACTTTCGGCGTTGCCGAGCATTTTTATTGTAACGCAGCCGTCGCACACAGCGACAATATCACCGCTCACGCCGTTTGCCTCGTTTCCGATAACGCAGGCGCCGCCCGACGAGAAGTCAGCCTCGGTTATGCTTTCTGCGTTTTTGTCGGGAGTGGTTGCGAAGACGGGCAAGCCCTTGTCCTTCACAAGCTTTACCATATCAGCCGTGCTGTCGCTCTGAACAACGTTTATCCTGAGCGCCGAGCCCATTGAAGCGCGCAGAGCCTTTGGATTGAATATATCGCAGCCGCCTCCTATGAGAGCGCCGTCCATTCCGAGCGCCTCGGCAGTTCTGAGGATTGCGCCGACGTTGCCGGGGTCCTGCACGTTATCGAGAACGATATACCTGCCGCCCTCTTTAATCTCAAACGCGGTATCCCTCATTCTGCAAAGCGCGTAGATGCCCTGAGAATTTACGGTGTCGGAAAGCTTTTCGCTAACCTCGTCAGATATAATATATGCTTTTTTTGCTCTTTCGCACATCGCCCTTGCTTTGTCCTCATACTTTTCATACGAAGCCTCGGTTATGAGGAAAAGCTCGGTCTCATACAAAGAATTAAGGACATCAAAGGTCAGCCTCGCTCCCTCTAAAACGAACAGACCTTTTTCTCTACGCTTTTTTGAGGAAGAAATCAACCTTTTGATATCCTTTACCAAATCATTATTTTTTCCTGTGATTTTATCCATACACATCTCCGAGCGTGCCAAATAGTCTTTACATTAGTTTAAACAAATCACTAATTATTTATTTTTATATATATTACATTATATTGTAAGAATAATCAATAGCAAATTTGATTTTTTTACAAAAAAACAGCACGGTAGTTACCGTGCTGTGATAATTCACCTATTAAAGAGCAGCCTTTGCGATTTCAACAAGTGTTGAGAAAGCTGTCGGGTCTGAAATAGCGATTTCGGAAAGCATCTTTCTGTTGAGATCGATTTCAGCCTTCTTGAGACCGTTCATAAATGTTGAATAGTTGATGCCGTTTGCCTTGCATGCTGCAGAGATACGGGTAATCCAGATTCTTCTGAAATCTCTCTTCTTCTGCTTTCTGCCGATATATGCGTACTGGCCGCTCTTCATAACAGCCTGCTTAGCTGTCTTGAAAAGAGCGTGTTTGCTGCCGTAGTAACCCTTAGCAGCCTTTAAAACCTTTTTTCTTCTTCTGCGAGTTGTTGTAGCACCCTTAATTCTTGCCATGTCTGTATACCTCCGAGTTAATGATATTTCTTACTGATTATTTATAAGGGATAAGTCTCTTGAGCTGCTTCTGGTTTGTAACGTCTGCAACTTCCTGCTTGCGAAGATTTCTCTTGCGCTTTGTGGACTTCTTTGTAAGAATGTGTGAGGTATAAGCATGTGAACGCTTAACCTGACCGCCCTTTGTTTTCTTGAAGCGCTTTTTAGCACCGCTGTGTGTCTTGATTTTTGGCATAATATTTTCCTCCGTTTATATTATTATTTGCTTTTAGGCGACATAAACATAAGCACCTGTCTGCCTTCGAGCTTTGGCGCTTTATCAACATTTGCCTCTTCCTCAAGTTCCGAGGCGAAACGAAGCATATTATCAACCGCGAGGTCGGAATGAGTCATCATTCTGCCCTTGAGCCTGATTGAAACCTTGAGCTTATGGCCGGCAGCGAGAAATTTCTTTGCCTGATTGACCTTGGTGTTGAAGTCGCCAACGTCAATGGTAACCGAAAGACGGATTTCCTTCATCTCAAGCTGCTTCTGGTTCTTGCGGTTTTCCTTTTCCTTCTTTGCTCTTTCATAACGGTACTTTGAATAGTCCATTATTTTGCAAACAGGCGGCTTTGCCTGCGGGGCAATTTTAACAAGATCCAGGTCCTGATCCTCGGCGAGCTTGAGCGCTTCCTTTGCACTCATAATACCGAGCTGTTCTCCGTCTGCGGAAATAACCCTGAGCTCCTTATCGTTGATTTCATTGTTGATTTGCTGTGTTTCCTTGCCGATAAATAACACCTCTTAAAAAATATTAGCAAAAAAGTGCGAACGCAAAACGCCCGCACTTCAATAATTACAAATCTGCATCAGTAAGTATTGCCCTTTTCACCTTCGCTTAAGGGGAGAACGCGCGTTCTTCTTTATTGTGGGAATATACTAACACAGGATATTCAGTTTGTCAAGTGTTTTTTTGCTCTGCATTTTTTGACGAAATTCCAGAACTCATAAATCGCTATGCCCATAGCAACCGAAATCGCAATCTGAAGCAGCAGCCTTGCGACAAGGGACATATGCCCGATGAAGACGGAATCCGAAAACCATCTGACCGCATTCTGTATGAGATATATCGGCAGGGATATTTTGC
The DNA here is from genome assembly GCA_905234495.1 of uncultured Eubacterium sp. Taxonomy (GTDB): domain Bacteria; phylum Bacillota; class Clostridia; order Oscillospirales; family Acutalibacteraceae; genus Eubacterium_R. The sequence goes on along the minus strand of CAJOHE010000003.1, from coordinate 28,350 downwards.
CGAGATACATAACGAAGGGGCTGTTGTAAAACCTTCCCTGAAAGTCCCTTGAAAAGGTCAGCGCAACGCCCGCCGCCATCGCAAAGGCGGCGTAGCACTCAAAGTAGCCTTCAAGCGATGAGAAGACGAAATAGACGCCGAATGCCCAGCATATATCCTCGGCAAAGACGAGCCATCCGCGCGCGGCTTTTGAAAACTCCCTCGCCCTTATCCTAGAGCTGACGTTATAGGCGAAAACGCCGAGAAGGATTACGCCGAGCGCTCTTATATTGCAGAGGTAGGTGAATTTTCCGAAATTGCTGACCGAGGGCATTTCGCCGTAGACCTGAATGAGATAGCCTATAATCAGTACCGAGCCCACGGGGGCTATTACGTTTATGGTGAAATCGTACCATTTTCTCAGAAGCGGATAGACTATTACAAGCGCAAGAAGCATCGCCGCGATGTACCACTCGACCGAGTTTGCGTCTATCCGGCTGAGCCCCGTTCTCTGCAAAAAGAAAATGCCGGGAAGTTTATATGGAAGCGTGCACCAGAAGGTTTCCCGGTTAAAAATCGCAATAACGCTCAGCAGTATGACCAGAGTGATAATGTGATAGGGAAAAATCACTTTTACTTTTTTGAATATGAAATTGAAGGTGTCGGTTCCTATCGGGGTGCCGAGCTTCCTGTTTTCGTCCGCCTTTTTTGCGCAGAGAAAACCCGACACGAGGAAGAAGAATTCGACGCCCGTCCTGCCGTGGGCAAAGAGTGAAAAGACGGGGGTTGAAAGAGTTGAGCCGCCGAAAACGTCTTCATTGAGGTGAAATATCAGAACGCTGAGGCAAAAGAAAAACCTCAGCAGTTCTATTTTTCCGTTTCGTTTAGTTGTCATAAATTACCTTTTATTCTGCGTTATAAGTTTCAAGCCATTCCTCGTACTCGTCGTAGGAAAGGTACTCAAACTTAAGGTCTTCGCAGTCGATATGATAGAAATTCTTATATCTCGTCTTCCAGAGGTCGCTCTTGGGATTGGGCATCCAGACGTACGAATTATAAGGAAGTTCACACATTGTTACGGTCGTCTTGCCCTCGTCAACCTGCTTTCTGACGTAGTCGAGCCTTACGTTGTCGTAGTGGGTAATCGGAACGTAGATAGTGAAAAGGAAGATGAAAACGCCCGCAGTCGCCGCGCAGAGAGCCGTGGTGAGAAGCTTTGAGGCCGCGTCAATCTCTGTCAGTTCCTTAGTGAGATACGCGATGAGATACATAAGATATACCACGATTACGAAGTACGGCGGGAAGAAGCAGCGCGGACCGATGGGATTTACCACGAGAAGGGGCGCCACGATGATTCCTACGCTAATGCCGAGAAGCAGAAGCGTATCCCTCTCCCTCTTTTCCTTGACGCAGAGAAGTACCTGCAAAAGCGCCGTAAACATAAACACGAAGCATACAAACGCGATGAAGGCGTTTGTTTTGTTGAGCCTTCCGTCGTGATTGAGGAAGAGCCTCCAGTGCTCGAAATTATGGAAATACATTATGAGCGAGAAGCTGAGAGTATGGATTGCGGTGTTGAGCATAATGAGCGTCTGGAACTTCCTTGACTTTCTCAGGAAGATGAACGCAAGCGCAACGGTAAGCACCGTAATAAGAATACACATATAGATATTCTGTGTAAACATATTCTCAACTATTACGCCGAGATGCTCGCATATTGAATCCTTTAAGGAAAGCTCCTCAGCCTTGTCAGCCGTTGAGCGGTAGTCGTCCTCATTATTAAGTATTTTAAGATATGCGCCGTTTGTAAACATTATTACCGCGCCGACGAAGGAACCGCCGAAAAATGCGCAGTGAGTTACAAAGATTTTCTTGAACTTGATGAGGGAATAGAAAATCACAAGGCCGCCGAGCGCAAGGCAGTAGATTGTGATATTTTCCATAAAGAGGCAAGCGGCAGCGCCCATAATAAACGTGATTACGGGGGTGAGCTTGCCGTATTTCGGCATATCCTCGCCAAAGATATTTTTAACTATTATGATATAGTAAACCGCGATTAAAATCGGGGGCACGTAGTTTGTGAAGCCCGCAGTCCACACGAAGGACTGAACGAATACAGCCTTGGGAAGGCAGATGAGGAAAAGCGCCGAAGCGATGAGAATTACAAGGCTTTTCTTCTTTGTGAGCAGATAAGTTGCAAGGCTTAAAGCGTAGAAGCTGAGCGACATAACGATGGCGTCGAACAGCTTGCTTCTCGTGAGCACAAGCACCATAAGATTGCCGAGGTATCTGCCGTTATAATCGGCAAAGCCCGCCTGTAATCTGTCGATACCGAGCTGTGAGCCCCATGCCCAGTCGTCGCCCGTATATGGGAAAAACATCGCAAGCGCAAAAAACGCGACGATAAGTCCTGCGCTTATTGCGATAAGTCCTTTGTTTTCCTTAACAAAACTTTTCACCGTAAATTCCTCCTTCCGTCATCACTGAGTGTTTGTGTCCTTGAGCTTCTCCCACTGAGCCGAGAAATCCTCGTAGCTGTCCGTGAAATAGAAATCGGCGCCGTTGTTGTAAGAGAAGAAGAACATATAGTTTGTGTCGTTGTGATTTACAACCGCGTCAATGTTTTTAACGCCGGGGTTGCAGATGGGTCCGCTCGGAAGCGCGGGACATTTATACGTGTTGTACGAGGTGACAATCTCATCGGGGAAGCCCGCCTCGCGAAGCGCGTTGCCGTAGTCGATTGTGACGTCGGACTGAAGTTGGGTTGACGAGTTGAGGCGGTTGATGAATACCGATGCGATATCCTCCGCAACGCCCTGTCCGAGCGTTTCCTTTTCAACAACCGATGCGAGGTTTACAAGCTCAAAGAGCGTCATACCGTTTGCCTCGCAGTAGTCCGTCCACTTGCTGTCAATCCTGACCTCAAACGCGTCGAGCATCTCTCTGATAACGTCGTCGGGCTCGGTATTTTCGCCGAGGTCGTAAGTTGCCGGGAACAGGAAGCCCTCAAGCTCATAGGCAATCGTGTCGCTATCGGGAACGGTTTCAAGGAAGGAATAATCCTCGGCAAAAGCGTCCTTTGATTTGCACGCCTCAAGGAAATCGGATGCCGAGCAGACGCCGTTTTCCTCAAGGGTTTTTGATATATCGAACACGGTGTAGCCCTCGGGGATTACGACCTTCACGGTCTTGTGGGAAATGTCGGGTGCCTGAAGCTTTGCCGCAATTTCCTCGTAGCTCATACCGGCGTTGAGCTGATACTCGCCGTTGATGTAGACGAAGTCGGGATAGTGCTTGTCCATCCACGAGCTCCACACGGTGTCGTTTATTACGATGCCGTTGTTGTAGAGCTTCTGCGAAACGTCGTACTGAAAGTCCGATTCGCCGATAACGAGGGTGTATTCAATATCCGTTTTCGACGGCTCGCCTTTGATATCCGCCTGTATTTTATCGTAGACAACATAGCCGCCGAACGCGCCCGCAACGAGCACGAGGACTATGAGTAGTACGATTATCAAACCTTTACTGCTTTTCTTTTCGCTCATATTATTCTCCCTTGAAAGTGTCGGGTGTGATTATCATCGGCAGGTGAAGTATTCCCCTGTCGACAAGCTGTTCGCCGTTTACTCTGAAGCCGAGCCTTTCGTAAAAGCCGACGGCGTGAAGCTGGGATTCAAGATATACGCAGGGCTCGCCGCTTTCAAAAAGCTCTGAGAGAGCGCGGGAAACGACCGTTGCGCCGTAGTGCTTTCCCCTGCATTCGCTCAATACGGCAATCCTGCCGAGCTTAACTCCCTTCGGCATATACGCAGCCCTTGCGGTTGCAACGGCTCTGCCGTCCTCAAGCAAAACGAAGAAATCGGTGTTCACGTCGCCGTCGTATTCGTCGGACTCCTCGGCGGGGGCAATTCCCTGTTCGTTTACAAAAACCTCGTCACGAACAGCGCGGACATATTTAAAACCGTCTTCGTTGCATTTTGTCTTTATTATTTTCGTCATAATCTGCACCGTCTTCTTAATATATTAATATAATAACATATATTTAAAAAAATGCAATATAAAAACGGGCAGGTGAAAAACCCGCCCGTAAAATCATAATAAAATTCTGTCACGTTTATGCGCCCTTATCGGCAGCCTATTTAGCAAGGTCGCCGACTATCATCATATAGTCGCCGATTTGTACGCCGAACTCGGGCGCGCCTTCCATAATGAGCTGCTTGTCGGCAGTCATCTGGAACATATCGCCGGTGCCGAGAAGAATTTTGAGCGCTGAGGTTGCGCAGTCAAACTTCATACAGAAGAAGGGTTTCGCCCTCTTGTACTCTCCCCTGCCCGCCTTGGACTTTCCTGCCTTAACGCGCATATACGCAGTACATTCGGGATGACCTTCAACCGCCCACTGATAGCAGCGGTCGGGGCTCTTGAGCGCCCATTCGTGAACTGCGGGATGCTCCATTTTGTTGAGCTGGGAAATGCCCGAGGACAGAAGGTAGAAATAGAGCTTGCAGAGAAGAAGCGAAAGCTCCTCGTCGTTTTCAGGCGGCTCTGCAATTCCGAGCAGGTCGCTCATCTTGAGAAGCACCTGCATAAACTTTAAGAACTTGCCGAAGGACTTGATTTTAAACTTGGGTAGCTTTGTCATATCGCCCTTCATAAAAGCGTTCATCTTTTCCATTGAGGAAAAAGCAAGCTCGCCGTCAATTTTCTTCTGACCGAGGTATTCGCCGAGTTTAACGTTCCATTCGCCGTCTTCGACGATGAAATGGATTGCCTCAACGTCCTCGGCGTTCACCTTTGCCGAGACCTGATAGATTGCGTTTACGCCCTCGAACTTTTTGTGCAGCTCGGGAACGTCCGTTGCAATCGTCTTCATAAGCGGCAGGGCTGCCGCCATAAAAATTTTATTGGTGTAACGGGTTTCGTCACTTGCCATTAAAGTCACTCCTTTCAATTAAGGTAACAAATTCGATTTAGAATTCGTCGTCCCATGCATCGTCAGCCTCAAAGTCTGCGTGCATAACCTCGCTGATTGCCTCAAAGATTCCGTTTGAGTCAATCTTAGCCATAGAAAGAAGATCCTCCTGAAGTCCGATTGTTGAGAAGTCGTCCTGATGACCGAGCATTCTGAACGCGCAGCCCTTACCCGACTTTGCAACAACGTCGGCAACGGCTGAGCCGAGACCGCCCATTACCTCGTGGTCTTCAACGGTGATGATTCTGCGTGTGTCGGCAACTGCCGAGAGGATTGCCTCCTCGTCAACGGGCTTGATTGTGTGCATATTGAGCACTCTTACCTTGAGCCCTGCGTCAGCCTCTGCCATACGCGCAGCCTGCATTGCCTCGAATACGCAGGAACCGCAGGCGATAACGGTGATATCCGTTCCCTCGTTCATAACGGTTGCCTTTTTGTAGTCGAACTTGCAGTCGTCGAGATTCTTATAGATAACCTGGTCGAAACCGCGGTTAATTCTGATATATACGGGGCCTTCGATATCGTAAGCCGCCTTAACAGCGTGGTAGGTTTCAACGCCGTCGCAGGGGCAGATAACGGTCATATGAGGAAGAACTCTCATACAAGCCATATCGATGAGCGAATGGTGGGTTGAACCAGCCTGACCGAAGGATGTTCCCGCGTGGGTTGCGATAATCTTAACCGGTACGTTCTGATAGCAGATATCGGTGTGAATCTGGTCGAGAGAACGGGCAGCCGTAAAGATTGCGAAGGTTGAGGCAAAGGGAACGAGTCCGTTTTTAGCCATACCTGCTGCAACGCCGAAAAGATTCTGCTCGGCAATACCTACGTTGAAAAATCTGTCGGGGTATTTTTCGCCGAACATTCCTATTTTAGTTGACTTGGCAAGGTCAGCGGTAAGGGCAACAACGTCCTGATGCTCCTCGCCGAGTTCGCAAAGCGCGATACCGTAACATTCAGCAGTTGAAAGCTTTGTGGTATCCGTCATTGTATATGTCATTCCGCCCATAATTACGCCTCCTTCTCTGCTCTGTCACAGCGTTCTTTGTAGTACTTGTCAAGGCTTTCGTTTGCCTTCTTAACCATCTCGTCGTCAAGCGAGCCGTAATGCCAGAGGTAGTTATCCTTCATAAAGTCAACGCCCTCGCCCTTGTAGGTGTCCATTACGATTGCGGTCGGCTTGTCGCCGCCGTCCTGATGATTTTTGATTGCAGCCTCGATAGCGTCGTTGAGCTCTTTCATATTGTGGCCGTCAACGCGGCATACGTTGAAGCCGAACGCCTCGAACTTCTTGTCGAGGGGCTCTACCTTCATCTCGTCGTCAACTCTGCCGTCAATCATACATTTGTTGTTATCAGCCATAACGACAACGTTTGAAAGCTTGAACTGAGCGGCGCTCATAGCAGCTTCCCAGTTTGAACCCTCGTTGAGCTCGCCGTCACCGGTGATAACGTAGTTCATATAATCAATGCCCTTAACTCTGCCTGCAAGCGCAAAGCCCACTGCAAGCGAGATGCCGTGACCGAGAGAACCCGTTGAGCAGTCGATACCTCTTACCTTGTTGCAGTCGAGGTGCATACCGATTTTAGCGCCCGTGAGGTTGAAAATCTTGAGCTCGTCGATGGGCATAAAGCCGTAGTCGCAGATAACGGGGGCATATCCCACTGCTGCGTGTCCCTTTGAGAGAACAAAGCGGTCCCTGTCCTCCAAATCGGGATTGTTTACGTCAATCTTCATAAAGCGGTGATACAGGATTGTCATGGCGTCCATACAGCTCATAGCTCCGCCGAGATGTCCCGAACCGCCCCAGACAGACGTCTGGATTGTGAGTCTTCTTAATTCGTCCGCCTTCTTTTCAAGGCGTAACCATTCTTCTCTGTCAAATGGTTTGTAATCAGCCGGCATTATTATTTACCCCCTTAATTATTTCAAATCAAGCTCGGGATGATTTGCGGCAACTACGCCGAAAGCATCCTCTGCTATATCAATAGCAAGCTTAATATCGTCGTCCGTAACGGCGGCGTTGATGAAGTGGTTGTGGTGGGAAGCGAGGAAAAGTCCCCTGCTTACGCACTCTGCAATCCACTCCTGATGAAGCATAAGGCTGTCGTCGTTTGCAATTCTGAGATAGAAGAGCGCGGGCTCACCCGATACAACGAGGTCAAAGCCGTGCTCCTTACCCGCAGCCTTGAAGCCTTCGGTGAGCTTGATGCCCTTTTCCCTGAACATTGTCGGGATGTCGAGCCTCTTCATCTTCGGGATACACGCGAGGCAAGCCGCGAAGGGCTCTGCGCTCATCCAGTATGAACCCGTGTAAACAACCGACGACGCGGCGTTTTTCATATGCTCCTGACCGCAGACAGCGGACATATTGTAGCCGTTTGCAAGAGCCTTACAGAAGCAGCAGAGGTCCGCCTTGATTCCGTAGTAATGGTCGGAACCCGCGATGTCGAGCCTGAAGCCGGTACGAACGTCGTCGAAAATGAGAACCATACCGTGGTCGTCGCAGAACTTACGAACTGCCTGCCACTGCTCTTTGGTAGCGCAAACGTTGTCGTAGAAATTACCGTGGTCATAGGGCTGTGCGATAAGACCTGCAACGTCGCCGCCGCAAGCGTCGTACGCCTCCTGCATAGCGTCAAGGTCGAACCACGGAACAATGATATTGTTTGCAACCTCTTCGGGAAGGATGCCCGGATAGTCAGCCTTCTGGCACCACTGGAAATCGCCGTGGTAGTAGCCCTTGAAGAACATCATCTTTTTCTTGCCCGTATGAGCTCTTGCGCACATTACGCTGAAGGTTGTGGCGTCGGAACCGTTTTTCATAAAGAACGCCCAGTCAGCCATTGCAACCGTGTCCTTGAGAAGCTCGGCGCACTCTACCATCTTGTAGGAAGGCGAGGTCGTGCAGTTGCCGATTTTGAGCTGTTCCATAGCGGCGGCGTCAACGTCGTCGTCGCAGTAGCCGAGAACATTCGGTCCGTAAGCGCACATAAAGTCGAGATACTTGTTGCCGTCAACGTCCCAGAAATAGGTTCCCTTGGCGTGGTCGCACATCAGCGGCCATTTTGTAATAGGAAGAAAAAGACCTTCACTCGGTCCGAGATGGCCGTAAACGCCCGAAGGAATTGCGTTGAGCGCTCTGTTGAACCACTCCTGTGATTTTTCGTGTTTATATTCAGGATATTTACTCATTACATTCCCTCCTTATCCGAGATATACGGCAACTCTGTCGAGAATACGGTTAACGTTGTCAATCATATTAATCATACCGCTCATATAGATGTTGCCCGCGCAAAGCTCCGCCATAGTTGAAGCCGTGCCGTTGAAGAGTCCGTTTGCAAGGTCGATTGTCTTGAACTCCATAATTGCCCTCGGAGTGTCGGGCTTTTCTTTGATGAGCTCAAGCTTATGGTTTCTGCAACGGATTGTTACGTAGCAGGCGTCGGTTATACCCATCTGGATATCGCCGTCGCAGATGTAGGACGCGGAAAGCTTTGAAATTGAGTCGTTATTTGCAAGAGCGCAGATTGCGCCGCCGATTGTGTACATCGTCATAATGGTCGACTTTTCAAAGAAATCGCGGTTTTTGAGGTCTTCTTCCTCGGGCTTGAGATACTTCACAAGCAAATCGGTGAGCTTTGTGAACGGGCCGAGCAGGAAGGAAAGCACCTGCGGAATATTCTTTACGGGAATACCCGGCTTAGCGTCGTCGATAAGCGCGTTGAATTTTTCGGGTGATGAAAAATTCATCTTGCAGGTACAGCCGTAGCTGCCCTCGGTCATTTTACAGCCGTCCTTTGTGAAATTAAAGGTACAGCAAGGTCCGCCCGAAACGTCAAAACAGAGTGAAACGGGCTTCTTGAGCTCCTGACAGATTTTCTTTGCATCGTCGTCAAGCTCGCAAAGGTTTTCAAGAGTGCAAAGCACGCCGTACATATTTGCATATGCCATGGCTTTTGCTTCTTTCAAAATAATTCCCCCTTACCGTGAAAATATAGACTTTCACATATAAAATATCAGTTTCATTATATCATATATGTTTTTTACATACAATATAAGATAATAAATTAAAAGATTACAATTTAGTAACGCCTTTTGATTAGATAAAATATTTATTAATTTTTCGAAAAAAGGCTTTACATAAATGGATAAAAATATATAATTTAGTTGAAAATTAAAAGAGGGTTATTATGAAAGATACAGATTTATTTATTGAACTATGCGGAGATATACTGAAAACAGATATATTCAAAAGTATGAAGCAGTATAACCACCACGGTGAGATTGACACTCATTTTCACAGCGTATACGTTGCATACACGGTTATGGAGCTATGCAAGGGCAGAAACCTGCCGCTTAAAAGAATTGTTGAAGTTTCGCTTCTTCACGACTTTTATCTTTACGACTGGCATTTTGAAAAGCACGAGCAAATGCACGTCTGGTACCACCCGAAAAAGGCGGTTGAAAACATAAAGAAATACGGTATGCTTGAACTTAACAAAGAGGAAGAGGATATGGTTTTAAGGCATATGTTTCCGCTTTATCCCCTGCCGCCGAACTCAGCCGCGGGCTGGGCGCTGACTCTTGCCGACAAATACTGCGCAAACGCCGACTATATTAAAACCTCAAAAAAATTCATCCCCGTATATAACGAAATCAACAGGAAGGTTGAAAAGCTATGATATATAAAATATGCTGCTATTTTTTCTGGTTTATGCTTTACAGCATTGCAGGGTGGATAATGGAAACCGTTCTGTATCTAATCAGGGATAAAAAGGTTGTCAAGAGGGGCTTTTTGTTCGGTCCGCTCTGCCCTATTTACGGCACGGGAGCAGTGCTCTGCACGGCTGTGCTTTACGGCAGGGTTAACAATATTTTTCTCGTTTTCCTCTTCGGTCTGCTTCTCTGCGGAACGCTTGAATATCTGACGCATTTTATTATGGAAAAGGCTTTTCACGCTATGTGGTGGGATTATTCGGGCAGGCGCTTTAACATAAACGGAAGGGTTTACCTCAACGGACTTCTGACGTTCGGCGCGGGTGCCGTGCTTATTATCAAAGTGCTTCAGCCGCTTGTTATAAAGCTGACGGCTTTAATCCCCCACGATATAATGTACATAATCTGTTTCGCCCTTTACACGGTGATTATCATTGATATTACCGCTACGGTTTCGGATTTGAAGGATATGACAAACGAGCTTAAGAGAATGCAAAATCTCATTATCACCGAAACGCAGAAGGGCGTTGACGAAACGAGCGAGCAGTTTGACAGCATCACGCAAAATATCAAGGACAGCGAGCTGTTTAGAAACGTAACAACAAGCTTTACAAAAGAAAACAGATTTTACAATAAAATGAAAAAGCTTGCGCCTAATTTCAGACTCAACAAGTATAAGAAGATTCTTGATATAATTGTTGACAAACCCGATGAGGAAAAGGCACGGAAGGATATAAAGCTTTACGGCACCGCAGAGAGTATTCCCACGGGCGAAGATGAATAATAAAAGCGTTCAGCACTGCTGAACGCTTTTATTTATTTTGCAAGGAAGCCGATTTTTTTCATTGCCTTGTCGAGCGTTCTCTGTGACACTCTTGAGGCAATATCGGCGCCCCTTGTCCACTGTTCCTTGAGATATGCCTTATCCTGCATATACTCGTTGTAGCGCTTCTGAACGGGCTCGAGCTCGGCAACTACCGCCTCGCCGACCGCCTTCTTGAAATCGCCGTATCCCCTGCCCGAGAAATCAGCCTCAATCTTTTCAAGGCTGTCGCCCGTAACAGCGGAATAAATCGTCATCAGGTTGTTGATTCCGTCCTTGCCGTCAGCATAGTGAACGCTCATTTCGCTGTCGGTAACGGCGCTCTTGAACTTTTTCATAATAACGCTTGGCTCGTCGGTGAGGAAAACCGTGCCCTTCGGATTCGGGTCGGATTTGCTCATCTTCCTCGTCGGGTCCGCAAGGCTCATAACCCTTGCGCCCGCCTTCGGAATATAGGGCTCGGGCACAGTAAAAACGTTGCCGTAAATTCCGTTGAATCGCTCGGCGATATCCCTTGCAATCTCAAGGTGCTGCTTCTGGTCGGCGCCTACGGGAACAACGTCCGCCTGATATAAAAGAATGTCGGCAGCCATAAGGCAGGGATAGGTGAAAAGTCCTGCGTTGATATTGTCGGAATGCTGCTGCGACTTATCCTTGAACTGTGTCATTCGGCTGAGCTCGCCGAACATTGTATAGCAGTTGAGAAGCCAGCCGAGCTGGGAATGCTGGGGCACGTGGGACTGGATGAAAAGTATGCTCTTCTCGGGGTCAAGACCGACTGCGAGAAGAAGAGCGTAGAGCTGAGTCGTCTGCTGACGAAGCTTCGCGGGCTCCTGTCTTACCGTGATTGAATGAAGGTCGGCAATACCGAAAACCGTGTCAAAATCATCCTGAAAACGCGGCCATCCCCTCATCGCGCCGAGGTAGTTTCCGAGAGTCGGAACAGAGGTCGGCTGAATGAGCGAGAGGCTTCTCTTTTTTCTTTCCTGTTTAATTTCTTCGGGCATAATTAATCCCCCTTAATTATATTCTTTGGCAAGCTCGCCGAGAGCCTTAATTCCCTTAACTATACCCTCGTCGGTGGGGGTTGAGAAATTGAGGCGGATGTACTGCGTGCTCTTTGTGTCGTCGGTGAGGAAGGCGCTGCCGGGAACGACGGCAACCTTCTTTTCAACCGCTCTTCTGACGAAATCGAGCATATCAACCCCGTCGGGAAGGCGGCACCATACGAAGAGTCCGCCCTCGGGTCTGACGTAGTCGACGAAATCGCCGAGTTCCTCATCAATGAGGTCGCACATCAGGTTGAGCTTTTTGCGGTAGATGCCCTGTATCTTTTTGATATGGGCGCCGACGTCGTAATTCCTGAACCACTCGTAGACAATCATCTGGTTGAGGCATGCCGTGTGAACGTCCTCAGCCTGCTTGCCGACCGTCATTTTTGCGGTAATCTCTGCGGGTGCGATGCAGTATGCAACGCGGATACCCGGCGAGAGAATCTTTGAAAAAGAGCCCGCGTAGATGACGATTCCGTCCTCGTCCATCGACTTGATTGCGGGCACGTTTTCGCCCGCAACCCTGAGGTCGCCGTAGGGGTTATCCTCTAAAATGATTACGTTGTATTCCTTCGCAAGAGCGTAAAGCTTTTTGCGCTTTTCAAGCGACATAGTCGCCCCCGAGGGGTTCTGGAAATTAGGAATTGTATAGATAAACTTTGCGTTATCCGCGGTTTTGAGCACCTCTTCAAGCGCGTTTACGTCCATACCGTCTGCCTCAACGGGAACGCCCATGAGCTTGCATCCGTAAGAGCGGAAGCAGTTGAGCGATCCGATGAACGAGGGCTCCTCGCAGATGACGGTGTCCCCCTCGTTGCAGAGGATTTTCGTCGTTAAATCCATAACCTGCGTAGCGCCCGAGAGAATGAGCGTACTGTCAAAATCCCTGCCGATGTTTTCGTGCTCTTTCATCCACGCGGTAACGGTTTCGCGAAGGGGCTGATAGCCCTCGGAAATGCCGTACTGCAGGGCGGTGATGGGCTGCTCGCGAAGCACCCTTTCGGTGATTTCGCGCACCTCGTCAACCGGGAAAGCGTCGGGCGCGGGATTGCCTGCTGCAAGCGGGATAATCGACGGGTCGGACGTCGCCTTCAGTATCTCTCTGATTGCGCTTGGCTGAAGCGTTGAAATTTTATCTGAAAACCTGTATTCCATTAAATAATTCCGTCCCTCTTTAAGAATTTGATAAGTCTTTCGGTATTCTTTCCGTCGTGGAATTCAACGATGTGGGAATACTTTTCCTTATACTCTTCGGGCTGCTCGTTGTCGTAGTTTTTTCTGATAGCCTCGGTGAGACCGTCGGTGCTGTAGAAATAGTCGCCGTAAACGTTTTCCTCGTTGAGCATAAGCTTTGTTCTTGAGCCGTACGCTTCCATACACTCGTCCTTCTCTTCCCAGTAGAAGATTACTCTTGTACCGCGGTAGAAGGCGTCGTAAGCGATTGAGGAATAGTCGGTGATAAGCACTCTCGTTTCCCTGAGAATAAGGTCATATTTCGGGTCCATAACAATTCGCTTCGTAACGGACTCGGGAAGCTTCTGAAGCTCGTTCATAATGAGCGGATGAGGCAGAATTATTACCTTTTCCTTTAGCTCTTCGGGAACGCTGTCGAAGATGCGCATAATCATCTTGAAGTACTTTGTCTCTGTGAAATCGCTGCGCGCTTCGTTGATTTCCCACGGGCGCCAGGTAGGCATAATCGTGATTTTATCTGCGTCGGGATTGAGTATGTTTTTATCAAATTTGGGAAGTCCCGTGATGTAAACGTCTTCCTCGTAGTGCCTGCCGAGGTTGATGAAATGGTCGGCTTCGGCTCTCGACGAGGTGACTACCCTGTACTTGCCGTTGAGTTCCTGACGCTTGAAAAGTGTTCGCGTCTGAGAGTCAAGGGATACCATATACATAACGCCGTGCTGAAGGAATACGAAGTTCTTGTTTTTGTCCGCAATCTTTGCAAGCACGAGCTTATGGAAGGTTTTGAGGTCTATTGCGTGAACGAGGGTTTCTGTGCCTATGAAGGTCTTTGACTTGAAGAAATAGAGGTAGTGCTTGAAGGTATTTTTGATAAGCACGTTTTTCCGGTATTTCTCGGGAACGTCGCAGAGGGCGTCCCTCTTTACAATGAAATAGGCGTTGGTGTAGCCCTCGTCGATAAGCTTTTCAAAAAGCACGCTCGCGCTCTCTTCAAACTTTGACGAATTCTTTTCGTAGAGAAGAACGAGATTTTTTGCCTTTTTGGTGAGCCAGAGCTTTGAGCAAACGAAAGCTATCGTCTGCTGAAGCCTTTTTATAAACGCGTCGGACTCGTTGAGCGAGCGGACGTAGATATTGAGCGCGTTTTTCTGGGACTGACGGAAAATTGCGACAGAGTTTGTTTCCTTGTCGATTACCATCGGGCTTCTGAGTCCGAGGAATTTTCCGAGAGTTGCCTTTGTGTAGACAATCTGGCGCCTTACGGTGTAGCCGAGGTCGTTTGCATAGTTGAACGAAACCGCGTTGAGCGCGGGAAGGTTTATAACCTCTTCAACAGAAATTGCAAAGCGGTAGATGCCGAAATGATTGTACTTTTTGCGCTTTGTTGAGCAGCAGAAAAACTTAACCTTGAATTTGTTCGGGTCCCTTCCGACGGTTACCCACGTGTCCTCAAGCTTTACGGGAATTGCCGTCTTCAATCTGAATAGGCTCAGGCAAACAAGCTTTCTGCCCTTTGCATAATAAAGCGGAATAATGTTGTCGGCTTTAGTCACTCTCTTGAAGGAAATATCAGCGAGGTGTTCCTCATTTTCTTCCTCAAAGAAAAGTCTGTTCTCTGTCTCGCCGTATTCGACCGCCTCAAAGCCGTTTGCTCTTTCAAACGCCTTGATTTTCTCGCTCTTGGCGGCAGCCTGGCGCGACTCGACACAGAACGAGCCGTGATTTATGTAATACTTCTCGCCCGTCATCCTGGTGAGGATTCCCGCGATAAGCGGATTGCCGCAGGAAAAATCAACAATGCGGTCGGGCTTGATTGAGTAGAAAAGTCTCTTTCTTTCCCTCTCGTAGAAGGCTGACATAGTGTCGGAATCCCTGAGCTTTCTGCCCTTGAACCAGAAGTCAAAAAGCTCTTTGAACGTGAACTGGAACGCGGTAATCGTTCCGAAGGTTGTCACGTTGTCGCCCAGTTCATAAAGGAATTCCTTCTTTGTGAGATTGAGATTTTTTCTGTATGCGATGGTGTAGTTGAATTCGGGATTTTCTTTGATATAATTCTCGATATTCCTGTAATGCGATGAGGAAAGGCCGCCCGCATAGAGAAGGCATAACGGTTTTTTCGCGTTTTCGTTTTCCTCGAGCTCATAGGCGTCTGTTTCGCCGTTTATCATCATATCAAACAGAAGCTCGCAGGACTGCCTGCTGCCATTTTTGCAGAATTCATCAACAAACCCGGCGTAGGGCTCAACGGGCTTTTTCATCTCTTCAACAACCTCGTCCGCCGTGTCTAAAATCGGGAACGGAAGGCTTTCAAACGGGATGTAAACGCCGCGCTTTGCAAGATAGTTTCTCTTGTCGTAGGCGTAGAGAATAATCTTTCTTCCGGTTACCGCGAAGTCGAAGAACACGCTTGAATAGTCGGTAATAAGACCGTCGCAGGCGTTGAGCACCTCATAGGTGTCGTAGTCCTCGGTGAAATAGTCGATATGCTTGTAGTTGTCGCAGTTGATGTCGCTTGCAAGAAGGAAATGAAGGTTTACAAGAAGAACCGTGCCGTCGTCAAGCTTTTCGTCGAGCTCGTCGAGGATAAGCTTAGTTCTTTTCATCTGCATTTCCGTGTCGGCTTTTCTGCCCGTGCCGCGCCACGTCGGCATATAGGCGTAGAGCGTTTTGCCCTCGTAGCCGAGCTTCTTTTTCATCTGAGCGCCCTGCTCTTCATCGTAGAAGACGTAGCATCTCGGATAGTTTGCAATCAGGGATTTGCCCCTAAAAATATATTTGAGGTCATAGTCTTCCATAAACACGTTGCGCGTGAAATCATTCGGGAAGAGAGCGTAGTCGCTCATAAGATAGTTTTTCTGAATGTTTGCAAGCGACGCGTTGTTTGACTTGTCGGATTTGCCGAGAGTTTTGAGCGGCGTGCCGTGCCACGTGTTGAGAAACACCTGGTCGTCCCTC
Source organism: uncultured Eubacterium sp. (assembly GCA_905234495.1). GTDB lineage: Bacteria > Bacillota > Clostridia > Oscillospirales > Acutalibacteraceae > Eubacterium_R. Next base: position 12,656 of record CAJOHE010000003.1, on the reverse strand, counting down.
TTGATGAAATAAGGCGGGAACGAGTTGTCCGTCATAAGATACTTTGCAGTTGCAAGATACTTTGTGTACTGCTTGGTGTTTCTCTCGGAAACGATAACCCTGTCAAAGCCGTAAAAAGCCATACGCTTTTTTGCAGCCTCGGCAGTAACGTCCGTTACAACAAAAACGGTGGTGTAGTCTGCAAAGCGGGGGTTTGTATTGATTTCCCTGAGCATTGAAAACATATTGCCGTTGATGTTTGTACCCTGTCCGCCCTCGACGAGAACAAGCTTTTCGTCAACGGGAAGCTTCAGATATTCGATATAGCTGACCTGAATATTCTGAACGGTCTTTTTTCCTTTTTTAATCAGTTGTCCTATCACTTGATTACCTCACATAAGTCCGATTATAAACCCGGCAAGCTTTTCAGCGTTGTCGCCGCCGGAATTTTCGATATACTTATTTTTGAAGGAATAGAGCATCGGGATGTCGTATTCCTCATTTTTAATCGCGTTGCAAAGCGCGTCCGCCTCGTCAAATACGGCGGAAGGCATTTCCGACCTGAGGTCGATATTGATTCCCCTCTCGCGTTCATACTTCTCGTAGTCGGGTGTGAAGAAATAGAGGGGCTTCATCAGAAGGCTCGCCTCGAAGGCGCAAGCCGAATAGTCGGTGACAATAATGTCGGCTGATTTCATTAAATCGTAGGTGTCGAAATCGCCGCTGAAGGAATAGCGTTCCTTGTCCTTGACCTTAGAGAAAAGCGGATGGGTTTTGACGATGAGGCGGTAGCCGTCCATTCCGTCGTCAAACTCTGACATAAGCGCGCCGACCGCGTAGGATTCGTTTTCGCGAAACGTCGGCAGATAGAGCACCACCTTCTCGTCAGCCATCTCGGGGTTTTCCCTGTAAAAGCTTTCGGTTGAGCGGTTGTTGACAATCGCGTCAACGCGCGGAAGGGATAGAATTTCAAACACGCTCTCGTCGTATCCGAAGGCTTCCTCGTAAAACTTCATTGTAGCCTTACTCGGTGCAATTATATAATCGTAGTTTTTGTGCATCCGCATAGCGCGGCTGACGCTTTCGTCCCTGCCCTCTTTGGTGCCGAGGCTCTGAAGCCCGAACTTTTTGACCGCGCCGAGCGCGTGCCACATCTGGACAACCTTCAGGCACTTCTTATGCCTGAGGCAGGATACGGGGATTGAATAGGTGTCGAGGATTGCGACCTTCGACGTTGCGAGATAAAACATATCGCCGAGAATTGAGAAGGCGTAGCCGAGCTTTGGAAGGAGTCCGTCGGGAATCGTCCTTAGTCTGAACACCTGCTTCGTGTCGGGCGAAAGCTCGCTTACCGCTCTTTCAAGCAGAAGCATATCAACGCTTTTATCGTCGCTCTGCCTTGACAGATAAACAATCCTGTTTTTAGCTTTAAGCAGCTTCATCGGTGCATAGAGCACCGCTAAAGCCGCCTGCATAATTCTGATTAAAATGATTTTCATATTACTCGTAAAGAGGATACTTTGCGCAGATATCTGCTACGCCCTGCATAATTTCATCCTTCTTACCGTCGAAATCGGTGATTGCATAGAAAATGTACTGAGCAATCTTGTCCATATCGTCGGTGTTGAGACCTCTCGTCGTAGCCGCGGGAGTACCGATTCTGACGCCCGAGGTAACAAACGGTGAGAGAGGTTCGTTCGGAACGGTGTTCTTGTTGAGGGTGATGTGAACCTCGTCAAGTCTGTTTTCAAGTTCCTTGCCCGTTACGTCGGTTCCGCGAAGGTCGAGCAGGCAGAGATGGTTGTCCGTACCGCCCGAAACGAGGCTGAGACCTCTTGAGGTGAGACCTTCCGCAAGAGCCTTTGCGTTGTCGATAACTCTCTGCTGATATTCCTTGAACTCGGGCTTTAACGCCTCGCCGAAGCATACTGCCTTACCTGCGATAACGTGCATAAGAGGACCGCCCTGAGTGCCGGGGAATACTGCCGAGTTGAGCTTCTTTGCAAGGTACTCGTTGTTGCAGAGGATGAGACCGCCGCGGGGACCTCTGAGGGTCTTGTGAGTTGTCGTTGTAACGATGTCTGCGTGCGGGAACGGCGACTGATGAAGTCCTGCTGCAACAAGACCCGCGATGTGCGCCATATCAACCATAAACATTGCGCCGTTTGCGTGGGCGATGTCTGCCATCGTTTTGAAGTCAATCTCTCTCGGATATGCGGAAGCGCCTGCTACGACGAGCTTCGGCTTAACCTTGTTGACCTTCTTTGCAAATTCCTTGTAGTCGATGAAGCCGTTATCGTCTACGCCGTATGCTACGAAGTTGAAATACTTACCGCTGATGTTTGCGGGTGAACCGTGGGTGAGGTGTCCGCCGTTATCAAGAGCCATACCCATAACGGTGTCGCCGGGCTTGAGCACTGCAACGTATGCAGCGATGTTTGCCTGAGCGCCTGAATGGGGCTGAACGTTTGCGTAGTTGCAGCCGAAAACCTCGCAGGCTCTTTTGATAGCGATTTCCTCAACTATATCAACGTACTGGCAGCCGCCGTAGTATCTCTTTGAGGGAAGTCCCTCTGCGTACTTGTTTGTAAGCACGGAACCCATCGCCGCCATAACCTGTGGAGATACAAGGTTTTCGGAAGCGATAAGCTCAATGTTCTCCCTCTGCCTTTTGAGCTCGAGAGACATTGCGTCCGCAACTTCCTTATCGGTTTCGGCAACCTTTGCGATTGAATCGTAGTAATCCTGATACATAATTTTATCCTCCAAATAATTTTACATATTTTTTCACAAATACATATTAACATAAAACGGAGGAATATACAATATTTATTTATAATTATTATAATTTATTTTATTAGGAAAACGGGAAGGCGTGACTTCGTAAATGCGGAATGCGGAATTCGGAATTGGAGGTTACTCGCTTCTCTCGGACAATAAATGCGGGAGGGCGTGGAAGCCCTCCCGTACATATTAAAAGCTTTTACCTTCTGATAAATCCATAAGGCGAAACAATATGATAAATAAGGTTTCAGGATAAATGAGTAACAAGAATAACAACAGAGCTATTGATAGCCAATTAATCTTCTTAAAGAAAATAATTATCAAATTGACAATAACATATACAACAGGAAAAATCAGACTGAGAATTTCAGGCAGTGTAAGATTGCCGATGTCATTTATTAAAACGTTAATAGGCTTGTCTAAAAATACTGTTCCCCGAGCAAAAACCATTTCGATGACAAACAGTATCCAAGTAATAATATAAACAGCTAATACGAATTTGTTAATATTCTTAAAATAATCAATTAAAGAAATCTTTTCTTTTTTCATATGTGCTCCCCTTATAATTTGTTCATATATGAACTATCACAATATGTATACTGATTATAACAAAAACCGGAAACATATTCAACACATAAAGCAAAACTGCAATAAAATCGTGCAAAATCGCAATTATTTATTTTATGAAGCCAAAAAACTATATTGGCTCAGGCAATATTCGGGGTTGAAAGATGAGCGTTTATGTGTTAAAATTTTATGTAATTTATTTTTAGTCAAGGAGTTGATTTAATGAGCGGACATAATAAATGGAGCACTATTAAGAGAAAGAAGGGCGCAAACGACGCTGCAAGGGCAAAGGTTTTCACCAAGATAGGCAGAGAGCTTGCGGTTGCGGTTAAGAACGGCGGTCCCGACCCGAATACAAATTCAAAGCTCAAGGACGTTATTGCAAAGGCAAAGCAGAACAACGTTCCCAACGACAATATTGAAAGAATGTTAAAGAAGGCTGCGGGCGACACCGACAGTACAAACTTTGAAGAAATCGTTTACGAGGGCTACGGTCCGTCGGGCGTTGCGGTAGTTGTTGAGGCTCTTACCGACAACAGAAACAGGACGGCGTCCGAGGTTCGCCACTACTTTGACAAGGCGGGCGGAAATATGGGCACACCCGGTTCGGTTACCTTTATGTTCGGCAAGGAAGGCGTTATCATCATCGAGAAAGAGGACGTTGACGAGGACCAGCTTATGGAAGACGCTCTCGAGGCGGGCGCATCGGACTTCCTGACCGATGACGAGGATATCTTTGAAATCAGAACTGAGCCCAACGACGTGGGTGCAATCCGCGACGAGCTTGAGGAAAAGGGCTACACGATTATCTCATCCGAGCCCGCTTACATCCCACAGACCTACACGAGGCTTGAGGACGAGGAAGCGATGAAGAAGATGGCGAAGATGATTGAGATGTTTGAAGAGAACGAAGACGTTCAGAACATCTGGCACAACTGGGAAAACGAAGACGAATACGAAGGTTAGGCTCTTGATAAGGGTGCATAAGCACGACGAAAATTAAGGGACAGCTAAGCTGTCCCTTTTAGCTTGCGAAGCAAAATTAGCAAAAAAGGACTTGCATTTGCAAGTCCTTTTTTAATTAGCTATCTCTCTTCTCGGAAGTAGGATAAGCCGAGGGACGCGGGGCCCTGGTTTTCCTTCTTCTTTCTTGCGCTTACCATAATGAGAACTACGATTGTAACAACGTAGGGAAGCATCTTGAAAAGCTCCTGCGCTTTGAGCGAGAGTCCCGGAACGAAGAGGTAGACGATATAAAGTCCGCCGAAAATAACCGAGGCGAAGATGCCGAGGTTCGGGCGCCAGATTGCGAAGATAACAAGCGCGATTGCAAGCCATCCCCTGTCGCCGAAGCCCTCGTTTGACCACACGCCGTTGGCGTAGTCCATTACGTAGTAAAGTCCGCCGAGACCTGCGATAACGGAACCGATACAGGTTGCCATATACTTTGACTTTGTAACGCTGATGCCTGCCGCGTCCGCGGTTGCGGGGTTCTCGCCTACTGCGCGGAGATGAAGTCCGCCCCTCGTTCTGTTGAGGAAGAAGCCGCAGATGATTGCGATAATTACCGCCGCATAGGCAAGGAAGCCGTATGAGAGAAACAGCTTACCGAACACGCCGAGGTCGCCTGCAAACGGAAGCTTTGCGGCAAAGTACTTACTCGTGTGAGAAAGCGCTACCGACGGAACGTCGCTGTCAACAAGCTTGATGAGCGACGCGCCGAAGAAGTTGCCGAAGCCCACGCCGAAGGTTGTGATTGCAAGACCGGTTACGTTCTGATTTACTCTGAGCGTAACGGTCAGGAAGCAATAGAGAAGTCCCATAAGAAGGGAACCGATTATTGTGCAAATCATAGGAATGAACAGAGCTAAAAAGCCGTTCATATCGTCCCATGAGCTGAGTGAGTTTTCATAGAGAAACGCACCGATAACGCCGCTGATACCGCCGACATACATTACGCCGGGGATACCGAGGTTGAGGTTACCGGATTTCTCGGTCATTATTTCGCCTGTCGCGCCGTAGAGAATCGGCACGCCCTGCATTACCGCACGGGGAAATAAAGAAACTAATGTGCTGACTACTGCCATATTACTTTACCTCCTTATGCGATTTATTAAAGATTATCTTGTAGTTTACAAAGAACTCGCTGCCGATAATGAAGAAAAGGATAATACCGGTCAGGATGTCAGAGAAGGATTTGTTGAGCCCGAAGTCGGTTGCAATCTGCTGCGCGCCCGCGTCGAGAAACGCGAGAAGAAGCGCGGTCAGAATCATTACAAACGGGTTGAACTTTGCAAGCCACGATACCATAATCGCGGTGAATCCCCTGCCCCCTGCGGTTTCGGTTGTAATCGTATGGCTTGTACCGCCGACGAGAAGCAGACCTGCGATACCGCAGATTGCACCCGAAAGAAGCATTGTTCTTATAATAACCTTTTTAACGTTTATACCTATATATCTCGCTGTGTTCTGCGATTCGCCGACAACCGAAATCTCATAGCCGTGCTTGCTGTACTTGAGGTAGATATACATAAATACCGTAATGGCAAGAACGACGATTACGTTGATGAGATATTTCTGACCGCCGAGTTCGGGAAGCCAGCCTGCCTGGGTGTTCGGGTTTACGATACCGATTGTGCCCGAGCCCTTCGGGTTTTCCCACACTCTCGCAAAATATGCCACAAGCTGAATACCTACGTAGTTCATCATAAGGGTGAACAGGGTTTCGTTTGTGTTGAGATACGCCTTGAAAATTGCGGGGATGAGCGCCCAGATTGCGCCTGCAAGAACGCTGGCAACAATCATCGTGAGGATGAGAAGACCGTTTGGAAGTTTGTTGCCGAGAAGAATCATACACGCCGTCGTTGCAAGTCCGCCGATGAGCACCTGTCCCTCGGCGCCGATATTCCAGAATCGCATTTTAAACGCGGGAGTTACGGCAAGCGATACGCACAGAAGCATTGCAAGGTTTTGCAAAAGGCTCCATATTCTTCTTGAGGAACCGAAGGCGCCGTCAATCATCGTGATGTAAACCCTTATCGGGTTTTCGCCCGTGAGAGCCATCGTTACGATTGCGCAGACGATGAGAGCCGCCACAACCGAGCCGAGCCTGATGAGGGTTGACTCGTGCCACGGCATTGTTTCGCGCTTGATGATATGAATCAGGGGTTCGCGCTTGGTTGAAGTTTTATTACTCATTTTCAGCCTCCTCCCTTTCATCAAGACTCTTTGTCATAAGCAGACCGATTTCGTCCTTCTTGGCGGTTCTGCCGTCGAGGATACCGGTGATTCTGCCCGAGTTGATAACCATAATTCTGTCGCAAAGCTCAACAAGAACGTCGAGGTCTTCGCCGACGAAAATGATTGCAACGTCCCCTTCCTTCTGCTTGTTGAGAAGGTTGTAGATTGTGTAGGACGAATTGATGTCAAGTCCTCTTACGGGGTACGCCACCATAAGCACCTTGGGGTTGAGGGCAATCTCTCTGCCTACGAGAACCTTCTGAACGTTACCGCCCGAAAGCCTTCTTACGGGGGTTGTCGCGCCGGGGGTAACAACCTCGAGGCTTTCGATGATTTCGTTTGCAAGGTCTGCAGGGTCCTTCTTTTCAAGGAACGGAGTGTGGCCCTTTTTGTAGGAACGAAGCATCATATTGTCAACGATGTCCATACTGCCTACAAGTCCCATACCGAGTCTGTCCTCGGGAACGAAGGAGAGCGCGATACCCATATTTCTGATTTGCTTCGGGGTTTTACCGACAAGCTGGGTGACCTCTTCGCCCTTTGGCATATACTTAATGCTTGAGCCCTTTTCGGCTGTCTGAAGACCTGCGATTGCTTCAAGAAGTTCCTTCTGACCGCAGCCCGAAATTCCCGCAACACCGAGGATTTCGCCGCTGTAAACCGTGAAGGTTGCGTCGTCGACAACGTTCTTTCCGTCGGGCGCCTTGACCGTGAGGTTTTCAACAATGAGGGTTTCCTTCGGGTTCTTGGGTTCCTTGCGCTCGATATTGAGGTCGACCTTTTCGCCGACCATCATCTCGGTGAGGGACGCTTCCGTCGCGTCGCAGGTATTTATAACGCCGACGTTTTCTCCCCTTCTGAGCGTTGCCACTCTGTCGGAGATTTCAAGCACCTCGTGCAGCTTATGTGTAATTATAATAATCGACTTATTGTCCTCGCGCATATTGCGAAGGACTGCGAATAATTTTCGAGTTTCCTGAGGCGTCAGTACAGCTGTGGGCTCGTCGAGGATAAGGATATCCGCGCCCCTGTAAAGCACCTTGATAATTTCAACCGTCTGTTTTTCGGATACAGACATCTCGTAAACCTTTTTGTCAAGGTCAAGAATAAAGCCGTATTTATCAATGATTTCGTTTATTCTTGTTTTCGCTTCCTTGATGTTGAATCTCTTGCCGTCGTCAATTCCGAGAACGATATTCTCTGCGGCAGAGAAAACATCAACGAGCTTGAAATGCTGATGAATCATACCGATTCTGTACTTAAAGGCATCGCGCGGGGATGTGATTACAACCTCCTCGCCGTTTACAAAAATCTGTCCCTCGTCGGGATAGTAGATGCCCGAAACCATATTCATAAGCGTTGTTTTGCCGGAGCCGTTTTCGCCGAGAATTGCAAGAATTTCGCCACTGTAAACCTGCAAATCAACGTTCTTATTTGCAACAACTTTTTTTCCGAAGGCTTTGGTAATACCTTTTAATTCGAGTGCTATTTTCTCGCTCATTTCTACCTCCAAAAAATACAATTACCGTGACAGTGCACGGGGCACTGTCACGGATTAAAACTCAAGAAGAACTTAGAAAGCCTCGTTGAGAAGTGTGATGCCGTCGATTCTTACGTCAAAGTAAGGAGCTGAACGGTATTCTGACTCGTGGAAATAGCCGTCTGCTACAACCTCTGTGTCAGGTGTGAAAGCTTCGTCTGTGTCAACGTCTGCCTGATAGCTGTCAAGCGGAGCGCCGTTTACTGTGAAGGTTGATGTGTCGAATACATGAACAGTACCTGCATTAAGAGCAGCCTTAACCTCTTCAATCTTGTCAGCTGTGCCGGGTGCGGCAGCCTGCTCGTTGATTTCGGTAAGCTCTACAGAGCCTGTCTCGATTGTGCCTGTCCAGTCAGTGTCGATAGCGCTGCCGTCCTTAGCTGCGCCGATGATGTACTCGAAGTAGGGTTCCCAGTTGATTCTTGAAGAAACGATGAAGGTGTTCGGACAAGCGTCAACTGTTGAGCCATTGTAAGATACGTCAGGGATACCTGCGTTCTCGCAAGCTGTGGGAGCACCCATTGAGTCAGCGTGCTGTGAAATGAGGTCAGCGCCGGCGTCGATAAGAGCTGTAGCAGCTTCCTTCTCAGCAGTCTCGTCATACCATGAGCCTGTGAACTGTACGTCCATAACAACGTCGGGGCATACGCTCTTTGCGCCGAGATAGAATGAGGTGTAACCTGAGATAACCTCTGCATATGTGTAAGCGCCTACATAGCCCATCTTGGGAACGTCGCCCTTGAGCTTGCCTGCATCCTTGAGCTCGTTGAGCTTCATACCTGCAGCAACGCCTGCAAGATATCTGCCCTCGTAGATGGAAGCGAATGCGTTGTGGTAGTTAGCAAGGTTCTCTGTGTGAGCCTTTGTACCTGTAGCGTGGCAGAACTGTACGTCCGGGAAGTCCTTGGCAGCCTGAATCATAAAGTCCTCGTGACCGAAGCTATCAGCGAATACGAGCTTACAACCCTGGTCAACAAGGTCTGCAGCTGCATCGTAGCATTCCTGACCCTCGGGAATGTTTGTCATGATAACATAGTCAGCGCCTGTTGCTTCGCATGCAGCCTTTGCACCGTTGATGAAGTTGAGGTCATAGGTAGAGTTTTCATCGTGAAGGCAGATGAAGCCTATCATAACCTTTTCACCGTCATCAGAACCGCCGTTGCTTGCTGAACAGCCGGCAAATACGCCAACAACGAAGAGAACTGAAAGAAGCACTGCAAGAAGTTTCTTTGAAAGTTTCATTTTGTTTTCCTCCGAATAAAAATTTATTATAAGGCAAACGCCGAATAACCTGATAGAATAAAGCGTTAATCCCTGAAAACAACGGCGCCCGTTTCGTGGTCCATACTCTCGACGATGGCAAGCGACTCAACCTTTATTCCCTGTTCGCGAAGCTTGTCGCCCCCGTGCTGGAAGCCTTTTTCAATCACAACGCCGCAGCCTGCAAGAGACGCGCCGCTATCTTTAACAAGGGAAATAAGACCGTTGAGAGCGTTGCCGATTGCGAGAAAGTCATCCACGATGAGCACTCTGTCGCCTTCGTTAAGAAAACGCTTTGAAACGATGATATCGTATGTTGTGCCGTGGGTAAACGACTCCACCTTAGCGGTGTATACGTCGCCGGCAATATTTTTGGTCTTTGTCTTTTTGGCAAATACGAGAGGACAGCCGAATTCCTGCGCAACAAGCGCGCCGATAGCTATGCCCGAGGCTTCTATGGTGAGAATTTTATTTACGTTGTCGTCCTTGAAAAGCCTGTGGAATTCCCCGGCAATCTCGGACATAAACGGAACGTCAATCCTGTGGTTGAGAAAACCGTCAACCTTGAGAATGTTGCCCTCGTAAACCTCGCCCTCGTCTGAAATTTTCTTTTTCAATAAATCCATAACTGAACCCGCCAAAAAAGAGATATAATAAAGACAGAAATATATTATAACAAGTCAACTTTTTTTGCAATAATATTCCATCTTTTGACACCAAATTTTAATATTTTACCCACTTTATTTAGAAATGGGCGCAAATATTACCACAAAATATAGTTGTCTTTTGTGAAAATGTCACAATGTAAAGTATAATTACATTACAAAACGATAAAAAGACTATGGACTAAAATCCGCGGATGTGATAGAATGAACAGGGTGATATTTATGGATAACAAAAAAGCGGCAATTATTGTTGTGATTATGGTACTGCTCATCTTTCTGCTTGCGGCGATTATGGGCATATCGGGCGCCATTCCGTTTCTCGGCGGCGCTCTCTCGCTCATCGTTGCGCTGATTCTCGGCGCGGCAGTAATAATTATTTTCATTTACATAATTAAGCGGAGTAAGAAATGAAGATTTTAGTCAGCGCCTGCCTTCTCGGTGAAAACTGCAAATATAACGGCGGCAACAACAAAAACGAAGAAGTGATTGCACTGGACGAAAAGCACACGCTCGTGCCCGTCTGCCCCGAGGTTTTCGGCGGACTTGAAATTCCCCGCCCGCCCTGCGAGAAAAGAGACGGCGGCGTCTTCTCAAAGGACGGAAGAGACGTGACGGCGCAGTTTTCTGACGGCGCGGAAAAGACGCTTTACATAGCGGAAGAAACGGGCTGTCAGCTCGCGGTGCTCAAAGAAAGAAGCCCGTCGTGCGGATTCGGCAAAATCTACGACGGGACGTTCAGCGGCACGCTTATAAACGGCAACGGCGTAACAGCGCAGAGGCTCTACGACGCGGGGATTACGGTTATAGGCGAAACGCAGGTTGAGAGGATAAAAGAGTTTGAGTGAGGTAATTCTTGCTCAAATATATTGTTATTAAAAAAGCAGTCGGAAGACTGCTTTTTTGTACGCATTTAAAATGATTTGCATTTTGTTTGGTGACCCGCGTCCTCCTGCACTTCAACCACCGAATACAATGCTGATGCATTGTATAATGGTGGTCTTCGTGCGTCGTCCTTTCCGAGCAAAATTTCGCGTTGCTGCTTTTTGCTCGGTGCGCGGTTCTTACAAACTAAGAAAGGGTTCCCTATGGAACCCTTTCTTAGTTTGGTGACCCATCGGAGACACAAATGCTGCGCTTCGCTTGCATTTGACGGCTTGTCGACCCAAGGCTTCGCCTTCGGTACCCGCCTGCGCCACTCTTCGCTAAAAACAGTCCACCGGACTGTTTTCTTAACGCTCAGACCCTCTCAGAGTTCGAGCCTCCGATTGCATATTGGAACAATATGCCAAAAAGAAAAGAGCACCAAAAGGAGCACCCTACGTAAATAGGGTGCTCCGAATCTTTGTAATCAGCCGATGTTTGATTGTAGGAATTGAAAAACACAATCAATTAAGCATACGGAGGATTATATTATGAAAAAGTATATTACCGATGAGAAAAACGGACTTGATTATACACTTGTAAATGGAGTGTACCTACCTAATCTCATTTCTACCGAAACGAATTATGAAATCGGTCATTGGGGACAGCGGTACCTTACATACATCAAGCAGAACAAAAAGGTGCTTTTCAATTCCCTTCTGACTGGTTGTAAAATCAATTCATATCTGCACGATGTTGATGTCAGAGCAACCGAAATGTATGACCGCCTTGTGAAACAACTCAAGGAACAGCAAGGAATCACCGAACAACTTAAAGCCGATGATATGATGGCTTGGGTGCAGGCAATGAATGGCATTACCAATCAGGCAAGAGAGATTGTCTATAACGAAATCATTTATATGAGGTAAGGTTATGGATATTCTTAAAGAGCTTTGGTACGGTAATATTACACCGACAGAATACAGCCGCATTGAAAACAATGCGAATTATAAAGAAGCGTTAAGCTTAGTCACTAAACAGCAAGAACGTTTGAAAACTACACTAAACGATGAGCAGAAGGATTTGTTTGAAAGGCTCCTTACAGCCAATGAAGAGTTTTCAAATATCATAGAGTTCGATTGCTTTAAGGTCGGCTTCAGATTAGGTACAAGATTAGTAATAGAAGCATATAAATGATACGAGGCGAGGAGAAATCCTCGCCTTTTCTCTTTGCCGTCTTGACCAGTAAAAAATGCATTTCATCAAATATCGATACTTTAAATGATGAATGATATGTAAATAATAATCTGTTAAAATAACTTGTATTTTTTCTGTTCTTGAGCAGTAAAAAATCTGCAAAAACAGCAAGTTTCTTTAATGCAATTAGTACTATTGTGTTTTTCATTTTGTAGAACATGACGATTAATAAAAAACAAATGACATCAATTTGAAATTGTGCTATAATGGTCTCATATCCTTTAGGAGTATACATTATGAAAAAGCTAATTTCAGTTATATTAGCCTGCGTTTTGCTTGTTACCGTGTTCAGCGGGTGCGGCAAAATCGGAGGCGGTAAAAAAACATTGTTTATATATATGTGCGGCTCTAATCTGGAAACAAAGCAGGGGATTGCAGGCAAAAATATAGACGAAATCCTGTCCGCAAATATCGGAAATAATATGGATATTGTTATTGAAACAGGCGGCACACAGACCTGGCGTTCTCACGATATTGATAACAGCGCCATTCAGCGTTATGAG
>CAJOHE010000002.1:225841-228088 GCA_905234495.1 uncultured Eubacterium sp. | reverse complement strand
GCAAAAACTGGATAATACGCTTGAAGAATATCATTTCCTCCGTGAACACAACATTGTGACCACGGAGGATTTTTCTGTTTGCAGAGAAAAAATTGAAAGCCTGATGAATGAGTATATTGAAGAGCGTCAGCATATACGCAACAAAATCAGGCGAGCAAAAACTCCCGAACAGGAACGCATACTCAAGGCGGAGGGCAAGGCGCTTACAGCCGAGTATATTACTCCTTTGAGAAAAGAGCTGAAGATATGCGACCGCATAGCAGAAAGAACACCGAGGCTTCAGGAACTTATGAAGCAAGAGGTCGCTCTTGAAAGCGGACACTTCCCAACCAAGCTCAAAAACAGACGAAACAAACAAATTAAATTTGACGAAAGGAATAAAGAACGATGAAAAACATTTCAATTAACAAAATCTACCCGTTTGAGGGACACCCGTACAAGGTGCTTGACAACGAGGAAATGAACAACCTTATTCAGAGCGTGCAGATACACGGAATTATGTCGCCGCTGTGAATATGAAATCATATCGGGACACCGCCGCTTCCGTGCGGCGCAGAAGGCAGGACTTACTGAAGTTCCTGCCTTTATTTATGCCGTAAACAGAGATGAGGCAGCAATTATGCTTGTTGACAGCAACCTGCACCGTGAGCATATTCTGCCGAGTGAGAAGGCATTTGCCTACAAGCTGAAAGCAGAGGCTCTTAATCATCAGGGAAAAAGAAACGGTACAACTTTGGGACAAATTGTCCCGAAGTCAGACGACTCTCGCTCTACCGCTATTATCGGCGAGCAAGTCGGAGAGAGTTACAAAACTGTTCAACGGTATATCCGCTTAACTTACCTTATTCCCGAACTGCTTGACCTTATGGACGAGGGCAAGATTGCGTTTTCGGTAGGTGTTGAGCTGTCCTAGATAATGTGCAGTATGCGCTCCTTGAAATCATTGAACGGGATAACTGCACGCCGTCATATTCGCAGGCATTTCATATGCACAAGGCAATGCGTGAGGGCAGGCTGACAATGGAGTATATCGAAAATTTGATGTCGCAGGAGAAAGCCAATCAGCGTGAAACGATAAAACTTTCCTCCGAGCGTATCCGTTCCTATGTGCCGAAAAAGTACAACGCTAAACAAACCGAGGACTTTATTATCAAAGCCCTTGAGCATTATCAGCGTTATCTGAAGCGACATCGCGAACAGGATTGGGGGGCACGATAATATGGCAGAGATTAACAACAACCTTTTTGCTGTTGAAGCACCTCAGCAGATTACGTTTTCCATTGAGGAAAACAACACCGTTTACGATGTCAGCGCCGACTTTTCGCTTGAAGGCAAGGAATCACTACTGACACAGTTAAAGAAACTGATTTTGGAATCGGCATAATTGAAAAAAGTGTACAGGGAGGAGTATATTTGGGGTGTGAGAAATACAACTCTTACACCCTTTATGCTACTCTCGGTGCACAGAAAGGAGTTAAAATGTTAAGAACCGAGAAAACAAACAAAATCACTGCATTATACTGCCGTCTTTCTCAGGATGACGGCATTGATATGGAGAGTAACTCCATATCGAACCAAAGAAAAATATTACAGGAATATGCCGATTCTAACGGTATAACGAACACCATGTTCTTTGCTGATGACGGTTATACGGGAACGGATTTTAACCGCCCTGACTTTCAGCGTATGGAAGCAATGATAGAACACGGCGAAATCGGCACGGTCATTGTAAAAGACCTCTCCCGTTTTGCCCGTAACTATATCGAAGCCGGCAATTACCTTGAAGTGAAGTATCCTTCGCTCGGCGTTCAGTTTATTGCTATCAAAGAAAATGTTGACACCATTAAGGGAACGGGTATGGAAATGATGCCCTTTTACAACATCTTCAATGAATGGCACGCCGCTGAAACGAGCAAAAAGATACACGAGGTTTGGAAGATTAAGGCGTCAGAAGGTAAGCGCGTTTCTTCTGCTGTTCCCTACGGATATATGAAATCACCCGACAACCACGAGCAATGGATTATTGACGAGGAAGCGGCTAAAGTCGTTCGCCACATATTCGATTTATGCCTACAAGGTCTGGGTATCGGTAAAATTGCTTCGCAACTTGAGTGTGAAGAAATACTCAACCCTACAGCGTACTGGATATCAAAAGGCGAGAAAACAAGGAACAACTTGAATGTGCCACCCTGTCGCTGGTGGGCAACAACTGTCAGAGGTATATTGGAAAACATCCAATACACAGGC
>CAJOHE010000002.1:0-225803 GCA_905234495.1 uncultured Eubacterium sp. | reverse complement strand
TGACCGTGTTTACAATCCCAAAGAGGATTGGCAGATTATTCCTGACACTCAGGAGGCAATTATTGATATGGAAACTTACAACAGAGTACAGGAAATACGGAGTCATCGCCGCCGCAACACATCAACAGGCAGAAAAAGCATTTACACAAGCAAAATGTTCTGCGGTGACTGCGGTGCAAAGATGTATTTCTGTGCAGCAAAATCCATACCCGACAAAAATGTATTCTTCCGTTGCTCCGAATACAAGGAAAACAGAGGCAAATGCTCTATTCATCACATCCGTGAATCTGCAGTAAATGAAATTGTAACCAGAGCCGTCAAAGAGGTTGTGAAGTATGTTACTGAGTATGAGCCGGTTTTCCTTTATATGTATGCTAAAAAGCATAACGAGGAAATGCTGACGAACATCAAGCTGACAAAGTTGCGAATTGAGCATTCCGAAAAGCGCATACAAGAACTTAACCAACTGATTATGAAGGTGTATGAGGATCACGTCCTCGGTAATTTGCCTGACGCGAGATACACAATGATGGCGACTAATTACGAAGCAGAGCAGGAAAAGCTTGCAAAGCAGATTGAAGCCGACAAAGAAGCTCTTGCAAAAGCAGAGCAAACTGCCGTTGATGTTAAATCCTTTTTGAAGGTTATTCGTAATTATACTGACATTGAACAGCTTGATGAAAAGACGGTTAATACTCTCATTTCAAAGATTGAGGTGTTCCATAAAGTAAAAATTGACGGCAAGTATCACGTTCCCGTCAAAGTGCATTTCACCGCTGTCGGTATCATTGATATTCCAAGCGAAAAGGAAATTAAGAAGATAATGGCGGAAATACAGGCGAATCCGCAATTATTAAAAACAGCATAACAAAAAAGGTGTAGCCGTTACGACTACACCTATACATATTATATTACCGTCTGTCCTTTAGAACACGTGACAGATGTCGGTGCTTTTTTTAATTCGGAATTCGGAATTGTCGGTTACTCGCTGCGCTCGGACAATAATTACGCATTACCGATAATTTCGGCGTCGCCTAAAATCCGAACTGCCTCTTTTGCCTGCGCCTTCGGTACAACGGCGATAAATCCGTTTCCGTCAGCGGCGGCGGATATGCCGAGCTTGCCGAGCGCCTCTTTAAGTCTGCCGTCCGTGACGTTTATCATCGCGTGAAGCTCAACGCCCGTTCTGAGCATTTTCCTCACCTCATCGCAGAGGGGGGCGGCGTTATCTGCAACAACAACCGCGTCGCCCGTGCGGATATTCCTCGGGCTGATGTCGGTGCTGTATTTGAGAAAACCGATGCCCGTCGCGCATAGAGTTACCCCGCTGCCGTCGGTCATTTTTACATCCCCGCAGGTGATTTCAACGCCTGCTTTTTCTGCGCCTTGTGCCGCTTCCTTTGCCACGGCTTCAAGCGCTTTTTCTTCAACGTCCTTTCCAACAGTGAACGCCGCGCTCACGTACTTCGGCACAGCGCCGCAGGTGAGAAGACCGTTTACCGCATTAATAACGGCGGGCGCGTCCGAGGACGTCGTCACCGCGGTCCTTTTGCCGCTTTCAAAAATGAGGCAGCCGCCTTCTTCCGGTATATATTTTCCTGTTATTTCATATGCCTTACTGATATTCATATTATCACTTCCGTCATCCATTATAATAGCAATAAAGGCATAAATGTATAATATTTTGTTATTGTAACACTTTTTTAATTTTTGTTATTGATTTTTAACCATTTATATGTTATTTTAAATACAGTTTTATTTATATATTATTTTGAGGAGAATACTATGGCAATGAAAATAAGGGTGACAGCAGTTGTTGCCGTAATTTTGATTATCATCGGCGCGCTCGTTGCGCTCGATGTTGAGTCAAAAAAAGAAATAGACGTTGTCAAGGGCGCGGAGATGGAAGAGTGCACCGCTACCACCGCAACGATAGAGTGGAAGAAGACCGCGAATGCCGACGGCTACAAGCTCTATATTCTCAACGAAAACGGCGAGTATGAGCTCTATATGAATATAGAGGACGGCGAAAAGCGCGAGCTTGTGCTTGAAGAGCTCAGCAGCGCCTCGGTCTACACCTTCAAGATGAGCGCCTACAGATATTTCAGGGATAAGGAATACGAGAGCGAGATAAGCGAGGAAAGCTTTGAGGTCTACACCCTTCCCGCAACGCCCGACGCGGTTGCTTCGAGCGACGAATCCTACACCCTCAGCGTAAACTGGACCGCGCTTGAAAATATCGGGGGCTACGAGCTTGAATACTCTCTCAACGAGGATATGTCCGACGCGACCTCGGTTGAGCTTACAGAGAACACGTTTTCACTTGACGCGCTCACCCCGAAGACGGCTTACTACACGAGAGTAAGGGCGTACTTCATCCATAACGACGAAAACGTTTACAGCGAGTGGAGTGAGATTTCATCGGTTGAAATCAAGGATAAGGTTGTAATGTCGACCGACGTTGACCCCAAAAAGCCGATGATTGCTCTCACGTTTGACGACGGCCCCGCATATGATTATGAGGGCGCAAACTCAACCTATACAATTCTTGAAACCCTTGAGGAATACAACGCAAGAGCAACCTTCTTTATGGTGGGCTCAAGGATTGAGGACGGCAACGCCTACGTGCTTGAAAAGGAAAAGGAGCTCGGCTGCGAATTCGGCAACCATACGTTTTCACATAAGTACTACGGAAACGACGTTCCCGCAAGTGAAATCAGCGACTGTTCCGACGCCGTCTACAAGAGGACGGGGCAGTATCCGACAATGTTCAGATGCCCGGGCGGTATTCTCACCGACACGATTGTCAACGAATGTGTAAAGGAAAAAATGCCCCTTGCCTACTGGTCGGTTGACACCAAGGACTGGGAGCTCAAGGACGCGGATAAGGTATATAAGAATATCGTGGATAACGTTTACGACGGCTGCATCGTGCTGATGCACGACATCTATCCCACAACCGCCGAGGCTGTGCAGAAGGCTGTGCCGAAGCTTGTTGAGGACGGCTACCAGATTGTAACGGTAAGCGAGCTTATCTACTACAAGGGCGGCGCCGCCGCCGAGCCCGGCGTCCAGTACGTGGACTACAAGACAACGAATAATGATACATAATGATAAAAAAGGGAAGAGCGGAAAGCTCTTCCTTTTTTCATCAATGAATTGCCTTTGCAAGGCGTGAACAGACCTTTGGTCGTGAATTGCACTTCGTGCGTGATTTGCCTGCGGCATTCTGGCAATTCATAATTCGGAATGCGGAAAGCGGAATGCGGAATTGTCGGTCACTCGCTGCGCTCAAACAATAAGTGAGCCACGGCAGCACACCGTAGGGGGCGACGGTGCTCAGCCGCAGCCGGCTCACCCCTCTGACGGCTAACGCCGCCATCTCCCCTGTCAAGGGGAGTTACTCGGCGCCCCGCAGGACTTTTGTATTCTTATCGGGCTGCCGAGGTCGTCAGCCCCTACAATCCGTAACGGCAGCACACCGGTTACTCGCTGCGCTCGGGCAGTAATAAGTAGGGAGCGATGCCTACATCGCTCCGCGGCGTGATGTGGGCATCACGCCCTACAATTCGTTTCAGGTACACACCGTAGTGACGATTTACAAGTGCCGCGTTCAAATAAATATTCTGTGTCATATTTTTTCAAAGATATGCTTTTAACAACACTCATATTTTTTTACTTTGCCGAGCGTTTTGATTTTTCCGTTGTCAACAATTATTCCGCCCGACATAAGTTCTGTTGCGTAAACAGGCTTTTTCTTTTCTCTTAACACGCGCTCAATAGAGGCGTTCTGAGTCTCCGTTCCCCTGTAATGCACTTCAAGATAGAATTCATCCACAAACGGGAAGCCTTCGTAGTAAGAGAATTCCGGATAGTCGTGGTCGGGCGACAGGTGGTACTCGTTTAGCTGAATGACTGCGCCGGCGCTGTAGCCTATATAAATACCGTTATGCTCCAATATCGCGTCATACAGTTCAAATTCTCTGATTCGCTCCATCATCCGGTCGGGAAGACCGCCGAGAAAATACAGAATATCTGCGCCTTTAATCTTTTCAAGTGCGCTTTCGTGACTGTCGGTAAAGTAGTTTAAAAATGAAATTTGTTCCTCGTTGATTCCGTAGCGCCTGAACGCTCCGACTATGCCGCCGTAGAAAAAACTGTCTTCCTTACCGTAGTAGTTGTCCCATTCCTCAGCGGACGAAATATGCGTATCCCTGAAAGAAAAAGCAATAACCGCTACCTTGTGTTCGGGCTTTATGTATTTCTTCAAGGAATCATACAGGTATTTTGCGTCTATGACATATCCCTCAAGCAGTATGTTGACCTGACGTTTCACTTTTTTCACCTCTTTTAGAATATATTACCACAAGAAATTATACATTTCAATTTCCGTTTGAAAAACAAGTACTTATTTCAGTACTTGCGCAACGCGGGGAGATATCTCTCTTGACTTTTTAGAACAAATGTTTTATTATGTTCTTACGTTATAGAATATTTGTTCGAGAAGGTGAAACCTTGGAAAGGGAAATTCTGCACGTTGACTGCAACAAATTTTACGCGAGCGTTGAGTGCTATCTGCACCCCGAGCTGCGCGATAAGCCCGTAGCCGTCGGCGGAAGCGAGGAATCGCGTCACGGTATAATACTGACAAAAAACGAGATTGCGTCAAAATACAATCTCGTTGTAGGCGAGCCCTTATGGAAGGCGAGGCAGAAATGCCCCGACCTGATTATCGTTCCCCCGCACTATCAGACATATATTGATTTTTCAAGAAGGGTGAGGGGGATTTTTGAGGATTATACCGACCTTATCGAGCCCTTCGGGCTTGACGAGTGCTGGCTCGACGTGACAGGCGACTACAACAAAACGGGCTACGAAATCGCCCAGGAAATACGGCAGAGGGTGAAGGACGAGATAGGCATAACCGTGAGCGTGGGGCTCAGCTTCAACAAGATTTTCGCAAAGCTCGGTTCCGACTACAAAAAGCCCGACGCCGTGACCGTGATATGGCGGGATAATTTCAAGTCCCTCGCGTGGCCCCTGCCCTGCGACGATATGATAATGATAGGGAACGCCACAAAGCGCAAGCTCAATTTCTACGGCGTATACACGATAGGCGACCTTGCAAAAGCCGACACCGGAATGCTCAGAAGAATTCTCGGCAAAAACGGCGTTCTGCTTCAGCTCTATGCAAGGGGCGAGGACAAGGCACCCGTGATGCACATGGAGCTTTCGCACGAGATTAAAAGCGTCGGCAATTCAACCACAACGCCGCGCGATTTGAAGGATGAGGACGACGTGAGAGTCGTTATGACAGTCCTTGCCGAAAGCGTTGCAAGGCGTATGAGAAAGCATATGCTCAAGGGCACTACGCTGTGCATCTGGGTTCGCACAAACGAGCTCGAAAGCTTTACGCGCCAGTGCAGACTACCCGCGCCGACAAACGCGAGTTCCGAGATTATTGAGCACGCGATGAGGCTTTTTCGCGCAAACTACGACTGGGAAAAGCCGATAAGAAGTATGGGCGTGAGCGTGACCGATTTTGCCGACGACGAGTTCTGCCAGTTCGACCTGTCGGGCTCCGTTGAGCACCGCGAGAAGCTTGAACGCCTCGACAAAGCCGTCGACGCCCTGAAGGAAAGATACGGCAGCTACTGCATCCAGCGCGGCAGCATCCTTGCCAAAACCGACCTCTCGCATTTCAACCCCTTTGAAAAGCAACCCTTCCTTCTCGCCGGCATCAACAACCACATCTCAATAAAACACAACAAAGTTATGTTTTAAAAAAGCGGTACAGCCTTGCTGCACCGCTTTTGTTATTTTTATTAATGCTCGTATTCCTGCATTGTGACTTCTTCTTTGGCTTCTTTTGCCTGATACTTTTCCTGATAGTAGTTTTCGGGGGTGTATTCATAGGTTCCGTCGGGCTTGAGGGTGATGACCGTGCAGCCGCGCTGTGAACCGAGCTTTGAGATGCCGAAGTAGGCGAGATAGTCGACCGAATTGCTGTAGGTCATCTGAACGCCCTTATAGATAATCGAGAAGTTGTTGAGATGGTCGTGACCGACGAAAATGCCCTTTGTCGAGCCCTTTTCAAGCACTGCGTCGAAGAAGCCCTGATTGTATTCCGAGCAGAGCACAACGCCCTCTTTCTCGCCGCATTTGCCGTAGATGAACTGAATGTCCTCGGTGTCCTGATAGCCGTTGTCGCGGTATGCGTACCACGCCTCTCTCATCTCGATAAGCGGGATGTGGAAGAAGGCAATCGAGTTTGGCATAATGCCGTAGTTTTCCTCGGTGAGAGCGTCAACGGTGTTTTTGTACCACTCAACCTGGTCGGCGTGGATGCAGTCGTAATCCCAAGTGATTGTGCTCTTGAGGGACTTGCTCGTGTAGTCGTTTGAGTCAATCATAAATATGCTCTGGGTAATCTGACCGAGGGTGTTTTTTACGTTGATAACGTAGTTGCCCACGCCGTGAACGTCCTCGGGACCGGGCTGGAACAGGCAGTGAGGATATTCCTCGCTTGAATAGATTTCGCCGATTTGTTCCCTCGTGTAGTACGAGAAGGACTCGGTGTCATGGTTTCCGAAAACGGGCGCCCAGTAAACGCCGAGCTGTTCCATAAGGTCGGCAAAGAGAACCGCCGAGGTCTTGTTGTTAATAGTTCCCGACTGGAAGGGGATGGGATATGCGATGTCGCCCGTAACCGTTACAAGGTCGGGCTTTTCAGCGCTGAGCATAGCCGCAACTGCGTTCATTGCCATATTGTCCTTCTTTGAGGAAAGGAAGCCCGAGCCGATGTGAATATCCGTCAGCTGAACTACCTTGAAGTCGCCGTCGGTCACAAAGGTGTAGTAGCCGTCCTCGCCGATTTCGGGGACGAGCTGTTCCTCGTACTCAACGGGCGCAAAGCTGTAGGCGTACTCGTAGTGCGACCTTGCAAGCACGATGTTCACAACCGCGCAGGAGGCGGAAAGCACCGCGATAATCAGCAGAATAACAATAAGAATTTTTAGAAGCTTTTTGCCGATATTCTTTTTTGTTTTAACCTTGTTAGCCATAATTACCCTCTAATCATTTATTAAAAATTTAGCTTCCGAAAGAAGCGTTTTTACACTTGTTGCGGTAATAACCGCGCCGATGACTATTGCAAAAATTCCGTCGATTGCAAAGCCCGCCCGCCTTACCGCGAAAAGCCCCAGCAGGGTGAAGACGGTGATGCAGCTGTCGAGTATGCTGTCAAGCACGAGCGCCGAAAGCATTTTGGATTTTTGCCGCCTGTTAAACAGGTGATAGACAATCGCCATCAAAACCTTTACGCAGACGGTGACCGAAATCACCGCGGCGTATTTGTGCGAGTAGGAAATCGGCACGGGGTACATTGTCCGCTGAATTCCGTTATAGAGGAAATACGCGCCCGTAACCGTTATGACAATGCTTATGATAAACGTGAAAAGGCTCTGCGTTCTCTTTGCGGGGCGCTCGCTGTATTTTGCAACGAGGAAGAAGCCCAGCAAAACCGCGGCGCAGGAAAAAATATCAAGCAGATTGTTTATCGCGTCGCAGTAAATCGAAAGCGAGTTTGAGCTGATTGAAACGTAGAGCTTTGCAAGGAAGAGAGCGAAGTTAACGGCGATGCCGAAAACCGCCGCCGCTTTGCCGCTGTTTTTCATTTGCTCACCGCCTTTTTCGACAATTTCCACCCTTTAGTTTAGCATAAACGCGGGGATAAATCAATATCAACATATCGGGCTTTTTCTGCCCTTGAGGTCAAGGATGAAAACGAAACAGCCGAAGACCATCAGCGCGGACAGGGGGGCGTTTACGCTTGAAAGCCTTGCGGGGGAAGAGGCGGAGTCCGAGAAGGCTGCAACAGCCGAGGGGAAGATGAGAAGAAGGCATTTTGTGATGAAAAATGAGAACGCCGCGCAGAGGACGCGGAAAAAGAGAAAGAGGGGATATTTCAGCTTAACGCTTCCGATTATCGGCAGAAGCTGAAGGTGGATGCAAAGTCCGCCGAAGGCGAGATATGCGCTGGCAAGGGGCAGGGGAAACCGCCTGCCGCCGCAGATTCCGCTCGTTATTTCAAGAAGGGGACTGACATAGGGATTGGCGCTGAAAACGCCCGTAAACGCCGAGAACAGCACGATGAACGCCGTGATGTTCAGAACGCTTCTCATCGCGGAATCGACCGCCGAAATCAGCGCGTCGCCCGCGTTTTCTTCCGCACATAACTCAAGCGCGGGCTCAAGGCGGTACTCTCTTTTAAATGAGCCGAGAACCCCGACGAGAAGCGCCGAGAGCACGTTTGATAACCAGAGGATAACGCCCGATTTCACGCTTCCGAGAGTTGCCGCTCCGACCGCGGTTATGATGAAACCGCAGCCGCCGCAGAAATTAAACGCGAGCAGAGCGCGAGCCTGAGCGGCGTCGATGTCGTCCCTCTCAAAGAGCTCCTTAGTCAGAAGCGCACCCGTGGGATAGCCGCCGAGCATACCGAAAAGCACGGCGGGCGCGGCTATGGCGGGCAGCCTGAATATGCGTGAAAACGGATTGCCGATAAGTCTTGCGCCTAGCTTTCCGCCGCCGCTTTTCATAATGAGCAGCATAATTATCAGCAGGGGCAGCAGGCTCGGCACAACGGTGTTTTGCGCGAGGGCAAGTCCTTCCGCCGCGCCCTGCCTTGCCTCACCCGAGAAGCAGAGCAGAAAGCCCCCTGCGGCGGTCAGAAAAATAATGCCGAAATATTTCATATAATCACCGATAGATTATATGATTAATACTATTTATAAATAACAAAAGGCATACCGTTACGGTATGCCTTTAAAAATGTATTTATCCTGTGATTTCTACCGAACCGCCGTTGTTTGACGAGCCCCAGCCAATCCATGTCTTTCCGGGATTGAGCGATACGGGCTTGCCTGCGCTGTCCTTGACAACGAGAAGGCCGTCTTCTCTTGCCCACGTTACGTCGATAACCGTGCCGTTTGAAGCAAGCTTTCCGGTGCCGCCTGCAAATCTGTAGTTGCAGTAAACCTCGTTGCTTCCGCTGCCCTTGTAGTTGGACTTTGTGATGTACTCGGTTTCGTCCATAAGAACGAGAAGATTTTCTCTCTTAACGTCGTTGTTGAAGTCGGGTGTGTGATACATTCCGTCTTCCTGATACGTCCAGTCGGTGGTGTGGGTGCGGCTTGAATATCTGAGTGAGAGATATGTGCAGGGGGTGTCGCTGAGCTTCTGAATCTCGCTGTTGAAATTGAACTGCGAGAAGCTTGCCTTGTCAACGTCCGTCCTGAAGCCTTCGCCCTCGATAGCCGATGCAACGTTTTCGCCGTAGATACAGCCTGTGTGCTCAAGGCTTACGCCGCGGGGATTGTATCTGCCGAAGAGAGAGCCGTCGCCGTACTGCATCTCGTTGATGTGGTCAACGTCATCGTCGATGAATACCGAGTCAGCGCCGTAGTAATCGTCGGTCGTGCTGCTCATACCCCAGTGGATGAAGATAGCGTCAAACATCTCGGAAAACCTTATGTACGGGGGTCTTGCGCTTCTTGTGGGACCGATGTTCTCGGGCATATTCGTGTAGTCTGCGAAGAACCAGAGCATTCTTGTCTCGCCGCCTTCAACCTCACCCTGAAGGATGATGTCGGGAGGATTCGTTTCGTCGTCGATACCCCACTGAGGTCTTGCGGGCTGAGAGTTTTCAACTACGCAGGCAACGGGCCTCTTGCCGATAGCGTCCTTGTTGTAGTCGTTCTCACCCGTGAGGGGGTTGATGTCGAGAACGGGCGCTGCCGTGGTAGTTTCGGTCGTGGTAACTGTTGTGGGCGGTGCGGTCGTCTCGGGTTCCTTATCCTTTCCGAGAACTGCGTAAAGCACGCCCGCGATTGCGATTGCCGCAACAACGCATACCGCAACGATAACCATTATCTTTTTCTTCTTTGCTGCCTGTTCCTCTTCGTTTAACTGTGCTTCGTAATTCACGTCTGTTTCCTCGCTGTCATCAATTATTTCAAATTCCTCCTGCGGTATCGGCGGGATGAGCTCGTCCGTCGGCGGATTTTGTATTACTTCCTCTGTGAGGGGCGCTTCCTCTGCGGGAACGTCCTCTGCGGGTGCTTCGGGTTCCTCGGGGGCGGAGGCTTCCGCCTCAGCCTGCGGCGCCTCCTCGGGCGCGGGTTCCTCGGCGGGAATCTCTGCAACCTCTGCGGGAGCTTCCTCCTCGGGCGCCTTTGCCTCTTCGTTTTCAGAGATGTCTATCGTCACATCTTCGTTATCAGTTTCGGGCTTCCCGACCTCGGAAAACGGGTTTTCCTTTTTGTCGAGCTTTTCTTTTCTAGCCTTAACTTCCTTGAGAATATCGTCTATTTCTTTATGATCAGCCATATTCAACCTCCTCTTTAAGACTTGTATCATTATATTTTTACAAGATATAGTAGTATTGTAACACATCTTTCCACTAAATGCACTATATTTTTTAAAATTTATTGATTAATTATTTCATATGTAGTAAAATAATGGTAATTCTAATGTTAATGTTTATGTTCGAGGTGTTCATATGGCAAAAACAATACCTATGATAATAACAAATTCGGATATACTGATTAAGGCGAAGGACTCGGACGATTTCATTACCTTTGAAATGCCGTCGATTACGCCCGTGCCGAACATTCCTTTCTATCATCTTTTCGCCGAAAAGATTGCCGAGGGGCAGTACTATTTCAAAGAGTTTATGAAGGAAAATTACGGCAAGAAGCTTGGCAAGTACATCCTTGCGATAATCGTTCCCGACGACACGAGCAAGCTTGAATCAATTTTCATCAACGAATTTTTCGTAAACTCGGGCGCGTGCAAGGCGGTGGCTCAGATGCCGATGGCGCTTGCTCTTTCAAAAAACGACAGCAGCTACGTTTCGCTTTCAAAGTCGCTGAGAAACGTAACCCTCGAATATATCAAGGACAGGGAAGTGGTCGTTAAAAAGCACTACGATTTAAACACCTGCACGCCCGAGCAGATTCTTCGCGACGCGAAGGTTTTGCATATTGATATGGAATACGACGACATTCCGATTTACATCAACAATTTCAATCTGAATATGGACGATTATATCGAAATGGGCGACATAATCAGCAAGAGAGCGTTTTTACAGAAAATAGCACAGATTGACGTTGAAAAGCTATAATAAAATCAAAACCCCTGCAAAAGATATTTGCAGGGGTGATTTTTATGAAAAAGAATAACGGCAAAAAGCAGACGGGCAAAAAGGATATTCCCGACCTTACATCCTATTTCAATCCCGATATGCTTGACTTTGACCCGATGGGAAGCTACACCGGCTATCCCGCAGATTACGGCGACGAGCCCGTTCAGGACGCGGACGACCTGTAAAAAAAGAGAGCGGTATTTCCGCTCTCTTTTAATTTATTTCTTTGGCTTTCTCTTCGTCTTTTCCTCGTAAACGGGGATGACCTCTTCAACGGGACCCTGAGCAATAATCTTTCCGTGGTCAAGAAGGATTGCCTTGTCGCAGATTGCCTGAACCTGGTCGATGCTGTGCGATACGAAAAGCACCGTAACGCCCTTTTCAAAGAGGGACTGCACCTTCGCGAGGCTCTTTTTTCTGAAGCCCGCGTCGCCTACGGAAAGCACCTCGTCGAGGATAAGCACGTCGGGCTCAACCGCCGTTGCAATCGAGAAACCGAGCCTTGCTCTCATACCGCTTGAATAGTTTTTAATCGGCACCTCGATGAATCTTCCGAGCTCGGAAAACTCGATGATTTCGTCAATCTTGCTCGAGATGTATGCCCTGTCGTAGCCGAGGATTGCGCCGTAGAGATAGATGTTTTCCCTTCCGGTGTAGTTCGGGTCAAAGCCCGCGCCGAGCTCGAGCAGGGGGGCGATAACGCCGCTTTTCTCAATCGTGCCCACGTTCGGCTTATACACGCCTACTATGGTCTTTAAAAGCGTGGATTTTCCCGCGCCGTTAAGTCCCATAATCGCAAGGTGTTCGCCCTTTTTTACGTCAAAGCTGATGTCGTCAAGCGCGTAAAACTTTTTGTATTCAAGCTTATGGGTTAAAAACTTAATAACGTATTCCTTGAGATTGTCAACCTTTTCCTTGTTGAGGTTAAAGGTCATCGATACGTTTTTGACCGATATAGCTAAATTCTCATCCATTTTATTTGCCCTTTCTGATTTTCCACGTCAGCGTCAGCAGTGCGATAGCCGCAAACAGCAGAGCGCCGCCCGTTATCATTAAAGCGTTGAGGAAATGATAGATGTAGTCCATCATCTGCTCTCTGAAATATATGGGATAAATGTCGATGCTCTTGAAGCAGAAAACTATGTGCGCAAGAATCGCTATGATTACATCGTAAAAGCCCGCGGCAACAAAAGAGGTCGTAATCGCTCTGACTGAACGGTATCTTCTGAACTTGTTGCCGAGATAGTAGATAATCACAGCCGTGACCGCAATGAGGAAAAGCGAAATGCTTATGCCGATATTTGCGGCGAAATTGCCCACGTTTGTAACCGCCTTTATTTCGGAAAGGTGGTCGACCGTTACAAGGTCGATGAGGTGGCTTCTGAAATTGTCAACAACCGTCGCAAGCTGGTCCTTGCTGTATTCCTTTTCCTGCCTTTCAAGCTGCTCGGTGAAGTTTTCCTCAAAGCAGTCCGTGATAATATCTATCGTTTCAAGATAGGATTCCTCGGAATAGTTTGCGCTTGCCGTGATGTTGAAGCCGAAATACGCGTCGAGCATAAGCTCGAAGTCGCTGTATTTGAGCGCTTCCTCAATGCCTTCCTGCTCAACGCCGTTGAGCCTGTGCAAATCGTTTGCATAGCCGATTGCGTCCTCTCTGACGCCCTCGATGTAGTTGTAGCTTACAAACTGTTCCTTAATATCCCTGAGGACAAACGCGTTTGTCTTGAGGTTTACCGAGAGGGAAAACGCCACGAGTATTGCAAAGAGCACGAAGGACATTAAGGTGCGAAGCTTCTTTGTTCTCTTGGTTTCGGGGGTGTAAACAGCCATACTACTGCACCTCCCCGTCAGCTCTTGCCACAACGATGAAGGCCTTGCCCCAGTCGTTGGAAAGCATCGGGTACAGGCTTGATAAAATCAGCGTGTCGCCCTTGTAATTTGAAAAATCAAGCTTTTTGTTTTCGCCGCTGTAGGAATCGGTCACCGTGTAGTTTACAGTGCCGTATTCGGTTGCAACGCTTATTTTGTCGCCGACCTTCATCTTGAGCACCGGCGCAAAGTCCGCCTCGCTGTAGCCCGTGACATAGCTCACGCCGTCCTGACCGAAGAGAGTGTACTGGCTCGAAAGTCCGCAGCCGTATCGCATCGAAGAGCGGTCGGCGCCGTAGTATACGCTGCTGTTTAATCCCACCGCCTCGCTCGTGATAACCGCGACCTTCTTGCCGAGCCTGTAGCCTTCGGGAATTTCGCTGAGCGAATCGGGCTCAAAGCTCGGGTCGGGCGTGATGTCGTCAACCCTCATCGAGTACGCCGTTTCAGCCTTGTGAACAAAGCGCGTGGCGTAGCCTTTTACAACGAGCGTTGCCAGAGCGGTAACCGCAAGGGCTATGCCGAGAAACACGGAAAGCCTTATAAGATACAGCCTGAACAGCGAATTTCTGTTTTGTCTTTTGTGTTTTTCTTCACTCATATGAGAAGAACCTCTAATCTTCAAATACTGCGCCTCTTGAGCCGCTTGTTACGTGCTCGGCATATCTCTTGAGATAGCCCGAAAGCTCCTGAACGGGCGGCTGCCAGTCAGCCTTTCTCTGCGCGAGAACCTCGTCCGATACGTTTACGCGAAGCACTCTTGCGGGAATGTCGATTTCAATCTCGTCGCCGTCTTCAACGACTGCGATAGTTCCGCCGACTGCCGCCTCGGGGCTGACGTGACCGATTGAAGCGCCCCTTGTCGCGCCTGAGAATCTGCCGTCGGTGAGAAGTGCTACCGATGAGCCGAGCCCCATACCGATGATTGCGGAAGTGGGGGAAAGCATCTCTCTCATACCCGGTCCGCCCTTCGGACCCTCGTAGCGGATAACAACAACGTCGCCCGCAACGATTTTGCCCGAGGTGATTGCCTCGATAGCGTCTTCCTCGCTGTTAAAGCACTTTGCAGGACCCTTGTGCTGCATCATTTCGGGTGCGACCGCACCCTTCTTTACAACAGCGCCTTCCTCTGCAAGGTTGCCCTTGAGAACAGCGATACCGCCGTCCTTTGAGAACGGTGTTTCAAGCTTGTGGATAACCTCGCCGTCAGCGTCGGGTGCCTTTGCAATTCTGTCTGCAACCGTGCCGTTTACGGTGAGTGCGTCGGTGTGAATCATACCGCCCCTTGCAAGTTCCTTGATAACCGCCTGCATACCGCCTACGTCGTTGAGGTCGGTGATGAATACGGACGATGCGGGATTGAGCTTACAAATCTGAGGCGTGGTGTTGCCCATACCGTTGAGGTCGTCGAGGTTGATGTCGTGGCCTGCGGCGTGAGCGATTGCCGTGAGGTGAAGAATTGTATTTGTTGAACAGCCGATTGCCATATCGCATCTCATAGCGTTTTCAATGGCTTTTTCCGTGATGATGTCGGACGGCTTGATGTCCTTTTCAAGCAGTTCCATAACCTGCTCGCCCGCCATCTTAGCAAGGCGAAGACGCGCCGAGTATACTGCGGGAACCGTGCCCGAGCCCGGAAGCGACATACCGATTGACTCGGTAAGGCAGTTCATTGAATTTGCGGTGTACATACCCGAGCATGAGCCGCAGGTCGGGCAAGCCGTGTAAGCCGTGAGCTCAAGATTTTCGTCGCTCATCTTGCCTACAGCGTTTGCGCCAACGTATTCAAACTGCTCGGAAAGACCTATCATATTCTTTGTCTCGGTGCTTCTGCCGGGAAGCATCGGACCGCCGCTGATAAAGATACAGGGCAGGTTGAGCCTGCAAGCTGCAAGAAGCATACCGGGAACGATTTTGTCGCAGTTGGGGATGAATACAACCGCGTCGAGAGGATGAGCCGTAAGCATAACCTCGATTGAGTCTGCGATGAGCTCTCTTGAGCAGAGCGAATATTTCATTCCTCTGTGGTTCATAGCGATACCGTCGCAAACGCCGATTGTGTTGAACTCAAACGGAACGCCGCCTGCGTTTCTGATACCCGCCTTGACCTGCTCAGCAATCTTGTCGAGGTGCATATGGCCGGGGATGTAGTCGCTCTTTGAATTTACAACAGCGACGAAAGGTCTTTTCATTTCAAGCTCGTCAATGCCGAGCGCTCTTAAAAGAGAACGGTGCGGCGCCCTTGACGGACCCTCTTTAATTAAATCTGAACGCATAATTATATCTCCTTAGTCAATAGGCTTCATTGTCGGGAAGAGAAGGACATCCCTGATTGAATAGTTGTCGGTGAGAAGCATAACAAGTCTGTCAATGCCTATGCCGAGACCGCCCGTCGGGGGCATACCGTATTCAAGCGCGGTGACGAAATCGTGGTCAATCATATTTGCCTCGTCGTCGCCTGCCTCGCGAAGCTTCATCTGAGCTTCAAATCTGCCCATCTGGTCAATCGGGTCGTTGAGCTCGGAATAGGCGTTGCCGTACTCGCTGCCCATAATGAAGAGCTCGAAACGCTCTGTTAGAACGGGGCAGTTGGGCTTTCTCTTTGTGAGGGGTGAAACCTCAACGGGATAGTCCATAATAAAGGTCGGCTGGGTGAGGTTTGCCTCAACAAATTCCTCAAAGAAGGAATTGAGAATGTCGCCCCACGTTGCTTTTCCGTTTTCTATTTCAATGCCCTTTTCCTTTGCAATCTCAACAGCCTTTTCGTTGTCGCTCATAAACTTGGCGAAATCAACGCCGCTGTATTTCTTTACAGCGTCAACCATCGTGAGCCTTGCAAAAGGCGTTTCAAGGTCAATCTCAGTACCGTTAAACGTGATGTGAAGGCTGTCGCAAACCTCGTTTGCCGCATTTCTGATGAGAGCCTCGGCGATGTCCATCATACCGTGGTAGTCGGTGAACGCCTGATAGAGCTCGATGCAGGTGAACTCGGGGTTGTGCTTAACGTCCATACCCTCGTTTCTGAAGTTTCTGCCTATCTCGTAAACCCTTTCCATACCGCCCACGATGAGCCTCTTTAGGTAGAGCTCGGTCGCTATGCGAAGATACATATCGAGGTCGAGCGTGTTGTGGTGGGTGATGAACGGACGAGCCGAAGCGCCGCCGGGGATGATGTTGAGAATGGGCGTTTCAACCTCGATGAAGCCGAGGTTGTCGAGATAATTTCTGATTGAGGTGATAATCCTTGAACGCTTGATAAAGGTTTCCTTTACGTCGGGATTAACAATCATATCGAGATATCTCTTTCTGTATCTCGTGTCGGTGTCGGTCAGGCCGTGGAACTTTTCGGGAAGTGGAAGTAGCGACTTTGAAAGAAGTCTGATTTCCTTTGCGTGAACCGAAATCTCACCCGTTCTCGTCTTGAAAACAAAGCCCTTGATTTCAACTATATCGCCGATATCCCAGGTCTTGAACTCTTTGAAAACGTCCTCGCCGACGTCGTTCATACGAACGTAAGCCTGAATTCTGCCGTTTCTGTCCTGAATATCGATAAAGTTTGCCTTGCCCATATCGCGCCACGTCATAATTCTGCCCGCGATAATAACGTCCTTGTTTTCAAGCTCTTCAAAGTTTGCCTTGATTTCGTCGCTGTGGTGGGTCTGCTCTGCGAGAGTAATCTCAAACGGGTCCCTGCCCTCAGCCTGAAGCGCCTTGAGCTTGTCGATTCTAATCTGCTTGAGCTCGTTTTCCGAGAGAACAACCTCAGCCATCGTCATCTGAGCGGCGTTTGCGTTGTTGCCGATGAGCTCAATATTTTTGAGAGCCTTTTCCTCGCTCTCAGCCTCGCCCTCAAGCGCAACCGCGCCTGTCTGAAGGAAGAGGGTGTACTTAACCTTGTCGCCGTCCTGTTCAACGAGGAACTTCGGATTGGTCTTTTCCTCGTCGCCTGCGATGCAGTTTTGTACCTTCATACGGCTGTTCTTTTTCACAGCCTTGACGCCTCTCTTGCAGTCGTCCTCTTTTTCAAACACGGGGCTACTGCCGACCGAAACGTCGTCAATTAAAAGTTCAAATGTGAAAGTGCCGTCACCCTTCTTGGTGATTTCAAACCTTCCTGCCATATTTATACCTCTTTTACTGAATTGATAAAATGTCGAGCTCGAGATTTCCGATGGGTGCCTCAACAACTACGGTGTCGCCGATTTTTGCGCCAACGAGAGCCTTGCCTATCGGGCTGTCCTCGGAAATTTTGCCGTTTGCAGGGTCAACCTGCGTAAGGCTTACAATCTCGATTTCAATCTTTTCGCCGTCGAGCTTTCTGATAGCGGTAACCTTTGTTCCCATAGAAACGGTGTCCGAGCTTCCGCTTTCGATAATCTCGGCGTTGTCAAGCATATATTCGTACTCTGCAATCTGAGCCTCAAGCTTTGCCTGCTCGGACTTTGCCTCGTCGTATTCGCTGTTTTCGGAAAGGTCGCCGTATGAACGGGCAATCTTCAGCTTTTCGGCAATATCGTCTCTGCCTTCTGTTTTAAGGTAGTCGCGCTTTTTCTTGAGTTCGTCATAGCTCTGCTGAGTCATCTTAAAGGTTTTGTTTGCCATAGTAAAATCTCCTATAAAAAATATTGTGGTTTTCTGCCGAAGGCATTTGTACCCACTATAATTAATATATTATATATTATTAGTGTGTCGGTGTCAAGTAATAAAAAAGACCGTGCTAAAAAGCAGCACGGTCAAATCAAAGATTTATTCAATTATCAGCTTTCTGCCGTCGCCGTCAACGAGCTTAAAATGCCCGTCAAACGGAACCTCGCCCTCGTTGTTGCAGCGCACGGCAACCGTGTTGTCGTCACATTCAACGCGGATTTTCAGAAGCGTACACTTGCCGTTTTTATAGGCAAAGCTCTCGCCGTCGTCGTCAAAATACTCTGCGGTGAAGCTGCCGCTTTTAATCGGGTAAACGGTCAGTACGGTTTTTTCAGCCTTGCAAAAACCTGCCTCGCCCTCGTCATAGGGGATAACGCTTCCCGCTTTGGCGAAGTATTTTGCGCCGCCCCTTGCGGGGATGTTGAGCGTGACGGTCTGTCCGCCGCCGTAAAGCTTTTCGCCGAGGTACCAGCCCTCGGACCTTGGCAGATAAACGTCGGTGCTTTCAGCCCCTTCGTCGAATATGCACGCCGCGAGGATATCCCTGCCGAGCATAAACGAATCGCCCTCGGGCTCAATCTCGTCATCGTCATAGTACATAAACAGCGGTGCGTTCAGCGGCTCGTCGTAGCGAACAGCCCTGTACGCGCAGTTGTAGAAATAGGGGATGAGCCTCTTTCTCTGGGCAAAGATTTCCTTCACGCTGTCGAGAATATCTATATGGCTCCACGGCATTGTTGACGAGCCGTCGGTGTTCCACGAATGAAGCGTAAATCTCGGCTCGAAAAGTCCGTGCTGAAGCCATCTCAGAAGAAGCTCCCTCGATGGCAAATCGCCCGAAAAGCCGCCGAGGTCGTGGCCGTAAAAATAGAGTCCCGACATCGACATCGTAAGCCCGATAAAGTGGCAGTAGCGCAAGTCCTCAAACGCGGTGCGGTTGTCGCCCGACCACGTCTGCGCAAGCCTTCTCGTGCCTATGTTTCCGCTTCTCGTCGAGAGGAACGGGCGAAGGTTCGGGTTTGCCTCAATCTGCGCCTCATAGGACGCCATATCCATAAGATAGGTGAGGTCGGGGCGGATTCTCGCCGCGGGAACGGGGCAGCCGAAACCGTCGGAAACGGCGGCGCAGTCCCTTATGTCAAACTCGTTGTTGTCGTTCCACGTGCAGGTGATTCCGTTGTCGAGTAGTTTTTCGGCAACCTGCTCCTTCCAGAACTCAAACGCGCCCTCGTTTGTGAAGTCGAGATAGCTTCCTAGCCCGTCCCAGAACTGCGTGACAAACGGCGTGCCGTCCTCATTTTTAACAAACCAGCCCTTCTCGCTGAGCATATCGTACATAGGGTGATTTTTAAGGAATGCGGGCTTGATATTCGGTATCGGATTTATGCCGCAGGAATTGTAATACTCAATGAATTCCTTCGGGTTCGGGAACTTGTCATAGTTCCAGTTAAACACGAATCTCTGCTCGCCGATTGAGGTGTAGCCCGACGAGAGATAGAAGCCGCGGCAGTTGATGTCGAGCGCTTTCAGTTTGTCGACAAACGCCCTCATCTGCACCTCGGAATCGGGTGCGTCGGTGTATGCCATTGTGCTCGCGCAGTAGTCAAACGACCACTTCGGCGGAAACGCAGGCTTGCCTGCAAGGCGTGAAAACTGCTTTAAAATCTCGAGCTTTGTGCCGAAGAAAACGTAGTAAACGATGCAGTTGTCCTCGGTCTGAAAATACTTGTACGGCTCGTAGTAATTGTTGTGCTCCGCGCCGAGATTGAAGGCAGACGTCGCCGACGTGTCGTAGAAAATTCCGTAGCAGCCTACCGAGTTTTCGCAGATGTAAAACGGGATGTGCTTATAAAGCGGGTCGCTCGTTTTTGCGTTGAAGCCCATCGTGTCAACCGTCTCGATTTTAAAGGCTCTGCCCGCTTTGTTGAGCTCGCCGCCCTTGTCGCCGAGACCGTAGATTTTCTCGTCCGCCTCGCGGGTTATATAGTGAATCGCGTCCCTGCCGAATTCACCGCCGAAATTATAAGCAAGAGGGGCTCTGTCGGAAAAGAGCCTCTCGTTTTTTGCATAATAGCTTAATATGAAATTGTTGAGGTCAAGGCGCAGCTCAATGCCGTTTCTGAGGGTGAAAACCTCTGTGTCGCCGTCGGTTTCAACGCGCGGCGCAAACAGCTCAAACCCGCTTGTGTCAAGCCTTTTTCTGCCCTGCCTCGGCATATCGCCGACGGGGCAGACGTTGTAAGTGTTGAGCAGTCTTTCGCCGTCGTTATACGCGCACACTCTCAGAAGGCTTTCGCCGAGAAAGTCGAGCCTGACGTTTGCCTTGCCGCATCTGTATTCCCTGCAGCTTTCGCTGACGTTTACAGGGGTAAAGCTATAGCTGAATTTCATTAATACATTACTCCGTCACGCGAGAAGGTTGTCTTGAGCATACTCTTTGAATCCCACTTCTCGGGTCTTGTGTCCTCGCAAAAACGCATCGGCAGCTTAGCGCCTCTTTCCCACTCGGGGATTTCGGGGCAGTTCGGATTGCCCGTCTTTGCGAATGCAGAGAACGACTTAATCATCTGGTTTGCGATAACGTAGTCGATATCCTCCCACGGGCGCCAGTTGCAGCCGAAGGTGTTGAACGCATAGAATAAGTCCGCAGCGTGCCAAGCGCCTCTGTCGTCGCCGGGAAGAAGCCTGTTGAAATTATAAACGTAACAACCCATAGTGTTGTTTTTGTTTGCCTTGTTAGCGTAAATCTTTGTGATGTTTTCAAGCGCTGTCGGAACCATATCCGAAACGGTTACGCCGAGGATAATCGGGATGTTCGGAATGGTCTTCATATTGTAGGACTGCTTTGAAACGAGCTTGCCGTCGTTGCAGGGAAGGGTGAGGTACATATCCTTCGGTTTAACGGCGTTACACGCGTCAAGCCATGCGTAGTAGAGGGTCTTTTCGTCAACCTCTCTGAGCGCGTGGATATCCTCAACGCCCGCGTTTGAAATGATTAAATCCCAGAAATCCCTCGTCTTTTCAGGCTCGAGAGGACGGGCGAGCTCGCGCTGGATTCCCGCGCCGCTCATCATAATTGCGCCCTTCACAAGTCCCTTTACGAGAGGGCTTGAAATAAGCAGGTCAACGCTCATAGCGCCTGCGCTTTCGCCCATAAGGTTGATGTTGTAGGGGTTTCCGCCGAAAGCCTTTACGTTATCCCTCAGCCAGCGGATTGAGGCAACCTGATCGTAAAGACCAAAGTTTCCGCAGGTGCCGTCGCCCTTTGCAAGGTCGGGATGCGAGCAGAAGCCGTACGGTCCGAGGCGGTAGTTGATAGTTACGAGAACTATTCCGTTTTTAGCGTAGTCTTTGCCGTTGATATGTCCTTCGTCGGCGCTGCCGCCCGTGAAGCTTCCGCCGTGAATATAAATCATAACGGGTGCGTTTTTGGCGTTTTTGGGCGCGTAGACGTTGAGGAAAAGGCAGTCCTCGCTGTATGTAAAGGTCTGACCGACTCTGAATTCCTTGTGGTAGAAGGGGTTGCACTCGGCGTCCTCTTCAAAGCCCCTGCGCTGATAGCAGCAGGCGCCGAATTCGGTTGCGTCGTATTCGCCGTCCCAGCTCTCAACAACGCTCGGGTATTCCCACCTGTCGGCGGTTGCGTACTTAATGCCCCTGAATTCGAGGTAATCACCCCGGTCAATACCCTTGAGTTCACCGCACGGGGTTGTAAGCTTTACTGTGTCCATAATATTCTCTCCTTATCCTTTGTCCTTAGTCTGTTTCCGTTTCGTCGCTGAGCCTCTGCGAAGCTGTTTTGTACTCGCCCTTCTGAACGGTCTTTGCAGCGCTTATAACGTATTTTCTCGCGTCCTTCATCGTGTCCCTGAAAACCTTTTTCGTTTCGGGGCTGAGGTTCTTCCACGCCGCCGCGCCGCCCTTGATTGAAGCGGCAAAATTGTTCTTTACGTCAAGCAGTCCCTTCTGGTTGATGCCGTCAAAGATTGAGCCGATAACGCTGCCGAAGGCTTCGCTCTGCTTTGGCGTGAGGTTTGAAACGAGGTCGTGGAACACAAGGTCTGTCACCTTGCCCGCGTTCGTTATGTCGTTGCACATTCTCAGCTTTTCCTCGTCAATCTGCCAAGTGAGCAAATCGTGCTGCAAAGCGCCGAAAACGCGGCTGCTCTTTACAACCTCGTAGTCGTCGTCGTGCGAAAGCATCATACCGATGAACGATGACTGTGGAATGATGTGGCGGTACCTCGGCAGAAGCTCCTGATAAGCCTCGCTGTTGATGTAGTCGTAGTCGGAAAAGCCGGGGCCGTCGTTGTTGTAGAGAAGCTTTACTCTGTCCCTGATTTCCTTCGGGGAATTGAGCACCGAGTACTGAGCTATGTAGCCGCCCTTTGAGTGACCGCAGACAATGATGTCGCCCTCAAAGGTCTTTGCCACGTTTTCCATATATTCAAGCGCAAGGTGATGCGAGGGAATGTCGTCCTCAACGAGGATGTCAACGTCTTCCTTCCAGCCCATAAGCGTGTCGTCCGTGCCTCTGAAAAGCACCACGATTTCACCGCTCGGAAGAAGGAACGTTCCGGCGTTGAACTGAACGGCGGGTTCCTTGCCGAAGTTATCCGTGCAGGCGGCAACCTTCATCTCGGCATATCTCTTCTGACCTGCCATTTCGCCCATAAGCATACTGATTTCCTTAACGAGCACAAGACCGACGGGGGTGTGCTTCCTGCCGCGAAGCTCAAAGAGCTTGTCAAACGCCTTGTCAAAGGGAACGGGCTCATCGTCAAAGCTTTCGCTGACTACTTGGTCAAGCGGCATATAAAAGCTGCAGCACATCGCAACGTTGTCCGCGTCGTTAAACGGCATATCCTTAAAGGATTTTCCGCCGTATTTCTTTACATAACTAAAAACATTGGCCATAAATATCACCTGAAAAATAAAATTATTCATTTTATTATAACTCTTATTTAAAACAATTTCAAGTTCTTGAAAAAATCTGTCGGATATTTTATAATGTTTTCGGTGATTTGATGAATGTATTTGATTTTGACAACACAATATATGACGGCGAAAGCACCTTTGATATGTTCCTTTACTATATGGTGCGCAAGCCGTGGCTTGTAAAGCATCTGCCTACGGTGCTCAAAGCCTTTGCGCGCTACAAAAAAGGGGAGGTATCCCTCACCGAAGCCATCGACAGATTTGTTCCGATGGTCGAAAAGGATATACTCAAAGTCATTGATTTTGAGCGCGACCCGAAGGTTTTCTGGGATAAGCATATGAAGAAAATCAAGCCGTTTTACGGTGAGATAAAAAGCGACGACGACCTGATTATTTCGGCTTCGCCCGATTTCAGCATTGAGGAGGTGTGCAGGCGCCTCGGCATAAAGCGCTTCCTCGCCTCTAAGATTAACAGAGAGACGGGCGCGATTGAATTTGCAAACCTGCGGGAAAACAAAATTCAGGCGTTCAGGGAACTTTACGGCGACAGCGAAATTGAAAATTTCTACACCGATTCGCCCGAAAACGACGCCGTCCTCGTAGACCTCGCAAAGCACGCATTCATAGTGAACAAAAACGAAATAACGCAGATAAAATAAAGGCAGTCGATTGACTGCCTTCTGTTTTTAATAATCTGAAAACTCGCTGAAATCCGTTACGCCGTTGAGCATTGCGCCCGCGGAAACGTCAGCGTCGGGAACCTCGGCTTTGATGTGCGCCGTGGCTTTGTCAAGATTGCTTCCGCCCGACGTTGCAAACACAACGATTTTCTTTCCGCCGAAATCATACGCCGAAAGAAAGCTTTTGATAATCAGCGGCGCGGTGTAGTACCATATCGGAAACGCGAGATATATCGCGTCGTATTCCGCAATATTTGCGTCGGTATCGGCAAGCGCGGGCTTTGCCTTTTTAAGCCATTCCCTGTTGCAGCGGGAAAGGGGATTCGTCCACTTTATGTCCGCCTCGGAATAGGGCACCTCGGGCTTTATCTCATAGATGTCGGCGCCGATTGCCCCGGCAAGTCCCTTCGCTTTTTCGGCGGTCACGCCGCTTGCGGAAAAGTATGCAACTAATTTTTTCATAATAATCCTCCTTGCTTATGCGTCAATATCGGGTATAATCTGCAGCTTGTAGTCGGGGTATAACCGACCGACTTCCTGCATCAGCGTTTCGATTGCCTCGCCCCTGTCAACGTCAAAGCTCAGCACAACGTCAAAACGCATCGTTTTGCTTTCTGTGTCGGCGTAGAAGCCGTGCATCTGCAAAGCCCATTCGTGCTCTAAAACCGTTTTCTGAACGGTGTTGCGGATTTTCGCCGCCTCGTCGTCCGAGGTGTTAAACGAGTAAACGCCCACACCCGTGAGGATAACGCCCGTCTTTGAATACACGTTTGTCTGAATACGCCTTGTCAGCTTGTCGACCTCGTCAACCGTCATAGTGTCGGGCAGCTCAAGGTGAACGCTCGCGTAGTTTTTGTTAGGTCCGTAGTTATACATAATCAGGTCGTACGCGCCGCGAACCGCAGGTTCCTCGCAGATGAGCTTCTTTATCTTTTTTACTTCCTCGCGGTCGCTTCTCTTGCCGAGGATATCGTTGAGCGTTTCAATCATCATCTCAACGCCCGCCTTGATGATAATGGCGGCGATGATTACGCCGACGTAAGCCTCAAGCGAAACGCCCCACACAAGATAGATAATCGCCGAGGCGAGAACGGACGCGGAAAGAATTGCGTCGAAAAGCGCGTCGGAGCCCGACGCAACGAGAGCGCCCGAATTGTGCTTTTTGCCCTGCTTTTTAACGTACTGTCCGAGCACGAGCTTTACTGCGATTGCAACCGCGATAATGATGAGCGAAACCACGCTGTAATCGGCTTTTTCGGGATTTATGATTTTCTTGACCGATTCAACGAGCGAGGTGATACCCGCGTATAAAACGATTCCCGCAACGAGCATTGAGCTTATGTATTCAATCCTGCCGTAGCCGAGGGGATGCTTTTTATTCGGCTGCTTTGCGCCGAGCTTTGCACCGATAATCGTGATTACGGACGAAAGCGCGTCGGACAAATTGTTGACCGCGTCAAGGATTACGGCGATTGAATTTGAAATCATACCGATTGCCGCCTTGAACGCGGCAAGAAGAACGTTTGTCACTATTCCGATAACGCTCGTCTTGACTATCGCTTTTTCTCTCTGAGCTGCAAGAGCTTCCATATTTTCTTCAGCCATTTTTATCCCTCCGGGAAAACTTGTATAGTTTATTATACCATAATTAAAAGCCGATGACAACGCATAATAATAGACAGTTATAAACAGTTGGAGGAATTATTTCCCGTTTCGTTGACAAGGCTTTTTTCCTTTGCTACAATGCAGTTGAAAGAGAGAAAAGGGGTGCTTTTATGAATTACCGCGATTTCGGCAAAACCGGTGAAAAAATTTCCGCGCTCGGCTTTGGCTGTATGCGTTTTCCCGAGTATACCGAGGGAGAGAAAAGCTTTGTTGAGCAGGACAAGGTTGATGAAATGCTTGCCTGCGCCTATGAAAACGGCGTGAATTATTTCGACACCGCGCCTCACTACTGCAACCACAACAGCGAAGCCGCCGTCGGTCACGCAGTAAAGGACTTTCGCGACAAAATTCTCATCTCGACAAAATGTCCTATGGACGCCGACCTGACCCCCGACAAGTATCGCAGGCTTCTTGAAAGAAGCCTCACGCGCCTCGGCACCGACCACATTGATTTTTATCATTTCTGGGGCATCAACCGCGACAAATTTGACAATCTCATTTTAAAGAACAATCTTCTTGAAACCGCGGCAAGGTGCAAAGAGGAAGGGCTTATCCGCCACATTTCCTTCTCGTTTCACGACGACGCGAGCGTGATAAAGTACATTGTCGACACTTCCGAAAA
The DNA here is from genome assembly GCA_905234495.1 of uncultured Eubacterium sp. GTDB lineage: Bacteria > Bacillota > Clostridia > Oscillospirales > Acutalibacteraceae > Eubacterium_R. Next base: position 200,173 of record CAJOHE010000002.1, on the reverse strand, counting down.
AGAGGGCGTCAGGATGGAATCCATGCTCTGTCAGTACAATCTTCTTGACCGCTCAAACGAGGAAATGATAAAGTACGTAAACGAAAAGGGGCTCGGCACCGTTGCTATGGGGCCCGTAGGTGGAGGAAGGCTCGCGGCGCCGACCGACCTCTACACAAAGCTCACGGGCAAGCCCGGCATCGCAACCTACGAGCTTGCGTTTAAATTCTGCCTCGGCAATCCTAATCTTAACTGCGCCCTTTCGGGAATGCAGAATATTGATATGGTGAAAAAGAACATCGGGGTGGCGTCGGACGGCGCGGCGTTTTCCGAGGAAGAGTGGCAGCAGCTCGGTATGGCGATTGAGGAAATCAAAAAGTTTTTCGAGCTCTACTGCACGGGCTGCAAGTACTGCCAGCCCTATCCCGCGGATATAAATATTCCCCGAATCTTCGAGATGTATACATACTATAACGTGTACGGCTTAAAGGAACACGCGAAGAATATGATGCGCGACTACCTCAAAAAAGAGGGCAAGACCTTCTCCGACTGTATGGACTGCGGTATGTGCGAAAACAAATGCCCCCAGCATCTTAAAATACGCGAGAATCTTGATATGGTATTCAGGCTTCTCGCCGAATAAAACAAAAAGAAAGACGGTGTCCGAAAGGAAGCCGCCTTTTTATTATGCGTTAAATAATTCCGAGCGGGATGAGAACCGCAAGCAGTACCGCAACCGTTCCCCAGAGGCAGATGAGAAACTTTTTCTGCGTCTTTCTCGGCTTGTCGTAAATGAGGTTTGCGGCAAGGAAGAAGGGGATGTAGGTCGTGATGAATACGGGGATTGCGCCCCACCATTTGTAAACCCAGATAAATGCGGGTGTGGAGGCGAGGAAAATCTCGAAAACCGAGAAGAATAGGGCGTTTCCGATTGCAAAGGCAATACGGTTGTTGATGCCGAGAATCTTCTTGTCCTTATCCTCGGGAAGAAGCCCTACGCTCATAAAGCCCGCAACCGAGAACATCAGCGAGAGTTCCCACGATACGCCGACGAGAAGGATAAAGCTCGTGCTCTCGGGCGAAACGTGCCAGAGGGCGTAGCCCGTGAAATGGCAGATTACTGCGTTTGCGATTTCATAGAGCCAGTGCACGCCGTAAAGCGCAAGCGCGGCAGCCATACCGTTGTAGTTTTTCTTTTTCCACTGAGGAATCCATATTCCGACGATTACCACAGCAAGAAGCGCAATAAACGTCCAGTTGAAATTCGCCGTGCTTCTTACGGCGTTTTTTGCAGCGTCCGCAGCCGCCATAGCAGCGGCGGAACCGTCACCGAATAACATAATTTCACTCTCCTTTTATTTTTCTTTGCACTTATATTATACAATAAGCCGTCTGACAAAACAACTACTCGCCGCCGATTTCGTTCTGGTATTTATCCAAAATCGGGTAGAGGTCGTTGTACTGATTGTCAGCCATTTTAATCTCATCGCCGAATTCGAGAACCTTGCTTCTGTCGCTGTCGTAGGGTTCCCATTCGGTCAGCCCCTCGCCGTTGGGGTTGCCTGTTTTAACAAAGTTTATCCAGTATTTCTGCATAGCCTCGGAAAGGGCGTAGTCGCTTTCGTCATACTTTGCGTTTGCGCGCCGGAGGTTTCCGTAGGCATAGGGCATCTCGCCGCCGTGATTGGCGCGAAGCCCCGCGTTGTCCTTTGAAAAGCAGTACTGATATACGGGTCTGCCTTCGTCAGCCATATAGTTTGACCACGTGTAGTGGCTGTATGCAAACCATGCACCGCCGAGAACGAAATCCATCGAGCCCTTGGCATCGCCGCCCGCCTCAACGAGGAAGAAATCGTAATCAAGCGGGATTGAACCGGCGGGGTAGAGCGCTTCGATTTCGCCCGCATAGTCGCCCGAAATCCTTTCAAGGTGCTCGGCGTAGTTATCGCTCGTGACTTCCTCAAAGAGGTTGAAAACGTTTGCCTCGTGCGAATTGAAGCCGTTGAGAAGAGCCTCTTCGTTGTTGTTGCCCTTTTCGTAGGTGAGGTAGGGCTGTTCGGTTATCGCGTAGCCGTCAACGGTCATCGAGCTGTTGAGCCCGCCCGCCTTGAGAAGCTCGTCCGCGTCCATCGCCCTGAGCTCTTCGGTGCTCGTAACGCCGAAATCGTCCATAATCTTATCGCCCGTGATGAGCGCGTCGGTGTAGTCCCTGAAGGTGTGATAGGGAACCTTAGGCGTAATGCCGCTGCTCTCGCCGATTGCATACCTGAAAAGTCCCTTCGCAAGAGGCGACACGCAGAGCGCGTTGACGCTTGACGAGCCTGCCGACTCACCCGCGATAGTTATTTTATCGGGGCTTCCGCCGAACGCGGCGATGTTTTTGTTTATCCATTTAAGCGCCTGAATCTGGTCAAGAAGGCCGTAATTTCCCGTGGTGGAATTAGGCGATTCTTCGGCAAGCTCCTCGGTTGCAAGATAACCGAAGATGTTGAGCCTGTATGTGATTGTCACGAAAACTATGCCCTGCTTTGCAAAATCCTCGCCGCGGAATTGCTGTGAACTTGACTGCCCCGTAGTGAGCGCGCCGCCGTGAATAAAGACGATTACGGGCGCGTCGCTTATATCACCCGCGGGTTTCCATACGTTGAGGTAGAGCGAGTCCTCGCTGACCGCCTCTCTGAAATTATCCTTGGTTGTGATTTTGTAGTTGTGATAGCCGAAAATGTCAATGAGCGAATTCACGATTACGGGATAGCCCGACTGCATTGACGCGGGGGCAAAGCGGTCGCACGTGCGCACACCTTCCCACGCCTCGGGTTCCTGCGGCTCAGTCCAGCGAAGCTCGCCGACGGGCGGCTTTGCAAACGGTATTCCCGTGTAGACCTCAACGCTCTTATCCTCGTTGAATACGCCCGTAAGCTCGCCCTGTTCAACCGTGACAACGTCCGTTGCCTCGGGGTTTTTGACGTCGACCGCGGGCAGGGTTTTGTAGGGCGGCGCGGTGACAATGTATATAGCAACCGTTCCCGCGATGAGCACAACCCAGCTCAGAAGCTTCACGCCCGTCTTGACTTCACTCAGCTTTGTGAATCTCAGAACGATGAACGCCGCAATAAGAACGGCGGCCGCAATCCAGCCGAGCACCGTGTTTTTTGACAGCTCGAGCACGCCGAAATACACAACCGACAGCAGCGCAAGAGGTATCAGAAACCATTTTTTACCTTTCATCTTTTCTCTCCTTATGAATCGTATCTGTTAAAAACTTCACCGTTTGTCTTGTATTCAATCACCGAGTCGAGGTCGAGATTGTGAAGGCTTTCAAATATTGATTTTTCAATATCGGGATTGTCGGCGCGAAGCTTTCGTATAAGCTCCTTGACCTCCTGCCTTTTCGAGTCGGTCTCGCCGCTCGGTATTCCCTCGGTAAAGCGGCAGGCGCAGCGAATAAATTCAAGTCCGTTATGCCCGCACCACGAGATTATATCCTCTTCCCTTATGCAGTAGAGGGGGCGAATCAGTTCCATTCCCTCGAAATTAGTCGAGTGAAGCTTCGGCAGCATTCCCTGAACCTGAGAGGCATAGAGCATACTGAGCACAATCGTCTCAATAACGTCGCTCATGTGGTGCCCGAGCGCAATTTTGTTGCAGCCGAGTTCCTGCGCCTTGGCGTAGAGATGCCCGCGCCTCATCCTCGCGCAGAGGTAGCAGGGGGATTTCGCCGTACTGTTTGCAATCTCAAAAATATCGCTTTCAAATATGGTGACGGGTATATTGAGAAGCGCGGCGTTTTCTTCGATTTTACGGCGGTTTTCGGCGTTGTAGCCGGGGTCCATAACAAGGTATTTCACCTCGAAATCACCGAAGACCTCGCGCCTGTAAAGCTCAACGAGCTTTGCCATAAGCATCGAGTCCTTTCCGCCCGAAATGCAAACTGCAATCCTGTCGCCGCTTTTAATAAGCTCATACCTTTCAACCGCATCGCAGAATCTTTCCCAGACGGTTTTTTTGTACTCGTCAAATATGCTGTTTTCAATCTTTTTCAAATACTCCATAGCTCAATTTTATCATAAGAAAACGCCTTTTACAAGTACACCCGAAGGGCAAAACGTCCATAACTATTTACAAATTCGGGGTTATACTATATAATAATAGGGTAAAATCCAACCCAAGGGGGAATTGAAATGAAAAAATTACTTTCTGTTTTGCTTGCAGCGCTTATGATTTTCGCCATCGTCGGCGCATTTTCAGCCTGCTCAAAGGATGCGAACGTTGAAGCTACCGACGACAGCACCGCAGAAGCAGTAACGTCCGACACCACGACCACGGTTCCGGGCGCTGAAATTGTTACAAACGAGTACGGCGAGGAAGTAATCGTTGAGCCGACAATCACAATCGTAACGGTTAAGCTCAACAACAAAAACATATTTGTAACCTACGACGACCTGAAGTTTACCTTCGACGTTGAGCAGAACGGCGTTGTTGAGAGAGAGGGCAAGATGACCTTCTACGGCGACGGCTTTGACGAATCAACCGCAAAGGATAAGCTCGCGGCGTTCAACGCTATCGAGGACGACAGCAAGAACAGCGAGGTTAAGTACGGCGAGAAAAAGCTCGGCGACTACACTGCAAAGACGGTTATCTATAACGGCGGTAATAATTATTATAAAACATATTTTATTACGCTTGACGACCCGATTGACGGTATGTATGCGGTAGAGCTTGACGGCTGTCTCGGCGCAAGCCTTGACAACGAGGCTGCAATCGACGCAATAGCCGAAACTCTCACCCTCGGCGAAAAGCCCGAAGCAGAGGTAGAAGAATAATTCGGAATGCGGAATTCGGAATTCGGAATTAAGAAAAGCCACGGATAATCCGTGGTTTTTTTTAATTGTCGGGTTGTTGAAAAAACGGGCGGGTGTGAAAACCCGCCCTTACAAGATAACTTGCAATATTATACTTTGTCGTGTTTATGCGCCCTTATCGAGTGCCTTACTTACTTTGGGTAGTAATATAGGGCTGAATTGATGCTGCGAGTTTCGGTACAGGCATTGTCTGAAGAACAACCTCGCCGGGGCCCGTAACAACCGTGTTGAAGAGACCTTCACCGCCGAAGAGAACATTCTTTACGCCCTTAACGGTCTGAACGTCCATCTGGCAGCTTGCGCTCATAAGAACAACGTGACCTGTGTCAACGATGAGCTGCTGGCCGGGCTGAAGGTTGTAACGGATTGCAGCGCCGTCGATTTCAACGAATGCCGTGCCGTTACCGCTGAGCTTCTGCATAATGAAGCCTTCGCCGCCGAAGAAGCCAGCGCCGACTTTCTTCTGGAAGAAGGTTGAAAGCTCAACCGTGGGGGATGAAGCAAGGAATGCCGACTTCTGGCAAACGTATTCCTTACCGGGCGCAACGTCGAGTGCAAGGATTTCGCCGGGAAGGCTGCTTGCAAAGGAAATCATTCCCTGACCGCCCTGAGCCGTGTATCTGTTCTGGAACAGGCTCTCTTTTGTTACCATTCTGCCTATCATTTTGCCGAGGCCGCCGTTTGACGTTGTTTCCATCTGCATATTTGAGCTCATCCAGCTCATGCCGCCGCCTTCGGTGATGATTGATTCGTTGGGGTCAAGCGTACAAACTACTACCGGAAAATTTCCGCCCTGAATATCATATCTCATAATTTTACCTCCTGAGATTTATTAATAAATTATAATGCGAAATAGAGTGATGACGTGTCAACGTTTGTGTTGTCAACGTACCAGCTCTTGCCTATCTGAACAACGTAAACTTCAACGCTTGTGAGAACCGTGCCGTCTGCGAGAGTAACCTCAACGGTGCACTTCTGAACGGCGCTGATATCGTCGCCGCAGTCAAGGTTTGCAAACGCCTCAACCATTGCGTCCTTGCCTTCCTCGTCAAGACCGCAGGCGTCCGCCTTTGCCTCGCCGCTTCCCGCGATTTCGGCAACTCTTGCCTTGTATTCAGCCTTGTAGCCCTCAACGTCGTCGATATCCTCGGTTGCGGTCACGGTTGCGGTGAAGGTGTAATCCTCGCCGTACATCGTCTGATATGTACCCATGATTGCTTCCTGAACTACGGTCTTGCCGTCGTCGCCGTATTTCTCATCGGCGCCTGCAACCTCTTTTCCGTAGGCTGCAACGTTTGCCTCAAATACGCCGAACATAAACTCGGTGTCCATATAATCGTCGCCGTAGAGTGCTTTTCTCTGCTCTGCAAGCTTGGCGAAATAGTTTGAGAAAATGCTGTCGTAATCGTCCCAGCCGTAGGTCTTTACGAGTTCCTTGTAGTACTCGTACATCGTGTCGTACAGCGGGTCCATAACCGAAGCCTCTTCCTCGGTGTCGGCAAATTCTCTCTGCTCAACATCCTCGCCGTCGTTGACGTAGGGCTTCATATAAGCGTTAATTACAAAGTTTCCGTACTTCTGATTTTTTGATACGAGAGTCTGCTTGTAGGCGTTGTAGCCGTCGGCGTTCTGAACAATCGTGTCAACATAGGTTTTTGCGGTCTTTTCGCTGTCAAATCCCGTGTAGTGAGTTTTAACGGCAAACACCGTAGCGATTACCAGAAAAGCGGCAACAAACAGAATTGCAAAACCTGCATACACACCGGGCTTAAAGCCGGACTTTTTTTCCTGAATATCCTTAGCCATTACAAACCCTCCTTATTCTGCAATTTGCTCATCCGAGCCGTCGTCCGTGTCCTCGTCTGCCTCGTCAGCGCTTTCGTCGCCGCCCCTCTTTTCGATGAGAGCCGCGGTGATTCTTTCCTTCTTTTCGCCAACCATATCATAGAAGAGAATCGGAACAAACTGAAGGATTACGAAAACTGCGGGGATAATCGTATAGATTGCCAGGAAGCGGTTGAGAACCGCGGGGTCCTGGTCTGCATACGCGATGTTGGGGTCGCTTGAAAGCTGGTACTTCGACCAGGTGTAAACGAGCATCGGTGCAAGCCATTTCGTACCCGCCGAAGCAATCTTTGAGAAAAGACCGTAGCCCGCGTAAGCAAGGCCTTCCTGCCTCTTGCCCGTCTTGTATTCCATCTCGTCGATACAGTCCGCAATCATAATATTCGGCGTAACGTTTGTGTTACCGTGCTGAATACCGCAGAAGAAGTTGAGAATCAGGAAGGGGATAATAAGGTTTGAATTGAAACCGATTCCCTTTGATACGAAGAACAGGATTGTAAGCGACGTAGCGCCGTAGATACAGAAGAGGATAAAGGTCTTCTTTGTTGAGAACTTTTTAAGTACAAAGTTTACGAGAAGAGTACCTACCGCAGTACCGATACCCATGGGAAGCATAAGCGCAAGCTTCATTCCCTTTGAGCCGAGAAGGTAGATTGCGATGTAAAGCGATACCGTACCGTAAACGCCTCTGCCGAATCCGCAAAGCTTTGTGAGTGAAACCATAAGAAGGTTTTTGTTTGTAAATACAAGCTTAATCGAATCCTTGAGGGAAACCTTTTCGTTTGTAAACGGAACTCTCTCTTTGTTGTTTGCGAAGAATATCATTACAAACAGAACCATTCCGAGAGCGCAGACAGCCGTTGAAATGATGAGGTCGATACCCTGACCTTCGGCGTTTTTATACTGCTGCTGTCCCATTATAGCCTTCATAATAACGGGAACAACGATGATTACTACCTGACCGCCCGACTGACCTACGGAACGAAGGAACGAGGCGATTGAGATAGCGCTTGAACGCTCGCTCGGATTTGGCGAGCAGAGTGCGCCGAAGCAGTTTGCGGGTGATTCAACCGCACAGGAAACCGCTGTGTAAAGCGAATAGATTACAAACATCCAGATTGTTGCAACCATAAACGAGCTCGTGTTAGGCGCAACAAAAACAAGCATTGAAATTATTGCAAGCGGAACTGCGCCGAAGCCGACCCAGGGCTTAACCTTACCGAGCTTTGTCCTCGTTCTGTCAACAAGAACGCCGATGATAAGCTCCATAATAGCGCCGACAAAGCCGGCAACACCGAATACGGTTGATACTATTGTGGCAAGCTGAGCCGGGTCGAAGCCCTTGCCCTTGAACGCGAAGTCAGCAAAGAAAGTCATGGTGTAGTCGGGCATCCAGCCTGTAAGCAGGGCGACGCCGAAAAGACCGATACCGAAGGTGACAATCTCAGATGGCTTCATATACTTCTTTTGTTCTTTTTTAACATCTGTTGCCATAAAGAACCCCCTTTAAAAAATTATTCACTTTATTATATCACTTTGTTAAAGATAACACAATATTATTTTAGATTAAAAATTTTTCATTTATATGTATTTACTGTTTACAACAAATTTCGATAATGCTATAATAGTTTATCAAAACTTTTCGAGGTGCGGGGAATGAATCAGGACATCAAAAAAATACTTGTAACCGAGGACGAGCTCAGAACGATAACCAAGCGTCTCGGCGAACAGATTACAAAGGATTACGCGGGAAAGAAGCTGCTGATAATCGGCGTTTTAAACGGATGCATCTATTTTCTCACCGACCTTTCAAGGTATATCGACCTTGAGTGCAAGCTCGATTTTATTCAGGCTTCAAGCTACGGCTCGGGCACCGAGTCAAGCGGCAGGATAGAGATTGTCAAGGATATTTCCGACAAGGATTTGTCGCAGTTTGACGTGCTTCTCGTCGAGGATATTCTCGACACGGGCAACACCCTCAAATATATAAAGGATATGCTCGTTGAAAGAAATCCGAAGTCAATCGCGATAATCACCCTGCTTGACAAGCCTGCAAGAAGAGAGGCGGACGTTAAGGCTGATTACGTAGGCACCGACGTTCCGAATGAATTTGTTGTCGGCTACGGTCTTGATTACAATCAATATTACCGCAACCTTCCGTACATCGGCGTGCTGAAGGAAGAGGTTTACTCAGACAAATAAATATACATAACGCTGTCAGGTTCGGCTGAAGAGCCGATTAAAAGGGAACCGGGTGAGAATCCCGGACAACCGCCATTACCGTATCTGATGAGAGGCGCGCATATGCCATTGGGAAACCGAGAAGGCGCACGCTTCGTTTTAGTCACAAGTCGGGAGACCTGCCGTCAGTGAACTTTTATTCTTTCGGGCAAGCGGGAAAGTTAAGGAAGTAGTACCAAGGGGCAATTCTGCCCTTTTATCCTCCTGCCCGACGGCAGGAGTTTTTTTTATGAAAAAATATATAGTGATTCCGCTCTGCATTCTTCTGTGCTTCACGCTTTTCGGCTGCACTTCCGAAAGCTTTAAGCAAAGCGGGGAGGGAAGCGGCGGCGCCGAGGTTGTTGTGAAGACGACGGCGCAGCAGGAAACCGAGACAGAGAGCGAGAGCGAAACGGCGGCCGACACGACCGCGAAGGACGAAACGCAGACCTCTGCCGACACCACGGCAGCCTCGACAACGCAGGCGGAAAAGAAAAAGGAAGAGCAGACGAAGTCTTCCGAACGCACCACCGAGTCGGCGGTCAGCTGCACGATTGAAATCGAGTGCAGCGACATACTGAATCATATGGACAGGCTCGACGATGCGCACAGGGCGATAATCCCGTCGGACGGCGTCATTCTCTCGCCGTATTCCGTTACGGTCACAGAGGGCGAAACGGTCTTTGACGCTCTGATGATTGCCTGCAGCGACAACGGCATCAAGGTAAACGTGAGAAGCACGGTTTACGGAAAATACATCGCGGGCTTCAACGATATAGACGAAAAGGATTGCGGAAAGAGCAGCGGCTGGGTTTACTACGTCAACGACTCGTTCCCGCCAAAGGCGTGCAGCTCCTATACGCTCAGCGATGGCGATAAGGTAATATTCCGCTACAGTTGCGGTAAATAATAGAAAAAGGAGAAATAATATGAAAAAAGTTATTTCAGCAGTGCTTGCGCTTTGCATAGTGCTCAGCGTAAGCATCACAGGCTATGCGGCGCCGAAAGCCGACGTTCAGGCAAAGATTGATTCAGCAGCCGCATGTATTGTAAACAAGTATAAGGACACCGGATTTGCGGCGAAAGACGCGAGGTACTTTGACTACGTTGCAAGGTCGGGCGCCGACGTCAGCGCATATGCCGACGCCTTTGCTTTAAGCGCGGGCGACGCTCTTTACGCTGAAGGAACCACAATCAACCAGAAGATTGAGATTATATCGGCGCTCACCGCTACGGGCGTATTCCCCGCGGAATTCGGCGCGGAAAAGGCTGAGCTCCTTCTGAGCATACATCCTGCACTCACGAGCCCCTACGACTACGTTCAGGCAATCAGCCTCTGCGAATATTTTGACCTTCCCGAATCGGCTGCATACTATGCAGACGAGCTCTGCGCTTATTATGAGATGGGCGAGGGTCCCGTTTTCTGGGGCGATATTGCCTATATGTCGGGCGACGACGTTGCAACGTTTGTTGTTGCTCTTGCACCCGTTGCAAACGACTACGGCGCATACATTGAAGACGCTCTCACAATCCTTGAGGGCTACCGTTCCGACGACGGTTACACAAGCTACGGCTCGGCAAATACCGACACGACGGCTCTTGCTCTTGCAGCATATTCTCTCACGGGGAATCAGGCAAAGGCTGACGAAGCGTACGGTATGCTTATGAATTTCTACGATGAAACGACGGGCGGCTACACCGCTTCCTACGACCCGATTTATGCAACTATTGACGCTCTCATCGGTCTTGAGGCATATCTGACCGTCGCACCCGCAGTTGAAAACGGCTGGTACAAGGACGGCGCAAAGTGGTATTTCTACAAGGACGGCGTAAAGCAGACAGGCTGGGTTAAAGACGGCGGCAAGTGGTACTTCCTCGACAACTCGGGCGCTATGAAGACCGGTTGGGTTAAGTCCGCAGGCAAGTGGTATTTCCTCGATAAGTCGGGCGCGATGCAGACGGGCTGGGTTAAATCCGGCGGAAAGTGGTACTGGCTCAACAAGTCGGGCGTTATGACAACGGGCTGGCAGAAGGTTGGAAGCGCGTGGTATTATATGAACACCTCGGGCGTTATGCAGACGGGCTGGCTCAAGTCGGGCGGCAAGTGGTACTACCTCAACACAAACGGCGCGATGCGTACCGCAAACCTTACATATAAAGGCAAGGTTTATAAATTCAATTCAAGTGGAGTTTGTTTGAATCCGTAAAGAAAAAAGAGAGGCATTTGCCTCTCTTTTTAATGAAATAGCTTGCGCTATGAAATACGCTTGCGTATGAATTGTAGGGGCGATTTACAAATCGCCAGAAAAAAGCAGGAATTAAATTCCTGCTTTTATTTTTTATTCAACTAATAATCTCGCGTTTCTTGTGAGTACTTCAATCGCTTCCTTGCCGCATTTTTCCTCAATCTCTTTAAGTCCCGCCGAATAGTCGGGCGGTCTTGAGGTGAGGTTGTGGCAGTCCGAGCCGAGAAGGTGAATCCTGCCCGTTTCAAGGTAGTGGAAAAGTCTTTTTCTGAAGCTTTTTCTGCCCTCTGCAAACGAGCTTACGTTGACCTGAACAAGGCAGCCCATTTCAATGTAGTCGTCAAGAAGCTCGGGGTTTTCCATAAGAGCGGGATAGCGCTCGATGTGAGCGAGTATCGGCTTGATGTGATATTCGTAGTCGAGGTTTAACAGCCTGTCGTAGGTGCTCTCGCCGAAGCCGCAGGAAAACGGATGCTCGATAAGGGCGTATCTCGTGTTTCCTATCGTGAGCTTTTCAAGGCTGTCGTAGTTGAAAAGGTATTTTGTGATATATACCTCAGCGGCGGGGATGAGCTTCGGTGCGTCGTAGCCGAGAGCGGCTTTCAGCTCGTTTAAGGAAGCGTCGCGCTGCTGCACAAAATCGTCATACGATATTGAATCGGAATAGTAATGGGGCGTAAGAATGATTGCCTCGCAGCCCTGAGCCTGAAGCTTTTTAATCATTTTTACACTTGTTTCAACATCGGGTGAACCATCGTCAATTCCGGGTAATATATGACAATGTGTTTCAACTAACCTGTCAACAATCATTTAATTAACCTCTTGGGTCATAAGGCGTTGAGCCGTAGCCGTAGCTGCCGTAGCCGTAGCCGCCGTAACCGTAGCCGCCGTAGCCGTAGCCGCCCGTAACCGCCGTAGCCGTAGCCCCTGTAGCCGTATCTGCCGTAGTAGTTGCCGTATGAGCCCTTTGAATAATACTTGTTTGCCTTTGATTCAACAAAGTTTACAACAAAACCGAGAATCTTTGCGTCGATGAATTCAAGAGAGGAAAGCGCTCTCTGAAGCTCAGGATGCGTGGACTGATTTGAACGTACGATGAGAACAACGCCGTCGCTCTCTCTGATAAGCGGAAGCGCGTCTGATACAACGTTGATGGGCGGGGTATCGATGATGATATAGTCAAAGTCCCTGCTCACGTCCTCGAGAAAGCCTGTCATAAGGTCTGAACCGAGAAGCTCTGCGGGGTTCGGGGGGATTGAGCCCGAGGTGAGGATTGAAAGATTTTCAAATTCAGTCGCGTGAACGGTGCTGAAGAAATCAGCCCTCTTGCCCGAGATGATTTCGCCGAGATAGTTTGTGAGTCCCGGTGAATTCGGTACTGAGAAATAGTGGTGAATCTTCGGTTTACGAAGGTCGCCGTCGATGAGAAGAACCCTCTGGTCAGCCTGCGCGATTGTTACCGCGAGGTTTACCGTCGTGGTGGTTTTACCCTCGTTGGGTGCGGAGGAGCTTACAACAATAATCTTGCAGCCCTTCTTTACAACAGAGAACATAATGTTTGCTCTGATTGTCTTGTACGCCTCTTCAATTCTGAATTTCAGAGCGGGCTGTACGGGTGCGTCCTTCAGGATGTAACGGGAGGATACCTGAGTTGTCTTGACGTTGCTTTTTTTCCTGTTTGCTGCCATGATTATTTATCCCCCTTTCCTGTGGTGTACTTGTATTCGTCGCCCTCTTTGTAGCGGTACTCTTCGCTCTGTGCGTTGAGCTTCTTCATTGAAGGCGTGGCTGAAGACGTGGCTTTAGACGTGTTGTTTGCCTTGATTTCGAATTCGGGAATAGTACCGAGAATCGGGATTCCGTATCTGTCGGAAAGCTCGTCGCTCGACTTGATTCTTACGTCGAGAAGGTCGCGAAGAATAACGAATGCAACGGCGAGAACCGCGCCTGCCATAAAGCCGATTGCGCACTTCTTGGGATAGCCGAGCTTCTCCGAGGTCGTAGCCTTACGCGCCGAGTCCTCAACCGAAGCTCCAACGAGTCCGTTGTTTGTGTTCTTCATCTTCTCAAGAATGCTTGTCTCGAGCTGCTTTGCAATCTGGTATGAGGTGTCGGCGTCCTGAGTCGTAACCGTGATTTTAAACATCGACGTGTCGGGAATCGTCTCATAGGTAACCGAGCTCTTAATCATACCGCCCGAATAGCTCTGACCGCTTTCCTTGTTGAGGTCGTCGGCAACGGTCTGGCAAAATTCATTGGTCTTGAAAAGCTCAATGTATGTGCTGAGCATCTTAACCGAATAGTTCATCTTGCTGGTGTTGCTGACGGTCTGAGCCGCGTTGGTGGAATCCTTCAGTTCCTGAGTGGTGTCGATTGTGTACGCAAGAAACTCAACCGACGAGGTATAAGTCAGCGTAACAAAGTTTGCGGTGTAGAAGTAAGCCGCCATTGTGCCGATGAGGGCAACGACGAGAATCAGCTTCCACTTTTTCAGTACGAGCATTAACAGCTTTTGTACATTAGCATCCAAATTCATATCATAATCTCCATAACTAAAAAAATACATAAATAATATATACTATAACATTTGATTTGTCAATGATAATAAATTAAGAATTAATGTTGACAAAACTTTACAAATGAGTGATAATAATTTTATAGAAAGAAAAGGGGGATAAAAATGGCTGACAGAATATACGGAAGTAATAATGAACCGCTTAAAATACAGTTTATAACCGACCTTCATTATTACTCAAGAAAAAACGGAACCGAGGGCAAGGCATACGAAAAGGCCGAGTCCAAATCCCAGAAGCTTATCAAGGATTCGGACATCGCAATCAAAGCGGGCTTTGATATGCTTCTTGCCGACACCTCGACCGATATAATCGTCCTTGCGGGCGACACGACCAAGGACGGCGAGATAACCTCTCACGAAGAGTTTATCGAAATGCTCTACGACGTCAAGAAAAAGGGTAAAAGAATATATGTAATCACCGCAACCCACGACTTCAGAACCGAGGGCTACACAATGGGTTACAACGGCGACAACGAGGTGAAAGTGCCCACTGTTGCCGACAGGCACGACCTGTGGAAAATGTACTACGATTTCGGCCCGAGCGAGGCGATATCTACCTTTGAAAAAGGGCTCAGCTACGTCGTTCAGCTCGCGCCCGGATACCGTCTTTTCGCCCTTAACGACGACACAAACGAGAAGCAGGAGGGCGGCGGCTCAGGCTATTCCGACGAGTGTATGGCTTGGATTATGGAGCAGCTCAAGGACGCTCAGGAAAACGACCAGTTTGTCATCGCGATGACCCATCATCCGATGGTTTCACCCTCGCCGTTCTACTCGATAATCGGCAGCGGCGATATGCAGAAAAACCACGAGGTAACAAGGGAAATCTTTGCCGACAACGGACTTCAGATTATGCTTTCGGGTCACACCCACGTTCACGATATCGGCTACATCACAACGCCTAAGGGCAACCGCTTCTACGACATCGCCTGCGGCGCTATGGTGGGCTGTCCGCCCGCGATGAGAAACATCGTTTTCGACCCGAAAAACGCAAAGGTTGACGTTGAAACCGTTTTCATCAAAGAGGTTCCCGGACTCGACACGGGCGGCAAGCCGTTCGACGAGTATATGAAGGGCTTTTTCTTCGGTATGATAGGCGGCGTAATCGACGCTCTTGCAAACGATTACGACAAGTTCACCGAGATGGCGGGCTCGTTCTCAATAAGCCGCGAAAAGGCTAAGAAGCTCAAGCCCATTTTAAAGCCCCTCGGCAAGTTTTTAAACAAGCTCACGTTCAAAAAAATCTGGAAGCTCTGCAAGAAGGAATGCGGACTCAAGAAAGAGGATATCGCGGATATCGCCGACAACAAGGTTACCGATTTCATCCTCGAGCTCGTGCAGAATCTCTACTGCGGCGATTCGCCCTACGGCCCCGATACGAGGGAATATAAGCTCACCTGCGGCTTCCTCAACGTAATCGACAGCTTCCTTGACACGATTCACCTTTCAATCGGCAAATTCCTCAAGGGCGCAACCACCGTAAGGGCGCTTGTTGAGCCCCTTCTGTGGAATTCGGGCTACTGCGACGCAGACGCAACGCTTCCGCTCTATCCGATATTTGACGACGAGAATCCCGCGCCTGCGGAAATGTTTGAGGAAAAAGAGTTTGTCGACCCCGTAAACAAGAGCAAAAAGGGTCCGCTCATTCTCTGCCTCATCATTCTCTGCGTGCTTCTTCTCATCGCAGTTATCGTAGGCATCATCGCGCTTATCGTATGGGCTATCGTGGCGATAGTTCACGCGGCGACGGCGGCAGGTATGATAGGATTATTATTCTAATGCAATATAAATTCGGAGGAATATATTATGAAAAAAGTTATAAGCCTTATTCTCGCGGCAATGCTGCTTTTCTCGGCGTTTGAGGGAATCAACATCGTTGCATATGCAACGGGCGGCTATGAAACCGAGCCCGTTACAATCAAAAACGGCTGGTATCAGGACGAAGACGGCTACTGGTACTATTATGTAAACGACAATTACGTGACCGGCTGGAAAAAGCTCGGCGGCAAGTGGTATTACTTTATGACCGACTGCGGCGGCGTTATGGCTTGCGACGAGATTGTTACAATCAAGGGCAAGGGCTACTACTTCAACGACAAGGGCGCTATGCAGACAGGCTGGTGTAAGCTCACTTTCGACGACGGATATGTTGTCTGGTACTATGCCGACAGTGATGGCGTGCTCTACAAGGGCTGGCACAAGATTTCGGGCAAGTGGTATTATTTTGATAAAACCAGCTTCGAGATGGTAAACTACACCACCACAATCGACGGCAAGCTCTACGCTTTCGACAAAAACGGCGCTATGATTGCAGGCGGCTGGGGACAGGATTCCTACGGCTCGTGGTACTATGCAAAGGACAGCGGCGTGCTCATTACGGGCTGGAAGCAGATAGGCAGCACATGGTATTATTTTGACACCGAGGACGGCTTTATGTATATCGGCTCATGGGGCATTGACGGAAAGATTTATTTCTTCTCATCAAGCGGCGCATGGGTTAAAAGCCCGAAAAACGGCTGGAACAGCGCAAAGGTAACCGCATACGAGGGCTCGAAGGACGTTTCCTACACCGAATGGTGCTACTACAAAAACGGCAAGCCCGTAACGGGCTGGTTGAAGCTTTCCGGCAAGTGGTATTATTTCAGCACCACCCACGGTCATATGATTACGGGCTCGCTCTGCATCAAGGACGTTGTTTACTTCTTCAATGAGGACGGCTCGCTCAGAACGACCGCAGGCTGGTACAAGTCCTACGGCTGCTGGTACTACATCTATTCCGACGGCACCTGCGCTACGGGCTGGAAAAAGCTCGGCGGCAAGTGGTATTACTTCGACCCCGAATACGGCGAGATGCTCACAGGCGTAATCTACGACGGCAGCGACTATTATTACTGCGACAGTAACGGCGCTCTCGTTACAAAGGCGGGCTGGCTCAAGATTAAGGAAGACGGCTATACAACGTGGTTTTACAGCGATTCAAGCGGCAGGCTTGCGATGGGCTGGAAAACAATAGGCGGCAAGGACTATTACTTTGCTCCGTATATGTATGCCGGCGGCGTTTATGAGATTGACGGCGTTGAATACGAGTTTGACATCAACGGCGCCCTCGCGACCGGAATGGGATAATAAAAAAGGACGGATAACCGTCCTTTTTTTGTTGCAATCGGTATATATAAATGTTATAATAAAATTGTTAAAGTAATTTAACAAAATATTTTATATAAGGAGAGAAACTTATGAAAAGAACAATCAGTTTGATTCTTGCAGTGATGATGCTTCTTTCCACATTCGCAGGTATGACCTTCACGGCTGAGGCAGTTGCGCCCAACGGCTGGGTATATGAGGAAGATTACTACGGCGATATGGTATGGCATTACTACAAGAACGGCACAAGGCAGACCGGCTGGCTTGAGCTCAAGGGCAAGTGGTACTATCTTGACCCCGAATGGGACGGAGAAATGATTTGCAACTGCGTTCACACCGTTGGCAAAAACAATTTCTTCTTCGACAAGAACGGCGTTATGAAGACCGGCTGGTGCAAGAACTCCTACGGCTCGTGGTACTATGCAAAGGCAAGCGGCGCTCTTGCAACGGGCTGGCTGAAGCTTTCCGGCAAATGGTATTATTTCGACAAAGAGTCCAACTATATGTATGTAGGTGCATACAAGGTTGGCAGTAAGATTGAGCTCTTCAATGCAAGCGGTGCATGGGTTGAAAAGCCAAAAGCAGGCTGGAACAGCACAAAGATTACCTATCATTATGAAGACAGTGATCACACCTATACCGAGTGGTGCTACTACAAGAGCGGCAAATTTGTAACGGGCTGGCTCAGGGCAGGCGGCAAGTGGTATTTCTTCGACAAGATTGACGGCTATATGTACACAGGCTGTTTCTACGACGGCAAGGCGTACTACTATGCAAATAAGGACGGCTCGCTCAGAGAAAAAGCAGGCTGGGTTCAGGACGAGTACGGCGACTGGTACTACACCTACAAGAGCGGCCAATGCGCGACCGGAATGATTACTGTCGGCGGAAAGATGTATTATCTCGACGAAGAGGAAGCTTACCTCTGGACAAACGACGACGACATCTACTGGAACGGCAGATACTACTGGAGCGACGAAAACGGCGTTTGCTACGAATACGTTTATTAATTAACACAAAAGGTGTCCTTCGGGACACCTTTTTTATGTTGCAAAATGCAGCAATAATTGATATAATGTAATTGTTAAAGCAATTTAACAAAATATTTTATATAAGGAGAGAAACTTATGAAAAGAACAATCAGTTTGATTCTTGCAGTGATGATGCTTCTTTCTACGTTCGCAGGTATGACCTTCACGGCTGAGGCTAAAAGCTTTACCGGCTGGAAGCAGGAGGAAGATTCCTGGGGTGATTTGGAATGGCATTACTACAAGAACGGCACAAGGCAGACCGGCTGGCTTGAGCTCAAGGGCAAGTGGTACTATCTTGAGCCCGAATGGGAAGGCGCAATGGTTTACGGCGGCACCCATGAAGTCGGTAAAAACACGTTCTTCTTTGATAAGAACGGCGTTATGAAGACCGGCTGGTGCAAGGATGAATACGGCTACTGGTACTATGCAAAGGCGAGCGGCGCTCTCGTATCAGGATGGGTTAAGCTTTCCGGCAAGTGGTATTATCTTGACCCCGAAGACTTCTATATGTATATCGGCTCATGGGGCATTGACGGAAAGATTTATTTCTTATCATCAAGCGGCGCATGGGTTGATAAGCCCAATAGCGGCTGGAACAGCGCAAAGTACACCTACACCTACGAAGGTCAGAGCTATACATACACCGAGTGGGCTTTCTACAAGAGCGGCAAGTTTGTAACGGGCTGGCTCAGGACAGGCGGCAAGTGGTATTTCCTTGACAAGACCCACGGCTATATGCACACAGGCTGTTTCTACGACGGCAAGGCGAACTACTATGCAAATAAGGACGGCTCGCTCAGAGAAAAGGCAGGCTGGATTAAGGACGAGTACGGCGACTGGTACTACACCTACAAGAGCGGTCAATGCGCGACCGGAATGATTACAGTCGGCGGAAAGATGTATTATCTTGACGAAGAGGAAGCTTACCTCTGGACAAACGACGACGACATCTTCTGGGACGGTGAATACTACTGGAGCGACGAAAACGGCGTTTGCCATATGTATGATATGTAATTAAATATTAAGGGTGCCCTTCGGGGCACCTTTTTTATATTGCAATACACACTATTAATTGTTATAATATACTTGTTAAGAAACTTAACAACTATTTATTTAAGGAGAGAAACTTATGAAAAGAATTATCAGTTTGATTCTTGCAGTGATGATGCTCCTTTCAACCTTTGCGGGTATAACCTTTACGGCAAGCGCTAAGGCGTTTACCGGTTGGAGCAAGGTAGTTGACTACTGGGAGGACGGTACGCCGTATACTATGTGGTACTATTTTGAGAACGACGTCAAAATTACCGGTTGGAAGAAAATCAAAGGGGTATGGTACTATCTAAATCCCGATTGGGACGGCGAAATGGTAGCCAATATGACTTTTGAAGTCGGTAATAATAAATACTTGTTTAAGAAAAGCGGCGCAATGCTCGAAAACGGTTGGGGACAGGATGAATACGGTGACTGGTTTTATGCAAAGAAGAGCGGCGCTCTTATAAAGGGCTGGCAAAAGATAGGCGGCGTATGGTACGCTTTTGACAGCGACGATTGCTATATGTTTGTCGGCGTTAATAAGGTCGGCAAAAAAATCTATCTCTTCTCGTCAAGCGGCGCTTGGGTTGAGAATCCAAAGAACGGCTGGAACAGCACAAAAGTGCCGTATATCGACTATGACGGCAAATCCAAGACCTATACAGAATGGTGCTACTACAAGAACGGCAAGTTTGCAACAGGCTGGCTCAAGACGGGCGGCAAGTGGTATTTCTTCGACAAGAATTACGGCAATATGCAAACAGGCGCAATCTTCGACGGTAAGAAGTATTATTTTATGAACAGCGACGGCGCACTCAGAGAGAAAGCTGGCTGGGCAAAGGTTGAACAAAAATGGGCAGGCTCAGGCGTTTACACAATATGGTATTATACCAATAAGGACGGCTCATGCGTAAAGGGCTGGAAAATGATTAACGGAATCGAGTATTACTTTGATGAAGAGGACTGCTGGATGTATTACGACGGCGTCTATGAAATCGACGGCACGGAATATGAATTTGATGAAAACGGCGCATGTCTCGGAGAAATTTATTATTTGTAATATCGCAGATAATTAATTGAATTATAAATAAATCAATAAATAAAAACAGTTGACTGTTTCAAAAAAGGATTAAGGCGTCAGCCTTAATTCTTTTTTGTTCATTGTTCTAACGAAATTCAAAATTGCTTTGCACCTCATAATTCATATTTTTTGATGCTGTCAAATCCCTGTGTTTAATGCCCTTCGTGACATCTTCTGGGACGGTGAATACTACTGGAGCGACGAAAACGGCGTTTGCCATATGTATGAATATATGTTATTAAATATTAAGGGTGCCCTTCGGGGCGCCCTGTGTAATTTTGGGCGGGTTTTGCCCTGCAACAAAAAAATGTTGCATTATATTTTCATTCTTGTTATAATAAATTTGCTAAATTTTTTTGTTTAAGGAGATAAATTCTTATGGCAGATGAAAAGAAAAAGATTTCTCTGGGCGGCATTGACGGCGCCGCAGAGGAAAAAGGTTCACTCATCAAAACAATCTGGCAGTTTGTAAAGTTCCTCGTTGTTTCGGGTCTTGTTACAATCATCCAGCTTGTACTTGCAAACGTATTACCCTTCGTTTTCGATAAGGTAATCGCACCGCTTCCGACCTTCCTTCAGGGAATCTTCGACCCCAACTTTGTATTTGATTCATCAACCGCAAAGGGTATCGAACAAATCGGTAAGTATGTAATTGAAACGGCAACGGGCAAGCTTTATGACACAAGCGCTCTTTCCGTTGGCACAGCTACGGCAATCGTCGGCGTTGTAACATGGGGCTACGTTCTTCCGTTCTTCCTTTCAAACCTTATCGCAAACATCTACGGTTTCTATCAGAACAAGAAGACAACCTTCAAGTCCGACGCACCGTGGTACAACTTTGCAATCTATATCGTACTTATGATTGCACTTATTCTCTTCTCAACATGGTTCCAGGGCTGGCTCGTTGGTATCATCGCAAAGGCACCTTGGGAATGGCTCAACGGTCTGGCAAGAACGATTGCGGGACTTGCGGCAGGCTTTGTTCAGATGGTCGTTCTCTTCCCGATGGAAAAGTTTGTACTTCTCAGAGAAAAGAAAGCGGACGACGCACCTGCAGAAGCAGAGTAATTCAAATAAAACTTACGGAACAGTCGCAATGCGGCTGTTCTTTTTTTGCGCCGTTTTCTGAACACATTTTTCAATCTGTCCATTATGCACCTCTGCAAAACCGTTATGGTTATTATTCTAATTGTAAACAATTTGTAAATATTTTTCAGTAATTTTTTTGCCGTTTGTATTGACAGTCCATATTTTATGTGTTATTATTATTTCGTATAAAAATATAAATGGGTAAATTATACCCATTACTGTAGAATACCTCAAGATATAGCGGTGCCTGCAGGTTGCGACGTCAGGTCAGGGACGGGACTTCCGTATGCGGTACAGCCTTTATCCGAAGGTAAATTTGTTAGGAGGAATCAATCATGAAAACAAAGCTTTCTACAAAAGTCATTTCTTTAGTGCTTTCTGTTCTGATGGTTGTAACGGCGGCGCCTATCGCTTCCTATGCTACAATCGACCTTTCAGGTAGTGACCAGGCAGTTGCGGCAGTTAAAACTCAGATGACTGCTTTTGAAACTGCATTACAGACAGATGGCGCAATGTGGACAAATGTTTCACCTGCCTATACTCTTTACGTTCAGTGCCAGAAGGCTCTTGACTCATATGAGTACGGCAGCAACACATCTGCTCTCGGCACACTTGCTTCCCAGCTTCAGACGGCTATCGCCAATATGGGAACGTATGATCCGACTCCGGACATCACTTCAAAAATTCCCACATTTGCAAATTCCACCGAAGCCAATATGAGCGAGTATGTTGGCCCCGGTCAGCCGATTAACAACGTGCTTCGTACCGGTCAGGCTACAAATATCACAAGCGCTACAAACGCAGATGTTTATACAGAGTTGTATTACTATAACGGCACAGTTCTTCTTTACGACGGTTCAACAAGAGCCGCTTTGCCTATCTTCTTTAAGACAAAGGCAACGGCAAAGAAGAGCCGTTATCTGTATTCGGTTTATCCGACGGCTGATACTGCAGTAAACGCAAACTCGACCGGCGACCTTGACTACAACGTGCTTCAGTTCACAGACTACTGGTGCGGCGGTACTCAGGGCGACGACCAGACGGTAAACGTTGACTGGAACTGGAACTGGTGGTCACAGTGGAACGGTTCTGCATATCACAGACCTTCCTATAACTACAACACCGGTAACAACTATGCAAGCAAGAACACAGCCGCTCACAGAACCCAGCAGCTTACCTACAAGACAAACTGGATTGGTTCATTCCAGTACGGATATGAGAGAACCGGTTCAAACGCTCTTGCAGTTGTTGCAGCACCTGCAGATTACGGCGCAGAGTACAGCCCGAACTGGTACGTATCAACCGGTGACAGCGCAAACTCCGATGCTGTTATCCTCAGCGGTTCAAGCGCAACCATCAAGGTTATTAACTACAAGACCCTTGCAGACGCTATCGCACAGTACGGCGCACAGATGAAGAGCACTCCCGTTTCAAACTTCAAGGAGGGCGGTCTTGCAACATATATCGCTGCTATGGACGCTGCTACAAGCTATGATGTAACGGCTAACTTTGCCAATAACGCAGACGGTTATTCAACAACCGTAAGCGAGATGCGTACGCTCGTTACAAATATGAGAACTGCTGCAAACGATGCTTCAAATCACTATGACAGCACCTCATATGCAAACCTTCGTACGGCTGTTACCACCGCTATCGTAAACCAGGGCGAGCTCGGCAACACCGGCTACACAACGGAATCATGGAACAAGTTCAATACCGCATATCAGGCTGTTAAGAACATCTTCAATGCGCTTCCTAACGGCAGCTACAGCTATACCGAGTCAAACAACGATATGGACGGCATGACCTATGCAACAGCTCTTGTTACATATTACAATGCTCTTCAGACAAACGTTCAGTATCAGGATACATCGGCTCTTATGGCTGCTCTTGCAGTGTTTGACGGTCTTGATCCCCAGTACTTCACAAGCTCAACCTACAACAGCGTTCAGTCACAGCTCGACGCTATCAAGGTTGATGTCTGGGGTTCGCTTGCAAACTACGGTGTAACTACTGCAGGACCTGTTGAATCGGCAGAGGCTGCGGCTCTTATCGCAGGCTATACTGCCGACGTTCCCGATATTATGAGAGCACTTCGTATCAGCCCCGACGCTATTGCTCACGGCAACGGCTTTGCAATGTCGCTCAACAGCGCAGTTGCATGGCAGGTAAGCAACGTGGCTGACAACGGTATGCCCAAATATTCAAACTATGCGTCGTTCACAACGGCTCAGCAGAACCTTGCAGAGTATGCAAACGTGATGGCAAGAACTCCGTTCACCGATTTCGATACTCAGTATGCTGAATACGTTGCACAGGTAGGAACGGTTCAGACAGCTTACGACGCACTCAGATATACCTTCTTCGGTATTGACGACGGTGCGATTGCAAATCAGGGTGAGCTTACAACGATGACCGATATGTCGCATACGCACGGAAGATATACTCTTACTCAGACCGTATCCTATACCTCATCCGCAACTCTCGTTAAGATGACGCACAATGCAGTAACCGCAGATTTCGGTAAGTTCAACATTAAGAACAACTGTTACAACGACGGTGACGCACTCAAGGATAACAACGGTATTGACAGTATCTCGATTAACGCTTCATACGGCACAACAAACGAGATTAACTCTGCAACCGCTACCTCAACTCCTAACGCAGTTGACAATGCACAGCAGAACTATCCCGGTCTTCTCAGCAGTAGTTCGGGAAACGGCGACTTCTCGGTTCACAACTTCGGCATATCCGAAACCAGCGGTATCCGCAACAGCTTCTTCGCAAGAACTCCTGAGGACGTATACATCTACGATGCAGTTTCACCCGAATTTGACGTAGTTTTCGGCACTACAAACGGTGCGAAGACAAGTCCCGTAGTTGGTACTGCTATCATTCAGGACGGACAGGAAAAGCACGACGCATTCATCGTTTATTCTGCTGACTTTGCAGTTGACCTTCCTTCTTCAACTGCAGTTTCAGGCGGAAACTTCACGTCGTCCACAGGTCCCAAGTCTTACGACCTTTCCTATATGGGCACTCACTACGGTTCGTTCTACTCATGGAACTCACAGCCTTCACTTGCATATGCAGGTTATGGTTGCGTCCAGTCAAGCGATACGTTCAATATCACAATTCACGTAATCGACGCTTCAAACCTTGTTGACCTTTACACCTACATCAGCAACTGGCTTGCGCAGACCGATGCAAACGGCTACACAAACGCTCAGAAGTATGACGGCGTAACAGGTTCAAACGGAATTAACCAGAGACTTACAGAGGCTTCGGATGAGCTTGATATCACTCATCTCACCACAAACGCAATCCAGACAAGACTTAACAACAGATATACAAATCTTCTTAACGCTTGGAATGCTAAGTCTCTCAAGACCTTCGACGTTGGATTCACCTACAACACCGACGCTACTCACACAACAACTGAAACAGTTACCGTAAACTACGGCGAAACCCTCAGCCAGTACGCAACAGCAGTTAACGCTATTATCG
The DNA here is from genome assembly GCA_905234495.1 of uncultured Eubacterium sp. Taxonomy (GTDB): domain Bacteria; phylum Bacillota; class Clostridia; order Oscillospirales; family Acutalibacteraceae; genus Eubacterium_R. The sequence goes on along the minus strand of CAJOHE010000002.1, from coordinate 175,562 downwards.
GCAGAGCTCAGGCTTCAACATACGACAGCGGTAACTACACATACACCTTCGCAGGTTGGCAGGATGAGGCTTCAATCGATATGAATGAACACATTACATTCAACGATTCTCATACCGCAATCTACACAGGCTCACTCAACCGTGCAAACTTCACCGCTCACGATACGGCAAAGGGCGCACTCATCAACAAGCTTGAGGATTACAAGTATTCGGTTGACCAGCTCACCGCAGTTAACAACGTAATCGCAGCTGACACCTATTTCAATTACACAACAGAACAGAAGAACGCAACATACGCTGACGCACAGTCCGCTATCGACGCTCAGACAACGGCTCTTACAAATGCAGCAAACGCACTCACACCTGTTGATTACGCAGCAGAGACCGCAGACATCGCAGCTTACGTAGAGCAGCTTGCAGCATACGATACGGATATGTACTCAAAGACCTTCACCTATACTCAGAACGTAACGGTTGACGGCACAAGCTACGTTGCTCTTATCTACGGCACCGACGCAGCTCTTCAGAGCTACATCAGCAGCGTACTCGGCAGCGTTAAGACATACAATGTATATCTTAATAATACCGCAGTAATGGAAAATGTTTCGTACGGCACGGGCGTAAGAATCAACGGCGACGGCACGGCAGAGGTTGTTTCGGACATCACAGAGAAGTCCGAGGGCGCAAACTACGCTTGGTACTACTGCTACTCAGCACCTTCAACGAACAATGTTAAGACGGCTTCCAAGTACTACAGCACGGCACCTTCATACAGCTTCTACGTACACGGCGACACATATGTTGAGTCAATCGCTAAGGACGGCGATGCGAACAACTTCCCCGTAACCTTCGTAGCAGACATCAACGGCGCTAAGACTAAGGTATTTGCAGTTGCTTATGCAGACGCAAACACCGGCGAAATCACCGATATGCCTTCAATCCCGAACTATGCAGGCTATGCATACAGCGGTGAGTACACCGAAAAGGGCGGCGAGCTTATCGAAGAAGAGGGCACCTACTATGCAAGCCAACCGATGACAGTGGTTTACCACTACGAAATCGACGCAGCTCACGAGCAGGATAATTCCTACGAAATCGTAGTATGGTTCCTTGACGGAAACGAGTTAATCCCGCTTAACGACGTAGACACCTATGTTGACATCTTCGGTGAAATCTCAGACGACCTTGCAGCAGTTCTCAAGTTCGACTTCACCTACAATGAAAAGGTTAAGTTCCTCAACACGGAATTTGCTGAAATGATAGGTCCGGAGCTTCTTGGTGAAGACGTTTACGCTTATGCACTCGTTGACGATATCGACGCTTATGCAGAAGGCGAAGGCTACACGCTCACTCCTCTCGCATTCGGCGGTGAATACACCTTCTACGCTTACGACAACCTCAACATCATCCCGATGACCGAAGACGATTACTTCGAATACTTCGGAAATGCAGGCGCAATGACGCTCAACGTACGCGACACAGTTGCACCCGTATACAACGCTCAGGGCAATGTTGAAAAGTTCACGCTTGTTGCTTCGTTCGCAGCACCTGAAGGCGTAACCGCTACAGAATATGGCTATCTGTTCACATCAAATACATCAACAACCGGCAGCGACCTTACGCTTGATAAGGTTGGCAAGAACGGCGTTGCAAGAATGAAGGCTACAACCCTTACCTGCGGCGATCAGTTTGTTGTAAACATCAACAATCCGTCAAGAGCGGTAAGCTTCAACTACGTTGCTTACTTAACCTACACGGACGGCACAGGCAGCCACACGATTTACTCACCTGTACAGACGGGTAATAATGATTTCTAAGGAGGAGCGTTAATGAAGAAGATTTATGAAGAACCAGAAATGGAAATCAAAAATTATCTCCTCAACTGCAGGGATATCATTATGACATCAGACGATGACCCCGACCTTGGTGACGGTCCGGATTACAACTATTTCGGTTAAAACACAAATACCGCGGATTTAATTCCGCGGTATTTTTTTATTGTCTTACGAAGCGGGAGAGCAAGAAAACGGAATTCTGCACCTTTCTGAAAGTTGTTTTCATATTCAATTCTAAACACTTTCTAAATTTTGTCCGTTTTTATATAATATAATTTGACATATTATAATTTATATTATATTATTATTGTGAAATATTATATACATTGATATTTGGAAGTGCGGCTATGAATGTTTTGGTATTAGGACTTGGACTCATCGGTGCAAGTATCGCAAAGACTTTAAAGAAGAATACAAACCACACGGTGCTCGGCTGGAACAGAACCGAGACCGTTTCAAAGAGGGCTCTTGAAGAGGGCGTTATCGACGAAACGGGAAGCCTTGAAAAGCTCATCCCGAGAGCGGACGTCACGATAGTTAATTTCTATCCCGACGCAATCGCTCAGTTCATCAAGGACCACAGAGCTCTGTTCAAGAAAAACAGCATCGTGACCGATTCCTGCGGTATCAAGACAAAGATTTGCCGCGAGCTTGAAAAGGAAGATTTCGATTTTTATTTCATCGGCGCTCATCCCATGGCGGGACGCGAGGTCAGCGGCTACGACAATTCGCTCAACAACCTTTTCGACAACGCTTCGTTTATCTGCACGCCCGTTGAGGGCACGCCGAGAAACAAGATTGACGCGCTCGTGGGACTCGCCGAGGAAATGGGCTTTGCCCGCACGGTTGTAACCGACCCCGAGCATCACGACGAAATGATTGCCTTCACCTCGCAGATTGCCCACGTTCTTGCCTGTTCCTACGTCCTTTCGCCCCTCGCGCCCCAGCATGCGGGCTTCTCGGCGGGAAGCTACCGCGACGTTAGCCGCGTGGCAAGAATCAACGCGGATATGTGGACGGAGCTTTTCATCGACAATAAGGACGCTCTCGTCCGCGAGATAGACGACCTTGTATCAAACCTTATGAAATTCAAGTACTGCATAGTAAACGGCGACGCGCCCCAGCTCAAGGAAATGATGAAAGAGGGCAACAGGATTAAAGAGGAAATCGGATAATGAGTACAGTAAGAATCATTCCGTCATCCCTTTGCGGATGCGTCTGCGCGCCCCCTTCAAAATCAGCGGCGCACAGAGCGCTTATATGCTCGTTTCTCGCGGGCGGCGGAAGTGTTGAACCCATAGCGGATTCAGACGATATGAGGGCTACGCAGGGCGTGACAGCCGCGCTTGAAAACGGCGGCACGACTCTCAACTGCCTTGAAAGCGGCTCAACGCTTCGCTTTATGCTTCCCGTTGCAGCGGCGCTCGGCAGGGAAGTGACCTTTGTCGGCGAAGGCAGACTGCCTCAGAGACCGCTCGGCGAATATCTCAACCTTCTTCCGAAATTCGGCGTAAACGTTGAAAGCGACGGCGGCTTGCCCCTCAGCATTTCGGGCAGGCTTCGAAACGGAAGCTACGAGGTTTCGGGCGACGTCAGCAGTCAGTACATCACGGGGCTTCTGCTCGCGCTCTCATGCGTTGAGGGCGACAGCGCGATTATTCTCAAAACCCCGCTTCAGTCAAAGCCCTACGTCGATATGACGGTTAAGGTTATGGCTGATTACGGCGTAAACGTCAGGGAAACCGAGTTCGGCTATCTCATTCACGGCGGTCAGACCTTCGGAAAGCTCGACTATACCGTTGAGGGCGACTGGTCGCAGGCGGCGTTCTTCCTCGTTGCAGGCGCAATCAGCGGCGAGGTCACCGTGAGCGGACTTGATATGCAAAGCACGCAGGGCGACAAAGCCATTGTTCAGATACTCAAAGATTTCGGCGCGGACGTTTCAGTCGACGGCGACAGCGTTACAGTTAAAAAAAGCTGTCTTAAAGCATGCAACGTGAATGCCGAAAACATACCCGACCTTGTTCCGATTATCGCGGTGCTTGCCGCAAATGCAGAAGGAACTACCGTCATAAGCGGCGCCGAAAGGCTCAGGTACAAGGAATCCGACAGGCTTGAAAGCGTTGTTACTAACCTCAGAGCCCTCGGCGCGGACGCAGAGGAGCTTGAGGACGGCATAAAAATTACGGGCTCAAAGCTTCACGCGGCTGAGCTGAATAGCTTCAACGACCACAGGATTGTTATGGCATTTTCGGTGGCGGCGCTCGCGGCTGACGGCGAAGTGAAAATCGACGGCTGTGAGAGCATAAACAAGTCCTACCCCTCATTCTTTGAGGATTATAATATGATTGGGGGTAAAGCAGATGTCCTCTGATATTGGCAACAGAATAAAGCTTTCCGTATTCGGCGAAAGCCACGGCGAGGCGATAGGCTGCGTTATCGACGGTCTGCCCGCGGGCGTTACGCTCGATATGGAAAAGATTAATCTCGATATGCAAAGGCGAGCACCCGGAAGGGATACGACCGCCACGCCGAGAAAAGAGGCAGATGTGCCTAAGATTTTCTCGGGCGTTCTCGACGGCAAAACCACGGGCGCACCTCTTGCGATGATTATCGAAAATACAAATACAAAAAGCTCGGATTACAGCGATATGACGAGTATTCCGAGGCCGTCCCACAGCGATTACCCCGCATATGTAAAATACGGCGGTAATAATGATATAAGAGGCGGCGGCCATTTCAGCGGCAGGCTTACGGCGCCCCTCGTTTTCGCGGGTGCGGTTGCAAAGCAGGTTCTCGCTGAAAAGGGAATTTTCGTCGGCGCCCACGTTACCGAGATAGGCGGCGTGTGTGACGGAATATACGACCCGAACAGCATTTCCGAAGAGCTGATAAAGAGATTTTCCTCTCAGTCCTTCCCGACCTTCTCACAGAAGTCGAAGGAAGAGATGATTAAGAAAATCGAGGCGGCGAGAGCGGAAGGCGACAGTCTCGGCGGCGAGATTGAATGCGCCGTTATCGGGCTTCCAGCAGGTATCGGCGGCAATATGTTTTCAACCGTCGAGGGCGAGCTTTCAAGGATTCTCTTCGGAATCCCCGCAGTAAAGGGCGTTGAATTCGGCGCGGGCTTCGCTTTTGCAAAGATGCGCGGCTCGGACGCAAACGACGGCTACGGCATTTCGGACGGAAATATTGTAACGCTTTCAAATCACAACGGCGGTGTTCTCGGCGGAATAACCACGGGCGCGCCCCTCGTTTTCAGGGTTGCTATTAAACCCACCCCGTCAATTTCAAAGCCCCAGAAAAGCGTTAATCTGAAGACGATGGAAGAAACGACTCTTGAAATTAAGGGCAGGCACGACCCGTGCATTGTGCCGAGAGCAGTTCCCGTTGTGGAAGCTGCCGCGGCGTTCTGCCTTCTCGATATTTTAAACGGCTAAGGACTAATAATGGATTTACTTGAATTAAGAAACGAAATAGACAAAGTTGACGAAGAACTCATACCCCTTCTCATAAAAAGGCTCGAGATTTCCGAGCAGGTGGCGGCGTATAAGGCAAAGCGCAATATGCCCGTTCTCAATGAGAAGAGGGAACAGGAAATACTCGACGACGTCAAGGCAAAATGCGGCGACAAGGGCGAGTACATAAAGACAATCTTTTCAAGCGCTATGGACGCTTCAAGAGCTTTGCAGCACAAGATTATCGGCGGCGGCGAGGAACTTCGCAGCATTATCGAGGACTCGTTTATCGACGGCGAGCTCTACTCGGACGGCTTCATCGCCTGTCAGGGCGCAGAGGGCGCATACAGCGGCGAGACCTCGGGAATACTGTTTCCGGATAATCCCGTAAAGTATTTCAAAGCCTTTGAGGACGTTTTCGAGGCGGTCGACAAGGGCGAGGCAAAATTCGGAATCATCCCCGTTGAAAACTCAACCGCGGGTTCGGTTCACGAATCCTACGACCTGATTATGAAATACCGCTTCTACGTTGTAGGCGCGTACGACCTCAAGATTGAGCACTGCCTGTGTGCAAAGCCCGACACGAAATATGAGGATATAGTGGACGTTTATTCCCATCCCCAGGCGCTTTCACAGTGCAACAACTTCATCAAAAACTTTGATTTTGTCGGCATAAACTATTCAAACACGGCGGCTGCTGCAAAGTACGTCGCAGAGTCCGACAAAAAACATATCGGCGCAATCTGCTCTGAAAGCGCTGCGAAAAAATACGGACTTAAGGTTTACAGAAAAAGCATACAGAATGCGGCTGTAAACAAGACGAGATTCATCGTAATCTCAAAAAGACTGCTGATAAGCGAAAACGCAAACAAGATTTCGCTTATCTTCACCGTGCCTCACGAAACCGGTAAGCTCTACCGTATTCTCGGCAGATTCTCAATGGCGGGGCTCAACCTCACAAAGCTTGAGTCAAGACCGATTGAGGACGGCAATTTCAGCTATTATTTTTACACCGATATACTCGGCAACGTCAGGGACGAGGAAACGCTCGACCTGATTTGCGCGCTCAGCGAGGAACTTCCTCACTACGAGTTCCTCGGCAATTTCTACGAGGCGGATTAGCTTAGCAAAATACAAAAAGGGTGACAGAATGAAACAGCAAAAAAGGCACAGAACAAGCTTCTTTTCGCTGATAATCCTTGTGGTTACGGCGGCGCTTCTCGTGTTCCTTGCGCTTGTCCTTGAAAATCACGGAAGCCTTGAAATAAGATTTAACGCTCTTATCAGCTTCCTTCAGAAAATCGACAATGCGATAACACAGCTTGATTCAAATTTCGAAATCTTAATATGTATCTTTGCGCTTTACATCGCAAAATGCCAGCTTCCCATACCGATGGGTTTCCTGTGCGTAATCTCGGGCGTTGTGTTCCCGATTACTCAGGCAATAATCATCAACGTTGTTTTCTGTTTGTTTTTCTTTACGGTGAAATACGTTGAGGGCGTATATATCGGCGGCGGCTGGACGGGAATGATTCTCGGCATCAAAAAGCTCAAATTCATCAAGGAATGGATTGAGTTCAAGGGGACGGGCAATCCCTACGTTCTCTTTGTCTCAAGGCTTGTTCCCACGATACCTCTGGGTATGGTTTCAAAGTACTACGGCTCGATGAAGTACGATTTTGTCTACTATTCCTGCCTCAGTATCCTCGGCTTTGCCCCGAGACTTTATATGTATACCACAATCGGTAACGCGATTTTCAATCCCTTCTCGGCAAGGTTTATCACGATGCTTATTGCAATAGTCGCCTTTACGGGAATCTCGGTATTTTTGTTTAATATCTTTTTCGGCATAAAGTCAAAGCAGATGAATCAGACGCTTCTTATTTATTCGGAAAAGGAAAAATATAAAATTGTTTTATAGTCTAACGACGGAACGGAGAATAATATGAGAGCAAGTGAACTAATATCCGCGATTCAAAGCGGCAAAATGGATGAAAGCCTTAAAAGGGTGTATGTAACCGACGATGCGGTTAATTATCAGCGCGAACGCTATATCCGCACGGCGAAAAACTTTATAAATATGTTCGGCGACGAAAGAGATGTTATGGCTGTCAGCGCCCCCGGCAGAACAGAGGTTTGCGGCAACCATACCGACCACAACAACGGAAAGGTGCTTGCGGCTTCGATAAATCTTGACGCGATTGCAATCTGCGCAAAGAGGGACGACAGCGTTATCTGCGAAAAGTCCGAGGGACATTCGGTGAATAACGTGGATATTTCGGACCTCACGGCAAAGGAATCGGACTACGGCAAGTCAAGCTCAATGGTAAAGGGCGTTGTTGCAAGGCTTAACGACCTCGGCTATTCAGTCGGCGGCTTTGACGCCTGCACCACGAGCGACGTTATGGGCGGCTCGGGACTTTCGTCCTCGGCGGCTTTTGAGGTGCTCATTGGCAATATCATTTCCTACCTTTATAACGACGGAAATATTGACGCGGTGACGATTGCAAAGGCTTCTCAGTACAGCGAAAACGTGTTCTTCGGCAAGCCCTCGGGACTTCTTGACCAGATGGCTTCGTCCGTCGGCACCTTCGTAACGATTGATTTCAAGGACCTCAAAGAGCCCGTTATAAAGAAGGTTGACTACGATTTTTCAAAGTCGGGCTACAGCCTGTGCATAGTCGATACCCACGGCAACCACAGCGACCTTACGGACGATTACGCCGCTGTGAGAAGCGAGATGGAAGCGGTTGCGGCGGCTATGGGCAAAAAGGTTCTGCGCGAGATTGAAAAAGAGGATTTCATCAAGGCAATCCCCGAGCTCACAAAGAAGGTAAACGACCGCGCAATTCTTCGTGCCGACCATTTCTACAACGAAAACATCAGGGTTGAAAAGGCCGTTTCCGCCCTTGAAAAAGGCGATTTTGACGCGTTTAAAGAGGTTATCACCTCGTCAGGCTATTCGTCATATCTCTACAATCAGAACGTGTTCACGCCCCATAATCCCACCGAGCAGAAGCTCTCGCTTGCGCTTTGCATCAGCCAGGAACTTCTTGAGGGCAGGGGCGCATGGCGAGTTCACGGCGGCGGCTTTGCGGGAACGATTCAGGCGTTCGTTCCAAACGATATGCTCGATACATACAAAACCGAGATGGACGCCGTTTTCGGCGAGGGCTCGTGCCACGTTCTCATCATCCGTCCCGTGGGCGGAACAAGAGTGATGTAAGCAAAGGAAGGGAATATTATGAAATACATATTTGTAGTTAATCCCATAGCGGGAAACGATGACAAGGAAAAGCTTTTTGCAAGAATAAAATCGACCTTCCGTCAGCTTGAAGACGAGATGATTCTTGAGGAAACCCGGTGTCAGGGCGATGCCAAGCGCATCGCAAAGGAATATGCCGACGAGTACGGAAAGGACTGCGTAATCGTATCCTGCGGCGGTGACGGCACCGTTCACGAAATCGCAAACGGACTTGCGGGAACTGACACCCCGCTTATGATTCTTCCACTCGGTACGGGCAACGACTTTGCAAAAAAGGTCTACGGCACAAAGAAGATAAACGTTGAAAACGTAATCAAGGCGTTCGGCTTTTACAGCGGCAAAATCCGCTATGACATAAAGCCCATCGACCTTATAGACTATAACGGCGAAAAGTGCATAAACGTTATGTCCTTCGGTATGGATACGCTCGTTGAGACCATCGGAAAGAAGATGGCTGACAAGGCGCCCTTCCTCGGTCACAACGCATATAATCTTGCAATCATTCCCGTTATCGCAAAGCCCCTTCACTATGATATCTGCTTTGATATCAAGTGCGTTGACAAGGAAACGGGCGAAACCTACAGCTATAAGTACGATCACAAGGACTACACTCTTTTTGCAATCTGTAACGCAAGCTTCTACGGCGGCGGCTTCGAGCCTGCGCCGAATGCCGAGCTTGACGACGGACTGCTCGATTTCGTCCTTGTAAGAGGTCTTTCGCTTCCTCAGGCGTTGCCGCTTATTCCCAAGTATTCAAACGGCGTGCTGAGTGCCGAAACCTGTCCCGAGCACGTTGAGGACGGCTATGCCGTTTCGGGCAGACTCTGGATGGAAGACGGCTCAAAGCTTCTCGGCAACTGCGACGGCGAGAACTTCGACTACAGCGAAATCAATTTCAAGGTGGAGCCAAAGGCTCTCAGACTTTGCGTGATTAAAGATTAATATGAAAAAAGCAGTTAAAATAATTATATCTGTATTAGTATGCACGGTGCTCGCGGCGGGAATTGCCGCGGGTGCATTCTTACTGTCCTACACCCCGAGCCTCACCGCCGATTTTTCGGCTAAGGAGGGCGAGGTTTCAAGCAGGGCTTCGGGCTATCTCTACGGTCTTGCCGAGGCGGGCGTTCCGAGTGAGAATATGACCGAAAGTCTCGATATTTCAAGTGTGTCGCAAAAGGTTGCGGGTGGTCTTCAGCACCCGATAGGCGACATTGACAACGTCTACACCCAGCTTGAAAACACCGACTATGACGTGGTCTACCTTCAGGACGCCTACTCAACGTGGTACTACAACCACGACAACATCAACAAGATGAGGAGCGAGGGCACCTATGACTGGCGCGAGTTTCTTGAGAAGGACTATCTTCCAAAGGTTGAAGCCGAGGTCAAATACCTCACGAAATCGCCCTATGCCGACAAGGTAGTCTACTGCCTCTACAACGAGTGCGACAACGGTCTGTGGTTCGGCGAAACGATAGAGGACGACAGCGAGCAGGGCTTCTGGTGCGCCTATAACGAGGTGGGCGAGTCAAACTTCTTTGACGCGTGGAAAATCACCTACGACTGCGTGAGGGAAATCAACCCGAACGCGCTCATCGGCGGACCGGGTTTCTGCGATTACGACAGCGGCGAAATCGGAAGATTTCTGACCTTCTGCGTCGACAACGACTGCGTTCCCGACGTGATGATTTACCATGAGCTCAACGACTTTTCAATCAGATACTGGCAGCAGCACGTCACGGAATACAGGGCTATGGAAAGGGAACTTCAGCTTGAAGAGCTTCCGATAATCGTCACCGAATACGGCAGAATGTGCGACTGCGGAATGCCCGGAAAAATGGTGCAGTACATAACGCAGATTGAAAGAAGCGGCGTTTACGGCAACGTTGCCTACTGGCGCCTTGCCGACAATCTCTGCGACACCGCGGCAGACGATAATATGCCCAATTCCAACTGGTGGCTCTACCGCTGGTACGCCGATATGGAGGGCAGTTTAATCTCTTCCGAGTACCGCGATTTGTTCAACTCAAACTTTGAAAACGCATATATAAAGAAGAAAGAAGCCCTGTCCTCATGGGGCTTTATGGGCATTGTTTCAATGACCGAAAGCGAGGATAGGATTGACATAATCTGCGGCGGCGGAGACGGCGACGTTAAGGTTAAGCTCAAAAACCTCGACGATACCGCGCTGAAGGGTGAAAACGTCGGAATAACCGTCGAAGAGGCGGTTTACAGAGGGCTCACGGGCGAGGTGACCTCACCCGAAAGAATCAGTTATGAGTGCAAGAGCCTCAGCTCGTCGGAGACAATTAAAATCAAAAACACCGACGGCGCAAACGCCTATCACATCGTTATTGAAAAGACCGATAACAAGCCCGATAAGTACATTTCCGAAAACAGAAGCGAACGCTTTGAATTTGAAGACGGCGAGCTTCTCGGCAACGCCTATACCTACGACAGCGCCTACGCCACGAGCGGCGAGGTTGAAGGCATGGTCGGCGGTATGGAAAACGGGGGCGACGGCGTAAAGCTCACTTTCAAAGTTCCCAGCGAAGGCGAGTACGACCTTGATATTATCTACGGCAACGCAAACGACGGCGCGTGGGATGAAAACGGAAGGCAGAATCCCGACGACAGAACGACCGCAAAAGTCCTTATGACGCTTGACGGCGAGCAGACAGAAATCGCCCTTGACAACACGATTAAGAGCGAATTTACAAACTGCTATACGCTTGAAAACGTCGAGCTTTCCGAGGACGAACACACAATCACATTTGAGCACGGCGAGGGTACTTATGTCCTCGACTCAATGACGGTGCATAAAAGCCTTGATTACAAGGAATGTGCAGTTCTTTTTGACAGCGACAGAAGCGGCGACGGCAATTACGCGTTTGTCGCAGTTGCACCGAAGGACAGCTATTATTCAATTTTTGCAGACTGCGAAACCGTTGCGGTAAACGGCAATAAAGTTTCGCTGAATCCCGACGGTGCGTACTATCTTATGAGAGGTCTTAACTACCTTGAATTTGAGTATAAGTACGATGAAAAGCCGACTGTTAACGTTGAACCTGCCGACGGTGAAAATTCGGCTGTGCTTGACGTATCAAAGGCTACGCTGACTGCGGGTGCCGTCAGCGCATACAGCGAGACGCTCGACGCCTACTGTATCGACGGAATTTCAAGCGAGGGCGGCAGTGCAAAATACGCCGTAAACCTCGATGAACAGGGCGTTTACGCGTTTACGGTCTGCTACTCAAACAACGAGGAGGGCGGCTTCCACGACTACAACGTCGACCTCATTGAGCGCTATATAACCGTTGACATCAACGGCGAAAAACGCGAGGTTTACTGCCGCAATACCTACGACTGGGGCAAGTTCAAAACGGTTACGTTTTATGCCGAGCTCAGCGCGGGCGAAAACGAGCTCACTCTTTCAAACGACGGCGCTGTAAAGTTTAACGGCAGAACCGCCTACGCCCCGATGATTTACACCATCACCGTAAGCAAAATAGCGATATAATATCACAAAAAATCAACTCCTTCATAGAATGTTACTAAGTTAAGGCAAAAGCCTGCTTAATACATTCTGAAGGAGTTTTATTATGCCTAATAACCCGATTATTGACACGGGTGAAAAAAGACTGCGCGAAAGCGTTTGCATCGACACGAAGCGCATCTTTGACAGCTGTGTCAGCAAGGACTGTCTTGAAAATATGAGAGTCGCTTTTTCATCGGCAAATCAGAGCCTTATCGACGGTGCGGTGACGATAAAATCAAGGGATTGCCAGCTTGTTGAATGCTGCATCGACGTTGAGGAAGTTCCGTTCAACAGGGGCTTTTACAGCGTTGACATAACCTTCTATTTCAAGCTTCTCTTTGATACCTATTCAAACCCCGTAAGCGCGCCACAGACCGCTGTCGGCTACTGCTTTTTCAACAAAAAGTGCATCCTTTTCGGCGGCGACGGCGACGTAAGAGTGTTCACCTCAAGGCAGTCGAATGAGCTTACGGACTGCCCAGTAGCGTCGCAGTATATCAATCCCGTCGCAAAGGTTCAGGCGGTTGACCCCGTTGTGCTCGCGGCGGACGTTATCCCCGTGTGCGACTGCCGCGTTCCGCGTATGACGTCGTTCCCGCAGTCAATCCTCGCTGCAAACAACGACGGCGGCTTTTCGTGCGACTGCGATAAGGCGGTTATCGTCACTCTCGGTCTCTTCTCAATCATTCAGATGGAAAGGGATTCCCAGCTTCTCATCAACGCCTGCGATTACTGCGTTCCCGAAAGAGAGTGCAACTGCACAACGTCAAGCCCGTGCGACGCGTTTCAGTCGATTGACTTCCCGGTTGACGAATTCTTCCCGATTGACCGCGACGCGCTTATTCAAACAAATTAAAAAACTTGTAGGGCGTGATGCCCACATCACGCCGCGGAGCGATGTAGGCATCGCTCCCTACAAAAAAGCTCCCCATATAGGGGAGCATTTTTATTTTTTCTCATCAAACACAGGATACATTCGCCTGTAAAGTGCGTTGATGTGCCTGAAATAATTTGAATCAATATTTCTTATTGTGTCCATTGTTGTGCGGAAACGCCAGTTCTTTTCGGGCACTCCGGGGATGTTCATTCTCGCGTCGCTGCCAAAGCCGCACATATCCTGAAGCGCAATCATCGCAACGTTTGAGCTGCTCTTCCACACGGCCTCGATAATCCTTCTGCACGAGGGACTGTAGTAGCCGCCCTCGCCCCAGTTGTCGCCCGTGAAGCCGACGTAGTCAAGCGTGAATTTTCTTTCAGCCTCGCTTGCTTCCCACAGCCATCCGAGGATGGTGTTGTTGTCGTGTGTGCCGACGTAGTTTATACTGTTCTGAACCGCGTTGTGGGGCATATGAGTTGAGTCGGAATTCGGGTCAAAGCCAAACTGAACAACCCTCATTCCCGGGAAGCCCGTGTCCTCAAGAAGCTTCGTCACGTCCTCGCCCACAATGCCGAGGTCCTCAGCGATAATCGGCGCGTCGGGATACACCTCAAAGACCTTGTTGAAGAAATCCATCCTCGGTCCGTCAATCCATTCGCCGACCTTCGCGGTCTCGGAATCTGCGGGAACCGCCCAGTACGATGCGAACGCCCTGAAATGGTCGATTCTTACGGTGTCATAGGTTTTGAGCGCGTGGCCTATCCTTGAAATCCACCAGCCGTAGCCGTCCTTTTTCATCGCCTTCCAGTCGTAAATCGGGTTACCCCAGAGCTGACCGTCCTCGCTGAAATAATCGGGAGGAACGCCTGCAACCTTCTCAACCTTCAGCGTCTTTTCGTCAATCAGAAACATCGGCAGATTCGACCATACGTCAACGCTGTCCATAGCCACGTATATCGGCATATCGCCTATAATTGCGATGCCCTTTTTGTTTGCATAGTCCTTGATTTCATTCCACTGCCTGTAGAAAATATACTGAACAAATTTCCAGAAAGCCGCCTTTTCCTCGAAGGAATATATGTCCTTGATGCAGTCGTAATAGTGGGCGTGCTCAGCTTTCCATTCCCACCACGGCTTGCCGTCTTCCTCTTCCTTCACAGCCATGAAAACGCTGTAATCGGTCAGCCAGAAATTTTCAAGTTCAAACTCTTTTATATCCTTTGCAAGCCCGTCGTTGATATTGAGAAACGCCTTTTTGAGAAGCGCGAGCCTCTTTTCGCCCGCGTATTCATAGTCGGCGGTGTAGGGCGAGCCGTTATAGACGTTTTCCCTCACGTCGTCCTCGCTCACAAGCCCCATATCAAGAAGCCCTCTCGGGTTGATGTAGAGATAGTTTCCCGCAAAGGCTGACGGCGAGCAGTAGGGGGAATTTGCAGGGTCGTTGGGATTGAACGGAAGCACCTGCCAGTAGGTGAAGCCCATATCCGCAATCCTGTCGATAAATTCCCTTACGTTATCATCAAAAACGCCAACGCCGTATTCGCCCGGCATTGAGCTTATGTGAAGCAAAACGCCTGCGCCTCGTTTTTTAAGCATTCAATCACCTGCTTCGTTTAATGTTCAGATATCATTCTATCAAAAATATATATGCCTGTCAAACGCCGTTTTTGTTAAAATATATAAAAACAAAGTGTGAATTTATATTATTTTATAATAAATATATATTGATTTATATAGTAGTTATTTGATATAATGTATACTGTATAATGTATTGTAGGATATTGCATAAAAATCGGACAGGCCGCAAAGGGGTGAGGGTATGGCGGAAAAGACAAGAACGACTGCCGTTGTAACGGAAGCGCAGCTTCTGCAGCAGGAACTCTATTCTCAGAAGGTTGAGTCCGTCATCAGCCACCGCTACCCCGAAACGCCTAAGGCGTGCGTTGTGACCTACGGCTGTCAGCAAAACGTTGCGGACAGCGAAAAAATCAAGGGTATGCTTGCCCGTATGGGCTATGAGTTCACCGATAAGCGCGACGAGGCAAAGCTTGTTATCTTCAACACCTGCGCCGTAAGGGAACACGCAGAGGACAGAGTGTTCGGAAACGTCGGCAGGCTCAAAACCTATAAGCAGAAAAACCCCGACGTGATTATTGCGCTGTGCGGCTGTATGATGCAGCAGGAACACATTGCCGAGAGGATAAGGAAATCGTTTCCGTATGTCGACCTCGTGTTCGGCACCCACGTTATCCACCGTCTGCCCGAGCTTCTGTTCAGGGCGCTGACGGGAAGAAAGAGAGTTTTCGAGATTCCCGATATGGACGGCGCAATCGCCGAGGGCTTGCCGATAAGAAGGGACAGCGACAAAAAGGCGTGGCTTCCGATTATGTACGGATGCAACAATTTCTGTTCATACTGTATTGTACCCTATGTAAGGGGCAGGGAAAGAAGCAGGACGGCGGAAGCGGTTGTCGACGAGTTCACAAGGCTTGTAAACGACGGCTACAAGGAAATAACCCTTCTCGGTCAGAACGTCAATTCCTACGGCAAGGATTTGATTCCTCAGGTGAGCTTTGCCGAGCTTCTCAGAACGCTCAACGGTATCGACGGCGATTTCAGAATCCGCTTTATGACGAGCCACCCGAAGGACTGCACGAGGGAACTCATTGAAACGATGGCTTCGTGCGACAAGGTTGCCCAGCATCTTCACCTTCCGTTCCAGAGCGGCTCGAACAGAATTCTCAAAGCGATGAACAGGCATTATACGAGAGAAAGCTATATGGAACTCATCAACTACGCCAGAGAGCTTATGGGCGACGAGCTTTCAATTACGAGCGACATTATTGTCGGCTTCCCGGGCGAAACCTACGAGGACTTCAAAGAAACTCTGTCCCTCGTTGAAGAGGTAAAGGCGACCTCGCTTTTCACCTTCATCTATTCGCCGAGAAAGGGAACGCCTGCAGCTGAGCTTGACGACCCCGTATCCCACGATGAGAAAACGAAGTGGTTTAAGGAGCTCACGGATTTGCAGGAAAAAATCAGCGCTTCCCAGATGGCGCTTCACGCAGGCAAGACCTTTAAGTGTTATGTCTACGGCAAGGGAAAATTAGGCGATAATTATATTGCCGCGAGAAACGACGGCAATCTGATTATAGAGTTTGAGGGTGACGAAAGCCTTATCGGCACCTTCCAAAAGTTAAAAGTTATCGAACCTCTGACGTTTGTGATGAGGGGAGAATTAGTAAAGGAGTAACATTATGAGTTTGGAAAAAGCACTCAGAGAATTAGGCAAGGAAATTCAGAAGGACCCCCGCTTTGCTGCGCTTGAAGAAGCTGCAAAGGCAAACGACGGCGACGAAAACCTTCAGAAGCAGATGCAGGAACTTCAGCTTGTACAGCTCAAGTATCAGCAAGAAGCCGAGAAGGGCGACGAGGCGTCGGAGGACAGGCTCAACGAGCTTCAGAAGGACTACCAGAAGATTTACGGCGAGATTATGGAAGGCGAGAATATGCAGAAGTATGCCGCTGCCGCATCCGAGATGGAGCAGATGGCTCAGTATATCAGCCAGATGATAGGCCTTTTCTTCGACGGTCAGGACCCCGAGACCTGCGAGGTTCCGCCTGCTGACTGCACGCACGACTGCTGCACCTGCGGAGGCTGCCACTAATTTAAACTGATTCGGTTGTATATTTTGTAGGGAACGATGCCCGCATCGTTGCGCGGCAAGGTGCAGGCGCCTTGCCCTACAATTTATACAGGCGCACAGAAAGAAGAGAGGAGATGAACAAAATGGCAAAAAACGAAAGCAAGCTTTCGCCGATGATGCTTCAGTATTTCGATATAAAAAGTGAATACCCGGATACCATTCTGTTCTTCAGACTCGGTGACTTTTATGAGATGTTTTTTGAAGACGCAAAAATCGCGTCGCAGGAACTTGACCTTGTGCTGACCGGCAGGGACTGCGGTCAGGAAGAGAGGGCGCCGATGTGCGGCGTGCCCTTCCACAGCGCCGACAGCTATATTGCAAAGCTCGTTTCGCGCGGCTACAAGGTTGCAATCTGTGAGCAGATGGAAGATCCGGCGCTCACCAAAGGTCTTGTGAAAAGAGATGTCATAAGAGTCATAACCCCCGGAACCGTAATCGAGGGCAATATGCTCGAGGACGGTTCAAACAACTATCTCTGTTCGCTCTGCTATTCAAAGAAGGATTTGGGCGTTTGCTTTGCGGACGTATCAACGGGCGAGTTTCACATCACGGTGCTTGACGGCGACGACATAGGCGGCAAGCTTATAAATCAGCTTTCAACCTATTCGCCCAAGGAGCTCATCATCAACTCTCAGGCGCTCGACCTTTCAGAGCTTGAAGGCTTTGCAAAGAGGATAAACGCAAACGTCGAGGTGCTTGACGACGAGCATTTTGATTTTGACAGCTGCACGGCGCTTATTATCGAAACCCTCAAAAAGGAAGAGATTTCCGCTCTTAAAATAGGGCACAGCGCTTCGGCGGTATGTGCGCTCGGCGCGGTTATCGGCTACCTCAGGGATACTCAGAAAACTGACAATATCGAAGCCCCCGCAGAGCTCGACTTCTATGACGACGAGCAGTATATGGGGCTCGACATCAGCGCAAGGCGCAATCTTGAGCTGACAAAGTCAATGATGACGGGCGACAAAAAGCATTCGCTTCTCTGGGTTATCGATAAGACGAAGACCGCCATGGGCAAGCGTATGATTAAGTCATGGCTTGAAAGACCGCTTATGTCCATCCCGAAAATCACTAAGAGGCAGAACGCGGTCGGCGAGCTCTTCGACACGCCGATTATGCTCGACAGCGTACGCGAGGCGCTTACGGGCGTTAGCGACATCGAAAGACTGATGACGAGAATTGTCTACGGCACCGCAAACGCCAAGGAACTTAAATCGCTTCAGTACACAATCGAAAAGCTTCCGTCGGTCAAAAACGAACTTGCGTCCGCGTCCTCGGCGCTGCTCAAAGAAATATACAGCGGC
This sequence comes from uncultured Eubacterium sp., assembly GCA_905234495.1. Classification (GTDB taxonomy): domain Bacteria; phylum Bacillota; class Clostridia; order Oscillospirales; family Acutalibacteraceae; genus Eubacterium_R. Next base: position 157,578 of record CAJOHE010000002.1, on the reverse strand, counting down.
ATCGATTTGCTCGGGGACGTGAGAGAGCTTATCGACAGCGCGATAGTTGACGAGCCGCCGTTTTCCGTCAGAGAGGGCGGAATGATTAAAGAGGGCTTCAACGAAGAGATTGACTCGCTCAAAGCCATAATGGCGGACGGTGCGGGCGTCATCGCCTCGATTGAAAACGAGCAGAGGGAACTCACGGGCATACCGAAGCTCAGAGTCGGCTACAACAAAGTCTTCGGCTACTACATCGAGGTCACGAATTCCTACAAGGAAATGGTGCCCGAAACCTACATAAGAAAACAGACGCTCACAAACTGTGAGAGATTTATTACTCAGGAACTTAAAGAGCTCGAGGGCAAGATTATCGGCGCGAAGGACAGAAGCGTTGCGCTTGAGTACGAGGTCTTCTCCTCGGTGAGAAACACCATAGCAAGCGAGCTTGAAAGGCTTCAGCTCACGGCTAAGTCACTCGCCACTCTCGACACTCTCTGTTCTCTTGCAACGGTTGCAATCAACAACAACTACGCCTGCCCCCGCATCACAAACGACGGCAAAATCGAGATTAAAGAGGGAAGGCACCCCGTTGTTGAGGCGCTTCTTGAGGACGCCGTGTTCGTTCCCAACGACACCAAGCTTGATATGGACGAAAACCGCTGTTCGATTATAACAGGACCGAATATGGCTGGTAAGTCCACCTATATGCGCCAGATTGCCCACATCGTTCTGCTTGCTCAGATAGGCTCGTTTGTTCCGGCAAAGAGCGCGAGCATCGGCGTGGTTGACGCAATCTTCACAAGAGTCGGCGCGAGCGACGACCTTGCAACGGGTCAGTCAACGTTTATGGTTGAGATGAACGAGGTCTCAACGATTCTCAGAAACGCGACCGCCTCGTCCCTCATCATACTTGACGAAATCGGCAGAGGAACCTCAACCTTCGACGGTATGAGCATCGCGAGAGCCGTGCTTGAATACGTCTGCAAAAAGAGAAGCCTCGGCGCAAAGTCGCTCTTCGCAACCCACTACCACGAGCTCACCTCGATGGAAGGTATGGTTGACGGCGTTAAAAACTACTCGATTGCAGTCAAGAAACGCGGCGACGATATCACCTTCCTTCGCAGGATTGTCCGCGGCGGCGCAGACCAGAGCTTCGGCATCGAGGTTGCCAAGCTTGCGGGCGTGCCCGACACGGTTGTAAAGCGCGCGAAGGTAATCCTCAAAGAGCTCGAAAAGAACGCCGTTCCGATTGAGTTCAAGGCAGAGGACAGCGTTATTGAAGAAGAAACAGAGATACAGTACAATTTCACCGCAAACGGCAAGGATGAAATTATTGAGATACTCAACGCGGTGGACGTAAACACGCTCACCCCGATTGAGGCTATGCAGACTCTAAACGACCTTTCAAAGAAGGCGAAGGAGCTTTAAAGAATTACGGAGGGAGGTTTTTCCGTGGCTAAAATAAATGTTCTGTCAAAGGACGTATATCAGCTCATCGCAGCGGGCGAAGTTGTGGAAAGACCTTCGTCGATAGTAAAAGAAATGATTGAAAACTCGGTTGACGCCGGTGCAACGAGCATCACCGTTGAGATTAAAAACGGCGGCTCAACCTATATCCGAATAACCGACGACGGCTGCGGCATTGAGCGCAGCGAGGTCAGAAAGGTTTTCGTGTCCCACGCAACGAGCAAGATTGCCGAAAAGGACGACCTCAATTCAATCCTCACTCTCGGATTCAGAGGCGAGGCGATGGCTTCGATTGCAGCCGTGTCAAAGGTTGAGCTTCTCACCAAGGCGGAGGGCGAGGACGTCGGCACAAGGTGCGTAGTTCACGGCGGCGAGGAAATCGCGTTTGACGACGCGGGCTGCCCCAAGGGCACAACAATCGCGGTCAGGGATATTTTCTACAACACCCCCGCGCGAATGAAATTTCTAAAAAAGGACGTGACCGAGGGCAACGCCGTTGCAGGCGTGGTTGACCGTATGGCAATATCCCACCCCGAAATCTCGTTCCGCTTTATTCGCGACGGCAAGCAGACCCTCATCACCTCGGGAAACGGCGACCTCAAATCGGCGATATATTCCGTCTTCGGCAAAGAGGTAGCGTCCTCTCTCGTCGAGGTTGACTATACATACGAAAATATGCGCCTCACGGGCTTCGTGTCAACGCCGACTGCTTCGAGAAAGAGCAGGGCGATGCAGTTTTTCTTTATCAACAAAAGGCTCGTGAAATCCGCAACCGCTATGGCGGCGCTTGAGCAGGCGTACAAAAATTCAATTATGGTCGGCAGGTTCCCGATGTGTATGCTCAATATCGAGCTCAACCCCGCGCTCGTCGACGTAAACGTTCACCCCGCAAAAATCGAGGTGCGCTTTGCAAACGAAAAGCCGATATTCGATTTGGTTTATTACGGCGTAAAGTCGGTAATCGAGGCTGACAGAACGGTCAGGGAAGCCGATTTCACACCGAAGCTTGAAGTTATTTGCGAAGGCGCTGCAAAGAGTGAAAAGACCTATTCGGCAAAGCTCGATTTCTTTAAGAAAAAGAACGACGCCCCCGTTCAGCAGGTGTTCACCTCAAAGCCCTCTCGGGACTTCTGGGTGAGCGAGAAAGCCGAGGATTACAGAACGGATGTAACCGAAGAGCCGAAGAAGGAGCCCGAGCCCGTAGTTGAAAAACAGACGGAAAAGGTCACCGTGACCGACGAGGACAAAACGGAGGAAATCCGTTTCAGGCTCATCGGCGAGGCGTTTAAAACCTATCTCATTGTCGAGATTGAAAACGAGCTCTATTTCATAGATAAGCACGCGGCGCACGAGAGAATGAACTACGAAAGGTTCAGAGCGCAGTCAACGGTTGAGACACAGATACTTCTCACGCCCGTTGCGGTCAATCTCTCAAAGGACGAGTTTGAGGCGCTTTGCGATAATCTCGACCTTATGGAAAAGTGCGGCTTCGAGGCAGAGCCCTTCGGCGAGAGCGCGGTGCTCGTGCGTTCAATCCCGTCGCTTGCGGTCGGCAGCGACGTCAAGGATATGATTCTCGAAATCGCGCAGAAGCTTCTTGAACACAAGACCGATATCGAGCCCGAAAAGATTGACTGGATTTACCATTCGGCGTCGTGCAGGGGCGCGGTCAAGGCGGGCGACAACACAACGCCCGAGGAACAGAAACTCTTTGTGAGAAAGCTTCTCTCAATGCCGAACATCAGATTCTGTCCCCACGGAAGACCCGTGTTTATCAAGATTTCAAAGTACGATATCGAAAAGCAGTTTGGCAGAGTTTAGTATGAAGAAAAAACTGATTGTAGTTGCGGGACCCACCGCTTCGGGCAAAACGGCGCTCGGCATTGAAATAGCTAAAGCGGTGAACGGCGAGATTATCTCAGCCGACTCGATGCAGGTCTATAAGAATATGCCGGTTGCAACCGCAGTCCCCACGCCCGAGGAACGCGCGGCGGCACCGCATCACCTTGTTGAGTTTCTCGACAGCGGTGAGCCGTTTTCGGTTGCCGTGTGGTGCGAGCTTGCAAGGGAAAAGATTGACGATATTATTTCAAGGGGCAGAGTACCCGTCATTGTCGGCGGCACGGGGCTTTTCATCGACAGCCTTGTTGACAATATAAAATTCGAGGATGTCGGCGTTGACAGTGAGCTTCGTCAGAGCCTTATGGAAAAGGATACCGACGAGCTTTACGAAGAGCTTGTAAAGGTTGACCCGGCAGCTGCAGAGGAAATACATAAAAACAACAAGAAAAGAGTTGCAAGAGCGCTCGAGCTTTACTATTCGGGCGTGTCGAAAACTCAGCAAAACATTAATTCAAAAAAAGAGGAAACACCGTATGACGCGCTCTATTTCGTTCTCACCTTTGAGGACAGGCAGGCGCTTTACGACAGAATAAACGCCCGCGTTGACAGGATGATTTCGCAGGGACTTGAGGACGAGGCGCGCGCCTTCCTAAAAAAAGACCTCGGCACGTCCGCTCAGGCGATAGGGCACAAAGAGCTTTTGCCGTATATAAACGGCGAGTGCTCTCTCGAAGAGGCAGCCGACAGGCTCAAACAGGAAACGCGGCATTATGCCAAGAGGCAGATAACGTGGTTTAAGCGCAGGGAAAACGCGGTTTTGCTTTTCCCCGACAGGGACGGCTTTGAAAATACGGTGCGGCAGGCAGTTGAAATTAGCGAGGATTTTTTAAATGGCTGATGAAAAAAACATTTCGGTTCGCGAAAAATTAAATAATACCTCGGATAAGATAAAGCCCGACGTGCTTGCGATAGTCATCGTATCGCTTCTCGTTATCGGCTACATAATTTTTGAGGCTTACAGCGTTACCCACGTTGAGGTTCAGACGATAACCGCCACCCAGACCACGGTCTACGAAACAATCAGCGCCAAGGCTCTCGTCATACGCGACGAGCAGACGATAGGCGATACGGGCGGTGGAATCACCGTGCCGTGCATTTCAGACGGCGAAAAGGTCTCGAAGGACGGCAACATCGCGATGACCTTCAACTCAAGCGAGGAGGCAAAGCAGTATTCCGACTTGCAGACGCTTCATTCCCAGCTCGACTACTATCTCGATTTGCAGAGCAAGTCGGCGGGGCTCAATACGGACATAGCCACGATTGACAGAGAGATTATTTCCGACATCAACAGCTACGTGCTTGCATCGGCTCAGGGCGACATCGGCTCTCTCTCAAAAAATTCCGACGAGATAAACGACAAGCTCACGCGAAGGCAGCTCATCATCGGCGAGAATATTGATTTTTCGGTAATCATCACCGAGCTTCAGGCTCAGATAAGTGCGCTTTCAAACGTCGCCCCCACAAGCTTTATAACGACGGACAAGTCGGGAATCTTCTCGTCCTACGTCGACGGCTGCGAGGGAATGTTTGACTACGAAAACGTCAAGGAGCTTGACATCGACACAGTAAATTCATACATCGAGCAGGCGGCAAACGCCGAGAGAAGCGACGCCCGGCTCGGCAAGCTAATAAACAATTTCAAGTGGTATTTCTGCTGCGTTATCCCGACCGACAATCTTGAAAGCATCAACGACGGCGACGCTCTCGAGGTTGCAATCAAGGGAAGCGACAAGGTGCTCAAATGCACGGTTGAAAGCGGGGCGGACGTTTCGCTCGGGCAGGAGGAAACGCTTCTCATTCTCTCAAGCTCGGAGATGGACGGCGCAATAACCTCGATGCGGCTTGAGGATATAGAAATCAGATACAGCGACTACACGGGATTCAAAATTCCTTCGGAAGCGATTCATATCAATGAAGACGGTCAGAAATGCGTATATGCGTTAATTGCAAATCAGGTGCGCGAGCGTACCGGCGATATTGTCTATTCAACAAAGGATTACGCAATATTTGAATACGACGCCGAAAACAGCGATTCAATCCGTATGTACGACCAGATTATTACGAAAGGAAAGGATTTGTACGATGGAAAAATTTATTCCTGACGAAGCCCGGCTTAAAAGCGTTGAGGAAAATTACAAAGCGGTGAAATCCAGAGTTGAGGAAGCCGCGCTCAAAGCGGGGCGAAAGCCCGGGGACGTAAGGCTTATGGCGGTGACGAAAACCGTTGAGAGCGCATACATCAACAGGGCAATCGAGGTCGGCGCCGACTTGATAGGCGAAAACAGGGTGCAGGAATACCTCGGAAAAAAGGACGAGCTGAAGCTCGACGGGGTTGAAAAACACCTGATAGGACATCTGCAGACAAACAAGGTAAAACAGATTGTCGGGCAGGTCGATATGATTGAATCGGTGGATTCGCTCAAGCTTGCAAAGGAAATCGGAAGAGTTTCCGAAAACCGCGGGATTGTGAGCGATATACTCGTTGAGGTAAACGTAGGCAAAGAGGATTCCAAAAGCGGAATTTATATGGAAGAGCTTGAGGAGCTTCTGTGTCAGATTGCCGGTATAGGCGGCGTGCGAATACAGGGACTTATGACCATCCCGCCGATTTGCGAAAGCGAAAGCGAGGTCTTCGGATATTTTGAAACGATGCAGAAGGCCTTTGCAGATATAAAAGACAGAAAACTTGAAAACGTAAATATGAATATTTTATCTATGGGGATGAGCGGTGACTACGAAGCCGCCGTTACCTGTGGCTCAAATATAGTCCGTGTTGGCTCTGCCATATTCGGCGCAAGAAAATATTTTTAAATCAAAGGAGAGGCGAATATGAGTTTTTTTGATAAGATTAAGGATATCGTAAACGACGATGACGATTTTGATGAATTCTACGAAGAGGAGGAGACCACTTTCGGTCTGGAGCCCGCAAGGGAAAGACCGAGAAGGGAAAGACCCGAGAAACCTCAGAGAGAAGAAAGATATGCCGAGCGTCCGCGTATGCGCAGACACGACAGCGACAAGGTTGTAAATATCCACACGACCGCGCAGCTTCAGGTTGTGCTCGTTAAGCCCGAGGGTTTTGAGGAGGCTGCCTCAATCGGCGACAATCTCAATGAAAAGAGAACTGTTGTGCTCAATCTTGAAAGCACCAACCGCGACGTTGCAAGAAGACTTCTCGACTTCCTCAGCGGCGTAGCTTATGCAAGCAACGGTCAGATTAAAAGAGTTGCAAACAGCACATACATAATCACCCCATACAACGTTGACGTAATGGGCGACCTTATTGATGAGCTTGAAAGCAACGGAATGTTTATGTGATAATTATTCAAGGAGGATACTTTTTATGATTACACCAAGTGAAATTCGCGAGAGAAAGATTACAACCGTTGAAGCAGGCGGCTATGACAGAACAGAGGTCAACGAGCTTCTTGTTGAGGTTATAGAATCATATGAGGCAATTTTCAACGAAAACAAAGAGCTTTACCGCAAGATGGATATCCTTGCAAGCCGTATCGAGGAATACAGGGCTGACGAGGATTCTATCAACAAGGCTCTCATCACAGCCCAGAAGCTTGCCGACCAGGTAACGGACGACGCAAACGCCAAGGCTGAGGCAACGCTTACCGAGAGCCGCGAATCGGCTCAGAAGACAGTTTCCGACGCTCAGGAAAAGGCGGACGGAATAATTGCAGAGGCAAGAAACTACGCCGCTGAAATCACAAAGGAAAAGACCGACGCCGCAAACGAGATTATGGCTGAGGCTGAAAAGAAGGCGAACGACGCTATAGAGGGCTCGAAGTTCCTTGCGGAAAACACTCTCACAGAGGCTAAAAACCTTGCAGAGCAGATTATCGCAGACGCAAAGGCTGAAAGCGAGAGATATTCCTCAATGGCTGAAAAGCTCAAGAGCGAGGCAATCGGCTTCAAGGCTTCACTCGCATCGCTTTACGAGGCTCAGCTTGAAAATCTCGACGCCCTTGAAAAGAGCGTTGCAAGCGTAGGCGCTTCAAATGGCGACCTTGCCGAGATGGAAGCAGAGGTAACCGAGATGCTCGACAAGATGGATGAGCTTGCAGGAAACCTTGCCGCTTCGCAGCAGGCAGCTCAGCCTGAGGAAGAGGCAGAGGAAGAACCCGAGGCAGAGCCGTTTGAGGCTGAAGAAGAGGCTGAGGCTGAAACCGGAGAGGAAGAGCTCAGCGCAATCGAAGAGATTGAAGAGATAGAAGAAATCGAGGAAATCGAAGAAGCTGAGGAAGCAGAGGAAGAGCCCGTTCAGGAAAGCTTCAGGGACGAGGTTGACGAGATAATCGAAGAGCTCGGCGGCATCGACATTCCCGAGCCCGAGAGCGAGGCGCCGACGGCTGAGGAAGTGCAGAGCGCAATTCAGTCCTTCTCGGCAAACGAAATCACACCTCTCTCTGACGATGCGGTAACACCGATTCCCGTGATTGAGGACGAACCCGAATTCGAGTCCCCCCAGCCGTTTGAAAGCTATTTCGACACGTCAAAGGGACATCAGCACACGGACGAAACAATCTCGCTTATTTCCCCCGAAGAGGAAGAGGACGACGATGACGACTTCTCAAAGTTCAAGGGATTTTTCAAAAAGAAGAAATAATTATCAAGGAGCAAACCGATAATGAACTATAACGAAACTCTGAATTTACCTAAAACCGAATTCCCGATGAGGGCGGGACTTCCCACAAGGGAACCCGAATTCCTCGCGCGCTGGGAAAGGGACGACCAGTATAACGAGCTTATGAAGCACAACGAGGGCAAGCCCCTCTTCGTGCTTCACGACGGACCGCCTTATGCAAACGGCGATATCCATATCGGTCACGCCCTCAACAAAACGCTCAAGGACTTCATCGTAAGATACAAGAATATGACGGGCTTCAAATCCCCGTACGTTCCCGGATGGGACACCCACGGTCTGCCTACAGAGCTTGCCGCAAGAAAAAAGGCGGGCATTACTGCCGACAGCAATATCACGGACCTCGAGCTGCGTAAAATCTGCCGCGACACCGCTCTCGGCTATATCGACGTTCAGCGCGAATCCTTCAAGCGCCTCGGCGCAATCGGCGAGTGGGCCAATCCCTACATCACCCTGCAGAAGGAGTTTGAGGAAGAGCAGATTAAGGTCTTTGCGTCAATGGCTTCAAAGGGCTATATCTATAAGGGCTTAAAGCCCGTTTACTGGTGCTCGGACTGTAACACCGCTCTCGCAGAGGCTGAGATTGAATACGCAGAGGACCCCTGCCATTCAATCTACGTAAAATTCCTCGTAACCGACGATATGGGCAAGCTTGCCGCTATGGGCGCCGACCTCTCGAAGACCTACTTCGTAATCTGGACGACGACCACGTGGACGCTTCCTGCAAACGTTGCAATCTGCGTAGGTCCAAACTATGAGTATTCGCTTCTCAAGGCGAACGGCGAGTACTACGTTATGGCGACCGACCTTGCACCCGTGGCAATGGCTGACGCAGGCGTTGAGGACTATGAAACCGTCGGCATCATCAGAGGCCACGAGCTTGAGTATATGAAGACTCAGCATCCGTTTATCGACCGCACGTCGCTTGTAATTGTCGGCGACCACGTTACTCTTGAAAGCGGTACGGGCTGCGTTCATACCGCGCCCGGTCACGGTGTTGACGACTTTGTTGTTTGCAGAAAGTATCCCGAGATTCCGATGGTAGTTCCGGTTGACGCACAGGGCAAGCTCACCGAGGAAGCGGGTATGTTTGCAGGTCTTTCGACCGAGGATGCAAACAAGCCCATCGCTGAATATCTCGACAAGACGGGCGCCCTCTTTGCGCTCAAAAAGATTACCCACCAGTATCCTCACTGCTGGCGCTGCCATAACCCCGTTATCTTCAGAGCCACGAGCCAGTGGTTCTGCTCGGTTGACGATTTCAAGGAAGCCGCCGTTCAGGCTGCCGAAGAGGTTAAGTGGTATCCCGAGTGGGGCAAGGACAGACTGCAGTCAATGGTACAGGAAAGAGCCGACTGGTGTATTTCCCGTCAGAGAAAATGGGGTGTTCCGATTCCCGTTGTTTACTGTCAGGACTGCGGTAAGGAAATCATCGATAACGACGTTATGATGAAGGTTTCAAAGATTTTCGGCGAGGAGGGCTCGGACGCCTGGTTTGCTCATGACGCGGCCTACTTCCTTCCCGACGGTTTCAAGTGCCCCCACTGCGGAAGCGATAAGGGCTTTGACAAGGAAACCGACATTATGGACGTATGGTTTGACTCGGGCTCGTCGCACGCGGCAGTCTGCAAAAACAGACCTTATCTCAAATTCCCGGCAGACGTTTATCTCGAGGGTGCAGACCAGTATAGAGGCTGGTTCCAGTCTTCGCTTCTCACCGCTGTTGCAGGCGGACAGAGAGCGCCCTACGAGCAGATTATAACCCACGGCTGGACGGTTGACGGCGAGGGCAAGAAGATGAGTAAGTCCCTCGGAAACGGCATCGCGCCCCAGGATATCATCAAGCAGTACGGCGCGGATATTCTTCGCCTCTGGGTTGCAAGCGCCGACTATCATGCCGACATCCGCATCAGCCCCGAAATCTTAAAGCAGATTTCAGATAACTACAGAAAGCTCAGAAACACCGCGAGATACTGCATCGGCAATCTCTACGATTTCAATCCCGATACGGATTGCGTGGATAACGACGCTCTTGAAGAGCTCGACAAATATGCGCTTATGAAGCTTGACGGCGTTATTGAAACAGCAAGAAAAGCTTACGACGAGTATGACTACCACACCGCCGCATATGCGCTTCACAATTTCTGCGTTGTTGAAATGAGTAACTTCTATTTCGACGTTCTCAAGGACAGACTTTATACCTCTGCCCCGAACAGCACAACGAGAAGAGCGGCGCAGACCGTTCTCTACAAGGTGCTTGACGCGCTCACTCTTTTACTCACCCCGATTCTCGCGTTCACCGCCGACGAAATCTGGCTTGCAATGCCACACGAAAGCGGCAAGAGCAAGGTTTCGCCCCTCTTCAACGAAATCCCCGAGGGCGGATTCATTGAGGCTGACGAGGCGTTTATCTCGAAGTGGGAACGCATCCACGAGGTAAGAACCGACGTTCAGAAGGCTCTCGAGCTTGCGAGAAACGAAAAGGTTATCGGCAAGCCCCTCGAGGCTCAGGTTACCCTTTATGCGGACGGCGAGCTTCACGACTTCCTGAAGTCCGTTGAAGGCGCGCTTCCCGAAATCTTCATCACCTCAGCCGTTAAGGTTGAAAACGGCGAGGGCGAAGTCAAGGGCGACGTTGCAGGTCTTTCCGTAACGGTCGGCAAGGCTGAGGGCGAAAAGTGCGAACGCTGCTGGAAGTATTCCGACACGGTCGGCTCCGACGCCGAGCATCCGACTCTCTGTGCGTGCTGCGCTCAGGTTATGAAGGAAATCCTTTAATATAATGTATATACAGGTGATGAGTTGAATCTCAAAAGCAAAAATTTCTGGTCGACGGTGATGATAGTTCTCATCGTCGCCTTCGACCAGTTTACAAAGTATCTGGTAAAACTTTATCTTTACGGCAAACCGCCCGTGACCTTTGTAAAAGGCGTGGTCGAATTCCGGTATGCCGAAAATACCGGCGTGGCGTTTTCGATGTTTTCGGGCGGCAGGTGGTTTTTCATCGTGCTGACAGCGGTCGTTTCGGTCGGCTGTCTTGTGTATATGTATAAAAGCAAAACGGCGCAGAATAACCTCTGGCTTTTCTGGTCGCTCGGCGTTATCGTTTCGGGCGCAATAGGCAATCTGATAGACAGGGTTTTACTTGGCTACGTGGTTGATTTCATCAATCCGCTCTTTGTAAAATTTGCCGTGTTCAACATCGCCGATTCCGCCGTAACTCTCGGCACGGTCAGCCTTATGGCGTACCTCGTTTACGATTTGTTCAGGGAGAAGAAAAATGAGCAGAAGCATTAATCTGTCCGTTGAGCCCGAAATGGTGGGCACAAGGATTGACAGGCTCGTTGCGGACTCTCTTGACGATATCACGCGAAGCGCCGTAACAAAGCTTATTGCCGACGGAAATATCAAAGTCGGCGGAAACCCCGTAAATAAAAACTACAAATGCGGCGAGGGCGACGAGATAGAGATTTTCATTCCCGACGCCAAGCCCCTCGAAATCACCGCCGAGGATATCCCTCTCGACATTGTTTATGAGGACGGCGACCTTCTTGTTGTAAACAAGCCCAAGGGCATGGTCGTTCACCCCGCGGCAGGGAATTACGAGGGCACTCTCGTAAACGCGCTTATGCACCACTGCGGCGACAGCCTCAGCGGCATCAACGGCGTAATCCGTCCCGGCATCGTTCACAGAATTGACAAGGACACCTCGGGACTTCTGATAGTTGCAAAAAACGATATGGCGCACCTCGGTCTCGCAGAGCAGATTAAGGAACATTCCTTCCACCGCGTCTATCAGGCGGTTGCCTACGGCAATTTCAAGGAAGACGAGGGAACGGTCAATCAGCCAATCGGCAGAAGCCCGAAGGACAGGAAGAAGATGGCTGTCACCGATAAAAACAGCCGCAGCGCCGTCACCCACTACGAGGTGATAAAACGCTACGGCGATTTCACCCACATCCGCTGCGTGCTCGAAACGGGCAGGACGCATCAGATAAGGGTTCATATGGCATATATAGGCCATCCGCTTGCGGGCGACGCGGTCTACGGACCGAAGAAGGTCATAGCCTCACTCGGCGGTCAATGCCTTCACGCGGGCGAAATCGGTTTCGTCCATCCCCGCACAAACGAGTATATGGAATTCAAATCCGATTTACCCGACTATTTCACGGAATTTTTAAGTAAACTGTAGGGGGCGACGACCTCGGAGCCCCGATGTAGGGGCGATTCACGAATCGCCCGTATCAAGGACAAACTATGGAAAAATCTTTTGAAAACTGGCTTGTGGTTTCCGATATCGACGGAACGCTCAACAATAAATTCAGACGTCCCGTTGAACGCAATCAGCAGGCGATAGAGAAGTTTACCTCGCTCGGCGGCAATTTCACCCTTGCCTCGGGCAGACTTCAGTCGTCCCTTGAAAGGAACTACAACCGCACCGCCGCAAATCAGCCCGCAATCGTTCTGAACGGCGCGGGGCTCTACGATTACAAAACGCAGAAAATGCTCTGGCGCAACACGATAGGCGAAAAGGGCAGGGAATTTGTAAAATACATTTCAACTGAATTTGACGATATTTTTAAAAGCGTCGACATCGGCGTGTATTTTGACGACTACGTTTACATCGTAAAAAGCGGCCTGCTTTCAAAGAGCACTATGCATTTTGACAAGGCGAGGCACGAATACGTTTCCTCAATCGACGATATCCCCGAGGAAGGCTGGATGAAGGTAATCTTCTGGTCAAACCCCCTCACGATAATCAAGCTTGAAAACCTCGTCAAAAAGATGGAAAACCCCGACGCAAACTTTATGCAGTCATCAGTGCTCACTCTTGAAATGCTTCAGAAGGACACCCACAAGGGCGTCGGCATAATGAAGCTTGCCGATATGCTCGGCATAGAGAAAAGCCACGTTGCCGCAATAGGCGACTACTACAACGACTGGGATATGCTCAAGACCGTCGGACTTCCCGCCTGCGCGGGTCAGGCGCCGTCATCAATTCATAAGATATGCAAGTTTGAGGCGTGCCACTGCAACGACGGCTGCGTAGCGGACCTGCTCGAATACATTATGTCCGGCAAAGCCGACGAAGACCTTCGATAACGGCGCATAACCGCGACAGTTTTATATTATACTTTTATTTCTTGTAGGGGCGATTCACGAATCGCCTACAAGAAAAGGCAACTGATTACCAGTTGCCTTTTCTTATTATTCATCCAATTCCAATATGTCGTTTGCCTCGCCGTAGTCGAGGGTTTCAACCTTGCGCAGGTTCTTCTGAATGATGCTGTTTCTGTGGTCGGCTTCGTCAAGCACCTTGCCCGCCTCGTCAACCTTCTTGCGCGCCTTTGCAAGAAGTTCACCGAACTTTTCGTACTGAGTCTTGGCAGCGCCGAGCACCTTCCATACCTCGTTTGCCTTTTCATTAATCGCCATGGTGCGGAAGCCCATCGCAAGCGAGTTGAGAAGCGCCGTAATCGTTGACGGTCCCGCAACTAAAATGCCGTCGCTCTGCAGCTTTTCCGCAAGTCCCGACTTTGAGGCGGTCACCTCTGCATAAAGCCCCTCGGTTGCAAGATACATAATTGCAAACGGCGTGGTTTCGGGTTCGCTGATGTACTGCTTGATAAGCTTAGCCTCGTCCTTGATTCTGTTTTCAAGGGCTTTTTTCGCGTTTTCAACAGCCTCAAGGTCCGCTCGGTCGGAAGCGGCGGAAAGCCTTGCGTAGTCTTCCATCGGGAACTTTGAATCAACCGGAAGATATGTGTAATCCTGACTGTCCTTGTTAGGAATTTTTATCGCAAATTCAACGCGACCGTTATATTTCGGGTTGGTCTGAACGTTTGATTCATACATACCCGGAATCGTCTGGTCAAGAATGTTTCCAAGCTGAACCTCAGCCCACGTGCCGCGGCTCTTTACGTTTGTAAGAACGCGGTTGAGCCCCGTTACGCTGTCGGTAACGCCGGCGGAAAGTTCCTTCATTTCGCCGAGGCTGCGATACACGTTTTCAAGCTGCTTTGACACGGTTTCAAACGATGCGTTGATTCGCTTGTTGAGCGTTTCGTCAAGCTTTTCGTCAACGGTTTTTCTCATTTCCTCAAGCTTCTGCTCGTTGCTTTTCTGCATTCCGTCGATTGCCTTTGAAACGGCGTCGGTCTGCTTTTCGCTGTTTTGCTGCATCATTTCAAGAAGCTTAATCTGCTGCTCGTAGTTCTTTTCGGTGAGGTTGTTCATCTGAGCCGAAAGAGCCGCGATAGCCTCGCTGTTCTGCTTCTGTGACATATCGATTTTCTGCGAGAGAAGCGCCGCCTCTTTTTCAAACGACGCGCCGCCTTCGGGCTTTTTTTTAAGCACTGCAAAAAGAATACCGATAACAACGATGAGTAAAACGATGGTAACTACTGATAAAATTTCTGTAAGCATAATATTCACCTCTGCAGACATTATATAATATTTTTTCCGCATTATCAATATACAGTACCGAAATACGTACTTTGTTTTTTTACTTGACAACTATATTAGAAATATTATAATTAAGTTAGAATATTATATATTATCGGAAGTGATGAAATGAGAAAGACTTTGTCATTTGTTCTTGCGCTTGTAATGGCGCTTACGGCTCTTATTCCGGCTTCTCTCGCCGCGTTTGCGGACCCGTGGGATACCGAACCCATACCCCTTGAATCCTACGATTTATGGGTAAACGGCAAAAGGCTCACCGACGCAAACTCAAACAATCCCCTCGGCGATAATACGGTGAAGTATGAGGCTTCAAGCCATACCCTCACTCTGACGGGCGCAAACCTCAGCGAGTGCTACACCTTCTCCGACGAAAACGATATGGCGGTTATCTACAGCGCGCTGCCCGAGCTTACAGTAAATCTTGTGGGCGAGAGCACTGTTAAGCCTGCAAACAGCGACGGCAACGGCATCGTGACCGCACCGGGCTGTAATCTTACAATCAACGGCACTTCAGGCAGCGCATCAAAAGGCGTTCTCACTATTAAGGATGCAAATTTCGGCGCGAACATCAGCTGCTACGGAAGCGGGGAATATGCAACCGACAAGGGAAGCCTTACGCTTGATAACGGCGCCTGCGTAAACATCAACGATACGACGAATCACGCGATATGGGTAAACCATAATATCAACGTTCTCGGCGGTTCCGAGCTCAGAGTCAGCAGAACAAGCGGAACCTGCGACGCGATTTTCCTCAATACCGCCGCAACTCTGACAGTTACCGATTCAACCCTCGTTGTAAACAATCCCGGCGATGCGGTTCAGTTCGGAAACGGCGACACCACCGAACACGCATTCGTTCTGAATTCCGGCTATGTTGAGCTCAATTCCGAAGATGCGTACGGCATCAACATTGAGGGCGCGGACACGGGCGCATGGATGATAAGATACCTCTATTTTGACGTTTATATCAACGGCGGAAAGCTTGTTATAAATGCGGGTGAAAGAGCCGTTTTCGGCTGCAGCACGAACCTCGCAGACAATATGATTTTTACAAAGGGCTCAAGCATTGTGAACGATTCGAATATCGTTATTGAGCCGAAGCCCGAGCCCGAGCCCGAACCGATTAAGACGGGCTGGGTAAAGACCGACGGCAAGTGGTATTTTTACGACAGCAACGGCGTTTTGAAAAAGGGCTGGCTCAAAGACGGCGGAAAGTGGTATTTTCTCAGGTCAAACGGCGTTATGGCAACGGGCTGGGTTAAGTCGGGAGGCAAGTGGTACTACCTCAGCAGCTCGGGCGCAATGCTCACGGGCTGGCAGAAAATCGGCGGCGCGTGGTACTTCCTCAACAAGTCAAGCGGCGCGATGGTAACGGGCTGGCTCAAGGACGGCGGCAAGTGGTACTATCTCGACACGAACGGTAAAATGAGAACCGCAAACCTGACATATAAGGGTAAGGTATATAAATTCAACAAATCAGGAGTGTGCCTGAATCCGTAAAGTTATAACCAAGGAGAGACACAATGAAAACAAAAAGAGCGCTATCGTTACTGCTTGCGCTTGTTATGCTTCTGACGGCGGTTCCCGCTTTTTCGGTTGCGGCGTTCGGCTCAGAGGTCAATAATGATAACGTTGCGGCAGAGCAGAACGGCGACGCCGCGGACAAGCTCACATATAACGGTACACGCAAAGCCGCAACATACACGGTAACCTATATTGCAAACGGCGGCGTGAAGGGCACCGCGTGGAAGGATTCCGAAACGCTTGAAGCAGGGGCGCGTATTCCGTTTGGCGAACCCGCCGAAGACTTTGTCAAAGCCCCGTACGGTATGAGGTTTAACGGGCTTTATATCGACGGCGACCTCACGGTTGACGGTGATGAAATCATTATCACAAACGACCTTGTAATCAAATATCTCTGGACGGATATCACATATATGATTCAGTTTGATGCAAACGGCGGAACCAAGGGCAGCACGTGGACGGACTGGCAGTATGCGGCGTTCGGTACGTCGTTCACTCTGACAGGTCCGAGCGCAAGCTTTGTAACCCCGCCGAAAAACTGCGAGTTTTCGGGAATTGAGCTAAACGGCGTGTTCTATGCAAAGGGTTCCCGCGTTGAGTTCACCGAGGACGCAACGTATAAATTCATCTGGAAAAAAATCACATATAAGGTGACCTACGACGCCAACGGCGGTACCGAGGGCGCCGACTGGAAGGCAAGCCAAACCGTCAATATCGGAACTGTATTAACCCTTTCCGTTCCCGGCGAAAACGTTGTGACGCCGCCCGAAAACAAGATGCTCGACGCGTTTGAAGTAAACGGCACAAGATATGAAAAGGGCGCCAAGGTGACGGTCAACGCAAACACCGATATCAGATTCCTCTGGAAGGATAAAGAGCCGCTCAGAAACGGCTGGGAAGGCAAGAACGGCGCGTGGCGTTATTACGTTGACGACGTTATGAAGACCGGCTGGTTTACTGATAAAGGTAAGAAATACTATTTTGACAATAACGGTATTGCCGCTCAGGGCTGGAAAAAGATTGACGGCAAGTGGTACTATTTCAACCTCTGCGCAATGCAGACGGGCTGGCGAAAGGTCGGCGGAAACTGGTACTTCCTCAGGTCAAACGGCGCTATGGCAACGGGCTGGGTTAAGTCCGGCGGCAAGTGGTACTGGCTCAGAAGCTCGGGCGCTATGGCTACGGGATGGGTTAAGTACAATAAAAAGTGGTACTATCTGAATTCACCGAGCGGCGATATGCGCACGGCAAACCTGACCTATAAGGGAAAGGTGTATAAATTTGATAAATCGGGTGCCTGCATTAATCCGTAAGATGCGGCACCGAGGTAAAACTATGGAACAGACTTGGAAAAACAATTTAAGAAAAATCAAACCCTACGTCCCCGGCGAGCAGAGCAGGGAAAAAGATATCGTAAAGCTCAATGCAAACGAAAATCCCTACCCGCCCTCGCCTGAGGCTGTAGAAGCTATCAGGGCTTTTGACGCGTCAAAGCTGCGCCTTTATCCTAATGCCGACGCAACCCCTCTCAAAGAGGCGATTGCCGATTACTACGGCGTTTCAAAGGAAAACGTCTTCCTCGGCAACGGCTCCGACGACGTCCTTGCCGTGGCGTTTCAGGCGCTTTTCAACAGCGACCTGCCGATAGCGTATCCCGACCTCACCTACAGCTTCTATCCCGTGTGGTGCGACCTTTTCGGGATTCCGTATAAGACCTATCCCGTGGGCGACGATTTCAGGATAAACGCCGAGGATTACAGAGAGAAAAACGGCGGCGTTGTCATTCCTAACCCCAACGCGCCGACCTCGCTCGGCGAAGGCGTGGACTTCGTTGAAAAGCTCGTGCAGTACAACCCCGACAGCGTGGTCATCATCGACGAGGCGTACAACGATTTCGGCGGGGAAACGAGCGCACCCCTCACCAAGAAATACGACAATCTTCTCGTGACGGGAACGTTCTCAAAATCCCGTTCCCTTGCGGGACTTCGTATAGGCTATGCAATCGGAAGCGCCGAGCTTATCGCAGTGCTTGAGGCGGTCAAGAATTCCTACAATTCCTACACTATTGACTCGCTTTCAATCGAGGCGGGCAGGGCGAGCATCCTCGATAACGAATACTTTGAGGCAACCTGCAATAAGATTATAGCGACGAGGGAAAGGCTCACATCCGAGCTTGAAGCTCTCGGCTTCACGGTTCTTCCTTCGCAGGCAAATTTCGTCTTTGCAACCCACGCCTCGCGCTCGATGAAGGAAATGTTTGAATACCTTAAAACGAAGAAGGTTTTCATCCGCTATTTCGCCCTTCCGAGAATTGATAATTACGTGAGAATCACCGTCGGCACGGATGAGGAAACCGACGTTCTCATCAGAGAGATTAAGGAGTTTTTAAAATGAGCTTAGGCAAAAAATGCGCGCTGATTTTCCTTGTGGCGCTCAATCTGATAAACTTTGCGGCGGCGGCCATTGTCGATTATAAAATCATCGCCTCAACGCCCGTGACGAAAATTCTGCCGCACAATTTTGAGCTTTCGTCGGTGCAGACAATGCTTCTTGATTTTACGGTTTTGTGCTTTACAATCACACTCATCTCAATCGTCACAACCTATCTCGTGACCGACGTTCCTTATTCGCCAATCGAGATAATGAAGAATTTCGCCTTCATATTCTTCACGATTCCTCTCGCGCTCGGCTGCGTGGCGGTTTACGGTATGTTCACAACGCCGCTAAACGCCGACAAACCGTGGATAATCGTCTGCACTCTTATCTACCTGTTATTAAACGCAATTAACATCAGCTGCGCGGTAACGGTAAGGGAAGATGAATAATCAATTCGGAATTATTTAGCAGGCGCTGCCTGCATCCGTTTAATTGTTTGTGGCGTTAGCCGGGATGCCGATAATTACGCATTACGAATTCATTATTTCGCATCAGAAAAAAGTGGTTGCCTAACCACTTTTTTTATTGTATAATAGTAGTGTTAAATAATTATTAGGGGGTATTCTTTATGAAACATCCGGAAATCGTCGGTAAAATGACCCTCGAGCAGAAGGCTGCTTTTGCGTCGGGTTATGACTACTGGCATCTTGAGGAAGCGCCGGAGCTCGGTCTTCCCAAAATAATGATTACAGACGGACCTCACGGTCTCCGTAAGCAAAAGGGTAAGGACTACGTTGAACCCGAAGGCGCAGAGAAGTCAAAGGGCTCAATCGGTCTGGGCAACTCTGTTCCCGCAACCTGCTTCCCGCCCGCTTGTACTTCAAGCTGCTCGTGGGACCCCGACCTTCTTGTCAAGGCGGGCGAGGCTATGGGACAGGAATGTCTTAAAGAGAAGGTTTCAACCATTCTCGGCCCCGGCACAAACATCAAGCGTTCACCCGTTTGCGGCCGTAACTTTGAGTATTTCTCAGAGGACCCGCTTCTTGCAGGTAAGTGCGCTGCCGCTATCATCAACGGCGTTCAGTCAAAGGGCGTGGGCACGTCTCTCAAGCACTATGCGGTAAACTCTCAGGAGGCTTTCCGTATGGTTCTCGACGAGGTTGTTGACGAAAGAACCCTTCGCGAAACATATCTTCCCGCGTTTGAGATTGCAGTAAAAGAGGCTCAGCCGTGGACGATTATGAACTCATACAACAGAATTAACGGCGTTTACGCTTCCGAAAACGGCCACCTTCAGCAGGAAATTGCAAGGGGCGAGTGGGGCTTTGAAGGTCTCTTCGTAACCGACTGGGGCGCATCCGTTGACAGAATCCCCGGACTTCAGAACGGCACGGATTTAGAGATGCCTTCATCGGGCGACCTCAACACAAAGCTCATCATTCAGGCTGTTAAAAACGGTCTTCTTGACGAGGCTGTTCTCGACGAGAGAATCGACGCCGTAGTTGACCTCATCGTTAAGTCAAAGCCCGCACTTGAGGGCACATATACGTTTGACCCCGAAGAGCATCATATGATTGCCGCAGAGATTGCAGAGGCTTCAATGCAGCTTCTCAAAAACGACGACGCAATTCTTCCCCTCAAGGCAGGTCAGAAGGTTGCGGTTATCGGCGAAATGGCAAAGTCGCCCCGTTATCAGGGCGCGGGCTCATCGGTTATCAACTGCACAAAGATTACCGACGCTTATTCAGAGCTTGAAAAAGCGGGCGTTGACCTTGTATATTCACAGGGTTATGAGAAGAGCAAGGACGAGGTTAACGAAACCTTGTTTGCAGACGCAGTTGCAGCTGCAAAGAGCGCGGACGTTGCAGTAGTTTTCGCAGGTCTCACCGAGGAATTCGAGGGCGAGGGCTACGACAGACAGGATATCAATATGCCTCAGTCCCACAACGCTCTTATCGAAAAGATTGCAGAGGCCAATCCCAACACCGTAGTTGTTCTCGCAGGCGGTTCGGTTGTTCTTATGCCGTGGCTTGCCAAGGTTAAGGGACTTCTCAACTCAGGTCTCGGCGGACAGGCGACGGGTATCGCCGTTGCAAGAATTCTCACCGGTGCGGTTAACCCGTCGGGTAAGACTTCCGAAACGTATCCGACCGCGTTTGAAGAGAATCCGACCTACGGCTTCTATCCGGGCGGCCCCGTTACGTCAGAGCACAGAGAAAGCGTTTACATCGGCTATAAGTACTACGACGCAGCAAACAAGAACGTTGTGTTCCCGTTTGGCTACGGCCTTTCATACACAACCTTCGAGTACAGCGATATCAAGCTTTCGGCTACGTCAATCAAGGATACCGACGCTCTTGAGGTTTCGTTCAAGCTCAAGAACACCGGCGACGTTGACGGCGCAGAGGTAGTAGAGCTCTACGTTGCAGATAAAGAGTCGACAATCTACCGTCCCGTTAAGGAGCTTCGCGCGTTTGACAAGGTGTTCCTCAAGGCAGGCGAAGAGCAGGAGGTTACCCTCACTCTTTCAAAGAGAGCCTTCGCTTTCTGGAATGTTAACATCAACGACTGGTGCGTAGAAACAGGCGAATTTGATATTCTTGTAGGCGCGTCCTCAAGGGATATCAAGCTTGAAGCAACAGTAACAGTTGAGTCAACCGTTGACTGCGAAATCCCCGATTACAGAGCGGTTTCGCCGAACTACTACAACAACGTTTCGGGCATCACCCGCGAAGATTTCGCAGGCGTTTACGGCGAGCTTCCGAACCCCGAGATTGACATCAACAAGAAGATAGACAAGTATTGCTGTCTTAACGACGCAAGACATACAAAGTGGGGCGGCAGACTCTGCAGACTCATCGAAAAGATTATGTCGGGTATGGGCTCGGCTGAAAACGGCGACGGCAAGATGCTCGCTGCAATGGCAACCCAGATTCCTATCAGAAACTTCATCGCTATGAGTATGGGCGCGTTCTCACCCGCACAGGCTGAGGGACTTCTTATGATGCTCAACGACGACCAGTCGAGCTTCCGCGGCTTCAACAGAATCTTCTGGCGCCTCGGCGCAACAATCGCGAAGCTTCCCAAGCTTCTCAAAGCAATTTAACAAAACTAATTAAAAGCGTTCCTTCGGGAGCGCTTTTTTCTATCCCTTGCGTTAATTTATATATTATGCTATAATATAATATAAATCTTTTGCAGGAGGTGGTTGCTATGAAAAAAACAATTTCGGTTGTTCTTGTCATCGCGCTGCTTTCTGCTGTTTTTTTCATCTCGCAAAGCGTGTTCGGCCTTGAGCAGGAAACGGATATTCCGCTCACTCAGCTCGGCACGAGTTCAACGTATTATTCCTTCGACGCCTCGACCAAAACGCTCACCATAAGCGGTGAGGGCGCGATGCCGAATTTCACAAACGTCGACTCGGGCGACACGGCTCAGCCGTGGTACACGTGGCGAAGCGACGGCTCAATCGAAAACGTAGTCGTTGAAGAGGGGATAACCTCGCTCGGGAACTACGCCTTCTACTTTGTCAGCGCGACGGATTTTTCGCTTCCCACAACGCTCACCCAGATAGGCAACTATGCGATGTCGGGAACAAACGGTATAACCGAAATCACGCTTCCCGCAGGGCTCACAAGGCTCGGAAACGACGCGTTTTATTTCTGCTCAAATCTTGAGCGCGTGGTACTTCCCGCAAGCCTTACGGTCATTTCAACCTCGTGCTTTGAAAACTGTACGGCGCTTGAAAGCGTTGAATTCCCGAAAATGAATATGCAGGTCAGCATCTACCGAAGGGCGTTTACGGGCTGCTCGTCGCTGACGGAAATCACGCTTCCGAAGGGCGCAACCCTCGGCAACTACGCCTACGGCTATCAGAAGGCGCAAAACGGCAAGACCTACGACGACGTGCTGATGCGTGTTTACAGGGATTCGCCCGCATACGACTACGCAAATTCAAACCTGATTGACTACGAGCTCATCTCGGATATGGAACTTTTCCAGGGCGAAACTGCCCAGCGTACGTTTTATTCCGACTCGGTCGGAAGTCCGATGGTCTTCACCTTCAATCCGACCGTGACCGCGCTCTACGATTTCTATTCGAACGGAAGCATTGACGTGGATTGCAGCGTCGAGGATTCTCAGGGCAACGTGATTGCCTCGGCTTCCGACAATTCAAATATGGATTTGAACTTCACGCTCACGGCGTCGCTTAGCGCAGGCGAGACCTACTATTTCATTGTATCAAGCGTTCAGGCGACGGGGGACTATTCGGTAACTCTTTATCCCCACACGATAAGCACGGTTCAGCCCTGCTTTACGGTTGAACTTCCGGCATATGCCGACAGCCCGCATTACTACGACGTCGCGTCGGAAATCGACGGCGAGCTTCTTGACGTCACCTTCAACACGGGCTTCACAGAGAGAATCGTCTTTTCACAGAATTCGGCGTATTCGCTCTTTACGGTTTCGTACTCTGACAATCAGAACAGAAACCCCTTCACCTGCGGCAACAACTACGGCAGCATCTCAATAGGTCAGTTCACGGTTTCGCTCACGGTTAAGGTCAACCACAGCTATGAGATGACCGTGGTCGAGAGAACCTTTGAGCATTCGGGCTACACCCAGTACGAGTGCATCGGCTGCCACGACACATATTTCACCGACTATCAGAAGCGAATCGGCGTTATGCTTACGGGAACTGTCCTTCTTGCCGAAAGTCCCGCCTGCGACTGTCAGAATGCTTATCCCGTTTCGTATGCGGAAATATATGCCGACGGTCAGCTCGTCGGAACGGCTGACGCAAACGGAAGCTTCACGGTCTACGTTGAGGACACCGTTGAAAGCGTAGTGATTTCAACCCCCAGCTCGGTCGACAGAACTCTCGCGGTTTACGAGAGCGAATTCAACGAGATTCCCTACGGCGACATTCCGCTTGTGAATTTCGACCTTTGCAAGGACGGCTACGTAAACGCCAAGGACTATGCAAAAATAAGAGCGCTCTACGGCGCTTACGACAGCGCGGACCATTCCCTCGCTCAGCTTGACTGCAACGGCGACGGCGTGATTAGCGACAGCGATTTCAAAGGCGCGGGCGCGCTCAGCTTTTACGCCGCGGGCAGACTGACGCAGAGCGTTTACGGCGCATAAATTAATCCTTGAAAAAACAAGTAATTTTATATATAATAGCAATTATTAAATAAAGGAGAACGGCTATGAAAAAGGTTGCAGTAATTATGGGCTCGGACAGCGATTTGCCGGTAGTAACACCGGCTATCAAGCAGTTAAAAGAGCTCGGCATTGAAACAGAGGTAAGAGTTATGAGCGCTCATAGAACCCCTAAAGAGGCGGGCGAATTTTCTGCAAGCGCTATTGAAAACGGCTTCGGCGTAATCATCGCCGCGGCGGGTATGGCTGCTCATCTCGGCGGCGTGCTTGCGGCTTCAACAACTCTTCCCGTAATCGGAATTCCCTGTAGCGCCAAGGTGCTCGACGGTATGGACGCAATGCTTGCAACCGTTATGATGCCCCCGGGTATCCCAGTTGCGACGGTAGGCGTAAACGCGGCAAAGAACGCGGCGCTTCTCGCTGCCGAGATTCTCGCGGTGGGCGACGACGAGCTTATGCAGAAGCTCATAAAAATGAGAGCCGATATGGCTCAGCAGGTTCGCGACAAGGACGCGGCATTACAGGAAAAACTTAAAGAAATATAACTTTGGAAGGTAAGAACTATGGAAAAAAGTTTCAGCGAAAGCTATGCTGCGGCAGGCGTTGACGTAACGGCGGGTTACGAATCGGTTGAGCGCATCAAATCACACGTTAAGAGAACGACCATTCCCGGCGCAATCGGCGGTATCGGCGGCTTCGGCGGTATGTTTGAACTCGCGGCAGGGGACTACAAAAACCCCGTTCTCGTTTCGGGAACCGACGGCGTGGGAACAAAAATCAAGCTCGCGTATCTTATGGACAAGCACGATACCGTGGGTATCGACTGCGTTGCCATGTGTGTAAACGACGTTGCCTGCTCGGGCGCAAAGCCGCTCTTTTTCCTTGACTATATCGCTTGCGGAAAAAATTTCCCCGAGAAGATTGAACAGATTGTTGCGGGCGTTGCCGAGGGCTGCGTTCAGGCGGGCTGCGCTCTTGTGGGCGGAGAAACTGCCGAGCATCCCGGTCTTATGCCCGAGGAGGAATACGACCTTGCGGGCTTCACCGTAGGCATCGGCGAAAAAGACGAGCTCGTTTCGGGCGAAAACCTCGCTGCTGGTAACGTGCTCATCGGCGTGGCTTCGTCGGGAATTCACTCAAACGGCTTTTCGCTCATCAGAAAGGTGTTCAATATCAACGAGGAAACCATTAAGGTTTACTATGACGAGCTCGGCAAAACTCTCGGCGAAGAGCTCATCACACCTACAAGAATTTATGTAAAGCCCCTTCTCACTCTTATGAAGTCCGTAAGAGTAAACGCAATCAGCCACATCACGGGCGGCGGCTTCTACGAAAACGTTCCGCGTATGCTCAGCGACGGCTTTACGGCTGTAATTTATAAGGACAAATGCTTCAAAAAGCCGATATTCGATTTGATTCAGAAGACGGGTAACATTTCCGAGCACGATATGTATAACACCTTCAATATGGGCACGGGACTTGTTATCGCGGTTGACGCCGACAAGGCCGACGAGGCAGTAAGAATTCTCACCGAATGCGGCGAGCAGGCGAGAGTTATCGGCGAAATCAAAGCAGGCGAGAAGGGTGTGGAATTATGCTGAACATAGCGGTTTTCGTATCCGGAGGCGGAACAAACCTTCAGGCGCTCATTGACGCTCAGGACAGGGGCGAGATTAAAAACGGAAAAATCACCTTCGTCCTCGCGTCAAACGAAAACGCCTACGCGCTTGAGAGAGCGAAGAAGGCGGGCATCCCGTCCGCGGTTGTAAACAGAAAGTCCTACGGCTCAAAGGCTGAATACGACAGGGCGATTCTCGACGTGCTTGAAGACAAGAGCATCGACCTCATTGTCCTTGCGGGCTTTCTCTCAATTCTCGGCGAAGAGCTTGTTTCAAAGTACAGAAACAGGATTATCAATATTCACCCGAGCCTTATTCCGCTTTTCTGCGGCGACGGCTTTTACGGAAAAAAGGTACACACCGCCGTGCTTGAAAGCGGCGTGAAGGTTACCGGCGCAACGGCTCATTTCGTAAACGAGATAACCGACGGCGGCGCGATTATCCTTCAGAAAGCCGTTCCTGTTGAGCAGGGCGACAACGAGGATATCCTGCAGTACCGCGTTATGCGGCAGGCTGAGTGGGAAATTCTTCCCAAGGCCGTTTCGCTTTTCTGCGAGGGCAGAATCAGAATTGAAGGCAATAAAACATATATCGACTGACGGAGGACACTATGGAGATTAAATCACTTGCAAAAGAGCTCAGCGGCAACACATATCCCGGCAGGGGTATCGTTTTAGGTATGTCAAAGGACGGCAAAAACGCGGTAATCGCCTATTTCATTATGGGCAGAAGCGTGAACAGCCGTAACAGAATTTTTGAAGAAAACGACAGGGGCGGCATCCGTACTAAGGCTTTTGACGAAAGCAAGATGGAAGACCCGCACCTCATCATATACAATCCCGTTCTGAAGCTTGACGGCAAAACCATCGTCACAAACGGCGACCAGACGGACACTATCTACGACTTTATGAAGGACGGCCACTGCTATCGCAAGGCGCTTCTCACACGCGAGTATGAGGACGACGCGCCGAACTATACCCCGAGAATTTCGGGCGTTGTAAAGCCGAACGGCGACTACGTTCTCTCGATTCTCAAATCAAATATGGGCATGCCCGAGTGCGTGAGATATTTCTACGAGTATCCCGCCCACGCAGGTCTCGGCCACTTCCTTCACACGTATAAGTGCGACGGCAATCCGATTCCGTCGTTTGAGGGCGAGCCCACCCCCGTTGAGATTGACGGCACAATCGACGAGTTCACCGATATGGTATGGACAAACCTCAACGAGGACAACAAGGTTTCGCTTTTCACCCGTTTCATCAATCTTGAAACAGGCGAGGAAGAAACAAGAATTATTAATAAAAACAAATAATTGCTTAATTTTACAGTAGGGGGCGACGACCTCGGCGCCCCGTCAAAACAGGAGTTTTTTATGAAAGTACTTGTAGTCGGCGGCGGCGGAAGAGAGCACGCCTTAATCAGAAAAATCAAAGAGTCCAAAAGAGTAGACAGCGTTGCCTGCTGTCCGGGTAACGGCGGCATTTCATACGACGCCGAGTGTTACAGCGTTTCCGCGACGGATATTGACGGCGTAGTTGCGCTTGCCAAGGAAATCAGCGCGGACTTCGTAGTTGTCGCACCCGACGACCCGCTTGTTCTCGGTATGGTTGACGCGCTCAACGAAGCGGGCTTTGCGACCTTCGGACCAAAGGCAAACGCCGCAATCATTGAGGGCTCAAAGGTTTTCTCGAAGAATCTTATGCTAAAATACGGAATCCCGACAGCCGAATACAAGGTGTTCGACAACCCCGCAGAGGTTATAGATTACATCAGAGAGAAAAACGAATTCCCGACGGTCATCAAGGCTGACGGTCTCGCTCTCGGCAAGGGCGTAATCATCCCCGAAACGCTTGACGAGGCAATCGCGGGCGTTAAGGAAATTATGGAGGATAAGATTTTCGGCGCCTCGGGCAACAACGTTGTAGTTGAGGAATTTCTCACGGGCCCCGAGGTTTCCGTTCTTGCGTTTACCGACGGCAAGTGCGTAAAGCCGATGGTTTCATCAATGGACCACAAGAGAGCGCTTGACGGCGATAAGGGCCTCAACACCGGCGGTATGGGTACGGTTTCACCGAATCCCTACTACACCGACGAGGTTGCAAAGGAATGTATGGAAAAAATCTTCATTCCCACAATCAAAGCTATGAACGCTGAAGGAAGAACCTTCAAGGGCTGCCTCTATTTCGGACTTATGATTACCCCGAAGGGACCGAAGGTTATCGAGTATAACTGCCGTTTCGGCGACCCCGAAACCCAGGTGGTTCTTCCGAGGCTCAAAACCGACATTATGGATATTTTCGACGCAATCAACAGCGAAACCCTCTCGGACCTTGATATTGAGTGGTCGGACGACGCCTGCACCTGCGTAATTATGGCGTCGGGCGGTTATCCGAAATCCTATCCCAAGGGAATAGAGATTACGGGGCTTACCGACGGTCAGCTTGACGGTGTTACCGTTTACCACGCAGGCACCGCGATTAAGGACGGAAAGCTCGTCACAAGCGGCGGCAGAGTTCTCGGCGTGACCGCTCTGGGCAGCGACCTTGAGGACGCTCTTGCAAAATCCTATGCGGCTGTTGAAAAGATTAATTTCGACGGCGCACATTACAGAAAGGACATCGGCAAAAGAGCGCTCGACCTTCTCAGATAGGAGCCGGCTCAAATTGCAGTTGACAATCTTTTAAATTATAATTATACTTTAACTGTATATTTAAGACTATTTTTTATTAATTTATTCTTTATCAGGGGTTAGATTTATGGCAACCATTAAAAGAAGCAAAAAAAGATTTATAGTGCCGATATGTATAATCCTCGTGCTTGCAATCGCGGGCGGCGCAACCGCCGGCGCGATTGTTAAAAGCAGAAAGAGCGTGACAAAGCTTTACACGATTTCTTCGGGCGACATCAGCGAAAACGTCACCCTTACCGGCGACGTCACCTCGGGTTCTGTCAAGGAATACAAGGTCGGCGGCGTTGCAACCGTAAAGGAAGTTTTTGTAGAGGTTGGCGACGAGGTTAAGTCGGGCGACGAGCTTGCAACCTTCGACGTATCGGACCTCAGCACTCAGATTGCAACGCTTCAGTCAAGCTACGACAACGCGGTTCTGAGCTATAACGCAACAAAGCAGTCGTATGATAATGCAAAGGTAATGCTTGATAAGCTCGACGATATGATAGCCGACCTCGAGGATGAAATCGCGGCTATCCAGAACGGCGAGTACGTTCCCGAAACGACGAGCAAAAAGCCCACGCAGAGTCATTCTTATTCGACGCCCACCCGTTCCTCAACTTCTACAACCAAGAAGGAAAGGACGACTAAGGAAGAGTCCTCATCGGACGATAACTCAAGCTCGAACAATTCATCGGGTACAAGCAGCGGCGGCGGTGGAATTCCAAACATAAACACAATCGCCGAAGCGCTTGAAGAGCTCAACCAGACTCTTGTTGCAATCTCTGCGGACCTCGACACAATCGCCGAGATGTCAGCCGTTATTTCCGAGGCTCTTGCCGAGGCTATCGACAGCGGCGCGCTCGACAGCGACGTTATCGCAGCCAAGGTAGGCGACGCTATTGCGGGCGCGATTATCGACGGAATGATTGACAGCGCAATGCTTATGGTCGACAGCGGCGCCGCGGTTGATATGATTGAGGCGGCAGTTTCGTCGGTCGACTTTGACGCAATAGGAAACGCCGTTGCAAATTCAGAGAATTTCGTTCTCACCACGGACGAGATTCAGCTTGCAAGCCTTATGGCGCAGAGGGGCATCTTCAAGGTTCAGGCGGACCCGTCGCTTCTCAACGCTCAGCGCGTGGCTATGAATTCAACAAAGCTTGCGCTCGACACTCTCAAAGAGCAGAAGGCAGAGATGGACGAGGGCTGGAAGGCGGCGTTTGACGGCGTTATCACCAAGGTTGACATTCAGCCCGACACCCAGACAAATCTTCTTTCGGCGGGCATAACTCTTGAAAATCTCGACAATATGACCGCAACCGTAAGCCTCAGCGAATACGACGTTCACAAGGTTAAGAAGGGTATGTCCGCAACAATCAAAACGGTCTACGGAACCTATGACGGCGAGGTCGTTTCAGTTGCGCCGACGGCTACGGGAGGCAGCGAATCTTCCGTGCTCGACAGCGTGGGCTCGCAGATGGGCATCAGCGGCCTTTCAAGCCTCACCTCGCAGAGCGCGGGCGTTGAGTGCAAGGTTGCAATCTACAACACCGACGAAAACATCATTCCCGGCTTCAGCGCCGACGTTGAAATCAAGACGGGACAGTTTGACGGCGTTCCCGTTGTTCCGATTGAATCCATAGTGCTTGAAAAGGAAGGCACGTTTGTTTATCTCTATGACGAAACCGACGGCACGGTTACCAAAACCCGCATCGAAACGGGCGCCGTATCCGACTCGGCATACGAGGTTAAATCGGGTCTTAAGGTGGGCGACAGAATCATCGCAACGCCTTCAACAGATTACGAAGAGGAAACCTTCAAGATTAACGTAGAGTAATTCAGTTCAAACCAAAGAGGTAGGTTTTTGTGAATATAACCGAAAGCTTAAAAATCGCTATAAAGTGTATAAAAGCCAACCTTATGCGTTCGCTTCTCACAATGCTCGGCATTATTATCGGCATAACCTCGGTTATCCTGATAGTTGGCGCGGGTACGGGAGTGCGCGACTATATCGTAAGCCTCATCGAGGATATGGGCTCAAACGCGGTTATGGTTTCGGTTGACACATATCAGGCCACCGAGGAAGACTACATCTCTCTCGAGGATATAGAAAACATCAAAAACAAGGTTGCCGGAGTTGAGCGTTGCTCACCCATGATGATGGGCTTCGGCAGCGGTACTGTCGACAAAACCGCAACAAAGGTTACGGTTATGATGGTCGGCGTAAACAGCGACGTTCAGTTTGCCATGACGAATAACTGCGAGCACGGCAGATTCTTCAACGACGAGGAATACAACGCTTCCGCACCCATCGCTGTTATGGGCGTAGAATCTGCAAAAACCGTCTACGGCTATGAGGACGTAACGGGCGAAACCGTAACTGTCAACTCAAGCGGCAGGTCGCTTAAAGTGAAAATCTGCGGCGTTGCAAACTTTGAATCGCTGACAAATATGATAGGCGGCACAAGCCTTTTCGCCTCGAGCTCGGACACCGAGGTCATCGCTCTGTTTATGCCGTGTACCACGCTTGCGTCGGTAACGGGAACGGGCGTTCAGCTTGAAAATATTTTCGTAATTGCCGAGGACGGCGCCGACTACGACGTTATCGGTAACGCGACCGTAAACTATCTCAAATCGGCTCACGGCAATTATGAAAAGGGTATGTACACCGCCAAGAATATGGCAACCTACATCGAGATTGTCGACATAGTTATGAAGGTTCTCACCCTGTTTATCGCAGGCGTAGGAACGATTTCACTCATCGTCGGCGGTATCGGCGTAATGAATATTATGCTCGTTTCGGTAACCGAGCGAACGCGAGAGATAGGCATACGAAAATCCCTCGGCGCAAAGACGGGCGTTATCACAATGCAGTTCTTGACCGAGTCGGTTATCCTCTGCTTTATCGGCGGATTAATCGGCGTTGTGCTCGGCGTTGCGGGGGCGTACGGCGTCTGCGCGATTGCGGACTTCACGCCTAAAATCAGCCCGTGGGTAATCTTCCTTGCGCTGCTTTTCTCAAGCGGAACGGGTCTGTTCTTCGGAATTTACCCTGCGAGAAAGGCTGCAAAGCTCAGCCCGATTGACGCGCTGAGAAGTGAATAAAAAATAAAAAAGCAGTGTGTATGCACTGTTTTTTTAAACCGGTGATATTATGGAAAAAATTAAGGAGATTCTGAATAATTTTAACGTGAGGGGAAGCTTTGTCGAGGCAAAGCTTTTCGGCTCGGGTCATATCAATAAGACGTATATCGTAACCTTCGACGACGGCGGCGAAGAGGTGAAATACATCGCCCAGAGAGTAAACACAAACGTGTTCTCAAACATCGACGAGCTTATGGAAAACGTCTTTGCCGTGACCACTTTTCTTATGGATAAGATTGAGGCAAACGGCGGCGACCCCGAGAGGGAAACCCTTCACTACATAGGCACGAAGCAGGGCGAAAAGTACTATTCCGTTGACGGCGGCGCCTACAGGGTTTACCGCTTTGTCGACAAAAGCAAGTGCTACGATAGCGTGACCTCGCCGAAGCTCTTTGAAAAAAGCGGAATAGCCTTCGGCAGATTTCAGCGCTATCTTTCCGATTTTCCCGCTGAAAGCCTCAGCGAGACGATTCCCAATTTCCACGATACCGCGTGGAGGTATGAAAACGAATTTCTGCCCGCAGTAGAAAACGATGTTGCAGGCAGAGCCGACGCCTGCAGGGATGAGATTGCCCTTATCAAGTCGCGCAGGGGCGAGATGTCAAAGCTTGTCGATATGATTGAAAACGGCGAGCTTCCGCTTCGCGTAACCCACAACGACACCAAGCTCAACAACGTAATGTTTGACGAGGACACAGACGACGCTATCTGCGTTATCGACCTTGATACGGTTATGCCGGGCCTTGCCCTCTACGATTTCGGCGACTCTATCCGTTACGGCGCAAGCACGGCGGCAGAGGATGAAAAGGATACCGAGAAGGTTAAGCTCGACCTCGACCTTTTCGAGGCGTATGCGCGCGGCTTTCTCAGCGAGGCAGGGGACAGCCTTACCGACGCCGAGCTTGACAATCTTGCGTTTTCCGCAAAGCTCATCACACTTGAGCTAGCGATGCGTTTTCTTACCGATTACCTCAACGGCGACGTTTATTTCAAGACCGACTATCCCGAACACAACCTTGTCCGCGCAAGGGCTCAGCTTGCTCTCGCGCTTGATATGGAGCGGAAAATGGACGAAATGAACGCTATAATCAAATCGCTCACAGATTGATTTTTCCGCCCGTAGCACAATGGCTAATGCATCAGATTCCGATTCTGAAGACTCCGAGTTCGACCCTCGGCGGGCGGACCAAATTCTTTTTCAATATAAAATAATTTTATTACATTTTTTATTGTGTTTTTCTTTTAACTGTGTTAAAATACTTGTTATGATTTTATATACAAAGGAGAACTGAGTATGAAATTTGCTGATTTTCCTCAGGCAGTCATCAATGAAAACGTTGACTATACTGTAAACGAAATCACCAACGTAATCAAAAAATACGGTCCGAGAGAGTCGGGCAATTCAAACTGCTTTGCAGCGCAGAAGCATATCAAAAAAGAGCTTGACACCTTCTGCGACGAAACAAGCTTTGAGGAATACAAAATGGCGCCCAAAGCCTTCCTTCACTTCACAAAGCTTATCTCAAGCGCAATCATCATCGCGGTTATCGCCTGCGCAATTCTCGTTTATCTTCAGATAATCAGCTTTTTGCTTGCACAGTGCATCGTGGGCGGCGTTGTTTGCCTGAGCCTCTTTATCACGGGTATGGAATTTCTTATGTATAAGCGCTTTATGGACCCGCTTTACAAGAAGGTTACGGGACACAATCTTCTCGGCGTAAGAAAGCCGAGCGGCGAGGTTAAGAGAAGAATCGTCATCAGCGGTCATATTGACGCCGCATACGAATGGCGCCACATCTACTACAGCAGAAAGCACCCGATAGTAGGCATTCTTATGGGACTTACAATCGGCAGCGGCTTCATTTCCTTTGGTCTTGCTGTTGCGGCGGTTATCCTTTCCCTCACAACAAGCTCAAGACTTCCCGAGTATTTCTACTTCTTCCACTATTTCACCGCGCTTATGATGGTAACTCTTTTCTACTTCGTGGATTTCAAGACCATTTCACCCGGCGCGAACGACAATCTTACAGGCACATATGCGGCTGTTTCAGCCCTTCGTATGCTCGATATGGCAGGCGTTGACTTCAAGCACACCGAGGTTTGCGCTATGATTACCGACGGCGAGGAAGCAGGACTTCGCGGCTGCAAGCAGTGGGCAAAGGACCACTACGACGAGTATGTAAACAGCGGCGTTGAAACCGCAGTTCTCTGCGTTGACACGCTCACCGACCTCGAATATCTCAACGTTTATAACAGGGATATGACGGGCACCGTTAAGCACGACCAGCAGTTCAGCCAGCTCGTTAAGGACGCGGCTGCCGAGGCAGGTCACGAGGACCTCAAGTTTGCAAACGTTTTCTTCGGCTCGTCGGACGCTGCGGCATTTTCACAGGCAGGCATCACGGCAACCTGTCTTGCCGCTATGGACCCGGCACCCGCTGATTACTATCACAACCGCAGGGATAACTACGACAGACTTGTTCCCGAAGCAATCAAAACAGGCTTCGACGTAGTTCTCTCAACAATCTTCAGATTCGACGAAATCGGACTTACGGACGCACCCGAAAAGCCCGCAGAAAAGAAAGAAAAAGCTGAAGAAACCGAAACAGAAGAATAAAAATAAAAGGTGTTTACCGAATCGGTAAACACCTTTTTAGTTGAATTCAGTTCAGCATATCATACCGCTTTCAATCCAGCTGAGTACGGGCTCGTACTCGGCTTTGTAATTGTCGAGTTGGTCCTGATTGTTGTCAACAAACGCCTGCATTTCCTCGTAGTCCTCAAAGTCAAAAACAAAGTCCTGCTCAAAGGCATAGCTTGCAACAAACATATAGTCAAAAAGTTCATCGGCGGCAAACATTTCGAGCATCTTGTCCGCCGTGATTTCGGACGTGTAGTCAAGCGCGTTTTTAACCGTCGTCTCATAATCCTCGTCAACGTCGATTTCCTCGTTGCCCTCGCAGTATTCGAGTATTTCATCCTCGCCGTAGCCAAGAGTGCCGGCGTAGTCGATAACGTCCTCAAGTCCCGTTTCGTTCACCTCGTCGTAAAGCCTGTAGATGAATTCGCCGAGAAGGTTCTGAAGCGCCACTGCCTTGAAAATCGCGTCAATCTCATAGCCGTCCTCGTCTGTGATGACAAAGCCGTCTTCCTTGAAGTTATCCCACATCAGCTGATAAAAGCATCTGTTCTGCGATTTCTCTGCAAATATTGCGTCCTGAATATAGTTTTCAATATCCATATTTTCCCCTCCTGAAATAGCTCTTGTCTATTTTCTACATCTATTCTACACTATTTATTTAACATATTCAATATTGCATTGTAAATTTATATAAGTTATAATAGTTATGTGTAAATCATTTTCAGGGGTGAAATAATGAGAATAAGTGAATTAATCAAGAATAACGGCGCGATAGTAATCACAAGCGCCGAGGCAAAGGCGGTGCTGCTTCTCGAGGGCGCGATGCTTCATTCGCTAAAAAAGGATAAGACCGAATACCTCTGGCAGGGAAGGAAAAAATACTGGGCGGGACAGGCGCCCGTCTGCTTCCCGATAGTAGGCGTGCTTCCCGACGGCAAGGCAACCGCATTCGGCAAGCCCTGCAAAATGAGCCGCCACGGTATTGCAAGGATTAATCCGTTCGAGATTGAAGCCCGCTGCAAAAACAGCGTGACATTCGTTCAGAAAAGCAGCGAGGAAACGAGGTTGGCGTATCCGTTTGACTATGAGCTGAGAATAAAATATACAATCGTCGGCTCAACGGTTACAAACGAGTACACGGTCAAGAACACGGGCAAGGACAAGATGCCCTTCGTTATCGGCGGTCATCCCGCGTTCAACTGTCCGCTTGACAAGGAAGAGGCGTTTGAGGACTACAAGGTTGTCTTTGATAAGCCCATAGAGGACGACTGTATGCGTCCAGACCACAAGACCGGACTCGTTGACGTAAATAAGGAATTCGTCGTTATGAACGGCGGAAGCGAGCTTAAAATGAGGCACGACCTCTTTGAAGAAAACGACGCCCTGATTTTTGAAAACTGCCCCGCCAAGTCGGCGACTCTCATCGGCAAGAGCGGCAAGGGCGTTAAGGTTGAATTTCAAGATATGCAAAACCTTCTCATCTGGTCGGCAGTCGGCAAAGCGCCCTTCGTTGCGCTTGAGCCGTGGACGGGAATTTCGAGCTGTTCCGACGAGGACGGAACCCTTGAAAACAAGAGGGGAATGACGATTCTTTTGCCCGACGAGGAAGCCTCGTTCAAATTCAAAATTACATTGATATAGGTGATAATATGAAAAAAGATACATTAATTAAAATTTTAGCGGTTATTATGGCGCTGACGATTGTTATTACTCTCGCGTCCTGTTCCGCAAAAAACGGCGGTCCCGAGGTTATCGAGGTGACCGATGAAAACGGCGAGGTTGTAACCGACGCAAACGGCGACCCCGTGACCGAACTCGTTGATTTTGAAGACGACTCAACGTCGGCTTCGGGCGAGGCTGTGACAGCCGAAAAGCAGACCGAGGGCGGCACCACGACCGCAGGCGGAAACGGCGGCGACGGCAAGACGACCACTACCGCAGCAGGCGGAAACGAGGACAAAACGACCGAGAAAACGACCGAAAAAACCACTCAGGAAACCACAACCGAAAAGCCCAAAAAGCGCGACGTTTCGGTTACTATCCGTATGCCCAATAAGAACAAGGCTGACTCAAAGCTCACGATTATGTACCGCGTTGCAGGTGAGTCGGAATACACAAGGCTTGACCCGATTGACGTTAAGCTCGACGGTAACGAGCAGACCTTCGACGTCGACAGTATCAAGGGCACGGTCAAGGTTGTAATCCGTCTTTCGGGCTGCGATATCTACAAGGACAACAACAACGACACAAGCGCGGTTGTCATCAAATCAAACGAGAATCACGGCTACATCGAGCCCGTTATAGGCATTGAAAACATCGACGGCGGTTGGGATTGATATGTTCAGAAAAATGCGAAGATACAAGCAGCAGATGAGTGACGAAGACGCTGCAAATATCCTTAAAAACGGCACGTCGGGAGTGCTCGCCCTCCTCGGCGACGGCGACTATCCCTATGCCGTTCCGATGAGCTATGTCTACTCTGACGGCAGGATTTACTTTCACTGCGCAAGGGCGGGGCACAAGCTTGACGCGATAAAAAATCACGACAAGGCTTCCTTCTGCGTTATTGCAAAGGACAGCGTAATCCCCGATGAATTCACAACCTACTACAAAAGCGTAATCGCCTTCGGCAGGGTTCACATCATCGAGGATGAGGACGAAAAAGAAAAGGCGCTTCGCACCCTTGCACTGAGGTACAGAAACGTCGACGACGAGCTCCTTGCAAAGGAGGTCAACTCCTCAATTGAAATGCTTCATATGCTTTGCTTTGACATTGAGCATATGACGGGCAAATGCTCAAGAGAGCTTACAAAAGATGAATAACATAATGGACGGAAGGGCAGAAATGTCCTTCCGTTTTGTACTATATAAATAACAAAATAATAAATTCTGCCTTTAATATTATATATTTTTTATATAAAGTTTTTGTTGAATTTAGAAATAAGTAATGATATAATAGTGAAGATTAAGTGGAATTATCTCTAACCCGCTTTAAAAATCAGGTAATTTTTATTTATTTATTGTTAGGAGGAAATCTAAATGGCAAGAAAAAGAAAAACCATGGACGGTAACAGCGCTGCCGCTCACGTAAGCTATGCGTTTACTGAGGTCGCTGCTATCTATCCCATCACTCCTTCTTCACCCATGGCTGAGGAAACCGACGCTATGGCTTCTAAGGGCGTGAAGAACCTCATGGGACAAACCGTTAAGGTTGCAGAGCTTGAATCCGAAGCAGGCGCAGCAGGTGCTGTACACGGCTCTCTTTCGGCAGGCGCTCTCACAACCACTTACACAGCTTCACAGGGTCTTTTACTTATGATACCGAATATGTACAAGATTGCCGGTGAGCTTCTTCCAAGCGTAATTCACGTATCGGCTCGTTGCGTATCTTCGCACGCGCTTAACATTTTCGGCGACCATTCAGACGTTATGGCTTGCCGTCAGACAGGTTATGCTATGATGTGCTCAGCTAACGTTCAGGAGGTTATGGACCTCGGCGGTGTTTCACACCTTGCAACGTTAAAGAGCCACGTTCCTTTCCTTCATTTCTTCGACGGCTTCCGTACATCCCACGAAGTACAGAAGATTGAAGTTTGGGACTATGAGGACTTAAGAAAGCTTACGGACGAAGAGGATATCGCTGATTTCCGTTCAAGAGCTCTTAACCCAGAGCATCCTGTTCTTCGCGGTTCTGCAGAGAACTCAGACATCTTCATGCAGCACAGAGAGGCTTGTAACAAGTATTACAGCGACGCTGTTGCAACAACAGAGATGTATATGAACAAGGTTAACGAGATGATTGGTACCGACTACAAGCTCTTTAACTACTACGGTGCAGCAGACGCTGACAGAGTTATCGTTGCTATGGGTTCCGTTTGCGACACAATTAAGGAGACAGTTGACTTCCTTAACGCACGCGGCGAAAAGGTTGGTATGGTATGCGTACATCTTTACAGACCTTTCTCGGCAGCTCACCTTGTAAATGCAATTCCCGACAGCGTAAAGACTATCTCCGTTATCGACAGAACTAAGGAGCCCGGTGCTCTCGGCGAGCCTCTTTACCTCGACGTTGTTGCTGCTCTTAAGGGCACAAAGTTTGACGCTGTTCCCGTACTCGGCGGACGTTACGGCCTCGGTTCAAAGGATACTCTTCCTGCTCACATCATCGCAGTTTATGCAAATATGAACGCAGCAGAGCCGAAGACTCCTTTCGTTCTTTCAATCAACGACGACGTAACAAATCTTTCACTTGAAATCACAGAGACTCCTGACACAACACCTGCAGGAACAACCTCTTGTAAGTTCTGGGGACTTGGCTCTGACGGTACAGTCGGCGCAAACAAGGACTCCATCAAGATTATCGGTGACCACACTGATATGTACGCTCAGGGTTACTTCTTCTACGATTCAAAGAAGTCCGGCGGTATCACGGTTTCTCACCTTCGTTTCGGCTCATCTCCGATTACGTCAACGTACCTTATCAACAAAGCTAATTTCGTAGCTTGCCATAATCCTTCTTATGTAACAAAGTATGATATGGTACAGGATCTTCTTCCCGGCGGCACCTTCCTTCTCAACTGTATCTGGTCGCCCGAGGAACTTGACAAAGAGCTTCCTGCAGTAATGAAGAGATATATTGCTGAAAACAACATTAACTTCTACACAATCAACGGCATCAAGATTGCAGAGGAAGTCGGCCTTCCCGGCAGAGCTTCAACAATTCTTCAGTCAGCGTTCTTCACCATCAGCGGTATTCTTCCCGTTGACGAGGCAATCGGCTATATGAAGGAAAAGGTTGTAGCTAAGTTCTCAAAGAAGGGCGAGGCTATCGTAAATGCAAACTGCAACGGTATCGACAGAGGCTCAAAGGAAGTTGTTAAAATCGACGTTCCCGAGTCTTGGAAGACTGCAACGGACGACGATGCAGAGCTCGTTGTAAACACAGACAGAGAAGAGATGAAGAAGTTCGTTAAGAACATCCTCGACCCCGTTGGAAGACTTCACGGTGACGACCTTCCCGTTTCAACATTCGTAGACTGCGCAGACGGCGTATATCCTCAGGGCTCGGCAGCGTTCGAGAAGAGAGGTATCGCTATCACAGTTCCCGAGTGGGACGCTTCAAAGTGTGCACAGTGTAACCTCTGCTCAATGGTATGTCCTCACGCTGTAATCAGACCTATCTGTATGACGGACGCTGAGGCTGCTGCAGCACCGGAAGGCACAACAATGGTTGACCATAAGAGACAGCCTTATAAGTACGCTCTTATCGTTTCAACTCTCGACTGTACGGGTTGCGGCTCTTGCGCAAACGTATGTCCTACAAAGTCACTTACAATGAAGCCAATCGCTTCTCAGCTTGACAAGCAGAAGTCCTTCGACGCTCTTGTTGACACACCTGTAAAGCCAGAGGTTGTTAACGCAACAACAATCGGCGTTCAGTACAAGAAGCCTTATCTCGAGTTCTCAGGCGCATGCGCAGGCTGCGGTGAAACACCTTACGCTAAGCTCGTAACTCAGCTTTACGGCGACAAGATGTATATCGCAAACGCAACAGGTTGTTCTTCAATCTGGGGCGGCTCGGCACCTTCAACACCTTACACGGTTGATAAGAACGGTCACGGCCCTGCATGGTCAAACTCACTCTTCGAGGATAACGCAGAGTTCGGTCTCGGTATGCTTCTTGCTCAGAAGCAAATCAGAGAAAGACTTGCTGCCGACGCTCAGATTCTTGCAGACGCAGGCGTTGCAGAGGCAACAGCATGGCTCAACACTTATGACGACCCCGAGGCTAACGCAGCTGACGCAGCAGCTCTTATCGCTGCTCTCAAGTCTGCAAACCTCAGCGGCGACGCTGCAAACGCTGCAGCAGACTTCCTCAAGGATGCAGACTACGCAGCTAAGAAGTATCAGTTCATCTTCGGCGGCGACGGTTGGGCATACGATATCGGTTTCGGCGGTCTTGACCACGTAATCGCTTCAAACGAAGACGTTAACATAGTTGTATTCGACACAGAGGTTTATTCAAACACAGGCGGTCAGGCTTCAAAGGCTACACCTACAGGCGCAGTTGCTAAGTTCGCAGCTTCCGGTAAGGTAGTTAAGAAGAAGGACCTTGCTCAGATTGCTATGTCCTACGGTTATGTTTACACTGCACAGGTTGCTATGGGCGCTAATGCAAATCAGTGCTTAAAGGCTTTCCAGGAAGCAGCAGCATATAAGGGACCGTCAATCATCATCTGCTACGCACCTTGTATCAACCACGGTATCAAGATGCCGTTCAACCAGACAGAGCAGAAGAAGGCAGTTGCAGCAGGTTACTGGAACCTCTTCAGATACAACCCTGCACTCATTGAAGAAGGCAAGAACCCGTTCTCACTTGACAGCAAAGCTCCTTCAGCTGACTACATCGAGTTCATCGAAGGTGAAACAAGATATTCAGCACTCAAGAGAAGCTTCCCCGGCAAGGCAGAAGAGCTCTTCGCTATCGCTGCTGACAATTCAATTGAGAAGTACAACAAGCTTGCAAAGCTCGTTGACTACTATGCACCGTCAGCAGAATAAGTATAAAATCAAAACGCTCAGGGCAATCGCCCTGAGCGTTTTTTGTTTCTTTTTAACTGTTTCTTTCGCGCCTTTCCTTCAGCTCCTTTTCAACCTTAGCTCTCTTTTCGGGCGTGTACCTGATGAAGAGCAGGGGAACGATATAGAGAAGGCTTGCAATAGCGGGGGTGAGAATTACAAGCGGCCATATCCACCTGTCAAACGCCGCCGTCTGAGTGCCAACGTAAACCGCGTTCACTTCGTCAATGGCTTTGTAGTGAAGCAGGTGCAGCGCAAGAGTTGCAAGTCCCGCGGTGATACCGCTCGTGATTTTCGTAAACGAGGTCTGCATCGAAAACGTGATGCCCTCGGTGCGCTTGCCCGTCTTCCATTCCATATAGTCGATACTGTCGCAGAAAACTGACGTCTGCGCGATTGACTCTGCGCCCATCGGTATGCTTCCTATACCTATTATAATAAGAGCAAGCCAGAGCCGATGTCCCTCGAAACCGACGAAAAATGCAATCAGCCTTACGATGAAATTAAACGCCTTCATAAATATAAGAGCGTTAACATAGCCGTGGCAGAGCTTTTTCATCTTGTCGGCAAAGACCATACCGAGGAAGCCCGGACCGCCCGTAACCGCATAGTAAATCGTAGTAAGTCCGAGAGCGCCGATAATGCTGTTTTCGCCGAGAAAATCGGCGGGGATTTCGTATTTGAAGAAATATGTAACAAGGTTTACGCCGAAGCCCACCGCGCCGAGAAGGTTTGCAAGGGTGACGAGCATAAGCATCTTGTTTTTGAAAAGAAGGGAAAAGCTTTCCCAGAGGCTTTCCTGC
Organism: uncultured Eubacterium sp.; assembly: GCA_905234495.1. GTDB lineage: Bacteria > Bacillota > Clostridia > Oscillospirales > Acutalibacteraceae > Eubacterium_R. The sequence continues at coordinate 116,585 of CAJOHE010000002.1, read as the reverse complement.
CTTTCTTCTATAACTACGGGAATTCTTTCCTGCGCGGCGTAGGCTCTCTTGCTGAGCATCGCGCCGCCGAGACCGAAGATAATCGCAAACACGAGAGTGATAAAAGCAAAGCTCTGTCCCGTCGCGTTTACAACCATTTCAAGAAGCATCGGAATCGCCGTGCTGCCTATGCCGTAGACTATTGAGCCGACCGTGCGCGCCCACTGCACGAAGCCGTCGCGCTCGTTCGAATTCGGCGAAACCATCGCCGTGATTCCCCATATTGAAACGTCCTGCACGGTATAGGCCAAATCCCAGCAGATATACATAATAACAAAGTATGCCACGCGAAGCCACATCAGGCTCTCGTCCGTCGAGAACACGAGGAACAGCAGCACCGTTGCCGCGCCGACGGGCAGGGGAGTGTAGCGTAAGAAAGGCCGCAGCTTCTCGCCGTTTTTAAACGTGTGCTTGTCGATGAACGAGCCCACAATCGGGTCGTTGATTCCGTCCCACACCTTCATTATTATCAGAAGAACGCTGACGGTGAGTGCGTCAAAAAGCGCGATATCCGTCATAAAGAAAGTGAAAAACGATGCGCCGATGAGGGAATAAACGAGGTTTTGTCCCGCAAGTCCCGTCAGAAATCCGCGCTTTTCTTTTTTACTTATATAAGCAGTGCCTTCCATATCCTACCTCTTTATAATTTCAATGACCCCGTTCAGGCTTTCGCATTTTGCAAAAAGCCTTTCGTCAATTTCCGTTTCGCCTTCCCAGAGGTCGGGAACCATAATCGTTTTACAGCCCGCGCTTAGCGCCGAAAGAAGTCCGTTTCGCGAGTCCTCGAGCGCGTACGCCTTAGAGGGCTCAACCTCAAGAAGCTCGCACGCCTTGAGGAAGATATCGGGTTCGGGCTTTGAATGCTCAATCATATCGCCCGTAACAAGCGCGTCAAATCGGTTTTCAATGCCTGCGCTTTTCAGATTTCGCATAACGCCGCGGATGTCCGTCGACGAGGCAACCGCCTTTTTGTACCCGTTTTCATCGAGAAAATCGAGTAGCTCAAAGAGCCCTTTCTTCACGGGAACGGTGTTGTTTTCAAAATAGTCAACGAGAAATTCGCTCGTGAATTTATCAAGCCTGTCGCGGTCGTACCTCTCTTTGAGGATACCCCGCCAGACCTCTTCGGCTTTCGGTATGCTCATACCGAGGGTGAGCGTAACCATATCTGTGCCCGAACATTCCCACCCTAGGCGTTCGGCAGCATAATCCCACGCCTGAATGTGCACCCTCTCGGTGTCAAACATCAGCCCGTCCATATCAAAAATTACTGCTTTCATTTTTTTCGTCCTTTGATGTAATACAATGTTATTCTAACATATAATTGAAAATATATCAAATCTGTGATAGAATAGGAATATACTAACGGATTTTTGGTGAAAAATATGAAAGATGGTATGAAAAAGAAGATAAAGGTTGTTGCTGTTTTTCTCGCGCTTGCTGTTCTGATTGAGGTGTTCTGCTTCAATTACGAATGGCTTTTCTCGCTTTCAGCCAAGAGCGAGGACGTAACCCTTACCGCATCCGAGAGCTTCACCGACAACGGCGACGGTAGCTACACCTATCCCGAATACGTCACCGACAGCGATGACACCGCCCCCGACAACCCGAGCTTTGAAATCACCGATATAGATAAGGACGTCAAGTACGTTTACCTCGACGTGGCGCCCGAGTATGAGGAAGAGCCGACCGAGGCGTGCTTCGACGTTTATATGATTGACGAGGGCTTTTCCGAGTACTATTTCTGCAATACGGTAAGGCTTCATCCCTCGTTTGAAAAGACGAAGTATATCAGGCTTCACGCCTACGGCGACGTCAAGGCGGTTAAGTTTGTCACGAATTATGACGACGGACAGGGCGCTGCCACAAAAATAACCGTTGACGGCGCAGCGCTCAACGCGAGGGTTCCTATGTTCTTCTCGCCCGTAAGAGTGCTCATCCTTTTACTTATTTTCATATTTATATATATGTTCAGACCGTCGTCAAGCCTCTACGCCTGCAACGCGCTTGACGAAAGCAAGAAGCTTCGGATAATCCGCACCCTATTTATGGGCGCAAATATAATCATTTTCGCTCTGCTTATTGCAAACAATCTGCTTCTGATTAATCCGAGCAACGCCACCTTCAGGCAGTACAACCTGCTTGCCGAGGCGATTTCGCAGGGCAGGGTAAATATCGACGTTGAAAACGGAAGCGTTATTCAGTACGTCACTCATCCCTACGATTTGTATGAGCGCCGCGAGGTGCTGCGCCAGTTCAACCTCTTTGTTGAGCGAGAGCCGTGGCACGATATCGCGTATTTCGACGGCAATTTCTATGTCTATTTCGGCATAGTTCCCGCGCTCATTTTCTACCTTCCGCTCTATCTTATCGCCAAGGTTGAAATGGTCACCTCAGCCGCATTTTTCATAACGGTGAGCTTTGCGGTTGTTGCGGCGTACGAGCTTGTGAAGACGGTTGTGAAGGTCTATTTCCCGAAGACGAGCTTCGGCGTTTACCTCTTTGCGTCGGTTATTATTGCAAATGCCGTCGGCACTCTGATGTTTGTAATGTCGCCGATTATCTACTATATCGTAGTCGTGCTTGCAGTTTTGTTTGTAATGACAGGTCTTATGCTCTGGATTAAAGCCAGGTACCTGATAGACACGGACGCGGCATCGAAAAAGATAAACCCGCTCATCCTTTTCGGCGCGCTTTCAATGGCACTCGCCGTGGGCTGCAGACCGACCTTTGCGTTTGCCTCGTTTCTGATTATCCCGATTTTTTGGGATACGGCGATACAGAACAAAAAGCTCGTTATAAAGGGCAATCTCTCGAAATATATCAGCGCGGCGGTGCCGTATGTAATCGTTGCGGCGGGGCTGATGTACTACAATTTCATCCGCTTCGGCTCGCCGTTTGATTTCGGCGCAAACTACAATCTCACGACTAACGATATGAATCTCAGAGGCTTTAACCTTGCAAGATTAGTTGACGGATTCTTTATGTATATTATTGAACCACCAGTCATTGTAGCAAGATTCCCATTCCTGAGAAGTGCCGTATTTGGCAGTAACTACATAGGTTATACATTCGTTGAGAGCGTTTACGGCGGACTGTTATTTACTACATGTTTTGTATTATTCCTATTTATGCTGCGCAGGGTTAAACCCCAGCTTAAAGAGGAGAAACTTTATTCTGTAATAATAACTATATTAGCAATCACGGTTTTCACCTTGATTATCGACATTGAAATGGGTGGAATCAAGACGAGATACGCGGGCGATTTCATCTATCTGCTCGTCCTCGGCGCGGTTATCGTAATGCTCGCGCTCTTTGAGAAATACGGGCATAAAAAGGCGCTTGTCACCTCGATGCTTGTGCTCGGAATGATAACGCTTGCGATGCACTTCCTGATTGCATTTAACACCACGCAGTTCCAGCCCGGCTCGCAGGAAGGCTACTTCAACATCTACAATTTTTTCATATAAATACGCATAAAAAAAGAGCGACTAAAAAGTCGCTCTTTTTGTTTTTCTTATCCGTTAAGAATTGCGAAATTCTCTTTGTTACACTTGTAAAGGTTTTTGAATACCTTGTAGTTTCTGTCGTAAACCTCTTTGTTTGCGGGGTTCGGCTGGTACGTCGTCTTAACGGGAATGTGCTTTTTAACGTCCTTCATTGAGGGGATAATGCCCATACCTACCGCGATACAAGCCGCAGCGCCTACTGCGCCGATGTTTTGAGGCGATTCAACAACAACGATTTCTCTCTGCAGAATATCCGCAAGAATCTGGCAGGTGGCTTCGCCGAGAGCACCGCCGCCGCAGAAGCGGACCGCCTTTGAGGTGCTTACCTTCTTGTCCTGGCATTCAAGGAACCAGCGCATATGGAAGCATACGCCCTCAACAACGGCACGGATTAATTCCGTCTTGCCGGTGTCAAGCTTGATGTTGAAGAAAATTCCCGCCGCGTTTGGGTCCTCAAACGGACAGCGGTTACCGTGAAGCCACGGTGTGAATACCACGCCGTCGCTGCCGGGATTTGCTCTTTCGATAACCTCTTCAAGGTAGTCGTACATATTGAGCTCAACCTGCTCGAGGCTGTCGATTGCGTTGCCGTATCTCTTGAGAAAAACGCCGATTTCATCGAGCGCGAGGTGGTCCTTAACCCAGCCCACGCACTTGTTTGATGTCTCAAGTTCGCCGAAATAGTTGTATGATTCGGGGTCTGCCCCAACTATTGCAGCCATCATTGTGGAAGTGTCAACAACCTGCTTTTCAACAACCGTGCCAACCCAGCCCGACGTGCCCGAATAAATATGGGTGTCGCCGACCTCAACAGCGCCCGCGCCCACACCGATGAGCGATGCGTCGCCGCCGCCGCCGTAAACTGCGGTGCCCGCTGCAAGGCCGAGTTCCTTTGCAGCCTTTTCGGTAATCTCGCCGACCTTTTCGGTACAGGGCTTAATCTCTGCAAGGTGGTCGGTGTTGACGTTGAACATTGAGCAAAGCGGTTTGCACCAGCCCTCGTGACCTTTTCTCGTGTCATAGATGAGGGTTGCAAAAGCAGAGTCGGTCGTCATAACGAACTCGCCGCTTGCACGGCAGATGAGGTATTCCTTGATGTCGAGCCACTTGTAAATCTTCTTGAAATTCTCGGGCTCGTGAGCCTCAACCCACTTGTATTTCCATACGGGGTCCTTAACCGAGAGGGGAGCCGCGCCCGTGTATTTGAGGCACTTGAGAAGCTTTGTAACGTCTGCTCCCGCAACCTGTAAACCGTGTGCAATTCCTTCCTTGAGCTCTTCGGTTGCTCTCTGGTCCATATATGTCATGGGACGTCGGATGCAGTTGCCTTCCTTATCGACAAGCACAAGTCCCTGCATGGCAGAGCAGAAGCTGATGCCCTCAATCTGTTCCTTTGAAACCGTGGGCACCTTTTCAAAGATTTCCCTCGTGGTGCAGCACATAGCGCCCCACCATTCGTCGGCTTCCTGTTCCGAGCCGCCCTTTACGCCCGTTTCCTCGTCAACGTAAAGATTGTAGCCCGCGGTTGCCGAGCCGAGAATACGCATACTCTCGTCAATCTCAATCAGACAGGTTTTGATACCCGTGGTGCCTATATCGTATGTGATAACATACTTGCTCATATAATATTCCCCCTATGTAATAATAGCAATTTAAAGCTTTTTCAGGTCGCTGTGCGAAACGGTGAACGCCGATTCGATGAACGCGAGAAGCTGAGAAATGATTTTTTCCTCGTCGGCGTCGTTGATGTCAACGCCGGTGAAAATCAGAAATCTTTCCCTGTAATAGTCGCAGGTAAACGAGAACTGGAGCATCGTGAGAAGATTGTCGAGGAAGAAGGCGAAAATCCTCGGGTCAAGGTCGTCGCGCACGTCGCCGTTTGCAAGTGCCTGAGCAATCGTGGTGATGTAAATCGAGCTTCTCTTTGTCTCGATTTCCTCGACCATAAGCCTCGTTCTCTCGCTCGTGCCCTTCTCAGCGCCAACCTCGTTGTAAAGCCTGATGTACTTCGAGTGACTCTTTGAGTGGGTGTAAATCGCCCTGATGAGCTTCTCGGTTTTGATGAGCAGCTTGTCATCGCTTTGCATAATTTCGTAAAGCTCTTTGTCAAGCAGCTCCATACCGTGCTTGAGGCACATTATAAACAGATCGTCCTTTGTTGCGAAGTACTTATACATCAGACCTATCGATATGCCCGCGTTTTTTGCGATGATATTTATGTTTGCGTTTTTGTAGCCCTTTGACGAGAATTCCTCGATGGCAATTTCAAGAAGCTTGTTCTTTCTGCTGTCGTCGAGTCTCTCGAAGGCGTCCTTGTAATATTTTTTCTCCATATTTTTAATTTTTGTATCGTTGCACAAAAGAGCAGTTTTTGATTTGTGCAGGATAGACAAAACCCCTTGACAATATATAAGTGATTGGTTGTTCAATACAATTAATAGTACCACTAATTAAAAATTTTTGCAATATTATTACTAAATTTTAATTTGAAACTATTTGACAAATCGGTAAAAAGTGATATACTTAAAGTGTAAATTTAGTGAGTAGCTACTCACGCCCAAAAGGGTGAGCGGCCGCTCACGATATATACAGAAATTTTTTAAGGGGGTAATTCCTATGGATACAAGATTTGCTATTTCCGAGTATCCCGATGCAGCGGTCCTTACAGCACAGCTTGACGCGCTCATCAAAAAACCGATTTATTCAATCAACCGCAACGCTCTCAAAAAGTATGAGGAAGAGTACTTTGAGAAGAAGTGCGCAAAGTCAAAGGAAATGATAAGCGAAGCCAAGAACATAATTCCCGGCGGCGTTCAGCATAACCTTGCTTTCAACTATCCGTTCCCGATCGTAATGACAAAGGCAAAGGGCAACAAGCTCTATGATATCGACGGAAACGAATACTACGACTTCCTTCAGGCAGGCGGTCCCACAATCATCGGCTCAAACGACGATGTAGTTAAGGAAAAGGTTAAGGAGCTCCTTGATGACTGCGGTCCTTCAACAGGTCTTTTCCATCCTTATGAGTACAAGCTCGCAAAGAAGATTTCCGAGTGCGTTCCTTCAGTTGAGATGTTCCGTATGCTCGGCTCAGGTACAGAGGCATGTATGTGCGCTGTTCGTGTAGCACGTCTTGCAACAGGCCATAAGAACATCATCAAGATGGGCGGCGCTTACCACGGCTGGTCAGATCAGCTTGCATGGGGTATGCGTGTTCCCGGTACTCTCAATCTTCAGTCGCACGGTGTACCGCTCTTCGTATTCAAGCACACTCAGGAATTCTTCCCGAATGACCTCAAGTCACTCGAGAGAAAGCTCAAGATAAACCGTTTCCGCGGCGGCACTGCTGCTGTATTCATCGAGCCCATCGGCCCCGAATCGGCAACACGTCCCGTTGATAAGGACTTCCCGAAGGGCGTTCAGGCTCTTTGCCGTAAGTACGGTGCTCTTCTTGTTTGTGACGAGGTTGTATCCGGTTTCCGTATCGGTCTTTCGGGCGCACAGGGTTACTACGGAATCGACCCCGATATCTCAATCTTCGGTAAGATTATCGCAGGCGGCTATCCGGGCGCAGGCGGAATCGGCGGTCACAAAGAGGTTATGAAGTATCTCGGCGCAGGTCTTGATAAGGCTGAGGGCAAGAAGATTCACAAGGCAATGTGCGGCGGCACAATGGCTGCAACACCTATCTCCTGCGTAGCAGGTTACACGGTTATCTGTGAAATCGAAAAGAGAAACGCTTGTCAGGTTGCAGGCAGAATGGCTGACAGACTTGTCAAGGGTCTTAACGAGAGCATCAAGAAGTATGACCTTCCGTTCGTATGCTACAACATCGGCTCAGTTTGCCACCTTCATACGGTTGCAACAATGCACTTCAGAATTGACTGGACAAAGCCGTGGACAATTCCGAGCGTACTCAACGAAACAGGCGTGCGTCAGACAGAGATGCAGTATATGGGTGCTGCTTATATGGCAGAAGGTCTTGTAACTCTTGCAGGCTCAAGACTTTACACCTCAAGCGCATACACTGAAGAGGACATCGACGAATGTATCAAGCGCTTCGACAAGGTTCTTGCACAGTGTGAAAAAATCGAGTATTAATAACTGAATCAAGGGCGGTTTTTTAACCGCCCTTTTGAAACTGTAAAATTGTTAGGAGAGAAATATGGCTTACGAAATTGAAGAAGCTAAAAGACTCGTAGTTGAAGCAGGTAAAAGACTTCTTGAAAACGGACTTATCGCCCGCACATGGGGCAACGTTTCCGCAAGGATAAGCGACACGCAGTTCGTTATCACCCCGTCGGGCAGAGCGTACGACACGCTTACCCCCGAAGAGGTTGTAGTTGTAAATATCGAGGACTGCACCCACGAGGGCGACATCAAGCCTTCATCCGAAAAGGGCGTACACGCAGACGCCTACAAGCATCATCCGACAGTAAATTTTGTTATTCATACCCACCAGAAGGCTGCAACAATCGTCAGCATCACAGGTATGAATATCACTAATGTATATAACGAGTTCAGACCTGTTCTCGGCGATTACGTTCCCGTTGCGGACTACGCTATGTCCACAACGAATTCGCTTCGCAAAAAGGTTGAGCGCTGCATTATGGAAAATCCGAGCTGCCGCGCTATTATGCTTATGCACCACGGCGCACTCACCTTCGGCGAGAGCTTTGACGAGGCTTTCGAGGTTGCCGAGGCTCTTGAGGCGCTCTGTGAAAAGGTGCTCAAGGACAATTATCTTCGTCATTCCTGGGCGAAGGTTTATTCCGACGAGGACAAGAGAAACTACTTCCTCGGCAAGAACGGCGCTGGTCAGATGCCCGAGGCTATCTGCGACCTCGGCTCGTCCGTAAGAAACGGCAATATGTTCACTCTTACATACGACGGCGACAAGAAGGTTGACGTTGATATGACCACGGGTCTCGGCGTAAATTCAATCGCGCCGAAATGTGCAAAAATCCATCAGGCTATCTACGAGACCGAGGACTGCACAATGATTAAGCATCTCGCAAGCCCCTATGTTGTTGCGGTTTCCTGCACGGGCGAGGGTATGCTTCCGATGATTGACGACTTTGCCCAGATTGTCGGCACGGACGTTAAAAACCGTCCGTGGGTTGACGGCGATACCGATGCCTGCGCAAAGGCAATCGGCGAGGCTGTTGACAACAGAAACGCCGTTCTTATCGAAGGTCACGGCGCTATGGTAACGGGTAACACCGAGGGAGATATGCAGGCTCTTGAAATCATTATGGATAAGGGTTGCCAGGCAGTTGTTGACTGCGACATCTTCAACCGTCCGCACTATGTTCCCAAGACGGAATGTTTCCTTATGAGAACGGTTTATCTCGCAAAATATTCAAAGCAGATAGACAAGAAATAATCAACGTATTACGGGAGGGCTTGCCCTCCCGTTTTTTTATTGCAATTTGCTTGACAAGGTTTCATATATCATTTATAATAAAATTAAGCAGGTAGAATATATTGCATTTCGTACGGTTTTTTCTGTGTTTCTGCACGGCTTATTGATTATCTGATATGATTATTGTATCCTTGCATTGATGTGATAATATGAAAAAAACATTATCTTTAATACTCGCTTTGGTAATGCTTCTCTCGGTTTTTGCGGGGGTTATGCCCGCGTTTGCAAGCGAAACGGAGCTGACCTTCAACGATAAAACCAATAATAAGAGCTACACCTTTACGATAACTGACGACGATTTGCAGACTCCCGTAAAGGACTTTGTTGCGTCAAAGCTCGGCGTTGACAGGGAGATGGTGCACGTTGTTTTCGGCTCTGCGGTTGTGGATTACGGTACGACTACCGTTATGAATGAGTTTTGCAACAGGGCTCTCACACTTAAAAATGCGGGCTTTGAACCCTGTGTCGAGCTCTACCTTGAATACCTCTGGGGAACCGGCGACAACTATGACGCCGACTGGCTCGGCGACTACGATAACACAACCGAGTACCATATCGGCAACGCTTACGAGCTCGCAGCGTTTAAAAAGGCTTGCTTTATCGACTGCAAAACCTTTGAGGGAAAAACGGTTTATATTGATAACGATATCGACCTTTCAGCTCATATCTGGATGATTGAGGGAACTGATTTGCTTTCCGAAAATTTTCCCCGTTTCTGCGGTGTTCTCGACGGTCAGGACAATTCGGTTTTCGGTCTTAAAATGTATCCCGCAACATGCACGGCGGGCTTTCTGCCCTATATAGACGGTGCGGCTGTTGAAAATCTTTCGGTATACGGTGAAGCCAAGCGTTCAAATCTCGATTTTCTCGGCCTTCTTATCGGCTATGCCAAGGACAGCGCAATATACAACTGCTACGCTAACGGTAAAATATTCTCAGTCGGCAGAGACGCATGCTATTATGCAGGCGCAGTCGGCGGACTTATCGGCGAGGCGCACCACTGCGCGGTTATGAACTGCGGAAGTTATGTTGATTTATCTCTTAAATACGAAAACGTTATAGACAAAAATTACGGTTATACCTATCCCCGTATCGGCGGGTTAATCGGCAGAGTAACCAACAAGGGACAGGACAGCTACTGCGTAATCAATTCTTATTCCCAAGGCTGGATTAATATTGAAAATGCTTTAAGTGGGGATAATACCTATGTGGGAGGCTTATTCGGTTATTGTGACGACGACATCTACAACTGCTATACCAAAGTGGATTTTGTCGGTGTTAAAAATATCAAGCTCGGTGCTGTTGCGGGAGAAATTCATCTTGAAAACATTGTGACGGATTACACAACAGGCGAGACAACAAACCTCGGTCAGTACATCGTTGACCGTGTTTATTACGATAAAGGAAGTGATTGTAACGGCGTTGCATTCGGCTCGGTTACCGACAATACAGCAGAGCGTAATGCCGAAAATATGGCTACCTGCAACTTCAACTGGAACAACATTAAAGGCCTGATTAAAGAAGGCGTACCGGGCGTTGAAGATATAATCACCGCGCACAGGGATATTCTTTCGGGCTCCTCGTGGGCTGAGCTTGTTGAGCAGTGCAAAGCAGACAGCTTCATCGCGTTTGACTGGGTTTACTGCGAAGGAACAAATCTTCCCGAGTTCAGGTCCTGCAATCATTACGATTTGAATTGCACAAACGATACTGAGGGCGAGGGTAAGACGCTTTATTACTGCTTAGACTGCAACGCAAAGTTTGTCTTTGATGACAGAGGTGCTCTGATCGAAAGCGGTAAATTTGATAAAGATGTGCATACTTTTTACGTTTCGCGAGAAGTTCAGGCAACCGATGAGTACGGCGAGGAATATTTTTTCGGCACCTTATTTGATTTGTGGAAAAAGCATTTTTTAATCGGAATGGTTACCGTAAATAGTAATTATTATTTTTATCCTGAAGAAATTGATACTGATGTACTGATGCAGCAAATGCGTGAAGACAGTCGCTTATCTATACAGTTTGATATCGATGGTAATAGCGAATTTGATATAATATGGACCTGTAAAAAAGGACCTAATTTTAATTACGGAATGTTTACCGATGACTATTATCTCTGTTATGAAATGACGGAAAGCTGCCCTGAAATTAAGACTATTGACTGCAGGTCCTATTGTGGCTTGGGCTACAAAGTCAGCAAGCTTGTCATAAAGTCTATGGAAGATGCTTCAGGTTATTGTTTAAAGCCGGGCTGGGTGAAAGACAGGGGCAAATGGTTTTACCTTGATGAAAATTTAAATCTGGCAACGGGCTGGCTCAATGACAGGGGTAAGTGGTACTACCTTGACGAGGACGGCGTTATGCAGACAGGCTGGGTTAAGGACAACGGAAAATGGTACTTCCTCAGCAGCTCGGGCGCAATGCGTACGGGCTGGGTTAAGTACGGCGGAAAGTGGTATTATCTCAGCGCCTCGGGCGCTATGAAAACGGGCTGGGTCAAGGATAACGGCAAATGGTACTACCTCAGCACTTCGGGCGCTATGAAAACGGGCTGGCTCAAGGATAACGGCAAATGGTACTACCTCGGCTCTTCGGGCGCTATGGCAACAGGCTGGCTCAAGGATAATGACAAGTGGTATTATCTCAATACCGACGGCTCAATGCGAACCGAAAATCTTACCTACAAAGGCAAGGTATACAAATTCAACAGCTCAGGCGTATGCCTGAATCCGTAAAAATACCGAGGGCGATTTACGAATCGCCCTCTTTTTCTGCATTAAAATTACATATTGACTTTAATATAAAATTATATTAAAATATATGTGTATAACTCTAAAGGGAGGCAAACAAATGAAAAGAACGATAAGCTTATTATTATCAGTCCTTATGCTTCTTAGCGCTGTTGCAGGTATCAATTTTACCGCATCTGCAGCAGACAACTACAAGGGCTACAACTATATGCTCAACGGCGAAACAGTTGTAATCAAGGGCTATGACGGCGCAGTAAAGAATATTTCAATCCCCGCGGAAATCGACGGAAAGGCTGTTACATCTATTGCAGCCAAGGCGTTCAGCGGCAGCGCAATCAAATCCGTGGTTATCCCGGGTTCGGTTACCGATTTCGGCGAAAAGGCTTTTGAAAAGTGTAAGTCGCTCACAAAGGTAACAATCAATAACGGTCCCGCATATCTCAGCGAAGGTATGTTCCAGAACTGTACCGCTCTCACAAGCGTTTCAATTCCGAACAGCGTTATTGATATTCTTGATGACTGCTTCTATTATTGCAGCAGCCTTGAAAGCATTACCCTGGGAAACAACGTTGAGTATGTCGGCTGGTATTCCTTCGGCTACTGCAAGTCTCTCAAGAGCGTAAACCTCGGCAAGAGCATCAAGACTATTGCTGATTACGCTTTCTACGGCTCAAGCTTCATCAAGGACGTATACTTCGGCGGCACGTTTGCAAACTGGCTTGATTGCGTTATTCTGCCCGAGGCAAACGACAGCCTCTTGAATGCAGACTTCCATTTCACCGCACTTAAGGACGGATGGAGAAGCGCAGCAGGCAAGTGGTGCCTTATCAAAAACGGCGTAGCTCAGGTTGGCTGGGTTAAAGAAGGCGGCAAGTGGTACTACTTTGACAATATGCGCGTTATGCAGACCGGTTGGGTTAAGAGCGGCAGCACATGGTATTATACCGACAAGAGCGGCGCTATGAAGACCGGCTGGCAGAAGATTGACGGCGTTTGGTATTATTTCAATGCAAACGGCGCAATGCAGAAGGGCTGGCAGAAGATTTCAAGCAAGTGGTATTACTTTGAAAAGAGCGGCGCTATGCGCACGGAAGACCTCACCTATAAGGGCAAGGTTTACAAGTTCGATTCAAACGGCGCTTGCATTAATCCGTAAATAAAAAGAGAGGCAAAAGCCTCTCTTTTTCAGTTGTATTCAACTTCGTTGAGTTATATCGCTTCGCGGATATATTGCTGCGCAGATATATTCGACCTGCGGTCGAGTTGAGGTCACTCGCTTCGCTCGAACAATAATCGTCTGCGACTGAGAGGTTCAACCATCAGCGCAAACGCAGTTTGCATATATCGACGAAGTCATATAACGTTGCGAAGCAACATATATCTTTTGCAAAGCAAATATATATCTAAAAAAAGACAGGCATTCCGCCTGTCTTTTTTTAATCGAGCGCGTCCGATACCGCGTCGCCCGCTTTGTCAACCGCGCTTCCCGCGCCGTCGGCAAGGTCGTCCGCGCCCTCGCCTATATCGTCGCCGACCTCGTCAGCTCTTGAGGAAATATCCTCGCCCGCGTCCTTTGCTTTTGAAGAGATATCCTCGCCCATGCTCTGCGACGTGCTTTCGGTCACGATACCCGTTGTCGTTCCCGTCGTCGTGGTGCTTGAAAGCGTGCTTCCGCCGTTTCTGCATCCGATAAGAACCGCCGCAACGACCGCTGCAATAACTGCAACAATTACTATTTTACTTTTCATAATGACATCCTTTCACGGTCAGTCGCCGTCATAGATAGTATTGGCCGTTAATCCCGTTTTATTCATCTATTTTGTCAGAGTGCCGCCGTCAGAGTAGAGAAGTATCTGAATATCCTTTTCCTCGCCCGTGTGAGCATCGGTGTAAACGAGCACCTCTTCGTTCGTGTCCCTGCTCTTGCAGTGAAGCTCATAGCATTCCGATTCCGTTCCGTTATCGTTTGGAATAACGCACCTTTTGATGCCAATGAGCGTCAGGTGGGGATTGAGCGCCGTCGCCGCGTCAATAGAGCTGATTTCGCCCTCAAACGGTTTTCGCTGCGTATGATTCGTGAGAAAGCCCTTCGCTTCCATTGAAACGACGTTCCCGTCGCTGAGCGACACACCCACCTTGATTAAATCGCTGTAATAGGTTACGCCGCCGACGGTGTATGCAAAGTTTATCACGCAGACGTTTTTGTAGGTCATATAATAGGTTTCAGCCATATTTTCATAGCCGAGAGCATCGAGGTACGCCTTGCCGATATTAACGGCGTTTTCCTCGGAAATGCTGCTGTCCGCAACCCTTCCGCCGTAGAGAACGTACGCAACGTAGCCGCCGTATTTCGTCACGCCGATTGTCTGCTGAGCGCACTTGAAAACGTAGCATTCAAGCCTGCTTTCGTCGTATCCGTCAAAGCTCAGCTCGTCCGCGCTCTTGCTTATGGCGTCTGCCGCAATATCCCTTGCCTGTTCCTTTGAATAGGCGTCTTTGTCCTTTGTCATCTGCACCTCTTTGTTGAGCACCGCGTCGGCAAAAGGTCCGTCGTAGAGAAGGGTGGGGTAGTCCTTGAAAACCTCTTCCGCGCCCGACATTGTGTTTGAAAGATGACTGACTGAAACGTTCGCTGAATTTCTGACGTTGCTGCCGAGGATTTTCCCGCCGCTGTTGCAGGTGTCAACCATCGAGGCGACGGATTCGCTCAGCTTGTCCGAATAGTCGAGAAGCGTCAAAAGCGATTTGTATTCATCCTCGGTGATTTCCTTCCCGCCCGCCGCCTTTTCCGAGATATAGAGGGCGTAGTCAGCCGCCTGACTGATAAACTTAAAGGTCGAGCCGAGATTCATCTGGTCGACGGGAAGCCTTGAAAGCGAGCTTTTTGCCTGGGTACATTCCGAATAGAGGTCGGAGCTCAGGTCTGCAAGCATCTCGTCAGAGCCCGAATACACCGTCTTTGAAAGATTTGTCTGAATGGATTCAAGCGATTCCGCAAGCTCGTTAAGGCTGTACTGATAGGATATTTCAAGCTGTTCCCTGTAACTTTTCGCCTGTGCAAGGCTTATCGCGGTGACCGCAAGAAGCGCGAAAAACACCGCCGCCGAAAAGGTGAAAAGTCTTGTTTTATTTCTCAATGTCATAATTTTTACCACCTCAGAAAATATTTTTCACCATTTTTTCAAAAACATACAAAAAAATGTTTGATATATTCGCTTAATGTGTTATTATATATATAATTATAATTATTAAAATGGGTAAGTCTATTTTGTCGCAGGCGGGAGGACTTTTCAAATGAGAATTGTAGTAAAGGTCGGAACCTCAACTCTGACTCATAAGAACACCGGAAAATCAAATATCGCAAGAATTGCAAAGCTTGTTTCCGTTCTTGCGGATTTGCATAATATGGGACACGATGTCGTTCTCGTATCATCGGGCGCCATCGGTATCGGCTCAACAAAGCTCGGGCTCAAAGAAAAGCCCGAAACGATTAAAGGCCAGCAGGCGGCTGCTGCTATCGGACAGGTTGAGCTTATGTTTCTCTACGACAAGCTTTTCAGCGAGTACGGCATAGTTGTCTCGCAGCTTCTCTTCACGTCGGACGTTATCCACCACAGGGAAAGCAGGCAGCATATGCTCGACACCTTCAATCAGCTGATTGAATACGGCGCAATCCCGATTGTAAACGAAAACGACTCTGTTTCAATCGAAGAGCTTGTCAACGGCGACAACGACGGACTTTCGGCTCTTGTTGCAACCCTCATCAAAGCCGATATGCTCATTATGCTGACGGACACCGACGGGCTCTACGACTCAAACCCCAACGAAAACAAAAACGCAAAGCTCATTTCATGGGTTGAGGAAATCACGCCCGAAATCGAAGCCGTAGCGGGTTCGGCGGGAAAGAGCGGCACGGGCGGCTTTGTCACAAAGATTGAGGCGGCAAAGCACGCGACCTCGGGCGGCGTTCCCGTAATCATAATGAACGGCGAAAAACCGACAAGGCTTTACAAGGCTATTGAAGGCAAGGAAATAGGAACATATTTTGAAGCGAGGAAAAAATAATGCTCACACAACTCGGTAAAAATGCAAGAGCAGCGGCGGCAAAGCTCACCACTGCAACCACTCAGCAGAAAAACGACGCGCTCGAGGCAATCGCAAAGGCGCTTGTTGAAAACGCGAATTTCATAATTGACAAGAATAATCTCGACCTTGAAAACGGCAAAAGGGCGGGGCTTAACGCAGGACTTCTCGACAGGCTTATGCTAAACGAAGAGAGGATTGCGGGCATCGCCGACGGCTGCAGGCAGGTTGCCGCGCTTGACGACCCGTGCGGCAAGGTGCTCGACGAGGTCACAAGACCTAACGGACTTCTTATTCAGAAGGTGTCCTGCCCGATAGGCGTTATCGGAATTATCTACGAAGCTCGCCCCAACGTTACGGCGGACGCCGCGGCGCTCTGCCTTAAAAGCGGAAACGCGGTAATCCTTCGCGGCGGCAAAGAGGCTATTGAATCTAACAAGGCGATTGCCGACATTATGCGCGTTGCAATCGAAGGCGTTGGTCTTCCGAAGGACGCAATCCAGCTTGTTGAGGATACGAGCAGGGATTCCTCGGTTGCGCTTATGAAAATGAACGAATATCTCGACTGCCTCATCCCGAGGGGAAGCGCGGGGCTCATCAGAGCCGTTGTTGAAAATTCAACCGTTCCCGTAATCGAAACGGGCTCGGGCAACTGCCACATCTACGTTGACGAAAGCGCCGACGTCGATATGGCGGCAAAAATAATCTTCAACGCAAAGACTCAGCGAATCAGCGTGTGCAACGCCTGCGAAAGTCTTGTGATTCACAGCGGCATAATCGATAAGGCGCTTCCCGCAATCAAGGCTGAGCTCGACAAAAAGAACGTGCTCATCAAGGGCGACGAGAGGGCGAGGGCGGTCTGCCCCGATATTGAAGAGGCGACCGAGGCTGATTTTGCCACCGAGTACCTCGACTACATCATCAGCGTGAAAACCGTTGATTCCCTCGACGAAGCCATTGAGCATATTAACGCAAATTCAACGGGACATTCCGAGGCAATCATCACCGAGGATAAGAAAAACGCCGCTGAATTTATGCAGAGGATTGACTCTTCATCCGTTTACCACAACGCCTCAACGCGCTTTACGGACGGCGGAGAGTTCGGACTCGGCGCAGAAATCGGCATCTCAACCCAGAAGCTTCACGCAAGAGGACCTATGGGACTTGCCCAGCTCACCACAACCAAGTATTTGATTTTCGGAGACGGACAGATTAGATAATGGACGAAAAAGAAAGACTTAAACAAAGAAAAAAGAGACAGAAAAAAAGAAAGCGCAAAAAGTTTCTCAAAGGCTTTTTTGCAACGATTGCAATTCTCGTTGTAGCCGTTGCCGCTTTTCTCATAACGGTCAAGCTCTGTAAGCCGGACTTCGATTTGAAAAGTCTTCTGCCCCAGAAGCAGACCGAGCAGGTCATCGCTTTTGTAAACGAGGACATTCTCGGCAAGACGACCACCACGACTACGACAACCACGACCGAGAAAACGACGGTCACCACGACGAAACCGCCGAAGTACGACTATGACGAGTTTTCCGAGTTTGCGTTTGACACCTCGCTTCTCGGCAACCAGATAGGAAATCTGCTCAACGCTTCTCAGGGCGCCGTAACCTTCAGTACATACTATATCTATTACAGTATTGAAAACGACGGCTTCTACCGCTTTGAGCCCGTATCCGAGGCGTACGCCGCTATGAATACGGACAGCTACAATTTCAAATATCTCAATGTTCTCGGCGACTATATCTACCTCATCAATATGAAGGAAAACATTCTTTACAAGTCGCAGATTACGGGAGGGGATATGGTCAAGGTTGCAAAGGACGTAAGGTTTGCGTATCTCTACAATGACAAGCTTTTCACCGTCGGAACCGACGAATCCGTTTCGGTTATCTCAACCGAGGACTTCACGGCTACAAAGCTCTACACCCCGACCGCTGGCAAGACGGTTTCTCTTGCGGGCATCTCGCTTTCAAGAGTGTTCATCGTAGAGCACGACGCGGCTGTGAACAGCGATTCCTATATCGCGGTCAATTTCACCGACCCGAAGGACGTAAGGCATTTCAGGGACAAAACCCCGAGCGACGAGATTATGTGCCTCGAGATAGAGTGCGGCTTTATGTATTATTTCCAGAAGCAGGACGACGACAGCTACAATCTCGTGCGCCAGAAATTCGGCTCGGAGCAGATTGTCACCCTCGTTGAAAACTGCACTATGATTGATTACCCCGTAGTCTATGCAAACAGGCTTTACTACCTCGACAAGGCAAAGGGCTCAACCTACGCTATGGAATACAATATGAACAGCGGCGAAACCCTCACAATGGTAAGGGCGAGCAGTATGGGCGCGGACGATACAATCGGCATCGGCTACGGCTATCAGTACGTATTCCTCTTCGGCAAAAAGAACGGCGAGAATTTCTACCGCGGCAGCTGTATTTACACCTCGTCCTCAAAGGACAACACAATCGTTTTCTACAACGGAAAATGGTATTATTAATTTAACGTAACGGCGATAATATCGCCCTAAGAAAATAAACCTCAGGAGCAAAAAGTTGGATAAGTATAAGAAGCTTGCGTCTAACACTTTAATATTTGCAATAGGCACGTTTTCATCGAAAGCGCTGTCATTCCTTCTTATGCCCTTCGTAACGGCTATGATGTCAACGGGCAGCTACGGCGACGCAGACCTTATCCAGCAGACAGTAAACGTTCTCATCCCGATTGTTACCCTTCAGGTAAACAGCGCGGCGCTTCGCTTCTCGCTTGACAAGGCGGCGGACAAGCGCGACGTTTTCACCGTCGGCGTGAGGACGACCGTGCTCGGCTTCATCGTTTTCACCTTCTTTTCACCGCTCATCAGCAAGATAAGAATTAACGATTTCGGGCTCGGCGAATATATTGTTCTTATAATCGTATTCGTTCTCGTTTCGGGCTTCCGTCAGCTCTGCCAGCAGTTTGTAAGGGGCAGCGGCTACGTCAAGCTCTTCGCAATCGACGGCATTATCGCAACGGCTACAACCCTTCTTTTCACAATCCTTTTCCTCGGTCCCTTCCATTGGGGCGTAACGGGCTACGTTGTTGCAATCATCGCTTCCGATTTCTGTTCAATCATATTCTTTACAATCACCGCAAAGCTCTATAAATACGTAAAGCCGAAGGTGCTCACAAAGGGCATAGCGGGGCAGATGCTCAAATACTGCGTGCCGCTTATTCCGACGGTTATCCTCTGGTGGATTATCAACGTGTCCGACAGGTATATGGTAACCTATTTCATAGGCTCAAGCGAAAACGGACTTTACACGGCGGCGTCAAAAATCCCGAATTTCGTAATTCTTTTCTCGCAGATTTTCATTGACGCATGGCAGCTTTCGGCGGTTGACGAATACGAGGCGAAGGACAGGTCGCAGTTTTTCACAAACGTTTTCAGAGTGTACTCGGGCGGCGTTTTCGCGGTCGCCTCGGCGCTCATTCTCTCGTGTCAGCTTCTCACAAAAATACTCGTGTCCGACGCATTCTATGCCTCGTGGAACTACGTTCCGATTCTCATCATCGCAACGACCTATTCCTGCATAGTAAACTTCCTCGCGTCGATATATATGGCTGAGAAAAAGTCGCTTATGTCGCTTCTTACGGCGATGTCTGGCGCGGTTACAAACGTTGTGCTCAACCTCATATTCATCCCGCGCTTCGGCGCAAACGGCGCAGCGATTGCCACAGTGTGCGCGTTCCTCGTTGTATTTGTCACAAGGGGACTCAACACAAGGCGTTTCATCAGGATTCACTACAAGCTTCCGCTTATGCTCATCGAAACGGTTATCCTCGTAACCCAGAGCGCTCTTATGCTCAGGCTTCAGTCGGGCGTTACGCTCTATGTGATTGAGGGCGTGCTCTTTGCGGTAATGCTTGTGCTCAATATTCAGCCCATCAAGGAACTCGCGCAGCTCGTTTTTGCAAAATTCCTCAAAAAGAGGAAGGGCGGCGAAACCGATGAGAGCGAAGAAAACGAAGAGGCTGAGGGAACGGACTCTGCAGAATAGTATATTACTATTGCAAAATTGTGAATTTTAGTATATAATATACAAATAATATAGATAATATATTTATTTTCACGATATATTTTGGAGGATTTGTATGAAAAAAATGACTGTTGCACAGGCAAAGAAAGAGATTGCCGACAAGCTTTCCCACTTCTTTGGCGTTGACACTAAAACAGCAACCGACGAACAGTACTACAAGGCTGTTTCAATGATTGTCAGGGATATGCTCGCTTCTCAGCACAGCGAATTCCGCCGTGCCGCAAGAAAGCAGAATTCAAAGGTAATCTACTATCTTTGTATGGAATTCCTTATGGGACGTTCCCTCAGAAACAATCTTTACAATCTGAATCTCACAAAGACCTTTGACAGCGCTCTCAAAGCCTACGGCATCAAGCTTGAAAAGCTTTACGAGCAGGAACCCGACGCAGGTCTCGGCAACGGCGGTCTCGGCAGGCTTGCAGCCTGTTATCTCGACGGTCTTGCAACCGACGGCTATCCGGCTATGGGTTATTCAATCTGCTACGAGGCAGGTATTTTCAAGCAGAAGCTTGTTGACGGCTGGCAGACAGAGCTTCCCGATTTCTGGCTTCCCGGCGGCGAGGTATGGCTCGTTCCGCGAAACGAGAGAAGCGTTGAGGTGAAGTTTGAAGGTCACATCGAGGACAGCTGGGACGGCGACTACCACCACGTTGAGCACGTTGACTGCAACACCGTAACCGCAATTCCCTGCGATATGTACGTTTCGGGTAAGAGCGACGGCGTTGTAAGGCTTCGTCTGTGGATGGCAAAGAAGCCCGAGCTTGATATGGGACTTTTCAATTCGGGCTCATATATCAAGGCTATCGAGCAGTCGGCTATGGCAGAGGCTATCTCAAAGGTGCTCTATCCTGCGGATAACACGGTCGAGGGCAAATCCCTTCGTCTTCGTCAGCAGTATTTCCTCGTTTCGGCTTCGATTCAGGATATCATTCAGCGCCACCTCACAAGGTACGGCACGCTTGACAACCTTCCCGACAAGGCTGCAATTCACATCAACGACACCCACCCGACTCTTGCAATCCCCGAGCTTATGAGAATTATGCTCGACGAGTGCGGCTACGACTGGGAAAGCGCGTGGAGCATCGTTACAAGAACAGTTGCATACACAAACCACACGGTTATGAAAGAGGCGCTTGAGTGCTGGAGTGAAGAGCTCTACAGCCGTCTTCTTCCCCGTGTTTACCAGATTACGAAGGAAATCGACAACCGCTTCAGAGCATACGTCTGGGGCGCAACAAACGACGCCGACAAGGTTGAGCGTATGGCAATCGTTTCAAGCGGCGTTGTAAGAATGGCAAATCTCTGTGTGGCAGGCGCCCATTCGGTAAACGGTGTATCCGCGCTTCACTCGGAAATCCTCAAGGACACCGTCTTCAAGGATTTCTACACACTCACGCCCGAGAAGTTCAAGAACGTGACAAACGGTATCGCTTTCAGACGCTGGATATGTCAGGCAAACCCGCTTCTCACAGACTATATCACCGAGCTTATCGGCGACAGCTTTATCACCAAGAGCGACGAGCTTCTCAAGCTTCGCGACTTTAAGAAGAGCAAGAAGGTGCTCAGAAGATTTGCCGAAATCAAGCATGAAAACAAGGTTGCTTTTGCAAAGTATATCAAGAAAAGACAGGGCGTTGAAATCAACCCCGATTCAATCTTTGACGTACAGGTTAAGCGCCTTCACGAATACAAGCGCCAGCAGCTCAATATTCTCAACATCATTTCGGAATATCAGATGTTAAAGGCAAACCCCGACGCAGACTATTATCCGAAAACATACATCTTCGCATCAAAGGCTGCCCCCGGCTACTTTATGGCAAAGAAGCTCATTGAGCTCATCGACGCGCTTTCAAAGCTTATCAACAACGACCCCGACGTAAACGAAAAGCTCAAGGTTGTGTTTGTTGAGGATTACAGCGTTTCCGTTGCAGAGGCTCTTATGCCCGCCGCAGATATCTCGGAGCAGATTTCACTTGCGGGCACCGAGGCTTCGGGCACGGGCAATATGAAGCTTATGCTCAACGGCGCGGTTACCCTCGGAACGATGGACGGCGCAAACGTTGAGATTTACGACGCTGTCGGCGAGGATAACATTTTCATCTTCGGTATGACTACACCCGAGGTTGTTCAGCTTCAGAACAGCGGCTACAACCCGATGGAATACTACAACAACAACGAGGCTCTCAGAAATGCAATCGAGTTCATCCGTCAGGGTGTAAACGGCAAGCGTTTTGACGAGATTGTAAATTCTCTCACAACGTCAGACCCGTATATGGCTCTCGCCGACTTTGCGGATTATCAGAAGACTCAGAAGGCAATTTCCGCTGCATACACCGATACGCTTCTCTTTGCAAAAATGTCGCTTATGAACATCAGCGGCGCGGGCGTATTCAGCGCGGACCGCTCGATAACGGACTATGCAAACAACATCTGGTACACCAAGCCCGTTAATATGAAGGCAGGTCCGAAAACCTCAAGAAAGCAGGCTCCGATGAACGGAAAGACCGGACAGAAAAAGAGCAAATAATTACTATTTGGGGTGACCGAGGTCGCCCCAATATCATTTACCGATTATCAAAGGAAGATTTATGCAGGTCTACAATTCAAGAGATAAGAAATACAAGTCAATAATTTCAGCTCTTGCAACGGACGAAAAGTGCAAATTCACGATTGTTGTGCCGAGGGATATTCAGTGCAGCAGGGCGGTGCTTGCAATCAGAAAAGAGGGCGACGGGGAATATACCGTGTACTACGATATGTTCTGGGCAGGTATGTGCGGCGACGGAGCCGAATACTGGGAAGTCCACTTTTCCGCCACCACGCCCGGGCTCTATTTCTACCACTTTGAGCTTGACACCCCGTGGGGTAAATCCCTAATCAAAAACAGGGGCGACGGCACGGGCGAAATCAACGCCTCGGACATCGACTTTCAGCAGACCGTGTACGATAAGAATTTCAAAACGCCGGAATTCCTTAAGGGCGGAATAATCTATCAGATTTTCCCCGACAGGTTTTACAAAAGCGGCGAGCCCAAGAAAAACGTCTTTAAGGACAGGGTTATGCGCAAGTGGGGCGAAGAGCCCTATTGGAGTGAAGAGCAGATGAACGGCGTCTGGAATAACGACTATTTCGGCGGCGACCTCAGGGGCATCGAGGAAAAGCTTCCGTATCTTGCGGAGCTTTCTGTAAGTTGTATCTATATCAACCCGATTTTCGAGGCTCACTCAAACCACAGATACGACACCGCGGACTATGAAAAAATCGACCCGCTTCTCGGCACCGAGGACGACCTCAAATCCCTCTGCAAAAAGGCGGCGGAATACGGCATCGCGGTTATCCTTGACGGCGTTTTCAGTCATACGGGCTGCGACAGCAAGTACTTCAATATGTACGGCAGATACCCGAATGAGGGTGCCTACAACAGTAAGGACAGCGAATACTACAGCTGGTACAAATTCATCGAATGGCCCAACGACTACAATGCGTGGTGGGGCATAAAGCTTCTTCCCGAAATCATCGAGGAAGACGAGGGTTACAGGCAATACATCTGCGGCGAAAACGGAATCCTTCGCAGGTGGCTTCGCTGCGGCGTTTCGGGCTGGCGGCTCGACGTTGCCGACGAGCTTCCCGACGTTTTCCTTGACGACGTTCGCAGGGCGGTCAAGGCTGAAAACGAAAACGCGCTGATTCTCGGCGAGGTCTGGGAAGACGCTACAAATAAATTCTCATACGGTCAGAGAAGGAAATACCTTCTCGGCGAGGAACTTGACAGCGTTATGAACTATCCGTTTGCCGACGCGATTTTAAACTACGTCCGCTTCGGCGGAAGCGCGGCGTTTGTGAATTCCGTTATGGGTATAGTTGAAAACTACCCGCCTCAGGTTCTGAACATCCTGATGAACCACATCGGCACCCATGACACGGAAAGGGCAATCACCCGCCTTGCAGGTCCCGACAGCGAGGGTATGGACAGGGCGTGGCAGCACCTTCACAACAGGCTCAGCGAATATGATTATCTTCTCGGAACCTCGATGATGAAAATGGCGTCGCTTCTGCAGTTCACTCTGCCCGGCGTGCCGTCGATTTACTACGGCGACGAGATAGGTATGCAGGGTATGAAGGACCCGTTCAACCGCGCTTGTATGACGTGGGACAACGTAAACGACGAGCTTCTCAGATGGTACAGAAGGCTCGGTCAGATAAGGCGGGGCTGCAGGGCTCTTTCCGAGGGCGAAATCAGTTTCGTTTTCTGCGAGAACTCGGCGGTTGCCTATACAAGGTCTCAGGACGGCGAGAGCGTTCTCGTTGCGATAAACAATAACGACGAGCACACCGATATCTATGTCGGAACCGAGTGGGATAATTCCTATCCGCTTCTCGATTTCAAAGCGGTCAACGGCGTTATATCCCTTCCGCCCAAGAGGTACACAATGCTTTCAAAATAAAAATATTTGCTTTTTATATTTTTATCTGTTATAATATCACTACATTAATTTATTGCGGTAAAGCGGTAACGCATTTCCGCGGTGAAATAATAATTTAACAGAGAGGTAAAATCTATGAAAAAAGTATTAGCAGCAGTACTTGCGGTTCTTATGCTCATCTCGGTAGTCGGCATTTTCGCCGCTTGCTCAAACACTTCCGAGGGCTCGGGCGACACCACAAGCGACGCTTCCGCGTCCGACCTTGCATACGTTAAGGAAAAGGGCACCCTCGTAATCGGTATCACATATTTTGAGCCGATGGATTATCTTGACGAAAACAACGAGCTCACAGGCTTCGAGGTTGAATTCGGCAAGGCAGTTTGCGAGAAGTTAGGCGTTGAGCCCGTATTCCAGGAGATTTCCTGGG
Source organism: uncultured Eubacterium sp. (assembly GCA_905234495.1). GTDB lineage: Bacteria > Bacillota > Clostridia > Oscillospirales > Acutalibacteraceae > Eubacterium_R. The sequence continues at coordinate 91,852 of CAJOHE010000002.1, read as the reverse complement.
ACGCTAAGGAAACAGAGCTTTCCGCAAAGAACATTGACTGTATATGGAACGGCCTCACAATCACAGAGGAACGTCAGCAGACAATGTCAATCACAGATCCTTATATGAACAACAAGCAGGTTCTCATCTGCAAGGCTGAAAATGCAGAGGCTTATGCAGTTGCAGGCGCTCTTGCAGGCAAGACAGTTGTTGCCGAGAAAGAGTCGGCAGGCGAAGAGGCAATCCTTTCCGCTGATTATGCAAACTACTTCGGCGATGCAAACTACGTTGCAGTTGAGGCTATGAAGAACGCTATGATGGAAGTTAAGGCAGGCACAGCCGACGCAGCCGTAATCGACTACGTAACAGGTATCGGTTCCCTCAAGGAAGGTTCCGACTATGCAGACCTTGCAATCATCGAATCCGTTTCATTTGCAGACGAGCAGTACGGCGTTGCGTTCAGACAGGGCAGCGATATCACGGCTGAGGTAAACAAGGCTATCGCAGAGCTTATGGCTGACGGCACGCTCGACACAATCGCAGCTAAGTACGGTCTTGAGGAACAGCTTGTAAAATAATTTAACGCTTCGGGCGGTGAAACCACCGCCCGTTTTCTTTTGTGGTGATAGAATGAATGATTTAATGACAGTATCGACAACTCTGCTTGAAGGCTTCTGGGAAAACGTGAAGCTCTTCGGGCTTACGCTTGTTTTTGCGCTGCCCATCGGACTTCTTGTAACCTTCTGCTCAATGTCGAAAATACCGCCCGTAAGGTGGCTTTCAAAGACGTTTGTGTGGATAATCCGCGGAACCCCGCTTATGCTTCAGCTCTTCGTCGTTTTCTACGTGCCGGGAATCGTTTTCGGCACCCCTATGAAGACGCGACTGATGTCCGCCCTTGTTGCGTTTGTCATCAACTATTCCTGCTATTTTTCAGAGATATACAGGGGCGGCATCGAAAGCGTATCCGTCGGCCAGCACGAAGCCGGACAGGTTCTCGGTATGACAAAGGGACAGATTTTCTTCAAGGTTGTGCTTATGCAGGTTGTAAAAAAGATTATCCCGCCGATGAGTAACGAGATAATCACCCTTGTAAAGGATACGTCCCTTGCAAGAGTTATCGCCGTTTCCGAGATAATTATGATGGCGGACCGCTTCACCGCAAGAGGACTTATCTGGCCGCTTTTCTACACGGGCGTATTCTTCCTCATCTTCAACGGTCTTCTCACAATTCTTTTCTCAAAGCTTGAGAAAAAGCTTGATTATTACAAGGTTTAAGGAGGCGGACTATGGCTATTTTAGAGGTTAAAAATATTCATAAAAGCTTCGGTAATAATGAGGTTTTAAAGGGAATTGATTTCGAGCTTGAAAAGGGCGACGTGCTTGTTATCATAGGCTCGTCGGGAAGCGGAAAGACGACTCTTCTGCGCTGTCTCAATTTCCTTGAGCTTGCCGACAGGGGAACGATTACCGTAAACGGAAACGTGCTCTACGACGGCGAGGATATGCAGTCGCACAAGGAATCGAAAATCAGAAAGAACCGACTTCATTTCGGGCTCGTGTTCCAGCAGTTCAACCTCTTCCCTCAGTATTCGGTGGAGGATAATCTCACCCTCGCTCCCTGCCTTGCTCTCAAAGGCGAGATTAAGGCGAAGAAAAAGGCGAAGGAGGACGTCCCGTCCGACTACAAATCAAAACGCCTTGCCGAGATTGACGAAAACGCAAAGGCGCTTCTTGAAAGAGTGGGGCTCACCGATAAGGCTGAGGCGTACCCCTGCGAGCTTTCGGGCGGTCAGCAGCAGCGTGTTGCAATCGCGAGAGCTCTTGCGATGCAACCCGATATTCTCTGCTTTGACGAGCCGACCTCGGCGCTTGACCCCGAGCTCACCGGCGAGGTGTTAAACGTTATCAGAAGCCTCAAAACAGGCAACAGCACGATGATAGTCGTAACCCACGAGATGGAATTTGCGCGCGGCGTTGCTGACAAGGTCATCTTTATGGCAAACGGCGTTATCGAGGAATACGGAACGCCCGACGAGGTCTTCGGAAATCCGAAAAGCGAAATACTCAAAGGCTTCCTTTCAAAAGCCCTTGACGCTAAATAAAAGACAACAGGAGAGCTCAGGCTCTCTTGTTTTTTGTCTTTATTTTTATTTTAATAAGTGCTATAATATTTGTATGTATAATTTTGAACGACTTTCGTACGACATTAAAATAGCGGTCAGCGACGACCACACCTTCGGCACGGACGCGGTTATTCTTTCCTATTTTGCAAAAATCAAGGCAAAAGACGTTGCGCTTGATATGGGAACGGGCTGCGGAATAATCCCGTTTATGTGGCTGAGAAATAAGAACGTGCAAAGCGTGTCCTGCCTCGACATTCAGGAAAACGCGATTGAGCAGGTGAAATACAGCATTGAGCTAAATCATCTTGAGGAACGGCTCACGCCCTATCTCTGCGATTTGCGCGAGGTTGAAAAAACCTTCCCCGCAGAGCAGTTTTCGCTTGTCACGATGAATCCGCCGTATAAGCCCCTCGGCACGGGGATTGAATCGCTCTCGGACAGCGCAAAGATTGCACGGCACGAAATCTGCTGCAATATTGAGGACGCGGTCAAAGCCGCCTCGTACCTTCTCAAATACAGTGGTCGCTTCTGTATGTGCCACAGACCGGAGCGCCTTGTCGACGCGATTGAGCTTATGCGAAAGTACAAGCTCGAGCCAAAAAGGCTGAGGTTTGTTCAGGACAGAGCGGGGGAACAGCCCTTCCTCTTTCTCATACAGGGGCAGAAGGGTTCGCGCCCGTTTCTGCGCGTTGAGCCCCAGCTGATAATCAAAAAGGAAAACGGAAAGTTCACCGACGAAATGCTTGAAATATACGGCTCCTATGCCGACGGGTATGACAGATGAGTAATAAACTATACGTTGTGGGAACGCCGATAGGCAATCTCGGCGATATGTCGCCGAGGGCGGTTGAAACGCTTGAAAAGGTCGATTTCATCGCCGCCGAGGATACGAGAGTGACGATGAAGCTCTTAAATCATTTCGGCATAAAAAAGGAAACGGTGTCCTACTTTGAACACAATAAAAAAGAGAGGGGAGAGTATATCTGCTCGCGTATCGCAGGCGGCGAAAGCTGCGCGATTGTGACCGACGCAGGTATGCCCGCCATTTCCGACCCCGGTCGGGATTTGGTCGCCCTCTGCCGCGAGTCGGGGATTGAGGTTGAGTCCGTTCCGGGCCCGACCGCCTTTGCGACAGCTATCGCCGTTTCGGGAATGGACAGCCGCCGCTTCACGTTTGAGGGCTTCCTTCCCGTGAGCAAAAAAGAGAGACGCGCCCACCTCGATGAAATACGCGAGGAAAAGCGCACGATGATTTTCTACGAGGCGCCCCACAAGCTCTCAAACGCTCTCGCCGATTTGTATGAAACTCTCGGCGACAGGGAACTCTGCATCGTCCGCGAGCTCACAAAAATTCACGAAGAGGTTATCAGAACCACTCTCAAAGACGCAGCCGAAGCCTACGCCGAAGGCGGGCTCAAGGGCGAGCTTGTCCTCATCGTTTCGGGAAAGAGCGAGGAGGAGCAGGAAATAACTATTGAAAATGCCGTTCAGATGGCGAAAAAACTCGTTGAGGACGGAATGTCGGTAAATAACGCGGCAAAGGAAATTGCCGCCTGCACGCCGTTTAAAAAAGGCGATATCTATAAGGCGCTTCTATGATTTGTTCAGCTTGTCCGAGACATTGTAATATTGACAGGGAAAAGGCGCAGGGCTTCTGCAAATCGCCGCAGGAATTCAGGCTCGCGCGAGCCGCCCTGCATTACTGGGAAGAGCCCTGCATCAGCGGCAAAAACGGAAGCGGCGCGGTCTTTTTCAGCGGTTGTACGCTGAGGTGCGTCTACTGCCAGAACTATGAGATAAGCCGCGAAAATAAGGGCGTGACCGTAAGCGACGAAAGGCTCGTTGAAATTTTTGAAAGCCTGATTTCGCAGGGTGCCGAAAACATAAATCTCGTCAATCCCACCCACTACGCCGAAAGGCTTGCAGAACTTTTTGAAAGCTATAAGAGCCCCGTGCCGATTGTGTATAATTCGGGTGGCTACGAGAGCACGGAAACCCTCCGGAAGCTCAGGGGCAAGGTCGATATATATCTGCCCGATTTGAAGTACATCCGCCCCGATAAAGCGCAGAGGTATTCGGGCGCGAAGGACTATTTCTATTACGCCTCGAAGGCGCTTCTTGAAATGCGCTCGCAGGTTGAGGACGTTTTTGAAAACGGAATGATGAAAAGCGGAATGATTGTCCGCCATCTCATCCTTCCCAAAAACACAAATTCCTCGCTTGAAATCATCGACTGGCTCTGCGAAAATCTTCCCGACACGTACATATCCCTTATGGCGCAGTACACCCCCTGCGGCAGCCTTGACGGCTTTGATGAAATCAACCGCAAAATCACTCGGAGGGAATACGACAAGGTCGTTGATTACGCCCTTTCAAAGGGCATTTCAAGGCTTTTTATTCAGGAATTATCCTCTGCGGATAAAAAATTTATTCCTGCATTTGATTTTAGCGGAATAATGTGATATAGTATTAATGTAAAACTTTTACATAAAGGAGAATTTAAATGAAAAAATTTATCGGCGAATTCAAAGAATTCATTGCAAAGGGCAACGTTCTTGACCTTGCAGTCGGCGTTATCATCGGCGGCGCTTTCGGCGCAATCGTAACGGCGCTTATCGACAACCTCATCAATCCGCTCATCGCCTGCATCGGCGGAACGGATATCGGTTTTGCTTTTGAAATCATCAAGGGCAACGAGGCTACAAAGGTTGATATCGGTGCTTTCATCTCTGCTATTCTCAACTTCCTTATCATTGCATTCATCGTATTCCTTATTGTGAAGTCTGCAAACAAGGCTAAGGAAATGGCTGCAAAGAAAGAGGAAGAAGAGGAAGAGGCTACAACGAAGGAATGTCCGTTCTGTAAGAGCGAAATTCCGATTGAAGCAACAAAGTGCCCTCACTGTACGTCAGACCTTCCCGAGGAAGCAGAAACAGAGGAATAATAAATATTTGTGGGAGGGCTTATGCCCTCTCAAATTGCATAAGGAGAGAATAATATGAAGATTCAGGAATATCATTTTCCGTCTGCAACCGGCGAGTGCGAGATTTACGGCAAGGTTTATTCGCCCGACGGCGACACGGTTGACGCAGTTCTCGTTTTGCACCACGGTATGGCTGAGCATCAGGAAAGGTACAGAGAATTCATCGAGTATCTCTGCGCGGCAAATATCAAGGTTTATTTCAGCGATATGGCAAACCACGGCAAGTCAAATCAGGACTTCGACAAGGCGGGCTATTTCGGCAAGAAGGACGGCTACAAGGCTCTTGTAAATGACCTCAAGACCACCTTTGATATGGCAAAGAAGGAAAATCCCGACAGCAAGCTCGTCGTTATGGGCCACTCAATGGGTTCCTTCATCGCACGCTGCTTTGCTGCATGGTGCGCAGACGAGCCCTATGCCTCTGCAATCTTTATGGGCTCGGGCGGCGCTAACCCGATTGCAGGTATGGGCGACAAGATGTCGGCTCTCGCCGCAAAAATCAAGGGCGCTGACAAGCAGAGCAAGATGCTCGACAAGCTCACCTTCGGTTCCTACAACAAGAGGTGTGAGGGCAGAACAAGCTTTGACTGGCTCACCCGCGACGAAAATATTGTAGACGCCTATATCGAGGATAAATACTGCGGATTCCTTTTCCCGACTCAGGGTATGAACGACCTTGTAAAGCTCAATATCGCCGCAAACAGCGACCAGTGGTATGAAAAGCTTCCAAAGGACAGGGCGTACCTCATCATCAGCGGTGAGGAAGACCCCGTAGGCGAATACGGCACGGCAATCAAGGCTGTGTACGACAGGCTCATTGAAACGGGACACGACAAGGCAGAGCTCAAGCTCTATCCCGAGTGCCGCCACGAGGTTTTGAACGAGCTCAACAAGGAAGAGGTTTACGAGGACGTAAAGAACTTCATTCTTAAATAATCAAAAATCAACTGCGGTTGGAAATTTTGCACAATTTCCAGCCGCTTTTTTTGTACAGTATAATATAGAAAAATTTTACTTAATATGTTATAATTATAGTGTAATAGTCTACGCTTTGGAGAGATTCACTATGAAAACGAAATCACTCTTAAAGTTAATACTTTCAGTTACGGTGTTTGTGATAACGGCGTTTCTTGTTGCGCTCACTGCAAACGCCGACGCTCCCTATGACGGAAAACCGTATGAAAACAGCGACGGCGCAATGATTTACGTTGACGAGACGGACTGCACCGCATTTATTGTTAACGGTCCCATCTGGAAGCAGGCGTACTATGACACGTCGTTTGATTTTGATAACGCCGCTCTTGCCATGCGCACCGCAATGTACAACCGCGAGCCCTCTATTGAAATGATTATCGGCTTCAAGAAAAACCTTCTTGATATGGAAAAATATTCGGGGGACAACAATTTCTATTACTTTGATGAAATCCTGATGAATCATCTTGTAAGCGCGGTTTACAGGGACGACGGAAACCCCTACGGCGGCGACTATCTGAGGCAGACCTCAAAGATTACGAGAAGCCATTATCCCAATGAGCTTTTAGCCAGCAGGGAAAATACGCAGTACTGCTTTTTAAAGGTCACCTACTATTTTTCATATATCACAACCTTTGAGCAGGAACAGACGGTTCAGGACTTTGTCGACAGCTGGAACTACTACTACATCGAGTCAAACCCCGTGATTTCAGCCTGCACGAATATGCGCGACAAGCAGTATTACACGGTCAAGACTATTTACAATTTCATCACCAAAAACACTCTCTACGACAACGAGGTCTACCTCGATATCGACCACGTTGAATACCCCACGGATTCCGCGCGCTATCTCGCGTCGCACAGTGCATACGGCGCAATTTTCGGCAATATGGAAGGCGCGCTTGAGGATGATTTCGACCCCTCGCAGTACGAGGTGCAGAGGGTTACATATAACACTCAGGGGCTTTCCCGCGTCCGCTACCGCGACAGGGGAAAGGCGGTCTGCGAAGGCTATTCGCTTCTGTTCTACTATATGTGCAAGTCAAACGGTATCGACTGTAAAATCGTGACCGGCGACTATAATCAGCAGCTCTCGGGTAAGGGCTCGGACCCCCATGCGTGGAATATGGTTTACCTTCAGGACAGCATTGAAACCTCGCCCGAATGGTACAGCGTTGACGCAACCTTCGCCTCAAAGAGAACGCAGAAAATCAGCGACTACTACACGGTTGTCGATTATTCCTTCTTCCTCAGAGGAACCGAAAACGAATCCTTCTCGCCTCAGAATCATCAGCAGTCCTATATCGACTATTCAAACCTTCCGCTCAGCCCGAACGATTTCCGCTTCGAGGTCGGCGACGTGTATGAAGAGGTCGGCGAAGAAAACTACATCGCGATTATCTCGCGCAGAAGGACTGACGACCCCGATGAAAAATACGTCGAGGGCGAAAACTACAATCTTGAAAACTACGTAATCATCAAGCCCGACGGCTCCTGCTTCCAGCTTTTGAAGATTGAAAGCGACGAGCAGGGAATAGAGCACGAGGAAATCGTGCAGAATAAGGGCTTCACCTTCTATTCAACGGGCTATTACTACACCTGCGAATTCATCGACTTTGCCGAGGGCATTGAGTACACCACCGAGGTGCAGCATCTTCTCGACGCGGGAAATTACTATTTCAATCTCACGACTGTTCTCAGCAACAACGTCTACAGGATGAATTTCACAATCGAGCCGCTCAATATGGGCGAGCTTTCCAAAAACTACGACCTTCGCGCCACAACGATTAACGGCGAAAATCTTTCCGAGCTCGATATAGAAAATCACAACCTCAAGCTTCAGCCCGAGTTCACCGGAACCACGATTAATTTTGACGAAAGCAACATAAATATCGTTGATTCCGCGGGCGCGGTTTTGAACAGCGTAAATGAGGACTACAAGATTTATTTCGGCACGTTTGACGGCACCACCTTCACTATAAGAACCGTACACGAACCGGGACTCTACTATCTCAGAATACAGTATTCGGGCAACTATATCGGAAGCGTAAATATCCCCGTAGAGGTCAAAAAAGCCGACCTCGCAAGGTATTACATAAAGGTTGACCTTCATTTCGGCAATCAGATAAACGTTGCGGGCAGAACGTTCAAATTCGGCAACGAGGCTGAAAACGATTACGTTGTAATTAAAGAGGGCGTGGACTTTGTATTTTCCGAAGTTACCCCTTATGAAAACGTAGGCGACACGGGAACCTTCGTTCTTGTAGCACTTGCTTCAAGCAACTACTTTGAGGCGGGAACAAGGGCTTTGTGTGACTTCTTTGTTTCAACGCCCATCGACCTCAGCGCCGCATATACAGGTTATTCGATTCCCGATAAAACCTATACGGGCAACGCGATTGAACCCGCAGTTCCCAACCCGAAAATCGGCGGCAGCGAGGTTAAGCTCGTCAAGGGTAAGGACTACACCGTAACCTACAGAAATAACGTGAATATCGGCACAGCCACAATGATTGTTCAGTTCAAGGGCAACTACACGGGCGGCTTCACCAAGACCTTCAAGATTGTAGAGGCTCAGCAGGGAGGTGGCGGAGGAGAATCCGGCGCACCCTCGCTTGGCTGGAATAAGCGCGACGGCTACTGGATTTACATCAAGTCCTACGACCCCGAAACAAAGGTTGCAACCCTACTCACAGGCTTGCTCGTTGAAAACGGAAAGACGTATTATCTCGACCCGACGAATCAGGGCAGAATGGCCACGGGCTGGAAGCAGATTGCTGGCAAGTGGCGCTACTTCGATTCCGACGGCGTTATGCAGACCGGCTGGCATACAATCGGCAAAAACAGATATTATTTCAGCACAAACGGAATAATGGTTACCGGCTGGCAGAAAATCAGCAACAAGTGGTACTATTTCAATTCCTCGGGCGTTATGCAGAAAAGCTGGCAGAAGCTCAGCGGAAAATGGTACTTCTTCAATTCCTCTGGCGTAATGCTCACGGGCTGGCAGAAGCTCAGCGGAAAGTGGTATTACTTCAACAGCGGCGGCGATATGGTTACGGGCTGGAAAAAGCTCTCGGGCAAGTGGTACTACTTCAACTCGGGCGGCGATATGCGCACCGCAGCATTAAAGACCAAAACCAAAACCTACAAATTCAACTCAAGCGGCGTTTGCTTAAACCCGTAAAATAAAAGCGTTCCTTCCGGAACGCTTTTTTAGATAATAACGAATAAATAAAAGATAATAGTTGACGGCGGGCTCTGCCCGCACCCGATTATTGCCCGAGCGAAGCGAGAAACATCAATTCCGAATTACGCATTCCGAATTAAAAAAGAGAGGCTTTTGCCTCTCTTTTTTACGATATCTGGATTATCTCATTAAACACCGCCGTCATCTTTTTGCTGATGTTCTGGTCGATGTGCAGGCAACCGAAATACCAGTGCATATAGTCAACGTTTTTCATCAGTTCCTGCAAATAGGTGTTGAGCGGCGTGATGCTCAAATCCTTGTTGAGCTTCTGCCTGAGGATGTCCTTCGCAATCGTCGGCGGCTCGTAGGTGAGAACGTAGTTTATATTCCTCTTGGTGTTTTCAAGATTGTATATTCCGTTTTTCATTTCCTCGGCGTTGGGCAGCTCGGATTCCCACCACGTTTGCCCCTCGCTTCTCATATAGGCGTCCTCGCTTTCGCCGCCGCCCATAACAAAGAAGGTCTTGCCCTCGAGGGTAAAGATTTCGCCCCTCATCAGGTGGTAGATGTTTTTCTCAATTTTATGCGCGTTTCCGCCCTTCCAGCGGTAGGGTTGGTATGAGTTGAGTATCTCAAAATTTTCGTGAGCGCCGTCGACAAAGCAGATTGTGTACTTTCTCTTTTTCAGCCACTCCATATTTTTCTTTTCCTTTGGGTCGTCGGGATTCCAGATAAAGCCGAAATCGCCGCAGACAATCAGATAATCCTTCTCGCCGAGTTTGTTCAGTTTAGGATTTCTTAAACAGGAAATATCGCCGTGTGTGTCGCCCGTGAGGTAAATCATAGTTTTCTCCAAAAAAATATAAAATAGTCTTTTATTCTGCAATAAAAAGTGTTAAACTACATATATAATATAATTTTAGACCAAAGGTGTCAAGTGTATGAAAAGAACTCTGTCCTTATTTTTAGCATTTGTATTAGCGGTGTCAGCCGCTTTATGCGTTCCGGCTATGTCGGCAAGCGCGGCGCTCTATCAGCCCGACAAAACGATATATGCCGACGCCTATATTTTAGTGAATATTGACGACACCTCATACCCCGTTGTGGCTGAGAAAAACGCCGACAAAAAGCTCTATCCCGCCTCGCTTACAAAGATTGTAACGGCGATGGTAACGCTCAATAACGTAACGAATCTCAAGGAAAAGGCGACGATGAGTCAGAAGGCGTACGACGAGGTCCTCGGCACGGGCGCGCAGGTTGCGGGCATTCAGGTCGGCGAAGAGCTGACGATTGAAACCCTGCTTTACCTCACGATGGTTTATTCCGCGTGCGACGCCTGTCAGGTGCTTGCCGAATACGTCAGCGGAAGCAAGGACGCATTTGTTGCCGAAATGAACAGCTGGGTTCAGTCAATCGGCTGCGAGAATACAAATTTCGTAAACCCCGACGGTCTTCACGACCCGAATCACTACACAACGGCGCGCGACCTCTCTCTCATCACCGAAGAGGCTGTAAAAAACACCGATTTTATGACCTTCTGTTCGGCGACCGAGGTTTCGTTCCACGGCTACACTCTGCCCCACACAAACCTTATGCTTCATCCCGGATACCTTACATACTACTATGAGTACGCCCAGGGTATCAAGACGGGCTTCACCACCGAGGCAGGGCACTGCCTCATCACAAAGGCTTCAAAAAACGGCTACAACTACATCGTTGTAATTCTCAATTCGCCCCTTCAGGCAATCAACGGCGAGAGCTATCAGACAAAGTGCTCGTTCGTAGACGCGATAACGCTTTTCGACTGGGCGTTTGACAATCTGAAATACACGACCTTAATCCGCAAGGCAGAGGTTGTGGGCGAGGTTGCGGTCAAGGACGGCAAGGACGCTGACACGGTTCAGCTTGTCGCAAAGGAAGACGTGAACGAAATCGTTCCCACCGCGCTCGATAAGTCCGCGATAATCTATGACTACGTCGACAAGCCCGAGATGATAAACGCCCCCGTCTCAAAGGACGACGACGTCTGTCAGGCAAACATCATCTACGGCGACGAGGTCATCGCAACGGTCGACCTCGTGGCGGCGGACAACGTTGAGCTTTCAACCTTCCTCAAGGTGATAAACTATATCAAAGCCTTCCTCTCATCCCCGATAGTGAAAGTGATTATCATTCTGATAATTCTTTTCATAGCCGCGTATATCGCGCTCTTTGTCTCAAAGATGAAGAGGGGACAGAGCAACAAAAATAAAAAGGAAGAGCGAAATGAAAGCCGCGATATCTACATAGATGAAGACGAGCTTGCCCCGCCGAAAAGAAATAAGTAAAAGAAAAAGAAGTTCGGGAGAACTTCTTTTTTTACAGCCCGAAGCTTACGGACAGAGCCTGATTCACCTTGCCCATATCGGCATTGTCAAGGCTGCCCATCCGTTCCTTCAGCCTTCTTTTGTCAATGGTTCTCACCTGCTCGAGAAGCACAACGCTGTCCTTTGCAAGTCCGCACGCGCCTGCGTTTACCTCAATGTGGGTGGGCAGGTTGTTTTTGTCCCTCTGCGATGTGATTGCGGCGGCGATGACCGTCGGTGAAAACTTGTTGCCCACGTCGTTCTGAACGATGAGCACGGGTCTTATCCCGCCCTGTTCCGAGCCCACGACGGGACTTAAATCCGCATAGTAGATTTCGCCTCGTTTAACAGACAATTTAATCACCTTTAACTGTTTTTTCACTTTTATGTTTGCCTGAAAACAGGTTTTCTATTCCATTATATGTCAACAAATTTTTTCGGCTTTATCAAAAGCGGAAACGTGGCATAGAATGAATCAGCAAAGTATTTGCAAAAACAGTAAAGGAGAATACTATGGAAACCTATACGGATTTATTTAAGCCGAGCTTCCTGAAAAAGGATGAGCGCCCCGCGCTTCCCGAGGACGCGGCGCTGACTATGGCGTACGTTCCGCTGCAGCTCGAGCTTATAACATATGAGGGCGAAAAGGGCTTCGACTGCGGCACGGTCTTTCCCGCGCTCAACAAGCCCTTCAGAGGAAGGATGGTAGAGGAAAAATGAATAAAACAAAGCTTCTGAGAAGGCTTTCATCCCTCGGCTTCTCGCTTCACGAGTACCGCCTCTTTCTTGACACTCACCCCGAAAACGCAGAGGCGCTTGAGCTTTACAACGCCACGAAGGAAAAGTATGACGCGGTTCTTGAAGAGTACGAAAAGGAATACGGCGCGCTGACCTTAAACGGCAAAAACTCCGACGAATGGCTGAAGAATCCATGGCCGTGGGATACGGAAGATGACGGATAGGCGGCAGGGCTGAGCCCTTGATAAAAAGCAATTCTAAAAATATTAATTTTAGAATTGCTTTATTTTAATATCTATGTTATTATAAAATGAATAAAAATGGTGTATGGGTGAATATTATGTATAAAATTGCAAGATTTGAAAAGGTTTCATACGAGCAGTTTGAAAAGGACTGGCTCAAAAACTTTCCCGAAACCGAAGACGTAAAGCAGATTTACGACTCGATAAAGCTTCCCAAAAGAGCGACGACGGGCTCTGCGGGCTACGACTTTTACGCCCCCGCAAAGGTCTGCTTTGAAAAGGGCAAGTCAACCCTCGTTCCATCGGGCATCCGCTCGTATATCGAAGAGGGCTGGGTGCTTTCGATTTACCCGCGCTCGGGGCTTGGCTTCAAGCACAGATGCCAGCTTGACAACACGGTCGGCATCATCGACTCGGACTACTACAATTCCTCAAACGAGGGACACATTATGATTAAAATCAGCTGCGACGCCCACGACGAAGGCCACACCGCAGAGGTTGAGGCGGGCGACGGCTTTGCTCAGGGCATATTCACTCAGTTCGGTATCACATACGACGACGACGCAGACGGTGTAAGGGATGGCGGCTTTGGCTCAACAACAAATAAGTAAAACGCTGAAAAAGCCGTGGGTTGTCTGCCTGCTTGCAACGCTTTCGTGCGCTCTGTGGGGAAGCGCGTTTCCCGTGATAAAAATCGGCTATAAGCTGTGGAATATCGACTCGGGGGATTCGGCTTCGCAGATTCTTTTCGCAGGCGTCCGCTTTATTCTTGCAGGCGTGCTGACGGTTGTTTTCGGCAGTATAATTTCAAAAAAGCTTCTCGTACCCAAAAAGGACGGCGTTAAGGGAATACTTCTTCTCGCGCTGTTTCAAACCGTGCTTCAGTACCTCTTTTTCTATATGGGGCTTGCGCGGACAAGCGGTGCGAAGGCTTCAATACTCGACAGCGTGAGCGTGTTCTTTTCGGTGCTCATCGCAACGCTCGTTTTAAAAAATGAGAAACTGACCGCAATCAAAACGGCGGGCTGCGTTATCGGCTTTGTCGGCGTGGTGCTCGTCAATTTCACAAGCGGCACGGCGGGTGGAGGCTTCAGCTTTTTCGGCGAAGGCTTCATTATCCTCTCGGCGCTTTCCTACGCGGTATCGTCGGTTCTCATCAAGCACTTTTCAAAATTTGAAAATCCGGTTACGCTTAGCGGTTATCAGTTTTTCCTCGGCGGAATCGTGATGCTCGTCAGCGGACTTCTGATGGGCGGCTCGCTCTCTCAGGCAAGCCTTGCGGGAATTGCCGCGATAATCTATCTCGCGCTTCTTTCCGCGCTTGCGTACACAATCTGGAGCGTGCTACTCAAATATAACGACGTGTCAGCCGTTACGGTCTACTCGTTTATGATACCCGTTTTCGGCTGTATTCTTTCGGCGCTTCTTCTCAGGGAAAGCCTGAAAGGCTCGGCAATTATTATGCTTTCCTCGCTGATACTTGTATCCGCGGGAATATATCTTGTAAATAAAAAACCAAAAAACGGAGAGTACTATGAAAGCTAAAATGACGCTCGCAAAAGAGTTTATAATCGACAAGATTGACAACCGTATCTACGGTTCGTTTATCGAGCATCTCGGCAGAGCCGTTTACGGCGGTATCTACGAGCCCGGTCATCCTTCAGCCGATGAGGACGGCTTCAGAACGGATGTTATTGAGCTTGTTAAAGAGCTCAACGTTCCGATTGTCCGCTATCCCGGCGGCAACTTCGTCTCGGGATACAGATGGGAGGACGGTGTCGGTCCCGTTGAAAAGAGACCGAAGCGCCTTGACCTTGCATGGGGTACGACCGAGCCCAACACCTTCGGCACTAATGAGTTTATGAAATGGTGCCAGAAGGCGGATACGGACTGTATGATGGCTGTAAACCTCGGCACAAGGGGACCCGAAGAAGCGAGAAACCTCGTTGAGTACACTAACCACAAGGGCAATTCCTATTGGTCGGATTTGAGAAAATCCCACGGCTTTGAAGAGCCCTGGGGCATCAAGCTCTGGTGCCTTGGCAACGAGATGGACGGCGCGTGGCAGATGGGCGCGAAAACCGCCACAGATTACGGCAGAATCGCGCTTGAAGCCTCAAAGGTTATGAAGTGGACGGACGACAGCATTGAAACCGTTCTCTGCGGCTCTTCAAGCAGAAACTCAATGACCTTCGGCGAGTGGGAGGCAACCTCGCTCGGCATCGCCTACGACAGCGTCGACTACGTTTCGCTTCATCAGTACTACGGCAATCACAGCGACGACCCGATGAGCTATCTTGCAAGCACGGTTGAGCTTGACGATTTCATCCACACGGTTATCTGCGTCTGCGATTTCATCAAGGGTAAGAAAAAGACGAAGAAGGTTATGAACCTTTCCTTCGATGAATGGAACGTATGGTATCATTCCTATAACGCCCCGTTCGACCGCTGGAGTATCGCCCCGAGCCTTCTTGAGGATATCTACAATTTCGAGGACGCTCTTCTCGTGGGCTCAATGATGATAACCCTGCTTCGCCACTGCGACAGAATCAAGATTGCCTGCCTTGCGCAGCTTGTAAACGTTATTGCCCCGATATTCACCGAAACGGGCGGCGGAATTTTCAAGCAGACCATATTCTATCCTTTTGAACATATGAGTAATTACGGCAGGGGAGCGGCTCTGATTCCCATTCTCACCTGCGACAAGTACGACTGCGCCGCATATACCGACGTTCCCTACCTCGAGGCTATCGCGACCTACGACGAGGAAAAAGAGGAAATGGCGGTGTTCTGCGTAAATAAGTCGATGGACGACAGCGCGGTTATGGAAATAAATCTTCTCGATTTCGAGGGCTTTACGCCGTTTGAGCACATCTCAATGGACGGCTACGACAGAAAGGATGAAAACAGCATAAAGAATCCTTTTGTAAAGCCCCACGCAAATCCCGTTCCCGAAGCGGACGGCAAAATCGTTACGGTTGAAATGAAACCCTTCAGCTGGAACGTTATCAGACTCAGGAAATAATTGTATGGAGGATATATTATGACAACATCACAAATCGGCATTATGATTTCAATAGTTGTATATCTTGCAGTTGTTGTAATCATAGGAGTAATCTACTCCAAGAGGACAAAGAATGTCGGCGATTTCTACCTCGGCGGCAGAAAGCTCGGACCGCTTGTTACGGCGATGAGCGCAGAGGCTTCGGATATGTCAAGCTGGCTTCTTATGGGACTTCCGGGCGTTGCTTACCTCGCAGGTCTTGCAGAGGCAAGCTGGACGGCTATCGGTCTTGCAGTAGGTACATATCTCAACTGGCTCATCGTTGCCAAGAGACTTCGTAACTACTCTGCGGGTATCGACGCTATCACAATCCCCGATTTCTTCTCGGTAAGATACAGGGACACAAAGAAAGTGCTTATGGGCGTTGCGGCGCTTGTAATCATCATCTTCTTCGTACCCTATACCGCTTCGGGGTTTGTTGCGTGCGGCAAGCTTTTCGGTACTCTGTTCGGCGTTGACTACCACATCGCAATGGTTGTATCCGCAATCATCATCGTGGGCTACACCTCGCTCGGCGGCTTCAACGCGGCTTCAACGACCGACTTTATCCAGTCAATCATTATGACAGTCGCTCTTGTAATCGTTCTTGTTTTCGGCGTTCACAAGGCAGGCGGCGTAGGCGCGGTTATGGACAACGCTCATCAGCTCAGCTCATATCTCTCGCTCACAAGCACACACCTTGTTGAGGTTGCAAAGGACACGGGCATCCTCATCGACGACGGCACAACGCCCTACGGCTTCCTCACAATCGTTTCAACTCTCGCATGGGGACTCGGCTACTTCGGTATGCCCCACATTCTTCTTAGATTTATGGCAATCGAGGACCCGAACAAAATCAAGCTTTCAAGAAGAGTTGCAAGCTTATGGGTTGTTATCTCAATGGCAATCGCAGTATTCATCGGCGTTATGGGCAGAGCCGTTTCAAAGGCGGGCGGTATCCCGATGCTCTTCAACTCTGCGGTTGACGACAAGGGCGAATACTTCCTTGAAAATAATTCCGAAACAATCATCGTTCAGATTTCAAAGCTTCTTTCAGAGCACGGTCTTGTGTTCGCGCTTATCGCAGGCGTAATCCTTGCAGGTATTCTCGCGTCCACAATGTCAACGGCTGACAGCCAGCTTCTCGCAGCTTCGTCATCCGCAAGTGAAAACATTCTCGGCGGGCTCTTCAAGCTCAAGCTCAGCGAAACCGCACAGATGATAGTTGCAAGAGTAACGCTCATCGTTATCGCGGTTATCGGCGTAGTTCTTGCATGGGATTCAAATTCATCCGTATTCAAAATCGTATCCTTCGCATGGGCGGGCTTCGGCGCAACCTTCGGCCCCGTAATGCTTCTGGCTCTGTTCTGGAAGCGCTCAAACAAGTACGGCGCAATCGCAGGTATGGTTGCAGGCGGCGTTATGATTTTCGTATGGAAGTTTGCAATCGCAAAGCTCGGCGGCGCGTTTGCCATCTATGAGCTTCTTCCGGCGTTCATCATCGCAATCGTTGTAAACGTTATCGTTTCGCTCGTAACACCCGCACCCGAGCAGGAAATCACGGACGAATTCGACAAGTATTCAACATCAAAAATCGAAGCAAAATAAATCAGATTACGGGCGGTTTATCCGCCCGTAGATTATATCGGTGATAAAATGAAACAGTATCTCGAGGTTGGAAAAATAAATAATACGCACGGAATTAAGGGCGAAATGAAGTTGCAATTATGGTGCGACGGCATAGAATATTTAAGACAGTTTAATGTTCTGTACTATGACGCCGAGGGCAAAAAGCCCGTAAAACTTCTGTCCGTAAGACCGCAGAAGGATATCGCGATAATTAAGCTTGAGGGCGTGAACAGTATTGACGACGCCGAAAAGCTCAAGGGATGCCTTCTCTACGGCAACCGTGACGATGCAAAGCTCGAGGACGGCGCAAACTATATTGCCGACCTCATCGGCTGCTACGTGGTCGATATCGACACTGAGGAGGAGTACGGCAGAGTGACCGACGTTGTCAACTACGGCTCGTGCGATATCTACGACGTTGAATGCGGCGGAAAGCATTTTCTCATCCCCGCAATAGAGGACGTTGTCAAAGAGATAAACACCGAATATCAGGTCATCAAGATTAAGAAAATGAAGGGACTTTTTAATGAGGATTGATATACTTACGCTCTTTCCCGATATGTGCAATACCGTTTTGTCCGAGTCGATAATCGGCAGGGCGAGGCAGTCGGGCAAGGTCGAGATAAACTGTATAGATATTCGCGACTATACCGAGGATAAGCACAGAAGGGTTGACGATAAACCCTACGGCGGCGGAATGGGTATGGTTATGGCGCCGCAGCCCATTTACGACTGCTACCTCGCGCTCTGCGAAGCCTTAGGCAAAAAGCCCCATCTCATCTATATGACGCCGCAGGGCAAAACCCTGACTCAGGAACGCGTGAAAGAGCTTTCAAAGCTTGAAAGTATTGCGATTCTCTGCGGCCATTACGAGGGAATAGACGAGCGCGTAATCGAAGAGCTTGAGCCCGAGGAAATTTCCGTGGGCGACTATGTTCTCACGGGGGGCGAGCTTCCCGCTCTCATCGTTGCCGACGCTGTTTCAAGAATGCTTCCGGGCGTTCTCAGCGACGACGAATGCTTTGAGGAGGAGAGTCATTTCAGCTCACTTTTGGAGTATCCGCAGTACACCCATCCAAGCGAGTGGAAGGGGCGCGAGGTGCCCGAAATTCTTCTTTCGGGACACCATGCAAATATAAGCGAATGGCGGCGGCAGAGGTCGCTTGACAGAACGCTTGAACGCCGCCCGGATTTGCTTGAAAAAGCGGAATTGTCGGACAGCGACAGGCAGTATTTGTCGAAGAAAAAAACATAATCAAAAAATATGTGAAAATTGCACAAATACGAGCAAAATACTATATATGAAATTGCCAAGTCAAACGAACTTTATATATAGTGGTTGACCGACGGGATTTTAGTGTTATAATAGTACCGAACTTAATAAAAGTTTATTGAGTGTAAGTATGTCAATTAATGAATGAGAGGTTATGGTTATGTTCGTTAAAGATGTAAGAGTAGAAAATCAGGTTGGTCTTCATGCTCGTCCTGCAACCTTCTTTATCCAGAAAGCTAACGAATTCAAGTCTTCAATCTGGGTTGAAAAGGAAGAGAGAAGAGTTAACGCGAAAAGTCTCTTAGGTGTTCTCTCACTCGGAATTATGGGCGGTACCGATATCCGCATCATCGCTGACGGTACGGACGAAAAGGAAGCCGTTCAGGGTCTTGTTTCTCTCGTAAGATCAGGCTTTACCGAGTAATATTCACTTACATAAGTGAATACTTATTTAGATTTCACACAGGACCGATTATCGGTCCTTTATTTTTTGCCTCCTTTGTCTTAAAGGGAGGGAAACCGCGCAAGCGGCGGAGGGATTCTTGTCCCGATTACCGAGAAAGGAGGGAAACCGAATGAACGAAAAAGAGCTTCGCAAAAAGGCGATGGCGCTGCCGCAGCAGCCCGGCGTCTATATAATGAAAAGCAAGGACAAAAAGATAATATATATCGGCAAGGCAAAGAAGCTCAAAAACAGGGTTTCCCAGTATTTCGGTTCCCACTCAAATCACAGCCTCAAGGTCTACCGTATGACGCAGAACGTCGACGATTTCGACTATATCCTCTGCGACAGCGAATTTGAAGCGCTGATTCTTGAGGCGTCGCTTATCAAGCAGCACCAGCCCAAGTACAACATCCTTTTGAAGGACGACAAGGGCTACCACTATATCCGCATAACTAAAGAGGATTATCCCAAAATCCGCGAGTGCAAAAAGGCTGAAAACGACGGTGCGACCTATCTCGGTCCCTACACCTCGAATTTCTCTGTCAAGCAGGCGGTTGAGGAAACCCTCAGAATATTCAAGCTGCCCCGCTGCAACAAGCAGTTCCCGAGGGATTACAAAAAGAGCCGCCCCTGCCTCAACGGCTTTATGGGCATATGCTCTGCGCCCTGCGCGGGCAGGATTTCCCTTGCGGATTATCGGGAAAGCATCGACTCTGCCGTGGCGTTTCTCAAGGGCGGAAGCGTCAGGGCTGTAAAGGATATGGAAGCTCAGATGCTCGAGGCTTCCGAAAACCTTCGTTTCGAGGAAGCGTCAAAGCTTCGCGACAGAATCAAGGCGATTAAAAACCTTGAGGAAAAGCAGAAGGTTGTGTCGATAAACGTTGACGAGGAGGACGTTTTTGCCCTCGTAAACGGCGTGAAAAAGTCCTGCTTCGAGGTTATCCGCTTTGAGCACGGCAAGCTCACCGACTCGGAATACTGGCTTATTGACGCGGTTGAAAACGCCGCGCAGTCACGCTTTGAGCTGATTGAGAGATACTATTCAATGCGAAGCCGCGTTCCCTCAAGAGTCGTCGTTGACGGCGAGGTTGAGGACGAGGAGCTTATCGTGCAGTACCTCGAGAATCAGAGGGGAAAGAAGGTCGAGCTCATCCACCCGAAAAAGGGCGAGCATCTCTCGATACTCAATCTCTGTATAAGCAACGCAAACGAGCATCTTGCCCAGCAGCAGAACAGGCTCGGCAGAGAGCTTGCGGCACTTGAGGAGCTGAGGCTTCTTCTCGGGCTTGAAAAGGTTCCCGAGTATATTGAGTCCTACGATATATCCCACACCTTCGGTTCCGACAACGTTGCGGGAATGGTCGTGTTCCACAACGGCAGACCGATGAAAAAAGCCTATAAGCGCTTCTCAATCAAGGGCTTCGACGGTCAGAACGACGTCGGCTCAATGCAGGAGGTGCTCACAAGAAGGTTCAGCCATTATTACGATGACGAAGAGGGAAGCACGTTCAAAACCCTTCCCGACCTGATTCTTCTTGACGGCGGCGAGCCGCAGGTCAACGCCGTGCTGCCCGTAATACGCTCTATGGGGCTTGACGTGCCCGTTTTCGGTATGGTTAAGGACAGCAAGCACAGAACGCGCGCAATCGCCTTAAACGGCGGCGAAATCGAGATTAATTCACACCGTCAGGTGTTCACTCTCGTCTCGAATATT
This sequence comes from uncultured Eubacterium sp., assembly GCA_905234495.1. Taxonomy (GTDB): domain Bacteria; phylum Bacillota; class Clostridia; order Oscillospirales; family Acutalibacteraceae; genus Eubacterium_R. Next base: position 71,173 of record CAJOHE010000002.1, on the reverse strand, counting down.
CAGGAGGAGGTTCACCGCTTTGCGATAACCTACCACCACAACAAGCACAGGAAAACCACCCTTCAGACCTCGCTGACAAAAATCGAGGGAATAGGGGACTCAAAGGCAAAAATTCTCTTAAAGGAATTCAAAACAATCGGCAGGATAAAATCGGCACAAGTCGATGAACTTGCCGCGGTAAAGGGAATAAGTCGTAAAAATGCAGAGGATATTTATAATTTTTATAATAAATAGCCTTGACTATTAATAACTGAGTTTGTATAATATAATGAAAGAGTTTGACGGCAGGCAATGCTTGCCGGGAATTCTGTTTAGGAAGATACAAGATGATGCGTGTTATTACTGGCTCGGCGAGAGGGCGAAAGCTTGAAACCCTTTTCGGCGAGGAGGTCACGAGACCGACAACCGAATCAACAAAGGAAGCAATATTTTCAATGATTCAGTTTGAAATCGAGGACAGGGACGTTCTTGATTTGTTTGCAGGCAGCGGTCAGCTCGGTATTGAAGCGCTTTCACGCGGTGCAAGGCATTGTACCTTTGTTGAAAACAACAGAGCCGCGCTGAAGATTGTTGAAAGCAACGTAAAACGCTGCGGATTTGAAAATGCGTCGAGTGCGGTTTTCGCCGACGCGCTTTCCTTCCTGATGAGGCAGGGGAGCTTTGACATAGCTTTTCTTGACCCGCCCTACAACAAAGGTCTGATTGAAAAGAGTCTTCCGCTTCTTATCCCGAAGATGAACGACGACGGAATCATCGTTTGCGAGTATTCATCGTCAGAGGCTATGCCCGAAGAGATTGACGGCTGGCGCGCCGACAGGGTGAGAAGATACGGCAAGACGACCGTCAGCCTTTACCGAAAGGAGAGGTAGGATGAAAATTGCGATATGTCCGGGCAGCTTCGACCCGATGACGCTTGGCCACCTCGACATTGTTGAAAGGGCGCTGGGATTTTTTGATAAGGTGATAATCCTCGTAATGAGCAACAGCTCAAAGAATTCCGCATTCACTGTGGAAGAGAGAATGGAGCTTATCAGAAAATGCGTGGACGACCCCAAGGTTGAGGTCGATACCTACGACGGTCTGCTCGTTGATTACGCCAAGGAGCGCGATGCAACGGCGATTGTTAAGGGACTTCGCGCCGTGTCGGACTTCGACTACGAATTCCAGCAGGCGCTGATTAATAAAAGTCTGTATCCGAAAATTGAAACTGTTTTTCTTCCTGCAAGAGGAGACAATATGTTTCTTTCTTCAAGTATGGTTAAAGAGATATGCCGTCTCGGCGGCGACATCTCGCCATATGTTCCGAAGCAAATTACAAAAGATATTTATTTAAGGTGTAAAGGAGATAGTTAAAATGACAAATACCGATATTTTACTTGAGGATTTAGAGGACGTGCTTGACGACGCAACATCAATACCGCTCAGTAAAAAGTTTGCAGTAGATGTTGACAAGATTAAGACAATTATCGAGGATATCCGTCTTAACACACCTCAGGAAATTAAGCAGGCAAAGGCTATTGTTGATTCAAGAAACAACGTAATTGAAGAGGCAAACAAGCAGGCTGCGGATATTATTGCAAAGGCTCAGGAGCAGGCAAGAGAGATGGTTACAAGAGACCAGATTACTCAGGCTGCACAGGCTGAGGCTGCAAGCATTATGGCAAAGGCAAAGGAACAGGGCGACCAGTATATCGTTGACGCTCAGAATCAGGCTTCCGAAATCCTTTCAAATGCAACAAATCAGGCAAACGAGATGGTTACTAACGCTCAGAACGAGTCTCGCGCAGTTCTCACAGCTGTTAATAACTATGCAGACGAAACTCTTCTTTCAATCGACGATTCGCTCTATAAGGCTCTTTCAGACGTAAGAAGAATCAGAAACGGTCTTATGAACAGCAGAAACAAGAAGAAGAACAACGACTGATAAAAAACAACGGGGCAGGTTTTCACACCTGCCCGTTTTTTTTTGCATAATAAAACCCCCGCACAAAATCTGTGCGGGGTTCGTTTTATTATTTAACTTTGATTGCCTTTGTTGCACTCCACGGGAAGTAGATATCGCTTCTGTTTCCGTCCTTGTCGTACGCAACTCTGTACGCTCTTACCTTAACATAGTAATACTTGTTGCTCTGTGCGGTTGTGAGCGTGTAGTCAAGCTTTGTCTTTGAACCGCTTGTCTTCATAAGCCAGTTGCTTGAGAAATCCTTTGTGGTCGACCACATAATCTGATATCCCGAATTAGGAATGTCGGGCTTGTCCCAAGTGAGATAAATCGTCTTTGCTGCGGTTGATTCAATGGTCTTGATAGCCATTTTCTCGTTGCCCGTAACATAGGACGTCTGAAGCGCGCCGTTCGCGTCAAAGATATATGACGTGCCGTCAATGTCGAGCACTCTCGTCGCCATAGCGCCGCTTTCCTTGAAGTAATACTTCTTTTCCTTAAACGTGAACCAGCCTGTAATCATAACGCCGTCGGCGTCAAAGTAATACCACTCATTCTTGATTTCGCGCCACTTGCCTGCAATCATAATGCAGCTTGACGGGTCAAAGTAGTACCACTTTTCGTTTTCCTTGTACCAGCCGGTGCGCGCCGCGCCCGAATCGGTGAGGAAGAACCAGTACTTGTTGTTATACTTGAACCAGCCGGTCTTCATAATGCCGCTGTCGGCGAGGAAGTACCTCTTGTTCTTGTAGGTCAGCCAGCCGGTCTTCATTGAGCCGTCGTCGTTGAAATAGTACCACTTCTCATTATATTTGAGCCATCCGACCTGCATTGAGCCGTCGGTGTTTAGATAGTACCACTTTTCGTTGAGCTTAATCCAGCCCCTTTGCATAGCGCCCTTGTCGTTGAGGTAATACCACTTGTTGTTTACCTTAACCCAGCCCGTCTGCATAACGCCGGAATTGTTGAAATAGTAGTAAACGTTGTCAATCTTCTTCCAGCCCACAGCCATACTGCCGCTTGCGTCGTAGTAGTACCACTTGTTGTCAATCTTGTTCCAGCCTGTCTTGGCTGTCGTCGACGCGGGCATATTGTTGAATACGGGAATCTCAAACTTCTTTGTGAGCGAGAGGATACCCGCCGACTTGTATGCGTTGTAGGTCGTCTTCGACTCTGCCGCAGCCGCCGCAACGTTTGCCATATACTCGTTTGAATACTTGTATGAGGACTTGGGGCTTACGTTGAATTTCTGAAGGTAGCCCGTGTTCTGTGATGAGAAATTCTTTGCTATGTACTTTGCGCCCCAGTAAATTGACTTGTAGGGATTTGACCACGGTCTGCCCCAGCCCGAAGAGCCCGAGCCGACGTAATCGGTTCTTATATCGCTTCTGAGAACGTAGCCCGTCTTGCCTGCCGTGTAGGAATTTGAGCTGTTCTCGGTGTAAAGTCTAACGTAGAAATAATCGCCGTGGGTGCTTATCCACGTCATATACTGACCTGATTTCAGGCTTGTCTTGGTGCCGCTTGCAACACCGTTTGAGTAGGTTGAATACATCGTGCTGTTGTTCTTGAGCTTGAGGTATCCCGCCGCAAAGGCAAGTCCCTGATATGCGCCCGTGTTTGCGCTGATGTTGTAGTAGTTGTAAATTCCGATAAACGGGCTTGCGGTGCCCTTTACCGCAGTAGCCGAAGCCGTTGCGCCGCCGTTTTCCTGACGTATTTTCGACGCGAGGTAATACGCGCTCATTCCGCTTGCGTTGGCAGCGTCCATAATAGCGTCGGAATATTTAGTCGTGGTGTCGTAGTAAACAGACTTGCCCTGAGTGCTGTTATAGCTGATGAGGGAATTGTGCATCCACGTTCCGTCAAGGATTGCCTCAACGCCCTTCTTACTCTGCGTTCCGTCGTAAGCCGTTGATTCAAACTGGAAAATGTACTGGTCGGTGAGGAAGTTCCTCGGGTCCATATAATATTTTACCGCTATTTCGCTTGCCGCAACCCAGTTGCTGCCCTCGCGGATTACGTAGCTTCCGTTTTTGTAGCAGCTTGAGCAGGAACAGTAGTAGCTCGTCGGGTATGCGCTGCACTTTTCAATGAGCTGATTGCCGTGAGAAGAGCGCTCGCCGTTTACCGCGGTCTGCCAGTCAAGCCCCGTGTTTACGGGCTCGAATACCCAGTTTGGGTAGGTTTTGTGAAGCGTTTCGAGATAGGGGATATAGCTGTCAGGAAATCCCTTGTTTTTAAGCGTCTGCGCGTATGTTGCGGCGTACGCCGTTGTGGAAAACCCGAATATAGCGAATGTATTTATTATTACTACAGCGGATAATAATAATGAAAAAAACTTTTTCATACTTACCTCTTCCTTGATAATAATCTATAAAAACTTATAATAAACACAGATATCATAACACTTTGTAATAATTTTGTCAATTTTATAGGGAAAATTGTAATAATTTATCCTATGTGATAAATATTGACAAAACGCCGCAATAATGTATAATATAGTCATAATTATTTGCAAAAGGTGACGGTATGAATCAGAATAAAATAGTATTCAGCAAAAATTTAAAGAGGGCAAGAAAGCAGAAAAAGCTCACCCAGCAGGAACTTTCCGACAAGGTGGGCATCAAGAGAAGCGCCTACGCATACTACGAGGTATGCAAAAGCGAACCGAATCTCGAGGTGCTCAAAAAGATTGCCGACGAGCTTGAAGTTACCGTCGACTACCTTCTTACCGACAATGACAACGTGGCTGAAAAGCCCGAGGAATACAGCGACAGAATCCCCGACATCTTTGGAGAAAGGGACGACGATATTGCCGAAAAGCTTCGCGATTTAAGCGATGAACAGCTCGACGAGGTTGCAAACTTCATAAACTATTTAAGCTCAAAGAATAAGTAAAAAAGACTGCCGGTAAAGGCAGTCTTTTATTTTATATCATATAATCTTTCGGCGTTTTCGCAGGTTATATCAAGTATTTCCTGCGCGCTCATTCCGAGCACATCGCCGATTTTTTCGGCAACGTAGGGGATGCAGGACGAGTCGTTTCGCTTGCCCCTGACGGGTGTCGGCGCGAGGTAGGGGCAGTCCGTCTCAAGAACGAGGCGTTCAAGGGGGATTTCCTTCACCACCTCAAGGCTCTTTCTCGCGTTCGGGAAGGTGACAACGCCGTTCAAGCCGATATACATACCGAGATTTATTATCTCTCTCGCCATTTCCTTAGAGCCCGAAAAGCAGTGAAGCACGCCCTTCGGCTTCGTTTCCCTGAGAATATCAAGAGTGTCGCCGTGAGCCTCTCTGTCGTGAACAATGACGGGGAGGTTCATTTTTTTTGCAAGCTCAATCTGCGCTCTGAAAAATTCACGCTGCACCTCTTTTGTCGAGCTCATCCAGTAGTAGTCAAGCCCGATTTCGCCGATTGCAACGCACTTTTTGTTTTTCGCAAATTTCTCAATAAGGCTCAGCTCGTCAAGGCCGGCGCCCTCAAGATTTTCGGGATGAAACCCCGCCGCGAAATATATGAAATCGTATTCCTGAGCAAGGTCGAAATTGAACTGCGTCGTGTCGATATCGCAGCCGCAGCTCACAACAGTCTTCACGCCCGACGACTTAAGGGAGGAAATCAATTCCTCCCTGTCGCCGTCAAATCTTCCGTCATCGTAATGTGAATGTGTGTCAAAAATATTTTTATACATAGTTAGCAAATCTTTGCGCCGGGTTTCATATCAACGAAGGTGACCTTAATCTCGCCGTCCTTCTCGCCCGAGAGCAGCATACCCTGGCTCAGCTCGCCGCAGAGCTTGATGGGCTTGAGGTTTGTAACGATAATCGCTCTCTTGCCGATTAAGTCCTCGGGCTTGTACCATTTTGCGATGCCCGAAACAATCTGCCTCGGCTTGCCCGAGCCGTCGTTGAGCTGAAGCTTGAGAAGCTTTTCGGACCTCTTTACGGGCTCGCAGTCAACGATTTCCGCAACGCGAAGGTCGGACTTGAAGAAATCGTCTATCGTGATTTCCTCAACCTTTTCCTCTTCCTTTTCCTCTTCCTCCTCAGCCTCGTTCTGAGCGAGTAAATCCTCAATCATTTTGTCGGCGTCAATTCTCTGGAAAAGCGCCTCTGCCTTGCCCACGGTCGTGCCCGCCTTAAAGCCGCCGAAGGATGAAAGCGATTCGTAATCCTTGACGTCGCAGTTCATCTGAGCAAAGATTTTCTCTGCCGTTTCGGGCATAAACGGGGAAAGAAGAACCGCAATAAACCTGATGCTCTCAAGCAGATTGTAGAGCACGGTGTTGAGCCTTGCGCGCTTTTCCTCGTCCTTTGCAAGAGCCCACGGCATCGTTTCGTCGATGTACTTGTTTGAGCGCTTTGCAAGATTGAGAACAGCCTCGATAGCGTCAGCAACCCTGTAGGTCTCAAAGCATTTTTCAACCTTAGCAACCGTGTCGAGCGCAAACTGCTCAAGCTCGCCGTCAATCGCTTCTTTACAGTCGGGTGCGGAAACAACGCCGTCGAAATATTTGTTGCTCATCGCAATCGTTCTGTTTACAAGATTTCCGATTGTGTTTGCAAGGTCGGAATTGTATCTCTCGATAATCGTCTCATATGTGATTGAGCCGTCGGAAGCGTAGGGCATCTCGGAAAGAAGGTAGTATCTTACCGCGTCAACGCCGAGAAGCTTCGTGAGGTCGTCGGCATAGATAACGTTGCCCTTTGACTTGCTCATCTTGTCCTCGCCGAAGAGAAGCCACGGATGACCGAATACCTGCTTGGGAAGGGGCTCGCCAAGGGCCATAAGCATAATCGGCCAGTAGATTGTGTGGAAGCGTACGATGTCCTTGCCGATGATGTGAACGTCCGCGGGCCAGTACTTCTTATACATATCGCTTGAGCCGTCGGGGTCGTAGCCGATGGCGGTGATATAGTTTGAAAGCGCGTCAATCCAAACGTAGATAACGTGATTCTCGTCGAAGGTTACCGGGATACCCCACTTAAACGAGGTACGGCTTACGCACAAATCCTGAAGACCGGGCTTGATGAAATTGTTGAGCATTTCCTTTTTGCGGGCTTCGGGATAGATGAAGTTTTCGTTTGATTCAATGAAGTCCTCAAGCTGCTTCTGATACTTTGAAAGGCGAAGGAAATATGCCTCTTCCTTTGCGGGCTTAACCTCGCCGCCGCAGTCGGGGCACTTGCCGTCAACGAGCTGCGATTCCGTCCAGAAGGATTCGCAGGGCGTGCAGTAAAGTCCTTCGTACTCGCTCTTGTATATGTCGTCCTGCTCGTAGAGCTTCTTGAAAATCTTCTGTACGACCTTCTCGTGATAACCGTCGGTCGTTCTGATAAACTTGTCGTAGCTTGTGCCGAGAAGGTCGCAGATATCCCTGATTTCGCCCGCAACCTTGTCAACGTATTCCTTTGGTGTAACGCCCGCGTCCTTTGCGTAGTTCTCAATTTTCTGGCCGTGCTCGTCGGTTCCCGTGAGGAAGAAAACGTCATAGCCCTGAAGCCTCTTGTATCTTGCGATAGCGTCGGTGAGAACAATCTCGTAGCTGTTGCCGATATGGGGCTTTCTTGAGGTGTATGCGATTGCGGTTGTTATATAAAATTTGCCTTTGTCTGCCATAATATTCTGTCTCCTGTCGTTAATCTAATAGTGAAGCTGCGCCCTTGTCGAGCATCAGCGTAACGTCCTTGTGAAACTGTAAAACGGAAGCGGGGCACTGCGGCGTAACGTGGCCGTCAAACAGCTGCCTTATCGCCTTCGCTTTCTTTTCGCCTATTGCGATAATAAGTATTCTCTTTGCCTGCATTATCGAGCCGATACCCATCGTGAGCGCCTGAGTGGGAACGTCGTCAACGGATTTGAAAAATCTGCTGTTGTCCTTAATCGTGCTCTCCTTGAGATTTACAACGTGGCTCCATCTCTGGAAATGGTCGGACGGCTCGTTAAACGCGATGTGACCGTTTGAGCCGATGCCGAGAAGCTGAATGTCAATTCCGCCCATATCCCTGATTTTCTGCTCGTAATTCCTGCATTCCTGCTTTAAATCCTCTGCGTTTCCGTTGAGAAAGTTGATGTTTTCCTCGGGAATATTGATGTGGTCGAAGAGGTTTTTATACATAAATGAATGGTAGGAATTCTCGTCGTTTACGTCGAGATTGCAGTATTCGTCGAGGTTAAAGGTTGTAACCCTGCTGAAATCAACCGAGCCCTGCTCGTAAAGCTGAATCATATGCCTGTACGGCTTGAGCGGGGTAGAGCCCGTCGCAAGTCCGAGTATCGAATCGGGCTTCGCAAGCACCTGACCGCACATATAGTAGCCGGCAGCGATACCGATTTGTTCCTCGTTATCGTATACCAGAACGTTCATATTACAACCTCCTTTTTTCAAGATTAAATATATTATATGCTTTATTTCTCTTCTGTCAATGCTTTTGAAGAGAATTTGCCCGCTATGGCTTTAATAATGTAAAACAGAGCGAGAAAGCCGAGCGTGCCGACCGCTGCCGCGCAGGTGTCAATCACCCAGTCGCGAAGCTCGCACGAGCGCCCCTGAACAAAGAGCTGATGCACCTCGTCGGTCACCGCGTAAAGCGACGTGAACGCAATCGCCAGAAGCGGCGAAAGCTTTTCCCTCGTGAGATAAAGCGAGAGATTGAACAGTACGCAGAGCCCGCAGAACTCGAGGCAGTGCGCAAGCTTTCTCACGATGAACGTTGTGAAGAAATTGTCGCCGAAAACCCTGTAAAGCCAGACGAGAATCTCGTTGCTCTGGGCGGACGATTCGTCAGCCGTTCTCGAGGAAAGCCAGAATATTACAGCCATACACGCCGCAGTCAGACACCACAACAAGGCTATTTTAATCTTCTCTCGTTGCATAGACAAAACATACCCTTCCGCTGCCGGGGTGGAACTGAACGCCGCTCACGCCCGCAGCCTGTGCGTAGTACGAAGATTCAAAAAGCACGGGAAATACCGAATAGTCGCCGATAATCGCTTTCTCGGTGTTGACGCACTCAGACGCAAGCTTGTCGGGTGACGCAGCCTGCGCCTTTGCAAGAGCCGCCTCTGCGTCCTTGACCTCGCCGAGGTAGTTGCCGCCGATGATGTCGCTTAAAAATGAAACCGTGCTGTGGGTTGAAGCGGTGAACGGATAGAGCGCAATATCGTATTCGCTCTTTGCCACCGCGGTGTCGAAATCTTCCTTTGAAAGCGGCTCTATTTTCAGCGAGAACGAAAACTTGCTCTCGTTGTCGTAGCCCGTGATTGAGCCGATTGTCGCCTGTATTCCCTGAACGAGCGCCTTTGCAACCTCTTCCATATCCGCCGTGCAGATAAGAGTGATGTCCGCGCTCGTGAGCTTCGTTTCCTCAAGCCCCTTCTTCCAGAGCTCCTGCGCCTTTGCCTCGTCGCGTTCGGGAACGGTTGAGCCGAGCGCGTCAACCGCGCTTTCCTCGCCGACAAGACAGCTCGGCGGCGCAAAGCTCGTCGCCTTTTGAAGGTAGTCGTGCTCAAGCTCGCCGCTTGTGATACTCAGGCAGAGCGCTTCTCTCATTTTTTCGTTTGCAAATATTTCCTTGTTCTTGTTGAGCATAAACGCCCACGTCGTGTTTGAATAGGGGACAACGGTGATTTTGTCGCTGTCGATTCTCTCATATTCCGCGCCCGATATGTACGCGCTGTCGTAGAGTCCCGACTTGAGATTCTTTGCAACGTCGGTCTCTTCGTTCTTTATTGATAACGTGAGGTCTGTCACGGTCGACGGATTGCAGCCGCTGTAATTCTTGTTGAGGTCGAGAACGTACGAGGCCTCAAGCACCGCGTCAACGCAGAACTGACCGTTGAAAAGCGAGTACTTTGTCGAAAGACCGTACCTGCCCTTTGTGGCGTTGAAAAATTCCTCGTTGCAAGGCATAGCAACCGCTGTCGAAAGGACTGACAGGAAGCTGCTGTCGGGCGACGTGAGAGTAATCTGCAGGGTGTAGTCGTCGAGCGCCTTTACGCCGAGCTTCGACCTCTCGGTCTTGCCCGAATGCACCTCGTTCGCGTTCACAATTCCCGATACCGATGAAAAGAGGGGAGCGTCCGTTTCGGGTGCGCAGGCGCGCCTGAGAGCAAAGACGAAGTCGTTTGCGGTAACCTCGTTGTTGAAATCAACGCCCACGAGGTCAACTCTTCCGTCCTTATATTCGCCGCTGTCGTAGGTCTCGTTTGTGAAATCCCACTTGAGCCCTTCGCTGATTGTAAAGGTGTAGGTCAGTCCGTCGGCGCTGATGTCCCAGTCGGATGCGCAGGCGGGCTTTACAGTTCCGTCGTCAAGCACCCTCACGAGCCCCTCATAGCAGTTTTCAACAATGAGGAATTCGTCCTCGGTTGACGCTATCTGCGGGTCAAAGCTGTTCACGTTTCCGCCGAAGGGATATATGAAGTCAACCATAGCCTCATTTTTGCCGCAGCCCGCAAACGCCGACGCAACAAGAATCAGACATATGATAACAGATATATAACGTTTAATTTTAATCATATTATTTCACCTTTTGACATTATAACAAATCGCGCTCTTTAAATCAATGATTAGTTTATATTTCATTAAACCGATAAATGAGGCCCGAAAAGGGCAAAAAACAGGGCAAAATACGGAACGCGAGGCGGCGTGGCGCAGATACTTTTTGGACAAATTTGAAACAAAATAAAAAAATACTTGACATTTGAAATTTATCCTATATAATATTAATTCCTATAATGGGAATTTCTGCAGTTTTGCAAAATTCTGTTTTGCAGAAATACCGTGCCGAAACTGGCGGTCGCAGACCGTAAAGTCGGCGTAGCGGCTCAGGTTTTCCCGTTATGGGTTAAACGCAAAAAAATATACGATTGGAGTGACTCGAATGGTAAATGTAAAGGATGTGCAGTTGGGTACAACTACACGTAAAAACTTTGCCAAAATCAATGAGGTAATGTCAATGCCGAACCTCATTGAGGTGCAAAAAAGCTCATACCAGTGGTTCCTCGACGAGGGCCTCAAAGAGGTATTCCGCGACATCGGTCCCATCACCGACTACTCGGGAAATCTCATCCTTGAGTTCATAGACTATTCTATGGACGACGAGCCCAAGTATTCTATCGCGCAGTGCAAGGCTCGCGACACTTCTTACGCAAAGCCCCTCAAGGTACGCGCAAGGCTCATCAACAAGGAAACGGGCGAGGTTAAGGAAAACACTATCTTCATGGGCGACTTCCCGCTTATGACAGACGCGGGAACCTTCGTAATCAACGGCGCAGAGAGATGTATCGTTTCTCAGCTTGTCCGCTCACCCGGTGTCTACTACCATATGGAGCATGACAAGACCGGTAAGGAATTATTCACAAACACGGTAATTCCGAATCGCGGCGCATGGCTTGAGTACGAAACCGATGCAAACGACATCTTCTATGTCCGCATCGACAAGAACAGGAAGATTCTCATCACAACCTTCCTTCGCGCTCTCGGTCTCGGTACCGACAGCGAAATCATCGACTTCTTCGGCGATGACGACAGAATTATGACAACGATTGAGAAGGATACCACGAAGAACTCGGAAGAAGCTCTTCTTGAGGTTTACAAGAAGCTTCGTCCCGGCGAGCCGCCCACGCTCGAAACAGCTCAGGCTCATCTCGACGGTCTGTTCTTCGACGCTCACCGTTACGACCTTTCAAGAGTCGGCAGATACAAGTACAACAAAAAGCTTGCCATCAGCGACAGACTCACAAATCAGGTTCTCACTCAGCCCGTTATCTCACCGCAGGGCGAGCTTCTTGCCGAGGCAGGCGAGAAGGTATCGGCTGAAAAGGCTCTCGAAATCGAGAATGCAGGCGTTATGTTTGCATATATCGACGTTGAGGGCAGGGAGATAAAGATTGTATCAAACGGTATGGTCGACATCACAAAGTATGTTGATTTCGACTGTTCCGAGTACGGTATCAAAGAAAAGGTTTCCTACAGAGCGCTTGCAGAAATACTCGAAAAATGCGGCGACGACGAGGCTGCGCTTCGCGAGGAAATCCAAATCCATGCAGACGATCTCATTCCAAAACATATCATCATAGACGACATTTTTGCCAGTGTGTCATATCTCAACAATCTTGCTTTCGGCGTTGGCTCGCTTGACGATATCGACCATCTCGGCAACCGTAGAATCCGCGCAGTCGGCGAGCTTCTTCAGAATCAGGTAAGAATCGGCTTCACGAGAATGGAGAGAGTTGTTCGCGAGAGAATGACCCTTCAGGCTCAGGATTCCGACGAGGCAATCACACCGCAGGCGCTCATCAACATCAGACCCGTAGTTGCTGCAATCAAAGAGTTCTTCGGTTCCTCACCGCTTTCGCAGTTCATGGACCAGAATAACCCCCTTGCAGAGCTCACACATAAGAGAAGACTTTCGGCACTCGGCCCCGGCGGTCTTTCAAGAGACCGCGCAGGCTTCGAGGTACGAGACGTACACTACACCCATTACGGCAGAATGTGCCCGATTGAGACCCCCGAAGGTCCCAACATCGGTCTTATCTCATACCTCGCCTGCTACAGCAGACTCAACGAGTACGGCTTCATCGAGGCACCCTACCGCAAGGTTGACAAAAAGACCGGCGTGGTAACCGACGAGGTTGTTTATATGACAGCCGACGTTGAGGATAACTATGTTGTAGCTCAGGCAAACGAGCCCCTCGACGAGGAAGGCAGATTTGCGGGAACAAGGGTAACCTGCCGTTACCGCGACGAGTTCCTCACGCTTCCGCCTGAAAGAGTTGACTTTATGGACGTATCGCCCAAGATGGTTGTATCCGTTGCAACGGCGATGATTCCTTTCCTTGAAAACGACGACGCAAACCGTGCTCTCATGGGTGCGAACATGCAGCGTCAGGCAGTTCCGCTTCTCAAGACAACAGCCCCCGTAGTCGGCACAGGTATGGAATACAAGGCTGCATACGATTCGGGCGTAGTTGTAATCGCGGAACGCGGCGGTACGGTTGTTTCCGTTGACGCCGACACAATCGAAATTTCCGTCAAGGGCGGCGAGGTTGACAGATACGACCTCATCAAGTTCTCAGGTTCAAACCAGGGCACCTGCATCAACCAGAGACCCATCGTTTCCCTTCATCAGAAGGTTGAGGCAGGTCAGGTTATCGCAGACGGTCCGGCAACCTGCAACGGCGAGATTTCACTCGGTAAGAACGCTCTCATCGGCTTTATGACCTGGGAAGGTTACAACTATGAAGACGCTGTTCTTATCAACGAAAAGATAGTTAGAGACGACGTTTACACGTCAATTCATATTGAAGAGCACGAGGTAGAGGCCCGCGACACCAAGCTCGGACCCGAGGAAATCACGAGGGATATCCCGAACGTTGGTGAGGAAGGTCTTCGCGACCTTGACGAAAACGGTATCATCCGTATCGGCGCAGAGGTTCACTCGGGCGACATCCTTGTAGGTAAGGTTACTCCGAAGGGCGAAACCGAGCTCACAGCAGAGGAAAGACTTCTTCGCGCAATCTTCGGCGAGAAGGCGAGAGAGGTAAGGGATACCTCGATGCGCGTTCCCCACGGCGAATACGGTATCGTTGTTGACGTAAAGGTATTCACAAGGGCAAACAGCGACGAGCTTTCACCCGGCGTAAACAAGGTTGTAAGAGTTTACATCGCTCAGAAGCGTAAGATTCAGGTCGGCGATAAGATGGCAGGCCGTCACGGTAACAAGGGCGTTGTTTCAAGAATTCTTCCTCAGGAAGATATGCCGTTCCTTCCCGACGGCAGACCGCTTGATATCGTGCTCAATCCTCTCGGCGTACCTTCCCGAATGAATATCGGTCAGGTGCTCGAGGTTCATCTCGGCTATGCCGCAATGGCACTCGGCTGGAAGATGATGACGCCCGTATTTGACGGCGCACACGAGAAAGATATCCGCGAATGTCTCGAGCTTGCCGACATCGGCTACTACGTTGACGAAAACGGCGAGAAGGTATTTGACGGTAAGACAGAGCTTATCGACGGCAGAACCGGTGAGAAGTTTGACAACAGAATTACAGTAGGTTATATGTACTTCCTGAAGCTTCATCACCTTGTTGACGATAAGATTCACGCCCGTTCAACCGGTCCTTACAGTCTGGTAACCCAGCAGCCTCTCGGCGGTAAGGCACAGTTCGGCGGTCAGCGTTTCGGTGAGATGGAGGTTTGGGCGCTTGAAGCATACGGCGCTGCCTACACTCTTCAGGAAATTATGACCGTTAAGTCCGACGATGTTGTCGGCAGAGTAAAGACCTACGAGGCAATCGTTAAGGGCGAAAACATCCCGACGGCGGGAACACCCGAATCCTTCAAGGTACTCTTCAAAGAGCTTCAGGCTCTCGGTCTCGACACCAAGGTGCTCGACAGAGAGGGCAATGAGATTGAGCTCAAGCAGGACCTTGACGACGGCACGGGAATCCAGCCGATTGAAGACGACAGCGCATTCCAGACAGTCAACGACTATGAAGGTCAGGAAGGCTACGGCGTCGAGGATGTTGACGATGACGAGGAAGCAGGTCTGTCAGATAGCTTTGATAGTTATTTCAGCGATGACGACGATGACTACGAAGACTAACTAACCGACTTCCGAAACAAATAAAGAAAAGGAGTGCTTCCAAATGGATAATTACGAAAACGAATTCAGTTCAATAAAAATCGGTCTTGCCTCACCCGAGCAGATTCGCGAATGGTCTTACGGCGAGGTAACAAAGCCCGAAACTATAAACTACAGAACTCTTAAACCCGAGCGCGACGGTCTTTTCTGCGAAAAGATTTTCGGACCTATGAAGGACTGGGAATGTCACTGCGGTAAGTATAAGAGAGTTCGCTACAAGGGCAAAATCTGCGAACGCTGCGGCGTAGAGATTACGCGCGCCAAGGTTCGCCGTGAGAGAATGGGTCACATCGAGCTCGCAGCCCCCGTATCACACATCTGGTACTTCAAGGGAATCCCGAGCCGCATCGGTCTTGTTCTCGACATCAGCCCGAGGTATCTTGAAAAGGTTCTTTACTTTGCGCTTTACATCGTAACGGACCCCGGCGATACCCCGCTTGAGAAGATGCAGATTCTCAACGAAAAGGAATACGCAGAAATGCGTGAGAGATATGAGGACGATTTCAAGGCAGGTATGGGTGCCGAGGCTATCAAAGAGCTTCTTCAGAGCATCGACATCGTTGAGCTTCGCAACGAGCTCACCGAGGAACTTGAAAACGCAACGGGTCAGAAGAGAGTAAGACTTCTCAAGAGACTTGACGTTGTTGAGGCTTTCTACAATAGCGGCAACAAGCTCGAGTGGATGATTCTCGACGTTCTTCCCGTAATCCCGCCCGACATCAGACCCATGGTTCAGCTTGACGGCGGCAGATTCGCAACCTCAGACCTCAACGACCTTTACAGAAGGGTTATCAACAGAAACAACCGTCTCAAGAGACTTCTTGAGCTCGGCGCACCCGAAATCATTGTCCGCAACGAGAAGAGAATGCTTCAGGAATCCGTTGACGCTCTCATCGACAACGGCAGAAGGGGCAGACCCGTTACCGGTCCCAACAACAGACCGCTCAAGTCTCTCTCGGATATGCTCAAGGGTAAGCAGGGACGTTTCCGTCAGAACCTTCTCGGTAAGCGTGTTGACTACTCGGGCCGTTCGGTTATCGTTGTAGGCCCCGAGCTCAAGATGCACCAGTGCGGTCTTCCCAAGGAAATGGCAATCGAGCTCTTCAAGCCCTTCGTTATGAAGAGACTTGTTGAACTCGGCGAAGCTTCAAATATCAAGTCGGCAAGGAAAAAGGTTGAGAGGGCGGACGACCCGAAGGTTTGGGACTGCCTTGACGTTGTAATCAAGGACCACCCCGTAATGCTCAACCGTGCTCCCACGCTTCACAGACTCGGTATTCAGGCGTTTGAGCCCGTACTCGTAGAGGGCAGGGCAATCAAGCTTCATCCGCTTGCATGTACCGCCTTCAACGCCGACTTCGACGGCGACCAGATGGCTGTTCACGTACCGCTTTCAGCGGAGGCTCAGGCAGAGGCAAGAATGCTTATGCTCGCGGCAAACAACCTTCTCAAGCCTTCGGACGGCAAGCCCGTTGCAGTTCCCACACAGGATATGGTTATCGGTTCATACTATCTTACTATGATTAAGACAGGCGAGCCCGGCGAACCCCGTGTTGAGGAAATCGACGGTGAAGAGATTACAAGATACAATATCTATCGCGATGAAGACGAAGCTATGATGGCTTATCAGGAAGGTTCCCTCGGCCTTCACAGCGAATGTCTCATCCGCTTCACAAAAGAGATTGACGGCGAGACAAGGTCAAAGCTTGTCAAGACCACAATCGGCAGAGTTATCTTCAACAGACCCGTTCCTCAGGACCTCGGCTTTGTTGACAGAAGCGACCCCGAAAACGCATTCGAGCTTGAGGCTTCCTTCGTAGTTGACAAGAAGCGTCTCGGTCAGATTGCCGAGAAGTGCATCAACGTTCACGGCGTTTCAATCGCTTCAAAGATGCTCGACGAGCTCAAGGCTCAGGGCTATAAGTATTCCACGATTTCAGGCACAACCGTAGCCGTTTCCGACGCGCTTGTTCCCGACAAGAAGAAGGAATACATCGAAGAGACCGAAGAGCTTGTTGATAAGATTACAACCAAATATAACTACGGTTTCCTCACAAATCAGGAGCGCTCAAAGGCGGTTATCTCTGCGTGGGAAAACTGTACAAACAAGGTTTCAAACGAGCTCACCTCAAACTTCGACGGCGCTCACAACCCGATTCATATGATGGTAGACTCGGGCGCGCGTGGTAGTACCAACCAGCTTCGTCAGCTCGCAGGTATGAGAGGACTTATCGCAAACACGGCAGGTAAGACCATCGAGGTTCCGATTCGTGCAAACTACCGTGAAGGTCTGAATATTCTCGAATACTTCATTTCCTCGCGTGGTGCGCGTAAGGGACTTGCCGATACCGCTCTTCGTACCGCTGACTCGGGTTACCTTACCCGCCGTCTTGTAGACGTATCGCAGGACGTAATCATCCGCGACAACGACTGCGGCTGCCACGAAGGTATATACGTTCAGAAGATTATGGATGAGGATCGCGTACTCGAGAAGCTCGAGGAAAGACTTATCGGCAGATACGTTGTTGACCCGGTTGTTCATCCCGAAACAGGCGAAGTTCTCGTTGACGTTGACAAGATGATGACCGCAGAGGACGCTGCAAAGATTGTTGACGCAGGCATCGAGACGGTTAAAATCCGCTCGCTCATCACCTGTAAGTCAAGACACGGCGTTTGCAAGAAGTGCTACGGTTCAAACCTTGCGTTCAACGAGCCCGTTCAGGTCGGCGAGGCAGTTGGTATCATCGCAGCTCAGTCAATCGGTGAGCCCGGTACGCAGCTTACGATGAGAACCTTCCACACCGGCGGTGTTGCAGGCGGCGCCGACATCACTCAGGGTCTTCCCAGAGTTGAAGAGCTCTTCGAGGCAAGAAAGCCCAAGCAGCTCGCAATCCTTTCCGAAATCGAAGGCGATATCCGCTTCGAGGAAATCAAGAAGAGCCAGCACGTTGTTGTTTACAACAGCGAAACAGCCGAGGAAAAGAAGTATCTCATTTCCTACGGCGCAAAGCTCAGAGATAATATTGTTGAAGGCGCGCACGTTAAGAAGGGCGAGGAAATCACCCTCGGTGCGGTTAACCCCCACGACGTGCTTGCAATCCTCGGCGAAGAGGCTGTATATAATTACCTTATTAAAGAGGTACAGTTTGCATACCGTACCCAGGGTGTTGACATCAACGATAAGCACATTGAGGTTATCGTTCGTCAGATGCTCAAGAAGTGCACGGTAAAAGAGGCAGGCGACACAGACCTCGTTGAGGGCACAATGATTGACGTTTCCGCGGTTGACGAGGCAAACGACAAGATTGAGGCAAGAATGAGAGCAGGCGAGACCGAGCTCAAGAAGGCAACTTACACGCCTATCCTTATGGGTATTACAAAGGCTTCGCTCGCAACCGATTCCTTCCTGTCGGCAGCTTCCTTCCAGGAAACGACGAGAGTTCTCACCGACGCTGCAATCAAGGGCAAGAGCGACCCGCTCATCGGCCTTAAAGAGAACGTTATTATCGGTAAGCTTGTTCCCGCGGGAACGGGTATGGACGTCTTCAGAGATGTCGACGTTGTTCCGAGTTACTTCTCCGCAGAGGGCAGCGACGAATATTTAAATCTCGAACAGCTTCAAAACCTCTTGACAGAGAGTATGTCATAGTGGTATAATGCTAAGTTGTGCGAGTGCAAATTTGTGAAAAGTTAACAAAGATTTAGTTTAACTTTTGTTGAAAAACACAACATTTTGGGACGGGATGACGTCCCGTCCCAAAATGTACGCATTGCAGATACAGCAAAAAATATTTTTTTACTGTATGTGTTGTGCGTACATTACGCATAAATTTCAAAGAAAGGAGATAAACTATTGCCTACCTTTAACCAACTCGTTAGAACAGGACGTCAGTCCGTAGAGAAAAAGGCTAAAGCACCTGCTCTTCTTAAGGGACTCAACACAAAGAAGAACGTTGTTACAAACAACTGTTCACCCCAGAAGCGCGGCGTTTGTACTGCAGTTAAGACGGCAACACCGAAAAAGCCCAACTCTGCTCTTCGTAAGATTGCCAGAGTTCGTCTTACAAACGGTATTGAAGTATCTGCATACATCCCCGGCGTAGGTCATAACCTTCAGGAACACTCTGTAGTTATGATTCGCGGCGGCCGTGTTAAGGACCTTCCCGGTGTACGTTACCACATCATCCGCGGTACACTTGATACCCAGGGCGTAACCGACAGAATGCAGAGCCGTTCAAAGTACGGTGCAAAGAGACCTAAGGCTGCTAAGAAGTAAGCCAAAAAATTCGGGAAAAACAATAGTTTATATACCTATTATATAAAGCGTATATGACCTTTTGTTGACTCCACGGAAAAACCGAGTACCTATGAACTCATTACTATTATTATGAAGGAGGGAAGCGAGATGCCAAGAAGAGGCCAAATCGCTAAGCGTGATGTTTTACCTGATCCGCTTTACAACTCAAAGCTTGTAACAAGACTGATCAACAACATCATGCTTGATGGAAAGAAGGGTGTCGCTCAGAAAATCGTTTACGGAGCATTTGACATCGTCAGAGAAAAGACAGGCAACGATCCTTTAGAGACTTTTGAGGCTGCTATGGAAAATGTTATGCCTGTTCTCGAGGTAAAGGCACGCCGTATCGGCGGTGCAACTTATCAGGTACCTCTTGAAGTACGTCCGGAAAGACGCCAGACTCTCGGTCTTCGTTGGATAACTCTCTACGCGCGTCAGCGTTCGGAGAGAACAATGAAGGAGCGCCTTGCAGCTGAGATTATGGACGCTGTCAACAAGACCGGCGGTGCTGTTAAGAAGTGCGATGATACTCATAAAATGGCAGAGGCAAATAAGGCGTTTGCTCATTTTAGATATTAATAATTCAGGAGGACATTATGCCAAGAAAAGTATCTCTTGAAATGACAAGAAATATTGGTATTATGGCTCATATTGACGCAGGTAAAACAACCACAACCGAGCGTATTCTCTACTATACAGGTATCAACCACAAGATAGGCGAGACTCACGAAGGTTCTGCGACAATGGACTGGATGGAGCAGGAGCAGGAGCGCGGTATCACAATCACGTCCGCTGCTACAACCTGTTTCTGGAAAGACCATAGAATCAATATTATCGACACACCGGGTCACGTTGACTTTACGGTAGAGGTTCAGCGTTCGCTTCGAGTGCTCGACGGTTCGGTAACCGTACTCTGCGCTAAGGGCGGTGTTGAGCCGCAGTCTGAAACCGTATGGCATCAGGCTGACGAATATAAGGTACCGAGAATGATATTTGTCAACAAGATGGATATTATGGGTGCCGATTTCTACAGAGCTCTTGATATGGTTATCGACCGTTTCAAGTGTAATGCGTTACCTATTCAGCTTCCGATAGGCAGCGAAAGCGACTTCAGGGGAATTATCGACCTTGTAGAAAATAACGCTGTCATCTATATCGACCCCGACAAAGAGAAGGGTATGAAGTATGAAATACAGGAAATCCCCGAGGATATGAAGGAGCTTGCCGCAAAATACAGAACCGAGCTTATCGAGCATGTCGTAGAGCAGGACGAAGAGCTTATGGAAAGGTATTTTGAGGAAGGCGAGGACGCAATCAGCGTTGACGAGATTAAGAAGGTTATCCGCCTTTCAACAATCAACAACGATATGGTTCCCGTTTGCTGCGGTACCGCATACCGCAATATGGGCGTTCAGCCGCTTCTCGACGCAATCGTTGACTTTATGCCCGCACCGACGGACGTTCAGTCAATCAAGGGCGTAAATCCCGATACCGACGAGGAAGAGAGCCGTCACGCATCCGATGACGAGCCGTTCTCAGCGCTTGCATTCAAAATTGCAACCGACCCCTACGTTGGTAAAATCTGTTATTTCCGTGTTTATTCAGGTACCGTTGCAGCAGGCGCACCCTGCTACAATTCGGTAAAGGACAACAGGGAAAGAATGGGACGTATTCTTCAGATGCACGCAAACCACAGGGAGGATATCCCCGTTTGCTACGCCGGCGACATCGCTGCTGCAGTTGGTCTCAAGAATACCACAACGGGCGACACGCTCTGCGACGAGCAGCATCCGATTATTCTCGAATCTATGAATTTCCCCGACCCCGTTATTCGCGTGGCTATCGAGCCCAAGACGAAGGCAGGTCAGGAAAAGATGGGTATTGCCCTTGCAAAGCTTGCAGAGGAAGACCCGACCTTCAAAGCCTACACCGATGAGGAAACAGGTCAGACAATTATCGCAGGTATGGGTGAGCTTCACCTTGAGATTATTGTTGACAGACTTCTTCGTGAATTCAAGGTAGAGGCAAACGTCGGCGCACCTCAGGTTGCTTATAAGGAAACAATCCGCGGTCAGGGTAATTCAGACCTTAAGTATAAGAGACAGTCGGGCGGTAGCGGCCAGTACGGTCACGTTAAAATCCGCATTATGCCCAACCTTGATGAAAACGGCATCGGCAAGGGTTACGAGTTTGTAAACCAGATTGTCGGCGGCGCAATCCCCAAGGAATACATTCCTGCTGTTGACGCAGGTATTCAGGGCGCTATGAAGAGCGGTATCCTTGCAGGCTACAACGTAGTTGACGTAAAGGTTGAGCTCTACGACGGTTCTTATCACGAGGTTGACTCGTCTGAAATGGCATTCAAGATTGCAGGCTCTATGGCGTTCAAGGATGCAGCAAAGGGCGCAGACCCGATTATCCTTGAGCCTATGATGAAGGTTAGCGTTATTGTTCCCGAGGAATATATGGGCGACGTTATCGGCGACCTCAATTCACGCCGCGGTCAGATTCAGGGTATGG
This sequence comes from uncultured Eubacterium sp., assembly GCA_905234495.1. GTDB lineage: Bacteria > Bacillota > Clostridia > Oscillospirales > Acutalibacteraceae > Eubacterium_R. The sequence continues at coordinate 49,760 of CAJOHE010000002.1, read as the reverse complement.
ACGACCGTTCGGGACTCAAGCAGATTAATGCAAGAGTACCTCTTTCGGATATGTTCGGTTATGTAAACGACCTTCGTTCCAAGACACAGGGCAGAGGTCAGTACACAATGGAACCCGACGGATATGAGCCCGTTCCCAAGTCAATCGGTGATGATATCATCAGCCAGAGAAGCAAGAAAGACTAATAATTAAACACCAAATTTCTAAATTATAAAAAAATACTTGATATTTTCAGGTATATTTGATAGAATATCAAATGATAATTTATTATTAAAAATTCTTTAGGAGGAATTTCTAATGGCAAAAGAACATTTTAACCGTACCAAACCACATGTAAACATCGGTACAATCGGTCACGTTGACCATGGTAAGACAACTCTTACAGCTGCTATCACAAAGTATCTCGCTAACAAGGGCTATGCAAAGTTTGAAGACTATGCAGACATCGATAAGGCTCCTGAAGAGAGAGAGCGTGGTATCACAATCAACACAGCTCACGTTGAGTACGAAACAGACAAGCGTCACTATGCACACGTTGACTGCCCCGGTCATGCTGACTACATCAAGAACATGATCACCGGTGCTGCTCAGATGGACGGCGCTATCCTTGTTATCGCTGCAACTGACGGTCCTATGGCTCAGACTAAGGAGCACCTTCTCCTTGCTCGCCAGGTAGGTGTACCGGCAATCATCGTATTCCTTAACAAGACTGATCAGGTTGACGACGAAGAGCTTCTTGAACTCGTAGAGATGGAAGTTCGCGAGACTCTCGCTGACTACGAATTTGATGATGAGTGCCCGATTATCAAGGGTTCTGCTCTTAAGGCTCTCGAGGCTACATCAAACGACGATCCTGCTTGCGAGTGCATCGCTGAGCTCATGGACGCTGTTGACGATTACATTCCTACTCCCGACCGTAAGGCTGACCTTCCTTTCCTTATGCCTGTTGAGGACGTTTTCACAATCACAGGCCGTGGTACAGTTGCTACAGGTAGAGTAGAGCGTGGACAGCTCAAGACAAACGACACAGTAGAGATGGTTGGTCTTCACGACGAAATCAGCTCAACAGTTTGCACAGGTATCGAGATGTTCAGAAAGATTCTCGACTACGCTGAGGCTGGCGACAACGTAGGTTGCCTCCTTCGTGGTGTTCAGAGAACTGAGATTGAAAGAGGACAGGTTCTTGCTGCTCCCGGTTCAATCAAGCCTCACACCAAGTTCTCAGGTCAGGTATACGTTCTTTCAAAGGACGAGGGTGGCCGTCACACACCTTTCTTCAACAACTACCGTCCTCAGTTCTATTTCAGAACAACAGACGTAACAGGCGTTATCACTCTTCCCGCTGGCACAGAGATGTGTATGCCTGGCGATAACGTAGAGATGAACGTTGAACTCATCACTCCTATCGCTATTGAAGAAGGTCTTCGCTTCGCTATCCGTGAGGGTGGCAGAACCGTAGGTTCAGGCGTTGTTACCGCTATCGACGAGGACTAATTACCTTATTAATCAATGAGTTGTCTCTTATGAGGCAACTCATTTTTTTATATTCCCGAAAGCTTGACTTCTCAGTCCTGTTTTCTGTATTTTTCATTGAACTTGAAGTTCATTTATGTTACAATCATAAACGGTGATTTTATGACGGAAGAGCTTGAAAACTTAACAGGCGTCATTGAGGACATTACTTATATGAACGAGGACAACGGATACGCCGTGGTCGAGGTGCTCGCGGACAGCGAATACGTCACGGTTGTGGGCGTTCTCGGCAAAGTGATGGTCGGCGAGGAAGCTGTTTTTCAGGGCGAGTGGACAATGCACCCGAGCTTTGGAAGACAGTTTAAAGCAGTGCGCCTTCAGACAACTCTTCCCGCGGACGCGGCGGGTATGCTTCGTTTCCTTTCAAACGGAATCGTCAGGGGAATACGCGCGGCAACCGCAACTAAAATTGTAGAAAAATTCGGCGCGGACACCTTTCACGTGATAGAAAACGAGCCCGAGCGACTTGCCGAAATCAAGGGCATTTCCCGCACGAAGGCAAGAAAAATCAGCGAGGATTTCAAAATGCAGTTCATAGCCCGCGAGGTTATGAACGGACTTGCCGACCTCGGTCTGAGCCAGCAGGAAGCGTTTGAGGCGTACAATCTCTACCGCGGCGACGCGCTTGATATTATCAGGGAAAACCCCTACGCCTTCGTGTCCGAGGGTACGGGCATCAGCTTTGAGCGCGCGGACGAAATAGCGTCGCAGATGAGCGAGCCGCCCCTCTTTGACTACCGCTGTCAGGCGGGCGTAATCTACGTGGTGCGCCATAATCTCGGCAACGGCCACACCTGCCTGCCGCGAAACAGCCTCGTTGAGGTTGCGATGAATCTGCTTGAATGCGGCGAGGACGACGTTGAAATCGCGCTCGATAACGCGCTCGACGCAAATCAGCTCGTGCAGGAAAAAATCAAGGGAAAGGACTTCATCTTCCTACCCGAAATCTACCGCGCCGAGTCCTCGATAGCAGAGCGCATAAACGTTATGCTCAATTTCCCGCCCCAGCAGAAGGAAATATCGCAGATGGAAATCTTCGCGTTTGAAAAGGCAAACGGCATCGAGTTTGAGGAAAAGCAGCGCGAGGCAATCGAAATCGCGGTAAACAAGGGAATTCTCATCCTCACGGGCGGCCCCGGTACGGGTAAAACGACGACGGTCAAGGGCATAATCACCCTTATGAAAAACAGGGGACTCAACGTTGCGCTGACCGCGCCGACGGGCAGAGCCGCAAAGCGAATGACAGAGCTCACGGGCTTTGAGGCAAAGACGATACACAGGCTTCTTGAGGTCGAATACCGCGAGGGCGCGACAGAGCCCACCTTCATCCACAATCTGCAAAACCCGCTTGAATGCGACGCGGTAATAGTCGACGAGCTTTCAATGGTCGACGTGACTATATTCTCAGCCCTTCTCGACGCGCTTCCGCTCTCGTGCAGGCTCATTATGGTCGGCGATAAGGACCAGCTGCCTCCCGTGGGCGCGGGCAACGTTCTGTCAGATTTAATCAAGAGCGGGCTGATAAACGTTGTGAGCCTTGACAGGATTTTCCGTCAGGCGATGCAGAGTATGATTGTCGCAAACGCCCACAGGGTGGTGAAGGGCGAGATGCCCTATCTCGACAATTCCGACAGCTCATCCGACTTCTTCCTTCTCACCGAGGATTCAAAATACAACGCGCCGAGGAAGATTGTAAACCTCGTCACAAACCGTATCCCCGCGGGCTACGGCTACGACAGCGTTTCGGATATTCAGGTGCTCTGCCCGAGCAGAATGGGCGACACGGGCACCGAAAACCTCAACGCCCTGCTTCAGGAAAAGCTCAATCCGCCCGCTTCGGGCAAAAACGAGCTTCGCTCAAAGGGCTACACTCTTCGCGAGGGCGACAAGGTTATGCAGATAAGAAACAACTACGACGTTCCGTGGTTCAGGGACAGCGAGGACGGCACGGGCGTATTCAACGGCGACATCGGTATTCTCACGCGAATCAACAAGGAGGACAATATTATCAGCGTCCGGTTTGACGACCGCGAGGCGATGTACAGCATCGAAAACGCGAGGGAGCTTGAGCTTGCCTACGCGATGACCGTTCACAAAAGTCAGGGCAGCGAGTTTGAAGCCGTAGTCCTTCCGATTATAGGAACGCCCGAAAAGCTTGCCTACCGCAATCTTTTCTACACCGCGATTACAAGGGCGAAAAGCCTTCTGATTATCGTCGGAAACGAGGGCTCAATCAGGGCTATGGTAAACAACAATATCAAGAGCAGGCGCTACAGCGCGCTCATACATTTTCTCGAAAAATCGGATGATGCCTTGACAATGTAAACTAATTAAAGTAACATATACTTATTAATAATATTTTTTAGGATTTACTTATGTTTGGATATGATTTAGGTGTTGACATAGGCACTTCCTCAGTCGTAATTTCGGTTGTGGGAAAGGGCGTCGTGCTCAATGAGCCGTCCTATATCGCCTATGATAACGACAGCGAAAAAATCTTATATGCGGGCAAGCGAGCCTACTTCCTCGAGGGCAGGGAGCCAAACGGCGTTGCGGTTATTCAGCCGATTAAAAACGGCGTTGTCAGCAACTATTCACTCGGCGTGCAGATGCTCAGCCACTTCTTCAACAAGGTGCTGAGAAAGACTGTTTTCAGACCGAGGGTTGTGGCTTCCGTTCCGTCGATGAGTACCGAGGTTGACAAAAGAATTCTCATTTCCGCGCTGATAAACGCGGGCGCGAGGTCGGTCTGCCTTATCGAGGAACCCCTCTGCGCCGCCTTCGGCACGGGCGTTGACCCCCAGAACCCGAGCGGTACCTTTGTTATCGACATCGGCGCGGGCACCGCGGATATGGCGGTGGTAAGTCAGGGTTCCCCGAGCCAGATTGAAACGCTCAATATCGCGGGCGACGTTTTCGACAAGGCTATTGCCGACTACGTCAGGGAAAAGTACGGGCTTCTCATCGGACTGCGAACCGCCGAGGAAATCAAGAAAAACGTCGGCTGCGCCGTTCCGAGAAAGACCGAGATGTCAATAGTTGCAAAGGGCAGAGCCGAGGCCACGGGACTTCCCGAGTCCGTTGAAATCACGGGCGACGAGATTTGCGAATGTCTCGCCCCGCACCTCGAAAAAATCTGCGACTGCGCAAAGGCTATGTTTGAGCGCACCTCGCCCCAGCTCGTGGCGGATATCACCGATTCGGGGCTCATTCTCACGGGAGGCAGCGCCCAGCTCTACGGCATTGATATTCTTTTAAGCCGCGCTCTCTCGATTGACGTAAAAGTTGCGCCCCGTCCGAGTCTCTGCGTTTCAAAGGGCTGCGAGGCGGCTCTCAAAAAGATGCACATACTCGATAAATACGGCTACACCTTCAAGACAAAGGAAGAGGTACGCACAAGATAACTTAATAAAACAGGAGGTTAATATGGATAGATTTTCAAAATACAATCCAAAAACGAACCTTCTGTTTTTTTTACTTGCGGTTGTAATAACTCTTATGATTTTCAACCCCGTATTCCTCGCGCTGAGCTTTCTTTTCGCTTTTCTATACAAGCTGAAACTGAACCCGAGGGGGGCGCTCAGGGCGCTTTGCGTAGCGCTTCCGCTTCTTGCGCTGACCTCGCTTTTCAATATGATTTTCGCCCACTACGGACAGACCGTTCTCTTTGAAATCGGCTACACCGTATTTACACTCGAAGCCCTTTCCTACGGCTTCACTCAGGGTTTAATGGTCTGCGCGGTGCTATTTTGGTTTTCGTGCTACAACGAAATAGTCTCGGGCGAAATGCTTCTTTCCGTTTTCGGCGGCTTTATGCCGAATATCTCGCTCGTCTTCTCAATGGCGCTGACCTTTATCCCGAGGCTCAAGAAAAACGCCGAAAGAATAAACGAGGCGCGAACGCTCATAAAAGAGGACGGCGGACGGCTCACCAAAGCGGTCTCAAACCTTTCGGCGCTCGTGATGATGACGCTCGAGGAAAGCATCGACGTCTCGGACTCGATGCGCGCAAGGGGCTTTAACGGAAAGCGGACAAGCTATTCAAAGTATTTATTCTCATATAAGGACGCGCTTCTGATAATTACCGAGCTTGCGTTGTTTTTCGCGGCGGCATTCTTTAAGCTCACGGGCAAAGCGGACTTTTCGGCGGACCCGGTAATTCATTTCGGTGAGATTTCCGCAACAGGCATCACAGCCTATTCACTTTTGCTTCTGCTGCCGCTTTCAGTCAACCTTACGGAGGATATAAGATGGAACTTATTAAAGCGGAAAATTTAATATTCAGCTATCCTCTGTCGGGCGAAAACGCGCTTGACGGCGTGAATTTCTCTGTAAACAGGGGAGAGCTTGCGCTGATTATGGGCAGGACGGGAAGCGGAAAATCAACCCTCCTGAAGCTTATGATAAAAGAGCTTGCGCCCGTCGGTGAACTCGGCGGAACGCTTGAGGTGAATTTTGACGCAGCCGCCTACGTTCCCCAGAACGCGGAGAACACGTTTGTCAGCGAAACCGTCAGGGGTGAGCTTGCCTTCGCCCTTGAAAACAAACAGATTACACAGAGCGAAATATCCGTTAAAATCGGCGAAATCAGCTCGTTTTTCAACATAACCGACCTGCTTGATAAAAAGACTTCCGAAATCTCGGGCGGCGAGAAAAGCATAGTCGCAATCGCGGCGGCAATGGCTTCGGGCGCGGATACCCTCATACTCGATGAGCCCCTCGCTCAGCTTGACCCGAGGGCGGTGCAGCAGGTGCTTTCCGTCATCCGCAGGGTAAACGACGAGCTCGGCACAACGGTCGTAATCGCGTCCCACATTTCCGAGGGAATAATCAGTATTTGCGACAGCGTTGCCGTCCTTGAAAATGGTAAGGTCATCGCTCAGGGAAGCGCGAGGGAGCTTGCAAAACGCGAAGAGCTTCTGCCTTTTTACCCCGTCTGCACCTCGCTTTTTGAGGAAAGACCGCTTACTGTGAAAGAGGCGAGGGCGTGCGAAAAACGCTTTGCCGAAAAGCCTTTGGAAAGTGCCCCCGAAAGCGAAGCGGCGGTTAAGATAAAGAACCTTATGTTCGCCTATAAGAAGGGCGAAAGGGATATTATTGATATGCTGAGCCTGACGGTCGGCACGGGCGAAATTCACGCGGTTGTCGGCGCAAACGGCTGCGGCAAAACCACGCTGTTAAAGCTGATTGCGGGCATCAAAAAGCCCTACAGCGGCAAGGTTAAGGTGAGCGGCGAGTGCGCCTATATCCCGCAGAACGTCCGCTACCTTTTCACAAAGGACACCGTCGGCGAGGAAATAAGCGAAGAGAGCGCGAAGGCGTTTTCGCTTGAGAAATATCTCAACCGTCATCCCTACGACCTCAGCGGCGGCGAGCAGCAGCTTCTCGCGCTTGCAAAGGTGAGCGCGCAGGGCTTTGACGTTCTGCTTCTCGACGAGCCCGCAAAGTCGCTTGATTCCTTCGGAAAAGCCCTTGTGAGCGAATATATAAGAAAGCTCAAAGCGGACGGCAAGACGGTCATTATAGTTTCCCACGACCTCGATTTTGCGGCGGATATTGCTGATAAGGTTTCGTTTATGTCGGACGGCAGAATTGCCCTCTCGGACAGCCCGCGCCTCGTTTTTTCAAAGCTCTCGCTTTACACAACGCAGGTCAGAAGAATAACCGCAGAGTATCTTGAAACCGCGGTTTCGGCGGAGGATTTTGTATGAAAAATGTACTGACCGCCGTGTGCGCCGCGCTTGCTCTTTGCGCCGTTGCGGCTTTTATGATTATCAACAAAACCGAAAATTATCTGCTTCTGAGCATAATTCTTTTAGTTCTTTCGATGCTGCCGTTTTTCGCATCGTTTGAACACAGTAAACCCACCGCAAGGGAGCTTGCACTCATCTCAAGCTTTATCGCGCTTGCGGTTGTAAGCCGCGCCGCGTTCTACCTGATACCGCAGGTAAAGCCTATAGCCGCCGTCGTGATAATCGGCGCGGTCTGCCTCGGCGCAAGGTCGGGATATATGATAGGCGCGTTTTCGGCGTTTATCTCAAATTTCATCTTCGGTCAGGGGGCGCACACACCGTTTCAGATGGTAGCCCTCGGGCTTGTCGGCTTTGTTGCGGGGCTCATATTTAAAGTGATTCCGCAGAATAAATATACGCTGTCGGCTGTCGGCTTTGTGCTGACCTTCGCCCTCTACGGCGTCGTTGCCGACACCTCGACCGTTATGTTTGTGGTGAGCGATTTCAGCCTGCCCGCAGTCCTTTCGGTCTATGCCGCAGGCGTTACGTTCAGCCTTGTTTTTGCGGCGACAACCGCGGTCTGCCTATTTATTTTCGGCGAGCCGTTTATAAAGAAGCTCGAGCGAATCAATATAAAATACGGATTATATAAGGGGGAAGCTTATGGAAAATAACGACACCGTTTTAAAGCTTTCAAAGTTTGCGATGATTTCATCCTTCGTCGGGCTCGTCACGGCGGGCGCCTGTCCGGCATTCGGGCTAATCGGAATATCCGTTTCGGCGGTGCTTCTGATGAAATTAAAGGATATTGACGGCGACGTTAAGCGCAGAGCGAAAACCGCAATTATAGCGGGCGTCATCTCGCTTCTGATGTTTCCCGCCACCGTCGCGCTCGTATACACTCTGATGAATAAATAATAACGAAGGGGAAGGCTTCCACGCCTTCCCGCTTTTTTTGTGAAAAGATAAAATATTTCTAAAATTTGATAAAAAATTATTGACAAACGATAATTTTGCTGCTATAACTGTCTTGAAAACAAAGGAGGCGGTACATTGAAAAATCAGAGGTCCGTTATAATGACGCACTTTATGGTGAGGCTCAGCTACGTCCTTCTCGGCATAGTTTCCGTGAGTCTGCCCATAATACTGAATAAAGGAATCTTCCATTTCGACGTGCTTTACAGTATAAAGAATTTCGCGATGGTGGCGTTTTATCTCGTGATGCCCGCGGGCTACGCGGCGCTTATCTGCCTTGATAAAATTCTAATCAACGTCAGAAAGGACAAGGTTTTCGAGTGGATAAACGTCCGCTATCTCAAAATCATAAGCTACTGCTGCTTTTATGCGTCGCTTGTCGGTCTGGTTTCCTTCATAGTCGTTCTCATCAGCGGAACAATGTTTGAAACGCTTTTCATTCTCTCGTGCGGCGAGGTGTTTATGGCGCTTGTCGTAAGGGTTGTGAAAAACACGATGGAAACGGCAATCAAGATTAAAGAAGAAAACGACTTGACGATTTAGGAGGCGGGTATGAACATAATAGTAAACCTTGACGTTATGCTCGCCAGACGCAAAATGAGCTCAAACGAGCTGGCGGCAAAAATAGGAATAACGCCCGCAAACCTCTCGATACTGAAAACGGGGAAGGCGAAGGCAATCCGCTTTTCAACGCTTGAGGCAATCTGCCACGAGCTCGACTGTCAGCCGGGCGATATTTTAGAGTATAAGGAGAATAACAATGGATAATCAATACGGATATAACTATCAGCAAAACGGCTACTACTATCAGCCGCCGCAAAACGGCTATCAGTACCCGCCGCAGGGCTACGCGCAGCCCTATCCGCCTGCGCCCGCGCCCACGCCCAAAAAGACATATGAAGAGCTTACAAAAAAGGACTCAAGAATAATCAGAGCGATGCTGATTATCGCGTTTCTGTTCTTTGACCTTGCGCTTTTCAAGGGCTTTTACATCGGCTTTACGGTCTTTTATTTAATCTATTTCATCGCTACAACGCTCTACCTTCCAAACAGGAAGATGTCGCTTTTCGCATTCCTCACGGGAACGCTTTCCGTTGCGGGCTCGTTCACCTTTGCGATAAGCTCAAACGTGCTTATAAAGGTGTTTATGTTCGTTCTGATTGCGCTTCTCTATGCGCTCTACTGCCTTGAGATAAGCGATTCGTGGAGCTTCAGAAAGTCTGATTTCAAGGCGCTTTTCGACGTCTTTCTGTCCTATCTCATCTACCCGATTTTAAGCCTTCCAGCGCTTTTCGGCTCGGCAAGAGTTACCTCTAAAAGAAACAAAAGGCTCGTTGCAATTTTAATCGGTATTGCAATTTCGCTGCCCGTGCTTCTCGTTGTCGTACCCCTTCTTGTCAAGGGCGACGCGGCGTTTGAAGGCCTTGTCACAACGATATTCAAAAACATCGGTCTCGTGATATTTGAGATAGTTCTCGCGGTGATTTTTGCGCCGTATTTAATCTCGAAAATCTACGGCGAAAAGCACCAGCTCAACAAAAAGGATAAGCCTCTCAAGGACTATAAGGGCTTTGCGCCTGTAACCGTAAGCGTTACTTTCCTGAGCGTTATTTCGGTAACCTATATCGTCTATCTCATCTCGCAGCTTGCATATTTCTTCTCAGCCTTTTCGGGCATCCTTCCCGAGGATTACGAAAAGACCGCAAGCGCCTTTGCCCGCAGGGGCTTTTACGAGATGTTTGCGGTATGCGTGATAAACGTTCTGATAATCTCAATCGTGGCGTTTGTCACAAAGAGGGTAAAGGACGGAGCAATTTCGGGCGCACTAAAAGGTCTTTCCTGCTTCATTTCCCTGTTCTCGGTCTTCCTCATCGTGACCGCGCTTGCAAAGATGAAGCTCAACGTCGAGACCTACGGCTTCACCGCAAACAGACTTCTCGTAACGGCGTTCATCATTATGGTTTTCTTTGCGATTATCCTCTTTGTCATCAGGATTTTCGTGCCGAAATTCAACTATTTCCAGCCCCTCGTTATTATCTGCGCTACAATCTTTGTTGCCCTCGCGTTTCTCAACGTTGACGCGTTTGTTGCAAACTACAACGTCCGCGCATATCAGGAGGGAAAGCTTGACAGCGTTGACGTTGACAATATCGACACCGTCGCGGGTATTCCGTATCTCATCGAGCTCATCGACGACGGTAACGAGAGGATTGCATCCCACGCCGCAAATGTGATTGTGAACAGGCTCAGCTGGGGCGGCGGGGAATATATCGACGCCGAAAACGACGACGAATTTGCATACAGCGGCAAGTTCTCATTATCAAAGGAATACGATTTCAGAAGGTACTGCTACACCGATTACGAGGCGTACAAAACGCTGATTGATTACGGCAACTCGCTTGATAAAAACGAGCGCACAGCCCTTCAGGGAAAGGCTGATAACTACTGGAAATACAGCAGCAACGATGACATATATTATGACGACGACACGGGTTATTACGACTTCGATGCGGAAGAGGTTTTAAGCTACGTCGGAACCGCAATAGATTTCAGCTTTGAAAACGAAGAGGTAATCTATCAGAAGGATACCCACGACGGTGTTAACGGCGACGGAATCTACTATGCCGAGATTTCATTTGACACCGACAAACCGGGAAATGAAATAATGGCTCATCCCGACTGGAACGAAATGCCGCTTCCCGTAAATATCGACAGAGCCATCTACGGCGAATATGATGAAGAAAACGGCTGGGACGTTTACAGCTCGATTCTTGAAACGGAAGGCGTAGGTCTCAGCATCCCGACCATCAACAACGGATACTATTACTTAGTCGACAGAAGTCCCGACGGGGCGGCAAATGATTTGGATATGGATTATATCCCGCAAAACTTCACCCTCGCAATCTACGATTCCGATATGAAAAAACTCTACTTCATCGAATACGACAGTTAATAAAAGAAAAAACCGAGCAGGAATTCCTGCTCGGTTTAATTTATGTATTGAATTAATCGGGATAGCCGTTGGGGTTCTTGCTCTGCCAGCGCCAGCTGTCCTCGCACATTTCCTCAATTCCTCTCTCAGCCTTCCAGCCAAGCTCGTTGAGCGCCTTGTGCGGGTCGCTGTAGCAGATTGCAACGTCGCCGGCTCTTCTCGGGCAAATCTCGTAGGGGATAGTCACGCCCGAAGCCTTTTCAAACGCCTTCACAACGTCGAGCACCGAATAGCCAACGCCCGTGCCGAGATTGTAGATGAAAAGCCCGTTGTCAGCCGTAACCTTCTCAACCGCCTTAACGTGGCCGAGAGCGAGGTCCACAACGTGGATGTAGTCGCGGATGCCCGTGCCGTCGTGGGTTGCGTAGTCATTGCCGAAAACGTTGAGCTTCTCGCGCTTGCCGATTGCAACCTGAGTGATGAACGGCATAAGATTGTTGGGAATACCGTTCGGGTCCTCGCCCATGGTGCCGCTCTTGTGAGCGCCGATGGGGTTGAAATAGCGCAGCAGGCAGATTGCCCACTCGTTGTCGGACGTGTATAAATCCTTGAGTATGCACTCAATCATATACTTCGTTCTGCCGTAGGGGTTGGTAACGCCGCCTACTTCCATATCCTCGCGAAGAGGGGAAACGTTGTTCATACCGTAAACCGTCGCGGACGACGAGAAAACGATTTTCTTGCAGCCGTGCTTTCTCATAACGTCGAGAAGCACGAGCGTTCCGTTTACGTTGTTATCAAAATATTCAAGCGGCTTTTCAACGCTTTCGCCGACTGCCTTGAGCCCTGCAAAGTGAATAACCGAGTCGATGTCATCAGTCTCGAAAACTTTGCTCATACCCTCGGCGTCCCTGATGTCGCACTCATAGAATTTGAAATCCCTTCCTACGAGAGCTCTGATTCTGTCGTAGGAGCTTTTTTTGCAGTTGTAGAGATTGTCTACAACAACAATATCCATTCCCGCGTTCATAAGCTCAACGCAGGTGTGAGAGCCTATGTAGCCCAGACCGCCTGTTACCAATACTGACATAACTTTCCCTCCGAATAATACATATTAGCTGTGCTGTCAGGCACAAATCAGCTTAATAAGCCTTGCCCCAGTAGAGCATCTTTGTTGCGGGCTTTCCGCAGCATACGCAGGTGTCGGAAATCTCTTCCTGCTCAAACGGGATGCAGCGCGAACCCACGCCGGTAATCTCTTTAACCTTGTCCTCGCACTCTTCGTCGCCGCACCACATAGCCTTAACGAAGCCGTCGCCGTTTTCCTCAAGAGCCTTTGTGATTTCGTCCATTGTTGTGCACTTATATGTGCGTCTTTCCCTGTTTTCAAGAGCGTTTTGGAAGAGTCCCTCGTGAACTTCCCTGAGCTTCTGCGGGATAACCTCGGCAAGTTTGTCGAGCTCAACGACCGTCTTTTCCCTGTTGTGCCTTGTAACTACTACGCACTGATTGTTCTCGAGGTCCTTCGGACCGAGCTCAACCCTTACGGGAACGCCCTTCATCTCGTATTCGGCAAACTTCCAGCCGGGTGAGTTTGACGAATCGTCAATCTTTGCCCTGCATATTTTCTTAAGCTCGTCGGTGAGAGCGTAAGCTCTGTCGAGCACGCCTTCCTTGTGCTGAGCAATCGGGATAACCATAACCTGAACCGGTGCAACCGCAGGGGGAAGAACGAGACCGTTGTCATCGCCGTGAGTCATAATGATGGCGCCGATAAGTCTTGTCGTCATACCCCAGGAGGTCTGATGCGGATATGTGAGCTGGTTTTCCTTGTTTGAGTACTGAATGTCAAAAGCCCTTGCAAAGCCGTCGCCGAAATAGTGGCTCGTGCCCGCCTGAAGCGCCTTGCCGTCGTGCATAAGCGCCTCGATGCAGTAGGTTCTCTCAGCGCCGGCAAACTTGTCGCTCTCTGTCTTCTGTCCCTTTACAACGGGGATTGCGAGATATTCCTCGCAGAAGGTCGTGTAAACATTGAGCATTCTCTCTGTTTCTTCAATAGCCTCTTCAGCCGTTGCGTGAAGGGTGTGGCCTTCCTGCCAGAGAAATTCCCTTGAGCGAAGGAACGGTCTCGTCGTCTTTTCCCAGCGTACAACCGAAACCCACTGATTGTAGAGCTTGGGCAAATCCCTGTGGGAATGAACCACGTTTTTGAAATGCTCACAGAAAAGAGTTTCGGACGTCGGACGAACGCAAAGTCTTTCCTCAAGCTTTTCGCTTCCGCCGTAGGTTACCCACGCGCACTCGGGAGCAAAGCCCTCAACGTGGTCCTTTTCCTTCTGCAAAAGGCTTTCGGGGATGAACATCGGCATACATACGTTCTCGTGTCCGGTTTCCTTGAACATTCTGTCAAGGTTTTGCTGAATGTTTTCCCATATTGCATAGCCGTAAGGTCTTATAACCATACAGCCCTTAACGCTTGTATATTCAATCAGCTCTGCCTTTTTGCAAACGTCGGTGTACCATTTTGCAAAATCCTCGTCCATCGAGGTGATTGAGTCAACCATTTTCTTTTGCTGTGCCATAACATATCTCCTTGAATAAAGTATATCTTAGAAAAAAGTATCTTTAATATTATACGCCTTTTGAGGTAATAAGTAAATAGTTAATTTAGTTAAAAAGTATTCTTTTGCAAATATTCTATTTGTGAAAAATAGGTGTTGAAAAATGATTTTTTAGTGTTATAATCTTATATATAATAATATGCAAATTATAGGACAGGAGGGATTATATGCTCTCAATGCCGATAACAATGAAGTTCAGCGTTGACGCTCTGAAGGAAGAGCTTCTTGACCAGCTTGAAATTCACGGCTACAAATACGTCAATATCGGCGGCAAGGACATCTGCTGGCTTGACGAGGCAACCGTTGTAAGCTGGATAATGATGGCGGTTATTATAGTTGCCGCGTTTCTTCTCACGCGAAACCTGAAGGTCGACGGCAAGCTTTCAAAGCGCCAGCTTCTGCTTGAGCTCGGCTACACTAAGCTTGAGGATTTCTTCAGGGGCATACTCGGCGAAAAGGGAATGAAGTATTCGCCGTGGCTGATGAGTATCGCAATCTTCATCGGCGCCTCAAATATGATAGGAATGTTCGGCTTCAAGCCGCCTACGAAGTGCATACAGGTTACGGGCGCTATGGCGATTACGAGTATCATCCTTGTTGAATTTGCCGGCATACGGGAAAAGGGGCTCGGCGGATACATCAAGTCCTTTGCAAAGCCCGTCGCAATCGTAGCCCCGATAAATCTTTTGGAGCTCATAATCAAACCGCTCTCGCTATGTATGCGACTTTTCGGAAACATCATAGGCGCGTTCATCATTATGGAGCTTCTCAAAATAGCGGTTCCCGTCTTTCTTCCGACGGTGTTCAGCCTCTACTTCGACCTGTTCGACGGTGTGCTGCAGGCGTACATCTTTGTATTCCTCACGGCGATATATATTCAGGAAGCCATTGAGGACGACGAGGAAGAAGAGGTAAAGAAGAAATCGCGCAAAGCCCGCAGGGCTGAAAAGAAAAAGGTAAAAAAAGCTAACGCTTAATAAATAAAAATTCATTTCAAAGGAGAATAATTATGGTAGCATTAGGTGCAGCATTAGCAGTATTGGTAGGTCTCGGCGCAGGTATCGGTATCGGTATCGCAACGGCAAAGGCAGTTGACGCAATCGCACGTCAGCCCGAGGCAGCAGGCAATATCCGTTCAACCCTCATCATCGGTTGTGCTCTTGCAGAGGCAACGGCTGTTTACGGACTTGTTGCAAGCATCCTTATCATCTTTATGATAAAATAAACGACAAATATCGAAAGGAAAAGCATTATGCTTAAGTTTGATATTAACCTTCTGTGGACTTTTATCAATTTAATAATCTTTTTCGTTTTTATGAGACTTGTTCTCTTCAAGCCGATTAAGAAGGTGCTTGATAAAAGGCAGGAGCTTATTGACAAAAATCTTGACGACGCTAAAAAGGCGTCGGACGACGCGCAGAGCATAAAAAGCGAATATCAGGAAAAGATGTCCGACTACAAGTCCGAGGGCAAGCAGATTATTGCCAAGGCTCAGGGCGACGCAAGGCTTGAATACAACAAGATTGTCGAGCGCGCAAACAACGAGGCAGACAGAATTAAGTCGGACGCTGTAAGGGCTTCTAAAATCGAAACCGAAAACGCCAAGAGAGCCGTTAAGGAAGAGATTGCCTCGCTTGCCATCGAAACAGCCGAAAAGGTTGTTGAGCGCGAGGTTTCACCCGAGCTTGATTCCGATATTTACGACAAATTTTTAAGTGAAAGCAGTGATGAATGATGAGTCGGAATTTTGATAAATACATTGATATGCTGCTTAACGGAAATGTCAGCGTGTCAAGTCTTGAAACGGCGCTTCGTATGATTAACTCATCCGAGGAGCTTTCCCAGCTTCTCGACAATCCCAACGTGACGGCGGACGAGAAAAAGCTCGTCTGCAAGGATTTGTTCCCCCCGTCAGTCAGGGATTTTATGGGCGAGCTCTCGGTTGACTGCAGGGCTTACCAGCTTGAGGACATAATCTCGGAGCTCGTTGCTTCAATAGATAAAAAGAACAATATCGCGAGAGCCACGGTGTTCTGCGTAACACCCCCCGACGAAAAGCAGCTTGAGGGCATTAAGGACTTCATCTGCAAGGAGGAGGGCGCAGGCGAGGCGATTGTTGAAATCGAAAAGGACGAGTCGCTTCTCGGCGGCTTTATCATCCGTGTTGCGGACAAGGAATTTGACCACAGCTTAAGGTCGCGTCTTAACGACATCAGGCGCAAGGTTATGGAATCCGCAAGGGATAATACGATTGACAACAAGGACGTCATCGCCGTATTGCGCAAGGATATCACCGACTACGAGCAGAAGGCTGACAGCGAGGAGATAGGAACCGTCATCCGCGTGGGCGACAGTATTGCAAATATACACGGCCTCAACCACGTTATGTACGGCGAAATCGTCGTGTTTGAAAACGGCGTCAAGGGAATGGTGCAGGACATCAGAAAAAATCAGATTGGCGCAATTCTCTTCGGCTCGGACGTGGGTATTCATCAGGGCACCAAGGTTAAGCGTACCTATAAAATGGCGGGCGTTCCCGTAGGCGAGGGCTACATCGGCAGAGTTGTAAACGCGCTCGGCGAGCCCATCGACGGCAACGGCGAAATCGAAGCCGAGGACTACCGCCTCATCGAACAGCCCGCACCCTCGATTGTTGAGAGAAAGGGCGTTGACACCCCGCTTGCAACGGGTATCCTCTCAATCGACTCGATGTTCCCGATAGGCAGGGGACAGCGAGAGCTCATCATCGGCGACAGGCAGACGGGCAAGACCTCGATTGCAATCGACACAATCCTCAACCAGAAGGGCAAGGACGTAATCTGTATCTACAACGCAATCGGTCAGAAGGTTTCAAGCGTTGCAAAGCTTGTGAATACGCTTGAAAAAGCGGGCGCTATGGAATACACAATCGTTGTGTGTGCAACTGCATCCGACCCCGCTTCGCTTCAGTATATCTCGCCGTATTCGGCAACCGCTCTTGCCGAGCACTTTATGTATCAGGGCAAGGACTGCCTTGTTGTCTACGACGATTTGAGTAAGCACGCCGTTGCCTACCGTGCGCTTTCGCTTCTTCTTGAGAGAAGCCCCGGACGTGAGGCATACCCCGGCGACGTTTTCTATCTTCATTCAAGACTTCTCGAAAGGTCGAGCAGACTTTCCGAGGCTCTCGGCGGAGGCTCAATCACAGCCCTTCCGATTATTGAAACACAGGCGGGCGACGTTTCCGCCTATATCCCCACAAACGTTATCTCAATCACCGACGGTCAGATTTACCTTGAAAGCGACCTGTTTTTCAGCGGTATGCGCCCTGCGGTAAACGTAGGCCTCTCGGTATCCCGAGTAGGCGGCGCGGCTCAGACCAAGGCTATGAAGAAGGCTGCGGGTACTTTGAGAATCGACCTTGCGCAGTACAGGGAAATGGAGGTTTTCACCCAGTTCTCGTCCGACCTTGACGAGGAAACCAAGGAAAGCCTGACCTACGGCAAGGGGCTTATGGAGCTTATGAAGCAGCCCCTCGGCAAGCCCTTATCCCTTGCGGATATGGTAATAACGCTTGTTGCGGCGACAAATAAGAAATTCATCGACGTTGAGCCCGAAAAAATCAAGAGCACCCAGACGGAGCTTCTTGAATTTATGGACGCGAGATACGAGCATATCGTTTCGGAAATCGAGCAGCACAAGGTTATCGACGACGGCATAAAGCAGCAGATTTTAGACGCTGTCGACGAGTTCAAATCGCTCGGCGAAGATGAGAAGGAAGCAGACACAGAAGAAGGTTAATAATGGCTAACGCTCGTGAAATACAGGCCAGAATGAAGTCCATAAGGGACACGATGAAAATCACAAGCGCAATGTATATGATTTCGTCGTCAAAGCTTCAGAAGGCCAAGAAAAGTCTTAAAGATACCGAGCCATACTTTTACGCAATTCAGGACGCACTTGCAAATATCCTCGAGCTCTCGCCCGAAACGGGTAATCATTATTTTGACAAGCGAGAGGATATCCCCCCGAAAGAGAGGAAGCAGGGCTATATCGTTGTAACCGCCGACAAGGGAATGGCGGGCTCGTATAACCACAACGTTATCAAGATTGCCGAAAGGGAAGGCCTTTCCGACAACAAGAATATGCTTTTCGTTGTCGGTCAGGTCGGCAGAAGGTATTTTGAAAAAAAGAATATTCCGATTGACTACAATTTCCGCTTTACCGCCCAGAACCCCAATATGAACAGGGCAAGGTATATCAGCGCAACCGTGGTCGACCTCTTTGTGAAGGGCGAGCTTGACGAGGTGTATATCGTCTACACCAAGATGCTCAATTCCGTCACGGTAAACGCGGAAATCCGCCAGCTGCTTCCGCTCAGACGAAGCAGGCTTGAAGAGGTCAGCGAGAAAAACGATTCAAACTACAAGAACTGCTATTTCAACCCGAGTATCGACGCGGTGTTTGAACATATTGTTCCCCACTACGTTGCGGGCTTCGTGTACGGCGCTCTTGTTGAATCGTACTGTTCCGAGCACAACGCCCGAATGATGGCGATGCAGACGGCGACGGACGCCGCCAGGGATATGCTCAAATCGCTCGGAATGGAATATAACCGCGCGCGTCAGGCGGCAATTACACAGGAAATCACCGAGGTAATTGCGGGCTCAAAGGCGCAGAAGAACAAGGAGTAGGAGGTGTCCTTTTATGAATACAGGCAGAGTTATGCAGGTTATGGGACCTGTTGTCGACGTTGAATTTGACGGCGAATTACCCACAATTAAGGACGCTCTTGAGGTTTATGTAAACGACAGAAGGCTCGTTATGGAAGTAAGCCAGCACATCGGCGCAAACACCGTAAGATGTATTATGCTTGCCGCTTCCGACGGGCTTTGCAAGGATATGGAAGTCATCGCGACGGGGGATTCAATCAAGGTTCCCGTGGGCGACAAAACTCTCGGCAGGCTCTTCAACGTTGTCGGCGAAACGATTGACGACGGCGAAAAGCTTGAGCATGAGGAACACTGGCCGATTCACCGTCCCGCGCCCTCATTTGAGGACCAGTCCTCAACCGTTGAAATCCTCGAAACGGGCATCAAGGTTATCGACCTTCTCACCCCGTACCAGAAGGGCGGTAAGGTAGGCCTCTTCGGCGGCGCAGGCGTAGGCAAGACGGTTCTCATTCAGGAGCTCATCACAAACGTTGCGACAAACCACGGCGGCTATTCAATCTTCACCGGCGTAGGCGAGAGAAGCCGTGAGGGTAACGACCTCTGGAACGAGATGGGCGAGTCGGGCGTAATCGAAAAGACCGCGCTCGTTTTCGGTCAGATGAACGAACCGCCCGGAGCGAGAATGAGAGTTGCCGAGACGGGGCTCACAATGGCTGAGTACTTCCGTGACGTTGAGCACAAGGACGTGCTTCTTTTCATCGACAACATTTTCCGTTTCGTTCAGGCGGGCTCCGAGGTTTCGGCACTTCTCGGCAGAATGCCCTCAGCGGTAGGCTATCAGCCCACTCTGGCAACCGACGTCGGCGAGCTTCAGGAGAGAATTGCCTCAACGAAAAACGGCTCTATCACGTCGGTTCAGGCGGTATACGTGCCTGCCGACGACCTCACAGACCCCGCACCCGCAACCACGTTTGCCCACCTTGACGCAACAACCGTTCTTTCAAGAAAGATTGTTGAAAAGGGTATCTATCCCGCGGTTGACCCGCTTGAGTCAAACTCAAGAATACTCGAGGCGGACGTTGTGGGCGACGAGCATTACAACGTTGCAAGGCAGGTTCAGGCGTATCTTCAGAGGTACAAGGAACTTCAGGACATCATCTCAATCCTCGGTATGGAAGAGCTTTCCGACGAGGATAAGCTCACCGTATTCCGCGCAAGAAAGATTGAAAAATTCCTTTCCCAGCCCTTCCACGTTGCAGAGGCGTTTACGGGACTCAGAGGTATCTACGTTCCCGTCAAAGAGTCCGTAAGGGGCTTCAAGGCGATTGTTGACGGCGAGGTTGACGATATTCCCGAGGCTGCATTTTTCAACACGGGAACTATCGACGACGTTATGAGAAAAGCTAAAGAAATGAAGTAATTATGGAAACGTTCAAGCTGAAAATCATCACAACTAAAAAGGTTTTCTTTGACGGCGAAGCCGTTTCACTCAGACTGCCCCATATCGACGGCGGTCTTGAGCAGTTTCTCGCGCACCACGAAAACACCGTGTTCCCGATTATTCCCGGCGAAATGAAAATTGTTGACAAAAACGAAGAAGTCTGCGAGGCTTTTGTGGGCGACGGCTTTCTTGAGTTCATTGATAACGAGGCGCTTGTTGTATGCGCTTCAGCCGAGCTTCCCGATGAAATCGACGAGCGCAGAGCAAACGAGGCTCTCCTCAGAGCAGAGGAGGAAATGCGTCAGAGAAAGTCCATCCAGGAATACCAGATTTCCCAGATGAACCTCGCAAGAGCTATGGAACGACTGAAAGTCAAAAACAGGCACAAAATTTAATGAACCTCACTGCGCCCCTTGTTAAAGGGCACTCTCCCGCGGGAGAGATGTCCGCTTGCGGACAGAGAGGGCGTCCGCGCAGCGAGAGGGCCACGAAGTGGCGACCCTCACCGCGCCCCTTGTTAAAGGGGAGAGGGCCACGAAGTGGCGAGGGGATTCAACTAAATGTTTCATATGTCTTGCGGCGACTGTAATGAGGGCACAGGAATCCCTCCACCGCAAGCGGTCCCCCTCCCTTTGACAAGGGAGGCTTTGAGAAATAAAAAAAGCACTGTTGAAAAAATCAACAGTGCTTTTTCTTTTTCTTTTTATTCTGATTCTTTGAGCTTTCTGCCCATCAGAACTCCCATAACCGAAGCCATCATAAGACCTCTTGTCCAGCCCGACGAGTCGCCGAGGCAGTGAAGTCCCTTGATGTTTGTGTTGAGGTTTCTGTCCATTCTCACCTTGTTTGAATAGAATTTCAGCTCGGGCGAATAGAGCAGCGTTTCGGTCGAGGCGAAGCCCGGCACAACGATGTCGAGAAGCTTGATGAACTCGATGATATTCGTCATTGCACGGTAGGGCATTGCCGCCGTGATATCGCCCGCAACGGCGTCCTTGAGAGTCGGCTGGAGGTTGCTTTTTGCAAGCTCGTGCTGCCAGGTTCTCTTTCCGTCAAGAATATCGCCGAAACGCTGAACGAGAATTCGTCCCGCGCCGAGCATATTCGTAAGCTCGCCGACCTTCTGAGCGTATTCAATCGGCTGATTGAAGGGCTCGGTGAAATTGTGCGAAACGAGGATTGCAAGGTTCGTGTTCTCGCTCTTTTTATCCTTGAAGCTGTGGCCGTTTACAACCGCAAGGTCGTTGTCGTAATTCTCCTGCGCAACAAAACCGCCGGGGTTCTGGCAGAAGGTTCTCACCTTGTTTTTCCACGGTCTCGGATAGCCGATGAGCTTTGATTCATAGAGCGCCTCGTTGACCTTTTCCATAATCTCGTTGCGGCACTCAACCCTCACGCCGATATCAACGGTACCCGGAGCGTGGGCAATATCGTGCTCCGCACAGATTTTTTCAAGCCAGTCGGCGCCTCTTCTGCCCGTAGCGATTACAACCTCGGGAGCGTTGACCTTTTTCTCTTCTCCCTTATCGTCAACGATTACGCCCCTGCATTCGGAATTTTCAATAACGATGTTTTTGCACTCGGTGTCAAAGAGCATCTCAACGCCGTTTTCCTGAAGATAGGTCTGAATCTTGAAATAGAGTTCCTGCGCCTTCTCGGTGCCGAGATGACGGATGGGGCAGTCAACGAGCTTCAGGCCCGCCTTGATAGCGTTCTTTCTTATCTCTTTGATAGCGTCGTTTGAGCTGATGCCCTCAACCTTTATGTCGGCGCCGAACTGCAGATAAATCCCGTCCGTGTAGTTGATGAGTTCCTGCGCAAATTCCACGCCGATGAGCTCGGGAAGGTCACCGCCGACCTCGTAGCTGAGGCTCAGCTTGCCGTCCGAAAACGCGCCCGCGCCCGAAAAGCCCGTCGTGATTGCGCACCTCTTGCAGCTTGCGCAGTTTCCTATCTCAGCCTTGGGGCAGTGCCTTTTTTCAACGGGCTGTCCCTTTTCGATGAGAAGGATTTTCTTCTTTGAATTTTGCTTGATGAGCTCGAGCGCCGTAAATATTCCCGCAGGTCCCGAGCCGACGATAATCAAATCGTAGTTTTCCATAGTTTTACCTCAAAAAAAGACCGCCTGCAACAGACGGTCAAAGTTTTATAATTTCTTCTTTTCTATTGCAAACTATACTAACATACTTTTTTAGCTTTGTCAAATATTGCATTATATATTATATTCTGTTATAATATATTAAATATATTTTGTCAGAGGCAGCTATGAGCGAATACACATCAATCAAAAAAGCGCTCGATGAAACGGGCACCTATACGGGGCTTACGAGGGGCAATTCAATGGAACCCCTTCTTCATCAGGGCAGGGACAATATCATAGTGGTAAAGAATACCGAACGGCTAAAAAAGTACGATATTCCCGTATATCTTATGCCGTCGGGAAAATATATTATGCACCGCATTATCGAGGTCAAGGACGACTGCTACATCATTATGGGCGACAACCGCACCGAGAAGGAAATAGTTACCGACGATATGATTTGCGGCGTGCTTGTGGGCTTTTACAAGAACGGAAAGCACTACGTAGACCTTGAAAAGAATAAGCTCTACAAGCTCTATTCAAGGCTATGGGTTGCATTAATTCCCATAAAACCTCTCGTGTGCTTTGTCACAAGGGGCTTCAGCTATATAAGAAGGCATTTATTCACCCGAAAGGAAAACAGAATTGAAAACGAAGAAGAATAAATTCAGCAAATCCGATATACCCGTTGTAAGGTGGGTTTACTCAGTCTGCAAGAAGCAGACGCCGTGGCTCGTCGCGATAGTGCTTATAAACGTATTTCACGGCACGATGGCGGTTCTTTTTGCAAACTATTCAAAAAAGGTAATCGACGCCGCAACGGTTTCAAACGATTTGAATCTCGTAATTAAATATTCGATAGCGCTTCTCGGCGTAATCGCCCTGCAGACGGTTATCTACGTTTCAAAAAACGCGATTTCCGAATACAGCAAGGGCAAGCTCACAATCCTGCTGCAAAGGCATATGCTCAGAAAAATCCTCTCAAAGGACTATGCGGGCGTGACCTCGTATCACACGGGCGAGCTGCAGAACAGGATGTTCAACGACGCCTCGATTGTGACCGACGGCTTTATGACGATTATTCCGAACGCGGTCTATTTCATCACAAAGCTTGTCAGCGCGTTCATCTATCTTGTTATAATCGACCGCTTCTTTGCGCTCGTGTTCCTTCTCGGCGGACTCTTCGTTTTCTCTGTCACAAGGATATTCAGAAAGACGATAAAGAGGCTTCATAAGGACGTTCAGAAAACCGAGGGCGAAACCCGTTCCTTCGTTCAGGAAGCGCTTGCAAACCTGCTTGTGTTCAAGGCGTTTTCGGCAGAGGACAAGGTTGCTGAAAAGACGGGCGAGCTTCAGGATATCAACTTCAGGGCAAAGATGAAGAGAAGGAATTTTTCCCTTCTTGCAAATACCGGACTCAATATCACGTTCAGCGTCGGTTCCGTTTTCGCGGTTGCGTTCGGCGCGTACAGCATACTTTTCAACGGCACGACCTACGGTACCGTCACCGCTATGATTCAGCTCGTAGCCCAGATTCAGGCGCCGTTTGCCTCGCTTTCAAACGTCGTTCCTCAGTATTTTACGCTCATCGCTTCCGCCGAAAGGCTTATGGAGCTTGACGGTATTGCCGACGAGTTTGAACACAGCGCCGAGCCCGTTGACCCCATAAAGGCATACGAGGGGCTCAGCACGATTGAGTTTGAAAACATCACCTTCAAATACGACAGGGACATCATTCTCGACGATACTTCCTTCACCTTCAACAAGGGCGATTTCGTCGCGATTATGGGTATCTCGGGCATCGGCAAGAGTACGCTTTTGAAGCTTCTTCTCGGCGTTTATCAGCCGCAGCAGGGAAGCATTAAGATTAATATTGACGGAAAGCCCCGCCTTGCCGACAAGAACACGAGAAAGCTCTTTTCCTACGTTCCTCAGGGCAATATGCTCATCTCGGGAACAATCAGGGAAAACCTTATGTTCATCAACGAAAACGCGACCGAGGACGAAATTCAGAAGGCGGTCGACATCAGCTGTTCAAGGGAATTCATCGACGAGCTTCCCGACGGGCTCGACACCGTCATCGGCGAAAAGGGACTCGGTCTTTCGGAAGGACAGGTGCAGAGGCTTGCAATCGCAAGGTCGCTTCTCTCACCCTCGCCGATTATCCTGCTTGACGAGGCGACCTCGGCGCTTGACGAGGCAACCGAAAAACAGTTTCTTTCAAATCTTCGCGAGCTCAGGGACGCGAGCTGCATAATCGTATCGCACAAGCTTGCCGCCCTTGAAATCTGCAACAGACACATCCGGATTACTGACGGCAAAATTACGGAGGATTAAATATGCTTAAAACACCGTGGACGGAACAAATCGATAAAAACTGTCCTCTTCCCGAATACCCGCGTCCCCAGTTTGTGAGGGACAGCTATATAAATCTCAACGGACTCTGGGACTACGCCTTTTCCGAAGCCGCTCAGCTTCCCGAGAGCTACGAGGGCAAAATCCTCGTTCCGTTTTCACCTGAAACCGAGCTTTCGGGCGTGAACAGGACTTTGAAGGCGGGCGAGTATCTCTATTATAAAAAGACCTTCACCCTTCCCGAGGGCTTCAATCGTGGCAGGGTGTTCATCAATTTCGGCGCGGTTGACCAGATTGCAACGGTATATCTCAACTGCGAGAAAATAGGCACCCACAAGGGCGGCTTCACGCCCTTCACCTTTGAGATTACGGAAAGCCTTGCCGAGGGCGAAAACACGCTCATCGTCGAGGTGCAGGACTTCACGGACAACAATTCCTATTCCCGCGGCAAGCAGAAGACAAAGCGCGGCGGCATCTGGTACACCGCACAGAGCGGCATCTGGCAGACCGTCTGGCTTGAATCCACGCCGAAGGAATATCTCAAATCCGTTAAGATTACCCCCGACTACGACAAGGCTGAGGTGCGTTTTGAATACGACGGCTGCGACGACGTCACCGTCAGAATTTACGACGGAAACGACCTCATCGCAGAGTGCACCGAAAGGGTTGTAAAGCTTCCCGATTTTAAGAGCTGGAGCCCCGAGAGACCGTTTTTATACAGGGTTGAATTCACCGCCTGCGGCGAGAAAATCAAGTCCTATTTCGGAATGAGAAAGTTCTCGGTGGGTGAGGACGGCAAGGGTGTTTTGAGGCTCTTCCTAAATAACGAGCCGTATTTTCACAACGGACTTCTCGACCAGGGATATTACCCCGACGGCTATCTCACCCCGCCCTCAAACGAGGCTATGGAATTTGACGTTAAAACAGTTAAGGAAGCGGGCTTCAATATGCTTCGCAAGCACATCAAAATCGAGCCCCTTCTCTGGTATCACTACTGCGACGTAAACGGCATTATCGTTTGGCAGGATATGGTAAACGGCGGCGGAAAGTACGGGCTTGAGGTCTCGGCAATTCCGTTCATCGGCGTAAATCTTGACGACACGAAATACAAAAATTTCCACCGCGAGGATGAAGAGGGCAGGAAGCTCTATTACGACGAGCTTTCCGACGAGGTCGATTATCTTTACAACTGCCCCTGCATCGCGATGTGGGTTCCCTTCAACGAGGGCTGGGGACAGTTTGATTCCTCAAAGGCGTATGAAATGCTCAAAAAGCTCGACCCCACAAGGCTTGTCGATTCAGCCTCGGGCTGGCACGATATGGGCGTGAGCGACGTTATTTCAAAGCATATCTATTTCACGCCGATTGTTGTAAAGCAGGGCGACAGACCGTACGTTCTTTCGGAGTTCGGCGGCTTCAGCCACCGCATAAACGGCCATACGTTCAATAACAAAATGTTCGGCTACAAGATTTACAGAAGCAAGGAAAGCCTCACAAAGGCGTATCGGAAGCTCTTTAACAACACGATTATTCCGCAGATTGAAAAGGGACTCAGCGCAACGGTCTACACCCAGGTCACAGACGTTGAGGACGAGCTCAACGGCCTTCTAACCTACGACCGCAGGGTTATGAAAATTGACAGGGAAGTCCTGAAAGAAATCAACGCGAGAGTAAAACTGTAGGGGCTGACGACCTCGGCAGCCCGATGATTGCGCAGCAATCAAATCATGCAAACAAAGCTTGCAAATCATAAATGAATTGCCGTTGGCATGAATCGACCTTCGGTCATGAATTGTTGCTTCGCAACATGAATTGCCTGCGGCATTAAAAGGAGAAATTATGAAAGCAATAATTAAAACAAACAAAGGCGATATGGCGTTTGACCTCTTTCCCGAGGTTGCGCCGA
This sequence comes from uncultured Eubacterium sp., assembly GCA_905234495.1. GTDB lineage: Bacteria > Bacillota > Clostridia > Oscillospirales > Acutalibacteraceae > Eubacterium_R. The sequence goes on along the minus strand of CAJOHE010000002.1, from coordinate 23,533 downwards.
AGGCTGTTGAAAACTTTTCAACCCACGCAAAGGACGGCTACTACGACGGGCTGATTTTCCACCGAGTAATCAAAGACTTTATGATTCAGGGCGGCGACCCGACGGGCACCGGTATGGGCGGCGAGTCCATCTGGGGCAAGTCCTTCGAGGATGAGTTCTCGGTTGACGCGAGAAACTACTACGGCTCGCTTTCAATGGCAAACAGCGGCCCCGACACAAACGGCTCGCAGTTTTTCATCGTTCAGGCAAAGGACGTTCCCGAAAGCCTTCTTTCACAGATGGAAGAGCTCACCGAGCAGGGCTATCCCCGTGAGGTAATCGATAAGTACAGAGAGGTCGGCGGCACACCGTGGCTTGACTTCAAACACACCGTTTTCGGCGAGCTGACGGACGGCGCCGACGTGCTTGAGGACATCGCGTCCACAAGGACGGGAATGGCGGACAAGCCCGTGTATGACGTGGTCATCGAAACAATTATAATTGAAGATTAATTCTGACAAAATCCACCCCTTTTTCCGGTTATAATATCGGTGAGAGGGGTTATTTTTTTGACCGTTTACGCCGACATTCTTTTCGTGATAAATTTCTTTTTAACATATCTTCTGCTGCTTCTCACGGCAAAAATCTCAAAGGCGCCCTGCAAGAGCGCAAGGCTGCTTTTTGCCTCGTTTCTCGGCGGCGCATATTCGCTCGTAATATTCATCGACAGGCTCAATATCCTTCTGTCGTGGGCGGGAAAGCTTCTTTCCTCGGCGCTGATTATCCTCGCCGCCTTCGGCTTCATCCGGCTCACTCTGTGGCTTAAACGCCTGCTGATTTTCTGGTTTTCAAGCCTGCTTTTTCTCGGCGTTATCGCGGGGCTTCAGCTTCTTTTCAAGTCAAACGCCGTCAGGCTCTACGGAGGCGCGGTCTACTTTGACATATCCGCCGCAGCGCTCATTCTCTCAGCCCTTTTTGCCTATCTCGTCTCAGCCCTCGTCATATGGATATACAACCGCACGGCGAGTAAAAACGAGATATATCTTTTAAAGATTTTCAAGGGGGAAGACGAGTTCGCCCTCTACGCCTTTGCAGACAGCGGAAACAGGCTTCACGAGCCGTTTTCGGGCTTCCCCGTGATAATTGTCGACAAAGAAAAAATCACCCTTGAGGGTGACAGAATTATACCGTATAACACAGTGGGAGGTGACGGAATGTTAAAGGCGTTCAGACCCGACAGGGTGGTGATATCCGCAAAGGGGAAAAGCGTTGAAACCGACAGGGTTTACATAGCGCTTTCGGTTGTTAATGAAAAGGATTTTTCCGCAATACTGAATACAGAATTACTCAGAGGTGCATTATGAAAAAACTTAAAATGCTTTTTGCAAGGCTCTTTAAACGGCAGGGCTGCTACTACATAAACGGCCCCGAAACCCTGCCCCCGCCGCTTTCAAAGGACAGGGAATGGGAAATTATGGACAAAATCAGGGCGGGGGATTTCTCTCAGCGCGACCTTCTCGTCGTGCACAATCTTCGCCTCGTGGTCTACATCGCAAAGAAATTTGAAACGAAAACAACCCCGACCGAGGACCTCGTTTCAATCGGAACAATCGGGCTTATGAAGGCGGTGCGAACCTTTAATCCCGACAAGAATATCAAGCTTGCCACCTACGCCTCGCGGTGCATTGAAAACGAGATTCTTATGCACCTGAGGAAGATTAACAATATGAAGAGCGAGATTTCGTTTGACGAGCCCCTCTCGGTCGATTGGGACGGCAACGAGCTCACCCTGCGCGACGTTCTCGGCACCGAGCCCGACGACGTCTACGACGAGCTTGAATACGACGATGAGAAAAGGCTTGTGGCGCAAGTGGTCGACTCGCTTCCGCAAAAGGAAAGGGAGCTTATGATAAGGCGCTACGGACTAAACGGCGCCGAGCCCAAAACGCAGAAGCAGCTTGCCGACTTTATGGGAATATCCCAGTCCTACATCAGCCGCCTTGAAAAGCGAATCCTCGAAAAACTGAAGAAGCAGCTCATATCTATGCAAGCATAAAAAAGAGAGGCGTGAGCCTCTCTTTTCAGCTAAGAGCTATTTTTGCTTTGCAAGCTAATTACGCATTACGCATCAGCTTTCTTCTTTCCGAGCACAACCCTGAGCACAACAAGGCAGGCAAGCATAAGTACCGTTGCAATCGGAAGAGCAATCCATACGGACTGAACGAAGCCTGCAACGATGTAGCTTACGAAGGAAACGCCTGCAACCGTGAGCGCGTAGGGAAGCTGGGTTGAAACGTGGTTGAGGTGGTTACACTCTGCACCTGCGGAAGCCATAATCGTGGTATCCGAAATCGGTGAGCAGTGGTCGCCGCAAACCGCACCAGCCATACAAGCCGAGATTGCGATGATTGTAATCTTGCCGTCCGTGCCGCTGAATACGCTGAGAACAATCGGAATAAGGATACCGAAAGTGCCCCACGACGTACCCGTTGCAAACGAAAGACCGACCGCGATAAGGAAGATGATTGCGGGAAGAAGCATCTGCAGTCCTGCCGCCGAACCCTCGATGAGCTGAGAGATGAAAATCTTTGCGCCGAGTGAATCCGTCATCGTCTTGAGCGTCCATGCGCAGCAGAGAATGAGGATTGCGGGCACCATAGCCTTGAAGCCCTCGGGGATTGCTTCCATGCAGTCCTTGAAGCTGATAACTCTTCTGCAAAGGAAGTAGATAACAGCGAATATGATTGTAACAAACGAGCCGAACACAAGACCTACCGAAGCGTCGCTTTCAGAGAAGGCGCCGATGAAATCGTGGTAGCAGTCGGCGTCGGCGGTGAAGAAGCCGCCCGAGTAAATCATACCGATTACGCAGGAGATGATGAGGAAGATTACGGGGATAACGAGGTCGATTACTCTGCCCTTGTCGTTAACCTTGATTTCCTCGCTGTGCGAAGGATTCTTTTCCTCAACTGCGTGGCCGCTGATTGCAGCCTCTTCAAACTTCTTCATCGTGCCGTAGTCAAACTTTGAAACGGCGATGAAAATCATCATAACGATTGTGAGAAGCGCGTAGAAATTGTAGGGGATTGCCTGAATGAAAAGCGACATTCCGCTCTCTGCGCCCGCGCCCTTAGCAAAGCCTGCAACCGCTGCTGCCCATGATGAGATGGGCGCGATGATGCAGACGGGGGCTGCCGTTGCGTCGATGAGATAGGCAAGCTTTTCCCTTGAAATGTTTTTCTTGTCGGTTACGGGGCGCATAACGGAACCAACCGTAAGACAGTTGAAATAGTCGTCAACAAAGATGAGCACGCCGAGCGCGATTGTTGCAAGCTGCGCGCCCACTCTTGACTTGATGTGCTTTGCAGTCCATCTGCCGAACGCAGCCGAACCGCCCGTCTTGTTCATCATAGCAACAAGCGAGCCGAGAAGAACAAGGAAGATGATGATTCCTATGTTGTAGCTGTCGGCGATTGTGTTGATGAAGCCGTCCTGGAAAACGTGAACGACGGTCGTTTCAAAATTGAAGCCCGAATAGATTACGCCGCCTGCAAGGATACCGATGAAGAGGGAAGAATAAACCTCTTTTGTGATAAGTGCAAGAACGATTGCGATAATCGGGGGAAGAAGCGACCAGATTGTGGCGTAGGACTTGATAGTCTCTCTTACCGTTGTAAGCGCCGTTTCAATGTTTGTCTCGAAGTTTTCGTCGTTTGTGAGATTGTCCGCATAGCTGTCAACGTAGTCAGCTGCGCCTGCGCCGTCCTCAACGGAATACTCTGCAAGGTTGTAGTCCGTCTCGTCAACCGTAACTATTGCGGTTGCGTCGCCGTTCGGGGCAACGAGAACGGGCTCGTCATCGGCAAAAGCCGTGATGCCCGAGAGGGAAAACACAAGCATAATCATAGCGATGAGAGCAGCTATGGCAGTTCTCTTTTTTGTCTGAGCCATAATTTTTCCTCCATTTATAATTGTATTTTTATACAATAATTATGAATTTTATCATAGAATTATAAATGTGTCAATAATAAAACGGGAAGACATTGTGTCTTCCCGTAATGATTGCCTGCGGCGTGAATTGCCGTTGGCGTGAATTGACCTTCGGTCATGAATTGTTGCTTTGCAACGTGAATTGCTTTCGCATTTTTATTCCGCTACTGTTCTGTTATTAAACAGAAGGCTTATGCACCACAGTGCCGCGATGCCCACAAGGGAATAGATGATTCGCGCCAAAACGCTGTCCTGACCCGAGAATATCCACGCAACCAAATCAAATTTGAATATTCCTATAAGTCCCCAGTTCACGCCGCCGATGATTGTCAGTACCAGCGCAACCTTGTTGATAATCTTCATAGCATTCATAATATCACCTCAAAAAATAAAGTCACAATTAGTATAGCGCTAACCGTGACTTTTATTCATAAGATGATTAAATATTTGTAACGATGATTTCGCATTCGCCGGAAATTTTATATTCGCCGTAGCCCGCAGGAACAAAGAAGCTGTCGCCCTTTTTGAGCGCCTGAGAGTCAATCTCACCCTGACCGTCGAGAACGAGAATATGATTAAAGCTTTTCTCATCGGCGCAAAGCTTAACGCTTTCATTTACGTCGTAATGCGTAACCGTGAACAAATCGCATTTTGTCAGAAGGGTTGAAACGTATCCGCCGTGCTTTTCGGGCTTTCCGAAGGGCTTGATTTCATACTTCGGCGGCTCGGTCTTTGAAACGTCGACCGCCTTTTTAACGTGCAGTTCCCTCGGCTTTCCGTCGGCGCCGAGCCTGCCGTAGTCGTACACCCTGTAGGTGCTGTTTGAATTCTGCTGAATCTCGGCAATCAGAGTGCCCTTGCCGATTGCGTGAACCGTGCCCGCCTCGATGAAAAAGAGGTCGCCCTTCTTGACGGGAACCTGATTGAGCACGTCCATAAGCGTGTTGTCCTCAATCGCCTTCTGAAATTCCCCGCTCGTGATTTTTTCCTTAAAGCCGTAGACAAGCTTTGCGTCGTCGGTGGCGTCGAGCACGTACCAGATTTCGGTCTTGCCGAATTCGCCCTCAACCCTCTGCGCGTAGTCGTTGTCGGGATGAACCTGAATCGACAAATCGTTTTTTGCGTCAATCAGCTTGATGAGCACGGGGAAATAGGGGAAGTCGAGGCTTCTCGTTCCGACAAGCTTTTCCTTGCCCACCTTCTCAATTACCGCCTCGAGCTCTTCGCCTGCATACTCGCCGTTTTCAACGGTGTTTCTGCCGTCCTTGTGGCACGAAAGCATCCAGCCCTCGGCAACCTTGTCAAGCTCGCTTTCAAAGCCGAAATCGGTTTTTAGTCTTGTTCCGCCCCAGATGTAATCCTTGAACACGGGCTTCAGTTTGAAAATATACATAAGATTTTTACCTTTCAGATTTTTCTAATATATAATATCAAAATAATACTATACATTCAAGTAAAAATAGTGTAAAATATAAAATAATTGATTTTAAAATAATCTATGTAGGGCACGATGCCCACATCGTGCCGCAGCAAGGTGTAGGCACCTTGCCCTTGTCTTGCGGCAACTGTAATGAGGGAACAGGAATCCCTCCACCGCAAGCGGTCCCCCTCCCTTTGACAAGGGAGGCTGAGAGGTTTGGAAATCATATATGAACGTACTCGACATTCAAAACTTAACAATATCCTTCGGCGAAAGCTCGCTTTTCTCAGACGTTTCCTTTGACATAAAGGGCGGCGAAAAGGTGGGCTTGGTCGGCGTGAACGGCGCGGGAAAAACCTCTCTTTTCAAGCTCATCACGGGCGAATATCAGCCCGACAGCGGACTCTGCGTTCTTGCAAAAAACACCGTTCTCGGCTATATGGAGCAGCACACCTGCTCGCAGAACAGAACGATATGGGAAGAGATTATTTCCGTCTTTTCCGACCTCATCGAAACCGAGAAAAAGCTTGAAAGCCTCGCCGGTGAGATTGAGAAAAATCCGAGTGCCGACCTTATAGAGCAGCAGGATTTTCTCACAACCCGTTTTCAGCAGGACGGTGGGCTGACATACAAGGCGAGGGCGCGCGCGGCGCTCATCGGTCTCGGCTTTGAGGAAGGGGAGTTTGACGCCCCCACGTCCCGTCTTTCGGGCGGTCAGCGCTCAAAGCTGATTCTCGCAAAGCTGCTTCTTTCAAAGGCTGATTTGCTTCTTCTCGACGAGCCGACGAACCACCTTGACATCAGCGCCATAAACTGGCTTGAGGACTTTCTTCTGTCCTTCAGGGGCGCGTGTCTTATTATCAGCCACGACAGATATTTTCTTGACAAAATCACCGAAAAAACGGTTGAAATAGAAAACGGAAAATCCCGTTCATACACGGGAAACTACTCGCTTTTCCTCAAAAAGAAGGCAGCCGAACAGAAGGCTGTCGAGGAAAAATACGAAAACGATATGAAAGAAATTGAGCGGATGGAAGAGATGATTGCTCAGTTTCGCCGCTGGAACAGGGAAAAGAGCATCAAAACCGCCGAGAGCAAGGAAAAGCAGCTTGAAAAGCTCAAAGCGCAGCTCGTAGTTCCCGACAGCAGGGTTGAGCGCATCCGCTTTGATTTTACGCCGAAATGCCAGTCGGGCGAGGAAGTGCTTGAGGTAAGCGACCTCAGCAAAGCCTTCGGCGGCAAGCCCGTTTTCGACAGCGCAACGTTTAACATTCAGCGCGGCGAGAGGGTGTTTCTTCTCGGCGACAACGGCTGCGGCAAGACGACTCTTCTCAAAATTTTAATGGGAGACGTCACCCGCGACGGCGGACGCTACCGCTTCGGCGCAAACGTTATGACGGGCTATTTCGACCAGGTTCAGGACAAGCTTGATTTGAGCAAAACCGTCCTCGACGAGGTGTGGACGAGCTTTCCGTTTATGACCGAGACAAAGGTGCGAAACGCACTTGCCGCCTTCCTTTTCAAGGGGGACGACGTCTACCGTAAGCTCGAGGTCTGCTCGGGCGGCGAGAGGGCGAGGGTTGCGCTTTTAAAGCTGATGCTCGGCGGATTCAACTTCCTTCTTCTCGACGAGCCCACAAACCACCTCGACGCATTTTCGCGCGAGGAGCTTGAAGAAACGCTTCTCAGCTACAGCGGCACAATGCTCATCGTGTCGCACGACAGATATTTCATCAACAAGCTTGCAACAAGGATAATCGAGCTCACGCCCCACGGCTGCAACGTCTTCCTCGGCAACTACGACGATTACGCCGAAAAGCGCTATATCAAAGAGGAAAAAGCCAAAGAGGAAAAGGCGCCCAAGCAAAACGAGTACAAGCTCAGGAAGGAGCTTCAGAGCCGTATCAGAAAGCTCACGACTCAGAGCAAGAGGCTCGAGGAGGAGATTGAACAGACAGAGCAGGAGATAAAGGAAACCGAGGAGGCAATCGCCTGCGCGGACTATAACACCCTGCTTGAGCTGACCGACAGGCTCGAAAAGCTCAACGTCAGGCACACCGAACTCATCGACGAGTGGGAAAAGGTCAGCGAAGAACTTGAAACTATACAATAATTCCGAATTAAGAAAGGAGGAACTATGCCGAATATAGTTGTTATCGGCGGGGGTGCCGCGGGGCTTCTGTGCGCCGCAAAGTCCGCCGAAAGGGGCAACAGCGTCACCGTTTTGGAAAAAATGGAACGCCCCGGAAGAAAGCTTATGATAACGGGCAAGGGCAGGTGCAACGTCACAAACGCCTGCTTTGAGCTTGAGGATTTAATCGCAAACGTGCCGACAAATCCCCGCTTTATGTACTCGGCGTTTTCCTCTTTTATGCCCTACGACACAATGGCGCTTTTCGAGGAGCTCGGCGTGCCTCTTAAAACCGAGAGGGGAAACCGCGTGTTCCCGCAGAGCGACAAGGCTTCCGACATCGTCGACGCCCTCGTTTACTACGCAAAGAGAAGCGGCGCGAGGATTGTGAAGGCCTCGGCAACCGACTTTGAATTTGACGGAGAAAAGCCGATTATAAAAAGCGTTATAACGGACGGCGGCGACAAAATTCCCTGTGACAAGGTCTGCCTTTGCACGGGCGGAAAAAGCTATCCGCTCACGGGCTCGACGGGGGACGGCTACCGCCTTGCAAAATCCGCAGGTCACACCGTAACGCCCCTCAGACCGAGCCTCGTACCCCTTGTGTGCAGCGATGATTTTATCAAGGATTTACAGGGGCTTTCGCTCAAAAACATCAGCATAAAGGTGCTTGAGGACGGCAGCGAAATCTACAATGATTTCGGTGAAATGCTCTTCACCCACTACGGACTTTCGGGCCCCGTAATCCTCTCGGCGTCAAGCCATATGAGAAAGATTGACACGGCGCAGTACAAGGTCGTAATCGACCTCAAGCCCGCGCTCGACGAAAAGGCGCTCGACGCAAGAATCCTCCGCGATTTTTCCGAGCTTATAAATAAAGATTTTATAAACTCTCTTTCAAAACTCTTGCCTAAAAAGCTCATTCCTGCTATAGTTTTACTCAGCGGAATCGAACCCTCGCGAAAGGTCAACCAGATAACGCGCGAGGAAAGGCAGGGGCTCGTTTCCCTCATCAAAGGGCTGACCGTCAACGTCACGGGCTTCAGACCGATTGAAGAGGCGATAATCACCTCGGGCGGCGTTGAGGTTAAGGAAATTAACCCCAAAACAATGCAGTCGAAGCTCGTTGAAAATCTGTATTTCGCGGGCGAGATTATAGACGTTGACGCCTATACGGGCGGCTTTAATCTGCAAATAGCGTTTTCCACCGCAAACCTCGCGGCGGAGAATATGTGATAAAGGAGAAAAACTATGTTCAATGTTGCAATAGACGGACCTGCGGGCGCAGGCAAATCAACGATTGCAAAGGCGGCGGCAAAGGAGCTCGGCTTCATCTATGTCGACACGGGCGCGCTCTACAGAGCGATTGCGCTCAACGCCGCGAGAAATAATGCTCTTGACAGCACGGAAAAGGTCATCGCGCTTCTTGACAGCACCGATGTCAAGCTCGGTTTTTCCGAGGACGGAACGCAGTGCGTTTACCTCAACGGCGAGGACGTTTCGTCGCTAATCAGAACGCCCGAAATCTCAATGGGCGCGTCGAAGGTTTCGGCAATCCCCGAGGTCAGAGCGTTCCTTCTTGAGCTTCAGAGAAGCATCGCAAGAGAGAATAACGTCATTATGGACGGCAGGGATATTGCAAGCGTGGTGCTTCCCGACGCACAGTGCAAGATTTTCCTCTTCGCCTCACCCGAGTGCAGAGCCGAGAGGCGGTATAAAGAGCTCGTCGAAAAGGGCGAGGACGTGAAGTACGAGGACGTTTTAGCCGACGTTAATCAGCGCGACTGGCAGGATTCCCACCGCGAGATTGCCCCGCTCAAGCCCACCGAGGAAAGCGTTATGGCGGACACGTCGAAGCTCACTCTCGACGAGTCGATTCAGTATATCATCAACATCATCAAGGAGGCGCTGTGATGCAGGATTTTGATTTTTCTCAGGTACACCACTACAAGTTTTACGGCTTTATCAAAAACTCACTCGGCTGGGTTATCAAGGTCGTTTACCGAATCAGGCTCAAGGGCGTTGAAAACGTTCCGAGCGAGGATTCAAGATACATAGTTGCAATCAACCACACCTGCGCGCTTGACCCCGTTTTTGCGGCATATTCAAGGAAGGTTCCGCCGATGCACTTTATGGCAAAGGCAGAGCTTTACGAAAAGCCCGCGGTTGCGTGGATTATCACCCATATGTACGGCTTCCCCGTAATGAGGGGAAAGGGCGACAACACTTCGATTGCCTACGGTCAGAAAATCGTTGAAGAGGGGCACGTTATGGCGCTTTGCCCCGAGGGCAGAAGAGTTAAGGACAAGGGCGGAGTTCCCCAGGAGCCGCGCCCCGGCGTTGCCATTATCGCCCACAACGCCCACGCGGACGTGCTTCCCGCCGCAATCTGCTGCGACGGTCCCATCAGACCTTTCAAGAAGGTCACGGTCGTTTACGGCAAGCTTCTGACAAACGCGGAGCTCGGACTTGACAAGGAAGAGGTTTCGCGCGAGGAAATCAGCGCGGCGGCGCAGATGGTTATGGACAGGATTACCGAGCTTTGGGAGAGTGAGAGAAAGTGAAAACCGTTCTTGCAAAAACCGCGGGCTTCTGCTTCGGAGTCGACAGGGCGGTAAATCTCGTTTACGACCTCGTTGAAAAGGGCGAGAAGGTCTGCACCCTCGGCCCGATTATCCACAATCCCCAGCTCGTAAAGGAGCTTGAGGATAAGGGCGTAAAGATTATCGAAAATATTGCCGATTGCCCCGAGGGCTACACCGTTGTAATCAGAACCCACGGCGTTGAAAAGTCCGTCATCGACGAGGCGGAGGAAAAGCATATCGCATATATCGACGCCACCTGCCCCTTCGTTTCAAAGATACATAAAATCGTGTCCTCTCAGGAGGAGGGAACGGTCACTCTGATTGCGGGCGACGAGAAGCATCCCGAGGTTATGGGCATCAGGTCGTACTGCAGGGGCGAAAGCTACGTTTTCAAAAACGAAAACGAGCTCGACGAAATCATTGCAAATCATCCATTAACCCGGGAAAAACCGCTTATTTGCGTCAGTCAGACAACTTTTTCGGTAAAAGAATGGAAAAAATGCAATAAAATATTAAAAAAAGTCTTTTCAAATTGTAAAATATATAGTACAATATGTAATGCGACTGCGGAAAGGCAGGACGAGGCTGCGGCTCTTTCTGAGAAAATGCAGGCTATGATTGTCATCGGCGGCCGCCATTCATCAAACACAAATAAGCTCGGCGAGGTATGCAGAGCTGCCGGCGCGGATACGTTTTTGATTGAGACCGCGGACGAGCTTGGGGATATCGACCTGAGCGCTTATGAGTGTGTTGGTGTAACCGCGGGAGCGTCGACCCCCGCATCTATAATCAAGGAGGTAGTAGAAACCATGTCCGAAGAAATTATTAAAAAGGAAGTTGAAGCAGCTGAAACAGTTGCGGAGACAGCAGATACCGCTGATAAGGCAGTTAATACTGCTGCACCCGCATCTGCTGATGGTGAGGCAACCTTCAAAGAAATGCTTGAAGAATCATTCAGAGAAGACGAAAACAGCAAGGTAGTTACAGGTAAAGTTGTAAACATCACACCAACAGAAGTATTTGTTGATGTTGAAGGAAGAAAGCAGACCGGTGTTATCGCTATTGACGATCTTTCATCAGAGAATGTTACAAAGCCCGACGATGTCGTTTCACTCGGCGACGAGCTCAAGCTTGTAATTATGAAGACTGATGACAACGAGGGTGTACTTAAGCTTTCCAAGAAGCTTGTCGATGCTTTCCAGGGATGGGAAGATATCACCGCCGCAAAAGAGTCTGGCGAAATTCTTGAAGGAACGGTAACCGCAGTCGTAAGAGGCGGCGTTATCGTTGTTACAAACGGAACAAGGGTATTCGTACCCGCTTCGCTCACAGGCGTTCCGCGCGGTCAGGAGCTTGACGTCCTCAAGGACACAACTGTTCGTTTCAAGGTAATTGAAACAAATCCTATCAGACGCCGTGCTGTAGGTAATATCAAGACCGTAGCATATGAAGAGAGAAAGGCGCAGCAGGAAGCATTCTGGGCAACTCTTGAAGAGGGCGCAAAGCTTACCGGCGTTGTTAAGTCGCTCACAAACTACGGCGCATTCGTAGACATCGGCGGTATGGACGGTATGATTCATATCAGCGAGCTTTCGTGGTCAAGGATTAAGCACCCGTCAGAGGTTGTAAACGTTGGCGACGCAGTTGAGGTAACAATCAAAAAGCTCGACGGTGAAAACAAAAAGATTTCACTCGGCTTCAAGAAGCTCGAGGACAATCCGTGGGAAATCCTCAAGAGGGATTACCCCGTGGGTACAGTGCTTAAGGCAAAGATTGTAAGCATCGCTTCATTCGGCGCATTTGCAAACATCCTTCCCGGCATCGACGGTCTTATCCACATCAGCCAGATTGCATGGGAAAGAATCAAGACACCTGCTGACGTGCTCAACGTAGGCGACGAGGTTGAGGTTAAGATTATCGACATCGACTTCGACAAGAAGAGAGTTTCTCTCTCAATCAAGGAACTTCTCGAAAAGCCCGAAGAGCCCATCGCAGACCTTGCAGATGAGGAAGCACCCGCTGAGGAAGAGGCACCTATAGAGGAAGAAGCTCCCGCAGAGGAAGAAGCTCCTGCAGAAGAGGATGCTCCCGCTGAGGAAGAGGCTCCCGCAGTTGAGGAAGCTCCCGCTGAGGAAGAGGCTCCCGCAGTTGAGGAAGCACCCGCTGAGGAAGAAGCTCCCGCAGAAGAGGATGCTCCCGCTGAGGAAGAAGCTCCCGCTGAATAATTTACATAAAGAAAGACGTTCCGTTTGGAACGTCTTTTTTTAATGCGGAATGCGAAATTCGGAATGCGGAACCTAAAAGAAAGAATAGCCTATAATATAGATAATTTTTGTCAAATTATTCATAAAAAAGAGCCAAACGGCTCTTTTCTATTCTTCGTTATCAAATATCGATTCGATTAAGTTTTCGTAAACCTTTGCGGGGTTTATCAGGAATTTGTTTTTGATTACTTCCGCCTGCGCCTCGGTGGGAACGTAGAGTGAAAGCGTCATAAAGTCGCTGTCGACGTCGCTGACGTGAAGCGTTACCTTGTAGCCGTTGTTTTCAGCCGCTATGCTCACCTTGTTTTCCTTTTTGTTCACCTCGAGCGCCGCAAGCTTTTTCACAAGCTCGACGCTCTTTTCCCTCACGCTCAGGGGAAGGTCGTTTTCAACAATCTCAATGGCAAATTTGCATTTGGGCGTTGCGGTGAGTATACCGTTTTCGTCCTCGATGAGGTTGCCGTTTTTAATCATTTTTGACACGGCGTTCGTCACTTCAAAATAGTTTGCAAGCTTGCCGTCAACAAGAGCGTCAACAATGATTTTCGCCGTAATTTTTTCCTCGAGGCTTGACACGATGTAGCACACAATCATCGCAACGGTTGAGCTTGAGCGGATGCCGCCGTCCTCAACGCCCGCCGTGAATGCGTCAAATTCAAGTGAGGGATTATATTCTTTTTCCTTATCCATATTATCACCGCTTTATATAATAGCATATCGGGCGTGAACTTGCAAACATTATTCTTGCAAAGTCCGTTTATTTATGTTATAAATAAATTAATAAATTAAAGGAGTGTTTTATTATGGCTGAAATTACCAAAGATACAATTATCGGCGATATTCTCGACATTTGTCCCGACTCTGCGCCCTATTTCCTTGAAATGGGTATGCACTGCCTCGGTTGCCCCGCTTCACGCGGCGAAACCCTTGAAGAGGCTTGCTTCGTTCACGGAACGGACGCCGACGCGCTTGTTGAAAAGCTCAACGCGCTCATCAAATAATGCAGCTGTCGGATAGACTTAAAGCTGTGGCGGCGCTTGTGAAAGACGGGGAGAGGATTGCCGACATCGGAACCGACCACGGCTATCTTCCCGTTTACCTTTGCAGGCGCGGAAAAATCAAGGGCGCGATTGCGTGCGATATCAACGAAAAACCACTGTCCTCCTGCAAAGCGAAAGTTGAGCAGGAGGCTCTTTGCGATGTGATAGACGTAAGGCTCTCGGACGGGCTTGAAAGCATCTCGCCCGAGGAATACGACTGCGTGATTATCGCGGGTATGGGGGGCGAGCTCATCGCGGATATACTCTCGCGCGAGAGCGCGGTCAAGGAAAAGCATATCGTCCTCAACCCGATGACGCACCCCGAAATCGCGAGAAAGTACCTCTATGATAACGGCTTTGAGATTGATAACGATATTGTCGTCAGGGACGGCAGGCATTATTACAGCGTGCTTGACGCGCATTATACGGGGAAGGTCGAGCCCAAAACGAGGGTTGATTACTTTCTCGGAAACATAAAAGATTTTGGCGAAAAGGGCTATTTTGTGCACCTTCTCAACTACTTATATAACAAGCAGAAATCGGGCGAGGACTACAGCGACGTAATCTCTGCCGTGGAGGAAAAGCTATGACAACGGTGAAAAACATATACGATTTTTTAAACAGCATCGCACCCTTCGATACTCAGGACGAGTGGGACAATTCGGGCTTTCTTGTTGGGGAATTCCGCAAGGAGGTCAAGACCGCCGTGCTCTCTCTTGACCCTACGCCCTCCGCGGTGGAATTTGCAAAGTCGGTAAACGCCGACCTGCTTCTGACTCATCACCCCGTGATTTTTTCGCCGCTTGAAAGCGTGACCGAGGGCAGCCCCGCATACGAGCTTGCCCGCGCGGGAATCTCGCAGATAAGCACCCATACCTGCTTTGACAAGGCGGAAAACGGCATCAACGACAATCTTGCAAAAGCCCTCAGGCTCGAAAACCCCGAGAGACTTGACGGGGGCAACGTCGTAGTCGGCGAGCTTTCGCTTGAGATGTCGGTCGACGACCTTGCGGACTACGTTTCCCTTATGCTTGAGAGCGACAAGGTCACCTTCACAAACACGGACAAGCCGATTAAAAAGGTTGCCGTCGGCGGTGGCGGAAGCGGCGTGTTCATCGACCTTGCTATGGAAAATGCCGACTGCTTTGTCATCGGTGAGATGAAGTATCACGAGATGCTCGACGCTCAGCAGCAGGGCAGAGCCGTAATCTGTGCGGGGCATTATGAAAGCGAAAACGAGCCGTTTCTTATGCTCAAGGATACGCTTGAAAAAATGTTCCCCGACGTTGAGTTTTTAACCTTTGAACAGAAGGATAGTATTATAGGTATCGGACGTTAAATTATGGCGCTTGACGGAATTTTTCTGCATCATCTGAAAAATGAAATAGCCGACTTCGCCGTCGGCAGCCGCGTTGATAAAATCTATCAGCCGTCAAAGGATGAGCTTGTGCTGAGCCTTCGCAAAAGAGAGGGCAGCCGCAGGCTTCTTCTGTCGTGCAACGCGGACGCGGCGCGTATTCATTTTACCGAAAGACCGCCCGAGAATCCGTCAAAGCCACCGATGCTCTGCCTTCTTTTCAGAAAGAGGCTCACGGGCGCGTGGGTTACCGCCGTCACTCAGGACAGCCTTGAAAGGATTGTGAGAATATCCTTTGACGCGACCGACGAGCTCGGCGAAAAGCACGCCTACGCCGTAATCATCGAGATTATGGGCAGGTATTCAAACATCATTTTCATTGATGAAAATAACAAGGTTATCGACGCGTTCAGGCGCGTTGACGAGAGCAAGTCGCAGGTGAGGGAAATCCTTCCGGGCGTGACCTATACCGCCCCGCCGAAGCAGGACAAGCTCAGCATTTTTACCGACGATATTGACGATATAAAGGCAAAAATCACCTCGGCGCCCAAGGGCTTATACAAGGGCGCAATGGATACGCTTATGGGCGTTTCGCCTATAATCTGCCGCGAGATTGAAAACGGGCTCGGCGTGGATGAGTTAAAGCAAAACGCCGAAAACCCCGTTCCGACGGCGGTTATTATCGACACGCCCAAGGACTTCGCGTTTATGGAAATTCACCAGTACGGCGACCTTGCAGCGCTCAGAACCTTCCCCACGTTTTCTGAGCTTCTCGACTATTTCTACTATGAAAAGGTCAGGGTGATGCGCATAAAATCACGTAGTGCCGAGCTTTTCAAAACGCTGGGCACCCTGAGGGAACGCGCCGTGAGGAAGACTATCGCGAGGGAAAACGAGCTTGAGGAGTGCAGGGACAAGGAAACCTACCGCCTTTTCGGCGACCTCATCAGCTCAAATCAGTACCGCCTTGAAAAGGGCGCCCCGTACTACGACCTTGAAAACTACTACGACGAAAACAAAACCGTGAGAATACCCGCGGACGTGGCGCTTACGCCGTCGCAAAACGCGCAGAAATACTATAAGGAATACCGTAAAAAGCAGATTGCCGAAACCAAGCTTGAGGACTTCATAGCCTCGGCAAGGGCTGAGGCGGCGTACTTTGAAACGGTAATCGACGCGCTCACCCGAGCCGAAACCGACAGCGAAATCACCGAGATTAAGCAGGAACTTGCCGCGCAGGGATATATCAAAAACGCCCGCGGCGCAAAGGAAAAGGTGAAGAAGCTCGAGCCGATGCGCTTCAAAACGCGCGACGGGTTTGACGTCTTTGTCGGCAGGAACAACTCGATGAACGATCGCCTTACTATGAAAACCGCGAAAAACTACGACACGTGGTTTCATACTCAGGCTTGCCCCGGAAGCCACGTTATCTGCGCCACCTCGGGGGCGGAAATCACCGACGGCGCGATTCACGACTGCGCGGTTATCGCCGCATACTACAGCAGCGCGAGGGAATCCTCAAACGTTGCGGTCGACTATACTATTGTTAAAAATATCAGAAAGCCGAACGGCGCAAAGCCCGGCTTTGTGGTCTACGACACATACAAAACGGAATTTGTCACACCCACCCGTGAGGAAACGGAGGTACTGAGAAATGAATAACGTTGCCGTAATACTCGCCGCGGGAAGCGGCATGAGGATGAAGAGCGAAAAGAACAAGCTTCTTCTCGAGGTCGGCGGTATGACCGTTATCGAAAGATGCGTCAAAACCTTTGCAAACACCCCTCAGATAAACGAGATTATCGTTGTCTGCAGGGAGAGCGACCTCGACGAATTCGAGGTAATTCTGGGGGCGTACGACCTCTCGTACTGCTTCGGCGGAAAAACGAGGCAGGAAAGCGTTACAAACGCCGTCGAGGTAATCGACGAATGCGACCTCATCATAGTTCACGACGGCGCACGACCGCTGATTACGGTTAAGGAAATCACCGAGACCATTGAGGCTGCAAAGCTTCACGGCGCGGCGGCTGTGGGCGTTCCCGTAAAGGACACAATCAAGGTTGTGGATAGGAATATGAAAATCACCGAAACGCCCGACAGGTCAAAGCTCATCGCAATCAGAACGCCCCAGATTTTTGCGTTTAATCTCTACAAAGAGGCGCTTTCGGTTGCAAACAGAAACGCCCTTGATTTTACCGACGACTGCGCGCTGATTGAAAACGTCGGCAGGGACGTCTACGTTGTGAAGGGCGAGTATGAAAACATCAAAATCACCACGCCCGGGGATATCCCGATGGCGGAAGCGATACTTAAAATGAGGGGGGAGCTTAAATGAGAATAGGACACGGCTACGACGTTCACAGGCTCGTTGAGGGCAGAAAGTGCATAATCGGCGGAGTTGATATTCCGAGCGACCTCGGTCTTCTCGGCCACAGCGACGCGGATGTTCTTCTTCACGCGGTATCCGATGCGCTTTTGGGTGCGGCTGCGCTCGGCGACATAGGAACTCATTTCCCCGATACCGACGAAAAATGGAAGGGCGCGAACAGCCTTGAGCTTCTTGCGGCGGTTGCCAAAATGCTCGACGACAGGGGATACGTCATTGAAAATATCGACGCGACGGTTCTCGCTCAGGCGCCGAAGCTTGCGCCGTATATCGAGCAGATGAGAATGAATATTGCTCACGCCTGCGACATTGATTTTTACAGCGTTTCAGTCAAGGCGACGACCGAGGAAGGCCTCGGCTTCACGGGCACAAAGGAAGGCATCGCCGCCCACGCGGTCTGCCTGATAGACAACTACAAAAGAGAACAGGTATAAAAAAGGCGTTCATCAGAACGCCTTTTTCAGATAAGAGAGAATAGAGCAGGTTTTTTAATATATGTATATCTTATATGCCTGTTTCATACAATATTTTATAAACATTTTGTTAATACCCTTGACAAATGGAAAAATGTTGCTAAAATAGTATTTGTTAGCACTCAGGGGCAAAGAGTGCTAAACCATAACTGTAAATCAATTTAAGAGGTGATTATATGACTATCAAGCCACTTGCAGACAAGGTACTTCTCAAGCCCTTGGAAGCAGAGGAAAAAACACAGAGCGGTCTTATTCTCGCGGCTTCGGCTCAGGAAAAGCCTGAGATGAGCGAGGTTGTTGCAGCAGGACCGGGAACTGACGAAAACCCGATGACCGTCAAGGCGGGCGACAAGGTTATCATCAGCAAGTATTCGGGCACCGAGGTTAAGCTCGACGGCGTTGAATACACAATCACATCTGTCAAGGATATTCTTGCAGTTGTTGAATAATCAGAAAGGGTGACATTTATGGCAAAGGATATTATTTACGGCGAGGAAGCCCGCAAGGCTCTTCAGTCGGGTATTGATAAGCTTGCGGATACGGTGAAAATCACACTCGGTCCCAAGGGCAGAAACGTTGTTCTTGACAAGAAATACGGCTCGCCCCTCATCACAAACGACGGCGTGACGATTGCAAAGGAAATCGAGCTTGAGGACGCTTTTGAAAATATGGGCGCTCAGCTTGTAAAAGAGGTTTCCTCAAAGACAAACGACGACGCGGGCGACGGTACTACAACCGCAACCCTTCTCGCTCAGGCTCTCGTTCGCGAGGGAATGAAAAACGTTGCGGCGGGCGCAAATCCGATGGTTGTCAAAAACGGAATCAAAGCCGCGGTTGACGCAACGGTTGAGGCAGTTAAGAAGAATTCTCAGCAGGTAAACGGCTCGGACGATATTGCAAGAGTTGCAACCGTTTCCGCGGGCGACGAGTACGTCGGCTCTCTTATTGCCGACGCTATGGAAAAGGTTTCGTCTGACGGCGTTATCACAATCGAGGAATCAAAGACAGCCGACACGGTTTGCGAGGTTGTTGAGGGTATGCAGTTTGACAGGGGCTACATTTCCCCCTATATGGTAACGGATACCGATAAGATGGAAGCTGTTATCGACGACGCTATGCTTCTCATCACGGACAAGAAAATCACGGTCGTTGCAGACATTCTTCCTCTTCTTGAGTCCGTTCTCAAATCGGGCAAAAAGCTCGTTATCATCGCAGAGGACGTTGAGGGCGAGGCTCTTCAGACAATCCTTCTCAACAAGCTTCGCGGCACCTTTACCTGCGTATGCGTAAAGGCACCGGGCTTCGGCGACAGAAGAAAGGATATGCTTCAGGATATCGCAATTCTCACGGGCGGTCAGGTCATCACAGAGGACATCGGACTTGAGCTCAAGGACGCCACGATGGCTATGCTCGGCGAGGCGCGTCAGGTTAAGGTGACGAAGGAAAACACCATTATCGTTGACGGCGCAGGCGATTCTCAGGAAATCAAAAACAGAGTCGGTCAGATTAAGACCGCTATCGAAAATACAACGTCCGATTTCGACCGCGAAAAGCTTCAGGAAAGGCTTGCAAAGATGGCGGGCGGCGTTGCGGTTATTAAGGTCGGCGCTGCCACCGAAACCGAGATGAAGGAAAAGAAGCTTCGCATTGAGGACGCTCTTGCGGCTACAAAGGCAGCCGTTGAAGAGGGTATCGTTGCAGGCGGTGGCGTTGCTCTTATCAACGCAATCCCCGCTGTTGAAGCGCTTCTCGACACCGACGACGCAGATTTCAAAACAGGCGTTTCAATCGTGCTCAAGGCTCTTGAAGAGCCCATCAGACAGATTGCGCTCAACGCAGGTCTTGAGGGCAGCGTTATCGTTGACAAAATCAAGTCCTCGGACGAGGCGGGCTACGGCTTCGACTTTGCAAAGAGCGAGTACGGCGATATGCTCAAGAAGGGTATTGTTGACCCCGCAAAGGTAACGCGCTCGGCGCTTCAGAACGCGGCTTCGGTTGCTTCTATGGTTCTCACTACGGAATCACTCGTAACAGAGATTAAGGACCCCGCAGCAGACGCGGCACAGGCAGCAGCTATGGCAGCCGCTCAGGGCGGAATGTATTAATGTAGGGGCGATTACGAATCGCCCGCAAACATAAAATTAAACAAATTGTACGGGCGGGTTTCCACACCCGCCCTTATTTTTTATTTATATTATTGCATTATTTTAAAAATTATGCTAAAATAACTTAATTAATTTTAGAGGTGATTTGATGGCAAAGCCTTACAGCGAATACGGCAGGGAAGAGCTTTTAAACGAAAAGGCGCTACTTGAAAAAAGATACAACGATTTCAAGGCAAAGGGTTTAACCCTCGATATGAGCCGCGGCAAGCCCGGTGCAGACCAGCTTGATATTTCAAACGGTATCAACACGGTTGTGCACGACTATATTGTCGACGGCGTTGACTACAGAAACTACGGCGTGCTCGACGGTATTCCGAGCTGCAAAAAGCTCTTCGGCGACCTTATGGGCGTTGACGCGAAAAACGTCATTATAGGCCCCAACGCGAGCCTTCAGCTTATGTTTGACTATGTCAGCCAGTGCTTCACCCACGGCGCGGGAAGTACCCCGTGGTGCAAGCTCGACAGCGTGAAATTCCTCTGCCCCGTACCGGGCTACGACAGGCATTTCACAATCTGCGAGCACTTCGGCATCGAGATGATAAACATTCCGATGAACGAGGACGGCCCCGATATGGACGCGGTTGAAGAGCTTGTTGAGGACGAGAGCGTAAAGGGTATGTTCTGCGTGCCCCGCTTCTCAAACCCCACGGGCATCGTTTATTCCGACGCGGTTGTTGAAAGAATTGCCGCGCTCAATCCTGCGGCTGACGATTTCAGAATTATCTGGGACAACGCCTACTGCGTTCACGAAATCACCGAGGACGCCCCGAAGCTTGTAAACATCTTTGACCTTCTTCCAAAGTACAGCAACGAGGATATGGTCATCGAGGTTTGCTCTACCTCAAAAATCACCTTCCCGGGCGCGGGCGTTTCCGCTCTCATCGCGAGCGACAACAACATCGCCGCAATCAAAAAGAGGCTCAACGCTCAGACCATAAGCTACGACAAGATGAACCAGTACCGCCATGTGCTGTTCTTCAAGGATGCAGACGGCGTGCTCGAGCATATGAAAAAGCACGCGGCAATCCTCAAACCGAAGTTTGACATCGTTCTCGACACTCTCGAAAGAGAGCTCGGCGGCAAGGAAATCGCGTGGTGGCACGCCCCCAAGGGCGGCTATTTCGTAAGCCTCGACGTTGCTGACGGCTGCGCAAAAAGAGTCGGCGAGCTCTGCAAGGAGGCGGGCGTTACGCTCACAACCGTCGGCGCAACCTATCCCTACGGACTTGACCCGCACGACAGGAACATCCGTATCGCGCCGTCGTATCCGCCCGTTGACGAGCTCAGGCTTGCGGCAGAGCTTCTGTGCATCTGCGTTCAGCTTGCGGCTATTGAAAAATATCTTTAAATTTGCGCTTCCCTTCACAGGGAAGCCTTATTATGTAATCAGGATGTGAAAATATGAAAATCGGCGCTTCAACCTCTTGCTTCTATCCCCTCGAAACCGAGAAAGCCCTGCAAAAGGTCTGCGATTTGGGCTTCGAGAGAGCCGAGGTTTTTATGAACGCATACAGCGAGCTTGACGAAGGCTTTGCGGCTGAACTTAACCGAATTGTCAAGGACAGCCCGACGGAAATTATTTCCGTTCATCCCTTTTCAAGCTTTCTTGAGTCGACCTGCATCTTCGGCGACTATCAGAGAAGATACAACGATTTTATAGGCATATATGAAAAGACCTGCCACTCTGCGGCGCTTCTCGGCGCGAAGTACGTCGTAATCCACGGCGCAGTCGCCAAGCCGAAAATTCCGATTCCGGACGAGAGATACTTCGAGCGCTTTTTAAAGCTTATCGAAATCGGAAAGCGCGAGGGCGTTACCGTCTGTCAGGAAAACGTGAACCGCTTCAAAAGCGAGAGCATCGCCTTCTGCAAAAAGATGAGAGAGGCTCTCGGAAGCGAGTACAATATGGTCTTTGACATCAAGCAGTCCGTCAGGGCGGGGGAAGAGCCGTTTGAATTTCTGAACGAATTTATAAACGAAATCCGCCACGTCCACATAAGCGACAACGGTGCTGAGGGCGACTGCCTGCCCCCGTCAAAGGGAAGCTTTGATTTTGCAAGGCTAAAGGACACCCTTGACGCCGCCGGTTATAAGGGCGACTGCGTGATTGAAATCTATTCAAAGAGCTACGACGTTTCAAAGGAACTTGGCGAAAGCAAAACCTATCTTGAAAAGCTATGGCAAATGTGAGTAACAGAACAAAGGGAATAATCTGCATAATCCTGTCCGCGTTCTGCTTCAGCGCGATGAGCAGCTTCATAAACCTTTCGGGCGACGTTCCGGTCATCCAGAAGGTCTTTTTCAGAAACCTTGTGGCGATGTTCATCGCGGCGACGACTCTTGCGAAAAACCGCGAGCGCTTCCTTCCCGTAAAGGGCGCGCTTCCGTTTCATATGCTCAGAACTCTTACGGGGCTTGTGGGAATGTTCGGAAATTTCTACGCGGCAACCAAAATGGCTTCAACCGCGGACTCGGCTATGCTAAATAAAATGAGCCCGTTTTTTACGCTGATTTTCTCGGCAATCTTTTTAAAGGAAAGGATTAAGCCCAAGCAGGCGATTGCAATCATAGGCGCGTTTGCGGGCGCAATGCTCGTCGTCAAGCCGACAATGAGCAACGCCGAGCTTCTGCCGAGCGTTGCGGGCTTCCTTGGCGGTATGGGCGCGGGCGCGGCATATACCTGCGTGCGCCACCTCGGAAAGAAGGGCGAAAACGGACGTTACACCGTCTTTTTCTTCTCTCTTTGTTCCTGCATCGTGACGGCGCCGTACCTGATTTTCAACTTCCACCAGATGACAAAAGAGCAGTGGCTCTTCCTCGTTATGGTGGGCGTATGCGCCGCGGGCGGACAGTTTGCAATTACCGCCGCCTACACCTTTGCGCCGAGCAGGGAAATCTCGGTCTACGACTATTCAAACGTCATTTTCACGGCAATCAGCGGCTACTTTTTCCTCGGGCATCAGGTGCCCGACTTGTGGTCGGTTCTCGGCTATTTTATCATCTGTTCAATGGCTGTCTGGATGTTCATATACAACAACAAGGAGCACGAGCTTGAAAAGCAAAAATATTAACAATATATTGTTGTAAAGTAAAAATACTTGCATTTTTCTATATCTTGTGTTATAATGTCATCGAGTCAAAAATAGTGACAGGAGGAACAAGTTATGAAATGTCCGTTTTGCGGCTTTGAAGAAAGCAAGGTAATCGACTCTCGTCCCACCGACGAGAACGAAAAAATCAGGCGCAGAAGAGAGTGCCTTCAGTGCTCAAAGCGCTTCACAACCTACGAGACAATCGAGGACGTGCCGATTATCGTTGTAAAGAAGGATAAGAGCCGCGAGGTATTTGACCGAAACAAGATTTTAAAGGGAATGCTGCGCGCCTGCGAAAAGAGGAGCGTAAATATTTCCGAGCTTGAAGATGCTATCAGCGAGATTGAGGCAACGCTTCAGTCGGCAATCGACAGGGAAGTAACTTCCGTTAAAATCGGTGAGCTCATTATGGAAAAGCTCAAGATGATAGACGAGGTTGCGTATATCCGCTTTGCTTCGGTTTACAAGGAATTCGATTCGGTCGAGGCATTCAGAGAAGAAATTTCGCGTATGTAAATAATGAAACCGCAGGTGAAAATCTGCGGTTTTTTCTTGTATAACGAAAACCACGCGATAGTCGCGTGGTTCAAAAGAGGTTAACCGATGAAAAGAACCTCCGAAGCGTGTATAATAGAGAATGACCTGCCAGTC
>CAJOHE010000001.1 GCA_905234495.1 uncultured Eubacterium sp. | reverse complement strand
ACTGGCAGGTCATTCTCTATTATACACGCTTCGGAGGTTCTTTTCATCGGTTAACCTCTTTTGAACCACGCGACTATCGCGTGGTTTTCGTTATACAATAAAACGGTTGTCACATTTCGTGACAACCGTTTTTTTATATCCCTGTGAGGTGAATTACTGCACTTCGTTAGCTCTGATTTCGTCGAGCTGCTTGTGCATTTCTTCAAGCTTTTTCTTCGAGAGGTTATATCCGAAGAAGAGCGTTACCGCCATAAGTGCAAGAAGAATTGCGGGAACCAAAGTTGAAATATCGTAAAGCTTTGAGAGAACCGATTCCTCAAGAAGCTTGCCGTTCTGCGTTGCAGTTCCGTCGTAGTTGATAATTGCAAGCAGCGCGTTGAGTCCAACACCCGCAAGGGTCTGACCGAGCTTTCTCGTGAATGAGAAGAACGCATACGCCATACCTTCCTCACGTTTGCCCGTCCTTACCTCGTGGTAGTCGATAACGTCCATAACAAGCGCCCAAACCTCAAGTACAAGGAACGTCTGACCGAGACCTGAGAAGAAGGTGAGGCCGAGGAAGAAATACGGATTTTCCGCAAGCGCCGTACCTCTTACAAGGAAGAGAATTACGCAGGCAACCGTTGCAAACGCCATACCTACGGCGCAGAGTTCCTTCTTGCCGAACTTCCTGATAAGCTTGTTCATTATCGGAATGAATATTGCCATCGGGAGATACGTGCAGATTGTAACGAGCGCGTAGAGACCGGGCTTTCCGAAATAGTCGGTGAAAAGATATGTGAAGGTTGACTGATAATAGAACTGGAACGCAATGAGAAGCATCGACGCAATACAAATCATAATGAAAGGTCTGTTTCTCAGAAGGTCCTTAATCGTTGCAACTGCGTTGTGGTTCTTGTCCTTAATCTTCTTCTGCGGTGCAATTCTTTCCTTGGTGAGCTTGTAGTGGCAGAAATAAACCGCGATTGAAACAGTCGCAAGAATCAGTACGCACCAGAAAAGCTTGTTCTGGTCAAGCACCTGAATGTCCTTGCCGTTCGGGTATTTGCCCACTACCGTGTAAACAATCATCGGAAGAATGATTGTTCCGGGAAGACCACCCACGCCTGCTCCGATTGAACGCCACATAGAAAGGGAAGAGCGCTCAAGCTCATCGTCGGTAACAACCGATGCAAGAGAGCCGTAGGGGATGTTTACCGCCGTATACATCATACCGTAGCAGATGTATGTAATATATGCGAAAATAAGATATTTCGTCTGGCTGAGTCCGAGACCGCCTATGGGTAAAAACATCAGCGCAGCCGAAACCGCAAGCGGAATTGAAAAGCCTAAAATCCACGGGCGGAACTGTCCGCTCTTTCTCGGCTTTCTCGACTGGATAAACGCGCCCCAAAGCGGGTCGTTAATTGCGTCCCATATTCTTGCAACAAGAATGAGAACAACAATCTTTGCAGGGTCGATACCGAGAGCGTCGGTATAAAACTTGTTCTGGAATGCGCCGATAAGCGAAAAGGTGAGAAGTCCGCCCATATCACCCATGGCATAGCCGATTTTGTCCTTCAGCTTAATTCCGTGTGTTAAAGCTTCACTCATTAAATAACCTCCAAATCAGTTTATATTAATTGCATTTTACGTCAAAAAAGAAGTTTTTCGCCGCTAATGCAACAGGTCCTATATAAGTTATTTTACCATTTAATTCAGAAAGTGCAATAGTATCTTCGCTAAAATTATCGTTGTAGCGCTTGCACTGTATTGCAAGTTTTTGCGAAACATAGCCGTTATTAAACAGACTGCCGAAAAGAATAACCTTGTCGGAATTGAGAATTGTAGCCGTGTTCGTCAGCGCGAGAGCCACCAAATCAATCTTTGTATCAATAATCGCCCTGACAGCCAAATCATCGGAACTTATTATCCCGTCAAGCGTGTATCTGCCATCAACTTCGCTGAGTATCTGCATAGTCGAAACCTCGGTTTCAAGGCAGCCGTAACGCCCACAGCGGCATTTTCTGCCGTTTGTGTTGATGATGTAGTGACCGATTTCCGTTACGTCGGAATTTTCGCCCGAGAGTATTGCGCCGTATCGAGCAATAGCCGAAGCGATACCCGGTCCCCATTTGAGAAAGAGGACGTTGTTTTCGCTCGACCTCTTTGCAAAAATCATCTCGGCAAGTGCAAACGCCTGAATGTTGTTGTCAATCACGACGGGAAGGGAAAGCCTTTCCTCGGCAAGCCGTATCATCTCGGCGTTGTCCCAGTAGCCGAAGCTGCTGTCGTCAACCTTTCCGAGAACGCAGATTGAAGCGCAGACAATTCTGTCCTTTTCAACCTCGGTGTTCGCCAAAAGCTTCTTTGCAGTATCAATGATTTTTTCAATGTCCTGCGTGAGTTCAAGCTCTCTGCTTTCAATCAGCTTTCCGTCAAATCTCGCAAGAGAAACCGTGACCTTGTCAACCTCGGCGTTGATGCAGACGCAGTAAAAGCTTTTCAGGTTTAAAGATAGTTTTATCTTCTTTCTTCCTGCTTTCGCGCTGCCGCCGTCCTCGCCGACCTCGCTTATGAGCCCCGCCTCAATCAGTTCGCCGCAAAGCTTGGTAACCGCGGCGGGCGTAAGGCTCAGCAGCTCTGCAATATCCTTCCTGCCGATGTTTTCGTTTTCATTCAGCAGATATAAAACGGAACTCAGGTTTCTCGCCTTTATTTCCTTTTGATTTAATCCTGCTTTTTCCATATCATTTAACCAAGAGCGAAACGCCGCTGATAATCATAAGCGCGTAGGTGAGCTGAAGAAATACGCTTCGGCTCATCTTTTTGTATATGAGATTTCCCACAATCAGAGAGCCCGCAAGCACCGCAAGGCTTATCAGAAGAAGCACAAGCGTGTCCTTAACCATATATCCCGCTCTGATATCGCTTACAAGTATAATAGAATTCAGCACGAGCCATACGGCGGAAAGAGTTGCGCGAAACTCGCTTTTCTCTTTAAACTTCGCGTTTGCGTAGATGACCACAAGCATACCGCCGCACACAAAGAGCCCGTGAACAATTCCCGCGCCGATAAGTATTATTATTGACAGAATGATATTCGGCTCGGGCATTTCCTTTTTTGAATAAAAGAGCACCGCGTTAAACACCGCGACAACGATGATAATCGCGCCGAGGCATTTATATAGAATACTCTCATATCCGCTTGCAAAATCCTTGATGAAATAGGAAATCACCATTCCCAAAATCATAAACGCAAGGATTTTTGAAAGCTCTTTTACCTTGATATTTTTGTACTCTTTTATAACTATGAATGCCGACGCCGCAAGACCGAGAACGTTCAGTATCGGCTTTGCGATATCATAGCCCACAAGCATCAGCGAAAACGGCATGGCAAGCACCGTTCCCGCAAAGCCCGTGATGCACTGTATTATATTTGTAAGAAAGACTACAATTAAAAATACTATTTTCTGAATCATCAGTATTCAATTACCTCAATACCAAGCATATTTGAAAGAGCTTTGAGCTCTTCCGTAATGTCGCCGTAGGCAACTGCAAAATGCGGTTCCCAGCCGTCACAGACCGATTTGTCAACAATCTCATCCGCCGGGTTATCCGTCTTAACAACGAGGGAAGTGCCGTTAAACTGTTTCGGCTTGTCAAGCACCTCGCCGTGCGCGAGGAAGAGCCTGAACTTTCCGTCGGCGTCCTTGCCGATTCTGCAGATTGTTGCGTCATCGTTTGCCCTGCAGCCAAAGTCAAGAGTCGGACCAATCTTTCTGTTGCAGTGAACGTCGGCACAGGCGCCGGTGTCCTTCCTTGCAAGAGAGCACGCCGCCATACCGCAGTGCCAGAAAGTAATCGTGTTTTCACCTTCGTCCCTTGAAACGGGGTCGCCGAAGAAAGCGGGCGTACCCGTAAGGAATTTCGCCATATACATCGTCAGACCGCCGTAGGTGTCAGCCTCGCAGGCGGCTGAAACGCCGAGGTCGTTGAGAATGCCGAGAACGGCGCAGACAGGCGTTCCGAACGCCGTAAAGAAATCGGGCCAGCATCTCGAAGATAACGCGCCGATATTGTTTTCCTCACAGTATTCCTTGTAAGACCTGTAAAGCCTTGCAAAGTCGAGCCTGTTCTTTTCCTTGGTGTCCGCAAGTCCGTTAATCCTCGTCTTTGCGTCCTCAAGATAATTTTCAATATCCTCGTCGCTGTAGCGCTTAGCTCTGTCGATAAGCTCTCTCGCCTCGATTGAAAGAAGCGTTACGCCGAAGGTTTTAAGCATTTCAATATCAAGCGCTCTGCCGAAGCCAAAGCCCTGCGGGGTGTGACCGACCTGCAGGAAATTAAGCTCTCTGAGAGCCTTTTTAAGCCTTGCCGCTCTGATAACAGCCGCGGTCTTTCTTATAACTTTTTCCTCGGTCGGCGAACCGAAAATATACTCAAACGACCTGCCGAGAGCTTTCAGCGTGTTCGCAGCGGAATACGCGCCCGTAAGGGAATTGAGGCGAAGCCTTCCGCCGTCGATTACGGGCTCGCGCAGAGTCCAGAGCAAAACGGGGCAGTCAAATTTTCTGAGCACCTCGCTGATGTATGCCGAGTTTGCAAACGTGATGTTCTGCACAATCACAAGGTCGGGGTTCTTTCCCGCAAGAAATGTGTTAAGCTTGTCAAGTGAAAGAAGCATCTCGTCGGGATATTTTCCGCCCCCGTCAATGCTTTTAAGCATTTCTACAGACTTGTCAAATTCCTTCTGCGCTGACTTAAGGTGAAATGTCGGAACGCCGATGGGAATATATAAAAATTCAAAATCCATTTTAATCACCTAATACTTTATCTCTTTGTTTTCGCCGATAAGTCCTGCAAACGCGCCCTGCTTAATAAGCGGTTCGCGCTCGGGGTGGGCGATAACCCACTTGTTTTTCTGCAATAAAAGCCTGTCCTCGCCGTTTTTCGGCGCACTTTTTTCAAGGGGCGTGTTAGTTCCTCTCGCAAGGATAACGATATCCTTGAAGCCTTCGTCGCAGACCTTGCACGGGCTCAGATGAAGCGTCGTCTGAAACATCTCAAGCGCCGTACCCTCAGGAACGAAAAAGACCTTCTCATCGCCCACATAGAACCTGTTATCCTTAATCTGCCGGCTGTGGCCGAGAACGAGAACAAAGTCAGTCACCGCAATATTAATCTCGGAACACTTGTGATATTCAAAGCCGTTATAGGTGCTGTTTCTGCCGTTGCAGTAGCCAATCTGAATAGGCATACCGCCGTAAATACCGCTCTGAATATCGCTGAAAACGCCGCAGCTTTCCAATCCTTCAACGGAAGGGAAGTAGACGTTTCCGTTCTCGGGAATATCTGTATGATTTTCCATAAACTCAATAAGCTCGGAAAAATCGTACCCCTCGACTATATTGCCGTAAGTTCTGAACTCGTCGTCGAAAACCGAGTATATCTTTACGTCGTTTACTTCGTTGAGATGATTAATCATTGTAATCGCCTCTTACAATCTTATACGTTGCGCGCCAGTCCTCTTTGCCGATTCCGAGTTCCATACCTCTGTCGTAAACCGCCTTCGCGTTTTCCATACCGGGCATGGGGAAGTCCGCTTCCTTAGAAAGCCTCTGACAAATTCCGAGGTCCTTGTGCTCGTTTTCAAGCGAGAACGCAGTCGTCCAGTTTTCGTCCTGAAGGTTTTTCCACTGTCCGTCGAGATAGAAATTCTGACCGCCGCCGTAGGAAATAGCCGTAGCGTAATCCTCAATGGAAATGCCCATTCTCTGAGCAAGCGCAATCGTCTCGTTTACTCCGTTCTGAATCTGTGCAACGAGAGTGTTGTGGCAAATCTTCATAACAAGGCCCTTGCCGTTTTCACCCATACGTATAACGTTGCAGCCCATATACTTGAGTATCGGCTCAATAACGGGGAAGAGCTCCTCGTCGCAGCCAACAAGAATACCGAGCTGACCGCTGATTGCTGCGGGCTTGGATTTAACTACGGGTGCGTCCGCAAACTGAGCGCCCTTTGCCTTGATTTCCTTTGAAACCTCAACCGATACCGACGGGTCAATAGTGCTCATATCAATGCAGATTTTGCTCTCGTCAATATACGGCAGAAGCTCGGTGTAAACTGCCTTGACGTGCTCTGACTTCGGCACCATAGTGATGATGACGTCGGCGTTTTTCGCAACGTCAATATTCGTCTCGCAGCCGATTGCGCCGATTTCAGCAAGCTTTGCAACCTGCGCCTTGTTCATATCCGAGCAGTAAATCGCCCCGTCGTGCTTTTTAACAATATTCTCGCACATGGATTCGCCCATGATTCCGAGACCTATAAATCCTATTTTCATAATATAATCGCCTTTCTTTATTGCCTCCCTTGTTAAAGGGAGGTGGCACGCGTAAGCGTGACGGAGGGATTCTTAATCGGTTATCGTCTTATCCCATGCTGCCTGGAATTTTGCAAGGCCGTAATCGGTGAAGGGGTGATAGAAGCTGTCCTTGAACACCTGAAGACCTGCCGTAACAATATCAGCGCCGGCAACCGCACAGTCAACAAACTGCTTGCCGTTTCTTACCGCAGCGCATATAATCTGAGTCTTGCCGATAAAACCGTAGTTTTCATAAATGGTTACGATGTCCTGAATGTACTGAGCGCAGTCCTCGCCGCTGCTCTCTTTCCAGCCGATGAAAGGCGATACGAAAAGAGAACCGTTCTTTGCGGCAATAAGCGCCTGCGATGCCGAGAACACGAGGGTGAGATTTGTTCTGATACCCTTCTGCTCAAGCCTTCTCGCTGCTGCAATACCGGGCTCGGTGCAGGGGATTTTGATGCAGAAATTCGGGCACATAGCTGCAATCTTTCTACCC
Organism: uncultured Eubacterium sp.; assembly: GCA_905234495.1. GTDB lineage: Bacteria > Bacillota > Clostridia > Oscillospirales > Acutalibacteraceae > Eubacterium_R. The sequence goes on along the minus strand of CAJOHE010000001.1, from coordinate 219,454 downwards.
ATCTCAACCATCTCGTCAGCGTCGTCAAGGTGGGGATTAATCTCAACCGAAATCGGGAATTTGTCCCAGCCCTCGATGCCTTTTTCCTTAACAAATTCAGCAAGCTCGCCGATTACCGTGAAAAACGGTTTGCCCGAATTCATAATGTGATTCGGGTTTGTTGTAACGCCGTCGATGCCGAAAGTGTCGTAAGCCTCTCTGATTTCATCAATCTTTGCACTGTCCAAAAAGTATTTCATAATTATACCTCCAAAATTATTTTATAATATTCATTAATTCATCGAATCTCTCCGATGCTTTTCTGACAAATACCGGCGGTGCGCCGACGGGGGACGGTACCGTGTGTTTTCCGCCCGTATATTCCTTGCCGGACCAAAGATGCACCCACTCGTCGTTTGGCAGATACGTCACTCTGTTCGTCGCGTTTTCCCTGAGTACGGGCGCAACGAGAATATCCCTGCCAAGCATAAATTCATAGGTTTCCTTAAACGCTCTTTCTTCCTCGTAGTGGAAGAATATCGGTCTGATAACGCCGATTCCTTTTTCCGCGTTTTCCTTTACGCAGTCTTTGATGTACGGCTTGAGCTTTTTGTGTATACGGCTGAATCTCGCGTGATGCTTCAGCGTAACCTCGTTGTAGTCAAACTGTGCGTTCACGTCGGGATTAAGCCCCTCGTGACCTCTCAGAACGGGCGTAAACGCGTTCATTTCGCACCATCTCATAAAGAGCTCATCCGACCTTGTAAGATTCATAAAGGTCGTGTAGCCGCCGATGTCCGAGTGCGACAGACCGAAGCCGCAGCAGGTGAGTGAAAGCGCCGCGGGAATAACGCTCGGCAGACCGAAATCAATAGAGTAGTCAACGTGATTGTCGCCGTTCCACATCATTGTGGAATACTTCTTTGTTTCGGTATATCCCGCTCTTGTGAAGAACATTATCTCACCGAGCTTGCCCGCTTCCTCAATCGCCTCGCGGTTGAGCTTCGCCCAGCGCGCGGGCCATGTGTTGTGAACGAGCTGAGGGTCCTCTCTGCTGTAAAGCACGCAGTCGGTCGGCAGGTATTCGCCGAAGTCAGCCATCCAGCCCGAAAGACCGAAGTCAATCATATTTGTTTTGATTATATCCTTAATCCAACTGCACGCGTCGGGATTTGTGAAATCGAGCATAGCGGCGGGGAAGGTTGTAATCTTAACGTAGTAGTCGTTTCCGTCCTTGTCCTTAACGCAGTAGCCCTTTTCGCTCGCTTCCTTGTAAAGCGGCTTTTCAACTGCAAGAAACGGATTTATGTAACCGAGCACCTTGACGCCCTTTTCGTTAAGCTCTTTTATCTTTTCGTCAAGGGCGGGGTAGAGTTCCTTATCCCATTCCCAGTTCCACTGAAGCTGCTTTCCGACAGCGGTCACGCGCCGTCCTTCCCAGTCCTGAATCCATATTCCGCAGACCTCGGTGTTGTATTTCACCGCGTCCTCATACTTTTTCATCATCACTTCTGTGCCGCCCTGAACGCCGAGGATTGCCCCGTCGTAAACCCAGTCGGGAAGCTCGGGCTGCCTGCCGAGAAGCGCCGTCATATCTTCCATGAGCTCTTCAAAGCTTGAGCCGAACCCGAAGTAGAAGGGCGCAACCTCGTCAACCTTGATGATGTGCATATTCTCGTCGGTAAAATCAAATTCAGCCCTCGCGGTGGTGTCTGAGTGATAATAGTATTTCCCGGAACTGATGAAAGTCGGCTCGGCGTAGTAGGTCTCATATTTACCAAAAGCCTGCTTCCTTTCCGAATTTCTTATTCCGAAAACCTGCTTCACGATTTTCTTCGCCGTCTGAAGTCCGTTGATGTGTTCCGCAACCCAGACGTTTACCTTCTTGCCCCTAAGGTTGAATTCCGTAAAGGTTTCGCCCGAGCCGTAAACGAACTCGGTTTTCTTTGCCGGAATCTTAATCCAGAGGCGGTTGCTTTCATCGCCGATTACAGGATTTACCTTAATTCTTCTCTCGCCGTCGGCGGTGATTTCCATTTTCGAGTTTCCGCCGTCGATGGTGAGAACGCCGTCCTCAAGGCTTATTGACTTCACGGCATAGTCGTTTTTGTAGTAGATATGCTCTTTGATGTTAAAGCTTCCGTGAGACATTGTGTAGGTGTTTCGCCCCTTGCCGAAAGAGTAGAGATATTCGCCCTTTCTGAAAGAGAAAACAGTCCTGCCGTCAACAATAATCTCGGCTTTGTTATCGGTAACGTTAAAACTAACCAATACACATCGTTCCTTTCATACAGATAATTGATTAACGCAGTTAATCAATTCCGTTTCCATTATAATATATGTTTTAAATAATTGCAATAATAAAATAGTCCCTCATCAAGAGGAACTATCTGTTTTAAGCTTTTTAATTATGGGCGTCGCAAGAATTATTGACAGAATGAACGACAGAAGGTCGCAGACCGCCTGGGTGAAAGCAAGTCCGTTTTCGCCGAATAGCCTCGGCAGAATCAAAATGAGGGGAATGTAGAAAAGCCCCTGCCTTGCAATCGCAAGGACCGTCGCAACCGCGGGCATTCTTATTGACTGAATCAGCATATTTGTGGACATATAGTAACCCGTAACCGGCATAATAACGCAGTCCGCGCGAAGTGCGAGCGAGCCGAATTTTATAACCTCGGGGTCGTCCCTGAAAAGTGAGATGATATAGGGCGCAAATATGAAGCAGACAACGGCAAAAAGAGTTATAAATACTGTTGGAAGAGCCGCGGTAAACTTGTAACCGTCATAAACTCTTCCGTAGTTTTTCGCGCCGTAGTTAAACGCGCAGACGGGCTGAAAGCCCTGACCGATGCCGATAATAACCGCCATACCGAGAAACATCACTCTGTTGAATACGCTCATACCCGCAACCGCCGCGTCGCCGAACTGACCGCTTGCAAAGTTGAGACAGATGTTTCCTATCGTCATAACGCCCTGACGTGACAGAGAGGGAAGACCGTTTTTGAATATGTTGAGGCAAATCTCTTTTGTCGGCGAAAAGTATCTGAACCCGAGCCTGATGTTCTGATTTTTAAACGTGCCCAAAATCAGGATAATAAAGCCCGTAAACTGGCTTATAACCGTTGCAATCGCCGCGCCCTTTACGCCGAGATTGAATTTAAAAATGAAGAGCGGGTCGAGCGCGATATTGAGAATACTTCCGCTCATTATTCCCGCCATTGAATAGACCGCGCTGCCCTGATATCTCAGGTGGTTATTAAGCACGAAAGAAGTGAGAATGAACGGCGCGCCAATGAGAATTATCCTCAGATATTCCGACGCGGGAACGACGGTGGTTTCCGTCGCACCGAGAAGATATGCAATACCCTTTGACGTAAAAACGCCGATAACTGCAAGCAGAGTTCCGAGCGCGAATGCAAGGAAAAACGCCGTGTTCGCATATTTTTTCGCTTTTTCCGTTTCCTTTGCGCCGAGCATAGAGCTCATCATAATTCCGCTTCCGTGGCCGAGGAAAAAGCCGAGCGCCTGCAAAAGCGTCATAACCGAAAAAACGATTCCTATGGACGCTACCGACGTCGTGTCAATTCTTCCCACGAAAAAGCTGTCTGCCATATTGTAGACGGCGGTGACGAGCATCGTTATTATCGTGGGCACGGCGAGCGATACTATAAGAGGCTTAACGGGCGCCTGCGCCATTTTTTCATATTTGTCGCTGTACTTCTTCATTTGCTTTCGCAAGTCCTTCCAAATAAAAACAGGGGTTGATTACTCAACCCCCATTATAACAAATTCTGTCTGATTATGCTACCTTATTTGCCTGAAAAATAATTCTTTTGATTTCCTCGTTTTCTCTCACGCTTCTTTCAATTCTTCTTCTGTGTCTTTCTTCGAATTCTCTCTGCTTTCTTTCCTCGTTTCTTTTGCTCTCAAGGCGAAAGTAGGCGAACGCACCCACAAGAAGAAATGCGATGATGTCCGCTGCGAAAACCGCTCTCATCTGATTTATCGTGAGTTCACCGAAAATATTGAATGAAAGCATTGTAATCGCGTAGCCGACCGCGAGAGTAACCGCTGAAATGATAAGTCCCGTTGTGAATTTTTTTGTTTGCTTTTTCATAGTTAAAACCTCCGTAAAATTGATTACACCTTTATTATACATATGGTTTTTAACTATTCAATATGCCTGCCGCTCTTAGTCCTTATATCTGGACTATTAGAACAAAAATTCCCTAAAATATTGACTTTTTCAAAGATAATAATTGTCAACCTCTGAAATTATTTTTGTCTCACTTTTAAAAAAATTGTTTACTTTTCTGTTTTATTTGTTATGATATTAAGTAATATATTAGTCGGGCAGGTGATATTATGAAAAAATGCGCAGTTATAAACGACCTTTCGGGATTTGGCAAATGTTCGCTTACGGCGGCTCTGCCGATTATTTCCGCTATGGGCGTTGAGGTGCATCCGCTTCTTACTGCCGTTTTGTCAAATCAGACCGCCTACGACAGCTACAAAGCCGTATCCCTGACCGGGGATATGAAACCGTTTTATGACGAGTGGAAAAAGCTCGGCGCTTCGTTTGACTCTATTCTGACCGGCTTTGTTACCGACGAAAAGCAGCTCGATATTATAAGCGATTTCATCGGCGAATTTAAAACAGAGAATACTCTTCTTGTCGTTGACCCCATTATGGCTGACAACGGAAAGCTCTACGACGGCTACGACGAGAATATGTGTAAAAAGATTATTGAGCTTTGCTATAAGGCGGACGTTATCACGCCGAACATCGCAGAGCTTGCGGTTATTGCCGGTATGCCTTTTTCAACCTATTTAAATGACATTATGAGCTACGGCAAAATGCTCATTGACAAGGGTATTAAAAGAATTGTTGCATCGGGTTTCATCAGCTGCGATGAGATTTCAAATATCGTCTTTGAGGGCGACGACGTGAAGATTATCACCGCAAAAAAGCACGGCAGCTACTACAGCGGCACGGGCGATATCCTCTCGTCTGTAATCTGCGCAGGGCTCACAAAGGGTATGCCTCTCTGCGAGAGTACCGAGCTTGCGACCGCTTTTATTGAAAAGGCAGTTGAGTCAACCGATTCCGCATCTCCAAACGACGGCGTTTCTTTTGAAAAGCATATTAAAATGCTTATTGAAGGATGTGAGAAATATGAACAGTAATATAAAGAAAATAACAGCCGCGGCTATGTATACGGCTATGATATTTGTTTTGACCCGCTTTGTTTCCGTTCCCGTCGCATCGGGATACGTTCATTTCGGCGACGCGCTTGTCTACATCTGCGCGGCTTCGCTCGGCGGCTTTCCCGCGCTTCTTGCAGCGGCGATAGGCGAAACCCTTGCGGACATAACCTACGGCTTTATGAATTATGCCGTTGCAACGTTTTTTATCAAAATTCTGATAGCGCTTCCTTTTGTACTCGTGTGCAAAAAAAGCGAAAAGATTTTAACCCCGCTCACCGCTCTGCTTTCGGTGCTCGGCGGCGGCATAACCGTGCTGGGATACTTCCTTGCAGACCTTGTGATTGACAAGGCTTATGCGGTTGTGGATATCCCCGGAAACCTTATTCAGGCGCTTGCAAGCTGCGTAATCTTCGTCCTTCTTGCTGCTGCTATGGACAGGGCTTCATTAAAGCAGAAACTATTTATTAATAAGGATTAGCTATGGCAGATATTGTTTACACGCTCGACGGCGGCGTATATATTAACATCACAAATAAATGCCCCTGCAACTGCGCCTTTTGCATCCGTTCAAAGGGCGACGCGGTCGGCAGCGCCGAAAACCTCTGGTTCGACGAGGAACCCACAATCGAAGAAATCAAAAAAGCGATAGACGCCTACGGCTTTGATAAGGTCGACAAAGCGGTTTTCTGCGGCTACGGCGAGCCCACAAACGCCTTTGACAAACTTATCGCGGCTGCGAAGTATCTGAGAGAGATTAACCCAGGTATCTATCTCAGGGTAAACACAAACGGACTTTCCGACCTCATCAACGGAAGGCCTACCGCAAAGGAGCTTTCCGAGGTCTTCGACTGCATTTCCGTTTCGCTCAATTTCCCCGACAGCGAGAAATACGACGCCATTACCCGCAACATTTATAAGGGCAGGGCATATGATTCTATGCTCGCTTTCACAAGGGACTGCGTGAAATACTGCAAGCGCGTGAGAATGACCGTCGTTGACGTAATACCGCCCGAGGCGATTGAAAAGGCGAGAGAAGTCTGCGAAGACATCGGCGCGGAATTTGTCGTGCGTTCATACGCAAGAGGAAGATAAAAGAGAGTGCATATGCGCTCTCTTCTTTTTATACAGCTATTGACAAATTCACAGGTAGTGCTACAATTTATATGGGTGATATTATGAGTAATAAAAGTATAGGTTTTAAAACGTGGACGTCAATAGTCCTCTTCGGTCTGATTGGTCAGATTGCATGGGTTGTTGAAAATATGTATTTCTCACGTTTTATGCAAAATGAAATCACAAGGGAGCCGTATGCAACAACTCTTCTCGTTGCATTTTCGGCGGTGTTTGCAACTCTTGCAACCCTCATCGGCGGCGCCCTTTGCGACAGAACGGGTAAGAGAAAGCTCTTTATCTCTGTCGGCTACATCGTCTGGGGCTTCACGATTGCGATGTTCGCCCTCGTTCCGATGAAACCGAGTAAGGATAAGATTCTGCCCCTCGTTATTCTCGTAGTTGCGATGGACTGCCTTATGTCCGTCATCGGCTCAATCAGTAACGATGCCGCTTTCAACACATGGATTACCGACGTTTCGGACACCACGAACCGTTCAAAGGTAGATACCGTTTTAGCGGTTATGCCCCTCTTTGCAATAGCAATAGTATTCGTCGGTTTTGACAGCCTTACAAACGAAAACGCAACCCCCGAAATGTGGAAGAAGTTTTTTGTAATCCTCGGTATGATTACAACCGTGGGCGGCGCAGCAGGACTTGTTCTGATGAAGGATAAAGCAGGGCTTAAGCCGAATAAGGAAAACTCTGTTTTCTCGGATTTCACATATTCTCTGCAGCCGAAGGTTATAAAAGAAAACAAGATGCTTTACTGGTGCCTTGCGGGTAATATGGTGTCCGCTGTAAGCTATCAGGTATATGTAAACTACCTTTTCAACATCGTTGAGGGCACAATGAAGATTAAGAATTATATCATCCCGATTGCGATTATCGGCGTTGTGTCGGCAATCGGCTCGGTTATAGTATCCGCCCTTATGGATAAGTACGGCAAAAAGCATTTCTATTATCCCGTAATTAGCGCGGGTATCGTCGGCAGTATCGTTGTATGGGCGTCGAAGTTCTTAATCGGAAAGAATGAAACAACTCTTATCGTCGTTCTCGTTTTCGGCGGAATACTTCTCGTAGGTGTAAGCCTTGTTATGGCAGGACTTTTCACTGCGTCCTACCGCGACTATATTCCCGAGGGCAAGGAAGGTCTTTTCCAGGGTTGCCGTATGGTTATGTACGTTCTCGTGCCGATGGTTATCGGACCGATTGTTGCTCAGTTCATAATCAATATGTCAAACAGGGGAGTTACTGACGAATCGCAGATTGTTTACCCGATGGAACTCTTCCTCGGCGCAGCAGGCGTAATGCTGTTCTGCTTCATTCCCGCAACGATTGTAAGAAAGAATCAGCCGGAATTCCACGACAAACTTGTAAAAGAACTTGAATAAAACAAAAGAGAAGAGAGGGTTTAAACCCTCTCTTTTTTATTTATCGTCTTTCGATTTCTTTTCTTTTTCCTTTTCTTCTTTCTCTTTTTCCTTGCGCTCGGCTTTTTCCTTGCTCTTGAGCGACTGATAGTCCTTGAAAGCGTTTTTAATCAGATTGAAAAGCGCCTCTCTCTTTTCATAGCCTATTCCCTTGATAGCGCCGAGCGCTTTAAACCAAGTTGTCATACTCGTGTTTTTTAACGCTTCATAGTTGACTATTCCGAGGTCTTCCATAACCTCAAAGAAGGCGTCAAATGATTCCTCAATATCTTCCATACCGACATCACGGCTTACCTGCTTGATATACGTATCAATGAATTTGCTGACCTCGTCGGTTTCGCTTTCGAGCACGAAATCCTTATCCTCAATAACCCATGAATCAGCCTGATGCTGCTTGATATTTTCGTTAAGGCTCTTAACGATTTTAAGGTCGTTGTTATGATAGAGCATAACGCCGAAAACAGACCTCTGGGGAATAAAGCTTTTGATGCTGTCTTTAAACTGAACGTAGTCGTATCTCTCGGTAAAATCTTTAGGAAAGCCGGGTGCGTCAAATTCATAGACGTATTTAATCTTCTTCTTTAATGAATTAGAACAGTTTACCGCAGCAAAGGTTGCAAGGTTTCCGCCCTTTGAATGGCCTAAAACGATTATATCCCTGTTCGTCCTCGGCGCGGTTTCCTGAAGATAGTAAAGCCCCTCAATCTGTGCGGGAACGGGGAACATATAGCTGAGCATCGCCGATTCCTTAACGCCGGTAATGCTTGTGTCCGTGCCCTTGTAAGCAATAACCGCAAGGTCGTCGGTAACGTAAAAATTGATAGCGGAAAACTGCTTGTCAATTTCATCGTCAACGTTGTTTACAAAGCGCAGAAGCTTTACGCCCGAATATCTCTTGGTGTTTGCAAGCTGCCTCATCAGGTTAATCGCTTTGTAGATTATGGAATACTGCTTTTCGATTTCCTCGTCGCTGTGTATTTCAAAAAACTGCTGACTTACCTCGTGAAGCGAAACCCTGACGTCGCTTTCAAAATCTGCAACAACGTCGGTAAAATCAATGTACGCAAGCTGCGAAAAAACAAGGGCGTCAACGTCGTTGAATTCAATCTCGTCAAATCCCTTATCCCCGTAGTTATTTACGTAATCAATAATGTTTGCCAAAAAATCATCCCTTTTAACAATGATTAAATATTATAGCAAATAATTATTTAATTTACAATATTTTTGCTTTAAATTTCGGCTCAAATCTGTTAGAATGGTATTATCAATTTCAAAGGGGCAAATTATGGATATACTTTTACAGCTTACAAACGAATTCAAACTCAAGCCTTGGCAGGTTGAAAACACCGTAAAGCTCATCGACGAGGGCAACACGATTCCTTTTATTGCCAGATACCGTAAAGAGGCTACGGGCTCACTTGACGACCAGCTTCTCAGAAATCTGAGCGACAGGCTGACCTACCTTCGCAATATGGAAGAGCAGAAGGAAAAGATTGTCGCAACGATTACCGAGCAGGGCAATATGACCGACGAGCTTATGAAGTCTATTGAAAATGCGGTAACTCTCACCGAGCTTGAGGATATATACAGACCGTTCAAGCCAAAGCGCAAGACGAGGGCTTCCGTTGCAAAGGAAAAGGGCTTGCAGGGACTTGCCGACGCAATCTACGCTCAGGAACCCCACGGCAAAACGCCCGAGGAGCTCGCAGCAGATTATATCACCGAAGAGGTTCCGAGCGTTGAGGAAGCAATTCAGGGCGCAAAGGATATAATTGCAGAAATGGTTTCGGACGATCCAGCGGGCAGAAAGATGCTTCGTTATTCCGTCAAGAGAAATGCAACCCTCGTTGTGACGGGAACTCAGGAAGACCTCGGCGTTTACGATATGTACAGGGAATACAGCGAGCCCGTAAAGAGCATCGCGTCCCACCGTGTTCTTGCGGTCAACAGGGGAGAGAAGGAAGGCTTCCTTAAAGTAACCGTTGACTTTGATAAAATCACGGGTATCTCAATTATCTCAAATCTTCACATTCAGAATAATTCACCCACGACCGACTGCGTTCGCGAGGCAATCGAGGACTCTTATTCAAGGCTTATTTTCCCGTCAATAGAAAGGGAAATCAGAAACGAGCTCACCGAGGTTGCCGACGCAAGTGCAATAGAAGTGTTTGCAAAGAACACAAGGCAGCTTCTTATGCAGCCGCCCGTTAAGGATAAAATCACGCTCGGTCTTGACCCGGGCTACAGAACGGGTTGCAAGGTTGCGGTTGTCGACGGAACGGGCAAGGTGCTCGACACGGGCGTAATCTATCCCGTGCCGCCCCACAACAAGGTTGAAGAGGCAAAGAAGATAATCAAAAACCTCGTTAAAAAGCACAACGTTCAGATGTTCTCAATCGGCAACGGTACCGCTTCTCACGAGACCGAGGTGTTCGCAGCAGAGGTTATAAAGGAACTTGACTGCGGCATCACCTATATGGTTGTAAGTGAGGCGGGCGCTTCGGTTTATTCCGCTTCAAAGCTTGCAGCAGAGGAATTCCCCGATTACGACGTATCCCTCAGAAGCGCCGTATCAATCGCAAGAAGACTTCAGGACCCGCTTGCAGAGCTTGTAAAAATCGAGCCCAAGGCAATCGGCGTCGGTCAGTACCAGCACGATATGCCCCAGGCGCAGCTTGAAGGCGCGCTTGACGGAGTTGTAGAGGACTGTGTAAACTCGGTAGGCGTTGACCTCAATACGGCTTCCGTGCAGCTTCTCAACAGGGTTGCGGGCGTAACGTCTGCGGTTGCGAATAACATCGTAAAATACCGTCAGGAAAACGGACGTTTCACCTCGCGCTCGCAGCTTAAAAAAGTGTCAAAGCTCGGGCCTAAAGCCTTTGAACAGTGCGCGGGCTTCCTCAGAGTCAGTGACGGCTCAAACGTTCTCGACAATACCGCCGTTCATCCCGAAAGCTACGACGCGGCGGAAAAGCTTCTTTCAATCTGCGGACTTGATGACGACGACGTAAAGCAGGGTAACGTTGCACAGGTTAAAACGTATCTCAAAACCGTCGGCACGTCAGCACTTGCCGCCAAGCTTGAAATAGGCGAGCCAACGCTCGTCGACATAGTTGAAGAGCTTGTAAAGCCCGGTCGCGACCCGCGTGACGAGCTTCCCGCACCGCTTCTTCGTACCGACGTTATGGGAATTGAAGACCTTAAACCCGGAATGGAACTTAAGGGTACTGTCAGAAACGTTATCGACTTCGGAGCGTTTGTCGACATCGGCGTTCATCAGGACGGACTTGTTCACATCTCGCAGATTACAAACAAGTTCATCAAGCATCCGAACGACGTTCTCAAAGTCGGCGACATAGTAACAGTATGGGTGCTGAGTGTCGACGTTGCAAGAAAAAGAATCGGTCTGACTATGAAAAAGCCGAAGGAATAATATGGATATTATCGTTATAAAATCGCGCAGAAAAACTCTTTCGCTCACGGTAAACGACGACCTCAACGCAGTAGTAAGAGCCCCATACGGCACGTCCGAAAAGACGATAAACGATTTCGTGCGTAAAAACGAAAAGTGGCTTGAAAAAGCCACATCGCAGAAGATGAAACAGCTTGAAAAAACTGCGTTTTCCGAGGATGAAATAAGGGGATTTGTAAGCCGTGCAAAAGAGATAATTCCGCAGAAAGTAGAATACTATTCAAAGCTTATGGGGCTTGAGCCGACGGGTGTGAAAATCACCCGTGCAAAAAAGCGCTTCGGCTCGTGTAATGCGAAAAACTCGCTCTGCTTTTCCTGCTTTCTTATAAACTATCCCGACGAGGCTATAGATTACGTCGTGGTTCATGAGCTTGCCCATATCAGGCACCACAACCACTCGAGGGATTTTTATAAGCTTGTAGAAAAGTATCTGCCCGATTACAAAAAGCGTGAAAAAATGTTAAAAGGTTGAGATTAATTCTCAACCTTTTCAACGTCTATAACAACTATTTCCGGATGATTGAATATGCGAAGGGGAAACTCGCTGTTGCCAAGCCCTCTGCTCACAATCAGCTTCGGTCTCTCGCCGAAAGAGCCCCGCGCATACTTTGGAAGTACGCCCTGACCCGGCGCAAAGAGCGGCCCCGCAACGGGGAATATCCACTGCCCGCCGTGGGCGTGTCCCGAAAGTTGCAGGTCAAAGTCGTACTGACTGTAATTCATCTCTTTGAGCGCCTCAAAGTTTTCGGGGAAGTGCGACAAAACAAGCCTGAATCCGTCGCATTCCGAAAGCTTTCCAAAATACGGCGACATATCCTTATATTCAAAAATTCCTTTTTTTCTCGCCTTATAATCCTTGAAATCCGCCTGATTTTCGTCAAGCCCTAAAATCCGACAAAATTCCGTATCGGCTGTGTCGTTTAATAATACGGTAAAGCCGATATCCTCAAGCTCTTTCATAAGGCTTTCAAAGCTATCAAGCCTTCTCTCGTGATTGCCCGTGATGTAGTAAACCGGCGCAATCTCAAGAAGCTTCTTGCCGAGCGCGAGCATATGTTCCTTTTTTGACCCACGGTCGTTGATATAATCGCCCGTGATACAGATGATATCGGGCTTCATTTCTCTGACTCTGTCAACAGCCTTGTAAAACACCTTCGAATGAAAGTCCGAAAGCTGAACTATTTTAAAACTTTTTTCAGCACTTGACGACATAATTTTGTAGTCTGTCACGTCGATTTTGTTGTTTTCATAGTAGCAGAAAACAAGGAATAATATTATAAAAACAATTACTGAAACTATAATCGGCAGCATAATCCACCCCCGCTTGTATTTTATTATTTTTAATATTTCTTGTCAATATATAAATATTTTAAAGGAAAAAGAAAAGTTTGGTCGTATATGATAGTGAAAGGGTGAATAATATGGATAATTCTATCAGACTTTTATCAGAAGAAAACGAAAAGAAAATATTATCCGAAAGAGCCTGTCTTGCCTGTAATTCAAGGGGCAGAGCCAAGAGCGAAGAGGAATGCTCGGTTCGTACCTGTTTTCAGCGCGACAGGGACAGGATTATTCATTCCCAGTCCTTCAGGAGGCTCAAGCATAAGACTCAGGTGTTCCTCGCCCCGAGCGGCGACCACTACAGAACCCGCCTTACCCACACGCTTGAGGTGTCTCAGATTGCAAGAACAATCGCGAGAGCGCTTCAGCTCAACGAGGATTTGACCGAGGCAATCGCTCTCGGCCATGACCTTGGCCACACACCGTTCGGTCACGCGGGCGAAAGAGCGCTCGACGGTCTCTGCGCCGAAGGCTTCAAGCACTATGAGCAGAGCGTTAGGGTTGTCGACAAGCTTGAGAAAGAGGGCGAGGGATTAAACCTCACCGACGAGGTGAAAAACGGAATCCTCTGCCACACAAAGGGCGAGGAAGCCTACACCTTAGAGGGACAGATAATCAGAATTGCCGACAAGATTGCCTATATCAACCACGATATTGACGACGCAATCAGGGCAAACGTTATGGCTGAAGAGGATATTCCGCTTTCGCTTCGTATGAAGTTAGGGATGACAAAGGCTCAGCGCATAAACAATATGGTTATCGACGTAATAAACACAAGCAAGACAAATGACAACATCAGAATGAGTGACGAGTTTTACGCAGCCTTTATGGATTTGCACGACTTTATGTTCACCGCGGTATACACCAACCCCGTCTGCAAGGGAGAGGAAAGCAAAGCCGTAGAGATGCTCAAAAGCATTTATTCATACTACATAAAGCATATTGACGAAATGCCCGGCGAATACAGAAGAATCGCAGAGCTTGACGGCGACGAAAGAGCCGTCTGCGACTATATCGCGGGAATGAGCGATACTTATGCGCTCAAGGTTTTCAACAGCTTGTTTGTGCCTATGTTCTGGCACGATTAAATGAAAGGAGAAGGATATGCCGCTTAACGAATCCTTTTTACAGGAATTAAAATTTAAGACTGATATCGAGGATGTTATTTCGGGCTATGTTTCTCTGAAAAGAAGGGGCAATACCTCGGTCGGACTCTGTCCGTTCCACAATGAAAAAACGCCGTCCTTCACCGTCTACAACGACACTCAGTCGTTTTACTGCTTCGGCTGCGGCGCGGGCGGCGACGCGGTAACGTTCATTAAGAAAATCGAAAATCTCGATTATATGGACGCCGTGAAAGCTCTTGCCGAAAGAGCGGGAATGCAGATGCCGCAGGACGCGAATTTCGACGACAGTATTGCCAAGAAGAGAAGACGCATACTTGAAATCAACAGGGAAACCGCAAAGTTCTACCACTCATATATGATGAGCGAGGCGGGCAAAGCGGGACTTGATTATTATCTCAACAGAGGTCTCAAGCCGAACACAATCAAAAAATTCGGTCTCGGCTATGCGCCGAACGAATGGGATACGCTTCTGAAATATCTCAAGGAAAAAGGCTTTTCAATCAGCGATATGATTGACGCCAACGTTATTAAAAAGAGCAAAAACAACCACTATTACGACACGTTCAAAAACAGGGTTATGACGCCGATAATCGACGTCAGGGGCAACGTGATTGCTTTCGGCGGACGAGTGCTTGACGACAGTAAGCCCAAGTATATAAATACTGCGGACACACTGGTGTATAAAAAGACAAACGAGCTATTCGCGCTTAATCTTGCCAAGGACAGCGGCAAGGACAACCTGATTCTCTGCGAAGGCTATATGGACGTAATTGCTATGCACGAGGCGGGCTTCAACAACGCCGTTGCAGGCTGCGGTACGGCACTTACAGCCGAGCAGGTAAGGCTCATTAGCAGGTACACCAAGGAAGTTATTCTTGCCTACGATGCCGACGAGGCGGGGCAGAAAGCGCTTAACAAAGCGATAAGGCTTTTTGAAAACACCGATGTTAAGGTGAGAATACCCGTTCTTCAGGGCGGTAAGGACCCCGATGAGATTATAAGAAATCTCGGTCGCGACAGATTCAAGGGAATGCTTGACGGCGCTTCAAACGAAATTGAGTTCGCGCTTTACGAACTTCGCTCAAAGTATAATCTCAACTCAACTCAGGGCAAGATTGATTTTCTCAACGAGGCAATAAAAATCCTTGTGAGGACAAGCCCTATTGAACAGGATTTGTATATCACGAGGCTTTCAAAAGAGCTCGAGGTTGAAAAGGTCAGCATCAAAACCCAGCTTGACACCGAAAAGCGGAAATTCAACAAAAGACAGCAGTCCTCTGAGTATAGAGAAATAGTCTCAAGCTCAATCAGAAAAAACAACAGGCAAAGCTACGACGAAAATCTTTCCGTAAGGCAGATTAAGGCGGAGGAGAGGATAATCGGTCTGCTTCTCAAAAACCCCGATTACCTTTCGGCTCTGAGCACGCTTGACGAGAATATGCTTTCGTCGGCTTACATAAAAAAGGTCTACCGTGAAATCGTATCGAGAATTACTCAGGGACTTGATATCGACCTTATCAATTTCAGCGGCGTTCTCACTAACGATGAGATAGGACGGCTTTCCGGTATCATCGCAAGAACGCCGAAGGAACAGGACAAGGACCCGACAAACGAATTCATTCAGTGCATCAACACAATCAAAGAGGAATACGAAAAGCAGCAGAAATCGTCGAAGTCGGTTATCGCCGATGACGACAGCTTCAGAAACGCATTCAAAAACCAAAACGGAAATAAATCATAGAAGAGGAGATTTACTATGAAGGATATTCAACTCACACCCTCACAGCCCGTAAGCGAAGAAAAGAAAAACAACGCTTTCAAAAAGCTTATCGAAAAGGGTAAGCAGACGGGACACCTTTCAACTCAGGAAATCGACACTCTCATCGTAGAGCTCGACCTTGACGTTGACGAGCTTGAAAAGCTCAACGAGCAGATTGACGCGTCAAACATCAACATTATTGACGACCTTTCTGCCGAAGCGCTCGACAACATCGGTCTTGAGGTCGACCTTCCTAAGGAAACCGACGCGGCAGACACCGTTGCGGTAAACGACAACGCCGCTATGGACGACCCCGTAAAGGTTTACCTCAAGGAAATCGGCCGTGTTCCGCTTCTCACACCCGAAGAGGAAATCGACCTTGCAATCAGAATTGCGGACGACGACCCCGACGCTAAGAAAAGACTTGCAGAGGCAAACCTTCGTCTTGTTGTAAGTATCGCAAAAAGATACGTCGGCAGAGGAATGCAGTTTCTTGACCTTATTCAGGAAGGTAACCTCGGTCTTATTAAGGCTGTTGATAAGTTTGACTACACCAAGGGCTTCAAGTTTTCGACCTATGCCACATGGTGGATAAGACAGGCTATCACAAGAGCTATTGCAGACCAGGCGAGAACTATCCGTATTCCCGTTCATATGGTTGAAACCATCAACAAGGTAAAGAAGGCTAACAGCCAGCTTCTTCACAACAACGGCAGGGAACCCACACCCGATGAAATTGCAGAGTATCTCGAAATGCCCGTTGACAAGGTAAGAGAGATTCTTCGCGTGGCTCAGGAACCCGTATCCCTTGAAACGCCCATCGGCGAGGAAGAGGATTCCCATCTCGGCGACTTTATTCCCGACGACGAAGCCCTCGCACCCGCTGACGCTGCTTCTATGAGCCTTCTCAAGGAGCAGCTTGCAGACGTTCTCAAAACTCTCACACCGAGAGAGGAAAAGGTTCTCTCTCTTCGCTTCGGTCTTGAAGACGGTAACCCAAAGACCCTTGAAGAGGTCGGTAAAGAGTTCAACGTAACTCGTGAACGTATCAGACAGATTGAGGCAAAGGCGCTTCGCAAGCTCAGACATCCGAGCAGAAGCAAGAAACTGAGGGACTTTTTAGACTGATGAAACAGGAAAAGATAGACAGAATAAACGAGCTTGCAAGAAAGCAGAAATCCCCCGAAGGCTTAACCGACGAGGAGAGAATCGAGCAGGCGAATCTTCGCAGGGAATACGTCGACGAGGTTCGCCGAAATCTTGTAAGCCAGCTTGAAAACACCTATTTAGTTGACGAAAAAGGTAATAAGACAAAGGTGGAGAGAAAGCACAATGTCGAAACTGATAATAATTGAAGGACTTGACGGCAGCGGCAAATCTACACAGACCGCTCTCGTTGAAAATTATTTTGACGAGTCGGGGGTTGATTATAAAAAAATCAAGCTTCCCGACTACGACAGCCCGTCAAGCACGCTTGTAAAAATGTATCTTGACGGAAAGTTCGGCAGAAGCGCGGACGATGTTAACGCCTATGCTGCGGGCGCGTTTTACGCCGTTGACCGCTTTGCCTCATATAAGCTCGGCTGGGAGAAGGAGTATAAAAAAGGTACCGTTATCCTTGCCGACAGATATGCCACGTCAAATTCCATCTATCAGATGGAAAAGCTTGACAGGGCTGAGTGGGACGAATATCTTGAATGGTCGGCTGATTTTGAGTATGAAAAAATCGGCATACCAAAGCCCGATCTTGTAATCTATCTCGATATGCCTATTGAGATTTCCCAGAGGCTTATGACGGGCAGATACAAGGGCGACGAGGGCAAGAAGGACGTCCACGAGGCGAACGTTGAATTCCTTAAAAAGTGCAGAACTTCCGCGCTTTATACGGCTGAAAAGCAAGGCTGGGAGATTATTTCCTGCGCCGAAAACGGCGAGCCCCTCCCGATAGAAGAAATACATAACAAAATCATAACCGTGATAAACAGGGAACTTGAAAAATGTTAGATTTTAAAAAGCCTGAAATAAGCGATAAACAGTGGGTTGACGAATGCTTTAAATATGCAGACAGTTTTAACTGCGAATACACCTTCGGCAATCTCTATATCTGGGCGACTGCATACACAACCGTAATCTGCAGATACAAGGATTTCTTTATCTGCAAATGGGGAAGGGGCGACAGGATTGCCTACGCTCTGCCCATAGGGCATGGCGATTTCAAGGAAGCCGTTCAGGTGATTATCGACGACGCAAAGTCAAACGGTATTACCCCCGTTCTCTTCGGCGTCACCGCTCAGTATCGCGATATGCTCGACGAGTATTTTCCTGATATGTTTGAGTATTCAACAAACGACGGCTCGAGCGATTACATATATCTTACGGAAAATATGGCGTCGCTCAGCGGTAAAAAGTATCATTCAAAGCGCAATCACATTACAAATTTCAAAAAGAATAATCCCGACTGGAGCTTTGAGATTATAACAAAGGATAATATTTCCGACTGTATAAACCTTCACACTCAGTGGATAAACGAACGCAGCGACGCTGACGGCGAGCGCGATTATTCAATGGAATTTGAAGCAGTGCTTACCGCTATTGAGAATTACGAGAAACTCGGTTTTGTCGGCGGTATTCTCAGAGTTTCCGGCAAAGCGATTGCCTATACTTTCGGAGAGAGGCTCAGCGACGAGTGTTTCGTTACCCATTTTGAAAAAGCTCCGGCAGACATTCAGGGCGCGTACGCGATAATCAATCAGGAATTCACCAAAAACTGCCTTATGGACTACAAGTACGTAAACCGTGAGGAAGACCTCGGAATTGAGGGACTTCGCAAGGCTAAGCTTTCCTATAACCCCGAAATAATTCTGAAAAAGAGTGTTGCAAAATATGTCGGTTAAAGTATGTGAATTTGAAGACGGTAAGCAGATAATATTGCTGTGGCGCGAGGCTTTCGGCGACAGCGAGGAGGAAGTTGTGTTCTTCCTTGAAAACTGCATAAATAAAACCTGCATAGCTTTGTCAGAGGACGGAAAGCTTTATTCAATGCTATTCCTCGTCGACTGCGAAATTGACGGCGAAAGGGCGGGGTATATCTACGCCGCTTCAACCTTTAAGTCGCGCAGAAATAAAGGGGATATGAGCAGAATACTTGAATACTGCAGGGAAAACTATCCAAAACTATGCCTGATACCCGCGACAAATAAGCTTGAAGATTACTACAAAAAACGCGGGTTTACAGACCGCGCAGAGCTTTCGTCAATAACCTTCGATGAAAGCGACGAAATAAAAGAATATCTGTTTGAGGGCTCAGTATTAAAAAAGCCCTATCTTATGATTTGTAAGGAGAATTGACTATGATTTATTTGTTTTTGGCAGACGGATTTGAAATCGTTGAGGCTATGGCGCCGCTTGATATGCTCAGAAGAGTAAAGCTTGACGTGCTTACTGTCGGCGTGACAGGGGAATATGTAACGTCCTCAAACGGCGTTACGGCAAAATCCGATATATCGCCCGACGAAATTGAATATGATAATATTGACGCCGTGATTCTTCCCGGCGGTATGCCCGGTGCGCTCAATCTTGAAAAGTCGGACGTTGTTCAGAAGTGCATCGACATCGCAAACGACAATTACAAGCTTATCTGCGCAATCTGCGCCGCACCCTCAATCCTCGGTCACAAAGGACTTCTCGACGGCAAGGAGGCAATCTGCTTCCCGGGCTTTGAGGATTCAATGAAGGGCGCTAAGCTTTCCGATAAATACGTTGTAACCGATACAAATATTATCACCGCAAGAGGCGCGGGCGTTGCCACGGAATTCGGTCTTGAAATCGTAAAAACCATCGTTGGCACGGGCGTTGCCGCAACTCTTAAACACGCAATTCAATGTCAGTAAAAAGCGAGCTCAGAAAGGCGCTTATAGCAAAAAGAAAAAGCGTTGAAAACAAAGAACAAAAGGATAGAGAAATCTGCAGGCGGCTGACCGAGCTTGAAGAGTATAAGAACGCTAAGACCGTGCTTTTATACGCGGCTCTGCCCGACGAGGTAAACTGCGACGAGGTCATTTCCGCCGCTCTGAGCGAGGGAAAGAAAGTCGCTCTTCCGAAATGCCTTGATAAAAACGGGCATATGAAATACTATTTCATAACCTCAACTGCGGATTTGAAAGCGGGCTCTTTTTCCCTTCGCGAGCCAGATGAAAGCTGCAAAGAGGTAACGGATTTTTCGTCCTCTATTTGCGTTGTACCCGCCGTGTGCTTTGATAAAAAGAACTACCGTCTCGGTTACGGCGGCGGATATTATGACAGATTTTTAAAAAATTTCTTTTATATTTCAGTCGGTTTGTGTTATAATGAATTGATTCAGGAAAATCTACCTGCTGATGAATACGACATTCCGGTTAGCTTAGTTATAACCGATTAGTCTGTACGGAGGAAAATATGGATACAAACGAGTTCAAACTTAATGAAACGGGTATCAATCCTGTAACAACTGCAGGAGATGACAGCGATGTCTATTTTACAAACGTTTCAAACAGCGACGGCGGTGAGGATGCAAACGAAGCGTCCCACTCGGTTTCCGCTGCAAAGAAAAAGCCGATAGTCAGAAAGAAGAATTCGGGTGTCGGCAAAACGTATCTGTTTTTTATTGTGGTTATTGCTCTGTCAATGATTCTGTCCGTCTATGCCGTTTTCTGCATAAACGACGTTCTTGCAATAACCAAAACCAGCTCAAACGTTACCGTCAGCATTGACGAATCCATAGACACAACCGATAAAGCCGTTGATATGCTTGCAGACAACGGCCTAATAAAGTGCAAGTATTTCTGCAAGCTTTTCGCTAAATTCAGAGAGGCATATGTAGGCGCACCCTACGAGCCCGGTATATATTATCTCAACGGTAAGATGGGACTTGAGGGAATGCTCGACGCTCTTCACGGAAACGCTCAGACGGCAGAGACTGTCCGCCTCGTTTTTCCCGAGGGCTATACCACGCCTGAAATAGTGGACAAGCTTGTTGAAAACGACGTGTGCGACAAGGCGGCGCTTCTTTCCGCTATCGACACGGTCGACTATTCCTATTCGCTCGTTAAGGACCTTGAGTCCAAAGAAGAAGTACCGTACAGGCTTGAGGGCTATCTCTTCCCGGATACCTACGATTTCTATGTGGGCGAGAGTTCCTCATCCGTAATCAAGAAGCTTCTTGAAAACGGCGAAAACAGGATAGACAAGACCTACAGAGAGCGTGCGGAAGAGCTTGGCTACAGTATGCACGATATCATCATTATCGCATCAATTATTCAGTGCGAAGCGGGTAATGAAGACCAGATGAAGGTTATCTCGGGTATAATTCACAACCGTCTGAGCGACAAGGTAAACTATCCATCACTCGGCTGCGAATCCACAAGCGACTATATCAACAACAAGGTTGCGCCTTCGCTTTCATCAACGTCTGCCCATACTGCAGATTATTATCTCAAGTACTACAGCACGGGCTCATCGTCAACGGTTATCGGTCTTCCCGCAGGTCCTATCTGTAACCCCGGTTTACAGGCAATAGACGCGGCGCTTTATCCCGATAATACCGATGCACTCTATTTCTTCCACGATAAGGACGGCGAGATGTACACAGCCGACACCTATGCAGAATTCAAGGAAAAGGTTGCAACCTATGCGCCTTATTTGAGCTATTAATGAGAAAAGTTGAACTGTTGTCACCCTGCGGTGACTTTGAAAGATTAAAGCTAGCGCTGAAATTCGGTGCGGACGCGGTGTACCTTGCGGGAACGCAGTTCGGTATGCGCTCAAATCCGTCAAACTTCAGCGCCGACGAGCTGAAAGACGCGGTCGTCCTTGCCCATTCAATTGGCAAAAAGGTGTATCTCACCTGCAACACTCTGCCGCGAAATAACGAGCTTGACGAGCTTCCCGATTTTATAAAATATGCCGCTTCCATCGGCGTTGACGCGTTTATTATCGCGGATATCGGAGTTATGGAGCTTGCCAAAAAATATGCGCCCGATGTTGATATTCATATGTCAACTCAGGTCGGCATAGTAAATTATCAGACGGCGAATACTCTCTACGACCTCGGCGCAAAGAGAATTGTTACCGCAAGGGAACTTTCTCTTGACGAGATAAGGGAAATCAGGGATAAGACCAACCCGAACCTCGAGATTGAAACCTTTATTCACGGCTCAATGTGTATGAGTTTTTCGGGCAGGTGTATCCTTTCCGACTATATGGTTGGCAGAGACCCGAACCGCGGCGACTGCGCTCAGCCCTGCAGGTGGAAGTACCACCTTGTCGAGGAAACGCGCCCAGGTCAGTACTTCCCGATAAACGAGGAAGAGGACGGCACCTATATTTTTAACTCGCGAGACCTCTGTATGATTGACAGGCTTCCCGAGCTTTTTAAAGCGGGAATAGACTCGTTCAAAATCGAGGGCAGAGCCAAGAGCGAATACTACACCGCGATTGTGACCTATGCCTACAGAAACGCAATCGACGAGTATATGCAAAACCCGAGCGACGACTTTGTTCCGTCTCAGTGGATACTTGACGAAATGGAAAAGATGAGCCACAGGGAATACACCACGGGTTTTAATTTCGGCAAGATGAAAAACGGTCAGGTGCTCGATTCGGGCGGCTACATCAGAAACTGGGATGTCTGCGCTCTCTTTAATGATTATAAGGACGGCAGACTCTACGTTGACCAGCGAAACCGCTTCTATCAGGGCGATGAGCTCGAGGTTGTCGAGCCCGGCAAAAAGCCCTATAAAATCACGGTTGAAGAGCTTTACAACGAGGACGAAGAGGCATACAGCGACGTTGCAAACAAGGCTACAAATCTCTATTCCTTCAAGTGCGACGTTCCCGTTTCGCCCGACGCGATTTTCCGCCGTCAGAGAACTGAATAATAAAACACCCCCTGTAAATGCTTATACAGGGGGATTTTTTTATGAAAAGAATTGTCACAGCCGCCGTTATGTTCGCTCTCTTTTTTGCTGCGATAATTGCCCGCTGCTTCTTTGTCGCGACGGATAAATCTGCATATGTAAACGACAGCTACAACAGCTACAGAGTTGATATAGGAACGCTTTATTCAAACATATACGACCGCAAGGGCGTAAGGCTTAATAACAACGGCAGGGAAACCGTAGCGGTAATCGAGCCGAATGAGAAATGTATGAGAGAGCTTGAAATACTGTTTTCTGCGGATGAGCAGGCTGAAATTCTAAGAGAGCTTCAGAAGGGATACCCCATAACAAAAACGGTCAGAAGAACCGTTAAAACAAAGTATATAAAGCAGTATGAAAGAATAATTGAAAACACGGAAGATATGCCCGCAAGACATATTCTTGACAGGGCGTGCGGCGGGCTCGAGGCGCACTCTTCACAGGAAATCGGCTCTCTTTCGGTAAGCTTCGGGATAAACGCAAGAGGTGAGCTTCTGCGGGGCAATAACGCAACTGTGAATGATAACAACTATGACTCAGCAGACGGGATAATCGTTTCACTCGACAGCGACATTCAGAAGATTGCCGAGCAGTCCGCGTCTACAATAAAAAAGGGCGCTATTGTAATTCTCGATTGCGAAACCTCGCAAGTGCTTGCAAGCGTCAGCAGGGGCGAAGAATATATAAACAGAGCGACAGCCAACTATGCCGTAGGCTCTGTATTCAAGCTTGTTTCGGCGGTTTGCGCCACGGAAAACGGGATTAATCCAACCTATGAATGTAAAGGAAAAATTAAAGTCGGCGACACTGTTTTTCACTGTCAGCACAATAAATCCCACGGGAGGCAGCAAATAAAAACCGCGCTCGCAAATTCCTGTAACTGCTACTTCATAAACCTTGCAAACATCCTCGGCGCGGAGAAGCTGCTTGAAACCGCAAAGAGCCTCGGCTTTTCGGAATCATTTGAGCTCTATGATAACTGGACAGTGAGCGGCGGCAGTATGCCGACTGAGGCGGACTTGAAGTCAGCAGGCGAGCTTGCGCTCTTTTCCTTCGGGCAGGGTAAGCTCAACGACAGCGCTCTTCATTTTGCCTCCTTTATATCCTGCATCGCAAACGGCGGAATTTATAGTTATCCCACGCTTGAAATCGGAAATGACAAGGGAAGCCGCGTTATGAGTGAGGGTACCGCAGAAACTCTCAGGGAATATATGAAATACGTTGTAACTGACGGAACTGGCAAAAACGCCGATTACAAAAGCGATTGCGGCGGGAAGACCGCGACTGCTCAGAGCGGAATATTCGAGGACGGTAGGGAAATTCTCATAACCTATTTTGCGGGCTTTTATCCCTATGATAACCCCGAGTATGCAATAGTGGTTATGTGCGAGGACGGCACGAGCGGAGCGCTTGATTGTTGTCCTGTTTTCAGGACTATAGTTGAAAAGCTTGATGAAATGTAGTATAATAGAAAAAAAGAGGTGAATATTATGCAGTCATCAAAGCTTAAAACGCTCTATATTTACCGTCTGCTTGAAAAGTACAGCGACGACGAGCATCCGCTTTCAACAACCGAGCTCATAGAAATGCTCAAAAAATATGATATTTACTGCGAGCGAAAATCAATATATACCGACATCGAGGCGCTAAACGCAATAGGCTGCGACATCATAGCCACAAAAAGCCCGAAGCGCGGTTATTTTATGGCGAGCAGAACCTTTGAGGAACCCGAGGTAATGCTTCTTGTTGACGCGGTTTCAAGCGCAGGATTCATCACGCCGAAAAAGACAGATTCACTTATTTCAAAGCTTAAAACTCTCGTCAGCGAAATGCAGGCGGAAACCTTTGAAAGCCGCGTTTACGTTGACGCGCCCGGCGCCAAGTGTACAAACGAGGAAATCTATTTTATAATCGACCGCCTTCACAGCGCGATTATGGATAAGCAGAAGGTTAAGTTCATCTATAAAAAGCGCAATATTGACGTTGAAAACAAAAAGGGCTTCACCGAGAAAACTTTCCGCGTTTCGCCCTATGCGCTCATCTGGAAAAACGACCATTACTACCTTGTCTGCAACAATGAAAAGTATGACAATCTGTTGAATCTGAGAATCGACCGAATGAAACGCCTCGAGATTCTTGACGAGCCCGTGAGACCGTTTTCCGAGGTCAGCGAATACACAGATAAATTCGACACTCAGGACTATTCGTCAAAGCTTTTCAATATGTTCTCGGGCGATAAATGCACTGTAAAGCTTGAGTGCGACATCTCGATTCAGGAAGAGATGATGGACCGCTTCGGTTCAAAAATCCCGCTTGTTGCCGCTGAAAACAATAAGTTCATAACAACTGTTGACGCGGCTCTGAGCGACGGACTTGTTTCGTGGATAATGCAGTACGGCGATTCAATAAAAGTTATTGAGCCCGCCGAGCTCACCGAAATGATAAAGGAAAAGGCAGAAAAAATACTGAGCCTCTACTAAAAAACGAAAGGGGGAGGGAATATGAAATCTAACAGGATTATCAGATACATACTGGCGATACTCTTTATAGCATCGTCTCTCTCTTTCTCTTTTCTTGCGTATGCGGACGACATTTCGTATAGCTATAATTCAGATACGAATACGCTCACCCTTACTGGTAGCGGCGATATGGAAGAGTATAGCGAAAACTATCTTCCCCCGTGGCACAGATATGCCGCAACCTGTGAAAACATAGTGATGGACGAGGATATAACCTCAATCAGCTCCTATGCCTTTGCGGACTTTGAAAGCGTTTCCGCACTCACTCTGCCCGACGGTATCGCATCCGTAGGGCTCGGCGCGTTTGCCAGATGCACGTCGCTTGATTATCTCTTTATCCCGAAGAGCGTTACCTCGATTGCCGATTCATCCTTTGCATATGATGACAGCGTGCTGAAAAGCGGATTCGTTCTTCACAGCGACCCCGGTTCATACGCCCTGCATTTTGCAAAGCAGAACAACATTCCTTTTGATATGGATAATATACTCTGCGGCGCAACGCCCGTCAGCATTGACGTCAGGGGCATGAGGGCTTATTACAAATACATCGCAAAAGCGGACGGCACTTTCAGAGTCTATTCCTCGGGTAATCACGATACTTACGGTGCAGTTTACGACAGCTCGTTCAATCTCATAAAGAGCAACGACGATATATCCGACAGTAACACAAATTTCAGCGTAAACGTTGACTTTGTTAAGGGAAATACCTACTATATCAGAACAAATCTGATTAGCTCGGGACTGACGGGAACCTATAATCTCAGGATTGCCCCCGTAAGTTATCAGCTTTACATCTCAATCTATGCGATGCTCAATAAAGCAGGGGACGCGACAAACCTGCTTATTACGGACGCTTTGGTAGACGGAAGCCCATGTAACGGCACTTTCACTATAGATTCAACGGAGACGACAGTGACAAAAACGGTTACTTATAACGGCGTTGTAAAGAACTTTACCTTTACACCGGACAGCGATGATTACATCACAATTATGACGGTTGACGCTGATAACGACGGCTATGTAAACGCAAAGGATTACGCAATTCTGAGGAATAATTCCTCGCCATATCTGCCGCTTTACGGCAACTTTATTTCTTATTAACTTTATACCACAATTTATGGGCGGTTTATCCGCCCTTTTTCTTTTTCGACGCAATATGTTGAAAGCTTGTTAAAAATTATTTAATTTTTCTATTGACAAATAATAGACATTATATTAATATATATGTGTATATTTATATTTAGGAGGAAATGGAATGAAACGCAAGTTAACAACAAAGGCATTATCTGTTTTTGTTGCTACATTGATGGTAATAACCTCGTTGCCGTTATCGGCTATTACCGCCTTTGCAGACGTAACAGTTTATTCTAACGGTTCTGTCTATGAATATATGACGGGCAGTACCAAGTCCGGTTTTTCCGGAAATGCAACCTGGGACAGCAGTGCGAACGCATGGTCCTTTAACGGTTCGCAGTATATCAAACTTGATGATAATCCGCTCGCGGATGTTACCGAGGACAGCGGTTTTGTCATTTCGTTTGATGTGTTTAATCCCGACAATAACCTTGACAACTATTATTTTAGTTTCGGTAATTACAGTATGCTCGGCTCCTCCGCTGACTGGTGGAACAGATACCGCACGGATATATCAAACGGTACTGGCATAAGGAGCTATTACAATTCGGACTTTGACGACAGCTCGTTCTGTACTTATACCGCTTCAAAGGACGGTAACGATCTTTATCCCGTTAATGAATGGTACACAATGAAGTTTGTTATGTCGGCTGACGGTTCGTATTCGTACTATAACGGTGATACGCTTCTTTGCACATTCAGGGCCGATTATGTCAATACTGCTAACGGCGGCGGTGTAACAAACGCCGACGCGGCTGCTGCCATTTCTTCGGCAACGAGTTATTTAATCGGCGCAACTGATGTTAACGGTTCCAACGGCTTTACGGGATATATGAGAAATCTCAAAATATATTCCTCAAAGGAAGTATACGATAATCCCGTATCAAACGAGCAGATAATCGCAGACGCTATGGATGCGTATGAAGCTAAGATGGACGGCACGGTTTACACAAATATGTCCGCCGCTTACGAGGCTTATGTGAACTGTCAGGCTACCCTCGACGCATACAAATACGGTGAAAACACAGATGTTGATTTCAGCGCTGCTGCTTCAAACCTTATTAATGCAACCGCAGCTATGCAGCCTTGGACACCCGCAACGGCAACTGCGGTTCCGAGCTTCGAGCACGATTCGGCAGGATACAGCTACACGGTGGGCGGTCATAAGTATTATAACAATATTCTTTACACCGAGCCCGGCTATTCAAGCGAAAGCAACGCGGGTATGGGTAACGTAAAGGACGTAGAGTCTTGGCTTTACTATCCCGACACGGTACTTATGTACACCGGTCAGTCCTCGCTTCCCGAAATGCCTATTATGCTCAAGGCAAAGGATAACGTTAACGGCGCTGCTCTCTGGGGCTATGACCGTTATCTCATCGCATATTATCCGGTTAACAGCGACAACACCGACAGCAGCAATTTCTATCTCTACAACAACTGGAACGCTGCAGTAGGTCAGCAGAACAGAGACCTTGACTGGACGTGGACGATGGGCGCTTCAGCTTCTGACAGAGGCACTAACAGAACACCTCTCAGAAATTCTTCATACGGCGATTTTGATGAAGAAAACTACTATTCACTTCTTCTCACACCTCAGTCGGGCGTAAGCGAATACAGAGCTGCTCTTGCAAACTCGTTTGTATTCAACGGCAATTTCTTCAACTACAACTTCAGCACGGCTAAGATGCAGGATTCAGCTTCATATATGGCAACCTACTATCCTAAGTTTGCCCTTGTTGCAGGTGAGGACAGCAATAACGTAACATATATTGCCGCAACCACGCCTATCAGAATCTTCAACTATCGCTTTGTATGCGAGGCTATCAACGTCAGAAAGTCAATCCTTTCTCAGGTAGCTGACTACAAGGAAGGCGACCTCAGCCGTATTATGCGCGGCTTTGATAAGGTCACAACCGATCCCAATACATTCTTCTCCTCATCAAATAATTATCTCGACTGTCTCAATAATTACGAGAACGGCGTGAATGAGATTTACACAGAGCCTACAAATTACGGCCAGTACTATCAGGCACTTCGTGATTTGTTTGCAACAACAAACTACTACGGCGATACACCTAAGATGATTCGTGAATATCCCGAGACCGAGCAGGGCGATGTTGAAGCATACGGCGGCTATAACGGCGTTATGTGGCTGACATATAAGGATATCTACGACAACACTATTCTTGAATTCCATGACCTCGTAACAAACGGTTACAGCATCAACGGTCTTACCGATTACAACGCTCTTTACGGTACTTTTATGAATATGACCAAGGACGGAAGAGTTGACGTTGAGTCCGCAGGTGAATATGTAACGATGGGTAATGTAATCTATACGCATGCTGCGGGTATGAATTACAACTACTACGGTCAGAAGATTGCCGACAACTATAATTATGACCCGAATAATTCGGCGCAGTCGGGCGAAAGGGTAACCTTCATTGACGTTAAGTATCCTTACTTTATCAATCCCGAAAACCCCAAGGCTGTTATTTGTATCAGCGATTCCATACTTCCTAACGGCTTCAGCAAGGGCAATTATCTTGCAGTTCCGGTTTCAGGCCAGTGGCAGGATATTGACGGCACAACCTATACGGACGCTCAGGCTGAAGAGGAATCGCAGTATCAGGACGTATTTATGAGATATTATCTCACAGGTACTGTTTCCGATTACTATTCCTACAGAAACGGCGCATATGTTGAGGACGCTGCTGAAATGCTTGTAAACTATGTAAATAAAGCAGATTACGACGCAGCATCCGACAAGACAACTGTTAAGTCATACGGCGAGTATGAATTCCCGTATGTAATGGCTAACCCCTCAATGGCTCACCAGATTATCGGTATCCGTAACCAGAAAGTTGGTACCTTTGGTTTGGGTAGCCGTAAGACAGGTACTGTTTACTTCGGCAGATTCCTCGGTTCAGAGGGTAAGGCTACTTCGCTTGTATCCGGCTTAACGCAGAATACAAATCTGTACGACGTATCGGGCAGCGTTTCGACATCGGACTTCCCGTTCAAGATGGGAACAGGTATTTATAACTATCTGACCACCTTCGGTTCAAACGAAAGCCTTTATATTCAGGATGGCGAGCAGGGTACCTTCAGCGGTGACTACGTTCTTCCGAATGGCGTTACGGGAACCGGTTCAACAACCGCAAGCGTTGGCGACAATAAGTATAAGTCACCGCTTCTTACCGGTATGCAGTTCTCGTTTATGGATGATGATGAAGGTATAAACTCAGGTTCTTACGCAATGCTTGAGCATACCGACGAGCAGTACCCGAGCAACGATCCCGCAAACGTTAGCTTCTCAAATGCAGGTAACGTAGTTGAAACCGATTATTATATTGACTATTCGGATGATACGAACCTCTCAATCAAGCACAGACCCGACGGTACACCGTACTATCAGTTTGAGCTTGACGAGTCAAACATTTTCTGGGCAAGTGAAGCTGCTTCAAAGGGTGCAACCTCATACTTCAATGTATTCGGTAACCTTGCAAATCAGTATAATTCTGGCGACCTTTCAATCAGTTATTCAACTAAGGAACACCAGTCCGGCTTGGCAACTTGGAACACGTCTTATAATGTCGCTTATACATATAACAGCAGATATTATTACACTCAGAACGAGTACTTTGTTGACCTTCAGAGCGGCTGCAATTCCGACGTGCTGAACGTTGGTAACGTTTTAACTGCCGAGCAGGGCAACGACAGCCCGTTTGCAACCCGTCTTGAGCTTCTCGGTATCAATCCCGATAACAGAGTAATCACGAGAAACGAAACCGAACAGTTAACGCTTACCGGCGCAAAGAGGGCGTTCACCGAATTACCGAAGCTTGACAAGAACACAAGCAATAACGTTTCAAACGCATGGACCGGAAGAGTTTTATTCACCGGTAGCGACACAATCGAAAAGCAGACCGATACCTCCTCTGCAGAAACATATTCAAACTATGTACTGGAACTCGGTACTGTAACAAAGATTGATAACGCAACTTATGTATATTCAACAACCGAGGATACATACCAGTACTACAACATCGGCGTACACACCTGCGATAAGACTGCTATCAGAACTTTCCTTGAAAAGTACGTTAACAAGCAGCTTCTTCTCGATGAGGACAGAAATGTTGTTCTTGACGAGAATGGCGAACCCACGGTTGTAACCGATGAAAAACACCCGAACGGTGAAATCCTTTCAGGCGATTATTCCTTCACAACATATCAGAAGTACCTTGACGCTATCGCAGCTATCTATGCCGACGTAAACGATTATAAGGATACAAAGGTAGGCGATACAGCTCAGGATAACGTAACTGCATATAATGCAGACGGTTCACCGATATTCAACGGTACAAAGACAGGTAAGGACATTCATAATGAGGAAACGGCTATTACCACCGATGTAGAGCAGGTAGCTCTTATTCAGGCAGTAATCGACGCTTATATGAATCTTCTTGATATCCAGTCATTCGATAAGTTCAGGGACGAATACGAGCAAATCATCAACACAGCTGAAGAAGACGGCGGCGCAAACGACGTTAACATTTACCCGAGCGAAACCGAAACAGACATCTCAGGCAATCCTATTATTATAGTAGATGCCCCGCAGGGTAAGTTCACACAGCCTTCAATCGATGACTTCTCAAGAGCACTCACTCTTGCAAACGTATTCTATAACTACTACGAAGACCACGACCATCCGGACCCCGATAAGAACTACTGGCGTGAAACAACACTTCAGTATGAGGAGTATGTTGCACTTAACGAAATGGTTCAGGCGGCTGCTGACGCGCTTAAGCTGGCAATTGACAACGAGGAACTCGTTGATACCATTTTAGAAAAGTCAATAGACCTCTCAGGCGGTATTTACGGCGATACCGAATACACCGCAAGAAGCTGGTTCGACCTTTATAACAAGTTTGAAGAATCAAACGCAGTCAACGCTGCTTGTTATGATGAAAACTTCAAGCTTAAGGCAATGTATAAGGAAGATCCGACAACGACAAAGACCGTAACCTTCCTTGACGTTCCGTATACATACGTTCAGCAGGGAACAGAGTATTCCGACGAGCAGGCAGCAGTTTATTACGATTGCCCGATTCTTCAGGATACCAATCTTAAGGTTGCCGATAAGCCTTCAACGTATCAGACCTTTGACATCGTAACTCAAGTTGTTACCGAGATGGACAGAGGTAAGTACACGGACGAAGGCCTCGCACTTGTAGACGCGCTTTATGAGCAGCTCACAACAGGCGCAGACCCGACAAAGCCCAGCGTATATATCTCAATCGACCCCGACCAGCAGGCGCTTTATTCCTCAATCACAGGTCAGTCAATCGAGCTCAGCAAGCTTAAGGCTACAACGTATGACGCTCAGACAGGCAGTGAAACGGATAAGCTTTCCGCTCAGCTTCTCGACCTTATCAATACTCTCGACGAAAACTACTACAACATGTTTGAAGCGTTCCTGACAGTTCAGGACCAGGAAGGCAACATCGTTGACGGTATTGAATGCGAATTGGTTGACGCCGGTAAGTACGGCGATATCCTCACGATTGACGCAAGCGATTACTGCGCAGACGCCAAGAGCATCAAGTGGTCGCTCACGTTGACCGACGGCAACGACAAGCCGATAGGCAGGTCAAAGAAGCTCAGTTCCTACTACGGAACCACGCTCGAGCTCAAGGCTGATGCAAACGTTCACGCTACAGCAATTCTCTCAACCGAACTTCCCGAGGATAGCTGGACTATATATGTATATAATTATTATTCTAATGTTACCGATGTAAGGTACGTTCTCAAGGACGATTATCCGGACCTCAACGAGCTCAGCGGCGACGAGATTGCAGCACTCATGGCTGAACCCGTTGAGCCCGCAGTTATCCCGTTCTACACCTTTGTAGGCTTCACCGCGGTACAGACTGACGACAGCACAATCTATCTCAGACCTCAGTACACGGGCGAGCAGGTTTCAGAGGTTGCTCTCGGCAGCGACGGTATTTCCTTCGGTCACATTGATAAACCTTATTCCAAGTCCGCAGATACTGTTTATTCGTATTTCGGCACGGGCGTAACAATCAACTATTCCTCAAGAGATTTCTACGCATATGCCTCAAAGTGCGACGGCAGTGATAAATACAGAATCGTATCCTACAATCCGAATTATCAGTTTGCTGCATACGAGGATGAAACCTACTACGTAATCACATATGTTGAAGGCGCAGAGGATACCGAGCCTCAGTACAGAATCAAGGACGGCGATTACCTCACACCCGAAAACGTTGAGGGCTTCCACAAGCCTGCGGGTGTAGTTCGTACCGACCAGGAAGTTATCAACTTTATGATTAGGTACAAGGAACCGTTCGTATATACCCAGACCTATAAGCAGTATAACGACGGTACAAACGACCTTCTTCGTTGCTACTTCAGAATTACTGCGGGCAACACAAAGGACCAGGCTGTCGGCGTAAACTACCTGATGAAGGTATATGATCAGGATAGCGGCACCTACAAGGTAAACGAATACACGAAGAATATTGATAATGTAGCTTCTTCCGGTCAGTTCACGGTAACTGTACGCAAGGACGGCATAACCTATAAGAAGGTGCCTATGAGGGCGTATGCAACCTATCCGTACACTTACACCTTCATTCCGTATGAAGGCGAACCGACACAGCAATTAATCAATACAACGGCTTACAGCTCTTGGACCTATGACTGGTCCGGAGACTAAACAGGGGAGGGCAATATCATGAAAAAGTATTACTACTCACCTGAGTTTGAAATCGACGTATTCGCATTACACGCTCACGGAATCACAACTTCATTTGAAGTACCTGATATCGAGCTTGAGGACATCCCCGACCTCGACGCATCAGAGTTCTAAAACAACAAAAAAACGGATGGCGAAAGCCATCCGTTTTTTGTTTCCTGTAACCGGTTTAATATTTATAATATACTATTATTTGTATCCTATTTTTGTAGGGGGCGACGACCTCGGCGCCCCGTTTTCTCTCTCAATTTTTTTAGGGCTGCCGAGTCGTCAGCCCCTACATTTTTCATTGAAAATACACAACAATATCAATAAAAATAGTTGCTTTATGGCTTTCCGATTTTGCGGAAAGCCTTTGATTTTTGTTCATAGTTTGTTAAAAAATACGCAAAAATAATAGACCAATGTCCTATAAAACGTGAATTTTAAAAAAATTCACAAATTATTTACAAATCACTTGACTTTTCAATCGCTTTATTATAATATATAGTCGTAATTATATATATGGGTGGATATATGTCTTTTGATAGATAAATATTTGGTCAGTTAAACACTCATAATTCAAATAATTAATTAATGCGAGCGAACGTGTTTATTTGTGAACACTGTGTGAACATCTGTGTTTTGCGTAGTCAGTAAGCACTCACGGGGGCTTCACCGCTCAATCCACAATTAAGGAGGAAAAATTATGAAAAAGTTAAGTAAAAGATTTTTGTCAATACTTATGGCGGCTTTAATGGTTGTTACAGCTGCGCCTTTAGGTGCGTTTGTAGCTCCTGCAAAACAGGCTGAACCATCCTCATCATACACTTACCTTACAAGTGGCATTGATGGTGATTTTACCAATGTTGGTAGTGTTACTTGGGATGGCACAGAAAATGCTGCAAGATTTAACGGTTCTAACTATCTTAAAATTGATAATTTTGATGCTTTTGCAAATGTTACTTCATCAACTGGTTTTGCAATTTCATTTGATTTCAAAAAGACATCGTCAAATCCGAACTGGGGATTTGTTTTTGCGCTTACCAGCGGTAATAGTAATGATAACCGTTTTACCTTTAATGCAGGCAGTAACACTGATAATGAGTGGAACAGAGGTTTAACCTTTGCTGTTGTAAACGGCGCTTATAACTCGTATTATTCTAATGACTTTGCTAACAGTGATCATTGTTCTACAACAGGTGCTACTTGGAAACCCGATAACGATACTTGGTACAATGTTACCCTTCATATGGACACTACCGGTGCGTTTACTTACTATGTAAACAACACGTTTATGGGTACGTTCAGAGCTGATTATAACAATTCAAGCAACGGTGCAAATGCCGGCTCGGTAGTTGAAAACGCAATCCACAATTTTAATACGCTTTATATCGGTTGCGGTGCTACAGCAAGTGAATGCCTTAATGGTTATGTTAAGAATATTACGTTCTTAGGTTGCAGTGCGCCTAATAACGCAAATTCACTTAAAGCTCTTAAAACTGCTATTGATACATACGAAGAAAAAATGGCAGACGGAACTATTTATACAAATCTTTCTGCTGCTTATTCAAAGTATCAGCAGGCTTGCGCTCGTTATGATGCTTACGTTTATGGTGAATTAGATCTTAGTAACGCAACAAATGCTGGCTATATTGCAACAGCAGCTGCAGAACTTGAACAAGCTACGTTAAATATGAAGCCTTGGGTAGCTTATACTGCAAACAACCCAGATGCTGCTGATGGTTCATATACATCAAGCAATCTTGTTGCTAATGATGAAATGAAGAATGTACTTTACACTTATGGTGTATCCGGTGATTCAGCGTATAATAATAGTACTTCGATTTCGAAGTGTATTGTTGGTTTTCAGTATGGTGCAATAGTATTTTTGTATAATGGTACTGAGATGGCTTGTCCTATTAACGCATATGTTTCTCGAAACGGTAGTGGTACAAGAAGGTGTAGGTCTATTGATCCTACAACAAGTGGTTTTAGTTTGAAGCATAATTGGCATAGTAATGAATCCACTGGAAATACGACTTATCAGGGAACAACCGGTGTTATCAGCTATGTTGATGGGGATACAGCGAATGCCAGCTTAAATATGGGAAGCGGTAACTATTACTACAGTAATACTCTTTATCTAAATCTTGCTTCAATGTCTAACTATAGTGCTAGCTATACTCCTACTTTCAGATTCAGAGATAACAATGGAAATCAAGGTTCAAATACAACCGGCGGCGTAGTTAATCAGGGCGACCAGACAATTTATGTTCTCAACTACAAGGCTCTTACTGATGAAATTAACACTCAAAAGAGTAAAGTAGCCGGCATAACCGTTTCTAACTATAAAGAAGGCGGACTTGCTACTATCTTTGCTGACTTTGATGATGCAACAAGCTTTGACCCTAACAGCTATTTTAGCTCAGGTGTAACTATTGATAACGTTACTGCAAATACAAGTGCTGCCAAGAGAGTTGAAAGCGCTGCTACTGAAATTAGCGGTATAATTACTCAGATTAGCTCACATACAAGTACTGCAGACTCTAACTATCCTGCACTCAGGGCTGCTATTGACGCTACTCGTACAATCGAAGGAACATCCTACACAACTACCTCCGCTTATAACGGCGGCAACAATACTGCAGGTTTTACAAGCAGCACATGGACTCCTTTCGTATCTGCATACGAGGCTGCTAGAACTGCAATGGCAGGCCTTTACAATCAGAATAGTTATCCTGCTACCTCACAGTCGCAAACCACAGGTGATCTGAACACGGCATTCGCCAATCTTGTAATAGGCATTTCAACTCCGCCAACCGTTTCTCCAAACGGCGGACTTATCGGTTTTGAAAACGACGGCACGACCCGTAACAACGTTACAATTACAAACCCGCTTTATTCAGATAGCGGCGTAACGCTTTCATACACCTTTACGTATGACGACAGCACGACGGAAACGGGCAATATTGCTGCAGGCGTTGAGAACACGACGGTTAACCCGTTCTCAATAACAGGTCACGAAAATGCAAGTACAGCTACTCTTGTTGCAACAGCAACAAAGAGCGGAAACTCAATTTCCACTTCAAGCATTACTTTCACAAACGCAAAAGTTCCAACTGTTGCAGACCCTGTTGTTGCAAGGGGCTCGGGCGTTTACAGCAGCATCGCTTCAGGAAACGGAACTGCAAACGCTGTTTACCAGTACAGTGCAGACGGTACAAACTGGACAGATTTAACGTCTTCAAGCGACTACGTTCCTTTCTCAGGTTCAGCTGCTACTGCTTCAACAGATACTATCTATCTTCGTGAAAAGTACAGCTCAACTGTATTCTCAGCTGCAACATCTGTAACCTTCGTTCGTCAGGGCGGCGGACTTCCCGTTGTTGCAACCTACACTGAGGACGGCAATTCCGTTACAAGCTCAAGCGAATACAAAGACGGTGCAACCTTCTCAATTCCTAACGCTTCAACCTATAGCGAAACTATTCACTATACAATGAAGGTTGACGGCGTGGCTGATCCTAAAGTTCACGATTACAGTGCACCTTTCTCAATCGGTAATTCAAACTTTGTTGAATTCACCGTATGGGCAGGTTCATTAACTTCACAGACAACAGTATCATCACTGTTTAATAAGGATACCTACAATCCTCTTGCATACCACGAGAGCTTTACAGGTGGTACTGTTTCAAACGGCACAAACTTTACAACCGGTATGACAACCGGTCTGAATGCTACTGCATCCGGCACTATTTCCGTTGAAGCAGGCGCAGGTACAAAGTCAAGCGACACTGAATCGTATTCCTGGAGAAACAACGTTCTCAAGATTAATGCTAACGCCACGGCTCCCGGTCCTGTTGTAACTCTTGCTGACAACCCGCTCAAGCAGGGCATAAACAAAACCGCTGCGCTTGCAAACGGCGTTACAATCTCATTCTGGCGTCACATTGAGGACGCCAGCGGAAACACAGTTAATCTTGCAACAACACAGTGGAACGACACGGGCTACAATTGGCGTAATGCAATCGCGTTCCAAAAGAACGGCGATAATTCAAAGTATTACATTCTTGAGGTAAACGGCGTTAACTCGTTTAGAATTGACGACTCCAACTATATGGACTTTGTTCCTGAAAATCAGGACAACACAGGTCATGAAGAGGGTAACGACAACGGTGAGTGGGAGCACGTTGCAGTAACTATTGATCCCACAAACGGCGTTAAGGTTTACACCAACGGTGTTGAACACGATACAAAGTACATAAAGCTTTGTGAAGGCGGCACTGTAACAACCACCACAACTACCGACCACGACAACCCGTTAGACACAACGGCTTCAGCTGCTTATGCAGATGAGCTTCTTGAATTCCTTACTGACGCCACAACTCAGATTACGTTTGATAACGGCGTTATGTGGGAGGGTAACGAATATAATCTCTTCCTTGACGATATCAGGATTTATACACAGCCTCTCACTCAGGTAGATATTAATAATATGTATACCGACAATCTTGCTGACGTTCAGACAAACGTAACATCTACGTCTCACGACCCGTCAACAGTTACGGTTTACACACTTAAAACTGCAACTAACGGCAAGGAAGCTGGCTCAAAGGTTGGTCAGGAATTCATCGACTATTACAATGTTCCTGCTTCAAATTATACTGTTGAGTACTATTCATTCGGTACAGGTATGACAATCTATAAGGCAGGCGAAACCTTTACAACGGTTACGGGTGACAAGCAGATTCGTTGGATGGTTCTCGGCGACAGCGAAGGCAGATGCGGCTATCAGAACGAAGAACTCTTCGGCGCGAAGTACACGACTGCACTCAGCGATGTAAGAAAGTATCTTGGCGTAAACCTTTCAACGGGCGCAGGTTACCTCGTTTGGGCACCGCACGTAATGTATAACCTCACTCTTAATAAGTGGGTTTACTACGCTGCAATGTCAAGCTGGGGCGCAGTTAAATCTGCTACCTTCTATGCAACGTCTGATGACCCGACAAGTGGATATCAGTATCAGGGAATGATTTATAAATCAAATTCTCTTCATCCCAATGCTATCGACTCGTGCATATTCTACGGTCATAACAGCGACGGTTCAATTAACAAAGACGAACTTTATATGGTTATCGGTTCTTGGGGTCACACTCATAACGCAGGCAGATACGACGCTATCTACGGCGTACAGATAAATGCAAACGGTTCTGCAGCTCCTTCAATGGCTAACACCCCCGATTCTCTTGAGGTTCCCGGAACTACGTTCGAAGGCACCAACGGAACATACACAAGCTATGCACTTGTTAGAGGATATACTGGTGACCTTGAAAATGATTCCGGCAGGACCACAGAACCTACAACTCAGGAAGAATGGGATGAATATAACAGCCACAACGGCGAATCTGCCGGTTCTGGTGAGGGCGCTTACGTTCAGTACATCAACGGATTCTACTATCTGTTTGTTTCCTACGGTCAGAACGAAGGCTCATATACCGAGCGTGTATTCAGATCTGAAACTCCTCTCGGCACTGGTGCCGCAAACGGATATACAGCATATGTCGGTTCTAACGGTTTCCAAGCTAATGACGATACTGTTATTCCTTATAATCAGAGACCTAAGACTCGTGGCGACCAGCTTCTTGCTCCGTTTGATATCAGCGTCTATACAAAGAGATACCGTTCAACCGGTCATAACTCTGTATATATGGCATACAATGAAGACGGCGAAGCAGTTTGGATTAACGCTGTTCACGCAAGACCTAATGCAACAGCAGAGCATAACTGGACCGCTGTTCAGGATAACGCTCTTGCAAAGAGACAGTCAGGCGGTGTTAAGGGTAACGTATGCTTAAACAACCTTCTAGGTGTAACAAATCAGGGTTGGCTTGTAATGTTCCCGTATCAGTACAACGGAACAGATTCACCTTATAAAGAGGTTAAGGCAAGCCAGCTTGAGGGTATCTACTATGGCAATAATATGCGCATGAAAGTTGATTCAACCTTCAGCTCTGAATACAGATACACCTTCCTTGCAAATCTCGATGATTCAACTGACACAACTGGTGTTGTATTCGGCACAATAGGCAGCAATGAATTCAGAATGAAGTTTAAGCTTGATTATGCAGACGACGGAACAGGCCAGTATGTTCAGTACATTGAGCTTTACAATGACTCAGCAACATATGCTCAGATACTTGCTGACCAGGTAAATCCCATCCATGAAGGCGTTATAGCTATTCACGAAAAGAATGGCGTAGCGATTCCAATGTTGGCTACATTAAATATTGACACAACGTCTTCCGAGTGCGGTATGCACTTCTGGGCTTACAGAATGGGCGACATTCCGGACGTTGGCGACGTTGTTTCAAACGGCGACCAGGTATCAATGGACGGCGTAATCTATACGCACGCAACTGACGCAGAGGCACTTTCAATCTACGGTGCAACGGCAGGTACAGATGCAGGTAACCTTGCTCTCAAGTCTGCATATTCGCTCTACGGTCAGGAAATTTCAGATAACTGGACTTACGGACAGAAGGACGCAAACGGCTACTTCATTTCGGGTGGTGAAAGATTTACAACAATCACCACAAAGTATCCTAACTATATTGATCCTAACGCGGTAAGCCCGATTATCTCGCTCGATGATACCGAGTATTGCCGTACCTACGGTGAGACAGGTTCAAATATGCAGCTTCAGCCTCTTAACAGCGGTTATTGGTGCACAAAGAGCGGTACTACTTATACACCTGTATATGCAGACGATGCATCTGCACAGGCTGCTGTTCAGGCAGACCCGAACCTTGAGCTTTATAAGGTATACGGTATTACTGGTAAGGTTTCGTCCTTCTTCCGTTATTATAATAATGAAGCAGATGGTTCCGGTCAGGTTAGAAACGGCTATCCCGAAATCGGTGTAACTCTTGTAGTTTCATACAAGGATTGCGAGACAGGCAATAGCTATAGCGAATTTGAATTCTGTTATGTAGAGCCGAACCCCGCATGGGCTCATACCATTGCTGCAACAAAGAACGGCCATACCGACTTGGGTAACGACCGTAACTCATCATACGGTATCTTTAACCGTTTCGTAGGTTCTTACGGTGAAGCAACAGCATACGATTCATCATTCCTTCGCTATGCTTCAAAAGGTACAACCGATTTGAATGGTAACGGTCAGGAAGACCCTGATGAAGTAGGTTGGGGCTATGGTACATCGGGTTATCTGAGTGATTTCACAACGCATTCATTCAGCGATACCGACCTTGATACTCTTGATGAAATCAAGACTCTTATGAATAAGTCGCCTAACGCTCACTCGGGTGTTAACTCCGGTTCGTTCGCTGCGTGGACGCACGTTGACGATTGTCCTAACGCGTTTACAGCAGCGCCGCAGTTGATTAATACTCAGTATTATATCGACTATTCGGATAAGAGCAATTATATTGCAAATAACCCGAACACCGGTCTCATTACTTCAACGAACGGAGTTCCTACCGGTTATGAGTTCAAGATGAGAACCTCTAACTTCCTTTGGGCAAACTACAGCGGTTCTTCAATCTTTGACGTAACTTCTTATGCAAAGAACGATACAGGACTGAATGTAACTTACAGCTCAACCGCTGCTGCTCCTGAAAGCTCACAGCCGTATAGAAAGAGCGACGGTGACGGTGCTTATAATAGTAGTTTCACAGCTGCAATGATTTACGATACAAACTATCAGGAAGTTAAATCATCAAACGGTGGAACCGGAAATACAGCGTTCAAGGAAGATGGTTTCCTGTTTATGACTGATGAAAGAAGCAGCTCAGACGCAATATTCAGTACAAATTACAGGAATAAGTTCTTGTACTATTTCTCAAGTGGCACCAATTATAATTTGATTTGGCCTGTGGACGGTCCGTCTAATAGAGGTAAAAACATATTTGATGGTACCGGTCATGGTGCAAATCCTCCTGCCACTATGCAGATTTACGATTTCAGACAGAATCAGGCATATACAACTGCTTCTAACGGTAAGCTTTCAACGAACGCTTGGCAGGGTACCGCAACCTTCACCGGTAAAGATACCTTAAAGCAGAATACGGTTGCCGACCTTCAGACAATCGGTAACGCAAGCTCAAGCGATACGCTCGTTTATGAAGACGGCAGACTTTATGACGGCTATTACTATTACACA
Organism: uncultured Eubacterium sp.; assembly: GCA_905234495.1. Classification (GTDB taxonomy): domain Bacteria; phylum Bacillota; class Clostridia; order Oscillospirales; family Acutalibacteraceae; genus Eubacterium_R. The sequence goes on along the minus strand of CAJOHE010000001.1, from coordinate 178,468 downwards.
AATGAGCATAATGACATAAAGCGTGAGCACTGGGCAGCTACCCAGTCTGAGGCTGAAAGTAAGACCGTTACAACATCGGGCAGAATTGACGTTACTGCAGAGAATATGGCTAACTATATTCTTGAAATGGGTAACTATCATAAGATCACTGACATTGGCGCAGACGGCGGACGTTTCATCGGTTCTGATACTTACCATTACTACAACATCGGTGTTGCAACCTGTGATAAGGGCGCAGTTCGTGACTTCCTTGAAAACTTCGAGCTCAAAGAGCTTGTAACAACGACTGACGCAGACGGTCATAAGCACGTAACGCTTGACGCAAACGGCAGACCTACAATCGACACGAGCAAGAACGGCGGCGACATCAACGTTGATTCAATTTCTATTGCATCATACGAGGATTACATCAACGCAATCGCTAGGCTCGAATGGTTCGTAAAGAACCCGCAGAACACTATGCAGAACGACCTTGCAGACGTTGATAAGTACAGCGATGTTGCTGCAATTCAGTCAGCTGGTTCAGACGATTACACAACAGCTTATGCAAGCGGCGTTGCAATCTACAAGGCAAACACTACAAGCACTGATATCTTCGGTTCAGGCACAACAACCACCGACGACGTTCAGGCAGAACTTATTGCAGACGTACTCGAAGCATATGAAACCCTCTTCCGCGTAGAAGACTACGAAGAGGTTGAGGCAACCTTCATTGCAAACAAGGATACCCTTGTGGCAGAGGTTCAGGATGATTCAACTCATACAACCGAATCTGTTGAAACTTATAGGGAAATCCTTCGTCTCTTCACTACTGAGTGCTCATACTACACAGATGAAAACGCTAAGACCGATATCGGCATCATCTATGATGGCACAGAGCTTGACGACCTTGGAAATACCGAAACCTACTGGAGATATGTAACTCTTTCAGGTATGGAGTACAGAGATATTCTTGATACTCTTAAGCATCTTGATGAAGTTCTTATGCTCAAGGTAGCTGAGGACGGTTCAACAGAGGCCACCGGCGCAAGCACGGAAGGAAGCAACATTATCGGCGCTATCACCAATAAGGGACCGTCTGTAACCGCAGGTATCTACACCGGCGCTACCCAGACGTCAACCCTTGACAGCTGGCTTGCTCTCAACACCGCATACAATGAAGCGATTACCTCGAGAGATGATAATGAAGGACTTGCAAGATATGCTAACGGTGCTGAAAAGACAATCACATTCTCAAGTCAGTCTGTAACATATTATGTTCCCGACACATCAACATTATCCGAGTATCAGCAGGATGTAATCGATAAGACAGCTGCTCTTAACGCTGCTGCACTCGTTGGCGTTGATACGGCTGAAGCATACAGCAACTACGACAGCGCTTACACCGTAATCAGTGCATCGCTTGATTATGATAAGTATGTAGGCGGCGAAGCAACAAGCGGTGACGCAGAACATAAGGACGCTTACGACCTTATTTCCGAAAAGCTTCAAAAGAGACTTTCAGTTCGCGGCGAATCCGCTGTTCCTACGGTTTACGTAACACCTACCGCAGACGACGTAGCTGCATACACCGCAGCTACCGGCGGAGATCTTGCTACAACAACAGAGCTTAAGAATCTCGCTGTTAATGAGGTTGACGTCTACACGGCTGACCTTCTCAATGAGATTAACTACGTAAATGATGTAGATAACGGCTATGTTAAGCAGTTCGCAGGTACGGTTCAGGTATTCGATACCGACGGTGAAACACCGCTCAGCGGATTTGAATCACCTGTTGCTCTTACGAACGCTGCTCGCGACGACAGCACGGTATTCTACTATGGCGACACCTATGAAGTACCGATTCCCGAGCCTGCACGCGGCAAGTGCGAGATTTCGGTAACCTATAAGGATCCTTACAATAATAACGCTACTATAGGTTCTCAGAAGGTTAACTACAACGGTTCATCCTTTACAAAGAACGCTATTAGTGATATGATAGTAACGATCACTCTTACCGAAAAACCAGCTGCTGAGAATTATAAGGTAATTATCAAGAATATGTACGGCGCAACAGTAAATACTGTTTACGTTGCAAAGTCAACTCTTGACGACCTTATTGCAGGCGAAAACTGGGGCATCAACAAGACGCTTGACTTTGGCAGCGGCAATACAGTAACTGCTCCTTACGTTCCGTTCTACACCTTCACAACGTGGAAGTGCTCAATGAACGATGCAGAGTCAACTGCAACCTTCAAGCCTTATTACAACGCAGGTCAGAGCGTAACGCTCAACATCAACGGCTCTTCAAGCGTAACCGGCGCATCTTACGACAGCGAGGCAGGCGCATACAAGGCGGCGTTTGATAACTTAGTTACAATCACAGGACCTTCGGGCACATACGGCTGGGCAACTTTGATGAACGATAAGTACCAGATTGCAGCTTACGGCGACACAGTTTCACTCAACGCAGTAACCGCTGAAACCTTCTATCCGATTACAACGGACGGCGAATACTACTACGCTAACAGCACGATGCTTACATCAAGCAATGTTGACGTTAAGTTCACGGTAGACGCAGTAGCGGCAGACGATTTACTCAATCAGAAGCTCGCTGCAAAGAATCCGTTCGTATCTGCAATCGCTGTAACGGGCGAGACCAATGAAAACAGCAAGCTTTCATCGGCAACCGTTTACTGCAGAGTAACAACAGGCAGCGGAACGACTTCTTATACCGACATAGGTTGTCTTGCAACGACCAGAGCTGCAAACGGAACTGACGCTACAATGGTTAAGCCGACAGTTCAGGCGTTCAAGACCTCGACAGTTCGTCCCAACGGTCAGTACTCATACACAATCAGCTCGAGCGGCAGCGGCTTCGCTGAGATGTACTTCAGAGGCTACATCTCCTACGACCTCACCTACAACTATGTAGACGACGGCACACCGAGCACTGCTCAGGTTAACGTAGCTGAGTACTCCAAGACGATTCTGAGACAGCAGCCTACACTGGGCGCGTAATTTAGCACAAGGAGGATATTAATATGAAAAAAGATTATATTACCCCGAGTGCTGAAATCGAAAAGTTCAATATCTATATTGACATCTGCACAGAATCGCTGACCGAAGGCTTCGGCGACGGTGGCGAAGGCACAACAATGGACGACGATTTCTAAAATAGGTAGGGGGAGGCGCGCCTCCCCCTTATCTTTCAAAAGGTGATATTATGAAAAAGAAAATAATAGCACTTATATGCGTTGCAATATTGGTATTCGCAACAGTTTTTGCCTGCATATCCGCTCTTGCAAGCGACATAGACTGGTATTATGACAGTCAGACAAGCACGCTTTACATAAGCGGTGATGGCGCTATGGACGACTACGTGCAGACCTATTCCGCACCGTGGTCAACGTATACGCGCGATATGCAGAATCTTGTAATTGAGGAAGGCGTGACCTATCTCGGCGACTACGCCTTTTCGGGCGCTACCTCTCTTACAAATGTGACTGTTGCCGACAGCGTAACGGGTATGGGCAACGGCGTGTTTGCGGCAACACCCCAACTGCTCAGCCTTTCGCTCGGTTCAAACATCGCTCATATAGGTGACGTTTCTTTTGCCAAGGACGGCGAGGCTGACAAAGCAGGCTTTGTTCTCACGGCGGAGGCGGGAAGCTACGCTCTTCACGTTGCCGTTTCTAATAACGTTGCGTTCAGCTGTGAAAGCGTTTCAAGCGGCGAACATAACGTTGATATCAAGCAGGGGACTGCTATGAAAGCCTATCTTCCCTATACCGCACAGGTTGACGGAACGTTCGTATTCTATTCCGTATCTATGGAAGATACCGTTGGTTACGTTTACGATAGCTCATTCAACCTGATTGCGTCGAACGACGACCACGGTTCAACCTTCTATTCGGGTATGTCGGGTTGCGATTTCTACATCTCGGTAAATCTTTCTGAGGGAGAAACCTATTATTTCGCAACAAAGATTTACAGCCCGGCTTCAGCGGCGAATTACAACGTCTACATCAAGGCAATCAGCTACGACGTAACGGGTAATATCAGAGCGCTTCTGAATCCCGACGGAACAATGTCGCAAAACGTTTTAAGCGGCGCGACAATTAACGGAACGCCGACGGACGGTACGTTCTCACTCAGCGTATCCGGCGCGGATTATTCAGCCGTGTTCAGCTGTGAGGGCGTGAATTACACCTACGTATTCAATCCCGATTTGGGCGAATCTGTCGACGTTGCCATGGTAATGTGCGACAGGAACTCTGACGGTATTGTAAACGCTAAGGACTTTGCAAGTATGAAACGGGCAAATTCTCAGTATCTGCAATACTACGGCAATTTCATAAATTACACTTACTGATATGTAATCTTTCGGGAAGGCTAATGCCTTCCCGTTTTTGTTTGTAAAAATAATATTAACTTTATTAATAAACTGTTAACAAACTATTGACCTCACGATAGCCGCAATTATATAATGTTTAATAATATATAATATATAGGTGAACGCTATGGTTAAATCTATGACAGGCTTTGGCAGAGCCGTTAAAGAGCTGAACGGTTACATAATTTCCGTCGAGCTTAAATCTGTCAATCACAGGTATTTTGATTTTTATTCCCGCTGCCCGAGGCAGTACGGCTTTCTTGAGGAAAAGATTAAGTCCTACATCGGCTCTCGAGTTGCAAGGGGCAAGGTTGAGTGCTATATAAACATCGAAGCTCTCAACACAGAAGCATGCGACGTCGCGGTTAATCACACTCTCGCATCCGCCTATGTTAAGGCGCTCAAAGAGCTTCAGGAAACCTACGACCTTCGCGAGGATTACGGCGCGCTTTCAATCGGCAAGTTTCAGGATGTTCTCGTTGTCCGCAAGAGCGAGGAGGACGAGGACGCTATCTGGAATATGGTCAAAGAGGTTGCCGAGGAAGCGGTTGAAAAATTCATCGAAATGCGCCTGATTGAGGGCAAAAAGATGTATGAGGACGTTTATTCCCGCACTCAGATTATTCTTGATAACGTAGCTTATATCGAGGAACGCTCGCCCGAAACCGTCAAGGAATACAACGATAAGCTTGTTGAAAGAGTTCACGAGCTCATCGGCGACGTTAGCCTTGATGAAGCGCGCATCATTCAGGAGGTTGCAATCTATGCCGACAAGGTTGCCGTTGCCGAGGAAACAGTAAGGCTTCGCTCTCATATCGAGCAGCTTCGCGATTTCCTTGAAAGCGAAGAGGCGGTCGGCAGAAAGATGGATTTCCTCGTTCAGGAAATCAACAGAGAGGCAAACACAATCGGCTCTAAATGTTCCGACGTTGATATCGCAAAGAGAGTTGTTGATATGAAGGCGGAAATTGAAAAAATCAGAGAGCAGATTCAGAATATCGAATAGGGGCGCAGTATGAATTTAGTAAACATTGGTTTTAACAATATGGTAAACGCCGACAGGGTTATCGCAGTTGTGTCGCCCGAGTCCGCGCCCATAAAAAAGATAATCCGTGAGAGCAAATCAAACGGTTCGCTTATTGATGCCACCCACGGCAGAAAGACGATGAGCGTCATTATTACAGACAGCGACAACGTGATTCTTTCCTATATGGATTTAAAGCAGATTGCACCGAAATTCGGCGCTGAAACAGAGGATGTTGCAGATGAATAACAGGGGAATGATGGTTGTGTTTTCCGCCCCGAGCGGCTGCGGAAAGGACACCGTGTTTAAAAGACTTTGCGAAAAGAGAAATGACGTTGTAAAGTCCGTATCGGCTACCACAAGAAAGCAGAGGGCGGATGAAATTGACGGCGTAAACTATTTCTTTATCAGCAAGGAACAGTTTGAATATCTGATTGAAAATAACGGGCTGATTGAATACACCTGCTACAATGGCTGCTACTACGGCACGCCGACAGAGGGTGTTCACGAGGCGATACAGATGGGCAAAATCTGTTTCCTCATCATTGAGATTGAGGGCGCCCAGAACGTTATGGAGCTTTTCCCGGAATGTGTTTCAATCTTCCTTCTTCCGCCGAGTATCGAGGTGCTTGAAAAGAGGCTTCGCGGCAGGGGAACCGACAGCGAAGAGGAAATCAGAAACCGTATGGAAATTGCTTATAAGGAAATGTCCTACAAGGATATTTACCAGTACAATGTTATTAACGATGACCTTGAGGTTTGCGTTGATGAAATAGATAAAATACTTTGCGAAGAGCTTAAAAAGCATAACGCATAAAAAGGAGAAATTATTATGTTTAATCCGGATCTTAACAAATTACTCAACGGTTGCGCAAGCCGTTACTCAATCGTAACAGGCGTAGCCAAAAGAGCAAGAGAAATCAGAGACGAGGCTATCAGTCACGACGAACACATCGATGAAAAGACGGTATCTCTCGCTATGGACGAAATTATCGACGGCAAGTACGTTGTTGAAGAGCCAAAGGAAATAGCAAATAAGTAATGAACAGAACGATTGCTACCGTTGCAGTCGAAAAAACCTTTTTCAATCTTGATTCCGACTACGATTACTACGTGCCCGAAGTGCTTGTAAAAACAGCAAAGGTGGGTATGAGAGTCAGAATACCATTCGGAAACGGCAACAGACTGCGCGACGGTATTATTGTTAAACTTTACAGCGGTATAAATTCCAAGCTCAAAGAGATTGCTTCAATCACCGACAGCAAGCCCTGTCTTGACGAGGAAATGATTTCCCTTGCGCTCTGGCTCAAGGAACGCTGCTTCTGCACGACGTACGACTGCCTGAGGCAGATGCTTCCTCGCGGCTTCGGTAAAATAAGAAACGCGTCATCTAAGACGGCGATGCTTCTAATTGAAAAGGAAGAGGATTTGCCAAAGCTAACGCCAAAGCAGAGAAGCGTTGTCAATCTCTTGTTTGACATCGGAAGCGCATCCGTAAACGAGATTTGCGAATTCTGTTCGGTTGGTGCGGCTGTAATCAAAAATCTTGAAAAATACGGCGTTATCACCGTGTACGACAAGCAAGTTTACAGAACGCCTTATAAGGTGAACGAACCTACCGACACTGCCGAAATAACTCTTTCAGAAAAGCAGCAAAAAGCGTATAAGTGCTTTGAAAAAATGCTTTCGGATAAGGGCGGCACTGGGCTTCTTTACGGGGTTACCGGAAGCGGAAAAACTCAGGTTTACCTCAGCCTTATAGACAGATGCCGTGAGCTTAATAAGGATGTAATTGTTCTCGTTCCCGAGATAGGACTTACCCCGCAGGCGCTTTCCATCTTTCATCAGAGATACGGCAACAAGGTCGCAGTTATTCACAGCGCGCTTTCCCTCGGTGAGAGAAACGATGAGTACAAGCGCATTGACAGGGGAGAGGCAAACATCGTCATCGGCACCCGAAGCGCGGTGTTTGCGCCTGTTCATAACCTCGGTCTCATCATTATCGACGAGGAACAGGAAAACACTTATAAGAGCGAGAGAACGCCGCGTTACCACGCAAGGGACGTTGCGAGATTCCGCTGCAAATACAACAAGGCGCTTCTTCTTCTCACGTCGGCAACGCCTTCTGTAGAGACGTATTCCAATGCCGTAAACGGCAATTATACTCTTGCAGAGCTTGACGAGCGCTACGGCGATTCAGTTCTTCCACAGGTCATCACAGTTGATATGAAGGAAGAGCTTAAAAACAGGAACCGCTCGCCTATTTCCGCTACTCTTAAAGACCTGATTAGTCAGACTCTTGACGACGGCAAGCAGGTTATCCTTCTTATTAACAGAAGGGGCTATAACACGTTTATTGCCTGCAACGACTGCGGTCACGTCATAACCTGCCCGAACTGTTCAATTTCCCTGACGTATCACAGCAGGACAAACAGGCTCACCTGCCACTACTGCGGCTTTTCAAAGAGGCTTGATAACGTATGTCCCGAGTGCTCGGGTACTAACGTGAGATACAGCGGCTACGGCACGCAGCGTATTGAGGACGACATCGCGGCGCTTTTCCCCGATGCAAGAGTGCTTCGTATGGACGCGGACACCACGGCAAAGAAATTCAGCCACGATAAGCTTTTTGCTTCCTTTGCAAACGGCGAGTATGGTATTCTCGTCGGAACGCAGATGGTTGCAAAGGGACTCGATTTCCCGAACGTTGAGCTTGTCGGCGTTGTGAATGCGGACAACTCTCTTTACGACGAGAACTACAACAGCGGCGAGAGGTGCTTTGACCTCATCACTCAGGTTGTGGGCAGAAGCGGCAGAAGGGGCAATCAGGGCAAGGCAGTTATTCAGACTATTAATCCCTATAATCAAACCTTGGTCTTTGCTTCAAATCAGGATTACAAGGGCTTTTTTGAAAACGAGATTGCCCTAAGAAAAATGATGGTTTATCCGCCTTACTGCGACATTTACGCCGCATCATTTACAGGCGAAAACGAAAACACGGTTGCGCTTTGCGCCAAGGCTTTCTTTGATATTATGAAAGAGCTCAATTCCGACAGAAAACAAAAACTCATCGTTCTCGGTCCGAGCCCCGCAAAGATTGCCAAGCTCAATAATCATTACAGATATAAGCTTCTGATTAAATGTAAGAATTCAAAAGAAATACGAACATTATTAAATGATATTTTAAAAAGACTGTATACTATTAAGGAATACAAGGATATATCAGTTTCGGTAGACCTTAATCCTTATGATTTGTCATGAATTGAGGTGTGCATATGGCACTTAGAAATATAGTCACGTTAGGCGACCCTATTTTAAATAAGAAAAGCCGCAAGGTCGAGGTCTTTGACGACAGACTTGCAACGCTTATCGACGATATGAAGGACACTATGTATAACGACAACGGCGTGGGACTTGCCGCCGTTCAGGTAGGCATACTCAAAAGAGTTGTTGTTATCGATATCGGCGACGGCGTTATGGAACTTGTCAATCCCGAGATTGTCTCGCAGGAAGGCGAGCAGATTTCTCAGGAAGGCTGTCTCTCGCTTCCCGGCAAGTGGGGCACAACCAAAAGACCTCAGAAGGTCAAGGTCAAGGCGCAGGACAGAAACGGCAAGTGGCAGGTTTTCACGGGTGAAGACCTGAAAGCAAAGGCATTTTGCCACGAAATCGACCACCTTGACGGCATTATTTTCACATCACATATTATCGAGGGCGAAACCCTTCACGAGAGTTAATTATGAGAATTGTTTTTATGGGCACGCCCGATTTTGCGGTGCCCTGTCTTGAAAAACTTATAAATAGCAGACACGATGTCGTGGCTGTTTTTTCACAGCCCGATAAGCCCGTCGGCAGAAAGCAGATACTCACTGCGCCGCCGGTAAAGGTCTGCGCGCTTGAAAACGGTATTCCCGTGTATCAGCCAAATACGCTGAAGGACGTGGAAAAACTTGAGCTGATAAAGTCTTTCGGTGCAGACGTTATAATCGTTGTCGCATACGGAAAGATTCTTCCCCACGAGGTACTCGTTGCCGCAAAGCACGGCTGTATCAACGTTCACGCCTCGCTTTTGCCGAAGTACAGGGGCGCTGCGCCGATTCAGTGGGCAGTCCTCAACGGCGACAGTAAAACGGGCGTAACGATTATGCAGATGGACGACGGCCTTGATACAGGCGATATCCTTTCGGTCTGCGAAACCGATATAGGCATCAACGAAACGTCGGAAATGCTTTTTGACAGGCTCGCAGAGCTCGGAGGCGACGAGCTTCTGAAAACTCTTGACCTCGTTGAAAGCGGTGAGATTTCGCCGCAAAAACAGCCCGAGGGCGATTTCGGCTATGCTGCAAAGATTACCAAAGCTATGTCGCCGATTGACTTTGCAAAATCGGCTTTCGAGGTTCACAATCATATCAGGGGACTTCAGAGCTGGCCCTGCGCTTCAACCGTGATAAACGGCAAAAACGTTAAAATCCACAAATCAGTTTTGTGCGATATAGAGGGCGGAACCGCAGGCGAGGTTATCGAGAGCAAAAAGAGACTCATCGTGTCCTGCGGCGACGGCAAAACAATAGAAATCCTCGAGCTTCAGCTTGAAGGCAAAAAACGAATGGATGCAAAATCATTCCTTGCAGGATTTACAATTCCTGAGGGAACAGTTCTTGGCAGGTGATATTAATGGGAGTTTATTTTTCATATTACATCACGGGCATTATTATGATTCCCGTATTTCTCTTTGCACTTGCTTGTCAGGCAAGCGTCAAGAGCAATTATAAGAAATATTCACAGGTGTTCAGCCAGCGAAACATAACGGGCGCACAGGCGGCTCAGATGCTTCTTATGGCAAACGGCGTAAGGGACGTTAGAATTACGCCTATCAGCGGAACTCTGACCGACCATTTCAATCCAAAGACAAACGAGATTTGTCTTTCGCAGGGTGTGTTCGGCTCAACGAGTATTGCCGCAATCGGAATTGCCTGCCACGAGGCGGGACACGCCTGCCAGTACGCACAGGGCTATTCGCCGCTTACGTTCAGAAACGCGATTATTTCCGTAACAAATCTCGGAACGTATCTCGGCGTACCTCTTGCACTTATCGGTATGTTTCTCAATTCCGACCCGCTTATCTACATCGGTCTTATTCTCTATTCGACCATCGTAGTATTTCAGCTAATAACTCTTCCCGTTGAGTTCAACGCTTCCAAAAGAGCGCTTGAAACGATACAGAGCCAGTCGATGCTGACAGCTGACGAGTACGTCGGCGCAAAGAAGGTTCTTACGGCAGCGGCGCTGACCTATGTCGCCGCGCTTGCATCGGCGCTTGGAACGCTTCTGAGACTTTTGCTTCTCGTATCTGGCAGGAGAAGAAGATGATGAAATCATCAAGACTAATTGCATTTGAGGTGCTTCACCGCATATTCGGCGACGGCGGCTATTCAAACCTTTCGCTCGACAGCGCACTTGCTGACGTCAGCGAGGACAAGGCGTTTATCACTGCGCTTGTCTACGGCGTTGTTGAAAGAAAAATAACTCTTGACTACTATATCAATAAGTATGTCGCCTCAAAGCCGAAGCCCAAGATAATGACCATTCTTCGCCTCGGCGCTTATCAGCTTTTGTATATGGACAAGGTTCCGAGTAGCGCTGCGATTAACGAGAGCGTAAAGCTCACGAAGGATATCAGGCAGGATTATTATGCGGGGCTTGTAAACGCGGTTTTGCATAAGATTGACGAAGAAAGAGATGAGGTTGACGACCTCTCCGTTAATTATTCCGTGCCTCAGAATCTCATCAATATGTGGGTCAAGCAGTACGGCGAGGATACGGTTAAAGCCTTCCTTCCGAAAACTCTTGAAAAGCCCGCAGTTTTTGCGGTTCCGAATACTCTTTACGTCGATGCCGACGAGCTTGAATACGAGCTTCTCGACGAGGGGATAGAGTGTGAAGCGGTAAACGGACTTGTTTCGGTGGAAAGCGTCGGCACTCTCTTTGAAACAAAGGCATATAAAAACGGTCTGTTTCATATAGAAGATATTTCGTCGTATAACTGCGCCTGCGCGCTCGGTGCAAAGGCGGGTGAGACGGTCATTGATATGTGCTCAGCCCCCGGCGGCAAGGCATTTACAATAGCCGAAAGAATGAATAACGAGGGCGAGCTTAACGCCTTTGATTTATATGAAAGCAGGCTCAGACTTGTTGACGACGGCGCCCAAAGGCTCGGTATAACAATAATAAAAACCGACGCCTGCGACGCTACCGAGTATAACGAAAACATACCAAAAGCCGACAGGATTCTCTGCGACGTTCCTTGCTCGGGTTTCGGTATTATCAGGCGCAAGCCCGAGATAAAATACAAGGAGCTTGACGACATAAAAGAGCTTCCGAAGATTCAGCTTGCAATAGCTTCTAACGCCGCACGGTATCTTAAAGACGGCGGCACGATGATATATTCAACCTGTACGCTCAATAAAAAGGAAAATGAGCGCGTCGTTGAGGCGTTTCTCAAAGAACACAGGGAATTCACCCTCGAGGAGCAGAAAACCGTTTTTACGGGCGATAACGGAGGCGACGGCTTCTTTTACGCAAAGCTTGTTAAGTTAAATGAAAACTGATATTAAATCACTGACATACGAAAAACTCAATAATGAAATAACAGAACTTGGTCTGCCCGCATTTCGCGCAAAGCAGATCTTCAAATGGCTTCACGAGGTCGGCGTCAAATCCTTTGATGAGATGACGAACCTCAGCAAAGAGCTTCGGCAGAAGCTTGACGAGAGGTATTATATTTCATCCTGCGAAATCGAGGATAAATACGTTTCAAAGATTGACGGCACCGTCAAATACCTGTTCAGGCTTTTCGACGGCGAATACATCGAAAGCGTTGTGATGGATTACAAATACGGCAGAACAATCTGCGTTTCCTCGCAGGTCGGCTGCAAAATGGGTTGCAATTTCTGCGCTTCAACTCTTGCGGGTTTCAAGAGAAATCTTACCGCCGGGGAGATTGAAAGCCAGCTTCACGCCGCTCAGCACGACCTCGGTATCAGAATATCAAACATCGTTATGATGGGTATCGGCGAACCGCTTGATAACTTCGATAACGTAATAGGATTTCTAAGCATCGTAAACGATGAAAACGGGCTCAATATTAGTATGCGAAACATCACGGTTTCAACCTGCGGCATTGTCCCGAAAATCTATGAGCTTATGAAGCTTGATTTGCAGCTCACGCTGACCATATCCCTTCATGCGCCAAACGATGAAATCCGCTCTGCCACAATGCCTGTAAACAATAAATACGGCATTGACGAGCTCATAAAAGCCTGCAGGGATTATGCAGAGCACACGGGCAGAAGGGTGAGCTTTGAATACACGTTAATCCATAACGTAAATGATAAGACCGAGCATGCAAACGAGCTTGCAGACAGGCTTAATGGTATGCTCTGCCACGTTAATTTGATTCCTCTAAACAACGTCACAGAGCGCGACAATAAGCGCTCAACCGACAGCGCTGTCAATAACTTTCAAAGCGTATTGAAAAACAGAGGAATTAATGCTACAATAAGAAGAACGCTCGGCGCGGATATAAACGCGTCCTGCGGTCAGTTAAGGTATAACAAGAGAGGTGATAATTGATGAAAATTGTTGCTAAGACAGATAAGGGCGTTGTACGCGACAACAATCAGGACGCATACGCAGTCGGCGAATTTTCCGACGAGGTTGTATGGTCCGTTGTGTGCGACGGTATGGGCGGCGCCGCCGGAGGCAATATTGCATCCGAGCTTGCCGTTAAGGTTATCAGTGAAAAAATAAACGCGTGTTACCGTGAAAAGATGCGCGATTCATCAATTAAGAATATGCTTGATTCAGCGCTTACCGCGGCTAATATAGAGGTATACGATTTTGCCGACGCACAGCCTAAGCTTCGCGGAATGGGTACGACGGTAGTCTGTGCCATTGTCCGTGACAATCAGGCGTATATCGCTCACGCGGGCGACAGCCGTGCATATATATTCAACAACGGCTCAGTTCATCAGATTACCACCGACCACAGTCTTGTGCAGGACCTTGTTAACAGGGGAAAGCTCACAGTCGAAGAGGCTGAAAACCACCCCAACAAAAACCTGATAACAAGAGCGGTAGGCGTTGACAAGGAAATCGATATTGATTTCTGTCAGGTTGACCTTGATGACGAGGACACGCTTCTTCTTTGTACCGACGGTCTGTCAAACTACGTTTCAAACGATGAGATGATTGAGCTTATGAGCGACGGAAAGCACTACGCTTTCGCTGACAGACTTGTTAAAAAAGCAAACGAAAACGGCGGCGGAGACAATATCACCGTTGTTATAATTTCAAAATAATTTTTCTAAGAAGGTTAATTTCAAATGGATAATTATGTAGGCAAACGCCTTGACGGCAGATATGAAATACAGGAGATAATCGGCGTTGGCGGTATGTCGGTTGTCTATAAGGCATATGATAATGTGGACGACAGAATTGTCGCAGTAAAGATACTCAAGGACGAGTATCTGACAAACGACGATTTTCTCAGAAGATTCAAGAACGAGAGCAAGGCTATCGCGCTTCTTTCCCATCCCAACATTGTAAAGGTGTACGACGTCAGCTTCGGCGAAAAGCTTCAGTACATCGTTATGGAATATGTTGACGGTATCACTCTCAAAGAGTATATCCAGAAGCAGAGCGCCATTACTTGGAACGAGGCACTTTTCTTCACAACTCAGATATTGAAGGCGCTTCAGCACGCCCACGACAAGGGCATCGTTCACCGCGACGTTAAGCCGCAGAATATAATTCTTCTCACAAACGGTAATATCAAGGTTGCCGATTTCGGCATCGCGCGTTTTTCAAGAAGCGACACCAAAACCCTTACCGACACCGCTATCGGTTCTGTTCACTATATCAGCCCCGAGCAGGCAAAGGGCGAGTTCACCGACGAGAGAGCCGACATCTATTCAGTAGGCGTAGTGCTCTACGAAATGCTCACGGGTCAGGTTCCCTTTGAGGCGGATAATCCCGTTTCAGTTGCGCTTATGCAGCTTCAGAACGACGCTAAAAAGGTTACCGAAATCAATCCCGATATTCCTCTTGGCCTTGAGCAGATATGCGTTCACGCAATGCAGAAGAATCCTGCCGACAGGTATCAGACCGCAACCGAGATGCTTCTCGACGTTGAAGAGGTTTCAAACAATCCGAACGCGGTATTTGACTACTCATACTTCGTTGACAAGGAACCCACAAAGTACGTAACTCATACCGACGAGAATTTCGATAGCCAGGTTGTTGAAAAGCCGCCCGTATATGAGGACCCGCCCGAAATCGAATACGACGATATCGCCGAGATGGAAGCGGAAAAGAGCAGAAAGAGAAAGGTTGCTTTCGCCGTGTTTATCGGCGTTGCCGTGCTTATTGCCGCGGTTGCGATTCTTATCATCAGACTTACGGACGGTTTCGGAATCATCGGTCAGACAAGACCGCTTGAAAACTTTGTAGGTATGTCTTATGACGAGCTCATCAGCTCAAATAACTATCAGTACGATTTCGTTCAGGAACAGGAAAAGAATGACGACTATGACGCGGGCACGATTATTGACCAGTCGCCCGAGGCGGGCACTAAGGTTCTTCCCGACAGTCAGGTAACCCTTGTTGTCGCTGTTTCAAAGGACGATATCACCGTTCCTAATCTATATAACCTGACGCAGGAAAAGGCAATCCTCGCGCTTAAAAATGAAGGACTGTTTGATTATGACATCACGACCTGCGCAAGCGATACGACCGAGGAAGGCAAGGTTGTCTACACCAATCCGAAATACGGCAGCGTTGTCACAGCCGACACAAAGATTACAATCTATGTTAGCTCGGGTCCGACAACCAAAGAGGTTAAGAAAATGACCGTTCCCGACGTTTCGGGACTTACGAAGGAAGGCGCAAGAGCGTTCCTTGAAAAGATGGGCTTTGACCCGAACAACATCACGTTTGCCGAAGAGGACAGCGAGGTTAAGAAGAACATCGTAATCGGTCAGAGTCCCGACGCGGGCTCAACGGTTACCGATTCGGATACTCTGAAAATCATCGTATCCTCGGGCGTTACCACAACGACTACGAGGGAAGCGGCAAAGATTTCAATCTCTGTTTCGCTTCCGACCATTACCGACGCCACGGGCGAATACGGCAGCGACCAGATTATCGTTTACGTTGACGATAAGCAGTATAGCACGCAGACCGTCCGTCTCAACGGCAAGAAGGCAAACTTTGACGTTGACGTAAATACCGACGAGGCTCAGATTAAGATTGTTCTTCAGAATACGGGCGCCGACTATGTCAAGACCGTTGACGGAACAAAGAATCAGAGCATTACCGTTGATTTCAGCAACGCCTCGGCGGACAACACAACCAAGGCAACCGAACCGACAACTTAGGAGATTATTAATGCCAATCGGTAAAATTATTAAAGGTATCGGCGGTTTCTACTATGTAGAAGCCGCTGAAAACTTATATGAATGTAAGGCAAGGGGAGTTTTCAGAAAAAAGGGGATAACGCCCCTTGTCGGCGACGACGTTTATTTTACCGTAAACGACAACGCCGAAAATACGATTGATGAGATTATCGAGAGAAAGAATGAGCTTGTCAGACCGCCTCTTTCAAACCTCGACAGGCTTTTCATCATCTCTTCGGTTGTTGACCCCGATATAAACACCGTCACTCTCGACAGGCTTATCTCAATTGCCGAGCACAAGGAAATTGAGCCCGTGATTGTATTTACTAAAATCGACCTGTCGGATAAGTTTGAGCAGTATGCCGATATCTACAAAAATGCAGGCTTCACAGTTATCTGCTGCAACAACCTTACGGGCGACGGCATTGAGAAAATCAGACCGCTTCTCAAAAATTCAATCAGCGCTTTTACAGGCAATACCGGCGTGGGCAAGTCCTCGCTTCTGAACGCTCTCGACAGCTCTCTCGACCTTGCGACGGGGCAGACGAGCAAAAAGCTCGGCAGGGGCAGGCACACCACGAGGCATTGTGAGCTTTTCAAATGCTGCGGCGGCTACGTTGCCGACACACCCGGCTTTTCGTCGGTTGATTTTGAGCGCTGCGAGACGATACTCAAAGACGAGCTTCCTTACTGCTTCAGAGAGTTTCTGCCGTATATTGAAAACTGCAAGTTCCAGACAAACTGTTCCCATATCAAGGATAAGGGCTGCGCGGTTGTTGAGGCGCTGAATAACGGCGAAATTTCCGAAAGCAGGCACAACAGCTACGTTCAGTTTTATAACGAGGTAAAGGATATAAACGAATGGGAAATGAAATAAAAGCCTGTGTGATTATCGCAGGCGCGCCCGAATCAAGCATTGATTATTACAAAGATTATATTGATGGCAGATTTATAATCTGCGCCGACAGCGGCTATCTCAAATGCAGAGCCATCGGCGTTGAGCCCGACCTTATTATAGGCGACTTTGACTCGTCGCCGAAGCCCGATGCTGACTGTGAAATAATCACGCTTAATACTCATAAGGACGACACCGACACGCTTCACTGCGCTCAGGTTGCCGTTGACCGCGGCTTCAACGACATAATCATTCTCGGCGGAATAGGCGACAGGGTGGACCATACATATGCAAATATGCTGATAATTAATTACTGCCTTGAACGCGGCGCAAACTGCGTTATGCTTGATTTTAAAAACCGCATAAGCGTTACCATCAAGCCGCTTCTCTTAAAAAAAGACGGATATAAATATTTCTCGCTTTTTCCTCTTTTTGAAACCTGTAAAGACGTTACTATAACGGGGGCTGAGTATAATATTCAGAACGTTGACATTAACCCCGGGGATATGTTTGCCCAGAGCAATTCCTTTGTCGATGACGTGTTTATTCTCTTTGAAAAGGGAAAGCTTATGATAATTGAAAGTAACGATTAACCTTTTTCTTCATATGATGTAGTAGCAAAGCAAAAGAGGTGTTACTGCAATGAAGAAACTATGCAAATCGGATTATATATGGATTGCATTTGGCGCGGGGTGCATTATTGCCCTTTGTCTGCCGACAGTATGGATGACAAGAATTCTTTCTGTTGTAGTTATTGTCCTTGGTGTTATTTGCTTAAAAAAATAATGGGGGATTGTAATGAAAATAGTTTTAATCAAAAGTCCTAAAATCCTTGCCGCAATTCTTAGAAAATGTTTTAAAATTGAAAAAGTTAAAAACGAAACATAAAAAGCGTTCCGAAGATTATTCTTCGGAACGCTTTTGTTCTATGCCGTGTCCTTTTTGCATATTCTTTTCATAGAAACTGAAAAGGAGTAAATCTATGGAACTGTCAAAAGAGTACAAAAGTCTTTCGCTGATTCTGCCGTGCGAAAGAAAGAGCGAGGAATTTGAGCTTGACTATCAGGAAAATCTGCCCGCATATCTCGACGATGCAAACAAGATAATCAAGTGCACGGCAAAATGCAGCCTCGTCGATTACGAGATTAATTCGGGCTGCATAACGATATACGGCAAGACGTTAATCTGCCTCACCTACGTTTCGTCGCAGGGCTTTCTTCTCTCAAATATATTTGAAGAGGATTTTTCAAAATCAATCGATATAGAGAAAAACGACGGCGTCTGCTTTGCCGATATCTGCATAGTGCCGAAATATTCGAGCTCACGCCTTATCAATCAGCGCAGAATAGACGTTCACATCAGCCTGACGGCTCAGATTAAATGTTTTGAGAAAAATGCCGTTAACACCCTGCAGAAATGCGAAAACGCCTTCACAAAGGATATGAGCGCCGATATACTTGTAAACAAGTATTCGTCGGTCACTTCGGTTGATTTTGACGAGGTGTTTACCGTCCCCGGCGCTTCACAGATTAAAAACATAATCAATATATTCACGTCAAGCTGCATAGAGGAATACAAGGTAATTAAAGAAAAAATGCTCGTCAAGCTTAAAACTCAGGTCTCGCTTCTCTATATGACCGACGAGGACAGCATTGAAAGATTTTTGTATTCGTTCACTTCAAGCAAAATTATCGACGTGCCGGATTCCGATGAAGAGGACAAAGCGCTTCTCAGCAGTAACGTTTCTTCTCTTTATATCAAGGCGAAACCCGACAGTAATAATAAACTCAGCGAGATTGAGGTTGTCGGCAAAATATCCGTATATTATATGCTGACAGGCTGCGAAAACGAAACGCTGATAACCGACGCCTATATGGCGAAAAACGAGATTAAAACCGAGACCGACAGAATAACCCTTCTCACTAATCCGAAGTATTATAACGACGACGCAGTCGCTCAGGTTTCTGTTCAGACAGACGGCGAAATCCGCGAGGTGCTCGATTTCAGCGCCGAGGTGCTCAGCTGCACCGTATCAGCCTCTGTATTAAAATATTCAGTTAAGGTCGCGCTGCTCTTCTTTGACGGCGAGGGTAATATCAGATTTACCGAAAAAGTCTCGGAGCAGGAAATGAGGCTTGAAAGTACCGACCGAAACGGCGTTGTCGCAATCAATATCGTCTCGTCGGACTATGTCATAAGCGGTGAAAACAACGTTAATATTAAAGTGAATTTTGAATACGCGGGCTATCTCTTTGACAGCGAGGGCGTTTCATTTATATCGGATATTGAGATAACCGGCGAAAAGGATTTGTCCCATAATCTGCCGCTGACTCTCTACTTTGCCGAGCAGGGCGAGAGCGTGTGGAACATCGCAAAGGAATTTTCCGCAAGTCCTCAGACTGTTCGTGATGAAAACGGTATCAGCGGCGACACGGTGAGAGAAAAGAAAATTATTTTAATTTCAAAGATGTGAGGTGATACTATGCAAAACATATACGAAGACATCGCAAAAAGAACAAACGGAGATATTTATATTGGCGTTGTCGGACCTGTGAGGACCGGAAAATCAACCTTTATAAAGCGCTTTATGGATTCAATGGTAATCCCGAACATCGGCGAAAGCTATGCGCGGGAAAGGGCTCAGGATGAGCTGCCTCAGTCCTCGGCGGGCAAAACAATAATGACAACCGAGCCGAAATTCATCCCCGAAGAGGCGGTTGAGCTGAGCCTGTCGGACACTATGCTTGCAAGGGTAAGACTCATTGACTGCGTCGGCTACATCGTTCCAAGTTCCGTCGGATATATCGAAGAGGAGCAGCCGCGAATGGTAACGACGCCCTGGTTTGACGAGGAAATACCGTTTAATATGGCGGCTGAAATCGGAACGAAAAAGGTCATCACCGAACATTCCACAATAGGGCTTGTTGTCACAACCGACGGCAGTATTACCTCAATCCCGAGGGAAGAATACGAGGAAGCCGAGGAAAGGGTTATAAACGAGCTCAAAGACCTCGGCAAGCCCTTTGTTATATTGATGAACAGTACTGACGAAAAAGCGCCGCAGACTCTGGAACTCTGTACCGCCCTGACCGAGAAATACGGCGTTCCCGTCATTCCCGTTAATTGCCTTGAAATTACCGAGAGCGAAATTAACGATATTCTTTCCGACATTCTATATCAGTTCCCGATTGCAAGGCTCGGCATTGATTATCCCTCGTGGATAAATTCGCTTGAAAGCGACAATTATCTGAGGCAGTCTGTGATTGATACAGTTAAGGAAAATATGACCTCTCTTACAAATATCAGAAGCGTAAAGGACTTTGCCGATTCCCTCGGAAATAACGAATACGTTGAGGATATCTCGGTCGTTTCCCTTGACCTTTCAAACGGCTTTGCGACTGTGAGAGTGGGAATAAACAGTTCCTATTTTTACAGTATTCTTTCCGACACAACGTGTACATCAATCGCTGACGAAAAGGATTTGATGGATGAATTTATCGCGCTCACCGATTTGAGGCGGAAATATGCGAGATTTGCCAAGGCGCTCGGCGAGGTCGAGGAAACGGGCTACGGTATCGTCATTCCCGAGATGAACGAGCTCACCCTCAGCGAGCCGCAGATTATGAAGCAGGGCGGAAGGTACGGCGTAAAGCTTCGCGCCGACGCACCGTCAATCCATATGATTAAATGCAATACATATACCGAAGTCGCGCCCATCGTCGGCAGCGAGAGCCAGAGTCAGGAACTCGTGATGTACCTTCTCAAAGAGTTCGAGGAAAATCCGTCGGATATCTGGGATACTAATATCTTCGGTAAATCGCTTCACGAGCTTGTCAATGAAGGGCTCAACAATAAGCTTTACCGTATGCCGATAGACGCGAGAACCAAGTTTAAGGAAACGATTGAAAGGGTGATTAATGAAGGCTGTAACGGACTTATATGTATTATACTGTAACAAAAAAGGTCGCATCAGTTTGCGACCTTTAATACTATAAAAACTATGATTGCAATGTGAATAATGATGATTACGGGAAGCCCTATCATAAAACGCAGATGCTTTGTTTTATGCCTAATGAGCTTCATCGTGATAAGCTCGGCAAGCGCACCGCCGAGAAAGGCATAGGTAAAGAGCCTTGCCTCGGGAATACGCCATTTTCCGCTCTGTGCCGCGCTCTTGTCTTTAACAGTGATAATAACAGTTATAATGCTTATTATGCAGTAGTACGAAAGAGCAGCATAAATAAGACTACTCGGCATCCAGTTTAAACGCCTCTAATTCAAGAATATCCGATTTCCACAAAACTGTGTCGTCCTTTTTAATTGACTTTGCGAGGCTTGAGTCCATCGTAAAGGCTGAGGCACATTCGGGGCATATGAGAAAATATACCGTGCCCGACTTTATGATAGTTTCGGGGTTAAGCCTTGTTTCGCCGTTTGAAAACAGTGAAAAGATAACTTCCTTGTGGCACTTCGGGCATTCGAGAGCCTTCGGCAGCTCGCCCTTTGCTTTTATTTTTTTTGCGTTTCCGAGTCTGTATTCCATTTCAATCACCACATATATATTACTATAAAAACAGGATGTGTTCAAGTGTATAAAAGAATAATTTCAATATTTCTTGCCCTGCTTTTCCTTTCGGGCTGTACTGTTCAGAATTCAAAAGAGCAAAGCAGAGCTTCAAAAAGCGATGTAAGTTACGTCAAAGCCGTATGGATAACCTATTATGAAATGAGCGAACTTATAAGCGGAAAGAGCCTTGAAGAGTATGAAACTGCGCTTGACGAGGCTTTCTCAAATCTGAGTGACAAAGGCTTCAACAGAATAGCTATTCAGGTCAGACCCTTCGCAGATGCTTTTTATATATCGTTGTACTTTCCCATCAGCAGTTACTGCTTCGGCGAGCAGGGAAGCGACGCGCCCTTTGACCCGCTTGCCGTTATCTGCGAGATTGCACAAAAGCACAACCTCGAGGTCGAGGCATGGGTGAACCCCTACAGGGTGAGTAACAGCGCAGATTTTTCAAAGCTTGCCGCTACCAACAAAGCCCTTGAATGGCAGGATACCGAGAATCTTATCGTCACCGACAAGGGGATTTTCTTTAATCCCGCAAGCGACGAGGTGATTGAACTTATAACAAACGGCGTTGCAGAAATTGCCGAAAACTACAACGTCGCCTCAATCTGCTTTGACGATTATTTTTATCCCTCGTCAGATGAGAGCATAGATAAGGAATCCTACGAAAAAAACGGCGGAAAGCTCTCTCTTGACGACTGGCGCAGGGACAACGTAAACAGGCTTGTCAAGGGCGTTTATGAGAAAATCAAAAGCATTGATGAAAGCATTTCCTTTGGCATAAGTCCCGCCGCAAATATCGAAAACAATTACAGAAATCTCTATGCCGACGTTGAGCTCTGGGCGACCGATAAAGGGTATGTTGACTACATAAACCCGCAGGTCTATTTCGGCTTTCATAATGAAAAACAGCCGTTTATGCAGACCGTGAAGGAGTGGGCAAAAACAGCTGAATGTGATTTGTATATTTCGCTTCCGCTTTACAAGGCGGGGCTTGAGGATGAATACGCCGGTAAAGGCGGAATGAATGAGTTTATTGATAACAATAATATCATTTCCCGTCAGGTAAATTACCTTTCAAAGCTTGATGAAATCGACGGGTTTTATATCTTTTCATACTCGTTTTTAAATGACAGCGAAGAGGCGGAAAATCTTTATTCCGCTATGCAGTAATCGTCTTCTGTACCGACAATTTTCACCGTTTTAATTACGCCTGTTAAATCTTCATTACTTTTGTACTTAACAGGGATATAGGACCTTGTGTAGCCCTGACAAATATTTCCCTTAAAGCTTTCAAAAAGAACCTCGGCGTCAGAGCCGATGAGCGAGCGAAGGTAGTCGTTTCTGATTTTATCCGTCTCGGTTATCATAATCTCGGCACGGCGCTCTTTCACAGCCTTTAAAACGCTGTCGCCGCGTTTTGATGCCGCGGTGCCTTCGCGCTCGCTGTAGGGGAAGGTGTGCACTTTTTCAAAAGCAATCTTTTTAACAAATTCAAGGCTTTCCTCAAAGTCCGCTTCGCTTTCCTCGTGAAAGCCGACCATAACGTCTGTCGTCAGAGCGCAGTCCTTAAACGTAGCCCTGAGCTTATGGCAAAGATTTTCGTATTCCTCGGCGGTGTAGTGCCTGTTCATATTCCTTAGTGTTCTATCGCAGCCGCTTTGAAGTGACAGATGAAAATGGGGGCAGAACTTTTCAAAGCCCGAAAGCTTTTCGATAATCTCATCCGTGATGTGGTCGGGCTCAAGCGAGCCGAGGCGTATGCGCTCAATGCCGTCGGTTTCGTTACAGATTTTTACCGCGTCGGTTATATCATAGTCAAAGCCCTTGCCGTATGCCGAAAGGTTGATTCCGACAAGGACAATCTCTTTTATTCCGTTTTTAGCAAGCGTTTCAATTTCCGCCTTTAAATCCTCGGGTGCCTTTGAGCGAACTCTGCCCCTTGCCTTCGGAATAATGCAGTAAGAGCAGAATCTGTCGCACCCGTCCTCAATTTTAACGAAAGCTCTGATTCTCTCGCTGAATCGGTCGATAGAGCATCTGCCGAATGCGTCGCTCGTTTTGTGTTCTTCTATTACCACTTTTCTGTCAGCCGTGAGATTATACTCGTTTATGAGGTCGAGAATAGAGTCGTTGCTTCTGTTTGAAAGCACGATGTCCGCCTCAATAAGCTCTTCCGCCTGCTTCGGAAAAGCCTGGGGCATACAGCCCGTGAGGATAACGGTTGCGTCGGGGTTTGCTCTCTTGAATTTTCTTACGTTCTGCCTCGACTTATGGTCGGCGGTAGCGGTAACCGTGCAGGAATTTACTATATAAATGTCAGCGCTTTCGGAGGGCTTGACAATTTCAAACCCTGCGTTTCTGAGCAGCTCGCTCATATATTCGGTTTCGTACTGATTGACCTTGCAGCCAAGCGTGTAAAAAGCAGCTTTCATTTTTATTCCTCAAATCTTTTTAGTGATTATAACAAATATTTGTTATTTATACAAGTTTTTGTCAATATTATTTACTGGTGATGTTATGAAAAGAATTACAGTATTTATAATTTCTCTTGCAATTTTTATTACAATGCCCGCAACTGTTTATGCGCAGGAGAAGGAAATATCTGCTAAATCAAGCGTTCTGATGTGCATTGATACGGGTGACGTGTTAATCGATAACAATTCCCACGAACGGCTTTCGCTCGCGTCCGTCACAAAAATAATGAGCCTGCTTCTCATCTTTGAGGCAATCGACAGCGGAAAGATTAATCTTGACGATATGGTAACAGCGGATGAAAACGCGGTTTCAAAGGGCGGCTCACAGATATGGCTTGAGGTCGGGGAACAGATGAGCGTTTCAGACCTTCTCAAAGCCGTCATAATCGCTTCGGCAAACGATGCCTGTACTCTACTCGGCGAATACGTTGCGGGCAGCGAGAGCGCGTTTGTTGAGCTGATGAATCAGAAAGCGGGCGAGCTCGGACTCAAAGATACTCATTTTGAAAACTGCACCGGGCTTGACGACAGCACAAATAATCACTATTCAAGCGCCTATGACCTTGCAGTGATTTCCTGCGAGGTGATGAAGTACAACATTATCAGGGATTATTCAACCGTGTGGCTCGACAGCCTTCGCGACGGCAAAACCGAGCTTAATAATACTAATAAACTCGTAAATACCTACGACGGAATAACAGGTCTGAAAACAGGCACAACCTCAAATGCAGGCTTCTGCATCAGCGCAACCGCGAGTCGAGACGGGCTCAATCTTGTATCCGTCGTTCTCGGCGCTCAGACGAGTGATGACAGATTTAACCTTGCGGCTTCTTTGCTTGACTACGGCTTTGCGAATTACAAGCTTGAAAAGCTCGACATTGACGAGGCTTTGATTACGCCTGTTAAAATCAACAGGGGAGTGATAAAGGAAATTGTTCCCGCCGTGTATTCGGACAGCGCGATTCTCATCGCAAAGGACATAACCGAATTTGAGTATGAATACAACATCAAGGAAAGCGTTGAGGCACCCGTGAAGAAGGGCGATACCCTCGGTGAAATCATTGTTAAAAGCGGCGGGAAAGAGGTTTCAAAGCTCACTTTGCATTCAGACTGTGACGTTCAAAGAGTTGATTTTAAGTACATTTTTACGGCATTGATGAAAAATATTTAAAAAAATGTTGAATATTTTACTATTTTAGTGTATTATATTGCCTAAATAATATTTAATATTATGCGAGGAAAATATTATGTCAGTAAAACTTATATCGACACATATTAACTCTGTTTTAAATAATGATGAAATCAATGCGCTTTCGGCTCAGGCGGAAAACGCACTCAATACTCTTCATAATAAAACAGGAGAGGGAAACGACTATCTCGGCTGGGTAACCCTTCCGACCGATTATGATAAGGACGAATTTGCTAGAATTAAGGAAGCCGCAGAGTATATCAAAAACAATGCGGACATTCTCATCGTAATCGGTATCGGCGGCTCATATCTCGGCGCGAGAGCTGTCATTGAAGCGCTCAAATCTTCCAATTATAACGCGCTTAAAAAGGACACCCCCGACATCTATTTCATCGGTAATTCAATCAGCCCCTCAATGCTTACGGAGCTTGTTTCAATCTGCGAGGGCAAGGATATTTGCGTAAACGTTATCAGCAAGAGCGGCACGACAACCGAGCCCGCTATCGCATTCCGCGTATTCAGGGAAATCGTAAACGGCAGATACTCAAAAGAGGAAGCTGCCAAGAGGATTTTCTGTACGACCGATAAGGCAAAGGGAACTCTCAAGAGCCTTGCAGATGAAGAGGGCTACGAAACCTTTGTCGTACCCGACGACGTAGGCGGCAGATATTCCGTTCTCACGGCTGTGGGCATTCTTCCGATTGCCGTTGCCGGAATTGATATTGACGCACTTATGCAGGGCGCCGCAGCCGCTCAGGCAAAGTATAATTCTGCAAAGCTTGACGAAAACGACGTTCTCAAATATGCCGCAATCAGAAACTGCCTTTACAACAAGGGTACAAGGCTTGAATGCTTCGTATCTTACGAGCCCTGTATGGCTATGTTCAACGAATGGCTCAAGCAGCTTTTCGCTGAGAGCGAGGGCAAGGACGGCAAGGGCTTATATCCCGTATCCTGCGTGTTCTCAACCGACCTTCATTCCGTAGGTCAGTTCATTCAGGAAAGCGGCGCGTCGCTTATGTTTGAGACGGTTGTTAAGTTCAATAAACCGCTTGACGACTACACAATCAAAGAGCAGGAAGGTAATATTGACGGCCTTAATTTCCTTGCGGGAAAGACAATGAGCTTCGTCAACGAAAAGGCGAGAGAAGGCACTCTTCTTGCTCATACCGACGGCGGTGTCGGCAATCTTGTTATCGAATGTGACTCAATCACCGAAAAGACAATGGGCGAGTTGATTTATTTCTTTGAAAAGGCTTGTGCAGTTTCAGGTTATATTCTCGGTGTTAATCCTTTCAATCAGCCAGGCGTAGAAAGTTATAAGAGAAATATGTTTGCTCTTCTCGGCAAGCCCGGCTATGAAAAGGAAAAAGAAACACTTGAAAAAAGACTGACTGTATGTTAAAATGATAATGTAAAAATACCTTTTGGAGGAATAAATAATGATAAAGTTAATTATAGGTAACAAAGGTTCAGGTAAGACAAAAAGGCTTATTGAGCTTGTGAGCCAGCGCGTTAACGAGTCCGACGGCAACGTTGTTTGCGTTGAGAAATCACCTAAGCTTACATACGACATTCCGTCAAGAGCCCGTCTTCTTGAAACAGAGACCTATCTCATAAACGGCCACAAAGCTTTCTACGGTTTTCTTGCAGGTATCTGCGCTGGAAACTACGACGTAACGGATATTCTTGTAGACGCTACGTTCAAGATTGTAGGCAGGGATTACGACAAGCTTCCTCAGTTCTTTGAGATGCTTTCAGAGCTTTCCGCTGCAACAGAGGTTACGTTCTATTTCACAATCAGCTGCGATAAGGACGACCTTCCCGTGGAAATCTTTGATATCTGCGAGGAAATTTAACAATTATCATTACGAGAGGGCAGACGCCCTCTCTTTTTATTTTAAAATTTACTATTGACAAAGCTATTCTTAATATATATAATACTTAATACGAGTGCGAAAACACTTATTGAGGTGATTTTATGAAAATTGACCTTAATCAATTATTCAACGGCAGTCAGCAGAAAATTGATATTGACTCATCGTTTGATATGTCGGCACTTGAATACAGCGCATATAATCCACTCAAAGAGCCTGTAAAGGTAGTCGGCGCTGTAACTACAAAAGCAGATGTCGTTTATCTTGATATGACTGTAAGCTACGTGTTTAACGGCGTTTGCGACAGATGTGCCGAAGAAATCAACCGCGAGTTTTCATTTGATGTAAACAGGATTGTTGTTGAAGAGCTTCAAAATGAAGAGGATGACGACGGATTTCTTATCGTGACAAACAGAGAGCTTGATTTAGATGAGCTTGTAAACGAAGAAATCGTCCTTAGCCTTCCTTCAAAGATTCTTTGTAAGGATGACTGTAAGGGGCTTTGTCCTCAGTGCGGAGCAAATCTCAACGTTAATAAATGCAACTGCAAAAAGGAAGTTGACCCGAGAATGGAAGCGCTTTTGCAGCTGCTTGATGAAGAAGATAAATAATTCATATAATTACAGGAGGGTATAAAAATGGCAGTACCGGCAAGAAGAACTTCAAAAGCAAAGAAAAACAGCAGAAGATCAAGCGTTTGGAAGATGGATGCACCTACACTTGTAAAGTGCTCAAATTGCGGCGGTTATACAGTATCTCACAAGGTTTGCAAAAACTGCGGTTACTATAACGGCAAAGAGGTTATCAGCACAGAAGAGGCATAATTATTAACCATCAGCGGCGGGCGACTTTGTCCGCCGTATTCTTTTACTTGGCTTAAAAGGAGGGGAACATATGGCTAAACCCGTTGTTGCGATTGTCGGCAGACCGAACGTCGGCAAATCAACTCTTTTTAATAAGTTAATAGGAACAAGGCTTTCGATTGTAGACGATACACCCGGCGTTACGAGGGACAGGATTTACGGCGACTGCGAGTGGCTCAACCGCAAGTTCCTGCTTGTTGACACGGGCGGTATTGAGCCCGATACAAACGACGTTATCCTATCCCAGATGCGAACTCAGGCAGAGATTGCAATAGAAACCGCCGACGTTATCATACTTGTAACGGATATCAGGGACGGCGTTGTTGCAAGCGACCACGAGGTTGCGTCAATGCTGCAGAAATGCGGCAAGCCCGTTATCGTCTGCGTAAATAAAAGCGACAGCATCGGCGACGTTGACCCCGAATTCTATGAGTTCTACAATCTCGGTCTCGGCGACCCCGTTGCCGTTTCATCCGTTCACGGTCACGGCACGGGCGACCTTCTTGACGAGGTTATAAAGTATTTCCCCGAGCAGGAAGACGAGGAAGAGGACGAAGAGGTTATCAACGTTGCCGTAATAGGTAAGCCGAACGTTGGCAAATCGTCTCTTGTAAACAAAATCAGCGGTCAGAACAGAGCAATCGTTTCTGATATCGCGGGTACCACGAGGGACACCACGGACACCTATCTTGAAAACGACTACGGCAAGTTTAATTTCATTGATACCGCAGGTTTGAGGCGTAAGAGCAGGGTTAACGACGCGATTGAAAAGTACAGCATTATCCGCGCGAGAATGGCTGTTGAAAGGGCAAACGTCTGCGTTATTATGATTGACGCGGTCGAAGGCTTCACCGAGCAGGATTCGAAGGTTGCGGGCATCGCTCTCGACCAGGGTAAGGCGTGCATTATCGCGGTGAATAAATGGGATGCGGTCGAAAAAGACGGCAGCACGATGAACGAATACAGAAACAAGCTTATGAACGATTTTTCATTTATGAGCTTTGCGCCGATTATCTTCATTTCGGCAAAAACGGGTCAGAGACTTGATAAGCTCTTTGAGATGATTTCCCATGTTCATTCGCAAAACTCAATGCGTATTTCCACGGGCAAGCTCAACGAGGTGCTTGCGGACGCGACGGCAAGAGTTCAGCCCCCGACCGACAAGGGCAAGAGGCTTAAAATATTCTATATGACTCAGGCGTCGACAAGACCGCCCACCTTCGTATTTTTCGTAAATAACGCCCAGCTTTTCCATTTCTCATACCAGCGTTATCTCGAGAATCAGATAAGAGATATATTCGGCCTCGAGGGAACGCCCGTAAGATTCATCATAAGAGAGAGAAACGAGGGCAAGAAGTGATATGGTTATTCCGTTTGTACTCACTGCTGTATTAGCTTATCTTTTGGGCAGCCTCAACTTCGGCGTAATTCTTTCCAAAGCAAAAGGCGAGGACGTCCGTGAAAAGGGAAGCGGTAATGCAGGCACGACAAATATGCTCAGGAATTACGGCAAAGGACTTGCCGCGCTGACTATTCTCGGCGATATGCTGAAGGTGGTCGCGGCAATATATATTGCCTACTGTTTCTTTCCCGTTGCAAAGGATATTGACTACATTCCGGGCGTCGATAACGTAATGCTTCTGAAATCATATACGGGGCTTTTCTGCGTTCTCGGTCACATATTCCCTTGCTATTTTAAATTCAAAGGCGGCAAGGGCGTTGCGACCTCGGGCGGTATGGTCTTTGCGATTGACTGGCGTATAGCTCTGATACTTCTCGCCGTTTTCATACTGATTGTGCTAATCACAAAGTATGTATCCCTCGGCAGTATCGTAATGGCAATTCTTTATCCCGTTTTAATATTCGCATTTCACAGAAGCATTGTTCTCGCGGCTATCGCTTCGGTGTTCACATTGATTGTTTTAATAGCTCACAGAGAAAACATCAAAAAGCTGATACACGGTACGGAAAACAAAATATCATTTAAAGAAAAGAAAGACACCTCAGATTGAGGTGTCTTTAAATTATCTGTTAAACAGCTTCTTGTCGAGCTTTCTGTTGATAATCACGTAATAGAGTAATGAGCCTAAAACAACCATTACCACAAGCTCACCGAGCGCCACGCAGCCACCCTGAATGAGGAAGCTTCCGAAATGAAACGGTCCGTCAATAAAGAACGCTTCAATTTCCCAGCCTACGATAATGCCGTTCCAGATTGCAGGCATAAGCATTGCAAAGAGGGGATAGGTCTTGATTTTTGCTTTTCTCAGTAAGTACATACAGATTGACGAGCCGAGAGTCGCAAGCGAGCCGAAAATCATATCAAGGGGTAAGCCCTGACCGATGCTCTGAATGTTTGCAAGAATGCACCCGATTGTAAGACCGGGGATGGCTGCAGGCGTGAAAAGTGCAAGGATGTTAAGCGCCTCGCTTGCACGAAACTGAACTGCCGCCGTTGTGGTGCCGGGTAAGAGCGTACCCTGTGCGATTGTGAGCGCAGCGTAGAGCGCAGCAATAATAGCCGCCTCGGTTATGCGCTGAACCTTTTTGTTTTTCATAATTCAATTCTCCTTAGTTTTGTTTTAACAAGGCGAAATCCTAAAACGCCTTGTTTAAGCGGGTTTATGCCAAGTACCGCTTATCAACCCCAATTTTTAACCCCAATTTTGCAATCGAAAAAACAGGGCAAAAATTGAAATTGACTTGCTTATTATATCATAAAAAAAGATAAAATCAATAGGAAATATTGATTATCTTACCAATTCATATTGTATATCGTTTTGCAGTTTGTTTTTTAATTGTTGTAGTTTTTTAACATCTTGTTCCTGCTTCTCAATCGTTTTATTAAGCGTATCCGTTTTAAGTTCTAAAACAGATTTGTTTGCTTCAGATGTTGAACCGTTCAGAATCTCCAAATCCAAATTCATAGCCTTGTCAATATATGCCTTAAAATCCTGATGAAGCGATAATAAATTCTCTTTTGTGATTGTTTCTTTTGCAGAAACCTTCCAACGCTTTTTGTTGTTATCCCAAACGGTTGGACACATCGCTATGTGTGCGTGTGGTCGTACTGCGCCCTTGTTGATACCGTCAACATCATAAAATGAGTTTTCATCATAGTGCAAATTAATGCTTATAATCTGCGCTTGCGGAAAGCGTTCAGATATAAACCTTGCAGCATTGTTGAAAAACTCAATTTCACGCTCCTTTGGTAGATTTTGCGGAGCAGTGATAACGGTATCAAATAACACTTTAACATCTTTGCGCGGCGAGCAATAAACATCATCTCTGTTAAGCAAATCCTTGAGCCTGTCGTGTCCTTTTTTATTGTTACCGTCAATGGTGTAACTGATGTTTAAGTGTGTTCGTTCGGGATTAACACAACTTGAATGGCTACGAAATTCAGCACTTTCATAATGCGCTAATAACGCACCTGCTTGAACCTTTGTATATTTCGCTATGTGCATATATATCAACTCCTTACTTTGAGTATGATATATACCATTTTATAACAGATGATTTAATAACAATTTCCGCACATTATTGAAATTACTGATTTCGTAGAGCAAGTTATACCATTTTTTTGCTAAAAATGAACTTGCAAGGAGCACATCTCCTTAACCTTTGCACTTATGCGGAAGCCGAGATAAGCAACGCTCGTATCTTTGGGCAGACTAACCCCTGTGAGTTTATGGGATTAGCCTGCCGTCGCTTATGCGTCTAGCCTTCGATGAAGTGCTTCCGCCCTGTAGTGCTTCGTTGCCTATTGACTGCGTTTGATAACGCTACGCTTTAAAGGTGTTCGCCACGCCCTCACCTTGCACCCTTTCGGGTGCTGCGTAAATCCGTCAGCCTTGCCAAAGTTTTGCTGACTGTGTGCCCTGTCTGAACAGGTGCGCCCCCGAGCCCTACTTTTAACCGTATTGATATTATCAACTTAGGCAGAGGTCTTGCGGCTCGACTCAACCCCTTTCGACACTTTGGCAATAGGCAGCTGCCGCCATGCCGAGCCAATTCTATGCGTGAGCTTGGCTATACTCAAAAGTTTATACTTGTTTCGCTTAAAGTGCCGCTTTGATATTCATAAACTTTGGCAAGCCTCTCAAAGCGGTTTCCCTTTTCGGTTAAGGGCAACCGATAAAACTAACTTTTATCTGTGTAAAGTTAGTATGTCGGAAGCCCTTTCAATTTTGGGAAAATTTGGTATATACAAAAACAGCACCGGTGAAGGTGCTGTTATCTGTCATCAATATTGTTGTGGTGTTGGTTGCGACCGTCAGGGGTGACGGTCTGGCTTTCGTCATCATAGTTGTTTCGTTTTTTAGTTTCGTACTTCTTTTCGATCGCTTTGATAAAATCGTCAATATCATCGAACTCCATAGGGTTTATATAATCGTTCATATATATCACTCCTCAAAGTTAGGATGATTAAAAATAAAAAAACCTGAACAAGCAGGTTTTTGTCATTTTCGTTGTATTCCATTGATTTTTAATTACATCTATGGTATACTGCAATCAGGTATAAGGGTCTTTAGTTGCGTTCGTGTCGTGGTTTTCAGCCCTATATACCAGCTGCAATATACTATGATGTGGGTGTATCGCAGCATTCCTTTCGGGTGTACATTCTTAGTGGGGGTGTACACCTTTTTTGTTGGGTTGATGTTTAGGAAAATTTGGGAACTGAGATTACCACAGTCTGGCTCCTAAGAATCCCGCGTATTCATATTTCCACACCAATTTATAGTCAGCCCCACTACATACATATAGCTTAAACCCTTCGTCGTTATTATAATTCTGCAATATATTACGCTCGATTACTTGACATGCCCTTGTTGCTACCCTAATTCTATCGTCGTGTAGAACACCAACAATATCCATCTTATACTGATATCCATCATTTGTGTGATGATGCCCTATATATCCTTGCATGGAAAGCCATATGTTAAAAACGACTTCCCAAATCCCGCCAAACTTACCGTCAAAAGCCCATTCATATTGGTTTCGAAGCCAGTCATACTCTTCCGGAAGTTGCTCAAACCATTCCTCCCAATTTTCACCAAACACAAATTCCATATCACTCGCAGGTATGATGTTATGAATTACATTGTTTCGCATTTCAAGTGCATCGTTCCATATTTTTTCATGTAATTCCTGAGTAAGTTTTATAGTACCGTTCTCAACATCCGGCGGTAATATGTAAAAGAATTTTTTGCGAAGTTCACGCTCAAAATCCCAGTCAGATACCGATTTTCTGATTGCCTCTGTTATCTGAAACCTGCGGTCAAAAGATTTACTTGCTGATTTTTCACTTGTGAACTTATGAAGTAACCACGCTCCACCAAATAACGCACCAAATATTTCAAACATCTTGATTGTCTCCTATAGGTAATGTTATTCCATAAAACGTAAAATCAATTTTTACTTTACCACTCGTAAGTGGGTATATATCCACGTTTGAAGCCAGTTTATAGGCAATAGCAACTTTTTCAGGGCTATCAAAAACAATATCATCACTTTCAATGCTAATTGTGCCAACACTTGAAAAAGTATCGTGAAGCTCATATGTTAAAGACCATTCATTATATTTATCGGCTACTTTAAGCGCGTTGAATGCTACCGAGAACTCTCTCATCCTTTTAGGGTTAATAATATGCGGCTGGCTTTCTTGTTCTTGAATTTTCTTTCCTATATCAAGCACTACGTTGTCTATCATTTGTTCAATTTCTTCTTCGGACAAAAATTCAAGGTCAAAACCGAAATCGTTTTCATTTCTCATAATGAAATCTCCTTAATCGTTTATGTTTTAATTATACCATACGAGTAGCATTTTTCAAGAGAAACAGCGGTGCTCTTTATCCTTCTTGAACAAATCTTAACTTTGTTTCAGGGTGTTGAGATGTATATTCATCTATAATACTTTGGTCGGACTGACGATAATAATAAACGTTTTTATTTGTCTTTTTTGAAACATAATCAATCTGTCCGAAAATGCGCTCTTTTCTTGCTTTATTTAGTTCTTTGTTATCGCCCGTTATTCGTTCAATAAGCCTTGCTATTTCCGCTTCTTTTTGTTTCACCGTATCGGGTTTAACATAGGTTGTTGCTATATCCGAAAAAGTGGTTAACAATTTGTCGGTTTTTTGCTCTTTTGAAAAACGACCGTAAACGGTTCTTATCATGCTTTCGTTCTGATGACCGAAATAATCATAGACTTTTGATATATCATAGCCCAACCCCTTTGGCGGTTCGACTATCAGGAAATAAGCGCAGGAATGACGGAACATCTGAGCATCGGTTTTTGGTAATTTCTTTGCCTTCGCCGCTTTTTGTAAAGCGTTTGCAATGTTATCGTGCAGTTGGTACTCGTTCGGATTGTTATGCGTTAGATTCGGAAAAACGAAACAATCAGACATTTCCGATTTTTTTAAGTTGAATTGATATTGATAACTTTCGCTATAATCCTTTAAAAGTTCATAATAAAAATCCAAAATCGGAATAGTTCTTACGCTATCCTTGTTTTTGGTTTTCTTTACGTTTTCATTTAAGCGCTTTTTAACGCGTTCCTTTGTTTCGACGCGGGCGATACTGTCGTCTATCGTTAGCGTTCCTAAATTAAAATCAATGTCGTTCCATTGAAGCGCAACAATTTCTTCCACTCTCATTCCTGAGAAGAAGAGAACATAGAAAAATGTGTACCAATAAAAACTATTAAATTCGCCTAAATTTTCACGATAATAACTTACTAAGGCGTGGAGTTGGTTGACATCGTACCAATGCCGTAAGCCTGCATCTTCTTTATTGTTTACGCTAATGCTTTTCAGCGGGACTTCTTTTAACGCTGCCGAATATGATAAATATTCACTTAAATTAAGGTAATAGTTTTCATCCTGTAAATATCCATTGAATTTGTATAATGCATCTCGAATACACCTAATATATTTCCCGCCTACTGATGATTTTTTATTAATTGTATTTAACCAATTGTAATATGCCGACGGCGTTAATTCTTTAATTTTCAGTTTTTCAATGTCTTTCGGAATATGTTTGTTCAGAATTGCGTGAGACCACGAATAATAATTGTAATAAGTCGTAGCATCGGTTTCTTTGTCCTTTTGATAGAGATAGTCAACAAATTCCGAAAATACATTTTTGACTAATCGCTCTCGATTATGAGTATTATTTGTTTCAGCCTTTTCCTTTTCCTCTTTCAGCCTTTTAGCCGCTTCTATGGCTTCTTTTTCAGAAGGGAACCAACCTGTTTCGGTATCGTGAAGAACGCCGTCAGAGGTTTTGAAGGAATAACGGCATTTATACTCTTTTTTGTTTGTTTTTTTATTCGTCCGCTTTTTTATGGTCATATATATCAACTCCTGAAAATATATTACCATAATCAACCCCAAAAATCAACCACAACCCCAATTCAAATTTGGGGTTAAAAATAAAATAAAACCGCCTAAAATAGCGGTTTTTTGTTCTTTCTCCTTAGTTTTGTTAAAGCAGGTTATGCCAAGTACTGCTTGTCGGTTTCAACCGACTTGTGCTATTATAACATAAAAAAACAAAAATGCAAGCAAAAAAATAAGCGCCCTTAACAGGACGCCTTTATGCGAAATTATTATGCTCTTTCAACCTTACCTGAACGAAGGCATCTTGTGCAAACATTAACTCTTTTAGGAGAGCCGTTAACAATAGCCTTAACTTTTTTTACGTTTGGTTTCCAGGTTCTGTTTGAACGTCTGTGTGAGTGAGAAACCTTGATACCGAAAGATACGTCTTTTCCGCAGTATTCACATTTTGCCATTAGCGAACACCTCCTTATTAGTTTAGAACAGTTGGTATAATATCACAAGTCAAATCAAATTTCAAGTCTTTTTTTATTCTTTTTTTAAAATAGAGATAAATTATGTACTTTCTTGTATATTATATTGATTTATTATACATTATATAGTATAATGAAGAAAAATATTCAGAAGGAGAAATAATTATGGCTTCAGATAAAAAAGCGGCTCTTGAATCCGCTATGAAACAAATTCAGAAAAAGTACGGCGCAGGCGCTGTAATGCGTCTCGGCGAAAACTCAAACCTCAAGGTTGACGCTATCTCAACAGGCTCGCTCACCCTTGATATCGCGACGGGTATCGGCGGACTTCCGAGAGGAAGAATAGTTGAGATTTACGGCCCCGAGTCAAGCGGTAAGACAACTCTTGCTCTTCACTGTATCGCAGAGGCTCAGAAGGCGGGCGGCGAGGCTGCGTTCGTTGACGCAGAGCACGCTCTTGACCCCGTGTACGCTGCGAATCTCGGCGTAAACGTTGACGAGCTTCTTGTTGCTCAGCCCGATTACGGCGAGCAGGCTCTCGAGATTACGGAGCAGCTTGTAAGCAGCGGCGCTGTTGATATCATCGTTGTTGACTCTGTTGCAGCCCTCGTTCCAAAGAGCGAGATTGAAGGCGATATGGGCGACAGCCACGTAGGTCAGCACGCGCGTCTTATGTCCCAGGCTCTTCGTAAGCTTGCGGGCACTGTAAACAAGACGAACTGTATCATCATTTTCATCAATCAGCTTCGTGAGAAAATCGGCGTTATCTACGGTAATCCCGAGGTTACGACCGGCGGCCGTGCGCTCAAGTTCTATTCCTCAATCCGTATCGATGTAAGAAAGGCTGAGCAGCTCAAAAACGGCACCGAGATTATCGGTTCGCACACCAAGGCCAAGATTGTTAAAAACAAGGTTGCACCCCCGTTCAAGACCGCTGAGTTCGACATTATGTACGGAACAGGTATCAGCAAGGAAGGCGAAATCCTTGATATGGCTGTTGAGTTCGACATTATCCACAAGGGCGGCTCATGGTTCTCTTACGGCGACGAAAGGCTCGGTCAGGGCAGAGACAACGTCAAGGCTATGATTAAGGACGACCCGGAGTTTGCCGCAAAGCTTGAAGCAGAGATTAAAGAAAAGCTTGAAGAGCAGGAAGCTCAGGCAACTCAGAAATACAGAGCTCAGGTTGCGCCCGTAAAGGTTGAGGACGACATTCCTTCACCCGAGCGCGTTTCCACCACAAGAGCTGCTGCAAAGGCAAAGCTCGACATCGCAGTTGAGGACGACGAAGATTAATGATTATTAAACACCAGAGGGGCAGGGGAAACAAGGTTCACCTGCTCCTTGATGACAATTATGAGGTAACAACCGATATAAACTTCTGGGCGGACCACTTTATTCCAGACGGTACCGAGATTACCGAGGAAGAGTGGGAAGAGCTTCTTGAAGAGATAAACTACAAGAAAGCGCTTAATAAATGCGCCGACCTTCTTTCCCGCCGCGACCACTCTGTAAAAGAGCTTCGGACAAAGCTTCTGCGAACTGTCGACGAAAAGAGCGCTGACAGAGCTATTGAACGCTACAAAGAGGCGGGATATCTCGACGACGAGGCATACTGCAAAAAGCTTGTCGAATATCTTTTCACGGTCAAAAAGTATTCCCAAAATCATGTAAAACAGGAATGCTACAAGCGCGGAATTGACAGCTCTATTATAAACGAAATGCTCGCTGAATTTGAGTTTGACGCGGTTGATACCATAGAAGAACTAATTAAATCAAAGTACGCCGATAAGCTTACGCAGGAAAACGGCAGGCAAAAGGTTGTTCAGGCGCTGATGCGCAAGGGATTTTCCTATTCGGACATAAACAACGCTTTTTACAGGATTGAAGATGAATAAATACAGGGTTGGGATGATTTCGCTCGGCTGCCCGAAGAATCAGGTTGACGGTGAAATTATGCTTGAAAAACTGAATAAAAGCGGATTTGAGATTTCGCCGACAATCGAAGGCAGCGATATTATGATTATCAACACCTGCGGTTTTATCGAGGACGCCAAAAAGGAAGCAATCGAAACAATCCTTGAGGTGTGCGCTTATAAATCTGCGGGGCTTGTATCGTCTGTTATAGTTACGGGCTGCCTTGCCGAAAGGTATCAGGACGAGATTCTTAAAGAGATTCCCGAGGTAGACTGCGTTATCGGCATAGGCGCCGACAGGGATATTGTCAAGGTCTGCCAGA
This sequence comes from uncultured Eubacterium sp., assembly GCA_905234495.1. Classification (GTDB taxonomy): domain Bacteria; phylum Bacillota; class Clostridia; order Oscillospirales; family Acutalibacteraceae; genus Eubacterium_R. The sequence continues at coordinate 140,686 of CAJOHE010000001.1, read as the reverse complement.
AAACGCTTGTGGGCATTGAATCAAGCTATTTCCCGAAGAAGGATTTGCTTCTTCTTGAAGGCGAAAGAATGCTCTCAACGCCGCCTCACTGGGCGTATCTCAAGCTCAGCGACGGCTGCGACAATAAGTGTTCCTACTGCGCTATTCCATTAATTCGCGGCGGCTATATCGAGCGCCCGCTTGAAAGCGTTATCGACGAGGCAAAAGCGCTTGCCGAAAGCGGAGTAAAAGAATTAATCCTCATAGCTCAGGATACGACGAAATACGGCTTGAAGCTCTATGGCGAATACAGACTTGCTGCGCTTCTGAAAGAGCTTGTAAAGATTGACGGCATCGAGTGGATACGCCTTTATTACTGCTATCCCGACAGAGTGACCGACGAGCTCATTGAAGTTATTGCAGATAACAAAAAAATCTGCTCATATATTGATATTCCGCTTCAGCACTGCAACGGTGATATTCTTCGTTCAATGAACAGAAGCGGCTCGTACAGCGAACTCAAAGACCTTCTTTTAAAGATGAAAGATAGAATACCGAATCTCTCTTTGAGAACTACTTTTATGGTTGGCTTCCCCGGCGAAACCGACGAGGAATTTGAGGAACTCTGCAATTTTGTCAGAGAGATTAAATTTGACAAAATGGGATGCTTTACATATTCGCCCGAGGAAGACACGCCCGCTTATTCCTACGACAATCAGGTCGATGAAGACGTGAAAAAACGCAGAGCCGAGGTTCTGATGGACATTCAGTATTCCGTCACCGAGGATAAAAACAAAGCAAAGATAGGCAAAACTTACAATGCGATTATCGACGGCTTCGACGGCGAAAACTATACCGCAAGGGCGTATTTCGACTCGCCCGAAATCGACAGCGGTATTATTGTTAAAAGCGAAAAGAAGCTTGACACGGGCGAATTTTATAATATAATTATAACCGATTACGACGGTTATGACCTTCTTGGAGAAATTGTATGAACTTACCGAATAAACTGACTGTATTCAGATTTTGCTGCGTTCCGTTTCTTTTTGCCGCGGCTATGATACAGTTCAGATATCACTGGATTGTCACATTCTTAATCTATCTCGTTGCCTGCATCAGCGACAAGGCGGACGGCATTATTGCAAGAAAGAGGGGACTTGTCACCGATTTCGGCAAGCTTATGGACCCTCTTGCAGATAAGTCGCTGACTCTTGCTGCGTTCCTGATTCTCATCAATCTCGGCTGGCATACGGATATAGTCATTATGATAATGATGGCAAGGGAATTTCTCGTTGCGGGCATCAGAATGGCGGCAACTGCTGAGGGCGAGGTTATCGCCGCAAACGGCTTCGGCAAGGCGAAAACGCTGATTCAGATGCTTCTGACAAACGGAATATTCATCATCCTCGGCGCATACGAGCTCTTCGGCGAGGAAATAATTATTGCCACTAAAGGCTTTAATGCCCCGGGTTGGCTCAATATTTTCTGCACGGTTACGTTCTGGATTACCGCAATAGTGACGTTTTTGAGCGGTATTGTCTATGCGAAGGACGGCTGGCATTTAATAAAAACAAAATAACTGTTGCAAAATGATAAAAATAATAATATAATGTTATAGAAATATAAAGCTATGACGAAGAGAAGTAGCCGATGTAACGCTTTTAAGAGAGCGGACTCTTTGCTGTAATGTCCGTACTGTGTTCTCGGTGAAATGCACTTTTGAGCTTCCCGGAGGAAACCAAGTATGTCGGGACGGTTTGCATCGTTATCTGCAAAAGCTATTATTGTAGCTGAGTATAAAAAAGAGTGGAACCGCAGTATTTATTGCCTCTGTCATTGACAGGGGCATTTTTTATTTTATTCGGAGGGTTTTTATGCTGAAATCGTTTAAAGAGGATATAAAAAGCTTCAAAGACCACGACCCCGCCGCACGAAGCTCGCTTGAGATAATATTTCTTTATCCGGGCTTTAAAGCGCTGAGAAGTCACAAAAAGGCTCACTGGTTTTTAAAACATAATATGCCGTTTATCGCAAGATATATCAGTCAGCGCTCTGCAAGAAAGACGGGAATTGAAATTCACCCCGGCGCCACAATCGGCAAGCGCGTTGTAATCGACCACGGCAATGGAATCGTAATCGGCGAAACGACCGAAATCGGCGACGACGTTCTCATCTATCAGGGTGTAACTCTCGGCGGCACGGGCAAGGACGTCGGCAAGAGGCATCCCACGATTGAAAGCGGCGTTATGATAGGTTCGGGCGCAAGAGTGCTCGGTCCGATAACGGTTGGGCATAATGCAAAGGTTGCCGCAGGCGCGGTCGTAATTCGCGACGTTGAGCCGAATTCAACTGTTGTCGGCGTTCCCGGAAGAACGGTAAGAATCGACGGCGAGAGGATTGACGACCTTGACCAGATTCATCTTCCCGACCCGGTTATGAACGCAATTCAGATTAACCAGAACAAGATTCTTGAGCTTGAGAAGGAAATTGAAGAATTAAAGGAGCAAATCAAATGAAAGTATTTAACACAATGACAAGGGCTAAGGAAGATTTTGTTCCCGTTGATGAAAACGAGGTTAAAATCTACGCCTGCGGCCCCACGGTTTACAACTATATTCACATCGGCAACGCAAGACCTCTCTGCGTGTTTGACGTGCTTCGCAGGTATATGGAATACCGCGGCTACAACGTTAAGTTCGTGCAGAACTTCACCGACGTTGACGACAAGATTATCAAGCGCGCAAACGAGGAAGGCATCTCTTTTGAAGAGGTTGCGGAAAAGTATATAAAGGAATTCTGGACTGACGCCCACGGACTCAATTTCAAGGATGCAACCGTTCATCCGAAGGCTACTGAAAACATTGATGAAATCATCGAAATCATCAAGTCGCTTGAGGAAAAAGGCTATGCCTACGCAGTTGACGGCGACGTTTATTTCAGAACGCTTCGCTTCAAGGGCTACGGTAAGCTCAGCCATCAGCCGATTGAAGATTTACAGTCGGGTGCAAGAATTGCCGTTGGCGAAAAGAAAGAGGACCCGCTTGATTTTGCACTCTGGAAGGCTGCAAAAGAGGGCGAGCCCTACTGGGATTCACCGTGGGGCAAGGGCAGACCGGGCTGGCATATCGAGTGCTCTGCGATGAACAGAAAGTATCTCGGCAACACGATTGATATTCACTGCGGCGGTCAGGACCTGATATTCCCGCATCACGAAAACGAGATTGCTCAGAGCGAATGTGCAAACGATGCGCCGTTTTCCAAATATTGGATGCACAACGGCTACATAAACGTTGACAATGTTAAGATGAGTAAATCCCTCGGAAACTTCAAGACCGTTCGTGAGATTGCGGAGGTTTACGGCTATGAGGTAATCAGATATTTCCTCATTTCATCTCATTACCGTTCACCAATTAACTACAGTCTTGAGATTATTGAGCAGTGCAAGTCGGCGCTTGAAAGACTTTATACCTGCCGTGAGAGCCTCGATTTCGCAATTAAAAACGCAGGCGACACCGAGACTGATGAAGAGCTTATAAAGCTTATAGACAGCCGCAAAGAGCAGTTTATCACCGCTATGGACGATGACCTCAACACGGCGGATGGCGTTGCGGCGATATTTGACCTTGTAAGGGATATTAACACGAGGATTCTCGACAAAGATGTTTCAAAGGAAGTATGCGAGCATGCTGCTGAAATCTTTGACGAGCTGTGCGGCGTTCTCGGAATTCTTTACAACAGAAAGTCAAACGACCTTGACAGCGAGGTTGAAGCGCTTATAGAAAAGCGTCAGCAGGCGAGGGCCGCTAAGGACTGGGCAACCGCGGATAAAATCCGTGATGATTTAAAGGCTATGGGAATAATTCTGAAGGATACGCCGCAGGGCGTTACCTGGACGAAGGAATAAATCTATCTAAGGGGGACTGAAAATGATAGATAAAAGAAAATTTAAGGAAGAACAAATTTCACTTCTCGGCTTCGGCACAATGAGACTTCCGTGTAAAACGCCGCTGAAAAGAGAAGCAAATCCGATGATTGACTATGCCAGAGGTCAGGAACTCGTTGATTACGCCTATCAGAACGGCGTAAACTACTTTGACACGGCGTATATGTACCACGCGGGCAAAAGCGAAAAATTCATCGGTACGGCGTTAAAGAAATATCCGAGGGACAGCTACTATCTTGCGGACAAGCTTCCCGTATGGATGTGTCCCGCTAAAAGGGATATGGAAAGAATCTTTAACAAGCAGCTGCAAAGAACGGGGCACGATTATTTCGATTTCTACCTTTTGCATTCTCTTAACAAGGATAATTACGACAAGTGCGAGAGATTCGGTGCTTACGATTTTATCCTGAAAAAGAAGATGGAAGGTAAGGTTAAAAATATAGGCTTTTCGTTCCACGGAACCGTTGAGGACCTTGAAAGAATCGTCGGCGACCACGAGTGGGATTTCGCACAGATTCAGTTCAATTACCTCGACTACAAGAATCAGAACGCCAAGAGGCAGTATGAAATACTGACCGAGGCAGGCATTCCCGTAATAGTTATGGAACCTGTCAGGGGCGGAAAGCTTGCAAAGGTTTCACCCGACATCGAGGATATGCTTAAAAAATCAAGACCTGATTCAACACCCGCGTCGTGGGCGGTCAGCTTTGTTGCAAGCTTCCCGAACGTGCTCACGATTTTAAGCGGAATGAATTCTCTTGAGCAGGTTAAAAACAATATCGACACGTTTACGGACTTTACACCGCTTAATGACAGCGAGATGAAAATCTGCGCAAACGCAGCCGCTATGATGAACAAGAGCGAAATCATTCCCTGTACGGGATGCGACTACTGTGCGGACTGTCCGAAAGAGGTAAAAATCAGCAGTATATTTGCAATTTATAACAGCTTCAAAACAGGGGAGTACGACAACGAAACGGCGCAGGCAAAGTATGACGCGCTCGACGTTGCGGCTTCGCAGTGCATTGAATGCGGCAAATGCGCGGGGCACTGTCCTCAGTCAATCGAAATACCAAAGCTTATGCACTCGGTTATCGCAGACACATTAGAATAAAAAAAATAAAGGGTTGGAATTCCAACCCTTGTTTTTTATTTATCAGTCAATCATCTGACCCATATCGTATAATCCCGGTTCCTTGCCGCTGATGAATACCGCCGCGTTTACCGCGCCAACCGCAAACACCTCTTTGCTTCTTGCCGAATGGGAAAGAGTGATTATCTCGTCCCTTCCCGCAAAGATTATCTCGTGCTCGCCGACAATTGTTCCGCCTCTGACTGCGTGAAGTCCTATTTCATTCTTATTTCTCTTTTCGCGCTTAGAGTGACGGTCGTATTCATATTTCATCGGCTCGGGCGTCACCTCGCAGATAGCGTCGGCAAGCATTAAAGCCGTGCCGCTCGGTGCGTCGATTTTCTGATTGTGATGCTTTTCAACAATCTCAATGTCAAATTCGTTTCCGAGAATCTCTGTAGCCTTTTTTGCAAGGTTTGCAAGAAGGTTAATGCCGAGGCTCATATTGTAGGTAAAAAATATCGCGTTACTCTTTGCAGCCTCTTTAATTTGTTCCTTCTGCCCATCGTCATAACCGGTCGTGCCGATAACCAGAGCGGTATCGGTTTTTTTAACGTATTCAAGAAGCTCCTCAAGAAGGCTCGGGTTTGAAAAGTCAATCACAACGTCCGCTTCCTCTTTGACCTCGCTTATTGATTTGTAAACCGGGAAACCGTTTTCCTTGTTGAATATATCAACGCCTGCAACAATCTCGCAATCGTCCCTCGCGTCAATAACGCTTTTAACAGTATTTCCCATTTTACCGTTTGCGCCGGTAATTATTACTCTTGTCATTTTATAAGTCCTTTAATAATGTCAGATGATGCCGTATTCTTCCATTGTAGCCTTCAGGTAAGCCTTGTTCTCGTCGTCCATCTCAATGAGGGGAAGTCTCAGAGGACCTGCGTTAAAGCCTGCAAGCGTAACTGCTTCCTTAACGGGAATCGGGTTAACGTCGATAAACATAGCCTTTGCAAGCTTGAGATACTTATCCATCATAGCCTTGCTTGTGTCTCTGTCGCCGTCAAGATATGCCTGAACCATATCGTGGGTTTCCTGCGGGCAGATGTTTGAAAGAACGGAAATAACGCCCTTTCCGCCGCGTTCCATAACGTCGAAAATCTGGTCGTCGTTACCGCTCCAGATATTAAGCTCGTCGCCGCAGAGCTCGTGAATCTTTGCAATCTGTTCAAGGTCGCCCGATGCTTCCTTGATGCCGTTCATTCTCGGAAGCTTTGAAAGCTCATAAGCCGTCTCGGGCTTAATGTTTACGCCCGTTCTTGACGGAACGTTGTAAAGAATAATCGGCTTGTCGGTAGCGTCGTGAATCATTGTGTAGTGGGTGATAAGACCTCTCTGGCTTGTTTTGTTGTAGTAGGGTGTAACAAGCAGAAGAGCGTCCGCACCGTTCTTGCAGGCTTCCTGGCTGAGCTCAATAGCTGTTTTTGTGCAGTTTGAGCCTGTTCCTGCGATAACGGGGACTCTGTGATTAACATAGTCAATACACCACTTGATGCAGGCGTTGTGCTCGTCAATTTCAAGTGTTGAAGCTTCGCCCGTCGTACCAACGATAACAACAGCGTCGGTACCGTTTTCAATCTGATAATCTATAAACTTTGCAAATTCGTCGTAATTAATCTCGCCGTCTTCATACATCGGCGTAATTATAGCAACTGCTGCGCCTGTAAAAATAGGATTCTTCATAGAAATTTCCTCCTCGTTTTAGTCCATATAACCTTCTGCTGCCAGAAGCTCGGCGAGTAATACTGCGCCGCCGGCAGCGCCTCTTAATGTATTGTGTGAAAGGCAGACAAATTTATAATCGTACTGCGTATCCTCGCGAAGTCTGCCGATTGAAACCGCCATACCGTTTTCAAGCATTCTCTCGGATTTAATCTGAGGTCGGTCGGGCTCGGTGAAATAGTTGAGGAATTTCTTGGGTGCTGAGGGGAGGTTGAGTTCCTGAGCTCTGCCCTTGAAATTATCCCAGATTTCAATCATCTCGTCAGCGCTCGGCTTGTTTTCAAAATCAACAAATACCGCGCCGAGATGTCCGTTTGAAACGGGAACTCTGATGCACTGAGCCGTAAAGTTCGGTTTGTCGGCAGACACAATTTTGTCGCCTTCAATTTTACCCCAGAGCTTGAGCGGTTCCTTCTCGCTCTTTTCCTCCTCGCCGCCGATATACGGAATAACGTTATCAATCATATCCGGCCATGTCTCAAAGGTTTTTCCTGCGCCCGAGATAGCCTGATAAGTACATACTAAAACGTTCTTAACGCCGAACTTCTCGTGAAGAGGGAAGAGAGCGGGAACGTATGACTGAAGCGAGCAGTTTGATTTAACCGCGATGAAGCCTCTTTTTGTACCGAGTCTCTTTCTCTGAGAAGGAATGATGTTGATGTGCTCTGCGTTGAGCTCGGGCACTACCATCGGAACGTCGGGTGTAAATCTGTGTGCGCTGTTATTTGAAACAACGGGGCACTCGTGCTTTGCGTATTCCTCTTCAAGCGCCTTGATTTCATCCTTTTTCATATCAACCGCGCAGAATACGAAATCAACCATAGAAGTGATTTTATCAATATCACCTGTTGCGTTCATTACAACGATATCCTTCACTGACTCGGGGATATCAACGTCCATACACCATTTCTTGCCAACGGCGTCTTTATATTTTTTACCTGCGCTTCTTGATGAAGCGGCAAGACATACTACATTAAACCATGGATGATTGTCAAGCAGGGTTGCAAATCTCTGTCCAACCATGCCCGTGGCACCGACAATGCCAACGTTAAATTTTCTTTCCATATCAGACTCCTTATAAAAAATTCTTGTAAAACAAGACAATATGCAATATAATACTATCAGTTACTGTGTGTTACGGGGCAATATATTGTGGTTACACCTAACCCGTCACACTATTTATAATATAATATCACTACTTATATATATATGTCAATGAAAATTTTCGGAGATTTTTATGAATACGTCTGATTTTTATTATGACCTTCCCGACGACCTTATTGCCCAGACGCCCATTGAGCCGCGAAATGCGTCAAGGCTTATGGTGCTAAGCAAGCAAAGCGGGAAGATTGAACACAGGGTTTTCAGCGACCTTACCGAATATCTCAAAGAGGGCGACTGCTTAATTCTGAATAATACGAGAGTTATTCCCGCAAGGATTTTCGGCGTTAAGAAAGAGACGGGCGCCGTTGTTGAATTTCTGCTTTTAAAGCAGGTTGAGAACAAGGTGTGGGAATGTCTCTGCAAACCCGGCAAAAGAGCTAAGGTCGGCGCTGAATTTGTCTTTGGCGAAGGTCAGCTTGAATGTAAGGTCATCGACGTTCGTGATGACGGCAATAGAATTGTAGAATTCATCTGTGACAATAATATCTACGCGGTTCTCGACGAAATCGGTCAGATGCCGCTTCCGCCGTATATTCGCGAAAAGCTCGAGGATAAAGAGAGATATCAGACCGTCTACAGCAAGACCCTCGGGTCTGCCGCGGCGCCAACCGCAGGTCTTCATTTCACCCCCGAAATGCTCGATGAAATCAGGGCAAAGGGCGTTAATATCGGATATGTAACGCTTCACGTCGGTCTTGGAACTTTCAGACCTGTCAAGGTTGATGACGTGACAAAGCACGTTATGCACTCAGAGCATTACTTTATGCCGCAGGAAACCGCCGAGCTTATCAATGAAACGCATAATAACGGAAAGCGGGTCATCTGCGTGGGAACAACGAGCTGCAGGACGGTTGAATCCGTTGCTGCGAAGAACGGCGAAATCTGTGCCGACGAGGATGACACGAGCATTTTCATATATCCCGGCTATGAGTTTAAATGTATGGACGCGCTTGTGACGAATTTCCACCTTCCCGAAAGCACGCTTATTATGCTTGTTTCCGCCTTTGCGGGATACGACAATATAATGAACGCATACAAAACAGCCGTTGATAAGAGATACAGATTCTTCTCATTCGGCGACGCTATGTTTATTGAATAGGTATTATTATGAAAATTATCAAAAAGGAAAACAACGCAAGACGCGGCATATTTGAAACAGTTCACGGAACCGTACAGACGCCCGGTTTTATGAACGTCGCTACCTCTGCCGCTATCAAAGGCGGACTTTCTACCGAGGATTTAAACAGAGTGAACTGCCAGGTTATGCTCTGCAACACGTATCATCTTCACGTTCGTCCTTCCGACGGGCTTGTTCACGATATGGGAGGCCTTCACAAGTTTACAAACTGGGACAAGCCGATACTTACAGACAGCGGCGGCTTTCAGGTTTTCAGCCTCGCAAAGCTCAACAACATCAAGGAAGAGGGCGTTCTCTTCAACTCTCACTTTGACGGTCAGAAGATTTTCATCGGCCCTGAGGAAAGTATGAGAATTCAGTCTAATCTCGCCTCAACCATCGCTATGGCGTTTGACGAGTGCGTAGAAAATCCCGCCACGGAAAAATATGCGTATGAATCCTGCGAAAGAACAACCCGTTGGCTTGAACGCTGCAAGGTTGAGATGGACAGGCTCAACACCCTTGAAACCACGATAAATAAAGAGCAGATGCTTTTCGGTATCAATCAGGGCTGCACCTATGATAAGCTCAGAATTGACCATATGAAGCAGATTGCCGCGTTTGACCTTGACGGCTATGCAATCGGCGGTCTTGCCGTAGGTGAGCCCAAAGAGGAAATGTACCGTATTATATCAGCAGTTGAGCCATATATGCCCGAAAATAAGCCGAGATATCTTATGGGAGTCGGTACTCCCGGAAACATTCTCGAGGGCGTCAGCAGGGGAGTGGACCTCTTTGACTGCGTTATGCCGAGCCGTAACGCCCGTCACGGTCAGCTCTTTACGAAAAAGGGTATAATCAATATAAACAATCAGAAATATGAGAGAGACGGCGCGCCGATTGACGAAGAATGCAACTGCCCGACCTGTCAGAAATACTCGCGTTCATACATCAGGCATCTTTTCAAAAGCAAGGAAATGCTCGGTATGCGTCTTGCAGTAATTCATAATCTCTATTTCTATAATAATCTTATGCAGGAAATTCGTGACAACATTGAAAACGGAACCTTCGAAGATTATAAAAACGAGTTTGTGGATTTACTTGACACAAGAATATAGAAAACACTTGCAAAATTAAAACTCATCATATATAATAGTCTTAATATTTTTTGGAGGTATAGGTTATGAATCCTATTATGTTAATGAATTCCCTGATGAGCTCAGGCTCAACATCATCCCAGGGCGGCGCAAGCCAGTACGGCGGTATCATTATGATGGTAGCCCTTGTCGGCATTATGTATTTTATGATGATAAGACCGCAGAAGAAAAGACAGAAGGAAGAGCAGGAACTTCGCGCTTCTATCGAAATCGGCGATGAAATCGTAACAATCGGCGGTATCGTTGGCAGAGTTGTTACAATCCGTGAAAACGACCTTGTTATCGAAACAGGTTCTGACAGAAACAAGCTCAAGATTGAGCGCTGGGCAGTAAACACCAACAGAACCAAGATGGAACAGCATCAGAAGGAAGTTGAGGCTGCAAAGGAAGCTGCCAAGGAAAAGAAGAGTAAGAAAAACGAAATCGATGAAACCAAGAAAGAAAAGATTGACGAAACAAAATAATTAAGAATAAATAAAAATCCCTTTGAATACATTGTATTCGGAGGGATTTTTTTATGCCTAAAATATCTTCAACCGACAACAGGGCTCTGATTGTTCGATTTCTTATAAAAGTTCTCGTCGCAACGGCTGTAACCCTGCTTCTTTTTAACGGACTAACCGCCCTTATTCTGCTTAAAACGGACTTATCGCTTGATTATGTCAGATATATCGAGCTTTTTATCTGCGCTCTGTCGTCGTTTATTATTTCATATCTCTCGTTAACCGGCTTTAATCAGAGCTATATGCTCATTTCTCTGCTTTCTATTATTCCGATTTCTCTTTATTCGCTTGTAAATATGCTCGTGAATAAGACGGAAATAAAACTGTTTATCATCAAAATTATACTATATGTAATATTTTGTGTAATTAGCGCAGTTATCAAGAGTTTCAGAAAGCGAAGAAAATGATATGAGCGAAATCAGCGTTGAAGATTTTATAAAAGAGAAAAATCAAAGAAACTACAGAGAGCTTTTTGAAAGCTTCAAATACTCATTAATTACTGCGATTTATTACGCTCTCGGGCTGACCGTCGGCGCTTCGCTTTATAAGAATATTCAGTCCGATGTTTTCGAAAAGCTGACGACTGTGGGAAGCACAGAGATACAGAGCCTTTTTCTTACAAACGTGCTCATATATTTCAGTCTGTTTTTGATTGTATTATTTCTTGGTTTCTGCCTTTTCGGGCACCATCTTATAAACGTAATCCCGGCAGTAATCGGAATCACCGCCGGGATAAGAATTGCATACTATTTAATTAATTTCGGCGCGAAGGGGATAGGGTACTCACTTTTAATGATAGCTCCGTATTCAGCGCTATATATCACCGTTTTAACGCTCACCGTTGAAAACAGCTCGATGCTTTCCAAAGCGCTTCTTGAAGCTGCTAAAAACTGCGATGTAACGCTCGTTGCAAAACCGTATATGAAGAAATATCTGGTTCTCGGCGCAGGCATTATCGTAGCTTCAATTATAAACGCGGTGCTGATTCATCTGCTCAACGACATCATCACCATTTAGGCTTTTCATCGGCAAGCGGATTTGACTGAACTGCCTTTTTTGCGGCGTCTTCGGCCGTATGTGTGTATATTTCGGTTGTGCCTAAATTCTCGTGCCCGAGTATCTCTTTGAGCAGCAACAGGTCAACCTCGCCAAACTGATACATAAGCGTTGCAGCCGTGTGGCGCAGCTTGTGAACGGACAGGCCTCTGTCACCGAATCCTGCCTTGTCGAGATAGGAATAAACAAGATGCTGAACTGTCTTCGGGCTAATTCTGTTGTTGCGCGAGCTCAGAAACAGCGCCTTGTCCTTAACACCGTCCTTCGGTCTGACTTTCATATAATCTGTAAACGCGTCAACGCATGCCTGATTTAGGTAAACTGTGCGCTCTTTATTGCCTTTACCTGTGATAACTATCGTGCCGTCGGATTTAATATCATTATAGTCGATTGAAACAAGCTCGCTCAGTCGCATTCCGCAGTTTAAAAAGAAGGTTAAAATGCAGTAATCGCGCTCTTTATACTTGCCGTCAACGACCGATAAAAGCTTCTTTGCCTCGTCAAGAGCCAGGTATTTGGGAAGTGATTTTTTAGTCTTCGGCGCCTCAAGATTTTTCATCGGATTTTTGTCAATCAGACCGAGATTTTCGCTGATATATGAGTAGAATCTTCTGATTGAAACAACTCTTCGGGCGCGCGTAGTTTCGTTGTTGTGGCGATCATTTTTGCAGTAAATTATAAACTGATAAGCGTCCATCAAATTTACAGATTGTATAAAACTTATATCAATAGGGGATATGTCAATTTCTTCAACAGGGGTGTCCTTCGGCACTTTTCCTTTATATCTGTAAACGAATCGAAAAAATGTTCTAAGGTCGGATGCGTATTCCAGAACCGAAAGCTCGCTGTGTCCTTTGATAGCTTCAAGGTATACCAGATATTCCTGAACGAGCTGCGGCAACGTATTGAATTCTTCCTTGCGCATACAATCAGTCCTTTCATATAGAGTATATATCATTTATACAAAATAATCAACAAATGTATTAAAATTTCATCGAATAGAAATTTATCAAATGATAGAGTATATGTTTTGAAAATTTCTATCGCATAGAATCGAATGAGGTAAAACTGTAAAAATGTCATTCGATAGAAATTTTTGAAATGATACTATGTATGTTTGAAAAAATCTGAGAGGCTACAAATGAACGGTTATTTTTAACCATTTATATAATAATGTGTGTTTTTCGGCTGAAAACCGCCGAAAGGGCTTTATTTATCGTATTTTGGGCTTGTCCGGCATTTTTAGCGTTTTGACTCCCCTGAATTATACAAAATATTAATTTTGTATAATTAGACAAATAATTTTTTAGGTATAATTAAATAAGGCGGGATGACCCGCCCTACTGTTTCAACTGTAAAAATTTTTGAAATTGCTTAGTCTGATTGATTGTTATCACTACTCTTCTGATTGTTATTATCCGTATTCGGTGCAGTATCGTCTTTCGTTTTGCTGAATAAAACAATTCCTGCCGAGATGATTACGCCGATGATAAATCCTAATAACAGAATTACAAGTGATACAATCATCGAAATTATAACAAACTTTAAAAATGTGCTCATCGCGTCCCCTATTCCTCAGTCAGCGCATTAAACGCTTCTCTTATGTTTCTTACGGGAACGATGTCCATATTCACTTTCAGTTCCTTTGTAATCGCCTTATAGTTGTTGAAAGGTATGATACATCTGTCAAAACCGAGCCTGTGAGCCTCGCTGATACGCTGCTCGCAGTTGCTTACTGCTCTGATTTCGCCTGCAAGACCAACTTCGCCGAACGCGATAGCCTTGTCGTTGACCGGTTTTTCCTTTAATGAGGATACGAGAGAAAGCGCAACAGTCAAATCCGCCGCAGGCTCGTCTATTTTAAGACCGCCAACAACGTTGATATAAGCGTCCATATTGTTGAATATGTAGCCTTCCCTCTTTTCAAGCACCGCAAGAAGCATATTCATACGGTTATAATCAAAGCCTGTGCTCATTCTTCTCGGCGTGCCGAAGCCTGTTGCACACACAAGCCCCTGAACCTCTGCGAGAATCGGCCTCGTTCCTTCCATAATGCAGGCTACGCAGCTTCCTGAGCTATTTTTCGGTCTTCCTGCAATCATCATCTGCGAAGGATTTAAAACCTCTTTGAGCCCCTCGGACGTCATTTCAAACACGCCTATTTCATTTGTCGAGCCGAATCGGTTTTTAACGCCCCTCAGAATTCTGTATGAATAATTCTTCTCGCCCTCAAAATAAAGTACTGTATCGACAATATGTTCGAGAACTTTCGGGCCGGCTATAGCACCGTCTTTGTTTACGTGGCCCACTATTAAAACCGGTATGCCGAGCCCTTTTGCGGCGTGCATAAAAATGTTGGTGCATTCCCTCACCTGCGTAACGGAACCTGCCGAAGAGCTTATTTCGTCGTAGGTCATGGTCTGGATTGAGTCAATCATAACGATGTCGGGCTTCTCGCTTTTAATCGCTTCAATGATTAAGCCGACGTCAGTCTGTGTGAGAACAAGAAGGTTGTCCGTCGTAACGCCGAGCCTGTTTGCTCTCATCTTAATCTGATTAGCCGATTCCTCACCGCTGACGTAGAGAATTCTGCAGCTCTTGCCGAGGTATTCGCAAATCTGCAAAAGTATCGTTGATTTGCCGATGCCGGGATCACCGCTTAAAAGAGTGAGACTGCCGATAACGATACCGCCGCCGAGAACTCTGTCAAATTCCCCTACGCCTGTCTTTATTCTTCTTTCAACGTCCTCTTTGATGTCGTTTAAAGAGAGAATCTGATTGACGGAGCTTGTCCCGCTTTTTGACGCGGTTGAAGACGGGGACGCCGGAAGTTCCTCGTTCATTGTGTTCCATTCACCGCAGCCTGGGCATTTGCCAAACCATTTTGGCGACTCATAGCCGCATTCGCTGCAAACGTAAATTGATTTAATCTTTGCCATTATAATTCCTCACATATGTAACTGCAAAAGCCTGATAGTATTGAATAGGCTATCTTTTTCTGATAATCGGATGAGTTTAAAAGCGAGCACTCTTCCCTGTTACTCATAAACCCGCATTCCACCATAACCGACGGAACGCTCGCTTTGTGTAAAAGATAATAACTGTCGTCGGACATTTTGTTTAGCCGCTCGTTATCGGGTTGCAGATTTTTCTTTGTATATCTTAGAATGTTGTCTGCAAGTTTTGCACTCTTGTCACCGTTTGGCGAATACCAGACCTGCATTCCCCTCTCAGCCTCATTTTCAAAATGATTCTGGTGAATGGATATAAGCGTGCTGTTATAAATGCTTTCAATAAAATCCATTCTGTTGTAGAGGTCGGATTTCGACGTGTCGTCCCCGCTTTTATAAAAGAGATAATCGCCGTCGCGTATCATAAACGCATTGAGTCCGCAAACCCTTGCAAAATCGTATAAATTGCAGGCTATATCAAAGTTTATTATTTTCTCTAAGCTCCCGTCAACGCCGATGCAGCCCGCGTCAATTCCGCCGTGCCCTGCGTCTATCACAAGATTTGTTTTAACCTCGCGCACATTCCTGACAACGCCCTTCGTTTTACTGTGGGCGTTTATGCCGAAAATGCTGACCGCAAGCAGTATCACCGTTGACAAAACAGCCAATGCTTTTCTCATTTCATCACCGATAAATACTATGTGTTAATTATAACTTATTATGCTAAAAGTATCAAGGTAATATTGCTTTTTTTACTCATAAGGGATATAATTAGTACTATAAAATTATAAGGTTGTGAAAATATGAAAATAGTAAATCTTGACGGCTGCACAACAAATCCGGGCGACCTTTCGTGGGAAGGCATTGAAAAGCTCGGTGAATATACCGTGTACGACAGAACCTCGCCAGATGAGATTATTAAAAGAGCAAAGGGCGCAAATATTCTGCTTGTAAACAAGACGGTTATTACTGCTGATATTCTCGATGCGCTCAAGCCCGAGCTTGAATACATAGGCTTGCAGTCAACGGGATACAACGTTGTCGACTGCGCTCATGCAAGAGATTTAGGCATAACCGTCTGCAACATCCCCTCATACTCAACAAAGGCAGTTGCACAGCTTGTGTTTGCGTATATCCTTCAGATTACAAACGAGGTGTCGCTTCATTCGGACGCCGTTAAAAACGGCGAGTGGACGGCGTGTCCTGATTTCTGCTTCTGGAAAAAGCCCCTCACCGAGCTTGAAGGCAAGGTTATCGGTATCATCGGTTTCGGTTCAATCGGTCAAAGAGTTGCAAGGCTTGCAAACGCCTTTGATATGAAAGTTATCGCGTATAACCCGAGACCGAAGGATTATAAAGAAACGCCCGTTGAATTTGTCACTCTCGACGAGCTTCTTTCAACAAGCGACATTATCACCTGCCACTGTCCCCTCACCCCCGATACAGAAAATCTCATTAACGGGGAAACAATTTCAAAGATGAAGGACGGCTCGATATTTATCAATACGTCAAGAGGTCCCGTAGTAAAACAGCAGGCGCTTGCAGACGCGCTCAACAGCGGCAAGCTTCTTGCAGCAGGGCTCGACGTGCTTGAAACCGAGCCGCCGAAGGCTGATAATCCCCTGCTCTCGGCTAAAAACTGTTATATCACGCCCCATATTGCTTGGGCTGCAAAAGAGACCAGAGAGAGGCTTATAAGCATCCTTGAGGATAATCTCTTGAACTATCTTAACGGCACGCCGAAGAATGTTGTCAACTGATTTTAAAATTATATTTTTCTATTGACTTTAAACAAATAATCTATTATTATATTTGTTGCACGCTGGTGTGGCGAAATCGGCAGACGCAAGGGACTTAAAATCCCTCGGTGGAAACACCGTACCGGTTCAAGTCCGGTCACCAGCACCAAAGGTGCAACGGATTACTGTTGCACCTTAATTAATGCCGGCGTGATGGAATTGGCAGACGTGCCGGACTCAAAATCCGGTCCTGGCGACAGGGTGCGGGTTCGACCCCCGCCGCCGGCACCAAAAATAGCAAGTTAGCATTTATGCTGACTTGTTATTTTTTGATTCTGTAGAATCATGGTGGTCGAACAGGAGGGAGAACCGCTTGCGGTTCGGAAGAAAACAGTCCGGTGGACTGTTTTCGCCGACGCGGGCGAGTAGACGCGACAGCGTCGTAGCGACCCCCGCCGCCGGCACCAAAAGAAAAGAGCAGTTATCAAAACTGCTCTTTTTCTTTTTATTTTGCAACCGTTACTTCAAAGTCGGTGCCGTAGTTAAAGTAGAACGTAACCGTTCCCTTTTGGCTATAATATACGTCGCCGAGTCCTTCAAGCGATTCAATGTTTTTCTCAACCTTTCCGCCCTTGCCGGTAACAACCGTAAACGTCGGCATAACGGCGTTTATAAATAACTGCTCGTCATCAATCTCTCTGCCGTGATACGGAATCTTGAGAATGTCCGCTTTCAGGTAATCACTTCCGTCAGAGGGCATAATATCGGCAATTCTGTCTGCTTCAATATCACCCGTAAAGAGTACTGATTTTTCAAGATAAGTAAGCTTTACCACAAGGCTTGAATTGTTGCTTGTATCGTTTTCGTATTCAAACGATGCGGGATAGAAATTTAGAGAAATTGCGTCAAATCTGAACTCTGTAACCTCTTTGATTACAGTCTCGGTAACGCCCTTGTTTCTTACTGCGTCAAGAAATTCCGTGCTCGCGTCCTTTTCCTCAACGTACTCGGGATGAACAACCTGCGAAACGTGCATACTGTTGAGAATTTCAGCACCGCCGCCGCAGTGGTCCTTGTCAAAATGCGAGATAATCATATACTCAATCGACGTAACGCCCTTTTCATCAAGGAACTTCAGAATGTCCTCAGCGTCCTTCTTTTCGCCCGTGTCGATAAGAATATTGTGGTCGCCTATATGAATAAGAGCACAGTCGGCGTCGTTATCCGTTTCAATAAAGGATACGAATTCATTTCTTTCAAGAGCTGTCTCGCTGAGCTCTGAAGTGTCCTCTTTCTTTGCGCAGCCGCAGAATATTGTCAGTATAAGCGCAACTGCAAAGAGAATTGATAAAACTCTTTTGGTATTTTTCATAAAATCACCTCGTAATTAATTCTATACTAATTATATCACAAGGTTAAAAAATATCAATAATTCATTTTATATTTTATTTTTTCATAGATTTCGGCGATTTTAAATTTCGGCGTGTACTGATTATTCACAAGTTCCATTTCCTCATCTGTCAGATAATCGTCCATTGACCGGGAGCAGGCGGACATACAGACGGACGGAAAAACGATGCACCACCAGTTATGCCCTTCCCCTCTTCCGAGAGTGATTTTTATTGAGTTATAAACGCCCGAAGGAAGGGTGAAATCGTCATATAGTCTCGTTGTGAAAAATTCCTCGCAGACGGCAACGCTTGCCAAGTAAGTGCACCTTTGTTCCTTCAAAAAGCTGTTGCAGAGATTTTCAAGATATCCCCTGTTTTCCTTTGCAATTTCTATATTTTCTTCAAGCGTTGGCTTTGTGAATAGTTCTCCTGTTTCTGTAAGAAAATAATTCTTCAGCTTCAGCTTTATATCCTGGTCGTAGGTCGAGTCGGAATTTGCAATAATATGAAGTCTGAATATCTTTTGCGATATATCCTCGCTTGTTGAAATGAACGGCTGAAACACAGAAAACAGTATCATAAAAACGCCGAATAAAACAACAAAAAGCCTTCTTTTTCTCATAAAAATAACCTGCCTTTCGTTTTAAGAATCGGCAGGATTAATTATTTTTATTCACTTTTGAAAACTTTTCCCCGATGACCGTCGCTTTGTATTTGCCTTGACTGATGTCCGTGAGCTTATCCGAAAAAGCCTCAAACAAATCCTCTTTAATACTGAAAGTTACTTTAACGTTATCTGCAAAATCGGTGCTTTCTATATTTGCCCCGAGCCCTTCGAGAAGTGACGTAAGCCTCTCGTAAAAGCTGTAATCAACGTTTACCTCGGCAATCCTGCACTCAGCCATAGTGATAATGTTTCCTGCAAGAACGGCAATCTTTGAGCCGTGGGAATAAGCCCTGATAAGTCCGCCCGCGCCGAGAAGCGTTCCGCCGAAATATCTTGTAACGACTAAGCAAACGTCAACAAGTCCTTCCTTTAAAAGCACGTCGAGAACGGGAACGCCCGCGGTTCCGCTCGGCTCGCCGTCGTCGCTTGAGCGCTGAATGTTATTATCTTTTAATACATAGGCGCTCACGTTGTGGGTTGCGTCCCAGTGCTTCGATTTTATTGAATTTATAAAATCCTGCGCCTCTTGCTGAGTTTTCACAGGCTTTACATATCCGATGAATCTGGACTTTTTCTCTTCAAATTCATCGTGTGCCTCAAACTCAACGGTTTTGTATTCAATCATAAAACCACCTAATAAACAAGGCAACGAAATAAATTCGCTGCCTGTCAATTTACATATAATTACTTATTGCGTGCATATCTCTTGTTGAATCTGTCAACACGGCCGCCTGTATCAACAAGCTTCTGCTTACCGGTGTAGAAAGGATGGCACTTTGAACAGATATCAACCTTGAGCTCCGGCTTTGTGCTCTTTGTCTCGTATGTTGCACCGCATGCACATCTTACTGTGCAGGTATCATAATTAGGATGAATTCCGTCTCTCATATTTTTCACCTCTTTGATTAATAACTCATTTGCCTTGATATATTACCACAAGGAAAGTTAAAATGCAAGTATTTTTTATAATTTATTTATAATAACAGCATTTATTAAGTGAAAACGAGTAAAGAAGCGACTCTTTGACTTCCATTGAAAGCATTTTTAAAATTGATTCTTTATAGAAAGAAATCTGCTTTTCATATCTGCCGAGAAGCTCGTTTTCATCCTTAACGCTGTCCGTCTTGTAATCGACAAGAACAAGCTTTCCGTCCTCTTCAAAGACGCAGTCGGCAATACCCTGAATGAGAATTTTGTCCTCATAATTCGTATCGTAAACATCGCACGCTCTGAAGAAATCCGAAACTTTGATTTCTCTGTAAACATTGTCAGCCGCTGACATCCTCTTGTAAAGCTCGCTTTCAAAGAACGCAGTCAGCTTCTTTCTGTCGAGGCTTGCAGCCTGCTCTTTGCTCAGATAACCGAGTGATAAGCATCTTTCAATCTCGCTTTCAAGATTTGCTTTAGCCTTTTCGTAATCGGCGTACTGCATAAACTCGTGCATCGCCGTACCCCTCTGCGCGGGGGTAAGCTCTGACTTATTAATAAATGCTGGTTTTGACGACGTTATGTATTCAAAGTTGTTTTCCGCGTCGTCAAGCGATGATGCAGTAAGCTTTGCCGAAAAGCCCATAAGCTCGCTTCGCTCATAGCAGTATTGAAGCTTATCCTCAATAAGCTTAACTATGCTGTCGTCTGGCTCTGCCATCTCAACGGTATCTTCACTATCTTCCTCTTCATCAAGTGCGTCAAGAAAGTCGATACTCATCTCAAAATCTGACGGCTCGATATTGCAGTCAGCCCCGATTATATCGCGAAGTGCTTTTCCGTCTTTGTGAAGCATTGAGCACATAAGCAGCAGGTCACCGTCGTTAGTGATGCTCTGAACGCTGTAAGGCGTTATGCAGCCGTCGGTAATGTGCTTATATACCGAGCTCAGCCTTGTGGCGAGATTCGGCACGCTAATGAAGCTTATAAACTGTTCCTTCGCCCTCGTCATCGCAACGTAAAGAACTCTGAGGTTTTCGCTCATAAGCTCATAGTCGTTTTTGTTTGCAATAACGTGGTACGGAAGAGTTTTGTAGCGGTACATTCCCTTCTCGTCATAACCCTTCATACCAACGCCGAGCTTTGTATTGAGAAGGAAATTGTCAGTAAGTTCCGATTTGTTATACCGCCTTGAAGCGCCGGCAAGAATACAAATCGGGAATTCAAGACCCTTTGAATGGTGAACGCTCATAATAGTTACGGCGTCAGCGCTTCCGGCGGAAAACGATGCGGAATCAACCTGTCTGTCGGATTCAATAATACTGTTTATGTATTTTACAAACGCAGTCAGACCGACGTTTACACCGCTGTCAAACCTCTTTGCAAATTTTATAAACTCAACAATATTCTGATATCTCTGCTCGCCGTTACCGAATGCGTTCACAAACGCAACAAGTCCCTTCTGCTCGATTACATAACGCGTAAAAGATGCCATACTCATCGTAACGCTGACTTTTTTGAGCTCGTTAATATCCCTTATAAAATCGAGAACTCTCTCGTCGTCGCTTGAAAAGACCGCCTTGTAAAAGCTCTTTTTGTTGCTGTTTGCTTTTATCCTCGCAAGCTCGTCGGCGGAAAAACCGTAAAACGGCGACATCATTGTCGCAAGAAGCGAAATACTGTCCGTCGGATTGTTTACAGTCCTGAGAAGTGACAGAAGCATCTTAATCTCATTGTTTTCAAAGAGATTTGATGAATTGTCCGAAATAACGGGAATTCTGTATTTTCTCAGAGCTTCAGAGTAAGTCGGCGCGTATTTTTTCAGGCTTCTCATCAGAATGACAAAATCGCCGTAGCGAACAGGTCTCAGACCGTTTTTGTCCTGAATCATTTCGCCGCTTTGTACTTTATGACGTATGAGCTTTGCAATCTCTTCTGCCTCGATAGTGTCTGAGTTTTCGCCCTTGTTGTTGTCGATTATGCAGAGCTTTGCACAGGGTACGCCGTTTTCTTCAAAGCTATTCGGATTGAAGTTTAGAAACTCTTCTTTAGTGTATTCGAGTTCCCCCACCCTCTCAGTCATAACATGAGAAAATACGAAGTTTACGTACTCGCAGATTCCCTTTCTGCTTCTGAAATTCTTATCAAGAATGATTTTCGACGAATCGTCGTCGGCGTTTTCGTCATAAAGAGGATACGCTTTTCTTTTCTCGTTAAATATATTCGGCATAGCAAGCCTGAAGCGGTAAATGCTCTGCTTCATATCGCCTACTGTAAAGAGATTTCTGCCGTTTGAAAGCTTTCTGAAAAGGAGGTCCTGCGCCTCATTGGTGTCCTGATACTCGTCGACAAGAATTTCGCAGTACTTTTCCCGAAGCGCCTTTGAAATATCTGTATCCGAAATGCTTCCGTCGTCATTGAGTTTCATCAAAAGCTCGATTGCAAAATGCTCAATGTCCGCAAACGAATAGGCGTTTCTCTCGCTCTTTTCCTCAAAGAGTCTGCCGTCAACCTCTTTGACGAGATTGTATAACGCCTTTAACTGAGGATAGAGCTCTTCCATTTCTTCCCTGTATTCTTCACCCGTCGATATGACAAGCGCGGGAATGCTCTTTGTGATAATACCCTTGTATTTATCCCTGTTAGCCTTGATGTTTAACGCGTCTTTTTCATCGAGCTTGGTCGTTCTCGGAAGCTTTGAAAAAGCGGGAAAATCGCCGTTTAAGAGCTCATATAGCGCATCCCAGCCCTCGTCAAGACTATTTTCAATTTGATTAAGTAGCGATAAATCATCATTGAAGGTATCCGTAAACGCGGGGAATTCTTCTGCGTAGCCGTCGGCAATAAGAAGATTTGCGTCAATCCCCTCTCTTGCAACCTTTATTAAGTATCTGATTTCGTTTTCAAGATACCTGCACCATTCGGTGTTTTCAAACTCAACCTCGGGATTGATGCTTTCAACCGCATTTTTAAGCCATGCAAACGGAAACGGCTGGGCGTAAATATACTGTAAAAGCCTTTTCACGATGCTTATCAACGGCTTGTCAATACCGGGCAAGGTGTATGCCTCTACAAGCTTTTTGTAAGCCTCGTCGCCGTCTTCAAACAGTCTGTCAATAGTTTCAACAATGATTTCATCCTGCAAAACCGAGGCTTCGCTTTCGTCCATAATCTCGATGTCGCGGCTTATGTTGAGCTCATAAAAATACTCTTTCACAAGCTTCATACAGAATGCGTCAATAGTGCAAATATCCGCGCACGGAAGAAGGCTGAGCTGTTTTCTGAAAAATTCGTCGTCAGGGTTCTTACCAATCAGCTCGTTGAGGGACTTTGAAATTCGCGACCTCATCTCGGCAGCAGCAGCGTTTGTGAACGTGACAATAAGAAGTCTGTCGATTTCAACAGGCTTTGTTTTGTCAGTTATAAGCTTGATAACCCTTTCAACAAGAACGGCGGTTTTACCCGAACCGGCAGCAGCGCTGACGAGGATATTTCTGCCCCTTGCGTCAATGGCGTTATTCTGTTGTGTCGTCCACTCCGGCATCGCTTTCATACTCCTCGGATAACAGTTTCATAATTTCTTCGTGTTTAAGGTCGGGAACCGCTCTCTCGCTAATCAGTCTCTGATTTGAGCAGATATCCCTGTAATCGCAGTAATCGCAGGTGTGCTTATGGTTTTTGTTTGAAACGGGATTGCGTGAAATCATACCTTTGTGAAGGTTTTCACCCATTTCGCTTATAAGGTCGTTAACCTTTCTCTGGATTCTGCCGAGTTCCTCAAGGCTTGCAAGAGAGCCAATAAGGTTTCCCCTTCTGTCCCTTACAACGGGAATGAACTCGCCCTTTATATCGTGTTCCATCGCGTTTGGTATTGTCTCATCGTTTTCGCCCGAGATAACAAGCCCCATCATTTTTAGGCTCTTTTCAAGGTTGTCCCTGCCCTTTTCCTCGGCTTCCTTCTTTGATGAAAACGGCGTCACCTTCTGATTTGCGTGCATATAAAGCACGCCCGCGGGAACACCGCTTAACTCTGCCTTTTTGTCACCGCAGAGGCAGAACAGATAGATGAACATCTGCAGATTGAGACCGAACATAACGTCCGACAAATCAAATTCTTTTCCGCCTGATTTGTAGTCGACAACTCTTACATATCTTCTGCCGTCCTTATCAAAGGTGTCAACCCTGTCGATTGACCCGCGGATGCTCACGCTTCCGCCGTCGTCAAGGCTGATTACCGAGGGCTTTACAGAGCCGTCGCTGTCTATATCAAGCTCAAACGCCCTCGCCTCGAAATCGCAGTTTTTAAACTCAAGCGCAAGATGTAATACAACGTTATAAATCTGATTTGAAATCCTGTTGTAGTTGTAGTAGAACCTCTCGCCCATATCGGAAATATTGCCCATTTCAACAACGAAATACTGCTTTATGTATTTGTCAACTGCGGCAATTATCTCTTTCGGTTCCATCTGCGAAAGATTCTTGCTTCCGAGTTCGCTTAGAATCATTTCAAGAACATAGTGAATCAGCGTACCGCGTTTTAGCGCGTCAAGCTCTGTCTTTTTTAGAGGTCTTGCCCCGAGTCCGAATTTGCAGAAATACCTGAACGAGCAGTTGAAATAATCCTCAATACGCGATGCGGAAACAAGCATATTATAGTCAAAGAGCTTTGTCGATACCGATCTGTCGGTAATCTCAGGCTGAATGTTTTCCGCTATAGCGCAGATTGATTTGTACCTGCTGTCGTTTTCAAAACACTTTTTAAGTGATGAACTGAACTCGGTATTTGCCTCGTATTCCCTGCTCATCAGCTCAAATGCGTTCTGATACGTTTCAACAAGGTCGATATCCGCAATATCGTCATAAGAGTATGCGTTAAGTCCGTTTATAAGACTTGTAACGGATGTTACGATTTCGGACTCGCTCGAGCTTCTTGATGCGTTTTCAATATATGAAATATGCAGCTTATCGCTCGCACAGGACACCGCCATATATGCAAAGTATTTTTCCTGCTGAGACATTATCTCGCCGTAGGAATAAAGCTTGAAATCGTTTTCAAGAAGAACTCTTCTGTCCGATTCCGTAAGAAGTCCGCCCGTTGTGATTGCCTGCGGAAACTCGTCTTCGTTCGCGCCGAGTACAAATACCGCCTTCGGGTTGTCGGTTCTTATTCTGTCCGCCTGACCGAACTGTACGTTGTCGATACCGGTCGGAAGCATACCGAGATCCTCGTTTGCGATAATAACCGAAAACAGCTTTGAAAAGCTTTTCAGATTGATGGGCTCGTCGCCGAGAATTCGCGGAATAAGGTCGAGTATTTCCATAACGCTGTCCCATACCCTGCCCTGCATCTGAGCAAGCGAGATGTGACCACTTTCCGAAAGGAACACAGCGCTTTCCTTGATTCTCTTATCGGCGCCGAATCTGATAAGCGTATAGTAAAGCTCGGCGCATATATCCTTTGCCGTCTTGCCTTTAACGCTTCTTCTGAACCTAAGTATCGGCTCTGTCAGCGCCTCCCTGCTCTTGTTTATATTTTCAAGCGCAAGCCTGTCTTTCTCATCAATCTTATCAACGAATCCTCTTGTGGAATTTTCAAAGGGCTTAGTCCACTTTGAGCCGTTGATATTCCAGAGATAGATATAGTTTTCAAGCTCGTTTATCTCTTCGTCGCTAAGCGGCGTGAGCCCGGTTTTTGCAAGGCTTATAATGTCGTTGCTTTTAAGCGAAAAGTTGATGCACCTGAAAAGATATTCAATAAACATAACAAGGGGCTGCGACTTGATTGGCTGCCTCTCATCGTTGAAAAAAGGAATCTCATACTTGTTAAAAACAAAGCCAAGCTCGTCCCTGTATTTATCAATATCACGCGCTATAACCGCAATCTGCGAAGCGTTGTATCCCGCTCTGAGAAGCTTTCTGATTTCTCTTGCAACTTCCTCGCATTCGTCGTTAATAGTTTTTGCTTTATAAACGGAAACGCAGCCGTCGTTATCCACTTTCTTATTGCCGGCATTTGCAAATATATTTTTTTCAATATATCTTACCGAATCCGAGTATGACCTCATATTGCTTTCAAGGTAAACCTCGCTCACGGGTATACCCGCTTTTTCGGCAATCCTTCTTATAATCGTTTCGGACTTTTTAACGTATGCAAAGGTGCTCAGCGCGTTTTCGGGCTCTCTGTCGCAGCAGAGAGTAATCGTAACCTCTTTTGCCTCGGCAACTATGAGCTCAAGTATTTTGTATTCCTGCGCCACAAAGCCGTTAAAGCCGTCAATGAAGACGTATCTGTCCTTGAAATACCCCTTGTCCTTTATCTTGTCGTAAAGTCTTGTAAGCTCGTCCGACGGGTCGAGAAAACGCTTTGCAATTAAGTTTTCATACATTCCCATTATGTGGGAAATGTCCTTCATTTTCTTGTTAAGTGTAACGTTTTCAATAGGTCTTGAAAGGTCGAGAATCTCGGTAGCGCTGAGGTTGCATGACCTCATTTCGTCATAGATGCTGAGCATCGAGCTTACGAAATTGAGCGAGTCGAGATTCTTATTGAAAAGCTCGAGACCGTCCTTAGACATTTCGATAGCCTGAAGCATCAGCACGGCTTTGCCGCCCTTTGAAAGAATCGGAAGCGTGTCGCCGCCGTAGATTGATTTAACGTCGTTTGATAGTCTTGAAAACGAGCCGTTTAAAACGTATGACATTTTCTCGCATCCGAGGTCGGTTAAAAGTCTTCTTTCAGCGGAAAGAGAATACTGCTCGGGCGTTAAAAGAATAATATTCTTCTCTCCGCCGAAAGCCAAATCTCTGACAGCTTTAAATACATATTCTGTTTTGCCATAGCCCGAACGGCCCATAACAAGTTTAAGCATTATCTTTCAAAATCCTCGATTTTAATTAGTCCTTCATTCATCATATTTTCATATGCTTCAATAAAGAATTCATACATAGGTCTTGCAATATCAATTGCAAGCTTTAATTCGTCAATCAGCGCAGGCGTGTTAATTCTGCTCAGGTCGTTGCAACTGTACGAAAAGCCCATACTCTTCGCCTTGAGGTAAGGTTTGAGTTCCTCGGGTGCATCGGGGTACATATCCTTTTTGTACTCGTCGTATGTGCCGTAAGTCAGCCCTGCCTCTTCGCAGGCTTTAACGGCGTCAAGCCACCTGTCGGGATGCTTTAAAATAAGCTTGTGCACCTCTTTGAAGATACTCTTTTTCCAAGTCCAGAACACAACGCCGTAACCAAAGCTCTGCGGATAAAATTCAAAATAATAAAACGGCGCGCTCGGGTACTCGTTTTTATACCGCCTGAAAAACATCCACATATTCTCGCGGTATTTTATCTTGCTTCTGTGACCTCTCGTATCGCGGTAAATTCGTGAAACCGACCTCACGGGATTCGTTTCCATATGCTCGTCAATATCAACCATAAGGTCGCTCAAATCAAGCATAATCTGCCTCATAGGGATAGTAATCCCCTGCTTGAGCTCTTCCTTGTGTTCCTCGTAAAAAGCCTTGGAATCCTGAAATCTGTTTTCGCATAAAAGCTCAATACTCTGAGGGCTTATTCCTTTGAAATTATATTCGCTCATTTTAACAGTCCTTTATCAAGCATACTCTGCGCGGCAAGCTGCGCGCAGACCTTTGCGCTGTGAAAATTTAGTCCGCCCTGAATCCATGCGTAATACGGCTCTCTTATCGGCGCGTCAGCCGAAAGCTCAATCGACGAGCCGAGAGTGAACGCACCAGCCGCCATTACAACCTTGCTGTCATAACCCGGCATATCCCACGGCTCGGGAAGTACGAAGCTGTCGACGGGGCTACCCTTCTGAATACCCTGGCAGAATGCAACAAGACTTTCCTCGTTTTCAAGTCCGAGGGACTGAACAATGTCGTGGCGCACCTCGTTATATTTCGGCGTCACGTCATAGCCGAAGCTCTCAAACAATGCGGCGATATAAACCGCGCTTTTGAGCGCCTCGCCAACCGTATGCGGCGCATAGTAAAGCCCCATATAAAGCTCTCTGTTCATTCCGAGAGTTGCGCCTACCTCTTTACCGAGACCGGGCGTGGTGAGCCTGTATGCACACTTTTCAATCAGGTCCGCCCTGCCTGCAATATATCCGCCGGTCGTAGCAATTCCGCCGCCTGCATTTTTAATCATCGAGCCTGCAATCAGGTCGGCACCGACCTCTGTCGGCTCTTTCTTTTCAACAAATTCGCCGTAGCAGTTGTCCACCATAACGATTACGTCGGGATTCTTTGCCTTGGCAAGCTCAACTACCTTTTCAATCTCGTCAACCGAAAGGCTCGGGCGAAGCTCGTATCCCCTGCTTCGCTGAATGTATACCATAGTAACGCTGTCGTCAACAGCGCTCTCTATCGCCTCATAATCAAGTCTTTCATCTTTAAGCAAAACTTCATCGTAAATGACGCCAAAGTCCTTTAAAGAGCCCATTCCCTGCCCCGTAATGCCTATTACGCCGTGAATAGTGTCGTAGGGAGTACCGGTGACGCAGAGCATTTTGTGCCCCGGGCGCAGTACGCCGTAAAGCGCGGTTGCAAGCGTGTGGGTGCCGCAGGTGAAGTTGTGCCTCACAAGCGCGTCCTCAGCGCCGAGAACTCTTGCCCAGACCTTGTCGAGAGTTTCCCTGCCTACGTCGCCGTAGCCGTAACCCGTGCTTGAATTAAAATGAACGTCGGAAACGCCGAATTCAATGAATGCGGAAAGAACCTTCTGCTGATTGTATTCGGTAATCTCTTCGATATATTTAAACTGTTCCTTGCAGAGCTTCAAAGCTCTGTTTGAGGCGTCGGTTATTTTTTCGCTTATGTTGAAAAATGAACTCATTTATATAATCTCCATTTTCCGCAGTTTACAAAGCCGAGCTTGCTGTAAAACTCTTCATTTGCGCCCTCGGCTCTCATAAGATATACGGTTGAGGGGAAATCGCAGATAATCTCGGATACAAGCGTACCGCCGTATCCCATTCTGCGGTAATCGCTCAGCGTCTGAACCGCGCTGAGTATTGCGCCGTCCTCATAAATTGACGACAGAACCGCGCTTGAAATAATCTGGCTGTCCATATTGAGGGAATAAGCCATAGCGCAGCCGTGTCTTATTCTGTGGCTGATATCAACGTACCAAGCCTCAAAGTCCGCGCTGTCGTAGTCAAGCAGATTGAATAGTTCCATCAACTTCGGATACCTGTCAATCGTCACATAGCTTTTGTGAAGCTCAACCTTTTTCTCGGTTTTCATAACCGCACCCTGAGTATATCTGTTTTCCATCGAAAATCCGTCGTCGCAAAGAAGCGAGGAAAAGCCGATTACGGTGAAAAACTGTTCAAGCTCGTCGGTGTCCGCATTGTCCGTATAAGAAAGCGTAAAATCGCCGTCAAGCTTTGATATTATCGCGGTTATATTTCCGTCAATGACCTGCCTGTAAAACAACGCAAAATCGTATTTTGTACCGTATGCCTTCATAAGGGACATAATCCTGTAGCGGAATATGTCCCTCTTGTTATAAGACATCAGTTCATTTGTATCTTCTATTCTGTCAATCATAAATTCTCGGAAGAAACGCCCTGATGAGCTTTCTCGTCTCTCTGATATCGTCCTTGTTTACAACGCAGGAACCCGAGTGAATATACCTGCACGGAACGGAAATAGCAATAACTCTTGTTCCGCCGTGTGTGGTCTGAATCGACTGAGCGTCGTTTCCGCCCGCAATTCTTGTCTTGGTCTGCGCCTTAATGCTGTTCTGCTTTGCCGTGTCCATAGCAAGATGATAGAGATACTTGTCGTAAATCGTGTACTTATCCATATACGAAACAACGGGACCGTCGCCGAGGGAACATACCTTGTCGCTTCCTGTAACGCCGTCAATATCGTTTGCAGTGGTAACTTCAATAACAACAGCAATATCGGGATTAACCGAATACGATGTGCAAAGCGCACCCCTGCCACCTATTTCTTC
Organism: uncultured Eubacterium sp.; assembly: GCA_905234495.1. Classification (GTDB taxonomy): domain Bacteria; phylum Bacillota; class Clostridia; order Oscillospirales; family Acutalibacteraceae; genus Eubacterium_R. Next base: position 111,260 of record CAJOHE010000001.1, on the reverse strand, counting down.
CTGAACGTTAAAGCAGAAATAAGTGTCAAATTCAAGGTCAAACGTTCTGATTAATTCAACCAGATACATACATCCGATTCTGTCGTCAAGCGCCTTGGAAAGCACGCAGTTTTCACCGAAATCTGTAAAGTCGCTCTTGAAATATGCGTAGTCGCCGAGCTGAATGTGCTCAAGCGCCTCTTCCTTATTCTTCGCGCCTATATCAATAAAGAGGTCGTCATACTCAGGCGCCTTTTCCTCTTCTTCCTTTGAAGTGAGGTGTATGGGCTTGATGCCTACAACGCCGTCAATATCATTAATAGATACCGTTCTGCCGCAAATAGTTTTGGGGTCAACGCCGCCGACAGACTTAAATCTCAGATATCCGTCATCGGTAATATCGGTAACAACAAATGCAACCTCGTCCATATGAGCGCAGAGCATAATCTTTTTATAGGCTTTTCTCTTGCCTTCCTTGAAAGCTATGATAGAGCCCATACTGTCAACTTCATATGTGCAGTAGCCATCAATGCTTTCGATTATATAATCTCTGACGGATTTTTCATCTCCCGAAGCAGAGTTAAACATACATAATTCTCTAAACATTTGTCTCACCTATCCTTTCCTCAACATACTTAACAATCAAATCTGCAACCGCCTGAACGTCATTTACGTCAACAACCTCAACTGCCTCGTGCATATAGCGAAGAGGAATTGAAATAAGACCTGTCTTTATTCCGCTTTCGTTTACGGAAATAACGTCGGCGTTTGTGCCCGTGCGTGACGGCATAATTTCAATCTGATACGGTATGCTGTTTTTCTGTGCAACGGTAACGAGCTTCTTTGAGATATCCCTGCTGAGTATCGGTGAGAAGCCAATCATAGCGCCTTTTGAAAGTTCGCCGCAGTCCTGCTCTTTGCAACCGGGCGACATTGCAAACGAAACGTCAACAGAGATTGCCTCGTCGGGCTCAATACCGAAAACGCCCGCCTTAGCGCCTCTGCAGCCAACCTCTTCCTGAGCCGAGAAAAGCATTGAAATTTTGCAGTTCATCTTTGAAAGCCTGTCAGCGGCAAGAATAAGAGCAGCAACGCCGCTTCTGTCGTCAAGGCTTGACGCGGAAATTCTGTCGCCGAGAAGCTTTGTGTAGTTTCTCTTAAGAGTAGCCCTGTCGCCTGTTCTAACAAGCGTTTTAAGCTTTTCCGTCGGAATACAGGTGTCAATCGAAAGGTCTGCAACTTTTACCGTCTTCTTGTCGTCGTCATTCTGAAGATGCGGCGGCTTTGCGCAGATTACGCCCTTAACCTCGCTTCTGCCCCAGATTGAAACTTCGTGGTTGGGAAGAAGTCTCGGGTCAATCGTACCGCAGCAGTCAAACTTCAGGAAGCCGTCTTCCGTGATGTCGGTAATCATAAAGCCAACCTCATCCGAATGAGCTTCAAGAAGAATGTGGTAGCCTTCGCCGAAGGTGCAGTACAAGTTGTTCATCATGTCCATCTTTGTATCTGCATAAGGTTCAAGGTAGTCGCTTATTACCTTGCCGACGCCCTTTTCAACGCCTGCAGCGCCAACGCACTGCGTTAAGTCTTTAAGTAATTCGTAAATGTCCATATATATCACCCCGTAAAATTATTAACTATTTCTTTAAATTTTCTGCCCCTGTATTCAAAGGTCTTGAACTGGTCGAAAGCGGGACACGCGGGACAGAGAGTAACAATGTCGCCCTTTTCTGCGTTTTGCTTAGCGTACATAAGCGCGTCTGTAAGTTTATCCGTGATAACTACCTTAATTCCGCTTTCCTCATATCCGTCGCTTGAAGTGACTGAGTCGTATATTTTCTGAGCGGTTGCGCCGTTTAAGACGAGAAGCTTTACATATTTGAGAATGTACGGAACCATCTCGCTCATATCGTTGCCCTTGTCGGAACCGCCCATTATTACAATAATTTTCCTGTCAAAAGCTTTAAGTCCGCTTATAACTCTTGACGGCGAAGTTGCGATTGAGTCGTTATAGTATTTAACGCCCGCGAATTCTCTTACAAATTCAATTCTGTGCTCAACGCCGCCGAAGGTTCTTGCGACCTTAACTATATTATTAACATCAACGATGTCCCAAATAGCGGATATAGCCGTGCAGTAATTCTCAATATTATGATTTCCCGGAATGACTATGTCGGACTTATTCATAACATAGGTCTCTCTACCGTCTTCCGCAAAGACTATATCGCCGTTTTCTTTCATATAAGCGCCATTTTCAACTTTGTGCTTAATGGAAAACTCGTAGAGTCTGCCCCTTACGTCGTACCTCATATCGTGGTAAACTCTGCCGCCGAGACCGTAGTCGCAGTCGGCGTTTAATACCGTCCTGCAGTTTTCATTCTGATAGATGAGAATGTTTCGCTTGGTATCAACGTACTCGTCAAGGCTGATGTGGTGGTCGAGATGAGTGCATTCGATATTTGTTACAACTGAAATATCGGGCTGATTTACAAGATTGCCCATCGTCAGAAGCTGGAAGGATGAAAGCTCAACAACCGCAATATCGTCCTCGGTTATCGTCTCAAGCTCAGGCATCAGCGCCTTGCCGATGTTTCCGCCGAGATAGACCTTTTTGCCCTGCGCTTCAAGCATCTTTGCAATCAGCGTAGTGGTCGTCGTCTTGCCGTTTGAGCCCGTAACCGCGATAATCTTTGAGGGGCAGAGCTTAAAGAACACTTCCATCTCTGTCGTGACCTTCTGCCCTCTTTCAATGCACTCGCCTATCCACGGGTTCTGAAACGGTAGAATACCGTGAGAGCGGAATATCAAATCCATTTCGGGTAAAACGTCAAGATAGGTTTCACCCAGAGAAAAGTTAACGCCGAGCTTTTCAAGCTCATCGCATTCATCTGTTCCGATGTAATCCCTGTCGCTCTTGTCGCAGGCATAAACGTCTATACCGAGCCTTGCAAGAAATTTTGCGCAAGGCAGATTTGCAACGCCCATACCAACAAAGGCAACCTTCTTGCCCTTCAGACTGTCAAAATATTTTACCGCTTTTTCATTCATATATTTCACCTCAATGCGCGAAAAAATTTCCGTTTTTAAAATCTGTTATGTTAAAACTTTCCATATGCTTTGCAAGCTCGTCCTGGAAAGGAAGCCTGTCTTTGCAGATGTATTTATCCTTCAGCGGAAGCTCGCAGTTCATAACGTGGTTGACGATGAGCTGCTGACATTTGGTTGCCATATTTCCGAGAAAATATACCCTGCTCTCACGGGGACAAACGATTGCCGTCGCAATCTTTAACTGTTCCTTCTTGCCGTAAGTCGTAACGGTTTTGCTCAGGGCAATCGCGCTTTCCTGTGGACTGTCCGAAATAAAGCACACAACCGCGTCGCCCCGCCTTTTAAGACGGCGGACTGTCAGGTCGTCAAGCACCGCGTCGGTGTGTGCAATCACGTCGTTTCTGTCAAGCCCGTCAATCACTGCGCAGTAGATAAACTCGCGTTTTTTCATCGCCGTGAAATCAAAGTCAAAGTCACCTGCCTGCACCTGAGTTTCAACCGCGAAGCCGCAGAGCTTCAAATCGTCATAGACTGCGTTTTTATACTCGTCGCAGGTTCTCTCGGTCCTTGACGTGATATAGTATCCCGCGTCGCTTATCTCGTGCTCAATGTAGTTAAGGAAAGAATCGGACTTACCGTACTTTGAATAGTAGCTGAAAACAAGCACCAATACCGCAATAACCGTCACGTCCGCTACGTACCTGCAAATCATATCGGCAACCGTGTTCCATTCTCTTATATAAGGCTCAGCGCCGATAAATGCGACTATATATATCGCGCCGAAGATGACCACCGCGCGCATTATATTAAAAAGTCTTTTTTGCTTTTTTCGAAATTCAATCATTTTAACATTTCCAGAAATTCGTTTTCATCAATAACCGTTATGCCGAGAGCGTTTGCCTTGTCAAGCTTAGAGCCAGCCTCTTCGCCTGCAAGAACATAAGTCGTTTTCTTGGAAACGGACGAAGACGTTTTACCGCCGTACGCCTCGACAAGCTTCGAAGCCTCGCTTCTCTTCATTGTCGGAAGAGTTCCAGTGAGAACGAAGGTCATCCCCTCAAAGCGGTTATCCTTAATCTCGGTCTTTGATTTCATATTTACGCCGAAGGAAGAAAGCTTTTCAATAAGCTCTTTAGCCTCGTTTGCCGAGAAATAATTCACAACGCTTTCAGCCATTGTCTGACCGAAACCGTCAATTTCAAGTATATCCTCAACGCTCGCATTCATAAGCGCTTCCATCGTCTTGAAATGGTCGGATAAAAGCTTTCCCGCCTTTGCGCCGATATTTCTTATACCGAGAGCGAAAATAAGCTTTGAAAGGTCGTTATCCTTTGATTTTTCAACGGAAACCCTTATGTTATTTGCGCTTGTTTCCTTGAAGCCGTCAAGCTCTGCGATAGCGTCATAGTCAAGGTCGTAAATATCAAAGGTCTTTGAAATGAGCCCCTTGTCAACAAACGTCTCAATAATTGCAGGGCCGAGTCCCTCAATATCCATAGCGTCCCTTGAACAGAAATGAATAAGATTTCTGAGAAGCTGAGCAGGACATTCGGGATTGATGCACCTTATTGCCGCCTCGTCCTTTACTCTTACAACCTTGCTTCCGCAGGACGGGCAGTATTCGGGAAATCTGAAAGTGCCGTCGCTTCTGTGTTCGTTTACGCAGACAACCTCGGGAATAATATCACCTGCTTTGCGGACGGTTACAATATCGCCGATGTTTATACCCTTCTCGTCAATGAAATCCTGATTGTGAAGCGTTGCGCGGCTTACGGTAGTTCCCGCAAGGTGAACGCTTTCAAGAACTGCTGTAGGCGTGAGAACGCCCGTTCTGCCTACCGCTATTTCTATATCAATGAGTTTCGTCTGCTTTTCCTCGGGCGGGTACTTGAATGCAACTGCCCATTTCGGATACTTTGCGGTTGAACCGAGGCGGTCGCGCTGAGCAAAATCGTCAACCTTAATAACTGCGCCGTCGATGTCAAATTCAAGCTTGCCCCTCGACTCGCCTATCGCGTTGACCTCATCAATGGCTCTGTCTATACTGTCAACTCTTACATAATTCGGAACAGTGTTGAAACCGAGCTCTTTGAGGAAATCAAGCGATTCCTTGTGTGAATTCAGCGTTACGCCCTCAACCTGCTGAATGTTGAATACAAATATATCAAGTCCTCTCGTTGCGGTAACCGAGCTGTCCTTCTGTCTGAGAGAGCCGGCAGCTGCGTTTCGTGGATTTTTAAAAGGCTTTTCATCGTTTAAAAGCTGACGGTCAACAACTCTTTCAAAGCTCTTTTTAGGCATATATACCTCGCCCCTGACCTCAATATAAGGCAGGGATTTGTTGAGCTTTAAAGGAACGTTGCGGATTACCCTGAGGTTTCCGCTCACGTCCTCGCCAACGTCGCCGTCGCCGCGGGTTGAGCCCCTCGTGAAAACGCCGTCAACGTATTCAAGGCTCACGGAAAGTCCGTCTATCTTAGGTTCGACAACGTACTGAACACAATTCTCGCTCTCGTGAACTCTTCTGTCAAATTCCCTGATTTCATCAGTGCTGAACGCATCCTGAAGACTTTCCATTCTCACCGTGTGCTCAACGCTTGCAAAGGTATTGTCAGCCTTTCCGCCAACCTTCTTTGTCGGTGAATCGGGCGTGTCGTATTCGGGATACTGCTCTTCAAGCTTTTTGAGCTCTCGCATCATTTGGTCATACTCATAGTCCTCGATTTCGGGGGCGTCGTCGTTATAATAACGGTCGGAATGATACCTGAGAGTTTCTCTGAGCTCATTAATTTTTCTTTCAATATTTTCCATATCATTACTCCAGACTATAATCAAAGTTATTATACCATTTTTATGTAATTAATACAATAAAAAAATAAAAAAGCCGCTGAAAACCAGCGGCTTAATCTCTATAAATTATTTTACAAACTTATGGAAAATCTTTTTACCCTTTTTGACAATGATATCTTTTGCAAATTCCGCAGCGGCAACCGTTGCAAAAACGTCGGTAATCTTTACGTCGTTAACCGAAACGCCGCCCTGCTGAATGAGCCTTCTGCCCTCGCCTCTCGACTTGATGAGGTCTGCCTTGATGAGCATATCGATAACGCTTACTGCGCCGTCAGTAAAGTCGGCGTCCTCAAGCTGAGTGGTAGGCATATTGGAATTGTCGGCACCGCCGCCGAAAAGTGCTTTAGCGGCTTCCTGCGCCTTCTGAGCCTCTTCCTCACCGTGAACAAGCTTGGTAAGTTCAAAGGCAAGAATTTCCTTTGCCGTGTTAAGCTGACTGCCTTCCCAGCTGTCCATCTTTCTGATTTCTTCCATAGGAAGAAACGTAAGCATTCTGATGCACTTGAGAACGTCTGCGTCCTCAACGTTGCGCCAGTACTGATAGAAATCGTAGGGGCTCGTCTTCTTCGGGTCAAGCCATACTGCGTTTCCTGCGGTCTTGCCCATCTTTCTGCCCTGAGAGTCGGTCAGAAGCGTGATTGTCATAGCGTGAGCGTCCTTGCCGAGCTTCTTTCTGATGAGCTCAGTACCGCCGAGCATATTGCTCCACTGGTCGTCGCCGCCAAACTGCATATTGCAGCCGTAGTGCTGGAAGAGATAGTAGAAATCGTAACTCTGCATAATCATATAGTTAAACTCAAAGAACGACAGTCCCTTTTCCATTCTCTGCTTGTAGCACTCTGCTCGAAGCATATTGTTTACGGAAAAGCACGCGCCTACCTCTCTGAGAACCTCAACGTAATTAAGATTTAAAAGCCAGTCGGCATTGTTTACCATTATAGCCTTGCCCTCGCCGAACTCAATGAAGCGTTCCATCTGCTTTTTAAAACACTCGGCGTTGTGGTCGATGTCCTCGCGGGTAAGCATCTGGCGCATATCGGTTCTGCCCGACGGGTCGCCTATCATAGTAGTTCCGCCGCCGATAAGAGCTATCGGCTGATTTCCAGCCATCTGAAGGCGCTTCATAAGAGTAAGCGCCATAAAATGACCTGCGGTAAGGCTGTCTGCAGTACAGTCAAAGCCGATGTAAAACTTTGCTTTACCGCTATTTACCATCTCTCTTATTTCTTCTTCGTTTGTAACCTGAGCAATAAGCCCTCTTTCGATTAATTCTTCATAAACACCCATATGTTAATCCTCCGTTTGTAGTAATTCTTCTGCGCTTTTTAGAAGCGTGTCGGTAATCTCAAGACCGCCCATAATACGGGCAAGCTCGTTCTTTCTGCCCTCATAATCAAGCGGCATAACGCTTGTGTAGGTACTCTTGTCGGTGAACTGTTTCTTTATCAGGAAATGTTCGTCGGCAAGCGCCGCAATCTGGGCAGAGTGCGTAACGCAGATTACCTGTGTATTTTTCGAAACCGATTTGAGTTTCATTCCGATTTTACGGCTTGAGCTGCCGCTTACGCCCGTATCGATTTCGTCAAATATCAACGTTCCGATTATGTCATTATAAGACAATATATTCTTGATTGCAAGCATTATTCTTGAAAGCTCGCCGCCGGACGCTATTTTTGCAAGCGGTTTCGGCGGTTCGCCGACGTTTGTCGAGATAAGAAATTCAATCTTGTCAAAGCCTGTAGACGATAGCTTGTTCTTGTCAAATGTAACCGCAAACTGAAGCTTCGGCATATCGAGGAAGGATAGTTCTTCTTTTACCTGATTTTCAAATTTCTCGGCGGTTTTCTTTCTGTAAGCCGAAAGCTTTTCTGCAATCGAGACCGTTTTCTCATACACAACGTCATACTCGTTGTTGAGCTTTTCAAGTTCCTCGTCGCTGTAAATAATCGAATTTCTTTTCTTTATTGCCTCGTCAAGATAATCGAGCATATCCTGCTCGGTATTTCCGTATTTGTTTGAAAACTTATACAAAAGGTCAAGCCGTTCCTCGATAAGCTCGAGCTCATTTTCATCAAAATCAATCTTTGCAAAAAGTCTGTCGATGCAGTCCTTTGCGCTTTCAATTCTGTCGTTCACGCCGTCAAAAAGCTCGTAAAGTTCCCTGCACTCATCGTATGACTGTACTGCACCGGAAGCGCCGTTTATTAGGCTCTGAGCGCCCTGTTCGTCATCGCTTCCGTTTATCGCGGAAAGTGCTGAATTGAGCGCGTTTGCAATAGCCTCGCTTTTCTGAATAAGAGTCCTTCTCTTCAGCAGCTCTTCCCTCTCGCCGACTTTGATGTCAGCCTGCTCAAGCTCGTCAATCTGGAAATTAAGAAGCTCTAGCTCTCTGTCCTTGTCGGCTTCGCTTCCGGTAAGAGCCTTCAGCCTTCGCCTGATTGATATAAGCTCTTTAAAAGCCTCTCTGTAATTCTCTAAATAGGACTTGTCCTTGCAGAGCATATCTATGTACTGATACTGATAATCGGGATTCAGAAGTGCCTGACTGTCGTGCTGGCCGTGAATATTAACGAGCATATCGCCAACTTCCCTGAGCATGGAAACGGTCGCATTTCTGCCGTTAATCTTGCAGACGGATTTGCCCTCGCTTGAAATCCTTCGCGTGAGAACAAGAGAATTGTCGTCGTCAACGCTCACGCCGAATTCCTCGAGCTTCTTACTCACCTGCGGATTTATGTCCTCAAAGTAAGCGCTCACAAAAGCGTGGTCGCTGTCGTGCCTCACAAGCTCGCGCGAGGTTCTTTCGCCGAGAATTGCATTGAGCGAATCGACTACAATTGATTTACCAGCACCCGTTTCACCCGTCAGAATGTTAAGCCCTTCCGAGAATTCAACGGTCGCTTTTTCAATTACGGCAATATTCTCAATGTCAAGAGTTTTTAGCATTTAAAACTTTCTCCAAATTCACTGTAAAAATCTTTGCATATTCCTCTGTCTTGCAGAGAACGAAAATAGTATCGTCGCCCGAGATTGTGCCCACAACGCCCGTCCATTCGGTTGCGTCAACCGCGGTGCAGACGGCGCTCGCCATACCCGGGAAGCACTTGATACAAACTATATTCTGAGCGTGGTCAACGCTTAAAATAGACTCAGAGAATATTCCCCCCGCCCTTCTTATCGCGTCGTTAGTGCTCTTTTTACCTGTTGAATAAACGTATCTGCCCTTGTCGGAAAGCTCTTTGACAAGCCTGAGCTCTTTAATATCCCTTGAAATTGTAGCCTGAGTTACGTCAAAACCGCTCTTGAGCAGATAAGACTGAAGTTCCTCCTGCGTTTCAATATTATTATTATTTATAAGCTCTAATATTCTTGCATGTCTTCTCTTTTTCATTAGGCTCTCCTTTCAATCAGTTTTTTGTTGAGTATCTCATAGAAATTTTCGGGCTTGAGCTTGATAAGGTTTGCCTTCGTCTTTGCTTTGTAAATTCTTACTCTCTCGCCGTTTGCAAGGTCAAAGCTGTCCTGTCCGTCAGCAGTGAGCACGGGGCAGTTCTGAACGTCCTTTGCAACCGAAACGATAAGCTCTTTATCGGTTGAAAAGATAATACTTCTGTCCACAAGCGAATGAGGGCAGATAGGCGTTGAAAGAATACATTCCGCGCTTGGGCTGACTACGGGACCGCCCGCAGCCATTGAATAAGCCGTTGAGCCCGTGGGCGTTGAAATAATGATACCGTCAGCGCGTACGCTGAGTATTCCGCGGTTTTCGGAACTGAGATTAATGTCGATAAGCCTTGCAAAATTACCTCTTGAAACGACCGCGTCGTTTAGGCAAAGGAACGATGCAAGAACGTTGCCGTCGTCGTCAATCGCGTCGGCTCTGAGCATAAGCCTTTCGTCAATCTCATATTCGCCGCTCACAAGGTTTTTAAGCATTGATAGTTCGTTTTTTTCAAGACCGCTCATAAATCCAAGCCTGCCCGCGTTTATGCCGAGTACGGGCTTGTCGTTGAGCGCGGCGTTCTTGGCAACGTTTAAAGTCGTTCCGTCGCCGCCTATTGCAATAGCGATATCGCATTCTTTAATAAGCCTGTCGTATTCCGCAAACGAGATGTCATAGCCAGAGAATACATCTTTGAGCTTTTCATCCGCATATACGGTTACGTTAAGCTTTATCAGTACGTCAAAGACCTCTTTCGTAAGAGCCTCTACGTCCTTGTTATTAAGATTTGGAAAAACAGATATTTTCATAACAGTTCACCGTGTGATTTGATGACGGTTTCCTTTGCATTGATGGTCCCGTCAACCTTCGGGTTTTCGCTTTTCTTAAGATAAATCAGATATTCAATATTTCCTTCGGGGCCTTTTACGGGTGAATAATCAAGCCCGAGAACATCAAAATTGCATTCCGTCGCAATAGTAATAACCTTTTCGCACACTTCAATATGAGTGTACGGGTCACTCACAACGCCCTTCTTACCAACCTTTTCTCGTCCTGCTTCAAACTGCGGCTTGATAAGGCACACAGCCTCGCCGTCGTCTTTGAGAAGCATATTGAGATTAGGCAGAATATGTGAAAGAGAAATAAACGAAACGTCAACCGAGGCAAAGTCAATCTTTTCGGGAACCTGCTCGTCGGTTACGTACCTGAAATTAGTGCGTTCAAGGTTAACAACTCTTTCATCGGTGCGAAGTTTCCATGCAAGCTGACCGTAGCCTACGTCTATTGCATAAACCTTTGCAGCGCCGTTCATAAGCATACAGTCGGTAAACCCGCCCGTAGACGCGCCGACGTCCATACAAACCGCGCCGTCAAGCGAAATAGGAAAGCATTCCATAGCCTTTTCAAGCTTGAGCCCGCCCCTGCTTACATACTTGAGAGTGCTGCCCCTGACCTCTATTACGTCGTCGGGTTTTACCTCTCTGCCCGCTTTATCTGATTTTTGATTGTTTACAAATACAATGCCGGACATAATTATTGCTTTTGCCTTTTCCCTGCTCGGTGCAAGACCTTTTTCAACAAGAGCAATATCAAGTCTCTGCTTATCGCTTTTAGGCATCTGAAACCTCTCTTATAATTGATTTTTCATCGAGTGAATATTTTTCAAGCTGGCGTGAAACGGGCGCCTGCTTTACAAATTCGTCATTAACCGCAAAGTGAGAAAACTCGCCGTTGTATCCGTTTTCAAGAAGCATCGCCTCAACGCTTTCACCGATGCCGCCGGAAAGAACGGCTTCCTCGAAAAAGTATATTTTTTCAAAGCCCGAAAGAAGCTTTATAATTTTATCTTCAATCGGCTTTATTTTGTTCAGTTTAACAAGGCAAACGCCGTCAAGTTCGCTTAGCGCCTTGTAGCAGTTAGCAAATTCCCTGCCATACGTAACGATGCACTTTTTTGACGAAGTGTCGCCGAATACTGTGTACGGCTCGTGTGAGTATGAGTAGCCTTCGGGTTTCTGCGGCTCGCCGCCCCTCGGATATCTGATTGCAACCGCGCCTTCAATCTTGTATATGCTTTCATAAAGCATAGCTTCAAGCTCGTCAAAATATGCGGGCGCAAATATAGTCATACCTACAACCGAATTGAGGAAGGACGTGTCAAACACACCCTGGTGGCTCTCGCCGTCCTCTCCTACAAAGCCTGCTCTGTCGACGCCGAAAATAACCTTGAGTTCCTGCATTGATACGTCGTGAATAATCTGGTCGTACGCTCTCTGCAGAAAGGTTGAATATACAGCAAATACGGGAATCATACCGTTTCTTGCAAGACCGCCCGAAAAAGTTACGGCATGTCCTTCGGCAATACCTACGTCAAAGAATCTCTTGGGATACTTTGATGCAAAGTCGCTGAGTCCCGTACCCTCTGCCATAGCGGCGGTAACGCAGCAAATCCTGTTGTCCTTCTGTGCAAACTTGCAGAGAGTTTCGCCGAATGCGGCGGAAAAGCTCTTGCCCGAGCTCAGAGGCTCACCGGTGTTTACGTCAAATTTTCCGATACCGTGGAACTGCGTCGGGTTCTTTTCTGCGGGATTATAGCCCTTGCCCTTGACGGTGTTAATATGAATGAATACCGGATGATTGTGGGCTTTTGCGGCGTTGAGCGCGTCGATAAGCGCGTCTATATCGTGGCCGTCAATAGTGCCGTAATACCTGAAGCCGAGGTCCTCGAAAAACGTGTCGTTATAAACGCGCTTTCTGATTTTTGAATTTATAAAGGTGAAGAATCTGTTGAGCTGGGTTCCGAGCTTTGAACCGCGCGAAAGCCTTCTTCTCACCTTCGACCTGAAATTAACGTATCTCGGCGACGTTCTTATCGTGGTAAGATTTTTCGCCATTGAGCCTACGTTAGGGCTTATCGACATATTATTGTCGTTAAGAATTACTATAAGATTCTGACAGCCGTTTCCTGCGTTGTTGAGCGCCTCATAGGCAAGTCCGCCCGTCAGAGCGCCGTCGCCGATAACGGCAATAACCTTCCCCTTCTCACCCTTTAACTGCTTGGCTTTTGCAAGTCCTGCCGCAGCTGAAATAGAGGTCGAGCTGTGTCCTGATGAAAGAATATCGTGCTCGCTTTCATCAGGTCTTGTGAAACCGCTGATGCCGTCTTCCTGCCTTAGAGTTGAGAAGCTTTCTTTTCTTCCCGTCAGTATCTTATGGGTATAGGACTGATGACCGACGTCAAATATAATCTGGTCGGTCGGGCTGTTGAAAACCTTGTGAAGCGCAACGGTCAGTTCAACTACGCCGAGATTCGACGCAAGATGACCGCCCGTATCGGACACGGTTTTCACCATATATTCTCTTATGTCGGCGCAAAGCTCTTCAAGCTCGCCGACGCTGAGCTTTTTTAAATCCTTGGGTGAATTAACCCTATCTAAAACAGACATATTCTCTACTTTTCTCTGTTAATGAGGCTCTTAGCAAGCCTTTCAATAAATTCCGTATTTTCAAATGCGCTGAGCTGCGCAATAGCTGAATCGGTAAGTCTCTTTACGTCAGCCTTTGCCTTTTCAAGACCGACAAGAGTTACATAGGTTGTCTTGTCGTTTCCTTCATCCGAGCCGACCGGCTTTCCGATTACCTCTTCATCACCGATAACGTCGAGCACGTCGTCCTGAATCTGAAACGCAACGCCGAGCGAATAAGCAAATTTTGAAGCCGCCGTCATCTGCTCGTCGCTTGCGCCTGCGCTGATGCAACCCATCAGACACGCCGCAGAAATAAGCGCGCCGGTCTTGAGCTTATAAACCGTCAGAAGCTCTCTTAACGTCGGGTCGCCGCTTTCAAAAAGAAGGTCGATAACCTGACCGCCGAGCATTCCGCAAACGCCCGAGTTCTGAGCGAGAAGGCTTGTTGCCATACTCTTTTTATCATCCGAGAGATTTGACGATGCTATGATGTCAAACGCGTGAAGTAAAAGAGCGTCGCCCGCAAGAAGTGCGGTTGCCTCGTCAAACTGCTTGTGACAGCTCGGCTTTCCCCTTCTCAAATCGTCATCATCCATACAGGGCAAATCGTCGTGAATCAGACTGCTCGTGTGGATGAATTCAATAGCGCATGCTGGCGCAACTGCGTCGTCCTCATCGCCGCCGCAAGCCTTGCAAAACTCAAGCGCAAGGATAGGTCTTATTCTCTTGCCGCCGTTTAAAAGGCTGTACTTCATAGCGTCAACTACGCTGTACTGCCCGTCTTTAGCATCCGGCAGATATGAGAGAAGCATATTGTCGATTTTTCTGAAATCATTATGAAAAATGTTGTTGAATTCAAAATCAGTCATCATTTTTAGTCAGCTCGGTAACCTTCTGCTCGGCAAGCGTAAGCTGCTCGTTGCAATAGGCTGTGAGCTTCACCCCTTCCTCAAATAATTTCATACTTTCTTCAAGCGTTGCGTCATTCTTTTCAAGAAGCTCAACAATTTCCTCAAGCCTCTTTATCGCCTTTTCATATGTCATTTCCTTACTCATAATTCACCTCGTTGACGGTACAGTCAAGATAACCGTCGCTAAGCATAACCTTTATATCGTCGTTTCTGTCAACGTCGCCGACAGATTTTAGAACAGAATTGTTTTTGAACGTAACCGAATAGCCTCTGCAGAGAACGCCGAGAGGACTAAGCGCGTCAAGCTTTGATGCGCGCGATGAAAGCGCATATCTCTTTTCGGTAAGCGTTTTGTCAAAGATACTCACCATATCGCTGAGCTTTGTGTTCAGCGCGTCGCGGTAGCTTTCAATATACTCGGCAGGATTCATAAGAATATTGCCCGATGAAATACTGTCAAGCCGCTGTTTTTCATCGTCAAGTCTTCGCTGAAGACTTACTTTAAGCGTGTAATCGGCATTCCTGAGAAATCTGAAAATCTCTTCCGTGCTCGGCACAGCAATCTCAGCGGCAGCGCTCGGAGTTGGCGCAGATACGTCAGCAACCCAGTCGCAAATGGTTTTATCCGTTTCATGGCCGACAGCCGATATAACGGGTTTTCTGCACGCGAAAACTGCACGTGCAACCTCCTCGGTATTGAACGCCCATAAGTCCTCAAGCGAACCGCCGCCCCTGCCGACAATAATTAAATCAATATCGTCCATACTGTCAAGCATTTTCAGCGATTTTACAATATCCCCCGCAGCGCTCTCGCCCTGAACGAGAGTCTGAACAAGAACTATCTCGCACATAGGATACCGCCTTTTGCAGACGTTTTTTATATCCTGAATTACCGAACCCGTTGAGGATGTGGCAACTCCGATTTTAGCGGGATATTTCGGAAGAGGTTTCTTATAACTTTCGTCGAACAGCCCCTCGTCAAACAGCTTTTCCTTGAGCTGCTCATACGCAAGATTCAGCGCGCCGAGTCCGTCGGGCTGCATATCGTATGCCTTAATCTGATATTCGCCGTTTCGCTCAAATACGGATATATCGCCGTGGATTATAACCTTAAGTCCGTGGGAAGGCTCAAATTTCAGCTTGTCCGCGGCGGTTTTATACATTACGCCTCTTATCTGCGACTTGTCGTCCTTCAGAGTAAAATACAGATGACCCGACGGATAGTGCCTTTTGAAGTTACTTATCTCGCCGGTAATATAAACTCTTCTGAGAGGCTCAGCGCTTTCAATCAGAGACTTAATATAAGTGTTAATCTGTGATACTGTGAGTACTGTCATTTCTATCCTTTAAGTACGCATAGACCGCAACGCCCGCAGCGTTGTCGCAGCTGAATTCAGGGCTTGCAAAATATGCGTTGTATTTTTCGTTTACCGTTTTTCTGAGAAGAGAGTTTGATGAAACCCCGCCCGAAAAAACAATCGGCATATCGCCGTATTTGTCGGTAATTCTTTTGAGCATTTCAAGAACCGTCTTTGAAATACAATCCGTTACAAAATAAGCGATGTTCTCAGGGCTTTCACCGTCAGCGAGCAACTTACTCACCTTGTTTTCTATTCCGCTCATCGAGCAGTCAAGGTTTTTAAACGAAGGTCTGAAATCAAATTTCTTGTCAGCCTTCTGTGAAAGGCGGTCAAGCTCTGCGCCGCAGGGAAAATCAAGACCGAGCAGAACGCCCGTTCTGTCAACCGCCTGCCCTGCTTTAAGGTCGAGGCTCTGAGCTATAATCTCAGCTTTAATGATTTCATTTTTATCGGGCGTAACAAGAAGCGCTTCAGTCGTTCCGCCGCTCAGATGAAACGCAATGAAATTCTGATTAATAAGGTCAAGCCGCTCAACGCTATAAAGCGCCGCTAGAATATGACCGACCTGATGCGACGTTTCAAAGCACTTCGTGCCTGTAAATTTTGATACGGCGTGCGCGTTTGTCTGACCGACGAGGAAACACGGCATATAGCTTCCGTCAATATTCCTCGGTCTTGTGCTAACGCCAACCGCGTCAAGGCTTCCGCTGAAATCAGTATCATTAAGAAGCTCGGGAAGATTTACGGTGTGCTGAAACACGGCGTCGCTCTGCCTCAGTCCCCTCTCGCCTTTTTTTACGGTTAGAAGCTTCTTTTTCTGCACAACTTTTTCGCCGTCAAACAGCGCGATTGACGTTGTGTAGTTACTTGTGTCTATTCCGAGATACATATTACTTGTTCCTTAAATATGCGCCGAGAACGCCGTTTATGTATGAAGCGTCTTCGGGATAGGCGTATTTCTTTGCAAGGTTTACCGCCTCGTTGATTGCAACGCCCTCGGGAACGGATTCAACATATTCCATCTCATAAAGCGCAACGTAGAATATGGCAAGAGTAACCTTCGGTAGTCTTGAAACCTTCCAGGTTTTTGAATACTCATTGAGTATATCGTCAAACTCTTCCCTGTGCTCTGCTACGCCCTTTGACACGTCCTTTGCATAGTCACAGACCTCGCAAACGTTTTCGCTGTATGTCTCAATAAGCTTGTCCGGCTCTTCGTCAGTATTGAAAAAAGTTTCAAACGTAAGCAGAAACGCCTGCTCTCTCATTTCATTTCTTGTCATTATTTCTCCTAACAAAACAGCCGACAATATACACCGTCGGCTGATTTCAGTTCTTCAGTTTAAAGGTGCTGTTTATTTTTCTTCGCCGTCTTTGCCGCCGTCCTGCGCAGGCTCGTCAAAGTCAACGCCCGTTGCAACAACGTTTACCTTGCTGACATACTTTCCGGTCATATTCTGGATTGATTCCTTGACGGCTTTCTGTACTTCCCTTGCAACGCTCTGAAACTTTTTATTCGGCTTCAGATTAACGTAGATGCTGATAACAAGGTCATCGCCGTTTGAAGCAATTCTGACGGGGCTGAGGAATTTCATACTTCCCTTTTTAACGGTTTTTATAACGTCAACAGGCTTTGAGCAAAAGGACGAAATGCCGTCCACATCCTTCGCGGCGTTCATCGCGATTGAAGCTATAACTTCGTCGGATATAACAAGCTCGCCCATAGCGCTTTTTGAATTTTCATCCATAATTTTAACTCCTGAACTTATTATAATTTAGCTGAAAAGTATTATAACATATTATGAATAAATATACAAGAATTAATTTGACTCAATTATTGTAACGTTTTCGTATGTGCAGCCAAGCTGAGCAACCGCTATTTCCTTAATCTGCAAAACAACGCTGTCCGTAAGGTCGTTTACGCTAACAATAATATCAACGCGGCTGCCGTCCTCATTTGTCACGGCAAGGCAGTTGCTGACGCCCTTTGCCTTGATAAGCGTTTCTATTTTATTCTCAGTTGAAATAAGCTCGCTCATTTTGGTAAGCTTTGCCGTCGCCTCTTCTTTGGCAGCGCTGTCATCGGATGTGTCAATTATATTCTGCAGTTTTTCCATAGCCTCGTCGCGTGCGGTCTGCCTGTCAAGCCTTGCGGATGCAAAGTATTCGTTTTCGGTGACGGGCTCTGTAGTTGCATCAACAAACTGCGCCTCACCGAGAATTCTTTCCTTCGCCGACGATATAGGAGTCACCTTGTTTTCAAAGTCGGTATTGTCAAGATACCAGTTGCCGGTAATACCCACAGCGAGAAGCAGAACAAAAAGCGCTACCGCTATTCTTGACTTTCTCGCTTTCCTTTTCTTAATTGCTTCCTCGCTTAAAATCTCTGCATTTTCAGTTTTGTCTTTTTTCATAAAATCACCTTTTATCTTAGTTTTGAAACAGATACTCTGTTTGCCGATATATTAAACAAGGCGCAGACCGCCTCGGTTATTTTTTCTTTCACATATGTATTATCCCCGCCCGAGCAGACTACGGTTACGCCCTGGACTCTCGGCAGCTTTTCCCTCACTAAAAGCGCTTCCTCAGAGTCGCCCCCGTCAATAAGTACAAACTCGTTTTTCGAGCTGTTGCTCTTTTCCTCGGTTTTTATTTCGCTGTCCTCGGCATAGACGCTCTCAGCGCCGCCCTCAAGCGTTATCATTACTCTGCACTTACCTGCGCCTTCTATTGACGAAAGAAGCCCTTCAAGCTCGTTTTCAAGCGATTTTGTGTACTCGGTATAATCTACCGCTTCACTTTTCTTAACTTCGTTTTTAGTAGTAGTGAACGATGACGAAAGAAATATAAGCGCCATGCCGCAAACGCCGATTAACACGGCAATCTTAATTCTCTTTTCATCGCCTTTGAAGTATTCAATCAACGTGTCCTTTATTTTATTCATCAAAGTATTGCACCTCTGATATTATTCCCAAACTATTGAAAATGCTGTCCTTCACCTCTTCCTTATCATATCTTTGCGGTATGATTACCGTCACTTTGTCTATGTAAATTTCATCACCTTTTATTGATAAATTACATTCAGATTCACAGCCCTTGTATCCGCTGTTTTCAAGAGTAATAATTATTTCATTTTCAGTAAGGCTTTCGTATGTATTGCTCCGTTCCTCTGACGTATCTTCAAGCCTAATATCAGGAAAAGTTATATCTTTGTTCTCAGCAAGTGGATAGATAAATGACAGCAGAATGAACAGTGATAAAACTATCCTGAACAATCTGCCTGCACCGTCCTTCGGCGCGATAAGTGCTAAAGCCGTACTTATTATAAGCGTCAGCGAAATATTCAAAATCCATTCTTTTAATAAGTCCATTCAGTCCACCGTTCTCGCTGCAACAAGTATTCCGATTGATATTACTGTTGTAAGCATACATAGAATCAGCAATACCTCGATTATTAAAAGTGCTTCGCGAAATGCGTTAACCGATGCGCCCGCCTCACCGTCATCAAAAACGTCGCAGCATAGCTTGCAGAAAAACAGAGTGATTCGCCATGCCGCTACGCTTGTAAGCGCCGGAATAAATATAAACGCAACGCAGATTATTCCGACAATTCCAACGCTCGTTTTAATCATACTCGAATAGCTCTGAATTGATATAAGCCCTTCGCTGATTGACGGACCTATAACGGGAACGACTGAGTTTATTGCAAATCTCAGCGACCTGAGCCCAAGCGCGTCAGCCTTTGCCGAGACTGCGGTTTTCATAGATAATACGGATATGAACAGTGCTGCAAGTGCCGATATCATTGTTGTTATTATCTGTTTTGCAGACGATATTAGCGACGTTAGATTAATGTCTTTTCTTAAGGACGAGCAAATACCGAGTGCAAGCATACAATTTGTCAGCGGTAAAAATACAAGTTCCGAGATATAATTAAGCCCCTGGCCGAGAGTCAGCAGCATGGAATTGACCGAAAACGAGGTCGCAACCCCGCCGGATGCCGATACTATAATGCAAAACGCAGGAAAAAACGCATATGCAAATTTTGCGCAGAGGCTAATTGTCTCGCCGCAAAGAGTGATTGTATCCGTCAATGTCACGGCAAGAAATACGCATATAATCAGCGATGATATATTTTTAAAAAAGTCTTTCATTTCGCTGTTTTCAAGCTCACCCGAAAAGCTTCGGATAAACGTGTTCATCAGAATAAAAACAATTAATGTTACGCAGTTTCCAAGTGGCTTTGAAATACTGTTTTTAAATGATAAAATAAGGTGATTGACTATTTGCGAAAATGATAAAGCCGAGATTTTTTGATAATCAAAGCTATCAATTTCAAGCTCTTCGAGGAAGTCCTCTGTGTCGCTGTCAAGGCTTTCAAATGCGCTTAAATCAAACGAGCTGAGATAATCCTCATACTCGTCGCCAAACGCCTCAAACGGCGTTATAAACGCTAAAATCAAAACAAGCAGAATTACGGATATTTTTACATTTCTTTTCATTTTACCAGTCCGACAATTATTTCTAAAACCGATTTGAATAACGGCATGGAAGCAAGAAGCATAAACACCTTTGAATAAAGCACCGTCTGCGACGCGAGCGCGCTTTCACCGCTGTCCCTGCAAAGCGACGAAATAAGCTGAGCGCAGAGCGTTATACACAAAAGTTTAAGCATAAGCTTTATATTCGCTTCAAGCCCGGATGACAGAGTGCTGAAAGATTTTATGTAATCCCCTATTTCCCTGATTCCGTCGAGCGAAAGCCCTATAAGAACAACCGCCGCAAAAATTGATAATAGCACCGAAAACTGACTGTTAACGCCTTTTAAAAGAAGTGCCAGAAAAAGCGCCGCGAGGACGAAAACGAATACCTTAATCATAAGTCAAAGAGCGATTTTGCACTTTTGAAAAGCTCGCTTATCTGAGGAATCAGCATCATCAAAACTATTATCACACCCGCAAGCGTTGTCAGCATTGCCTGCTCTTCCCTGCCGCTTTTTATCAGCAGAGTGTTGAGCACCGCTACAATAATTCCTATTGCGGCAATTTTAAAAATATAATCAACTTCCATTTTAACCCCTACATTATCAGCACGCACAAAAGAATACCCGAGCAAACGCCGAGCGCAATATATATTTTTGCGTGCGACTGATAGTAATTTTCATATTCATTTCTGATTTGCAAATACTCATCCAGAGCGCTGTTAATTACCGATATCTGGCTTTCCGTATCTGTCTTGCCGAGCATATCAAAAAGCTTTATGAAATCATCCTGAACGCCCATATCAATATACTTAACGCGATTGTTTTCTGTATCAAAATTTTTCAGATTTTCGCCTTTAATCCTCTCTGTGATTTTGTCCGTATCATAGCCCCTTGAAAGCATTTTTTTCATAAGGTTTATGATTATCAGAATCTCTTTTATGCTCTCAATCTGCTCTCTTTTGTAGTTAATAAAAATCAGCGATATCAAGGTCGTAGAGCATATTATCAACAATCCGCCTGCTATTTTCATTCTTATTCCTCAAGCTGTAGATTTCATATCTGAAATTCTCATTAATGAATATAAGATAATCAAAGAATTTTGAATCCGTCAGCCGCCTTAAAACGGCGTTTGATTTAATATTTTTAACGCTGTCAAGATGCACGGAAACCGCAAATTTTACACCGCTGTAAAAAGCTGATATTACCTTGTCAGCTTCCTCAATACTTCCGATTTCATCGCAGATAATAACGTCGGGCGAAAGCGTTCTGACTGCGATTTCTATGCCGTCGGTTTTTCTGAAATTTCTCAGCACGTCGGTGTTAAAGCCCACATCAAAGCCCGAGGCAATTTCGTCCCTTTCGTCAACAATAATCGTTTTGTGATATTTCTCCTTGGAAAGCGCTCTTGCAATATCTCTCAGAAGCGTCGTCTTGCCCGCGCCGGGCGGTGCTGCAATAATAACGCTCGGTGTATTGTCACGGTAAATCTTATCAATAATACCGTCGGCAATCCCTTTTATTTCCCGCGATATTCTTATATTCAGAGATGTGATATCCCTGATGCTTTCTATCTTTCCGCCGTTATATGAAGCCGTCGATGCAACGCCTATCCTTGAACCGTTTTCGGTGGTTATGTATCCGTTTATCATCGTCGCCATTTTTGTGTGATACGAGTTGTTGCATAGCTTATTTACAATAAGATGAAACGTTTCCTCATCTGCGGTGAAACAGAAATTTGTCCGTCTTTTGCTTAGTATTGTCTTTCCGTTTATGCAGGTAAGAAAATAAGGCGTCTGCCTTATGTAAACTATCATAGGCGCTTTCAGGCGTATTCTGATTTCTTCTATCGCCTCGAGTTTATCCTTATCTATTGACAGAAAGACGTTTTTAACCCTCTGCGGCATAGTTTCTATAAGGCTGTAAATGTTGTCCACATAATCACCTCGCTAATAAATATGCCGCGGATGCGAAGGTTATTACAATTATTTGTTGAAGAAATTGATATAATATGTTATTATATCTGTAAATTATGAAAAGCGGTGATATATATGCACTATAGAGATATAAAGGATATAAAAACAAATTCTGTAATTAACGGGGAAACAATAAGCTACAGCTTTGTGGCTGTTTTCTCCGTCTTTTTGTTTTTTGCTTTAAAGCAGTTTATTAAGCTTGTATTCGGACTTTCCGCCCCGATTAGCATAATTATTGCGTTTGTAATTGCGGAAATCGTTTCATTTCTTCTTGAGAGAAAATTCGTCTTTGCTAAGAGAGTTCTCTCGTCAAATACAAAACAAATACTGCTCTTCATTTTCAGGGCTGCGGTCGATTTCGGCTTTTACAGGCTTTCTCAGTTTGTATTCGGCGAGACGCTGAAGGTTGAAAAGGATTTATACTGGGTAATTGCAATAACGCTCTGCGTAGCGTTCAACTATTTCTTTGACAGACTGTTGGTATTTGACTGCGCTTATGAGGCAAAGGAAATTAAAAAATCAAGAATATATCTCTTTTTCTATTCAAACAGATTCATATTCCTGAGCGGAATCATCTGCGTGTGCTGCCTGTCGGTTATCGCTATGATTCGTCAGGTATTCCCGTTTGGCGACAGTACGGTTATGAGAATGGATTTATTCCACCAATACGGTCCCCTCTTTGCGGAATTCTATGATAGAGTTATCCACGGCAAGTCGTTCCTCTATTCTTGGACTGCGGGCGGCGGAATGTGTTTTCTGGGCAACTATTTCAACTATCTTTCAAGCCCGCTTTCATTCCTCATTTTCCTGTTTGACAAGAAGGATATATCGTTTGCAATCACTTTCCTTGTATATGTAAAGTGTATCCTTTCAAGCGTTACCTTCGGAATATATCTTAAAAAGTCCCAGAACGGCCATTCTGCGGCATCAACTGTATTCAGCGTGTTCTACGCTTTCTGCGCATATTTCCTCGCATATTACTGGAACGTAATGTGGCTTGACGGAATGTTCCTTCTTCCGCTCATCATTCTCGGAATTGAGCTTATAATCAAAGAAGGAAAATGCGCACTCTACATCGCCTCAATGGCTATTCTTTTCTATTCAACGTATTATATGGGCTATATGTGCGCCATATTCTCGGTTATCTATTTCATTTGCTATTTCGCTATGACGAGCGGCTTTGGCGATACAATAGATAAAACGAAGAAATTCAAAAACAGGTATTCCGTTAAAGCGCTAAGCAACAACGTTTTCTTTAACAGGGCTTTCCGCTTTGCAGTAAGCAGTCTTGCTGCCGGCGCTCTCTGTGCTGTTTCTCTAATTCCCGTATATCTTATTCTCAGAAATTCATCCGCAACTTCCGATGAATTCCCGAAAACTTTTACATCATACTATAATATCTTCGATTTTCTGACTTCACACCTTGCGGAACTTGAAACGACTATAAGAAGCAGCGGCGACGACGTTCTTCCAAACGTATATTCAGGCGTTCTCACCTGCCTTCTTTTACCGCTTTATATCATCAACGGCAAGTACAGAGTCAAGGAAAAGACTTTCTATATTCTAATGCTTCTTTTCCTTCTGTTCAGCTTTGATAACAACGTAATGAATTTCCTGTGGCATGCGCTTCATTTCCCGAATGATTTGCCGTTCAGATTTTCATTTATGTATTCTTTCCTTATTCTCGTAATTGCGTATAAGAGCCTAAATAAGCTCGACGCGGTTCAGATTAGGGATATAGGTTTTGTCGGAATGGGATGGCTTGCGTTTATTATTCTTGCCCAGAAGATGCCGACAACAAAGATGAACGAAACGATGATATATCTCAATATCGGTTTTGTTATCATCTGGACAGCCGTTTTGTATATGATAAGAAACAAGAAGATTGCCACAAACATCACATCGCTTGTTCTTATATGCCTTCTCTTTGCAGAGGTAGTTGTCTGCGATATAGATCCCCTGCAATTCTCACAGGAAAACAGTTATTATACAAAGAATTACGACACATACACATCTGCATTTGAAAACATCCACACCGAGGACGGCGACTTCTACCGCGAGGAACTTTGCAGCTTCAATCTCAGAATGGACCCCTGCTATTATTCCTACAACGGTATGACTCTTTTCTCGTCAATGGCATACGAGGAATATTCAAGAACTCAGTATAAGCTCGGAATGGACGGCAACAGGATAAACAGCTACACCTATCATCCGCAGACGCCCGTATATAATATGATGTTTGCAATCAAATATCTTGTGCGCGGAAACGAGGGCGTAGTTCCGTCGGAAAGCCTCTTTGAGCTTCATTCAAATTCGGATGATTATGTAAGCGCAATATATAAGAATAATTACTTCCTTCCGATTGCATACTGTGTCAATCCAAACGTCGGCGAATGGTCCATAGACGAGGGCGACCCGTTTGAAGAGCAGGAAGAATTCTTTGACCTCGCAACTGGATACAGTAACGTTTTCAAGCCCTTAATCTGCAAGGATACGTATTTTGACGGTATGACCGGCGACGATAGCTTTGAAAACGGAACCTTCTGGTTCAGCAAGAGCGACCCAGAGTCAGACTACGGTTACGCCCACATTACCCTCACTCCGCAGATTGACGGAAACGTCTATCTCTATGTGGTATCCGACCATGCAAACGAGCTCAGAGTATCAAGCTCAAGATACAACGAAAAGACGCAGGACCCCGAAGACCCGTATATCCTCGATTTGGGACACTATGATATCGGCGATTCAATCGACATTACACTTGACTGCTCGGAAATGGATAACTCAGAGGGCTATGCTGAAATCTACGCATATACCTGCGACGAGGATATTTTCGAAAAGGGATATAATAAGCTTTCAAAGTCCGCTATTGCAGTAGCAAAGCACACAGACACGGTTATTGAAGGAACTATTAATGTCAGCGAAGATTCGTATCTCTACACCTCAATCCCCTATGATGAGAGCTGGAGCGTATATATCGACGGCGACAGGGTTGAAACATTTGAAACCGCAAACGCGCTTCTGACCGCTTCTATCAAAAAGGGCGAGCATGAAATCAAATTCAAATACGTTCCCAGAGGTTTATTGCCCGGCGCGGCAATTTCGGCTGTAACCGCTTTGGGAATATGCGGATATTTGTTCTATAAAAGAAAACAAAAAAACGGCAAATTCGACGGTATAAATTAAGCAATATTCCAAAAATAATTTAAATAGGTTTTTACTGTTTACTTTATTAGATATATATTGTAAAATAGTTGTATAACAATTTGAGAGGAGCTTCTTTTTATGCCAAGATTAACTGCAGAAAACATTACAAACATTCCATTCGGTCCCCTCGGTATCATCGGTATGCCGGGCTGTGAAGAGCTCACGGACAAGATTGACAACTATCTTGTTACATGGAGAAAAACACAGGCTCAGGAGCACAAGGAAAGCCTTGCATTTTTCGGATATGAAAAGAATTCATACAAGATTAATGCTTCTTTCCCCCGCTTCGGCAGCGGCGAATCTAAGGCTGTAATTCACGAATCAGTCAGAGGTTACGATATCTACATAATCTGCGACGTATTTAATTACAGCGTTACATATAATATGTACGGAATGACTGTACCAAAGTCACCCGACGACCATTTTGCAGATCTTAAAAGAATTATCTCAGCTCTCGAATCAAAACCGAAAAGAATTTCCGTAATTATGCCAATGCTCTATGAGGGCAGACAGCACAAAAGAAGCTCAAGAGAATCTCTTGACTGCGCGATGGCGCTTCAGGAACTTGTAAATCTCGGCGTTGAGAATATCATTACGTTTGACGCTCACGATAAGCGAGTTCAGAACGCAATCCCCGACAAGTCGTTTGAAAACGTTATGCCCACTTATCAGATGATTAAGGCTCTCGTAAATACTGTTGACGACCTCAAGGTAAGCAAGGATACTCTTATGACCATATCCCCCGACGAGGGCGCTATGTTCAGAAACATCTACTTTGCAACTCAGCTTGAAATCAGCCTCGGTATGTTCTATAAGAGAAGGGACTACACTAAGGTTGTAAACGGCAGAAACCCGATTGTTGAGCATCAGTACCTCGGTGATTCCGTTGAGGGCAAGGACATCATCATCGTTGACGATATGATTTCCTCGGGTGAATCAATGCTCGAGGTTGCAAGCAAGCTCAAGTCCCTCGGTTGCGGCAGAATCTTTATCTGTACCACCTTTGGTCTTTTCTGCAACGGTCTTGACGTATTTGACAAAGCATACAAGGACGGCGTGTTTGATAAGCTCTTCACAACAAACGGCGTATATCAGCCAAAAGAGCTTCTTGACCGTGAATGGTATGTAAGCGTTGACATTTCTAAGTACACGGCATATTTCATCGATACTCTCAATCACGATATGTCCGTATCCTCTCTTCTTGATTCTTCCGAGAAAATCGAAACTATCCTCGTTAAAAAAGGTCTTAAGGAGGCTGAATAAAAGTGTCCGAGAATAATAATGATATCCTTCAGCAGCCCGAAGAAAATTCATCGCCTGCAAAAGAAACCAAAAAGCAAAGCAAGTTTTCTCAGCTTTCAGTCGGCAAAAAAGCCGGTATGATAGTTGCGGTAATTGCTGTTATAGTGATTCTCGTCGGCGGTATCTACTGCGGCGTGACTGAACAGTCCCCCGTTCAGGCTATCAATACTGCTTTCGGTGCAAATAACGACAAGCTTATCGGCAACTGGGAAAGCGACGCAAACCCCGGCTTCTCAGCATACGTTTTCAATGAAGACGGCACCTGTGACCAGTATGTACTCACCGCAGTGTTCCACTGGGATTACGAGGTCAAAGGAAATAAGCTCAGCATGGTAAATAAAACCACGAGCAAGGAAAACGTTTATAGGATTACCGTTTCAGGCGATAAGCTCACGATGACTCTCATCGTTCAGGACGACGTTGAGGTCGACAACGGCGACACACTCGCCTATAACAAGGTTGAAGAGCTTCATCAGAAAACGCTTACCGACGTTTTGCAGAATATGAAACAGAGCGAAGACACAACATCTGAATAAATGAATTAAACCGCAGTATTATCGCTGCGGTTTTTTTGTTCTTAATATTATTTTGTCATCATATACATTACCGAGGCAGGTGAAATCACTTGATAGGTAATGTAGAAAAAAGATGTATCGAGCTCGGTCATTATATAGTCCAGACGGGCGCAACCGTAAGACAGGCGGCTGCGGTCTTCGGCATCAGCAAGTCAACCGTACATAACGACGTAACCAAAAAGCTTTCGGTAATCAATCCCCTGCTCTGCAGCGAGGTCAAAGAGGTGCTTGAGCGAAATAAGGCTCAGCGCCATATCAGAGGCGGACTTGCCACAAAAGAAAAGTATTCAAAGATTAAAAAATCTTGATTTTTAACACCCCCTGTGATAGTATGAAATAAATATTAACACGGGGTGATATTATGAATATAGGTTTTATAGGTTGCGGAAATATGGCAACCGCAATTATCAAAGGAATAACTTCAAAGGACAGTACAAACGCTATTTACGCATACGACTGCTACGAACCGGCACTTGACAGCGCGGTTAAAAATTATTCAGTAAAGAAGGTTATAAGCGAGGCTGAGGTTGTAAAGAAAAGCGATATCATCTTTCTTGCAATTAAGCCGAATAACCTTGCAGACGTGCTCGGTAAGATAAGCCCGATTATCAGCTACGATAAAATGCTTATTTCAATCTGCGCAGGCAAAACGCTTGAATATATCGCAGAAAATCTCGGCAAGGACTGTAAAACGGTCAGAGTTATGCCCAATATCAATGCAAAGGTCGGCGAGGCTATTTCGGCATACTGCTTTAACGAGCTTGTAACGCCCGACGACTGCAAAGACGTTGAAAGCCTTCTCGACTGTATCGGAAAGTTCATTTCACTTGATGAAAAGTACTTCCCCGTTTTCGGCGTAATCGGCGGATGCGCCCCGGCGTTTTCATATATGTTCATTGATGAGCTTGCAAGAGCGGGCGTCAAAAACGGACTTAAAAAGGACGAGGCACTCAGAATTGCCGCTCAGACCGTCTACGGCAGCGCAAAGATGATTTTAGAGTCGGATGAGCATCCGTATAAGCTTATTGATAATGTTTGCTCACCGGGCGGCACAACGATTGAGGGCGTGCTTTCCCTTCAGAAAGACGGCTTTGATAAGGCAATACACAACGCAGTTCAGGCTTCGGTAGACAAAGACAGTAAGCTATAAAAAATTAAGAGCAGGTAATCCTGCTCTTTTTCTTTTACATATATTTCTTGATTTCATCAACCATATCGGTCTTTTCCCAGGAAACGCCGAGGTCTTCCCTGCCCATATGACCGTAGGCCGCAACGTTCTTATAAATCGGCTTTCTGAGGTCAAGTCTGTCGATAATTGCAGAAGGCCTCAAATCAAATACCTTGTTGACGATTTCGCTGATTTCCTCGTCGCTCTTAACGCCTGTGCCGAAAGTGTCAACCATAACGGATACGGGCTTTGCTACGCCGATTGCGTATGCAAGCTCAACCTCGCACTTAGTAGCAAGACCTGCGGCAACGATATTCTTTGCAACCCAGCGAGCAGCGTATGCGGCGCTTCTGTCAACCTTTGTCGGGTCCTTGCCGCTGAACGCACCGCCGCCGTGGCGAGAATATCCGCCGTATGTATCAACAATAATCTTTCTGCCCGTAAGTCCCGAGTCGCCGTTCGGTCCGCCTATAACGAATCTTCCGGTCGGGTTTACAAAGAAGTTTGTGTCCCCGTCCATAAGCTCGGCAGGAACGGTTGCCTTAATAACCTTTTCAATTATATCGCTTCTGAGCTGCTCAAGGCTTACGTCAGCGCTGTGCTGTGATGAAACAACAACGGTTTTGACTTTGCTCGGTTTGCCGTCAACGTATTCAACCGTAACCTGAGTTTTGCCGTCGGCATAAAGATAAGGAAGCGTTCCGTCTTCTCTTACTTCAGTAAGCTTCTTTGAAAGCTTATGCGCAAGGCTAATCGGAAGCGGCATAAGTTCTGCAGTTTCGTCGCATGCAAAACCAAACATCATACCCTGGTCGCCTGCGCCGTTGAGATTGTATTCATCCTCTTCGGCGTTTTTGAGCTCGTAAGACTTGTCAACGCCCATAGCAATATCCGGCGACTGCTTGTCAAGCGCTGTGAGCACCGCGCAGGTGTTGCCGTTAAAGCCCTTCTTATCGTCGTCATAACCGATGTCGCAAACGGTCTTTCTTACGATTGCAGGAATGTCTACCTGAGCCTTGGTAGTTATTTCGCCCATAACGAGAACCTGACCAGTTGTGCAGGTTGTCTCGCAGGCAACTCTGCTCATTGGGTCCTGTTCAAGCATAGCGTCAAGTATTGCGTCCGAAATCTGGTCGCATATTTTATCGGGATGTCCTTTTGTTACCGATTCGCTTGTAAAAAGAAATCTAGACATAATTAATTCCTCACTTTCATACATAATAAAAAAACACACTCCCCGAGTGTGCATCATTATTTCATCACTCGGATATTCCGCCGGTATTAGCACCTTGCGTCTGCAGGTTGCTGTGACATCATCAGGCCGGTCCTTCAGTCACTCTTGATAAACCTATTTTGTTGTAAAGCTATAATACTACAATTAATATAATAAGTCAACAACTATTTTGTCTGTCCATTTTACACAACAAAACGCACAAATTTATTTGATTATATAAAATTTTTTTGTGTATTTAGTTGCTTTTTGTTTATAATTAGTTTATAATTTATATGTTATAAATATTTTTGCGCATTAAGGAGGAAATATAATGGCAAAGAAAACCGTATTCATTACCGGCGGTACCGGTAATATGGGCTGGGCTGCGGTACAGGAAATGGTTAAGCATCCCAATGAAATCAACATTAAAATTCTTGCCCGTAAGAGCCCCAAGAACGAAGAGAAGTTAAAGGGACTTATGGCAAAGCCAAACGTAAAAATCGTATGGGGCGACCTCACAGATTACGATTCGCTTCTTGACGGTATTACAGGCGCAGACTATGTTCTTCACGTTGGCGGTATGGTATCCCCTGCGGCTGACTGGAAACCCTACAGAACTCAGAAGACAAACATCGGTGCGGCTGAAAACATCTGCAAGGCAGTTCTTGCACAGCCCGACCCCGATGCAGTTAAGGTTTGCTATATCGGTACTGTTGCCGAGACAGGCGGCAGAAACTATCCCATCCACTGGGGACGTTGCGGCGACCCGATTAAGGTTTCTATCTATGACCACTATGCAGTATCAAAGGTAGTCGCCGAGAGAACTTTCGTTGAAAGCGGCATCAAAAACTGGGTAGTAATGCGTCAGTCAGGTATCCTCTATCCCAACATTCTCAAGAATATGGACCCCATTATGTTCCACGTTCCGATTAACGGCGTACTTGAATGGTGTACCGTTGAGGATTCGGGCCGTCTTATGTGCAACCTCGTACTTGAAGACGCTGCAGGTAACCTCGGTGCAGACTTCTGGAATCATTATTATAACATCGGTTCCGGTAAGGAATACAGAATTTCAAACTATGAGTTTGAGCAGCTTCTTCTTGGCACTCTCGGTCTTGCAGGCCCCGAAAAGCTCTTTGATGCAAACTGGTTCACTCTCAAGAATTTCCACGGTCAGTTCTATGCAGACGGCGACAAGCTTGAAGAGTATCTTCACTTCCGTGAGAACCTTCCCGTTCAGGAATACTTTAACCGTCTTGCAGACCAAGTTGAATTCTATTTCAAGATTCCGCGCTATCTTCCCAAATCAGCAGTTGCAGCAGCAGCTAAGCCGTTTATGAAAAAGCTTGCACAGACAAAGGACTTCGGTACTCTTGACTGGGTTAAGACAAAGAATGAAGTTCGTCTTTCGGCTTACTACGGCTCTTATGAGGACTGGGAAGCAATCCCGAAGAGCTGGGACGAGTTTGAAATCCGTCAGTTCAACAAGGATTCGTCAGACGCTGAAAACTATAAGCTTGACCACGGTTATGATGAGAGCAAGCCCGAATCAGAGCTTGACATCGAAGATATGCAGCAGGCAGCTAAGTTCCGCGGCGGCGAGTGTCTCAGCAAGAAGATGAAGAAGGGCGACCTTGCTACAAAGCTCACATGGAAGTGCGGCTACTGCGGCGCTGAGTTTGAGGCTTCACCTAACCTCATCCTCCTCGGCGGTCACTGGTGCCCCGAGTGCTACGTTCCTCAGAAGGCTTGGGATTACGACAATATCGCAAGAACAAATCCGTTCTTTGCACAGGTTTGGTATCCGAGTCACAACAAAGATGAGAACAACGTTTACAAGTTCGACGACCTCTTCCAGGTTGACGGCGTAAAGTGGGACGACATCAAAAGATAATATAAAAAATTAAGGGCTATCAAAAGATAGCCCTTTTAATTATTTGTTTTGTCCGTAATAAGCATTTTTACCGTGCTTGCGCTGATAATGCTTATCAAGTAAATACTGTTCTATTCCTATGTCGGAATTCTTATCCATTGAGGCAATCTGCTCCGTGCGGGTTGCCATTTTTGCAACTTCTTCAAGAATAAGCGCATTTTCAACCGCCTTGAATTCGTCCTTGCCCCATGTAAACGGACCGTGTCGGTGAACGAGAACAGCGGGACATTCATCGGGCGAAATCTCTCTCTTAATAAATTCCTCAACGATAACCTTGCCGGTGTTCAGCTCGTATTCGCCGTTGACCTCATCCTCGGTAAGTCCCCTTGCGCACGGAACGCAGCCGTTTGCAAAGTCTGCGTGAGTTGTGCCATATGCAGGAATATCCCTTCCTGCCTGAGCCCATGAACACGCCCATGATGAGTGGGTGTGAACAATACCGCCGACTGACGGGAAATTCCTGTAAAGCTCAAGATGTGTCGGGGTGTCGGAAGACGGGTTTAAATCCCCTTCAACCTTGTTTCCGTCGAGGTCGAGCACAACCATATCCTCTGCCTTCATAGTACTGTAAGGAACGCCCGAGGGCTTGATAACAACAAGTCCTCTTTCCCTGTCAATTGCGGAAACGTTTCCCCACGTCAGAACAACGAGGTCATATTTAACTAGCTGCAAATTCGCCTCAAATACTCTTTGTTTTAAATCTTCTAACATATCAAACCTCACATACCGAGCTTGTAAGCCACGTCGTTATAGAAAAGCTCTTTTTTGAATGAATTAATCTCAGTATCTTTATTGATATGGATGAATTCGATGCCCATAATCTCGGCAAAGTCGCGCATATGTTCTGCCGTAAGGCTGTAGGAAAGTACCGAGTGATGCGCGCCGCCTGCATAAATCCACGCCTCAGCAGATGTCTGAAGACACGGAAGGGGCTTCCATAATACGCCCGCAACAGGAAGCTTCGGCATATCGTTTACCTGTTCCTTGCACTCAACGTCATTTACAATCATTCTGAGTCTGTCGCCCATATCAACGAGAGTAACAACAATAGCGTCGCCTGTTTGCGCCTTGAAAACAAGTCTTGCAGGGTCTTCCCTGTCGCCGATGCCGAGAGGATGAACCTGAATCTTCGGCTTTGTTGCAGCAAGAGTAGGACAAACTTCAAGCATATGCGAGCCGAGAAGCATTTCATTACCCGGTTCAAAGTGATATGTATAGTCCTCCATAAACGCGGTGCCGCCGTCCATACCCTCTGCCATAAACTTCATAAGTCTTGTCATCGCGGCAACCTTCCAGTCGCCCTCTGCGCCGAAGCCGTAGCCCTGGCGCATTAAGTCCTGACAAGCAAGACCGGGAAGCTGTCTGAGCTGCTGTAAATCCTCAAAGTTTGTATGGAATGCGCCGTAATTCTTTTCATCGAGGTATTTTTTGATTGCGACCTCTTCCCTCGCCTGATAGCGAACGGATTCAATATTATCGGTGTCCATTTCGTAGTTGTCGGCATAGACCTTCATCTGCTCGTCAATCTCAGCCTCTGTAACGCCTTCAACGCATCTTATAATATCGCCTACGCCGTAATGGTCGACCTGCCATCCGAGCTTAATCTGAGCCTCAATCTTGTCGCCGTCGGTAACTGCAACGTTTCTCATATTGTCGGAAATACGCATAACGCGAAGCTTTCTCGACTCAACTGCGCCGACAGCCGCGCGCATCCATACGCTCATCTTTCTCTGGAATTCCTCGTCCTTCCAGTATCCTGCGATAACCTTAACAGCCTTTCTCATTCTCGCGTGAATATAGCCGTGTTCCCTGTCGCCGTGTGCGGACTGATTAAGATTCATAAAGTCCATATCAATCTCGCCCCACGGAATATCGCGGTTATACTGCGTATTAACGTGAAGATAGGGCTTTTCAAGCGATTTGAGACCTGCAATCCAGATTTTCGACGGTGAGAAGGTGTGCATCCATGTGATAACGCCTGCACATTTCGGGTCGTTGTTAGCGGCTCTCATAACGTCAAGAATTTCCTGAGCAGTCTTGACGCAGGGCTTTGCCACAACCTTGCACGGAAGCTTTGCAGTCCACTCTGCAGCCATTTCAGCCGAATGAGAGTCGATATCAACAAATATCTCTTCGCCGTAGAGATGCTGTGTTCCAACAATGTACCAGAATTCATAATCTTTAATAGCCATAATCTTTCT
Source organism: uncultured Eubacterium sp. (assembly GCA_905234495.1). Classification (GTDB taxonomy): domain Bacteria; phylum Bacillota; class Clostridia; order Oscillospirales; family Acutalibacteraceae; genus Eubacterium_R. Next base: position 78,147 of record CAJOHE010000001.1, on the reverse strand, counting down.
CCTTAAATATTATCTGTTGCAGATTTTTCAACCGCAAGTCCTTTTTTGTAAAGCTTCATATATTCCTCAAAGCCCTTACTGTCCTCAGCGTCGGGCTGAACGGTTACGCTCTTGCAGCTTGCAAATACTTTCTTATCAAGGTATTCGTCAAGGCTTTCAGAGCCCTCATAGACCGAATATGCGGCAAGCACTGCAATTCCCCACGCGCCGCCTTCGCCAGCCGTTTCCATAACGGTTATCGGCGTATTAAACGCACCTGCCATTAGCGTCTGACCGACAATCGGCGTTTTGAATAGACCGCCGTGTCCTGTGAGCTTATCAATCGAAACGTTTTCTTTTTCAAGTATTTCCATACCGATTTTAAGTGTTGCAAAGGTAGAATAAACCTGAGTCCTCATAAAGTTTGCAAGGCTCATTTTGGCGCCTTCGCTTCTTATAAACATCGGTCTGCCGCCGTCAAGCTTTGTGACGGGCTCGCTCGAGAAATAGTTGTATGAAACAAGTCCGCCGCCGTCTTTATCAGACTTCATAGCCTCGTTATAAAGCATATCGTAAACCTGTGGTTTAGTGAGGTTTGTTCCTGCAAGCGCTGAGAACTCGATAAAGAGCTTTACCCAATAATCAAGGTCGGTGCAGCAGTTGTTGCAGTGAACCATCGCTACGGGCTTTCCTGCGGGCGTGGTGACCATATCAATCTCTTCATACATCTTTGAAAGCATCTTATCAAGAACAATCATTGCAAAGATTGATGTTCCCGCCGATACGTTACCCGTTCTGACGGTAACGCTGTTTGTTGCTACCATTCCTGTTCCCGCGTCGCCCTCGGGCGGACACATAGGAATTCCCGGCTCAAGATTTCCGCTCACGTCAAGAAGCTTTGCGCCCTCTTCGGTGAGATATCCTGCGTTCTCGCCTGCAACAAGCGATTTCGGAAGAATATCCTTTATGTTCCAGCCGTATTTCTTAACCTCGTCAAGTGCGGCGAATTTCTCAAGCATCTCTGCATTATAATCATTCGTGTCGCTGTCTACCGGGAACATTCCCGAAGCCTCGCCCACACCGATTACCTTTTCACCGCTGAGCTTCCAGTGAACATATCCCTCCAGTGTCGTAAGAAAATCAATATCCTTAACGTGCTCCTCACCGTTCACAATCGCCTGATACAGATGAGCGATACTCCACCTCTGAGGAATGTTAAAATCAAATAGGTCGGAAAGCTTTGCAGCCGCTTCGCCCGTTATCGTGTTTCGCCATGTTCTGAACTCGGCAAGCTGATTTCCGTTCTTATCAAACGGAAGGTAGCCGTGCATCATAGCCGAAAAGCCTATTGATGCAAGAGTCTTTATCTTTTCGCCGAATTTAGCCTCAACGTCCTTGTTAAGGTTTGCGTAGGCGTCCTGCAGTCCTTCCCATATATCCTCGTTATGATATGTCCAGATTCCGTTTTCAAGCCTGTTTTCCCAGTCGTGGGAACCGCTTGCAATCGGATTAAAGTCGCTGTCAATCAGTACAGCCTTTATTCTTGTAGAGCCAAACTCAATGCCGAGCGACTCCCTGCCCGTAAGCTTTGCCATATTTACCCCCTGTTATCAGACAGTTATTTTTGAAAGCACCTCGCCGACTGAATCATTGATAACAAGGTCGGCGCTGCTGTCTGCGCTTGTTTTACTTTTATTTATGATGACTAAATATTTGCCCGAGAAATATCTGATAAAGCCCGCCGCGGGATATACCGTCAGCGACGTTCCTGCAACGATAAGGCAGTCCGCGTTTCTGATAGCTGAAAGCGCACCGTTTACGGTATCGTTATCAAGCGCTTCCTCATACAAAACAACGTCGGGCTTGATTATTCCGCCGCAGTCATCGCATTTCGGAACGCCGTCGCTCTTAATGATATAATCCGCGTCGAAAAACTTTCTGCACTTTGTGCAGTGATTTATCTGCGTCGTACCGTGGATTTCATAGACGTTTTTGCTTCCCGCCATCTGATGAAGTCCGTCGATATTCTGAGTGACCACCGCGGTGAGCTTCCCCGCTCTTTCAAGCTCTGCAAGCTTTAAATGCGCCGCGTTGGGCTTTGCGTCATAGCAGAGCATTTTGTTTTTATAAAAGCGGTAAAATTCTTCGGTGTTATTCCAGAAAAAGGTGTTTGATAAAATCGTCTCGGGCGGATAATCGTACTGCTGATTATAAAGCCCGTCAACAGAGCGGAAATCGGGAATGCCGCTTTCGGTTGAAACCCCTGCCCCGCCGAAAAACACAATACTGTTACTGTTATCTATAATCTCTTGCAATGTCATAATATCACCTTTTCAATTATAACAAAAAAGCTTTATTATGTAAATAAAAATAGTATTGTTATTGTGTTAATTTTGTGTTAAAATACGTCTACTACATTTTACGGACGGGGCATCTATGGAATACAGCATTAAAAAGACAACTTTATATGCGCTGAAAAAATCAATACCCGTGCTATTCGGCTATCTTTTTCTCGGCACAGCCTTCGGCATTATGCTCTACGACATAGGCTATAACTGGCTCTGGGCGATATTTATCTCTCTGACTGTCTTTGCGGGCTCGGGTCAGTTTCTTCTCGTATCGCTTTTAGCGTCAAACGCTTCCCTTCCCACAGTATTCACAATGTCGCTTTTCATAAATTCGCGCCATATGTTTTACGGTCTTTCATTAATCGATAAGTTCAAGAAAGGCGGCTGGCGCTATCCGTTTATGATATTCTCGCTTACCGACGAAACGTATTCTGTAAACCTTACTATAAACGACCTTCCGGAGGGCGTAGACGACGCAAGAGCGCGTTTTCTTCTCGGACTCTTCGACCATTCCTACTGGATAATGGGCTCGGTTACAGGCTCGCTTATGGGGCAGATGATTCCGATTGATTTTACCGGCGTTGACTTTTCAATGACGGCACTTTTCACAGTAATCTTTGTTGAGCTGATAACGTCGCAAAAAGGTTTTAAGAAGCTTGTCGGCCCCGTGGGTATTCTTTGCGCGTTGCTCTGCCTGCTTATATTCGGCGCGGATAAGTTTATCCTTCCTGCCCTTCTTCTCGTAACGGTCACGCTTTCACTTGCAAAGCCGTTCTTTGATAAGGATAAGGGGGTGGCGGAATGTTAACTGATTACAGAACAGTCATTGTAGTGCTCGTTGCTGCAGCCGCTACTTTCCTCACAAGGCTTTTCCCGTTTGCCCTTTTTGGCAGAAATAATAAAGAGGTCCCGCATTTCATAAGGTACCTCGGCGACATCCTGCCACTTGCAATTATCGGCGCGCTCATTGTCTACTGCCTCAGCGATTTTATAAGCGGAGATATCAATGTTGTTGCTCCGAAGCTTATTGGCGTAACCGCAACCGCAATCATCCATTACTTAAAAAAGAATACTTTATTATCAATTTCAGTCGGTACTATTGGATATATGCTGTTAATTCATTTTGTATTTATATAATTTTTTCTTGACATTTACAGATAATTTGATATAATAAACAGGATGATTGACACGGCACCATAGCCAAGTGGTAAGGCAGAGCTCTGCAAAAGCTTTATGCCCCAGTTCAAATCTGGGTGGTGCCTCCATAGAAAAAAGCAGTGATTAAGTTCACTGCTTTTTTTATGTTTATATAAATACAGCGGCAGATACTTGTACTGCCGCTGAGAGGAGAAACATATGGAGCAGTCATTAGCAAAAGCTACTGCATTTTGCTTCGACTGCGAAATGTGTTTTGACGAGACGAGGCTCGCCCACGGCAAGATAAATCTTGCCGTGGCACGCACGCGCGCAACGTAACAGTCCACCGGACTGTTACTATCACTTCGTGATTGCGCTGTTCGAGCCTCGTATCATATGAAATGAGAAAGAGTAGGTCGTTGACCTACTCTTTCTCATTTGGAGCGGATGACGAGGCTCGAACTCGCTACCTCAACCTTGGCAAGGTTGCGCTCTACCGGGTGAGCTACATCCGCATATTTGGTGCTTCCGGACGGAATCGAACCATCGACACGAGGATTTTCAGTCCTCTGCTCTACCAACTGAGCTACAGAAGCACAAATGGCGACCCGGAACGGGCTCGAACCGTCGACCTCTAGCGTGACAGGCTAGCGTTCTAACCAACTGAACTACCGGGCCATTTGTGGTGGGAACAACAGGGCTCGAACCTGTGACCCTCTGCTTGTAAGGCAGATGCTCTCCCAGCTGAGCTATGCTCCCACAAATGCCGCAAACTTGCGACTTGTATATATTACAATAAGATATATTAAATGTCAAGACTTTTTTATAAGAATTCGGCATTTAATTTATCGAGTCATTCAGCAGCTTTTCTATGTCATTTGGCGTAAAAACATAATTCTTATTGCAGAAGTGACACTCGACGTTTACGTCCTCGCCCTTGTCTATCATATCCCTGAGAGATTCCTCACCGGTGGACACAAGCGCGGACGAAACCTTTTCCCTCGTGCAGTTACATCTGTAAGAAACTTCGCTCTCGTCAAGCTTGTCAAGTTTGATACCGTCCATAGCCATGACGGCGATTTCGTCGGGATTCATACCCTTGCTGAGCATAACCGTAACCGCGTCAAGCTTTTGCATATTTCCTTCGATTTTATCAATCATTTCATCGGGGCAACCGGGCAGAAGCTGAATGATGAAACCGCCCGCGTGAGCAACCGTAAGGTCGGGATTTACAAGCACGCCGAGCGCGCACACCGACGGCGTCTGCTCTGACGTTGCAAAGTAGTTTGTAATATCCTCGGCAATCTCGCCGCTTACAATCTGAGTCTGTCCCATATAAGGCTCCTTAAGCCCAATATCCTTCATTACATAAAGATATCCGTTTGTGCCGACGGTGCCTCTTACGTCAAGCTTTCCCTTGTCGTTGAGCGGAATTTCAACAACTGCGTTTTGCAGATATCCCCTCGCGTTACCGCTACTGTCCGCAACCGCAATAAGAGTACCCGCAGGACCTCCGCCGTTGATTCTCAGCGTCACGCTGTCCTCCTTGCCTTTGAGCATTGAGCCCATCATTGAAGCGGCAGTCATAAGCCTTCCGAGCGCGGCGGTATTTACTGCGGACGTCTTGTGAATCTGTTCCATTTCATAAATCATATCGGTCGTGTCGGCGCAGATAATATATGCGCTGCCGTCCTCTGCAATATATCTTACAAGCTTTCCCATTTTATTTCCTCTTGCATACAAAATATATTCTTTCGCTCTCGTCGTTAGGCTCGTCATAACTCATATCGTCATAAATGCCGATAGTTTCAAAATCAACGAGCGCGTCACTAAGTTCATCAATAGTATATGCTTTTTCAATAATCTCTTCGCTGTATCTGTCGTAGTTCTCACCGTTGAACACGAAGAAATCAAGAAGTATTCTCGTCGTGTATTCACCGAGGTATTCATTATCCCACGACAAAAAGAACTCATCCTCGTCAAAAACGAAAGTGTTGTCGGCGAGAACGTATTTATGCTTAAACGGCGTATTGACGTCAAAGACAAACACACCGCCCTCATTAAGCGCCTCAGCCGCGCATTTAAAGCATTTCTTAACTTCTTCAATATCAGTCAGATGATTGATACTGTCAAGGCTGCAAACGCAATTGTCGACCTTATACGGAAGCGTAAAATCAGTCATATCGCCCCTAATGAACACGGCGTTTTCAATTTCCTTTTCATACGCTGCCTGAAGCATTTCCTCGGAAAGGTCTATGCCCGTAACCGAATAGCCCATTTTTGAAAAATATGCGGCGAGAGTGCCCGTTCCGCAGGCAAGGTCGAGAAGCGTTTCCCCGTCCTTACTCGCAGAAAAAAAGCCGGAGACATATTCCGCTCTGGCTTTATACTGCACATTTTCGGTTAATCTGTCATAGTAAGATGCAAAAATGTTATACCTGCTCATTTTCTTCCTTCTGTCTGATGCGCTCAAAAATAATGTCGTATCCGTCACAGCCGTACTGAAGCGAACGGTTTACTCTGCTGATTGTAGCAGTTGAAGCGCCGGTTGCATTAACAATATCGGTATATACGCATTTTTCCGAAAGCATTTTTGCCACAACAAGCCTCTGGCTGATTGCCTTAAGTTCCTGAATTGTGCACAAATCCTCAAAGAAATCATAACATTCCTCAGGGCTCTTGAGCTCGAGAATTGCCTTAAATAAAAAATCAATATTATCGTTTTTCAGTTTACTGTTCATATTGACCTCCGAGTGTAGTTTTACTTTAATCATATTGTAGCACATTAAAGCCCGAAAGTAAAGAGGATAATTTAAAAGAAAAAGAGAGGGCATAAAACCCTCTCAGTTTTTATAATTTTATCATTTCATTATATACTGCAAAGCAGTCGAACGTTGCAAAGTAATCCTTCGGCGTTTCGGCTCTTCTGATAAGCTCGAAGCTGCCGTCTTCTTTAAGAAGAATCTCGGCGCTCTTGAGCTTTCCGTTGTAGTTGTAACCCATGGCAAAACCGTGTGCGCCCGTATCGTGAATAAAGAGGTAGTCCCCTATTTCAATCTTCGGAAGCTTTCTGTCGATAGCGAATTTATCGTTGTTTTCGCAGAGAGAACCTACAACGTCGTAAGTCTCTGTCTCGGGCTCATTTTCCTTACCGAGAACCGTCACATGGTGATATGCACCGTACATCGCAGGACGCATAAGATTTACCGCACAGGCGTCAACGCCTATGTATTCCTTATGCGTATGCTTCTCGTTTATAACCTTTGTAACAAGGCCGCCGTATGGCGCAAGCATATATCTGCCAAGCTCGGTATAAATTGCAACGTCGCCCATACCTTCGGGTACAAGGATTTCCTCATAAACCTTTCTTACGCCCTCGCCGATTGCAAAGATATCGCTCTTTTCCTCTTCGGGTCGGTACGGAACGCCGACGCCGCCCGAAAGATTGATAAACGTAATCTTTACGTCGAGCTCGTTTTTAAGCTTAACCGCAAGCTCAAAGAGAATCTTTGAAAGAATCGGATAATACTCGCTTGAAACGGTATTTGAGCAAAGGAAGGAATGAAGTCCGAATTCCTTAACGCCCTTTTCCTTCATAATTCTGAAGGACTCGAAAATCTGCTCTTCGGTCATACCGTACTTAGCGTCGCCGGGGTTGTCCATAATACCGTTACTTAAAGTGAACACGCCGCCGGGATTGAAGCGGCAGGACATTCTTTCGGGAAGCCTTCCGCAGGACCTTTCAACTGCAGCAATATGGGTTATATCGTCAAGGTTAATTATACCGCCGAGCTTGCAGCAAAAGTCAAACTCTTCCTCAGGCGTATCGTTTGAAGAGAACATTATATCGTCGCCCGTTGCGCCGACAGCTCTTGAAAGCATAAGTTCAGTCAGAGAGGAGCAGTCGCAGCCGCAGCCGTATTCCATAAGCTTTTTGACGATGAAAGGATTAGCGTTTGCCTTAACCGCAAAGAATTCTTTATAGCCCTTATTCCACGAAAACGCCTTGTAGAGATTTTTTACGTTTTCAATCATACCCTTTTCATCGTAGATATGAAAAGGTGTCGGATAGTGCAAAACTATTTCATCAATCTTTTCTTTTGTAACAAACGGTGTTTTACTCATATTCTGCCCTCCCTGCCTTTTCGATATAATTCTTAATACCGTTAAGACCTAAACCTGTTACGGATGAAAAAGGAATAATCGGTGCTTCTGCAAATTCAAGCTCTTTTCTCGCGCTTGTCATTCGCTCTTCATAAGCCTTTTTCTTTAGCTTGTCTGCCTTGGTCATTACGATGATGAAGGGAATTCCCATTTCTTTCAGAAAGGTAATCATCCCCTCGTCATCCTTCGTCAACGGATGCCGCATATCAATTAACTGAACGACCAGAGCAATATTTCTGTCAGACTGAAAATATCCTTCCATAAGCTCGCCGAAACGCTTGAGTTCCTGCTTGCTGAGCTTAGCATAGCCATAGCCAGGCAGGTCTACAAAATACACCTCGTCAACGCTGTAAAAATTTATCGTAACCGTCTTGCCCGGAACCGAACTCACTCTTGCAAGGCTCTTTCTGTTAAAGAGCTTATTGAGAAGCGAGCTTTTACCGACGTTTGACCTTCCCGCGAAAGCGATTTCGGGAATCGTACTCTTGGGAAGCTGTGACGATATGCCGTAGGATTTTTCAAATTTTGCCGTGTTATAGTTCATAAATAACCTACTGTGTTACCGTTGCAGGTTTTGACGCCTTGTCGGTAACGATGACCTCGTTAAGTCTTTTCTTATTCTTGTTAATCTTGCCCTCAAGCGCAACGGGCGGAACGTCGTCAAACGTTTCAACCTTTACAAAATCAATAGCGCTTTTTACCTCTTTTGAGATTTCGGGCAAATCCTTTGCGTTTTCTTCGGGAATAATAACGGTCATACAACCCGCTTTATACGCAGCCATCGACTTTTCCTTAAGTCCGCCGATGGGCATCGCCTTACCTTTAAGACTGATTTCGCCCGTCATGGCAACCGTGTTTTTAACCGGAATGCCCGTGAGCTCACTCAAAAGCGCGGTGGTAATAGCAAGACCTGCAGACGGACCGTCCTTCGGAATTGCACCCTCGGGCGCGTGAATATGTATGTCCTTATTCTTATAGAATTCGCCGTCAATACCGTAGTCCGAAGCCCTTGAACGAATGTATGAAACAGCGGTCTTTGCGCTTTCCTTCATAACGTCGCCGAGGTTGCCGGTGAGTTCAATCTTGCCTGTTCCGTCAAGCACGGATACCTCAATCGGAAGAAGAGTTCCGCCGACGCTCGTCCACGCAAGTCCGTTTACAACGCCGACCTGACTTCTGTCTGCGATTCTGTCCTGAATGTACTTTCTGACGCCGAGATAATCCTCGATGTTGTCATTTGTAATTCTTACGGACTTCTTATCGCCTTCAAGCTCGACAGTCGCTTTTCTGCAAAGGGTTGCAATCTGCTTTTCAAGACCTCTTACGCCCGCTTCCTTTGTGTAGGAATCAATGAGCGTGTAAACAACGTCGTCGCTGATTTTAAATTCCCTGCCGCTGAGCTTGTGCTTTTTCATTTCCTTTTTGATGAGATGCTCTTTGGCGATATGGAACTTTTCCTCAACAGTGTATGAATTGAGCTCGATGACTTCCATTCTGTCATAAAGCGGTCTCGCAATAGTCGAGGTATCATTTGCAGTTGTGATGAAAAGCACCTTACTTAAATCAACGGGGAATTCAATATAGTGGTCGGTAAACGTGCTGTTCTGCTCGGGGTCGAGTGCCTCAAGAAGCGCCGAAGACGGGTCGCCTTTATAGTCAGCGCCGAGCTTGTCAATCTCGTCGAGAAGAATTATCGGATTGATAACGCCGCTCTTTATAACGGCTTCAATAATCCTTCCGGGCATAGCGCCGATATAGGTCTTTCTATGACCTCTGATTTCAGCCTCATCATGGATACCGCCGAGAGCTATGCGGACGTATTTCCTGTTCATACTCTTTGCAAGAGATTTTACAATGGATGTTTTACCGACGCCGGGCGGTCCTGCAAGGCAGAGAATCTGACCCGAAAAGTCGGGGTTTCTCTTGAGCACCGCGAGAGAATCAACTATACGCGACTTAACCTCCTCAAGACCGTAGTGGTCCTTGTCAAGCACAGCCCTTGATTTTTGCAGGCTGATTGAATCCTTCGTAACCTTGCCGAAAGGTATTTCAAGGCATTTGTCGAGATAGTTTCTGAGAACGGTTGCCTCATGCGAGCCGAGGGGCATTTTCATAAGCTTGTCGCACTCTTTGAGAAGCTTTTCCTTAATCTCGTCTGAGCAGCCGAGCTTATTGATTTTTTTTCTGTATTCATCCGCTTCCTCAACGGGGTTTTCACCCTCGCCGAGTTCCTCGGATATAACCCTCATCTCTTCGCGAAGGTAGTATTCCTTCTGATTCTTGTCTATCGAATCCTGAACCTTTTCCTGAATATGCTGCTCAAGCTCAAGCGCCGCAGTTTCCTTTTTGAGGAAATAGAGCAGGCTTGCAAGCCTTTCAACAGGATTCATCATTGAAAGAACAATCTGCTTATCAAGAGAATCGATGAAAGTATTTGAGCAGATGTAATCGGCAAGCGCGCCGCCGTCCTTAATTGTCAGCGACTTAGCAATAACGTCGCCACTGATTTTGGTAAAGAAGGACGAATAGTATTCAAACTCTTTCTTGACAGCTCTTGTATATGCAAGTTCCTTGTTCTCGTCCTTTATGCGCTCTTCTTCAAGAACGCCGACGGTAGCTTTGAGAAACGGCTTCGTGCTTGATAAGCTCATCAGCTCGCCTCTGCAGATGCCGTCAACCGTAACTCTCAGATTGTCGCTGTTAGGAATACGAAGCATCTGCTTTATATTGCAGATAACGCCGATATCGTACATATCGTCAATCGTCGGGTCGTCAACAGTTGCATCCTTCTGGCAGACAAGAAATACCTTCTGCGTGTCCTGCATCGCGTCTTTCAGAGCTGCAACGCTCTTTTTTCTGCCAACGTCAAAATGCAAAGTCATATCCGGGAAGACAACAAGTCCTCTCAGAGGTATAACGTTTATATCGGTGTATGATTTGTATTGGTTATCAGTCATAATAATCCCTGCTTACTATTTAATTATTATGATTATATACTAACTAAAAGAAAAAGGCAACAAAAAGATAATGTTAAAAATAACATTTTCTTCTGTCGCCTTTGACATTTACTGATTTTTACGCCGAAGTTTTTTCGGCATTTTTCTTTGTTCTGTTATAAATCAGGGGCTTTGTAATGCCTCTTACGGACTCTTCGGTAATAACAATTCTGTCAATCGTTTCATCCGAAGGCGCGTCAAACATAAGGTCGTTTAAAACGCTTTCAAAAACGCTTCTCAGTCCCCTCGCGCCCGTCTTTCTCTCAAGAGTGATGTCAGCAATCGCTGAGAGCGCCTCGTCCTGAAATTCAAGCTTTACGCCGTCCATCTCAAAGAGAGCCTGATACTGCTTGACAATGCTGTTTTTCGGCTCAGTCATAATTCTTACAAGAGCGTCTTTGTCAAGATTGTCAAGAACGGTTATAACGGGAATTCTGCCGATGAGCTCGGGGATAAGTCCGTATTTCACAAGGTCGTGATGAACCGCCTGATGAAGCACTTCGGACACGTCTTTTTCACTCGTCTGAATCTCTGCGCCGAAGCCGAGAGATTTTCCGCCGATGCGCTTTTCTATAATCTTTTCAATTCCGTCAAAAGCGCCGCCGCAGATAAACAGAATATTAGTCGTGTCAATCTGAATGAATTCCTGCTGAGGATGCTTTCTGCCGCCGTTTGGAGGAACGTTTGAAACCGTACCCTCAAGAATTTTCAAAAGCGCCTGCTGAACGCCCTCACCGCTTACGTCGCGGGTGATTGACCTGTTCTCGCTCTTGCGTGAAATCTTGTCAATCTCGTCAACGTAAATGATTCCGCGCTGAGCCTTTTCAACGTCGAAATCCGCCGCCTGAATAAGTCTGAGAAGGATATTTTCAACGTCCTCGCCGACATATCCCGCCTCTGTCAGAGTTGTGGCGTCAGCAATAGCAAACGGAACGTTAAGGATTTTTGCAAGCGTCTGTGCAAGCATAGTCTTGCCTACGCCCGTAGGTCCGAGAAGAAGAATATTACTCTTCTGTAGCTCAACGTCCGTATTAGTATCCTTTGAAACAATCCTCTTATAGTGATTGTAAACCGCAACGGAAAGCGCTCTTTTAGCGTCGTCCTGACCGATTACATACTCGTCAAGCTGAGCTTTGATTTCAGCGGGCTTCGGAACGGAAAATTCATCCTTTTCCTCGTCCGCATCTGCCATCTTATCGCCGGCAGCCGCTTCAAACATAAGCTCATTACAGAGTTCAACGCACTCGTCGCAGATATACACGCCGGGGCCTTCTATGAGCTTGTGCACCATAGCCTCGCTCTTACCGCAGAAGGAACACCTTGTGATTGTTTTGTGAGAATCGTCACGAGCCATAATTTACCTCAATTATCTCTTGTCAATTACCTTGTCAACAAGTCCGAATTCAAGCGCTTCCTGCGCTGTGAGCCAGTTGTCTCTGTCAGTTGCAGCAGCAAGTTCTTCAACAGTTCTGCCGCAGTTTTCTGCCATAATCGTGTTAAGCTTTTCCTTTGTGCGAAGGATGTGCTGAGCCGCAATTTCAATTTCGGTTGCCTGACCTTCTGTTCTGCCGAGAGGCTGATGAATCATAACCTCAGCGTTTGGAAGGCAGATTCTCTTGCCCTTTGCGCCGCTTGAAAGAAGGAAAGCGCCCATTGAAGCAGCCATACCTACGCAGATTGTAGATACGTCGCACTTGATGTACTGCATCGTGTCATATATAGCCATACCGTCGGTAACGGAACCTCCGGGGCTGTTGATGTAAAGGCTTATATCCTTGTCGCTGTCCTGTCCTTCAAGGAAGAGAAGCTGAGCAACAACAAGCGATGCGGTTGTTGAATTAACCTCATCGGATAAAACAATAATTCTGTCGTTAAGAAGTCTTGAATAGATATCCATTGAGCGCTCGCCGGCGCTTGTCTGTTCAAGAACATATGGTACCAATGCCATATTAATCACCTTTCGTTTTTAATTACTTGATAACTGCCGAATCAACTACGAGGTCAAGAGCCTTCTTTGTCTTGAGGTCGGAAGCGATATGCTCTGCGGGGATTGCAGCCTTAATCTGGTCAGCTTCCATCTGATACTGTTCTGCAAGCTTTGCGATTTCAGCGTCAACATCCTCGTCTGTAACCTCAATCTTTTCAGCGTCAACGATTGCCTCAAGAGCGATAGCAGCTCTTACCTGCTTTTCAGCGCTCTCTCTGAAGGTCTCTTTGAACTGCTCGATATCCTGACCCATATACTGAAGATATGTGTTAAGGTCGATGCCCTGTCCCTGAAGTCTGTAAGCGTATTCCTGAACCATTTCGTCAACTCTCTGCTCAAACATACACTCGGGAACGTCGCAAGTCATATTGTCGACAACCTTGTCGATAAGCTCGTTTTCAAGCTCAATTCTTGCATCCTCTGCCTTCTTTTCGGAAAGCTGCTTTCTGAGGTCTTCCTTATACTCTTCAAGAGTGTCAAACTCGGAAACGTCCTTTGCAAGCTCGTCGTCAAGCTCCGGAAGTTCCTTAGTCTTGATTTCGTGAATCTTGCACTTAAAGACAGCGTCCTTGCCTGCAAGCTCTTCCGCATACTCTTCGGGGAAGGTTACGTTTACGTCAAATTCTTCGTCAACATTGTGACCTGCAACCTGCTCTTCAAAACCGGGGATGAATGAACCCGAACCAAGCTCGAGCGGGAAGTTCTCGCCCTTGCCGCCGTCAAAAGCAACGCCGTCAACAAATCCTTCAAAGTCAATCTCAGCTGTGTCGCCCATCTCAGCGGCTCTGTCCTCAACAGTAACGAGTCTTGAGCCTCTTTCCTGAACGTTCTTAAGCTCTGCCTCAACGTCCTCGTCTGAAGCCTCGGTGTCCTTCTTATCAGCTTCAAGTCCCTTGTAATCGCCGAGCTTAACCTCGGGATATACGGTAACCTTCATCTTCATCTCAACGCCCTCTTCCCTGCTCATTACGGGAACTTCAAGGTCGTATGGCTGGTCAACCGTGCGGAGCTCAGCCTCTTTGATAGCCTCGGTTACGGCCTCGGGATAAACGATTTCAAGAGCTTCCTCAAAGAATACACCCTCGCCGTAAACCTTTTCAATCATACCCTGAGTTGCCTTGCCCTTACGGAAACCGGGAAGCTGAATAGACTTCCTCTGCTTCATATACGCCTTAGTGCAGGCGTCGGAAAAAACCTCGGGTGCAACCGTTACTTCGATTTCGTATGTATTAGTATCAACTTTATTGGATGATTTAAGTGCCATTGTTATGACCTCCTTAATAATATATATAATTAATCATCGAATACGCATTATAACATAATAAAATAATAATATCAAGTATTAAAATTTCTTGATTAGATACGGCGTAAAGCCGAGCCTGTCTGCAGAAATGAGTTTGAGCCTGATACCGTCAACCGTTTCATCAACCGCGCTGTGAGCGGCAATACCGTGAAGATGTCCGTAGTAGCACTCTTTGATTCCCTCGCTTTTAAGCAGATCAAGTATCTCATCGCATCTGCCGTCGGCAGTAATCGGCGGATAGTGAAGAAAAACAATTTTATCATCCTGATGCGAAGATTCAATGGAAGTTTTTATCCTGCCCACTTCCCTGTTTAAAACCTTTTCGTCCTGCTCTTCCTCACTGTCAAAAAACCAGCCCCTGCTTCCGCAGACGGAAAAGCCGTCAAATTCCACACAGTTATTATGGACAATTTGTATTGTGTTAAAACCGTTTTCTTCAATAAAGGCATTCATTTTTTTCATCGTGTTCCACCAGTAATCGTGGTTTCCCTTGATGATGATTTTCCTGCCATTGAGTCTGTTAATAAAATCAAAATCCGCCTTTAGCTCGTCAAAGTTCATCGCCCAGCTAATATCGCCTGCAATAACGACAAAATCCCCGTCGGTGACAAGGTGATTCCAGTTATTCTCAAGTCGTTTTGTATAGTCCGACCAACCGGGAAACGAGTCCATCGGCTTATCGGTGCCAAACGATAAATGCGTGTCTGCAATGGCGTATAATGACATAATAATCCTTTCAAAAATGTAGGGGGCGATTAAAAATCGCCCGCTATCTTATAATTCGAGAAGCTTGAATACCATCTCGCTCATATCTTCCTTGTTGCAGACGTCTCTGAATCTCACGGTCTTGTTCTTAAGATTTGCAAGAGATGCGGGAACTTCAACGCCCGAAATACGGTTTAGCTCGTCAACCATATCAAACTCGTTGAGCTCGGGTGTTTCGCCGCAAATAGCGGTGAGTACGCTTTTCGAGAATTTATACGGCGAAGCGGTTGAGTCGATAACTGTCGGGATATCGTCGCCCGTGTCCTTCACATATTCATCGTAAACCTTTACGGCAACTGCTGTGTGAGTATCACAGAGATAATGATAACTCTCGAAATGTCCCTTTATCGTCTCATCAACGCTGCTTTCAACGGTGTAGCCCGCTCCGAATTCTGCTTTAATATCACCGATAAGCTTATCGCTGACGGTGTATTTGCCGTCCGTCACAAGCTTATTCATAAGGTCTGAAATAAGCGAATCATCGTTGCCGCTTACGTGATAAAGCAATCTTTCAAGATTTGATGAAATGAGAATATCCATCGACGGTGACGACGTTGCATAGAATGCTCTGTTCTTGTCATAAGTACCCGTTGTCAGGAAGTCTGTAAGAACGTTGTTTGTGTTTGAAGCACACACAAGAGTCTTTATCGGAAGCCCCATTTTCTTTGCGTAATAGCCTGCAAGAATGTTGCCAAAATTACCGGTCGGAACAACAACGTTAATATCGTCGCCGAGGGAAATTCTGCCCTGTTCAACAAGGTCGCAGTAGGTTGAGAAATAGTAAACAATCTGAGGAACGAGCCTGCCCCAGTTTATTGAATTTGCAGACGAGAACATCATATTCTTTCCTGCAAGCTCAGCCTTGATTTCATCATTTGTGAAGATAGATTTAACAGCGCTCTGTGCGTCGTCGAAATTACCGTTGATAGCGCAGACTGCAACGTTGTTGCCTTCCTGCGTAGTCATCTGAAGCTTCTGCATCGGTGAAACGCCGTCGACGGGATAGAACACGAGAATCTTTGTGTTATCAACGTTTTTAAAGCCTTCAAGCGCAGCTTTACCCGTGTCGCCCGAGGTTGCAACGAGAATAACTATCGTCTTTCCGTCGGCGGTTTTCTTTGCCGAAACTGTCATAAGATAAGGCAGAAGCTGCAAAGCCATATCCTTGAAAGCGCAAGTCGGTCCGTGCCACAGCTCAAGAATATTCTTGTTGCCGTAAATGTTCACGGTAGGCGCAATTTTCGGGGATGAAAACTTTTCTGCAGAGTACGCGCCCTCAACGCAGTAGCTTAGTTCATCCTCACTGAAATCGGTGAGGTATTCCCTGAGTACAGTCTTCGCCCTGTCAATATACGACATCGGCACCATTGAGGAAATCTTTTCAAGGTTAAACTGAGGGAACTCAACGGGAACAAAAAGTCCGCCTTCCTCGCTTATACCCTGCGCGATAGCCTGCGCCGCGCTCACTCTTATTTTATTATTTCTTGTCGATGTGTAAAGCATTTTTACTACTCCTTACATAAACCGTCTTTAATGATTTAATATTCTATAATAAATCAAACGCATTTTCAAGATGTTTTATTGATTTTAACTGATTGTCGCTTGTGTAGACCTCTACCACGTCAAAACGTGGCTGCAGTTTAGTCGGATTTGCCGCTAGATAAAACTGTGCCGTGGCAATCATTTTCTTCTGCTTGTCGGCGCCTACGAATTCAGCGGGCGTCGCAATAGACTTTTCATCCCTCTGTTTGACCTCAATAAAACAGAGATATTTCCCCTTTTTCATTATGAGGTCAATCTCACCGAAACGGCAGGTATAATTAGTTGAAACAAGCTTGTATCGCTTTTTTCGAAGGAAATTGCACGCTTCAATTTCCCAGAGTTTTCCCTGATTATTCATCGTTTAAAATCTTCTTTAAAAATGTTCTTCTGTGTATCGGCGAAACGCCGTATTTTTCTATCATTTCATAGTGAAGCTTCGTGCCGTAGCCCTTGTGCTTTTCAAACTGGTACTCGGGATATTTCTCAGCCATTTCAAGCATATATCTGTCTCTGCTGACCTTTGCAAGAATTGACGCCGCAGCAATACTCGCGCTTTTTGCATCACCCTTGATAATATACCTTTCGGCAATATCGAGCCCCGGCAGTCTGTTGCCGTCAATCAGCGCGATATCGGGTTTAACGTCAAGCGCTTCAACAGCCCTTCTCATCGCAAGAAAGGTCGCCTGTAAAATATTGATTTCGTCTATTTCCTTTTCCGAAGCAGTTCCGATTCCGTAGCAGACGCACTCTTCGATAACCTTATCAAAAAGCTCGTCCCTCTTTTTCTCGGAAAGCTTTTTTGAATCGTTTACGCCCTCGATTATATGCCCTTTCGGAAGGATAACCGCGGCGGCATAAACAGGTCCCGCAAGAGGTCCTCTGCCAGCCTCGTCAACGCCGCAGACAATCTCAAAGCCTTCACTATACGCTTCGTTTTCAAATTCAAGCCAATCCATTATTCAGGCAGCTCAAGCGAAATTTTGCCGAGCTTTCCTCCTCTGAATTCATCGCAGAGCATTACTGCAGTGCGTTCGTAATCAATCTCGCCGCCCTTGATGAGAAATCCCCTTTTCTTTCCGATTGCTTCAAGGATTTCCCAACCCTGCAAGCCGTCTATGCTATCAAGCTTGTAGCGGCTTAAAATCGTCTCGGGCTTAGTTTTTGCAAGCACGTCAAGAAGCCTGCAGGAAAGAGTTTCAATATCGGTTACTTCATCTTTAATTGCGCCGGTAAAGGCAAGCTTGTCGCCCACCTCTCTGTCCTCAAATTTCGGCCAGAGAACGCCCGGCGTGTCGAGAAGCTCTATTCCCCTTCCGACTGCAAACCACTGATTCTGTCGGGTTACGCCCGCTTTATCTGCAACCTTTGCCTTGGCATTACCCGCCATACGGTTGATAAAGGATGATTTGCCGGTGTTCGGTATACCCACAACCATAAGGCGCAGGGACTTGCCGCCCATACCCTTTTCCTCGTTTTTCGCAATTACGTCTGCAAGTGCCTTATTTACGGTCGGAATAAAATTATTGA
The DNA here is from genome assembly GCA_905234495.1 of uncultured Eubacterium sp. Lineage (GTDB taxonomy): Bacteria > Bacillota > Clostridia > Oscillospirales > Acutalibacteraceae > Eubacterium_R. The sequence continues at coordinate 60,399 of CAJOHE010000001.1, read as the reverse complement.
GCCCCTTGCCCGTTCTGCAATCAACGGGAAGTGCAAACATACCCCTTGAATTATAGTAATCAATCCACATTTTAGTGGCGTTTGGCTCTGCAAGGTCGCATTTATTAAGCAGCACAATTCGCGGCTTGTTTTTAATCAGTTCATCAAGCTCGGGATTTGACGAGCTTTTTGGTATTCTCGCGTCGACAAGCACAACCACACCGTCAACAAGCTTCAAGCTTTCCTTAATCTGACGGCGCGTTTTCGCCATATGACCGGGAAACCACTGTACTGTCTGTTTCTGAAAATCAGGCATAATCTGCCCCCTGAAAAAATAACGTTAATTAATTATACTTTATTATAAACTAAATTGCAATAAATAATTAAGGCATCCACATTTCGTGAATGCCTTATTGCTTTAGTTAATGTTTTCTTTAACTTTTGCAGCCTTACCAACGCGGTCGCGAAGATAATAGAGCTTAGCGCGGCGAACCTTACCGGAACGGATAACCTTAACGTCAACAACGTTTGGTGAATGCATCGGGAATACTCTCTCAACGCCAACGCCGTATGAAAGACGGCGAACGGTAAAGGTCTTTGAAACGCCTGAACCCTTCATAGCGATAACTGTTCCCTCAAACATCTGGATTCTTTCACGTGAACCCTCGCGGATGTTAACCGATACTCTTACGGTATCGCCGATGCCGAATTCCGGAAATTCAGCCTTTGTGCTGTCCTGAGCAATTAATTTAAGTGCGTCCATTATATTTTCCTCCTGTTTTTTATAGGATGTTCATATCAAATAAATTGAAAGCGGACCATCTTCTTAAATGCGAAACGCTGACATTTTACGCGTTGCAGAAGTATGCAACGGAACAAATGCTCAAACATAATAACATAGTTTATTTAAAAATGCAAGTCTTTTTTATTTGAATTCTTTATAATCCTTATCAAGAAGACCTATTCTGCTTATGTTTTTCCACTCAAAGTCCATATCAATAAGGCGGATAATCGTGTTAAAAAGAAGCGTCGGGTTGAGGTTTTTCTCACCGCCCGCACAGAGCCTTGCGTTCAAAACAATGACACCGTCGCGTATTGAGATATTATATTTATCAATGAATGGCTTAATGTTTGTTTCCCTGACTATTCTTCTTTTACCCTTTTTGCCCTTCTTTTCAGCCATTATCTCATCCTGCGAAAGAACCTTTTCAATCCTTTTGAGCGCCTCTTCGTTATCGATGAATTCAAGCTTGAAAACATAGTCCGAAAACGCAATCTCACTGTTGTCGCGAAAGTCGTCGTAAACGTCGAGAATTTTTAACCCTTCGGGAAGTACTGCATTGAGTCTGTCTTTAATCTCGCTGTTCGATATGTCGCCGACGATTCTCAGGTCAACGCTCTCGCAGAGGCTTTCAACGCCGAGAGAAAGCGGCAGAGAAAAACTCATATACGGATGAGGGTTGTAGCCTTCCGTGTACCACAAAGGGATATCTGCACGCCCGAGCGCCCTGCTCATAGCGCGGTTAATATCAAGGTGGCTTATGTATTTAATTCTGTCTACCTTTGAAAAACGAAGTCTAACCTCTCGCATCGCAGTTACCTCCGTTCAGCTTATCAGCGCCGCAGCCCGCGCAGTGAATTCTGCAATGCGGCGTCGTCTTGTTTTCATGAGCCCTGATGTTTTCTCTTTCAAGGAATTTTCTGCTCACGCCGAAATCAAGGTGGTCCCACGGAAGAAGCTCGGAGAATTCCCTCTTTCTTCTTGTGTAGAAAAACGGGTCGATACCGCAGTCCTCAAATGCCTGCTTCCACTTTTCAAAGTCGAATTTATCATCCCATGCGTCATATTTGCAGCCGAGCTCAAAAGCCCTGAGAAGCACCTTGTTGAGCCTTCTGTCACCGCGCGCGAGAACGCCCTCAATAAGTGACGTCGGCGTCTGATGATACGACACCTTAATCTTCTTTGAAGGAATGGATTTGAGAAGGTGTTCCTGCTTTTCCTTCAGCGATTCCATACTGTCCTCGGGTTCCCACTGAAACGGCGTGTGGGGCTTGGGTATAAACGAAGCGCAGGAAATTGAAACCTGAACGCCCTTGCCCTTTGAGTTCGGATTCTTGCCGAATGCGTGAACAACTTCCATACCGAGGTTCGCGATGCCTTCGATGTCTTCCATAGTCTCGGTCGGAAGTCCCATCATAAAGTAGAGCTTTACCGCCGTCCATCCGTTATCAAAAGCCTTGTTGCAGGTAGTAATAACCTCTTCCTCGGTAACGTTTTTATTTATAACGTCGCGAAGCCTCTGCGTACCCGCTTCGGGCGCAAAGGTCAGACCGCTTCGCCTTACTTTATTGAGCTTTTCAACGAGCTCGTCCGAGAAATTATCAACGCGAAGACTCGGCAGCGAAAGATTGATTTTTTCCTTTACCGTCCAGTCAAGAAGCGAGTTGAGCATATTGTTGACACCGCTGTGGTCGGACGTTGAAAGCGAGCAAAGCGACAGCTCGTCGTAGCCCGTGGACTCAATGAGCGCCTTGCTCTGTCTGTTTATCGTTTCAACCGATTTCTCTCTTATCGGGCGGTATATAAAGCCAGCCTGACAGAATCGGCATCCTCTGATGCAGCCTCTGAAAATCTCGGCAGTCGCCCTGTCGAATACCGTTTCAATAAACGGAACGACAAATTTATCGGGATAGTACACCGTGTTCATATCGGCGATTACGGACTTTTTTACCGGAAGCGGCGCGCCGTCGGTCGGCGTAAGGCTTTTCATAGTGCCGTCGTCGTTGTATTCATCTTTGTAAAAAGACGGAATGTAGATACCGTTAATATCCTTAGCTCTGAGAAGAAACTCTCTTTTTGAAGCGCCCTTTTCCTTACATTCCTTGAGAAGGTCAAGCACCTCATTCGTGCTTTCCTCACCCTCACCGATAAAGATAATATCCACAAAATCAGTTATGGGCTCGGGGTTGCAGGTGCAGGGACCGCCGACAGCAATAACTGGCGTCAGCTCTTCCCTGTCGCGGCTGAGCAAAGGCAACCCCGCGAGGTCGAGCATATTGAGAACATTCGTATAACAAAGCTCATACTGCAAGGTAAAGCCTATCATATCAAAGTCCTTGATATAGTCGCCGCTTTCAAGCGCAAAAAGAGGAACTCCGTGCTTTCTCATCTGCTCTTCCATATCAACGTCGGGCGCAAAAACTCTCTCACACCAAGCGTCGGTGCGCTCGTTTACAAGCGAATACAGAATCTTCATACCGAGGTGGCTCATACCTATTTCATATGTATCGGGGAAGCAGAAGGCATAGCGAAGCGCAACGCTATCCCTGTCCTTGACAACGCTGTTAAGCTCACCGCCCGTGTATCTTGCAGGCTTCTGAACATATTGCAGGATTTTTTCAACTTCCTTTTTCATAATTACCTCAGTATAAAGCAGTATAAACCAAAAGATAAACGCTTATCAAAAGCATTGAATAAACTTTGTGACACGCGATTAGATACAGCGAAAACGCAATAAAAACCGCGAGAAAAACATATGAAACATAATCTGATACTCTCGGCAGAAACAGCCTTAACGCCCTGCCGCCGTCAAGCGGATATATCGGCAGTAAATTAAGAATAAAAAGCGATATGTTAATCTCATCTTTTAAAAATAGAAACAAAAGTAAATTCACAAGCGGTCCGCAGAGAAGAACGAAGCATTCCCGCCCTTTTGAAAGCGAGGCGGAATATTTCAATGCAGCCCCGTAAAACGAGAGTCTGAGGCTGTCTGTGCGCTTTTTACATATTGCTAATGCCGCAAGATGTCCGAGCTCGTGAAGCCCTGAAAAAAGCAGCAGTCTCAAAAGTCCGCCGGCGCCGAATAAAAGAGCAAGACTGATAATAAGTACAAATGAAAAGTCTATAATTATTACGGTATCAAAAAGCTTCAGCCTCAAAAAATCACCGTATAATTATATGCGGCATTTATTTGTTTTTATCCAGATAGCTCTGCAAAATAACCGTGGCTGAAACGGCGTCAACGCTGCCCTTTCTCTTGTCGCCCCTCACGTTGTTCTGTGAAAGGATATCGTGGGCAATAACCGTCGTCAGCCGCTCGTCCTCAAATTCAATGGGAATTTCGGTTTTCTCACCGAGCTTTTCGCCGAGTTCCTTGCACTCGTCGCATCGGTAGCCGTAGCTTCCGTCCATATTTCTCGGAAGCCCGATAATAATCTTTTCGGGCTTTTCCTTTTCTATAATCTCTGTGAGCTTATCAACAAGCTTCGGAAGGTATTTTTCGTTAACTACGCCGTACGCGCTTGCGAGGATTCCGCGAACGTCGGAAAAAGCAATTCCCGTTCTCGCGTCGCCGTAATCAATAGCCATTATTTTCATTATTACTCCCGTTATAGCAAAAGGAAATCAGAGATAAACTGATTTCCTTTTTTAATCTATGCTGCGTCTTCTTCCTTTTTCTCTTCAGCCGCTGCCGCCGTTGTTGTTGTAGCTGCGGTTGTGGTTTCCTTCTTTGACTTCGTTGTAGCTTCGTCCGTTGTATCGTCGGATGACTCGGTCTCGACAACATGTCCGCCCTGGCAGTAGCCGGGAAGATTGTTTGCGTCATACCAGCCGTATGCAGTTGACGGCGAACCGTTTGAAGCAAGCTTACCGCACATTGTGCAGTAAGAACGGCAAACTATTCCGTCGTATTCGGGGAATTCCGTGCTGTAGTCGCTTCCCCTTGCGTCGAGAGCCTCATAAACCTCTTCCATAACACAGCGCCAGATTGTACCTGCGGGGTTTGATGAAAGTGAGTAATGAACCTCTTCGGGGATGTCGTAGCCGTACCACGTTACGCCAATCATATCTGGTGTACCGCCAACGAACCATCTGTCCTTATCGTCATTCGTCGTACCGGTTTTTCCGAAGCACTGAATACCGGGAAGTTTATATGAAGTACCCGTACCCTCAGTCATAACGGTCTGCAGAAGCTTGTTCATAAGCCAGCTCGTGCTTTCCGAAATAGCCTCGGTCTTTGTTTCCTCGGGCTGCTTTTCGATAATAACGTTGCCCTGGCTGTCTTCAATCTTATAGTAAGCGTAGGGCTCATAGTAATAACCGCCGTTACCGTATGCGCAGTATGCCGCAGTCATATCGATAACCTTTGCACCGTTTGTAAGAGAACCGATTGCAAGAGGACCGAAGTCAAGGTCTCTAATATCGTCAAGAGTTGAAAGCTTGAAGTTTTCACTCAGGAATTCATAGGAATAATCAACGCCGATTGTCTGCAGCGTTCTTGCAGAAATCGTGTTGAGCGACTGAGCAAGACCACGCTGAAGCGTTACGTCGCTTGACGAATATCCGCCGCCCTGGTTTACAGGCCAGCCCTTGCCCTCAACAGTCATTGAAGGGCTGTCGTTGAACATTGACGACCAGTAAACGTTTACGCTGCTGTCCTGAAGGCTCTTTTCAAGCGCGGGGCCGTAAACAGCGAGGGGCTTGATTGTTGAACCGGGCGGTCTTGTTGACTGCGTTGCTCTGTTGAGAAGCATCGCGCCCTGATTCTTACCGCAACCGCCGACAATACCGAGCACTCTGCCGTGGTAGTCCATAATGCACATCGCGCCCTGAACGGTTTCATCGGGCATTCTGCGATAGTTTTCATAAACGTCTTCAAGAGCGTCCTGTATATCAAAGTCAATAGCGGTGTAAATATGAAGTCCGCCGCCGTAGACCATATCGTGGGCTTTCTTCTGGGTATAACCCATTTTCTGAAGGTCCTGCTCAATCGAAGTGATTACAAAGTCAACATAGTAGTTGGTGATGTTTTCAACTTCTTCGTCATCGTCGTCATCTTCGATTTCGGAACCCTGATAGTTTTCGCTGTTGGTGAAAATCATTTCATAGTCAACAGCCTCTTTGTACTCTGCAGCGGTGAGAAACTGAGTTTCCTCGCTTGCCATCTGCTTTAAAACCCAAAGCTGTCTTTCCCTGTTTTGCTCGGGATTGTGAAGCGGGTCGTAAGTAGTCGGTGCCTTGGTAATTGACGCAAGGCAGGCACATTCCGCAGCATTTAGGTTGGCAACGTCCTTACCGTAATAAACCTCTGCGGCAGTTCTGACGCCGTAGCATCCGTTTGAAAGATATATCGTGTTGAGATAAGCCTCAAGAATCTGTTCCTTGGTAAAGTTTCTCTCAAGGTTCAGAGCTCTCAGTATCTCATTAAACTTTCTTACATACGTTACCTTATTGTCGTCTGTAAGGTTTTTGATAAGCTGCTGGGTGATTGTTGAACCGCCCTGGTCGTTTTGCTTGATAAATACGCCGATTGTTCTGATCCAGTCAACGCCGTGGTGATTATAAAATCTCTTGTCCTCGCAGGCAACGAAAGCCTTTGGCATATATTCGCTCATATTGTCAAGCGAAACCCAGATACGGTTTTCTTCGCCGTGAAGCCTTGTTATCTCAACAAGATTGTCGCCGTCCTGACCGTAGATAAACGAGGTCTGATTCTGAGAAAGAGCCTCTTTTGTAAGGTCAAACACAGGGTCTCCGTAAACAACACTGTAGCCGTAAATCGCAATAACGGAAAAGCTTACCACGCCGACAACGCCGCCTATCATAATAAGAGCGATTATCGCCTTTAAAACGTCGCCGAAAAACTTCTGTGCAGGCGATTTCTCTTTTTTTATTTTCTTTCTTCTCTTAGCCTTCTTTGCGGCTAATTCCTTTTCAATCTCTCTGCCGCGCTTTGCACGGTTGCTCTTTTTATCTTTTGATGCAGAGGCATCGTTTGAAGACGACAAGTTTTTCTCTGCGTTTTCACGAGCTTCTTTGTCGTCGTTATATGCCTTAGCGGAATTATTCATAAAGGATTCAAGCAAATCATCATAATCATGAGTAGCCATAGAACATCCTCCTTTAAATAATCATCAGTGAGTGCTTGCGGTTTTCCCGCAAAAATATTTGTCAATATATTATATTACAAAATATTTAATAAATAAAGTGAATTTTGAAAAATACCTAAATAATTTTTTTCGCCCGTCTCTTGTTTATGCGTACAAGGCGTTTGGAAACAACAACGCTGTCGTAGGTTTTCTTTGCGCGGATGAATATCCAGAATTTCTTTCTGCATTTTCTGCATTTGCCTGCGCTCTTAAACGCGCCGTTTTCTATCTCGTAGTCATTTATAACCTTGATAACGCCGCCGCATTCGGGACATTCAAGCTCAACCTTATTCACGTCAAAATACTTGCTGTTGAGATTTCTGATAAAATAGGGCTTGAAAACAAGGCGCTCAAAAAATCTTGTGTCGCAGGTGTGGATATACTCTGCAAATCTTTCCTCGTCAAAGACCTTTCTCAGACAGCCTGCCGTTACGTAGCAGTCCTCAAGCGCTCTGTGAAGATTGCTTGTGTCTATGTCGAGATTAAACTGCATCGCACAGTTTGAAAGGCTTATCTGATTTCCGCCGTGAGCGTCGATAAACTGCATACAGTATTTCTGAGCGTCGGCGTACTTTTTGATAAACGGAATATCCGTCGTCTTTTTGAAAAACTTGAAGTTATCAACAAGCGTGTATAAATCGCTTGTTGACCAGCTCATAAAAACGGTATCCCTGCCGCTTGACCAGCGGGCAAAATCGCTGAAAGCAGTGTCGAAATCAATTCCCTCGGCCCTGAGCTCGTCCATCGTTATATGGGTGAGATTTTTAAACCTGCCGGTTAGCTTTTTTGAAAGCTTGGGCTTAATGAGCTGCTTAAAGGTGTCTTCTATCTCAAGCGCTGAATTAAGCTTTATTGCGCCGATTTCAACAATTTCGTTAATTCCCTTATTCAGTTTGTAATTATATGCGTTATTCCATTCAAAGTCGAAAATTATATAATTCATATTCCCTCAATAATAAATAAAACCTTGCATAAGCATCCTTATGCAAGGTTTAACTTTGTTCTTGTTATACAAAAAGAAAAACAAGGAATGCGCCAAGAACTATTACAAAGAAAAATACAATAAGCCATTTTGTAATCTTCTCAAGCTTAGCTTCAATAGTTCTGCCCTTTGACTTTCCGAGGAAGGTTTCAGCACCGCCGGCGATAGCGCCCGAAAGGTTCTGAGAACGGCCTTCCTGCATAAGAACAACTGCTGTAATGATAATCGAAACAATGATTAATACAGCGCCGAAAACATAATGATACCAAGACATAATATATTCCTCCATACAGATAATAACTCAAATTACTTATGGATTATAGCATATTAATATTAATATTGCAAGACTTTTTTTATAACATAAACGCTAAAATGTTATCTGCTCAGCAATATCCGACTCGCTCGGTACCGCGCCTGCGGCAGGAAGGTTCTTTGCTCTGAAGCGCCACGCCTTTTCAAATTCGCCCTCTTTATAAAGATGAACGGATACTATTTTATGCGTTTTCTTGAGCTTCATTGCAGCAACGCCCTGCGTGTTCTTTGTTGTTTTGGGAAGTATCGCCGCTGTGTTTACAAGAAGCATTCTTCCGCTTGAGGAACAAAGCACAAGCTCGGTATCCTCTTTGATATATATAGCCTGAGCAAGTGGCGACTTGTCCGAATAAGCGTTAATAAGCTTCTTACGGTTTGTCTTTGTCGCATAGGCGTTCATATCAACCTTTGCAAGTTTTCCGTTTTCAAAAACGAAAATCATATAGCCCGAATAGTCGCTTGTAACCGCCATATAAGAAACCTGCTCGTCGGCTTCCATATCGAGCTTGCCGGGAACATACTCGCCGAGGACCGATGCCTTTGTATCGGCAAAATCGTCAGCCTTTGACTTGTAGACCTGACATTTGTTTGTAAAGAAAAGAAGGTCGTCGCGGTTTGAACATTCAATCTCGGGAAGCATTCTGTCGCCCTCTTTGATTTTCTGCTCGCCGCTCATACGAAGATTAGCCGTCTTGATTTTCTTAGCGTAGCCGTGCTCGGTGATGAACATTGTTACGGGATAATCGGGAACGACAACGTCCTCTATAACGAAGTCTTCCTCGGCATCATAAATAATCTCGCTCTTTCTGCCCGTGTCGTACTTTTTAACAACGCTCTGAAGCTCGTTTATGATAATCTTCTTCATCTTGTTCTTGCTTGCAAGAACGCCTTCAAGCTCGGCAATATCGTTTTCAAGCTGCTCGATATCCTGAATTCGCTTCAAAATATATTCGCGGTTCAAATGACGAAGTTTAATCTCGGCAACATATTCTGCCTGAGTTTCGTCAATTCCGAAGCCTATCATAAGGTTCGGAACAACCTCCGCTTCACTCTCGGTCTCGCGAACAATCTTAATCGCCTTGTCGATGTCGAGAAGTATCTTTGAAAGACCTTTGAGAAGATGAAGCTGCTTTCTCTTTTTGTCAAGATTAAAGCTTACTCTTCTTCTGATGCACTCAAGTCGGAAAGCAATCCACTCGTTGAGAATCGCCTTTACGCCGAGCACCTTCGGGTTGCCCTTGATAAGGATGTTGAAGTTGCAGGAAAAGCTGTCCTGAAGCGGTGTGAGCTTGTAAAGCTTCTGCATAAACTTATCGGGGTCAATTCCCCTCTTGAGGTCAAGCGTAATCTTGAGACCGGACAAATCGGTCTCGTCGCGCACATCGTTAATCTCTTTAACCTTGCCCGTTTTTACAAGCTCAACAATCTTGTCAATAATATCCTCAGAAGTGGTCGTGGGCGGTATCTGAGTAATGTCGATACAGTTATACTTCTTATCAAACGTGTATCTCGCTCTTACCTTGACCGAGCCCCTGCCCGTCTCGTAAATTCTCTCGAGCTCATCCCTGTCATAGAGGACAAAACCGCCACCGACAAAGTCGGGTGCAAGAAGCGTGTCGCTTATAACGTGGTCGGGATTCTTCATAAGAGCAATCGTCGTTTCGCAGATTTCACCTATGTTGAACGACGCAATATTTGACGCCATACCTACGGCAATACCCTTTGAAACGTTACAGAGCACGGTCGGGAAAGTTACGGGAAGAAGCGTGGGCTCTTTCATCGTATTGTCATAGTTGTCGACAAAATCAACCGTGTCGTATTTTATATCGTCAAAGAGCTCGTGGCATATCGGCGAAAGCTTTGCCTCGGTGTATCGCGAAGCGGCGTAAACCATATTCTTACTGTACGCCTTACCGAAGTTACCCTTTGATTCAACGTAGGGATAAAGAAGGGTTTCGTTGCCGCGCGAAAGCCTTACCATCGTCTCATAAATAGCCGCGTCACCGTGGGGATTGAGCTGCATCGTTCTGCCGACAATGTTTGCGCTCTTAATCGTTCCGCCCTGCATAAGCCCCATATTATACATTGTATAGAGAAGCTTTCTGTGGGAAGGCTTGAGGCCGTCAATCTCGGGAATTGCACGCGAGAGGATAACGCTCATCGCATAAGGCATATAGTTGTTGAGAAGAGTCTCGGTTACAACCTCGTCCTGAATAGTACCTGCGCCCTTGATGTGAACGTTGTCGGCTAAAGGCTTATTCTCTTTTAACTCATCCTTTTTTCTTCTTGCCAATCAGTTCACACCCCCTTAGCTTACGTCTGCGGCATCAAGATACTGATGTCCGTAGCTTGAAATATAATCTTTTCTGCCCTGAAGGTTGTCGCCGAGAAGAAGGTCAAATATTTCAGCCGTTCTCTCAGCCTCGTCGGGCGTAACCTTGATAAGCCTTCTTGTGGCAGGGTTCATTGTTGTGAGCGCCATCATCTCAGCCTCGTTTTCACCAAGACCTTTTGAACGCTGTACGGTGTATTTCTGGTCGCCGATTTCAGCCTTGATTTCATCCATCTCGACCTCGTTATATGCGAAATACGTCTGGTCCTTGCAGGTAACCTCATAGAGCGGTGACTCTGCAATATAAACCTTGCCCTCGTCAATGAGCTTCGGCATAAGGCGGTAAATCATTGTAAGGATAAGCGTTCTTATCTGGAAACCGTCGACGTCGGCATCGGTACAGATAAGCACTTTTGACCAGCGGAAGTTGTCCATATCAAACATGGACAAATCCTTTGCAGCCTTGCTTTTTACCTCAACGCCGCAGCCAAGCACCTTGATTAAGTCGGTGATAATCTCACTCTTGAAAATCTTGTCGTAATCCGACTTGAGGCAGTTGAGAATCTTACCTCTTACCGGTATAACCGCCTGGAATGAAGCGTCCCTCGCCTGCTTGCAGGCACCGAGAGCTGAATCACCCTCAACTATGAAAACTTCTCTCTCGTTCTCGTCCTTAGAGCGGCAGTCAACAAACTTTTCAATTCTGTTAGTCAAATCAACCTTCTGCTGAAGATTTGTTTTAAGAGTACGCCTCGTGTTTTCCGCCTTAACCCTCGCTCTCATATTGATGAGAACCTGATTTGCAATTTTCTCGGCGTCCATCTTATTTTCAATAAAGTAGATTTCAAGCTGCTTGCGGAAGAAGTCCGTCATCGCGTCCTGAATGAATTTATTATTGATTGATTTCTTCGTCTGATTCTCGTACGAGGTAGACGTTGAAAAAGACGATACAACAAATATAATGCAGTCCTCAACGTCCTGAATATTGATTGTGGAATCGTTTTTGGCGTATTTGTTGTTTGCTTTGAGATATGCGTTAATCTGATTTACAAACGCGCTTCTGAAAGCCTTTTCAGGAGAACCGCCGTGCTCAAGAAAGCTTGAATTGTGATAGTATTCTTTAAGCTGATTTTTGATAGAGAAGCAAAGCGCCGCCTTGATTTTAACGTTGTAGTCCTCAAGGTCTTCCCTGTCCCTGCCAACTCTCTCACATTCCCAGTACTGGGGCGTTGTGAGTGCCTTGTCGCCGGCAATCTCGTTTACATAGTCAACAATACCGTTGTTGTAGCAATACTCAAAAGTCTCAAACTTTGAAGCGCTTGTCTGGTTTTTAAGTACAAACTTAACGCCGTCGTTGACAATCGCCTGACGCTTGATTACGTCGTGGAAATACTGAATAGGAACGTCTATATCCGTGAACACCTCAAGGTCGGGCTTCCACTTGATTCTCGTACCCGTGTCTTTTTTATCGTAGGGCTCCTTGTGAAGTCCGCCGATATTCTCGCCCTTCTCAAAATGAAGAGTGTAGCAGTAACCGCCGGTGTGAACCTCGGCGTCCATATACTCGGAAGCGTACTGAGTAGCGCACAGACCGAGACCGTTGAGACCGAGAGAATAATCGTAATTATCCTCATACTTACCGCCCGCGTACATCTCGCAGAAAAGAAGATACCAGTTATACTGTTCCTCGTTCTTATTGTAGTCAACGGGAATACCACGACCGAAGTCCTGAACCTCAAACGAGCCGTCAAGATATTTGGTCACGATAATTTTGTTACCGTAGCCCTCTCTTGCCTCGTCGATTGAGTTTGACATAATCTCAAAAATGGCGTGCTCGCATCCGTCAAGACCGTTTGAGCCGAATATAACGGCAGGTCTTAACCTTACTCTGTCTGCGCCTTTTAATGATTTAATGCTTTCGTTACCGTATTCTTTCTTTTTAGCCAAAATAACAGCCCCCAAAAGTAGTTTACATTCCGATATATCATACAATATATTGTTTTAAAAGTCAAGAAAAATAAACTAATATAACAAATTATGTGCTTTATCGGCACATTTCATCAACAATCATAAAAAAGGATGCAACGTTTCTGTCGCATCCTTTAAAAATTTATTCTTCTTCCTCGTCGTCTTCCTCATCCTCCGGGATTGAATCGGCCTCAGCCTCTGTCTCTTCCTCTTCAGGTGATTCCTCATCTTCGACGATTTCGTTTTCTTCAGCCGGCTCATCTTCAAGCGGCTCTTCTTCAATTACTTCGGGCTCGGGCGGAAGCTCGCCTGTTTCCATAAGAGAAACAAACTGCTCGCCTGTGAGCTTTTCCTTCTGAATAAGCATTTCGGCAACAAGCTCAAGCTTATCAAAATGTTCCTTGAGGATTTTCTCGGTCTTAGCGTAAGCCTCACGCATCATCTTTTCGATTTCCTCATCGATGCGCGCAGACGTGCGTTCACTGTAGTTATTTACGTGACCGAAGTCCTTGCCGAGGAATACCTCGTCATTGTCGTCGCTGTAAACAACCGGACCGATTTCATCGTTCATACCGAACTTTGAAACCATATTGCGGCAAATCTTCGTTGCGCGCTGAAGGTCGTTTGAAGCGCCGGTTGAAATATCGCCGAGTGCGAGGTCTTCCGCAACGCGGCCGCCGAGCATTGAAACGAGGTCTTCAAGCATATCGTTTCTCGACTCGTAGTTTTCTTCCTGAGGCGTGTACCAGGTGTATCCGCCCGCGCCGAGACCTCTCGGAATAATTGAAATCTCTTTGACGGGGTCGTGGTTTTCAAGATAGTACGAAGCAACTGCGTGACCTGCCTCGTGATATGCGGTAAGGCGCTTTGCCTTTTCGGTATATTTATGAGTTTTCTTTTCGGTGCCGAGTTCAACCTTCGAGATAGCCTCGTTAATCTCTTCCATGGTAATGGCCTTTTTCTTGTGCCTTACTGTGAGAATTGCGGCTTCATTGAGAAGGTTTTCAAGGTCGGAACCCGTAAAGGTCATTGTATCCTTTGCAATTTCCTTGAGGTCAACGTCGGGACCGAGAGGCTTATTTCTTGCGTGAACTCTGAGTATGTCTTCCCTGCCCTGAGCGTCGGGACGGTTAACCGTAACCTGACGGTCAAATCTGCCCGGTCTGAGAAGCGCGGGGTCGAGAACGTCGGGACGGTTTGTTGCGGCAATAACGATAACGCCGCTGTTTGTACCGAAGCCGTCGAGCTCAACAAGAAGCTGGTTAAGAGTCTGTTCTCTCTCGTCGTTGCCGTTACCGGTACCTGCGCCCCTGTGTCTGCCGACTGCGTCAATCTCGTCGATAAACACGATTGCAGGTGCCTTTTTCTTTGCCTGCTCAAAAAGGTCGCGAACACGGGATGCGCCGACGCCGACGTACATCTCTACAAAATCGGAACCCGAAATTGAAAGGAACGGAACGTCTGCCTCGCCTGCTATAGCTCTTGCAAGAAGGGTTTTACCGGTACCCGGAGGGCCTACAAGAAGCACACCCTTGGGAATTCTTGCGCCGATTTTTGTAAACTCTTCGGGCTCTTTGAGGAAATCTACGAGTTCCGCAACCTCTGCCTTTTCCTCTTCGCAGCCCGCAACGTCTTCAAACGTGGTCTTTCTCTCGTCGTTCTGCTCAAGCAGTCTAGCCTTGATTTTACCGAAGCTGAGCGTTCTGTTTGTCTCATTGTTCATAGCGCTGCTCATTCGCCTGAATATAACGAATGCAATCACCGCAATAAGAGCAAACATAAGTATGCTCGGTATCATACTGAGAAGCCACGTTCCCGATGTTCCCGCCTTGTAGTCATAGACAATGGGCGTATTAGAATGAGTTGCGTTATAGCCCTTTATATCGTCCTCGATGTCATCAATAAAGATTGAAACGGCAACGCTCGGAATTGAATAAGTCTGCTTAACATCGGGGTCATCGTAAGTTGAATACTCAAGATTACCGTTTGACAAATCAAGCGTAAACGAGCATATCTCGCCGTTGTGGAACATCTGAACAATCTCGGAATACTTTGTGTCGGCGTCGTTCTGCTTGTTCGAGAAGAACATAACCGAGCCGATAAGTATTGCGCTAATCAGGACGTACACAACTATTGATTTCCAGTTTTTTGCCAAATTTTTCATTAATCAGTCCTCCGGACATACGGTGAGCGTAAACACTCTTTCCGTATTGTCATCTATCTTTACCCGTTCGTCACAGCATATTCCCTCAACGCCGATAACACCATTTTCATCGCATATAACGGCTGTTGAAGCTCTTTTCTCTATGGGAACGGAATATTCGTTAAAAAGCTTTTTTAACGATTTTGAGCAGCCCCTGCCCACGGGCGAAACCGTATCGCCTTCCTGACGGCATCTGACTGTTACTCTGCCGATAATTTTATCACAGTCGCAGTAAAAATCAACTGTTTTCGGATTAAATTCAAATATTTTTAAAATTTTTTTTTTATATGATTTAGCAGTTTCCTCCTCGGAAAGGTCGGCAATTCTGAGCCTTTTGCCGCTCATAACGGCGTATCTGTTTTCCGAGAGCTGAAGCTTCCCCGCTTTGTTTATAAGCAGGTAAACGCCGTCGAGATGCTTTCTGTCAAGGGGCTCGCCCTTCTCCGCGAAATATCTTATTAGCGTTCTTTTGGCAACAGAAGGCGGCAGAAGCGTAAGCTTCGAGGTGTCAAGCGCGCCGCTGTCCTCTGCTTCGTCATATGCCCTGTCGCAAGCGCTGTCGATATAGGAATAATCCTCGTTTACGTCGTCGATGAACGCACCAAAGTTCTCCTCAAAATTGCTGTTGAGCTCTTTGAACGGCTCGACGATTTTATGCCTTATGAAATTCCTGCTGTAATCATCGCTGAAATTTGTTTCGTCGTCGCGGTATGCAATTCCGTTTTCCGCGCAGTATTCGCGAATCTCTTCTGACGGAATACGGATGAGCGGTCTGATTATCTTTCCTCTAACCGGCGGAATACCGCACGCGCCCTTGAGCCCCGTGCCTCTTGCAAGCCTGAACAAAACGGTTTCAATATTGTCGCTGAGATTGTGAGCGGTTGCAATTTTATCGCACTCAATAGAGCCAAAGAATTCGTAGCGCCTTTTTCTTGAATATTCCTCAACGGACATTCCCTGCGCCTTTGCCTCGTTTACCGCGTCTATTTCAAGCAGATGAAACGGAACGCTTTTATCATCGCAGAAGGCTTTCACAAACTCAGCGTCCTTCTTTGACGCCTCGCCGCGAATTCCGTGTTCAACGTGAGCAACTTCGATTATGAGCTCGTAATCGTCCTTTATTTCAAGCAGCAGATTCAGCAAAAGCATTGAATCCGCGCCGCCCGAAACGCCTGCAAGAACCGTGTCGCCCTTTGAAAGCATATTAAATTCTTCAACGGTTTTCAGAAAATTATAAATCATAATTTGCTTTGTCAATAGCCCTGAAGCGAGTGAATTCCTTATCAAAGATAAGCTCCACGGAATCTGTCGCGCCGTGACGGTTTTTCGCAATAATAAGTTCCGTCTTATTGGCGTCGATGTCGTCCTGCTTTTCCTCGGGAACGTCGTGCTTATAGTAATCCTCACGGTAGAGGAACATTACGATATCTGCGTCCTGCTCGATTGAGCCCGATTCACGCAGGTCCGCAAGCTGGGGCTTGTGATTTTTACCGTGGCCCTCGGTAGCTCTTGAAAGCTGAGCGCAGCAGATAACGGGGATGTTAAGGTCCTTCGCCATCATTTTAAGCTGACGTGTGATTTCCGAAACTTCCTGAACTCTGTTTTCCTTCTTTGACGACGGTGAGATAAGTCCGAGGTAGTCGATAATAATGCAGTCGACGTTTCTTTCTTTTCTTTCTTTTCTGACTCTTGATTTGATTTCGGGAACGGTGATTGCAGAGCTGTCGTCGAGATAAAGCTCAACGTCTTCAAACTGACCTGCCGCGTTTCCGAGTCTTACCCACTCGTCCTCGCGAAGTTCGCCCGTTCTGAGCTTCTGCGACTCAACGCCTGCCTGTGCTGAAAGTAATCTCTCAGCAAGCTGTTCCTTTGTCATCTCAAGGCTGAAGAAGATACACTTTTTGCCGTAGTGCATCGTTATGTTCTGCGCAAGGTTGAGCGCAAAGCTCGTCTTACCCATAGCAGGTCTTGCGCCAATGAGTATAAGATCCGATTTGTTAAGACCGGTTAAGTATTTATCGAGAATACCGAAGCCCGTGGGAATACCCTTGTGCTTTTCTTTGTCCTTACCCGAAAGAAGGGTTAATCTGTTGTAAACGTCGTTTACAATGATTTCGCTGACCTTCTGGGGACCGTTAATTTCTCTGCCCTGCCGTATGTTATAAATACTCTGCTCGGCAATTTCAAGAATTGAATTTGCGTTTGCTTCCGTACTTGTCGCCTTGTCAATGATGTCGTTTGACACGGAAATGAGCGCCCTGAGGTAGGACTGTTCTCTGACGATGTTTATATAGTAGTCAACGTTTGCGGTTGACGGCACCGTCTGAGCAAGCTGAAGAAGGTATTCCCTTCCGCCCGCCGTGTCGTAATGCTTTTCCTTGGCAAGAGCGTCGGCAATGATTACGGGGTCGATAGCCTTTGACGACGTATACATCGTAATCATCGCGCTGTAAATAGCCTTGTGCTGAGGAAGGAAAAAGCTTTCGGCGTTGATTTTGTCAACTGCGTTTTCCATACAGCTCGGCTCAATGAGAATAGAACCGAGAACTGCCTGTTCGGCATCAAGGTTATACGGCATTACAATATTAGAGTTAACATTGTTATCCGCCATTTTATGCCTCCGTAACCTGAACGTAAATCTTTGCGGTAATTCCGGGATAAACCTTTACCTCTGCCTCAGCGGTACCGAAAGCCTTCATATCTTCCATAACAATCTTTCTCTTGTCGATGTCTGCGCCGAGAGATGCCTTAATCTCGGTTGCAACGTCCTTTGGCGTTACAGAGCCGAAAAGCTTTCCGTTTGCACCGGCCTTAGCCTTTACGATAATTGTTTTACCCTCAAGGTCTTCGGCAACCTTCTGAGCTGCCTTAACCTCTTCCGCCTTATGGAATTTCTTGGCGGTTTCCTTTGTGTTGAATTCATTCATAGCGGCGGCGTTCGCCTCAATAGCAAGTCCCTTGGGGAAAAGGAAATTCCTTGCATATCCGTCCGAAGCGTTTACAAGCTCGCCCTTTTTACCGAGGTTTTTAACATCCTCTTTCAAAATAACCTTCATATCTTTCCCTCCTTATATTTCCATCAGAATCGGAAGTATCATCGGACTTCTCTTTGTTCTGTCGTACATAAGCTTTGAAAGCTCATCGCGAAGCTTAGTCTTGATATAATTCCAATCGTGATATTTTCCGTCAGAACATTCGTCGATTACCTGTGATGCAAGGTCCCTCGCCTCGTTCATAAGGTCTTCGTTTTCCCTTACGTAAACAAAGCCTCTTGAAACGATGTCGGGTCCGCTCACAGCGTAACCGGTCGCACTGTCAAAGGTTGCAACAACAATGATTATTCCGTCCTTTGAAAGCTTCTTTCTGTCGCTTATAACAATATTTCCAACGTCGCCGACGCCGATACCGTCAACGTATATCTCGCCCGATTCAACGGTCTTGACTTTTCTGAGGCTGTCCTCATTAAGCTCAATGAGGTCGCCGTTATCGGCAACGTAAATATTTTCGTTTTCGATTCCCATCGCCCTTGCAAGGTCGGCGTGCTTCTGAAGATGCTTCTGCTCGCCGTGAGCGGGAATGAAGAATTTCGGCTTGACGATGCCCATCATAAGCTTGAGCTCTTCCTGACAGGCGTGTCCCGAAACATGTACTTCGTACATATTCTCATAGATAACGTCAACGCCGCGCTTCATAAGCTCATTTACAACGTTACCCACCATTTTCTCATTACCCGGAATTGGAGTAGCTGAAATGATGACGTAATCGTTTGGCGTGAGGTTAACCTTCTTGTGCTCACCGAACGCCATTTTCGTAAGAGCGGACATCGGCTCGCCCTGTGAACCCGTCGTGATGAGAACAAGCTTTTCATCGGGGTAGTTGCGAATCATATTGATGTCGATGAGAATTCCCTCGGGAACGTTGAGATAACCGAGCTCGGAACCGACGTTTACAAGATTTTCAAGGCTTCGTCCGAGGACTGCGACCTTTCTGTTTCTCGATTCGGCAACGTCGATAATCTGCTGAACCCTGTGGATATTCGATGCAAAAGTCGCAACAACTATCCTCTTGTTTTTTGCCATTCTGAAAAGCTTTTCAAATGACTCGCCGACGGACTTTTCGCTGAGAGTATAGCCCGGTCTTTCGGCGTTTGTTGAGTCGGAAAGAAGCGCAAGCACGCCCCTTCTGCCGTAATCGGCAAATCTGTTGAGGTCTATCATATCGCCGTCAACGGGCGTTGTGTCAATCTTGAAGTCGCCCGTCTGGATAATCACACCGGCGCCGCATTTAATTGCAAGACCGACCGCGTCAGGAATAGAGTGATTAACGTGAATCATCTCAATGTTGAATTCGCCGAGCGTTATATTATCCCTCGGCTTAATCTCAACGAGCTTTACCTTGCCGAGAAGATTGTGTTCCTCAAGCTTGCCCTTGATAAGACCGATGGTCAGCTTTGTGGCATATATCGGCACGTTCACTCTTTTGAGAAGATACGCTAGTCCGCCTATATGGTCCTCGTGACCGTGGGTGATAATAATACCCCTGAGCTTATCAACGTTATTTTCAACATATGTGAAATCGGGAATTACAAGGTCAACGCCCGGTAAATCCGCGTTCGGAAAGGCAAGTCCGCAGTCAACGATAAACATATCGTTTTTATACTGATACAGCGTCATATTCTTGCCTATTTCATTCATTCCGCCAAGAAAAGCAATACGTACGTTTTCCTGAACCTTTGGCGGCTGAGGCTTCTTGTACGGTGCTTTTCGGTAGGTTATATAACGCTTGCCGGAATTCCGTTTTCCGTAAGCGTTCCTGCCGTTTGGCATATTCTTATTTGGCATAAATACCTCCGTTAAATTTATTTTTTCCGTTCTAAAATTGCTTTATTTATAATAAAGCATAATTCATATAAAGTCAAGTAATGATTGATTAATAGTCCCAAAAGTGGTAGAATGTTGCCATAACACATATTTATGCGAGGAAATTATGAAAAAAATTCAGATTTATACCGACGGCGCGTGCAGCGGCAATCCCGGTAAGGGCGGCTGGGGCGCGGTGCTCGTTTACAATAAAAGAGAAAAAGAGCTCTGCGGCGGTGAAGCGCAGACAACAAATAACCGTATGGAACTCACCGCGGTTATAGAAGCTCTCTCGGCTCTCAGAGAGCCCTGCGAGGTTGAGCTAACAACCGATTCCAAATACGTCTGCGACGCGATTAATCAGGGCTGGCTTGACTCGTGGAAAAGTAACGGCTGGAAAAAAGCCGATAAAAAGCCTGTTTTAAACGTTGATTTATGGGAACGCCTTCTTCCCCTCATCGAAACAAACAAGGTCGATTTCATATGGGTTAAGGGGCATAACGGACATCCCTACAACGAGAAATGCGACGAGCTTGCCGTAAACTATTATCTCAATAATTTTGACTGATTACTCAAAGCACTGCTTATCAATAATACCTATTCCGACACCGAGCCTGCCTCCTTTTCTGAGGTGGGCTTTTACATTTTTTTGCAAGGTTGTCTTTGACGGATAAAGGGCGGCGGTTTTTCTTCTCTTGCCGAAAATTCTCTCTATCGCCTGAGAGTCATCGTCAACGCTGTACATAACGTCAAAGAGCGTTGAAAACTCAAGGATATTACTTGAACGTTCCATAAACATCCAGTTGTCGTCGTAAAGAAGCCAGCTTTCGCAGAAAAAGAATTCATACTCATATTCGGGAAAATACGTTTTGAAAAATTCAACCGCATTTTTTATCGACTCAACGCAGTCGGCATAAACGAGCTTTTCACCCTGAGGAATATGAACGTATATGAGCTTTTCGCCGGGCGCAAACGGCAGAAGCTCATAATCGAGAAATTCATTATTGCAGATATAAAACTGGAACTGAAGTCTGCCTATTCTGAATAATTGACAGGAAAGATGATTTTTAATCCAGTTTATATTTAAAAGCCCTTTGTTGCCGAAGTTTTCGCACCATATTTTTATATCGCTCATCGTGTCGTAAAACACTTTTTCATCAATACCGAGGCGCTCGTAATCCGCCTTCGTGTGACTAAGACATTCAAGAACGACCGCAAGGCAGAAGATTCCGTCGCGCCCTTCAAGGCAGGAATAATCGCCGCAGTTGCATTTTTCGGCGCACGCTAAAACATTGACCTTGTCCTTATGGGCAAGGTCATCGGTCTTTTCTATTAACGATTTATCAAGGTTTAATTTCCCGGTTATTTCGTTCATATTACTCTTCCGCTTCTGTTTCAGCCTCTGTGGCAGCAGCGGCTGTTGTGGTGGTTGCGGCGGTAGTTGTCGCCGCGGTTGTGGTCTCGTTTTTGGACATAAGTCCCGAGGACTCAATGTGAGTTATCTCATAGTCAATCTTGTAGGAAGAAAGAAGCGGAAGAACGTCGTTATTAAAGAAATTGCTCTCTGCGTGTTCGTCCTTAACGGTAAACTTTGTTCCCTCGTCAAGATACTTGATACATCTTTCAAGGCCTTTGATACCGTCAACCTCTTCGCCCTCAAAGAAAATATATGTTCCCTTTACAATAATTGTGTCCTCAAATTCGTTTTCAAGCTTTGTTGTATATGATTTTCTCGTGGTGGTTTCCTCGGTCGTTTCCTCGGGAATAAGGTGAATCGTATCGGTATAAACAAGCGCAACAAATACTGCCGCAACAACGATAATTACAGCAAGAATCACAAACGGCGCGTTGCTCTTTTTCTTCGTTTTTCTGAATCTGTGGCGCTCAAGAGTTGCCGTGTCGGAGCTTTCCTCATCGGTGTGAGTTGAATTCATTGTAACTTCCGACGCTGCTTCCTGATACGACGCGTCTGATTTCTTATGTACGACAAGCGGACTGTCGAGCTTTTCTTCAATATTATCAGGCATAAAACTATTACCTCACATCAATATTTTATCTAATTCTAACATATTTAAAAACAATTTTCAATAAATATTGAAATTATTAAACGATATTGCTATAATATATTACTGTAATTAAATTATTCTCATAAGCGGAGGGCATTATGAAGATTCTTACATTTGACGTTGGCGCAACAAACATCAAGTATGCGGTTTGCGACGGAAAGTTCAAACTCAGCGACAAGCATATTATACCGACAGAAGCGGATAAGGGCGGACAGCAGCTTGTCCTTAAGCTCATTTCTATTATCGAGTCCTACGACGATATTGACAGAGTTGCCGTTTCCACCACGGGTCAGGTTGACAGCAAAAACGGTATTGTCGTTTATTCAACGGGCGCTATCCCCTATTACACGGGTATGATGGTGAAAAAGATTATCGAAAACAAAACCGGTATTCCTACCTACGTAGAAAACGACGTAAACGCTTTCGCTATGGGCGAGGCTCAGTTCGGCGCAGCTAAGGGCAAGAGCGATTTTCTCGCTATGACCTACGGCGGCGGTATCGGCGGCGCGCTCTATCTTGACAACAAGCTCTACAAGGGTATGGGCTCTTCCGCAGGCGAATTCGGCCATATGATTACTCATGCGGGCGGCAAGCAGTGCGTTTGCGGAGGCGAGGGATGTTATGAATGTTACGCTTCAACAAATGCCCTTCTTGAATCGGTTAATAAGAAGAACAACACAAATCTTGACGCGTTTGAGATTTTCAAAAAAGAGAATTTTGAAAAGCCCGAAATCCGTTCCTGCATCGACCTCTGGATTGACGAGATGATTATCGGTCTTATCAATATCATCTACGTTTTCAATCCGCCCCTCATCGTTCTCGGCGGCGGCATTATGAACGAGGATTACGTTATCGACCTTATCGACAGAAAAATCTATAATCAGCTTATGGATAATTTCAAGGACGTAAACATCGTTCGCTCAAAGCTCGGAAACGACGCGGCGCTTCTCGGCGTTGCAGCAGAGGCTGCAAAGCTTTAATAACAAACAACAAAAGGCTGTCATATGACAGCCTTTAATTTTTTCAGTTTTTCTTTATCCTCTTTTGAAACCCTGTACGATTCGCAGATTTTCTGAATCGTTTTATTATGTACCCATGCGTCAAGCTTACCCTCTTTAATTATCGGCAATACCTTTTCGGGAAACTTTATGTAGGCGACAGAAAGAGCCCACGCAACAGCCATATTGATGTAATACTTCTCTGATTTAATTCCCGTAAGTATTTCAATCACCCTGTCGATGTATTCGTCGTTGTTGAAATAGTCAAGCATCATAACAACGGCAAATCTGACCTCGTATTCCCTGTCGGACTCGATATACGGGCAGATAAATTCCCAGACCTCTTTCTGATACTTCTTTGCAAATTTATAAGTCGAGCAGCATGAGTCGCAAACCGCCCAATTATCAATTAGCGGAACAAAGCTTTCAAGTTCCGAGAGATAGCCTTCTATGCAGTTTTTGGCATAGCCTATCCTCATTCCTTCAATCATTATTTCCTCATAATAATAAAGGGCGTTATCCGCCTTTTCTTTCGCACAGGCTTTTGCTATTTCGCGAAGATACGGAATCCTCACACCGATAATCCTGTCGGCGTCAACATTCGGTACAATCCTTTCATGAAACGCCTTGTATTCCTTATCCTGTTTTGCAAAAAGTTCTTCCCTGATATT
The DNA here is from genome assembly GCA_905234495.1 of uncultured Eubacterium sp. Taxonomy (GTDB): domain Bacteria; phylum Bacillota; class Clostridia; order Oscillospirales; family Acutalibacteraceae; genus Eubacterium_R. The sequence continues at coordinate 37,099 of CAJOHE010000001.1, read as the reverse complement.
CATTCAAGATACCCCTTCAGTTCATCAAGTTTCTTACTGTCGCTGAATAATAGCGAATTGTCTTTAACCTCAAAGTCCTCAAGTTCAAGCTCGTTTATAAGCTTGATATTTTTTACGTTCACTCGGTTACCTTTGATAGCGGAAATATTTCTGACGCCGCCGAGAGAATTCACAAAGCCTTCAAGACTTTGCGGAATATAGATTTCGCATATATCCGTAAAGCTGAATTTCAGCTTATTGTAATTCAAAGTGAAATACCCGAAAGCGAAAAACAGAACCGATACAAGCGCGAGATAAAACGGCTTGTTGATATATGAAAACAGTTCAATTATTCCGCCGTTAAACATATATCCCGTCCGCAAATCAAGTACTGACGACACGGCAAAGGATATTACAAAAAGCATTATAACAGAAACAAGCGCCATCGGGCAAATCAGAATAAGCGAAAGCAGAAATAAAGTATAATTCCCGCTGATTAAAGCGCAAATCAATATAATCATAACCGCTGTTTTTCTGTCGCCTTTAAGATTGGTAAACAGACCGACGCCCGCGCCGAAAAGTCCGATTAAAGCGAGATATTTCCCCGTAATGAAATCTGCAAGATATTCGCCCCTGCCGCCGGCAGAAAAGAGGTCGAATGCACCCGTTACAATGCTATCACCTAAGAGCTGCGCACTGCCGTAACTGCTGTGTAAAAACAGCTCTTCAAACGAGTGAATATCAAGCAGATTACACAGCATATTTACCGCGCCGTAAAGGGACGGTGCAATAAAACTCGTTCGGCTGACAAAGCCCGCAGAAAGCATAATAAAGCTTTCCGCATACTCGAGAATATACACCGAAAGAAACGCGATTAAAAGCGCAAATACGGCGAGAAGCGCAGTCGCAAAATATATATTAGCATTTTTATATAGCGCAACCGCGACTAATGTGATAACAAGCGCGAAAACAAGCCCTGCCTCGCCGCCGTTTCTCACGATAAAAATAGAGTAAAACGCACCATAGCACAGAGTTGCCAAAAGAGCTTTGATTTTTCTTTTTTCTATTATCGAACCGAGCGTTGCAAAGAATACTACAATAAACGGAACTGCGCCGTTTAAAACGGGAGCAACCGCGCTCAGTCCAAGCATTCCCGCTACTTCAGCGCCCACAAGAAAAAGCGACGCAATACAAAGCGGGAAAAGCATTGTTTTAAAACAGTTAAATAAATGATTATAAAGCCTCATAACTGTATCATCGGCGTTATGAGGCTTTTTTATTCAATATTTACCAGAGGGCTTTGTCATAATCCGCGCAGCGGTTTTCTTTAATAGAGGCGCGAAGCTCAACGTAGCACCCGCAGCTCAGGCACATTCCCGAAATAAGCCTGTCGCATTCTTTGCACTTTGAAAGCCGCGAATCACAGACTACCTTATCTGCTTTTTCCTCGTCGGGAAGGTTTGCAAGATATGCGGTTATATCCTCATAGGTTTTCTTTTCGCCCGCCTCAAGAAGCAGGCATCTTTTGCAGTCGTTTGCCATATCACTCAATCACAAACTTAACAATACTGCAAGCGGGAATATTTGCCGTAAAGCCGTCGGAATGTTTCCTGAAATCTGTAAACTCGGCTGTCTTTACGTTATTCTTATTCTTGAAATCGTTCATATCGTGGATTTCGCCGCTGAGAATTTCCGCCCTGATGCTCTTAACCTTTGTGTCGGCAATCTGGCATCTTATCTTTGCGCTCTTAGTAGCGGACGTGTTTGTAACCGTTGAGCAGATAACGCCATTCTCATTTATAGAAGCAGACTCAACAAGCTGAGGATAGCTTCTGTCGGCTTCCTTTGAATATTCCTTCGGCGTGGTGAGATACGAGCCGATGAGCGTGTTTTTCTGATGGTCCTTATACATCTTGAAAACGTAGTATGTGGGCGTGAGCACCATCTTGTTACCTTCGGTCAGAATTACTGACTGAAGCACGTTTACTGTCTGGGCAATATTTGCCATCATAATTCTGTCGGCGTGCTTGTTGAAAAGGTTTAACGTAAGTCCTGCAACGATGGCGTCCCTCATCGTGTTCTGCTGATAGAGGAAGCCGGGGTTGGTTCCGGGCTCAACGTCATACCACGTTCCCCACTCATCAACAATGAGCTTAACCTTTTTATCCCTGTCAACCGAATCCATAACGGCGATGTGATTTCTGATAAGCTCTTCCATACGGTAAGCCTTTGCAATCGTCTTATAGTATTCCTTGGTGGAAAACTCGGTTGCAGAGCCCTTATCTTCCCACGTGTCACCGGGGATTGTATAGTAATGCAGAGCGATGCCGTCGGTGAGCCAGCGCGTCTTTTTGAGCACCTGTTCCATCCAGTTGTAGTCGCCGCCGTTAGGACCGCAGGCAATTCTTTTTATCACGTTTTCGGGGTTGTAATTTCTAACGTAAACGTTGTATCTACGGTAAAGGTCACCGTAGAATTCGGGCGTCATATTTCCGCCGCAGCCCCACGACTCGTTGCCTACGCCGAAATAGTCAATCTTCCACGGCTTTGCGTGGCCGTTCTTCTTGCGAAACTCAGCCATCGGTGAAACGCCGTCAAAGGTCATATACTCAATCCACTCGTTCATTTCCTGAACGGTGCCCGAGCCGACGTTTCCGTTTATATATGTATCGCAGCCAAGCTGCTTGCAAAGCTCAAAATACTCGTGAGTTCCGAAAGAATTGTCCTCAACAACGCCGCCCCAGTGGGTGTTGACCATTTTCTTTCTCTTTTTCTTATCGCCGATGCCGTCCTTCCAGTGATACTCGTCGGCAAAGCAGCCGCCCGGCCATCTCAGAACGGGAATACCCATTTCTTTAAGAGCCTTGACAACGTCGCTTCTCATACCGTTTTTGTTAGGGATTTTTGAGTCCTCGCCGACGTAGAGTCCGCCGTAGATGCACCTGCCGAGATGCTCTGAAAAATGCCCGTATATATCCTTGCTGATTTCGGCAATTCTCTCATTTGGATTAATCAAATATTTTTCCATAATTCTTCCCCCTGTATTACTGCCTTAAACTTAACATAAAGAATATTATTTGTCAATCGTTTATCAGACACTTGACAAATTTTTAACGCGTTGATAAACTAACTAATCGGGTGATAATATAATGAGAAAAAATAATATATTAAAACTGCTTGAAAATAAAGGCGCGGACGCACTGCTTCTTTTTAACGAAAGCAATATGCACTATCTCTGCGGCTTTTCGCCGAGCGAAGGTGTAATTCTTGCCGTTAAGGATGGAAGCTTTTATCATATCGTTGATTCAAGATATACCGAAACGGCGCAGAATTACGCGAAGGATACGGGCAATACCGTTATCGAAATCAACAAGGGATTTCAGGATAAGATTGCCGAGCTTGTAAAAAAGCACAACGTAAAGAAAGTTTTGTTTGAAGACGAAACGATTTCTCTTCACACATATAACACATACAAGGAAAAGCTTGAAGGCATTGAGTTTATCCCACTCGGAAGAGAGCTTATGCTTCTCAGAAACGTTAAGGACATCAATGAAATAAAGCTTATGAAGCAGGCAAACGCGATTGCCGAAAAATCTTTCATTGAGCTTTTAAACGACGTTAAAGTCGGCAAAACGGAAAAGGAGCTTTCCTCGCTTTTTGACTACTATATGGCAAAAAACGGCTCAGACGGACTGAGCTTTGACACGATTCTTCTCACGGGCGCTCACACCTCAATGCCCCACGGCGTGCCGGATGACAGGAAAATCTGCGAGGGCGATTTCGTTCTCTTTGATTTCGGCGCAACCTGCAAGGGCTACCACTCTGATATGACGAGAACGGTTGCGGTAGGTCACGCGAGCGACGAGATGATAAACACATATAACCTCGTTCTTGAGGCTCAGCTTGCGGGCATCAAGGCGCTTGACGCGGGCGTTAAATGCGCTGACGTCTACAAGGCATCGTACGACGTTCTCGACAGAGAGAATATGGCGCAGTACTTCCGCCACGGTCTCGGTCACGGCGTTGGTCTTGAAATTCACGAGGGCTTCAACGCTTCCCCGAGAAGCACCGACACCTTTGAAACAGGTAATGTAATCACAATAGAACCGGGCGTTTATATCCCCGACAAATTCGGCGTAAGAATTGAGGACCTTCTCTATCTTTCACCGAGGGGCAGAGAAAACCTGTCTTCGGTTACAAAGGAGTTAATTATACTTTGATGAAGCAAAAATTTATTGTCACGGGAATGAGCTGCGCCGCCTGCTCTGCAAGAGTTGAAAAGGCGGTAAAGCCCCTTGCCGAAAACGTCAGCGTAAATCTGCTTGCGGGAACAATGCTTGCAGAATACGACTGCGATACTCAGGATATAATCGACGCTGTAAAAAAAGCGGGCTACGGCTGCGAGCCTTTCAGACTTAGAAAGGCAGACAACAGCGACGAGATAAAAGAAATGAAAAAACGGCTCATTCTTTCAGCCGTATTTCTTGTATTTCTGATGTATATATCAATGTCACATATGCTCGGCTATTCCCTTCCGTGGCGGCTTGACGAACACAGAATAAACGGCATATGCCAGCTGATACTTGTAATTCCGATATTGATTATCAATTACAGGTTTTTCACAAGCGGCTTCAAATCGCTCTTTAAGCTGAGCCCGAATATGGACAGCCTTATCGCGGTGGGTTCGGGCGCGTCGTTTATATACAGTCTTGTTTCGCTGATATTCTTTGAAGACCAGCATTTCTATTTTGAATCCGCGGGTATGATTTTAACTCTCATAACCTTCGGAAAGCTTCTTGAAACAATCAGCAAGGGTAAGACCAAAACCGCGGTAAACTCGCTTATTGACTTAGTTCCCGAGAAAAGCATAATTCTGAAAAACGGAGAGGAACAGGAAATCGAGTCGGCGCTTATTCAGGAAGGCGACGAGGTCGTAATCAAGCCCGGAATGCGAATTGCCGTTGACGGAGAGATAATAAGCGGTGCGGGATCTGTTGACCAAAGCACCGTTACGGGCGAAAGCGTACCCGTTGACCTTACGGTCGGCGATACCGTTCTGAGCGGAACAGTAAACACGAATGGCAACTTTGTTTTCAGAGCAACACAGGTCGGCGACGAGTCAACGCTTGCAAGAATTATCGCACTTGTTGAGGACGCATCCTCGTCGAAAGCGCCCGCGCAGAGGCTTGCCGACAAAATAGCCGCGGTCTTTGTGCCCGTCGTTATGCTGATTTCACTTATAACGTTCATCGTATGGCTTCTCATCGGAAAAGGCTTTGAATTTGCCTTTACAACGGCGATTTCTGTGCTTGTGATAAGCTGTCCTTGCGCGCTTGGTCTTGCAACCCCCTGCGCTATAATGATAGGCACGGGCAAGGGCGCGGAAAACGGAATACTCTTCAAGGACGCGACGGCGCTTGAAAATCTCGGCAAGTGCAACACGGTCGTGTTTGACAAGACGGGAACCGTTACAAAGGGCGAAATGAAAGTCACCGACGTTACCGACGAGAGCTATCTTGATATAATCTACACGGTTGAAAACGTCTCGCAGCATCCTCTGTCCGTCGCGTTGTGCAACTACTGCAGGAAAAACGGCGCCAAGCTTCTCAATATTGAGAAAAGCGAGTACGTCATAGGCGAAGGGATAATCGCCGCTATTGACGGAAGGACGTATAAAGCAGGAAATGCAAAGCTCACGGGATTTGCCGACAACGAGTTTTCATTCAGCGGAAAGACTCCGATTATTTTCACCTGCAACGATGAATATCTCTGCACCGTTGCCGTTGCCGACACAATCAAGGACGACGCTAAGGAAGCGATTGCAGAAATCAGCGCCGACACAATTATGATTACCGGCGACAATGAGCTGACCGCCTACGCAATCACTCAGGAAGCTGGCATCAAGGATTTCATAGCGGGTGCGCTTCCCGATGATAAGGAAAAGAAAATCAAGGAACTCATTGACAACGGAAAGATTGTAGCCATGGTCGGCGACGGAATCAACGATTCCCCCGCTCTCACCCGTGCAGACGTCGGAATTGCGATAGGCGCGGGCTCGGATATTGCCATTGAATCGGCGGACGTTGTTCTTGTATCAAACAGGCTGAAGGACGTTTCGACTGCAATCAGGCTTTCAAAAAAGGTTCTTAAAAATATAAGAGAAAATCTTTTCTGGGCGTTTTTCTACAACTGCCTCGGCATACCGCTTGCGGCGGGCTGTTTTTACGCAGTTTTGGGATGGACGCTCAACCCGATGATTGCCGCGGCGGCTATGAGCTTAAGCTCGGTCACTGTTGTAACTAACGCATTAAGACTCAGGAGGTTTAAATAATGAAAAAGGTTGTAAGCATTGAAGGTATGCACTGTGAGCACTGCGCAGCGGCTGTGACAAACGCACTTGAAGCTCTCGAAGGCGTAAAAAGCGCAAAGGTAGTTCTCAAAAAGAACAGCGCGACAGTCAAGCTCACGGACTACGTAAGCGACGAGGCTATTGCCAAAGCCGTTGAAGATGCGGGCTTTAAGGCAACTGAAATAAAGTAAAATAAAAAGGCTATCGAGTGATAGCCTTTTTATTTATTGCCGCTTTGAACGCGCCCTCAACGTCCATTAAGCACTCATATGAGTACCACGGAATTTCCTTGTCTATATACTCAACAAGCTTCGGGCAAAGCTCTTTGCTGATGATATATTTAGTTATGATGAATTTATCCCTGATATTCTTAGTCAGATAGTTTGAACGAAGCAGGTTGAAATCCGTCAGAAGAAGGAAAACGCCCTGCTGGAATTTCATTCTCGTGTTAGTCGGAACGTCGATGAGTTTCGCGGTCGGTGACGGCGGCGTGTTAAGCCTTTCAAACTGCTTTCTGACTTCATCGGGCTCATAAACGCTCAAAGGCAATTTCATCTCGATGCTGTCCTTAATCGCATTTTTAACGTCGTTCTCGTCAAAGCAGGTCAGGTAGATACTCAGTTCCCTGAGCCACTTGTTTGCAATAACGGGATTCTTTGTGTAATCCTTGTCGTTTTTCAGTTCAAGAACATAAAGCACAATGTCGTCTTCAAATTCTTTTCTGCCTTTAAGCGCAAATGAAAGCGCGGGAAAAAGGCTTTTGCTGAAATCAATAAGCGGTGAGAAATTGCAGTAATGCTGGGCAAACGCGGATATTTCATAGAGGTTATCCGTACTCGCCGTTCCCATAGTCTTGTTATACAGTTCAACAAAACCTCCCATTGAGGAATACTGGTCAAAGAGAAACTGCGAATCAATGTGAAGAATACCGTAGTCGCTTCGCTCGAGCAGAGCCTTCGGGTCTCTCAGCATTGTGGGAATGAGCCTTCTCTCAGAAGAGTATATCCTCTCACCGCGGTAGAAAAGCTTTTTGTCGGACTTGAAATCGCCGATTATCTTTTTCTCAAAGTCGTAGAAGGTGTCAATCCTTTCCGTAACCGAGCTGAAATCGTAATCGAGATTGTCCATAAGGGAAGAGTTAAACTGCTTTATCCCCTGTTCAAATAATTCTTTTAGCGTAATCATTTAATCACCTATTAAAAATAGAGGGCGGACGCGCCCTCTATTTATTCTATTTCTTTTTCTTCTTCGGTTTTTTTCCGTAAGCCTTTGCCTTCTTTGCGTCCTCGCTGATTGAAAACTCAATAAACCAGAGAACAATCAAATCAATAAAGAACAGTATTACAAGAATAATTCTGACAATTTTAAATACGTCGATTATCTTACCGACCTTTTCAGCCGTTTTAAGGGTAAAGCCGAAAAGCACTTCAAACTTGGTTTCGTTTGCGCCGGATTCAAACGTTCCGTCCTCGGTTGTGCAAACCTTATTGCCTTGCTCGTCGTAATAGTAGAAATTGAAATAATCAATACCCTCGTCGTTATCGTAGTCAAAATCGGGGTTCTTTTCTACATAAAACGTAACGGGCGTCGGATTCTCTCTGTCTTCACCGAATGTTACTGCGCCTTCTGCCTCTTTCGGCATTAACTCATAAAACAGGTTGTTTACAAGCTTTGAGCTCATCGCAGCGTCTGCGCTTCTGTTTGAAACAGCGTTTAAAATATTTGTTCCGAAAAACGAAATTATAATCAGCACAAACAGAATACAGGCAATAGTGATAGTAGTCTTTTCACCGCCCGTAAGCTTTCTTTTCTTAAGTTTTATTTCATTATCTTTTTCGCTCATTTTTTTCACTTCCGTTAATTGATATGTTGCTATTATATCAAACTGTTTAAATAAGGTCAAGCAAAAGGAGTGGAAAATTCCACTCCCTTGAAACATATTTGATTTTACTTTTTCTTTTCTTTCTTTGCCTTGCTTGCAGCAAGCTTTGCCTTAGCTTCTTCAACGCGCTTTGCGTCTTCCTCTGCCTTGGCTTTTTCAGCCTCTATGCGAGCCTTTTCTTTTTCTTCCTGCTTTTTCCTTTCAGCCTCTTCCTTGACTGCAACCTTTGCAAGTCTTTCGTTTTCAAGCTCTTCATCGGTCTTTGCAGGTGCTTTTAATACAATGATATTGATTGCAAGCGCAACAAAGAGAAGCGCAAGAGCAATAAAGTAGCCCCACGAAACAGAAGCCGAAGGTGCGTAAACGGCAAAATCGCCGAAGTTATACGCGATTGCCTGAGCGCCCATTTTGCCGCCGATAACGAAAGTTACTACCGCTGCAACTGAAAAGATGATTGAAATAATATCAAGCGTAATTGCAGATTTAGTCTTTGGCTTACCGCATTTAAAAATATTAAAGAAGAATGAGAGCACGATGAATACGGCGCTGAGCACGAAAAGAATGTAGCCGATAAAACCGAAGGTTACCGCGCCGCTGAAGCCCTCAAGCTTCATATTTGTGAAATAAAGACTCATATCACCGAAAAAGCTCTGGAAAAATTCTATAAGAGCCTTGCTGTGTGAGAATGAGATGATGCTCAAATCAAACGACGTAGCGTCGCTCTTGAGATGAGCCCACGGAAGGATAAAGCCCACTGCCGGAAGAACCGTTAAAATAAGTCTTGCAAGTCTGAGTTTTGTTCCCCAGAGAGAATATTTAACACGGTTCATTGTCTTGTTAAACTTCTGATGCTGCCTTTCGGCAATCATATTGTCCTCTTCAAGACGCGCCTGCCAGTTATAGTTGGGAATTGAAACGCCGCAGTTTGAACACTCGGCTTTGACATCCCAGATACGAAGCTTTTTTCCGCATTTAGGACAGGTACTTGCCATATTCAGTACCCCTTTCATATAGATTTACACATTACATTTTATAATGCTTTTTGTCAATTGTCAATACAATTTAGTATTTTGGTAAATTGTTTTTGGTGATATAAAATAAAAAAGTGTTGAAATAAATAATTCAATATGTTACTATTAATATGTTAATAAAAATAAGGGTATTATGCCCTGCGGAAATGAGGGATATGCTTGGCTGATTTAGTAGTTGATGAAGTTACTACTGAGGAAATGGATGAGCTCGACAAGCTTGCCTATACCAAAAAAAGATATCTGACGCCTAAAGAAATTGCGGCGTATGTTCTTGTTAACTTCGGTCAGAAAAACTTAGGTCAGTTCACATCGGCGTTTAAGGAATTCTTTATGATTCAGTTCCTTAAGCTCAACACAACTGCCTATGCAAACATCAACCTTTTTGCATCAATATATGACGCGGTCGACGATACGATTTCAGGTCTTATCATTGACCGTACCCGAACAAGATGGGGCCGTGTAAGACCGTTCTTTATCGTTCCCCTTCCCCTCTGGCTTATCGGCGGATATATGATGTTTACCGTTCCGGGCGGACATCTCAGCTCTGCAACGAAAGTCGTCTGGGCAACGATAGCTATCATTATCTACGGTCTCGGTATGAGTTACTTCGGTGCGTGGGGTCTTATGATTTACAACATCACCCCGAACACCAATGAAAGAAATAACCTCATCACCATCACAAAGTTCTTTGAGCTTTTCGGAACGTGGCTTCCGTCGCTTGTACCGGTCCTTGTAACCCTTCTTCCCAAGCTTAGTCCTAAGTTTACTATGGAAGGCGTTTACAGCGGCTTCGCCTACTTTATGCTTATTCTGGCGGCTGCCTTTGCGGTATTCGGTTTCTTCAATATGAGAGAAAGAGTTCCGCTTATGAGCCGTGAGGAAATGAACGAGACCTCTGTATTTGAATCGGTTAAAAACATCTTCTCTAACAGACCGCTTCTTGTTACAATCCTTGCTGAGTTCTTCAACAACTTCAAGGCTGTCGGCGGTTCTTCCGAGCAGTATTTCTGGCTCAACAACACAGGCTCGCTTCTTAACCAGACAATATGCGGACTTTTCACAGGTATCCCGAACTACGTTATGGTACCCATCGCCGCTAAGATGGTAAAGAAGCTTGGCGCAAGACTTACGGCAATCATCGCCGGCGTGTTCGGCTTTGTTGCATATATGACTCTGTTCTTCTGCGGTTATCATCCGTTTGGACAGACGTTCCAGGAAAACAAGATTTTAAACCTCATTTTTGTTATTGTACTTCTCACAATCTGCGGACTTCCCAATAAGATTATTCAGGTTGCAAACCCGATTCTTACTGCGGAAGCGCTTGACTGGATGGAATGGAAGCACGGCCTTCGTAACGAGGCTCTCGTTACAACCGTACAGGGCTACTTTATTAAGCTCGCAACTTCAGTCACTGGCTGGCTTTCAGGTATGGTACTTACATGGATTAACTACGTACCCCTTACCGACTCTCTCGGCAACGCAATCCCGCAGACCGACCCGAAGATGCTACAGGGTATCTGGGCGGTATTCTGTATCCTTCCCGCTCTTGCAAGAGGTCTTTACGGCGTATCCTTTATCCTCTATCCTATCCACGGCAGACTTCAGCAGGAAATGATTGTTGAGCTCGCAGACATCAGAGCCGACAGACTTGCAGAACAGAACGCTAAGGAAAAGGCTTCGGCTGAGAAAGAATAATTCAATACAAATATTTAAGCCATCTCAAACGAGATGGCTTATTTTTTATACTTATTTTTTCCACGTCCTCGGGAATATCAACAGTACAATCGGGAAGAGCTCAAGCCTTCCTGCAAGCATATCAAAGATGAGAACAAGCTTTGTGAAGCTGTTGAGAAATGCAAAGTTCATAGTCGGTCCTACAAGCTCAAAACCGGGTCCTACGTTGTTAAGACAGGTAATTACCGACGATGCCGTCGTAGTCATATCGTAGCCGTTGAGCGATACAAGAATCATCGAAATAATCATTGTAATAATGTAAACAACAAGATATGAGTTTAAGCCCTTCATAATCTCGCCGTCAACTCTTCTGCCGTTCATCTTGACTTTAACAACGTTGTTGGGATGAAGCATCTGTTTGAAATCACGAACGACCTGTTTAAAATAAAGAACAATTCTCGTAATCTTCAGACCGCCGCCTGTTGAACCCGCGCAGCTTCCGACGAACATCAGCATAATAATCAGCATTTTCGAGAAGGTCGGCCACGTGTCGAAGTCAGCAGTACCGAAGCCCGTCGTGCTCATCGTGGTATTTACAACGAAGAACGAATCCCTGATAGCGTCGCCGATATGCTCATACATATGCATAATGTTCAAGGCAATCATTCCGACCGCCACAAGGTTGATGCAAACGTACGCCCTGAGTTCCTCGTCCTTGAGAGCCGCCTTGAAGTTCTTAGTAAAGAACAGGAAGAACAGATTGAAATTAGTACCGAAAAGGAACATAAAGACGATTATCGTCCACTCAACGAATTTACTGTGGTATCCGCCTATGGAATTATTCAAAACCGCAAATCCGCCGGTACCTGCATTTGAAAACGCGGTTACTACGCAGTCGTAAAACCTGAGCCTGTCGCCTGTAACCCTGGTTCCCAGAAACAGAATAGCGATTTCGGAAACGGTCAGCATAAAGTAGATAAAGTAGAGTATCCGCGCACTCTGTGAAATCTTTGCTTTAACCTTGCTTGCCTTCGGTCCGGGAACCTCCGCCTTCATCACGTTCATTGAATTGCCCTTTGAACGCGGCAGAATCGCAATCATAAACGAAAGGATACCCATACCGCCTATCCAGTGGGTGAAGCTTCGCCAGAATAGAATCGACTTCGGCAGATGCTCAACCTCGACAAGAATTGTCGAACCTGTCGTCGTAAAGCCCGACGCCGTTTCAAACACCGCGTCAATATAATTCGGTATCGTTCCGCTGATATAAAACGGAAGCGCGCCGAAAAGCGACATAAGAAGCCAGCTGAGACCGCAGATTACAAAGCCTTCCTTGGCGTATATCGAAACCTTTTCAGGCTTGAATATTTGCAGGAAATAGCCGACAATCACAAGAAGCAGTATCGGTATGATAAAGCTGTGAAAGATGTATCTGCCCTCGTGAAAACCGTGCATCGTATAATACGCCGCAACAAAAAACGGCAGTATCATAAGCGTTCCGATTATAACAAGGATTTTACCTATAACATAAAAAACTGATTTATAACTCATTTTTTCTCCGTAAGCAGTTTAACTGCAATTACTACTTAATGATATCGTTTAAGGTCAAAAGCGCATAGTCCTTTGAAACAACAACTACAACGTCGTCCTTTTCAATCGTATCGTTTCCGCTCGGGAAGAAGATTTTGTTTCCTCTGTTTACAGCGGCAATAAGAATATTATCCTTCATTTTGATTGATGAAAGCGGCTTGCCGATATACTTGAAATGTTCGTCGGCATAGAACTCAGCCGCCTCAATCTTACCACCCACAAGCTTGTAAAGCGTCTTCATATTTGATGACGAGCTGTTTTTCTTTGCTCTGACGTACTGCACGAGAAGGTCGGAAATCGTCTCGGCAATACTTACTACCGCTGAGTTGTTTACCCTTGTAACAAGCTGGGAAAGATTCGGGTCGCCGACCTTTGTGATAATCTTTTCAACACCGAGACTGTCAGCAAACATACTTACGAGAATATTCGTTTCGTCAGCGTTTGTAAGAGTGATAACGGCGTCCATATTCTCAATGCCCTCTTCAATAAGAAGGTCGTGGTCGTTTGCGTCGGAAAGTATAACCGAGCCCTTGTCACAGTGGTCGATAAACTGCTTGCAGCGTTCCTCGTTACGCTCAACAACAACTATATCCTTACCGTCAGCGGCAAGCATATTTGCAAGATAAACAGAAATTCTTGAAGCGCCTATGAGCATCACGGACTTAATCGATTTATCCTTCTTGCCCGAGATAATTCTTGCAAGCTTGCCGAGCTGGCTGTGAGAGCCCGTAATATGAATTCTGTCGCCCTCTTTGATGATGAAGTCGCCGTTAGGAATATAGACATCGTCGCCCCTACAGACAGCGCACACAAGCAAGTCCTTGGTGAAGTTCGGCGGAAGATTCATCAGCTTCATATTGCAAAGCGGACTTTCCTTTTTAATTTTGATTTCCGCCATATCAATTCTGCCGTTGCAAAAGCTCTCAACGTCCATAGCGCTCGGAAACTGAAGAAGCCTGAAAATCTCACGCGCCGTGGAATACTCGGGATTTATCATCATAGTGATACCGAGTTCTTCGCGCATAAACTCAAACTGCTTAACAAATTCGGGGTTTCTCACCCTCGCAACAGTTTCCTTTGCACCGAGCCTGTTTGCAACAAGACACGCGAAAATATTGTTTTCATCGTGAGGTGTTACCGCAACAAAAAGATCGCAGTTTTTAACGTCGGCAGCTTCGAGAACGTCGACAAGAGTACCGTTGCCGTTGATGCCCTGAATGTCGTAGCTTTCAACAAGCTTGTCGATTTTCTTTTCGATTTTATCGATAGCTGTTACATTGTGGTTTTCCTGGGAAAGGTCCTTTGTAAGATGTCTTCCGACTCTTCCCATTCCGACAATAATAATATTCATACACTTTACCTCTTAACTCACCTTTGGAAATTGTGAATTATAAAGCTCATAATAAAAGCCTTTTTGACTGAGTAATTCTCTGTGGCTTCCCTGCTCAACTATGTCTCCGTCCTTCATCACAAGAATGATATCGGCGTTGACAATCGTTGAAAGCCTGTGCGCCACAATAAAGGTCGTTCTGCCGTTCATAAGCTTGCGAAACGCCTTTTGTATCCTTATCTCGGTTCTCGTATCAATCGACGAGGTCGCCTCGTCAAGAATCAGTATCGGAGGCGGTGAGAGCATCAACCTTGTGATACAGAGAAGCTGCTTCTGTCCCTGCGAAAGAGAACCGCCGTCCTCGCCGATTACGGTATCGTAACCGTCCGACAATCTCTTGATAAAAGAGTGCGAATGTGCCGCCTTTGCAGCCGCGATAATTTCCTCATCACTTGCGCTCTTGTTACCGAGCATAATGTTTTCTTTAACAGTGCCGCTCTTAAGCCATGTGTCCTGAAGCACCATACCGATGTTCTGCCTCAGGGACTGAAGCGTCAGGTCGTAAACGCTGTTACCGTCTATAGTAATATTGCCCTTGTCCGCGTCATAAAAACGCATCAGAAGGTTGATAAGCGTCGTTTTGCCGCATCCCGTGGGACCAACTATGGCAACCGTCATACCCGCCTTAACGTTGACGTTAAGATTTTTCAGAAGCTCTTTTTCCTTGCTGTAAGAAAAATACAGGTCGCTTATATTTACGTCGCCGTCGGGACTTACAAGAGTTAACGCGTCCGGCTTGTCAGCCTCAACGCTTTCCTCTTCAATAACCTCAATAACCCTTTCGGCACAGGCAAGCGCGTTCTGAAGCTCTGTAACAACGCTACTTATTTCGTTAAACGGCTTTGTGTACTGGTTTGCGTACGCGAGAAAGCTCGAGAGAATGCCGACCGTCATCGCGCCCGTGCCGCCGTCTTTTATAACAAGAAGCGCGCCGAAAAGCGCAACGCAGGCGTAGACGATGGAATTGACAAATCTCGTGCCGGGATTTGTGAGCGATGAAAAGAAGGTCGCCTTGAGCGAATACTTTGTAAGCCTCTCGTTTATGTCGTCAAATGCTTCAAGGTTTTCCCCGTTCATCGAATAAGCGTCGGCAATCTTCTGGTTTGTTATCATCTCGTCAACAAACGCAGTCTGCTCGCCCTTAGTCTTTGACTGAAGCATAAACATACTGTAGGTGTTTTTTGCAATGAAGTGTGCAAGCAGAAACGACAGCGGCGTGACAACGACTACCACAAGAGTTATCCACACGTTGATTGAAAGCATAAACGCAAGCGTTCCAACTATTGTCACAACGCCGGTAAAAAACTGGGAAAAGCCCATCAGCAGTCCGTCGGACACCTGGTCAACGTCGTTTATTACTCTGCTTACTATATCACCCTTTGAGTGACTGTCAAGATATGAGCACGGCAGATTCTGAATTTTCTTGAACGCCTTTTTTCTCATATCGCGAGATACGTTATATGTAATCTTGTTGTTACACACGTTCATCAGCCATTGGAAAAGGGCAATAATCGCGGTTATTATACCGAGCGTTACCAGTATATGCCTGAGGCGGGAAAAGTCAACAGCGCCCTTCCTTACCGCGCAGTCAACAGCCTTGCCGACGAGTATTGGCGCATAGAGCATCAGCACCGTGCTGACAAGCGAAAAGACTATTGAAAGTATCAAATGATATTTGTAATTCTCAATATATCCGAGGAGCTTTTTTATTGTTGTTTTATTTGACATCATACAGCCTCCCTTCCGAATTGAGAGGTGTATATCTCTTTATAAACGTCGCACGATTCAAGAAGCTCGACGTGCTTGCCCTTACCTACGCAAACGCCGTCGTCAAGAACGATGATTTCATCCGCGCCCATAACCGACGAGGCTCTTTGCGAAACGATGAACACCGTCGGGTTATAATCAAGCGAGTAAAGGGCTTCCCTAAGCTTAGCCTCGGTCGCATAGTCAAGCGCAGAGGACGAATCGTCGAGAACGAGTATTTCGGGTTTTCTGACAAGTGCTCTTGCAATCGCAAGCCTCTGCCTCTGTCCGCCCGAAAGGTTTTCGCCGCCCTGCTCAACACCGTAGTCAAGACCGCCGTATTCTTCAATAACGTCATAGACCTGTGCGAGCTTGAGCGCCTCGATTATTTCCTCATCCGTGGCGTCCTTTTTGCCCCATTTCATATTGTCGCGAACGCTGCCTTTAAAGAGCACTGATTTCTGGAAAACGAATCCGAGCTTGCTTCTGAGTTCGTCAACCTGCTGTGATTTCACGTCGGCGCCGTCAACAAAAACCGTACCCTTAGTACTGTCGTAAAAATGACCGAGAAGTGATACAAGGCTTGTCTTACCAGAGCCAGTACCGCCTATGACGCCGATAACGTCGCCTCTTTCGGCAGTAAAGCTTATGCCTTCGATTGACGGGGCGCCAGAGTTTTTATACTGAAGCGAAACGTTTCTGTATTCAATGAAATGTTCGCTTTTCTCTTTATTGTCGCTTGTTTCGAGGGTGTTTTCCTCGTCAAACACCGCCGATAATCTCTGAGCCGATGCAAACGCCTTTGTCACGGTTACGATGAGCAGCGCAAGCTTTATCAGCTCAACGAGTATCTGGCTCATATAGTTATAAAGCGCAACAACCTGTCCCTGTTCAAGCGAGCCGAGGTTAACCCTGACGCTACCCGTATACAGCAGAACGATTATCGCAATATTTATAATCACGTAGGTCACGGGATTGAGTAACGCCGAAATCCTGCCGACGGCTCTTTGCAGAGCCGAGAGAACGCTGTTTCTCTTGTTGAATTCCCTGAGCTCGTCACCCTCGCCGTTGAATGCACGGATAACTCTCGCGCCCGCAAGGTTTTCGCGTGTGAGAAGCGTTATGCCGTCAACCTTGTTCTGCACCTCTTTGTGCTTAGGAATTGTGTACGCCGTAATACCGAACACAACGATGAAGAGAACGACTATAGCAGCAACAAATATAAGAGCTATTTTGACGTTTATGGTGAACGCCATAATCATTGCACCGAACACTATAAACGGTGAGCGCAGGAATAGGCGAAGAATCAGATTTACCCCGTTTTGCACCTGCGTGACGTCGTTTGTCATTCTCGTTATAAGCGACGAGGTTGTGAGCTTGTCTATCTCGTTAAACGAAAAGGACTGAATCTTCTGAAAGAGCGAGCGCCTCAGATTTCTTGAGAAGCCCGTTGCTGCCTTTGCCGCAAAGAACTGAGCGGTTATCGCCGCGACCATACCCACAAGCGCAAGAAGCGCGAGTATTCCCACTCTTGAGATAACGAAAACCTTGTCGCCGTTTTTGATTCCGTTGTCGATAATGCTTGCAATTACAAGCGGAACAATCAGTTCAAACGACGCTTCAAGAAGCTTGAATAGTGGCGCTAATACGGATTCTTTTGTATATTCTTTAAGATATATCAAAAGTCTTTTCAAGATACCACCCTTTCAAAACTTCTAAAAATTCATTGTTTATTATATAACCGTAAATAATTAGTGTCAACAGTATAAAATAATATTTATTATAAATAAGTCTTTATTTTTCAGTATATTTGTTATATAATAAAGAAAATTAATATAGCGAGGTATATATTATGACACAGAAACCCGTTACAGCGATAATCGTAGGCGCAGGACACAGGTCGCTTGTCTACAGTCAGCTTGCGCTTGACCAGCCCGAGCTTCTCAAAATTGTCGGCGTTGCAGACCCCGATCCCATCCGCAGAAAGCTCTGTATGGAACGTTTCGGTTTCGGCGAGGATATGTGCTTTGAAACAGCTCAGGAACTTGCATCAAAGGGCAAGCTTGCCGATACAATTATTAACGGAACAATGGACGAGGTTCACATTGAAACCTCTGTTCCCCTTCTCAACGCAGGCTACGATATGCTTCTTGAAAAGCCGTTTGCCGTAAACGAGGAAGAGATGAGAACTCTCGTTGAATGTGCAAGAAAGAACAATTCAAAGGTTATGATTTGCCACGTTCTTCGTTACACGCCTTTCTATTATTCAATCAAGGAACGCGTAGCAAGTGGTGAAATCGGCGATATCATCAATATTCAGACCGTTGAAAACGTTTCATATCATCACCTTTCAACATCTTATATCAGAGGCAAGTGGGCAAATTCCGACAAGTGCCACACCACAATGCTTCTTGCAAAGTGCTGCCACGATATCGACCTTATGATGTGGATGATGGCGGACACAAAGCCCGTAAGCATCTCCTCTTTCGGAAGTAAGTTCCAATTCAAGCCCGAGAACGCGCCGAAGGAAGCAGGCAATATCTGTATGGTTGACTGTCCCCTCGTTGACACCTGTAACTTCTCGACAAAGAGACTTTACATAGACCATCCCGACCGCTGGGCATTCTACGTATGGTCGGCTCTCGAAGGCATTGAAAACCCGACAATCGAGGACAAAATCAACCTTATGAAGAGCGACAACCCGTATGCAAGATGTATCTATAAGTGCGACAACAACGTTGTAGACCACCAGTCGGTGCTTGTAAACTTTGCAAGCGGCGCAACAGGCACTCACAACCTTGTTGGAGGTTCGTCACAGTCACTCAGAAAGATTCATATTGTTGGCACCAAGGGTGAGATTTACGGCGACTTTGAAAAGTCAAAGTTCTTCGTTTCAAAGATTAACCCCTCGCCCGACGCGGTAAACGAAGAGGCTGACATCGAAGAGGTTGACCTCAACGTTACTGGTGATATGGTCGGAGCATTCGGCGGCCACGGAGGCGGAGACGAAAGGCTTACGGCGGACTTTGTAAAGTTCATCCGCGGCGAAAAGCCGAGCCTTGCATGCACTTCAATCTTTGATTCTGTTGCAGGTCACCTCTGCGTATATCTTGCAGACGAGTCAAGAGAAAAAGGCGGAATCCCAATTGAGGTTAAGCTTTAATTACAAAAAGAAAAGGCGTTCATCAAATGATGAACGCTTTTATTTTATCGTTCCGCCGCCGAGAACGGTGTCGCCGTCGTATAAAACAACCGACTGCCCTTTTGTGATTGCTCGCTGCGGTGAGTCAAATCTGACCGTCACGGTTCCGTCCTGATTTACAAACGCCGTCGCACTCTGCTCTTTCATATTGTACCTAACCTTTGCAGAGCATTTTATCTCTTCATCGGGCTTTGGCACAATCCAGTTGAAATCATACGCCGTAAGCTCGCTTGAAAAAAGCTCTTCGTTTGTTGAAAGAGTGACCGTGTTTTTCTCTATATTCTTGCCCGAGACGTACATCGGCTGACCGAACGCAACGCCGAGCCCTTTTCTCTGACCGTTTGTGTAGCGGATTATTCCCTGATGCCTGCCGATGGGATTGCCGTGAATATCGACAAAATCGCCCTCGGGATAAACCTTTCCTGTGTACTTTTCAATAAACGACGCATAGTCGCCGTCGGGAACGAAGCAGATATCCTGACTGTCCTTTTTGCGGGCATTCACAAAGCCCTGTTCCTCGGCAATTTTTCTTATATCCGTTTTTGAATATTCGCCGAGGGGAAACCTGATATACGCAAGCTGTTCCTGCGTGAGAGAATAAAGAACGTAGCTCTGATCCTTGCTTTCGTCAAGACCTTTTTTGAGAAGAAACCTGCCGTCCTTTTCCTCAACTCTTGCGTAGTGTCCCGTCACAACAAAGTCGTATCCGAGCTCTTTCATCTTGTCAAAAAGACGGGCAAATTTCAGATAGCGGTTGCAGTCAATACAAGGATTTGGCGTGCCGCCGTTTTCATAAGTCGCGATAAACTTATCAATAACCTTTTCCCTGAATTCATCCTTGAAATTAAAAACGTAGTAAGGAATGCCGAGCCTGTTTGAAACGGCTCTTGCGTCCTCAATATCGTCAAGTGAGCAACAGGTCTTCTCACGGCTTATGTTGATATCTTCATTGTCGTAAAGCTTCATTGTCACGCCAATGCAGTCAAATCCGCTTTTTTTCATTAAATAAGCGGCAACGCTTGAATCAACACCGCCGCTCATTGCTATAATTGCTTTTTTCATTTTCAGCCTAACTCAATCATTTTGTCGATACAGCGCTTTGCGCCGATATATACGTCTTCATCAAGAACAATCTCTTCACCGAAGGTACCCTTGCAGCAGTTGAGAACGTCAACAAGAGTTGTCGCCTGCATATTGTGGCAGATGCAGTCCTTTGAAAGCGGATAGAAGCATTTGTCATCGCACTCAAGCTGAAGATGCGTAACAATGCTGTTTTCGGTTCCGATGATGAATTCTTTTGCATCGCTGTTTTTCGCGTAGTTCATAATTCCCGTAGTCGAGCCAACGTAGTCGGCAAGCTCAACAACCTCGGGCGAACACTCGGGATGAACGAGAAGAAGCGCGTCAGGATGCGCAGTCTTCGCCTTTTCAACATCCTTCGCCTTCATCATGGCGTGCGTCGGGCAGCAACCGTGAAGAAGCATAATTTCTTTATCGGGAAGCTGCTTCTGAATCCAGCTACCGAGATTTCTGTCGGGTATAAAGAGAATCTTGTCATTCTCTAAAGCCGAGCAGATTTTGAGAGCGGACGATGACGTAACGCAGACGTCACATTCCGTTTTAAGCTCGCTTGTCGTGTTGACGTAGGCAACAACAAGATAATCGGGATACTGTTCCTTAACCTGAACGAGCAT
Organism: uncultured Eubacterium sp.; assembly: GCA_905234495.1. Classification (GTDB taxonomy): domain Bacteria; phylum Bacillota; class Clostridia; order Oscillospirales; family Acutalibacteraceae; genus Eubacterium_R. The sequence continues at coordinate 16,562 of CAJOHE010000001.1, read as the reverse complement.
ATCCTTATCAATCATTTCAGCCATCGGGCAGCCCGCGTCGGGATTTGAAAGAATGACTTTTTTGTCCGGTGAAAGAATCTTTACCGTTTCAGCCATAAAGCGAACGCCGCACATAATTACGGTCTTATTTTCAACCTTTGAAGCCTCAACGGAAAGCGCAAAGGAATCGCCGACAAAATCGGCAATTTCAAGTATTTCCGGCGACTGATAGCAGTGCGCAAGAATACATATGTCCTTTTCCTTTTTCAAATTAAGTATTTTTTGCTGAATGTCCTTAATCATAATTTTCACCACATTAGTATTTTTCAAGGAAGCTGTGCGCTTCGCCGTTTAAATAATAACCGTTTATCGTATCAAGCTTGACGTTGTGAATCGCAGTAAATGCGTTGTGCTCAACGTAGGGATTGACTTTTTTTATCTCTTCAACAAGGCGCGCCGCCTCATCGTCTTTGTTTAAATTAGCTTCAAGCTCAATCGAGTTAAAGCTCATCCACTTTTCAATGTCTCTTTCATAGATGCAGAAAAGCGGTCTTATTATTTCAAGTCCGTCCCCCGCCTCTTTCGGAAGGATTCCCATAATCTGCGAACCGCGAAACAGACCTGTTATAACCGTGTTTACAACATCGTTCAGATTTGTTGTAACGGCAAGCCTGTTGTAACCGTTTTCCTTAGCGTAAGAAACTGCTTCATCAAAGCCTGCAACGTTCTTTGCTTCAATCTCAAAACGGGAAAGTTGTGCATTGTGAGCCGCAACAGAATATTCAAAATCAGTTTCGGATACCCTTTTTAACTGCTCAAAAAGAAGCGAAAGCAAAATCGACGCGCCGTCGTTTTCAAGAAACAGAAGAATCCTGTCGCCGTCACTTACAAGCCTGTAATTCTTGCACGCCTCAACGAAGGCGTTCCAGATTGATTTGCGGTAGGTTTTTACAAGGCTTCTTCGAACGGACTGGGCGTATGTAAATTCTCTTTTCATCATACCACCCTGATAAACATTGAATAGATTTTTCTCACGTCGTCAATGTCAAAAGGCATCGGATTGTTTGCTATTCTTTCAAGGTTTACGCCGTTCACCGTTTCCTCAAACTCATCCTCAGTCATCGTAATTTCACTAAGAAGTCCAAGCTCTTTTAGTTCAAATTCAAGAGAATTCGGATTATAACCCGTTAAGCGTTCAAGCGCTTTGAGCATTTTAATCAGTTCATTGTCATCGGTGTATTCATACATATATTTCCATATATAAACAAGAGAAATAACGCAAGCCTGACCGTGTGCAAAGCCCTTCAGTTTATGAAGCTTGTAGCTGAAGGCGTGAGGTGCGGTAGTTGAAGCAATATTTATCGCCTCACCCGCAAGCTCGCTGCAAGTCATCATATTCTCATAAACGCTTTCATCCTCGTTTATATATGCACTGAAATTCGTTCTGAACATACCGAGAGCGTCCGCAGCTAAGGAATGACTTATCCTGTCACCGTTTTTTGAAAGACACGCCTCAAACGCATGGCAGAACGCATCGTATGCCGTTACAATTTTCTGAAATCTCGGCAAGGTTTCAAGCGTTGTGTAATCAAAGACCGCATATTCGGGAATGATTGAAACATCCTTTACCGACTGCTTGTCACCGTTATTATAGAGTACGGATGTCTTTGTGACCTCAGCGCCCGTTCCAGCAGTTGTCGGCACGGCAAGAATTTTCACATCTGTCTTGGCAAAGTATTTAATTCCCTTGGCGCAGTCAATCGCGCTTCCGCCGCCGACTGTTACAATGAAATCGCAGTTCTCTTTTTTCAGAACTCTGACGCCTTTTTTAACCGAGCTCGTCTCGGGACAGGGTTCAAAATCCGTGAACGCCGTCACCTTGATTCCCGTTTTGTCAAGAAGCTCCCTGTAGCCGAAGCGGTCATACTCCCTGCTTGAAACAAAGAGAATTGAAGCCGGGTTTTCGCTGTTTATAATATCAATAAACTGTTCTTTAAATTTAGTTTCCATATTATTTACTAACAATTTTACAGCCCTTGTTTACGGGCGTAGTTATGATTAAATCCTTTGCGTATTTCTCAAGCTCTGAGGCGGCCTTCTCAGCCTTTTCCCTGCTGTCGAAGATACCGAACACCGTGGGTCCGCTTCCGCTCATACAAACGCCGAGAGCGCCGTTTGAGCGCATAACGTCTTTGATGTCGACCTTATAGGGAACCGCAATAAACTGCTCGAACACGTTTTCCATATTCATTGCAATTTCATTCAAATCCCTGCTCTGCATAGCCATAAGAAATGCAAGCTTGTCCGGCGTGTGAGTTTTTCCGCACTCGTCAAACTGCCTGTATGCCTCGGCGGTGTTAACGCCGTAGTCGGGCTTTGCAAGAAGTATGTAGCATCTTCTCAGAGGCTTAACCTTATTGAGCACGTCGCCCACGCCCTGAGCAAGAAGCGTTCCGCCTTTGATGCAAAACGGAACGTCTGCGCCGATTTTAACGCCGATATCGCAGAGCTCGTCGTCGCTGAGGTTTGCGCCCGTCAGCTGATTGAGCGCAACGAGAACCGCCGCGCCGTCAGCGCTGCCCCCTGCGAGACCTGCCGCGTGAGGGATTCGCTTTTCAATATGAATTTTCAAGCCTGTGTTTTTTAATCCGGTATCCTTGAAAAACGCCTTTGCAGCCTTATGGGCAATATTCGTTTTATCGGTTGGAATACCGTATTTGTCGCAGGTTATAACTATTCTTTTCGACTTTGTCTGAGTAACGGTGACGGTGTCATACACGCCGACGCTCTGCATTATCATAAAGAGGTCGTGATAACCGTCGGTTCTCTTTGCGACAATGTCGAGAAGAAGATTAATTTTTGCGTATGCTTTAACTTTTATTTCCATCAGCTTCACCAAGCTCTTTAACAAATTCGCCTATTCTTCTGATTGCTTCCTTGATGTTTTCGATTGAATAGCAGTAGGAAGCTCTGATAAATCCTTCGCCGCAGTCGCCGAAAGCGTTGCCCGGAACAACCGCAACCTTCTTGCTCATAATGAGCTTTTCACAAAACTCTTCCGAGCTGAGCCCCGTTGACTTGATGCACGGGAAAACGTAGAACGCGCCCTCGGGTTCAAAGCAGTCAAGCCCGATTTCTCTGAATGCGTTTACGGTAAATCTTCTTCTCATATCGTATTCAGAAAGCATTTTTTCAATATCGCCGTCGCCGTTTCTGAGAGCCTCAATAGCGGCAATCTGAGAGTTGGTCGGTGCGGACATAATCGCAAACTGATGAAGCTTTGTCATCTGAGCGATAACCTCGGCGGGACCCACCGCGTATCCGAGGCGCCAGCCCGTCATTGCGTAGGTTTTTGAAAAGCCGTTGATGACAACCGTTCTTTCCCTCATACCGGGAATCGATGCGATTGAAACGTGCCTTTCGCTACCGTATGTAAGCTCGCTGTAAATCTCGTCGGAAAGGACAAAGAGGTTGTGCTTTTCAATAACGGAAGCAATAGCCTCAAGGTCGTCCTTCCTCATAATTCCGCCCGTCGGATTATTCGGGAACGGAAGAATCAGAAGCTTAGTTTTATCGGTGATTGCAGCCTCAAGCTCGTCCGCGGTCAGTTTAAAGCTATTCTCATTCTTTGTCACAACGCTTACTGCTTTACCGCCGCAGGTTTCAACAATCGGCTTATAGCAGACGAAGCATGGCTCAACAACGAGCACCTCGTCGCCCGGAACAATGAGGGATCTTATGCACATATCAATTCCCTCTGAGCCGCCGACCGTGACGATAACCTCGCTTTTAGGGTTGTATTTAACACCGTACTTTCTCTCAAAAAAGGCGGTTATTTCCTTCCTGAGTGCAAGAAGTCCTGCGTTTGCGGTATATCTTGTTGAACCGATTTCAAGCGCGGAAATGCCCATCTGTCTGATGTGCCACGGCGTAAGAAAATCGGGCTCGCCAACACCGAGAGAAATTACATCATCCATTTCCTCGGCGATTGAGAAAAACTTTCTTATTCCGCTTGGCTTGATATCGACAACGTTTTTATTAAGAAAATCATCGTAATTAATCAAAACGATATAGTCCCCCTATCGTCCTTCTGCTGTTCAATAAAGAGAACGCCCTGTTCCTTATACTTTTTCAGAATGAAATGAGTCGCGGTTGAAACAACGCCTTCCATCGGTGAAAGACGGTTTGCAACAAAGAGCGCAACTTCCTGAAAAGCTTCGCCCGTAACCGTGCAGCAAAGGTCAAATCCTCCGCCGCTCATAAGAAATACGCTCTCAACCTCGTCAAGCTGGGAAATCCTTGCGGCAATATCGTCAAAGCCCCTGCTGAACTTGGGCTGAACCTTAATCTCAATAAGAGCAGTAACGTACTGATTGTCTGCCTTTTCGGGGTCTATCATAGCGCGGTAGCCCTTGACAATTCCCTGCTCTTCAAGCTCTCTGATTTTCTTTTCAACCTCAGCTTCCGCAACGCCGAGCATAACGGCGATTTCCTTGTTGCTGAGTCTTGGATTCTTTTCAAGTACTGATAAAATTCTGTCCATATGTAAACCTCACTCAATATTTATCAAAACAGGCTCTCTTTTTTCAAAAACCGTAACCTGCTCAAATCCGCATTTAACTGCAAGCTCATAGCCCTCGTTAATTCCAAGGCAGACCTTGTTTTTAAAATGGGCGTCAGAGCCGACTGTTATGTATTTGCCGCCCGCCTCTTTGTATCTTTTAATAATGGTTTCGTCGGGAAGAGTTCTCTCAAGCGGCATAAAAAGCCCCGACGTGTTCATTTCAATAGCTTTGTTATTCTTTATTACCGACTCAAAAATAGCGTCAATAACGGGATAGAACCGGGTTATGTCAACGTCTATGCCGTCCCTGCCCGTCATATATCTCAGCGGGTAATCAAGGTGGGCAAGGCAGTCAAACTCACCCCATTCGCAGAGCTTTAAAAGGTCTGTGAAATAATCCTCAAGAAGCGGATAAACGTTTTCCTCATCGTATTTGAGAAAATAGAAATCCTCTTTGTTTTCCAAATTGTGAAGCGAGCCGAGAATGAAATCGTAATCATAGGTTTTGAGAATTCTTTCAACGTGCTCTTTGCGGTATATCCCCTGACCTATTTCAAGCCCCTGATAAACCTTTAATCTGTCAGCGTATTTATTCTTACTATCCGCCGTTGCGGCAAACTGCTTTTTGCAGAGGGCATCATAATCGTCGTTCCCGTCAATATCACAGTGGTCGGTTATCGCAATTCCGACGGCGCCCTTTTCAATCGCACATTCGCAAAGCTCGTCGCACGAATGATTTCCGTCAAAGCTCAGAGCGCTGTGAGTGTGCATATCTATAATATTTTTATACATATATTACCTCAAAGTATATATTTATAGTATTTTATCACATATTTAATAAAAATAAAATATATTTTTATACATTATTGAAAAAAGTTTTATACTTTGTTATAATCAATAAAAATAACAGCAAAGGAAAGGTTTATTATGAAAGCTGTAATTACTGTTGTAGGTAAGGATACGGTTGGTATTCTTGCAAAGGTATCAAACATCTGCGCGTCGTTTAAGGTAAACATTATCGACGTTTCGCAGACGGTTATGAGCGATATGTTCTGTATGATTATGATGGCTGACATCACGGACAGCACCGTTGATTTCACCAAGTTTTCAGACGAGCTTTCAAAGTACGGCGAGGAAAACAATCTTCAGATTCATACAATGCACGAGGATATTTTCAACTCAATGCACAGAATATAGGAGGCAGAATCCTTGATTAATACAAACGATATTCTTGAAACCATAAGAATGATACAGGATGAATGCCTTGATATAAGAACGACAACTATGGGCATTTCCCTGCTTGATTGCGCCGACACGGATATAGACAAAGCTTGCGGCAAAATCTACGATAAAATATGCACAAAAGCAGAAAAGCTTGTTGAAACGGGAAACCAGATTGAAAAGGAATACGGTATTCCGATTATCAACAAAAGAGTAAGCGTAACGCCGATTGCGATACTTGCGGGTATCAGCGGCGGCGACCCCGTAAAGTATGCCCTCGCCCTTGAAAAAGCGGCGCAGAGTATAGGCGTAAACTTTATCGGCGGATACAGCGCGCTCGTTCAGAAGGGCTTTTCTGCGGGCGACCTTGAACTGATTAATTCAATCCCGAGAGCGCTTGCCGAAACACAGCACATCTGCTCTTCCGTAAACATCGGTTCAACAAAAGCGGGCATCAATCTTGACGCAGTTAAAATAATGGGACAGAAGATTAAGGAGGCCGCAGAGCTCACCAAGGATGAGGACTGCATCGCCGCGGGCAAGCTTGTTGTATTCTGCAACGCACCCGAGGACAACCCGTTTATGGCGGGCGCGTTTCACGGCATATCCGAGCCCGACTGTGTAATAAACGTCGGCGTTTCGGGTCCGGGCGTTGTCAGAAGCGCGGTTTCAAAGCACCCCGAATATTCGATAAACGAGATTGCCGAGCTTATCAAAAAGACGGCGTTTAAAATCACCCGTATGGGGCAGCTTGTCGGCGTTGAGGCTTCAAGCAGGCTCGGCGTTCCTTTCGGAATCGTTGACCTCTCGCTTGCGCCAACCCCCGCAGTCGGCGACTCGGTCGCTCATATTCTTGAGGAAATCGGTCTTGAAAAGTGCGGCGCTGCAGGCACTACCGCCTGTCTTGCAATGCTCAATGACGCGGTTAAAAAAGGCGGCGTAATGGCTTCGTCAAGCGTCGGCGGACTTTCGGGCGCGTTCATCCCCGTATCAGAGGACGCAGGTATGATTGACGCGGCAAGAAGCGGCGCGCTTACCATTGAAAAGCTTGAGGCTATGACGGCTGTTTGCTCGGTAGGTCTTGATATGATTGTTATTCCCGGCGACACCTCGGCTGAGGTCATCAGCGGTATCATCGCGGACGAGGCGGCAATCGGTATGGTAAACGGAAAGACTACTGCCGTAAGGGTTATCCCCGCAATTGGCAAGGATATCGGCGACGAGCTTGAATTCGGCGGTCTTCTCGGAAGCGGACCCGTTATGAGGGTCAACGCAAATTCCCCCGCTCAGTTCATCAACCGCGGCGGCAAAATTCCCGCACCGCTTCACAGCCTTAAAAACTGATAATAAGCATAAAGAAAGAGCACGGAAATTTCCGTGCTCTTAATTATTTCATTTAGTCACCGAAAAGGATATCGGTATCGTTGAAGGTCAGCGGGTCATACTGTCCGTCGTGGCAATAGTAACAAGCCGAAAGCTTTGTCGATACCGCGTAAGTTCTGCCGCCTGCGGTGAACATATAGCAGTCTGAACCGTTGATTACCTGAGTTGTTCCGTTGTAGGAAATCGAATTTGAAGGATCGCTGCCAAGTCCCATCTTATTCCAGTTATCCTTGAGAGTCTGACGAAGATAAAGCTTTGCGTCAGCAACAGAATAGCTTGGCGTCGTTGTAATCTCGTGAGGATTTGAATAAGGATCGTATACAGCGGGTTCGCCCGAATCCTCGGAAATTGTTGTTTCCTCGTGTGACGGAACGTAATCGTATGTATAGTACATATATGCAAAATAGATAAGGAACCAAATGAGGAAAAGAAGGATAATCATAAGGATTATTCTCTTTGTGTTACTGCCGTTGTCGCTGCCTGCAGCTGCAAATTCTTCGTAAGTAGGAATTGCAACAGGAACGAAGGGCTTACCCTTTTTGGCGCATTTCTTTTCTGCTTTTGCGTTTTTCTTTTCAAGCTTCTTGACATATTTTGCATATGCCTTCTGCAATGATTTTTCTGCTTTGATTTCCCCCTTGGTCTGGAACTCGCCGATGGGAGGAATAGCTACAGGAACAAACGCTTTGCCCTCTTTGGCGGCTTTTGCCTGGAGCTTTGCGTTCTTTTTCTCTGTGTCTTTTACAAATTTAGAGTAAGCTTTTTCGTGTTTCTTTTCAGCTTTAGCGTTAGCCTTTTCGGCAGCCTTCTGAAGCTTGACGTCCTTCTTAGCCTGCTTAGCTTCCTTCTTCTGAAGCTTCTTAGCTTTTTTCTCTTCTTTACTCAAGGCAGTAACCCCCTTATAAATCTAATAGTAGTATATCATCATTAATATGAAATTTCAACAAAAAATTTATCGCAAACCCTATATTTTTATGAACAAACTGTAAATAATATTTAATTATAATATCTAATATAAGGAAAATTATAATGATTTAACTACAGAAACGGACGGGAAACAAGCTGTTTCCCATCCTGATTTTTTATATGATTTACTTACGGAAGTTCAACCTTTGAACCCGTTGTCACGTCCCTGAGATGGAAGCCTGCCGCATCATCCTTGATATCGGAAAAAGCTATGGTTACGCCGTATTTTTCGGAAACGTCAACCGCCTTGTCGCCGAAGCCGTAGACATAATGAAGGTGCGGATGCGAGTCCTCGACAAGCTTTCCCTTCCTGTCCTTAACCCAGTATTCGCCCTGTATAAGAAATGCGTTTTTTGCAATAAGGTCTATTGTTGTTCCCGAAGGCATATCCTTCGGCGCACCGGCTCCTTTTACATAGCTGTCCTTCCAGACGCCGCCCTCAAGCTTGCCGATATACGACTCTTTTACCTTTCCTTTTTTGGTAATGATATACCAGTAGATGTTTCCCTTTCCGCCAATAATACGGTCCTCGTCGTTACGGTACGCCTGAATAAATTCAAAGCCCTGCTCGTCTTCGACAAGCTTAATAAATCTTTCAGCTGACATATTATTCACCCTGATTATTCGTGCATAAGAGCTTCAAGCTCCTCATCGGACTTGCCGCTGAGTTCGCCCGCGTTATAAAAACGCGTCTGAAGAACGCCGATTGCCTTGCCCTCATAGGTGAATACGAAATCGTAATAACCCGGTTCGCATTCATCCTGATTCAAATAGAAACTACCCCAGTACCAGCTGTCGGGGTTTTCCTCGTCAACGGGATAGTGAAGGTCGCAATACTGAGCAAAGCCTGGCATAAGGTCGGAGAATTCGCAGTCGTTGTAATACTCCTGGTCGTCACGGTGCTTGAGAATCCATACGCGAAGCGCATACTCTGCGTCCGTGTCGGGATAGAATTCAATCCATTCGCCAAGTTCGAAAATGCAACGGACGTCGTCAAGCGAAGCTTCTTTGTTGTTGAAGCCTTCTGCGCTGCCTACCGAGAGTCCTCCAATACGCACGCCGCGAAGAATCGCCGAATCCTTGTCATCGGGATTGATTATATTGATTTTTCCGGTGAGTTTTGCTGCTTCGGCATTATTGGCGGAAGCAGTAGTTGTGTCGTCTGCAACATCGCCCGATTCGGTAACATCGGCTGCGGTCGTTGTATCTGCACTGTCGTCAGTCTTTGCGCTGCAGGCGCATAAGCTCAGAACCATAACAAGCGCAAGGAATAGTGATAAAACCTTAATGTACTTTTTCATATAATTACCCCTTAAATCAAATATTTCGGATATAATATTCCGTAATTAAATAATACAGCAGTTATTAACCTAAGTAAATATAAAAAGAAATTAATGGACACTGTTCGCTTTTTTTCGTGCAAAAAAGAAGACCGCTTATGCGGTCTTCATGGCAGGGGCAGAAGGACTTGAACCCTCGGCACGCGGTTTTGGAGACCGCTGCTCTACCAACTGAGCTATACCCCTATGTCTAAGTGCTTGTCTATTATAACAACTTTATATTCAAAATGCAAGTGTTTTTTATATTAAAATAAGAGAGGGTTTGAAACCCTCTCTTTTAGTGTTTTTATTTGTCCACGTGCTCGCGGCGTTCTGCGCCGTAGTTTACGGGAACCTTTTTGCTGAAGAGACCGTTGTTGTACTCGGGAATCCATTTTTCACCGTGTTCAACATTTGCTTCAAACTCTTCCTCAGTCATTCCTACGTTGACCTCTGTAATACCAACAAGTTCCTTGCTGTCGTCATCCTTATAGATAGCCTCCCACATAAGGTGGTGACCTATCTTTGTAACCGATGACGGAATGTACATATAGTCAAGTCCTCTGAGGTGATAGAAAGCGTCCGATCCGATTTCCTCAAGTCCTTCGGGAAGCGAATCATAGATTGTTCCAAGCGAAGGAATCGCTGTGTAGAACGTATCCGTTACGGGTGCATCGCTCTTATAAGTGTAGATATTTCTGAGTATCTCGTTCTTAAAGATTGCCTGCGCGCCGATAACCTTAACGCCTTCGGGGATGTAGAGCTCGGTGAGGTTTGAATATGCAAACGCGAGCTGACCGATTTCTGTTACTGTTGACGGAACAACATAGGTTCTCGTCTTGAGGTTGTATTCCTCAAAGAAAGCCTCGTCGTAAAGCTCGGTCGTACCCCAGAGTTCCCACATCTCGGTTTCGCCGTCGTCCTCTTTGAGGTCGCTGTGGTATGCCCAGTAATACTCGCTGCCGCGTGAATTACACATCTTGCCGTTGTTGCCGGGGCATTTGTATGCGTCGTAGCCGTTTGCATCAATGCTCGGACAGTCAACGTCGGGATCGCCCTGACGGCCGCAGCTCTCGCATTCCCATACGAGATGAGCGTAGCCCTCTTTGATTCTCAGCGTGCGGTCGTAGTCCGTGGGATAGAAGATAATCTTCGTCATATCCTTGCTGTAAACTACGCCTTCAACGTCGCAGAAATACGGGTTGTCATCGTCGATATCAACGTACTGAATATTCCAGCAGGAATAGAAGGTCTTGCCGTCAAGATACTTGACGTCCTTACCGATGTGAACCTTTTCGATTGCGCCGTCGCAGTTGAATGCGTAATCGTGAAGCGATACAACGGGTTTTGAGGTGTCGCCGTCAACGTAGTCGATTGTTACCTCTCTTACGTTGCCGGGGTTTGAATAGCTGACAAGCTCGTATCCGCCCTCAACCTCTTCGTAGTCGTACTCAGTTGTTTTAAGAGCGTTTACCGAGAAGAAGATACTAAGAGAAATTGCGATTAAGATTACAACTACAACCAGAACCTTTTTAAGCCTTGCGTCGTCGTAATTCTTGCCTACGCTCGGTGCCTGCAGTCCGTCAATCTTATACGTCCAGATTTCATCCTCGGGGATATCAAGAGTATATTCGGGCGCCTGCTCTTCCATTTCCTTTGCTTCCTTTTCAAGGAAATCTTCTTCTTTTTCTTCTACAGCGTCGGGTGCATTCTTTTTCTTACCTAATTTCATGATACCACCTCCGCTGTTTCTTTTTCTTCAATAGCGGCTACGGCATTTTCCTCAGGCGTACTGTCGTCGCCCTCTTCCATCTGTTTTCGGGTAACCTCTTCACGCCTTCGCAGAACTTCCATAACCTTGTTCTGTTTGTCGTCCGTGTAATCCCAGAAGAAGTACGGAATTGACATTAGCACGTAGCCCGCAATATCAAACATCAGAGGAATTGCAATAATCTTTACACGCACCTCGTCAATAAACAGAACGTCGAAGTTTGAGTTGAATCCGTTCTTAAGAAGCAGTAGCGGAATAATAAGGCTTATAAAGGTCGTAACAGGACCGGTGAACCAGCCGAATACGCCTGAATAGTTTTCCAGTCGTTCGCCGGACAGATACATCTGATAGTCGGATATTCGTATATCCATATCGTGTCCGACGGTAACGGGCACCGTCTTGCACATTTCAAGAAGAATCAGCATTACGATTGATATGATACCGCATAGCTGCAGATTGTCCCCCAGGAACCAGTAGCATAGGACGATAACGCCGTATCCTATGGCTCGCGAGTATTGGAAGAAAATCATTATCTGTTTATATGAGAACCGTTTTATGAAGTACGGCGAGAAGAAGTCAGGCGGGGTGCCGGCAAACGATACCAAGGCGACAAGCAAACTGTACGACAAGCCCGATAGTCGGAAGGTATAAAGGTACAGAATGATTGCAAAGTCAAGCATACCGTTACCAAGCGAGTCGAGCAGTCCTACAATGGTCAGCGTCCACTTATACTTGTTTCGCATAACGCCGAACATACCGTCCCACATCTTGATATTGACCTTTTTCTCGAGCGGCGGTTGCGGTATTCGTTCTTTTATCTTGCCCGCAAAGACAAGCGTCAGCGTTGAGAAGATAAAGAACGTTACAGGGATAATCCACTTAAATACTGCAATATCCGCCCACTTGTCTTTCGTGGTACCGATAATCGCGGGAAGGATAATCGCCATAATCGACCAGAACAAATGCGAAAGCTTGATGGGATAAGCTCTTACAAAGATTCTTTCGCGAACGTTCGGCGAGATGTTCTGAGTACACATTTCAAGGTTGTTTGCAAAGCCAAATACGTTGTAAATAGCAAACAGAAGGTTTGCAACCCATACTCTCTTTACGTCGTCGCCGATTGTGGTGTAGAAAGGAAGCCAGCCGATAAGGATAACCATAATGTTTTTCGGCAGATAGTCGCAGTAAAGACTGTACTTATATCTGCCGAATTTCGGGATGAGTTTCTTTCGCCAGAAGATATTACGCGCACCAACCCAGCCCTGATTGAGCAGGAAGGTTCCCAAAATCTTAATTGCCGAGGCGGCGGATATTCCCTTGAAGGAATTGAAAAGAGCTACTATCGGATTTGCCGGATTAAGGATAGCGTCAAAGTTATAGAAAATCATAAACAGACCCAGCGCGGCAGCCGACAAGTATACCACATACAGCTTTTTCTCCGTCCGTTTAGGCAGGAAGCCGAGGTTGTCGCATACGAACCACCATATAAGGGTCCAGACATAACCGAGCGGCATATTGATAAGTGCTATAACCGAATACGTTACGTAGGGCAGCTTGTAATGATACATCATCAGATAACAGCTTGCCGCAAACGCAATGTATTCAAGCGTTTTGGAACCCGCATAGTTACTTCCTACGCCGGCGAAAATCTGTAAGTATTCCTTGTAAGGAACGTATTTTCCCGGTGCAGGCTTTGACCAATGCGTTTTCACTTCGGTAAAGAGTTGCTTTACCTTGTTTTGGTTTTCAGCCATAACATTTACTCCTCATTTTATTTCAGAGAACATAATTCCCCGATACTATTATTTAAAGTATAACACATAATATATAAAAATGCACTATTTTTTTTAACAAAAAATAATATTTTTTATTTATATTGAATAATTATACGCCGATTTTATACTGTAACCGAGTTAAAACAGGTACAATTATTTATATGATTATCAGATGAATTATTCATTTATGATTGTGCCGGCGAAAAGAGTATTGACATAAAAATTGATTAGTGGTATTATATCAAAGTCGCAAGTTTGGCGGCAGGCATTAAAGGGGCCATTAGCTCAGTTGGTTAGAGCAACCGGCTCATAACCGGTCGGTCCGGGGTTCGAGTCCCTGATGGCCCACCAAAAAAGAGAGTCTCAAATGAGACTCTCTTTTAATTTATCTTGTTTTATTTAATTAACATAATTGACGCTGCGATGAGATACTGAGCGGCGTAATATGTGAAGTGGTTTATGAAGTAATGCCTCTTCTTGTCCTTTCCCCTGCCGAAGAACGTTCCCGAAAGAATTACGTCCGAAAGAGCAAATAATATTGCGCCGATAAAGAGGATTATATATCCCTTCTGGAAACCGCTGATAACCATTGCAATACCCGACATTATTGCCGTGCCGAGAAGGAAGGATGTGTAAACCGCAACAATCTTTCTGTATGCGCCGTAGTGAACCTTCATAAGGTTTGCTGAAAGAACGGTAACTATTCCGCCGATGCAAGCAGCGCAGGCGCCGATGAGCACGAGCCACCATTCCATTTTGATGGAATAAACTATAGCGCTGATATAGAAAATGTGACCGATAAGAAATGCGATGAATCCGCTTATAAGATAGGGCTTTTCGTCCTGCTTGTAAACGCCCTTTAAGTCAAGCATAATGTCGCCGACAAGCCCGAACGCGCCGCCCATAATAATCAGCGAGCCGTATGCCTGAGCGTCGCCGAGATGAACGTTTCTCTCAATAAGAGCAAACACCGCGGTCAGAAGATAGAAAAGGCTTGAAACCGACTTAAAAAGCAGATTCGAAATGCTGAAGCCGTTTGCCCTTCTGAGACAGAAAATAAACGAAACAATTATACCTACCGAAAGCACAATATAATAGAACATTCTTATTCCTCCTGTTGACTGATTAGCTTAGAAAATTGCTTTCTCTTTACTAAGTATATCACAATTAGGGGTATGTCTGCAAGTAGCCACGCAAAAGGTCCTGCATAGCATATCGCGCTGAAGCCGATGAGAGGCGTCAGAACGAGGGCAACAACAATTCTTCCGATAAATTCCCCTGCCCCTGCAACGGTGTTTGCATAGGTAAAGCCAAGCCCCTGCAAAGTGTTCCTGAAAACAAAGAGCGTTGCAACAAGTGAATAGCACTGCGCAATAGCCGTCAGGTAATGCTTTGCCGCGTACATAATCTCGGGATTCTGCTCGGTCATAAAGAGACTTACCGCAAATGGTCCCGCAAAATAGAGTATCAAGCTGCATATAACCGATACGCAGAGGTCGAGAATATAAATGTTTCTGACGTTTGTGATAATCCTTCGGTAGTTCTTAGCGCCGTAGTTCTGAGCGACGAAGGTCATGGTCGCAACACCGAGACCGGACATAGGAATGTTGAGCACCTGCTCAACCCTGTTGGCGGCGGTAAAGCCTGCAATAACATTGGGACCGAAGCCGTTTACCGCGGTCTGCAAAACCATTGAGCCGACTGACGTTATTGTGAACTGAAGCGAAAGCGGGAAACCGATTTTAATCTGCTTCAGCGAAACGCTTCCCGACAGTCTTATATCGCTCTTGCTGATATTGAGTTCTTTATTGAATCTAAGAATATATATGCCCGAAAGAAGCGTTGCGGTGAGCTGAGAAATTGCGGTCGCCCACGCGGCGCCAACAACGCCCCAGCCGAATTTTCCAACGAAAAGAAGGTCAAGTATAATGTTTACGCAAACGCTGCACACAAGGAAATAGAGCGGCTTTTTGCTCTGGCCCACTGCCCTTGAAAGCGCGTTGAAATTATTTAACGACATCTGTATAGGAACGCAGTAATAAAGCACGTTTACATAGGATGCAGACAAATCAATAATCTCATCGGGCGTGTTGATAAGACGCAAAAGCGGGTAGCAGACAATATGCGCAATAATAGCAATAAAAACGCCGATAACAAAAGCAAGCGAAATACTGTTTCCCGCAAACTTGTTCATTCCCTTGTAATCCTCGGCGCCGAATTTCTGCGCAACGGGTATAGTGAAACCCGCCGTAAGACCAAGCGCGGCACCGATTATAAATCCGTTAATCGAGCCAACGTTTCCGACAGCGGCAAGCGCGTTTGTTCCGACAAATCTGCCGACGATGATGTTGTCAACAAAGCCGTAGCAATACTGCAACAGCGAGCTTCCCATTATCGGCACGGCGAACATTATTACATTTTTGACTGCTTTTCCGTTTATTAAATCCGTCCTCATAATAATTGATTATAACAAAAAATGTCCAAAAGTAAACACATTACCATAAAAATAGAAAACCTTTTATAATAATGTTGTTATATTCACAAATGTGTGATATATTTTTATATGGTGATATTATGATTATCTTTGCAAACGGCGGCGATATGAAAAACGAATTTGATGAAGCGTTTGACAAATTCAAAGATTTCCTTATTCCGAATATGACGCTTCTATATATTCCCATAGCCGCTGAAAACGATGATTACAACGATAAATACAGCGAATTTATCAAGCATCTCGGCGAAACCGAATACGGCATTATTGATATGTTGACCGACGCTTCCGAGCTCAAAGACAGGAACATAAGGGATTACAGCGCGATTATTATTGACGACGGCAATCCCTTCAAACTGATTAATGAGCTCAGACAGAGCGGCGCTTTTGACATAATTCTCAAAGCGGTTAAGAACAACACCCCGCTCTTTGCTATCGGCGCGGGCGCAGTTATTCTCGGAAAACACATCGAGCAGTCTGAGATAAACCATAGCACAGATTTCGGGGATACCGACGTTGAAGGCTTCAATCTCTTTGACGGAAGGGATATTTTCGTTTATTCTGAAGGCTATACGGATGAGAAATACGCCGATGAAAGCGGAAAGCTTCTCTATGCGGCAAAAGAGAAAGACCGCAGGATTATTGCGCTTCACAGGCAGACAACGATTTATAAAATCAACAGCGGACTATATAAATTAAACAAGGACGTTTCGTTTGATTCAGTAACGCCTGAAGGAATCAGCCGATACCCCTATTACGGCAAAATTAAATATGAACTCGATTTCAAATAAAAAACAGACTTCGAAAGAAGTCTGTTTCTTTAATGTCGGCATCTAGCATATTTTCCCGGGAAGCTGCCCGCGTCCAAACATATTCCGTGATTGGGACAAAATAAGATTTTGCTGTTAATCACTCCATATGTTTCTCCTTTCAACGACGGTACAAGTATCCGTCGTTGAGATTTGTGTCTAAAGGTAATACTTGGAGGGCAGCGCCCTGAAAGATTGGTGTAAATATTACAAAAAAACCACTAACCGAAGTTAGTGGTTCTTTGTAATGTCGGCATCGACCTATTTTCCCGGGAAGCTGCCCT